>NZ_JOEH01000014.1 GCF_000719095.1 Streptacidiphilus jeojiense | reverse complement strand
CGAGGCCTTCGCCAAGTCCAGTACCGGCCCGACCTCATCGACGGATGCCTCGCCGGCACCGGACTCACCATGACGACACCACGCCTACAACCTCAGTAATGGCGAAGCGCGGGCTCACTCCTTCGTCGCACCGGCGAGCATGCCGGAGACCAGGGTCCGCTGCGAGAACAGGAACAGGACCAGGACCGGCAGGATGGCCACGATGATGGCCAGTGCCAGTTCCGGGATGGTGATGTTCAGGCCCGCGCCGGCGACGGGGTTGAACGAGGGTGTGGACGAGAGCAGTTGGTTCAGCCCGACCTGGATCGGGAACTCGTTGCTGTTGGGCAGGACCAGGTAGGGCAGGAAGAAGTTGTTCCAGTTGCCGACGAAGCTGAAGAAGGCGACCAGCCCGATGACCGGCTTGGCCAGCGGCAGCGCGATGTGGGTGAAGATCTGCCATTCCGAGCAGCCGTCGATCCGGGCCGCCGCGAGGATGTCCCGGGGGAGGCTGGTCGCGAAGTAGATGTAGACCAGGTAGACGCCGAAGGGGTAGAAGGAGAACGGCAGGATGATCGACCATACGGTTCCGATCAGGTGGAACTTGTTGAGTTCCAGGAAGATCGGCAGCACCAGGGTCGCCGACGGCATGATCATGGTCACCAGGGTGACCATCAGCAGCGTCTTGCGGCCGCGGAACTTCGTCAGCGCCAGGGCGTAGCCGGCCGGGACGCTGGTGGCCAGGGTCAGCAGCAGCGATGCGCCGGAGTAGACCGCGGAGTTCTTCAGCCACACCAGCAGCGCCCCGTTCTGGAACGCGGTGAGGTGGTCCCAGGCGGCGCCGATCTGGCTGAAGGAGCCGAACGACAGGGGCGGGTCGCTGACGATCTGTGCGGCGGTCTTCGACGGCGCCAGCAGCAGCCAGATCACCGGCAGCACGAAGAAGACCAGCAGCAGGCCGAGCAGGAGGACGACGACGAGCGTCGACACCACCCGCCCGGGGGAGCGGCGCGCGGTGGGGGGCTGCCGCAGCGCGCGGGGTCGGTCGAGGGCGGTGTCTGTCATCCTTCGTCCACCTTGAACATGTCCGAGCGGCGCACCAGCAGGCCGGCGCCGATGAGGCCGAGGGCGAGCAGGAAGACCGAGATGGCGGCGGCGCCGTTGAAGTCGCCCTGCTGGAAGGCGAAGACGTAGGCCAGCTGGTTGGGGGACCAGGTCGGGGTGACCCGGCCCAGGCTCGCGGTCTGCAGCAGCTGCGGTTCGACGAAGAGCTGGGTGCCGGCAGCGAAGGCGAGGATCGCCATGTAGGCGATCCACTGACGGATCATCGGGACCTGGATGTGCCAGGCGGTGCGCCAGGGCCCGGCCCCGTCCATCTTGGCGGCCTCCAGGACCTCGTCGGGGATGTTGTTGAGTGCTCCGTACATCACCACGATCCAGCCGCCGGCGCCGGTCCAGAAGGCGATCAGGACGAAGATCACCGGTAGGTTCCCGGGCGTCAGCACGGCTGCGAAGGTGTGCAGTCCGAGCGAGTCCAGCAGCCAGGAGACCGGGCTGACGGCCGGGTCGAGCATGAACAGCCACACCAGCACGCTGGCCACGCCGGCCAGCGCGCCGGGGATGTAGAACAGGAAGCGGAAGAGCGCGGACAGGCCGGGCCGCATGCGGCCGCGGAGCACCACGGCCACCAGCACGGTCAGCACCACCAGGACCACCAGCCACATGGCCAGGTAGAGCAGCATGTCGGTGAAGGCCGGGACGAACCGGTAGTCCTGGGCCACCTTGACGAACTGGTTGATGCCGGTGAACTGGCCGCGGTCGTTGGTCAGCGAGAGGTAGAACGCGTACACGGTGGGGAAGACGCCGAAGGCGAGCAGCAGGATCGCGTAGCCGCCGACGAAGAAGTAGCCCGCAAGACCGCCGCCGCCCCGCCGCCGCGGTGTCCCGCGGCGGCGGACGGGTGCTGTGACGCGCCGGGATTCCAGCAGCGTCATTGCGTGGTCACCTTGTATCCCACGGACTTCGCCTCGTCGGCGATGGCCGTCTGCCAGGCGGGCAGGGTGGCGGTGAGGGTCTTGCCCGCGGTCAGTGCGGGCAAGACCACGCTGGACCAGGCGGTGGCGTCGCTGAACTTGGTGTTGGACCAGCCGGTCCACACCTCGTTCGCCGCCGTCTTGAAGGCGCTGCTGACGTCGGTGGCGAAGTACTTCTTGTTGTCGGGGTTGGCCAGCCACGCGTCGGCCGCCGGCACGTAGGCCGGGTAGGTGGGCGCGCCGGCCTGGTTGGCGTCGGAGGTGGTCAGCCAGGTGGCCAGGTCGGTGGAGGCCTTGAGGTTGGTGCTGTGCGAGGAGACCATCCACACGCCGCCGCCGACGTTGCCGGTGGCCGCGGTGGTCTCGCCGTCCCAGGTCAGCGGCGCGGCTGCGGCGATCTGCCCGGCCGGGGTCTTGAACGCCGCGTTGAACAGGTACTGGCCGTACCAGGAGGGGCCGTTGGCCATCAGCACCTTGCTGCCGCTGTCCTTGGCGAAGCCCTGGCTGAAGAAGCCCTGGGTGCTGACGGACTTGTCGGCGATCAGGGTGTCGAGCAGGTTGGACATCCGGGTGCAGTCCGGGCTGGACAGGTCGGTGCGCAGGGTGTCCGGGTCGGTCAGCTGGAAGGCCGGGCACTGGCTGGACCAGAAGTAGGACTCCTGGGAGTTGGTGTCGCCGACCGAGCCGACCAGGTAGCCGGGATGCTCCTTGGCGACCTTCTCGCCCAGGGCCTGGTACTGCTCCCAGGTGGTGGGCACGGTGTAGCCGAACCTGTCCATGAGCGTCTTGTTGTACCAGAGCACCACCTGGGCGATGTCGTTGCGCAGGCAGTAGGTGTGGCCGTCGTACTGGCACGGGGTGAGCGAGCCCTTGGCGAAGTTGTCCAGGGTGCTCTGCGGGACCAGGTTCTGGTCCAGCGGCGCGGCGAACGCGGTGGCGCCGGGCTTGGTCGGCCGGGACGCCCAGGTGACGTCGGTGGGGGAGCCGAAGACCACGTCGGGCCAGCCGCTGCCGGTGCGGTCGAACAGCTGGATCTTGGTCTGGAGGTAGGTGGAGCCGTCCGCGCTGCCGTCGTAGGTGACGATGTTCAGCTTCACGTCGGGGTGCGACTTCTGGTACGCCTGCACGGAGGGGAGCCGGGTCGAGTCGGCCCAGACGGTGACCGTGGAGGTGGCGTCCTGGGTGGCCGGCTTGAAGCTCGCGGCTCCCGACGCCGAGGTGGCGGTGGTGGATCCGGCGCTGGCGCAGCCGGCGAGTGCGGTGAGCGCGGTGGCCGACAGGACGGCGACGGCGGCGCGGACCGCGGTGCGGCGGGAGCCGGATCTCGGGAGGTTCGGGGTTCTCATGGTGGTGCCCTTCTGGTTCCTGGCCGGGTGGGTGGTGTCCGGTGGGGTGGGCGTGCGTCAGATCGCGGGTCGCTCGACGAACTGCTGCAGTTCCCTGCCGTAGTCGTTCTCGTAGGGCAGGGCGATCCCCGGGCCGACCGGTGCGTGCACCAGGCCCCGGTCGTCGACGTGCCGTTCCCGGGTGACGGTGGTGGAGGTCACCAGGGACTCGTAGTAGGTGGTGTTGGATATCGCCATGCAGAGGTGGTGGTTGGGGATGTCCGAGCCGTGCACCTCGGCCCGCAGCCGGTAGGCGTCGGCGAGGTGCGCGGTGCGCATGGCGCCGGTGATGCCGCCGCGCAGCGTGGTGCCGACCCGGACGCCGAAGGTGGCCGCGCCCGCGGCGATGAAGTCGGCGGAGTTCATGTGCGCGCCGTCGGAGGTCTCGGCGACCAGCAGCGGGACGGAGACCGACTCCGCCAGCCGCCGGTAGGCGCTGATGCTGAACTCGCGCATCGGCTCCTCGTACCAGAGGTAGTCCGCCTCGGACAGGGCCCGCCCCAGATGGACGGCGTCCGGCAGGTCGAAGCCGGCCGAGCCGTCGTACATCAGCGGGACGTCGGGGCCGACGTGCTCGCGCAGGGCCAGGCACAGCGCCGCGTCGCGGCGGGCGTCGCCCCAGGCGTGCAGTTTGATGCCCTGGTAGCCCAGTGCCAGGCACTGGTCGGCGACGTCGAGGAACTCCTCGGTGGTGGCGAAGGTGGAGGTGGAGGCGTAGGCGGGGATGGACTCGCGGTAGCCGCCGAGCAGTTGCCAGACCGGCTGGTCGCCCACGCGTGCGGCCAGGTCCCACAGCGCGACGTCGATCAGGCCCAGGGCCGGCAGCGGTAGTTCCTGGATGCGGTCGATCTCCCACACCCGGTCCCAGAGCCACTCGCGCCGGTACGGGTCCTGCCCGACCAGTTCCTCCCGGAAGACCCGTTCCACCAGGTCCTGGAGCATCACGTCGGCTCCGGGCCGGGCGAACAGCGCCACGCCCTCGGCGCCGTCGTCGGTGCCGATCCGCAGGACCGCGCCGTCGCCCACGGCCGGGCTGCCGCTCAGTCCGTTCCGCCACTGGAAGGGGGGATCGGCCGGGGGGACGCGGATCCGGTGGGCTTCGACATGGGTGATCTTCATGCTGGCTCTCTGTTCGTCGGAGCGGAGCAGGGCACGACGGTGTCCGGCGGGGGACCGGTTGGGTGCCGTGTCCCGGGCCGTGACCGTGACGGTGACTGCGAAGGTGCAGGCGCTCTGCGGGCTCGGGCCCTGCCATGGGGTGGGAGCGGGACGCCCGCACGGGGGCGTCCCGCCGGAAAGGCGTGACAGCAGCGGTGGCGGCAAGGCCTAGGAGGCGGAGGTCTGCTGGGACGGCGGCTGCTGGGACTGCTGGGACGGGGCGGGCGCCGCCGGCCTGGTGCCGAGGTTGAACACGCGGTCGCGGATCCTGCGCTCGAACTGGTGCTGGGTGGTGTCGATGTGAGCGACCATCAGCTCGGCGGCCAGCTCCGTGTCGCCCGCCGCGATGGCCGCGGTGATGGCGACGTGCTGGTTGCCGGCGACTTCCAGCGAACCGGGTACGTCGCCGTGGAAGAGCAGCACGTCCGACTGCGACACCAGGCGCCGGATGTTGGCGACGCTCGCCTGCAGGAAGACGTTGTGGGCCGCGACGCTGACGGAGTTGTGGAACAGGGCGTCGGTGCGGGCGAACTCCTCGGCGTCGACCGCCCTGCCGGCGGCCAGTGACAGTTCGGCGCTCTCCCGCATCGCCCGGACCTCGATCGGGGTGGCCAGGGTGGCGGCCCGTCGTGCCGTCTCCGACTCGATCAGCCGGCGGTAGTCCAGCAGCATCAGCACATGCTCCATGCTGGTGGGCTGGAAGTGCGCCAGCTGGTCGTCGGCCAGGGTGCCGGGGGAGGCCGCCACGAAGATCCCGGCGCCCTTGCGGACGCTGAGCCGGCCGATCGCCGCCAGCACCTTGACCGCCTCGCGGGTGACGTTGCGGGTCGCGCCGAGGATCTGCGCGAGCCCCTGCTCGGTCGGCAACCGGTCGCCGGGCATCAGGTTCTGCTCGGCGATGTAGCCCAGCAGTTGCTCCGCCACCAGCTCGTACCCCGGACGGTAGCGCTCCGACGCGTCGTCCGCCTCGCCCGGCCCGGCCTTGGCTGTACCTGACACCAGATGACCCCCTCGCTCAAATGAACCAGATCTATTTTCGCCGCCACTATGGCACCGGCCCTTCCGGAAGGGAAGCTTCCCGGCGGATTTTCGTCGCGACCACGGGAATTCCAAGGATGAAGCCGTGCAAACCGGACTGTCGTGCTCAGCCCATTGCGCAGTGGCTCGCCGGATACATATGGTCCATCCACTCGGATGGAGCAGAAGCTTGCCGGAGTCGGCGCCGCGACGGGCCGCGGTGGACCTGCCGTCCGCACCTCGACCGACGACGTCTCGGGAGTGACGACCATGCACCGAACCGCGCCGCACCGAACCGCGCCACGGCGCCGCAGCCTGACAGCCGCACTGGCCGCCTGCGCCGGCCTGATCATCGGGGCCCTGACCGGAGCCGGGGCCACTACGGCCGAGGCGGCCACGACCCTTTCCTACTACGTCTCGCCCACCGGCAGCGGCCAGGCGTGCACCACAGCCGCCCCCTGCGCGCTGACCACCGCTCAGCAGCTGGTGCGGTCCGCCACCGCCACCGCCCAGGGCGACATCGACGTCGTCCTGGCCGGCGGCACCTACCGCCTGGCCAGCACGCTCTCCTTCAGCGCCGCCGCCGGGGACGGCGCCACCTC
Organism: Streptacidiphilus jeojiense; assembly: GCF_000719095.1. Classification (GTDB taxonomy): domain Bacteria; phylum Actinomycetota; class Actinomycetes; order Streptomycetales; family Streptomycetaceae; genus Streptacidiphilus; species Streptacidiphilus jeojiensis. The sequence continues at coordinate 234,105 of NZ_JOEH01000014.1, read as the reverse complement.
CGGCCACACGGTGACCTACCGGGCCGCGGCCGGCGCCACCCCCGTGCTCAGCGGAGGCTGGCAGCTCACCAGCTGGACCCAGGGCGCCAACGGCGTCTGGCAGACCGGCGTCCCCGCCGGGACCGACACCCGGCAGCTCTACGTCAACGGGGTGCGCGCCAACCGGGCCGCCGGCGCGGTCCCCACCACGCTCACCCGAACCGCCACCGGCTACACCGCCGCCAGCAATGTCTTCACCACCTGGTCGAACATCTCCGACGTCGAGTTCGTCTACAACGTCGCCTGGACCCAGGTCCGCTGCGGCATCGCCTCGGTCTCCGGCACCACCGTCACCATGGACCAGCCCTGCTTCGACAACTCCACCAAGAAGCAGTACGGCGTCAACGCCGACCTGCCCAGCTCCGTGGAGAACGCCAAGCCCCTGCTGACCCAGCCCGGCCAGTGGTACCTGGACCGCAGCACCAACACCGTCTACTACCTGCCCCGCGAGGGGCAGGACATGAGCACCGCGGACGTGGAGATCCCCCGACTGCAGACCCTGGTCTCCGGCACCGGCACCGAACAGCAGCCGCTCAACGGCCTGGCCTTCTCCGGAATCTCCTTCGAGTACGGGGGCTGGACCGCGCCCGACGGCAGCGACGGCTTCTCCGAGGTCCAGGCGAACATGCGCCTCACCGGCCAGAACGCCTGGCAGAACGAGGGCACCTGCACCCGCTACTCCACCACCAGCCCCGGCACCTGCCCCTACGGCGCCTGGACGATGACCCCCGGCAACGTCGTCTTCGACCACACCACCGGGCTGAGCATCACCGGAAGCACCTTCGAGCACCTGGGCGCCGCAGGCCTGCAACTGGGCCAGGACGCCGACGGATCCACCATCCAGGGCAACACCTTCACCGACATCTCCGGCAACGGCCTGGAGATCGGCAACGGCACCGACGCCGACCCGACCGACCTGGCGCTGCTGCCCGCCAACAACACGGTCGCCGACAACTGGATCCACAACATCGCCGTCGAGTACACCGGAGGCGTCGGCATCTTCCAGGGCTACACCCGCTACGACACCATCGAGCACAACCAGGTCAACGACGTCCCCTACAGCGGCATCAGCTCCAACTGGGGCTGGGGGCGCACGCCCACCGAGACCAAGGGCAACCAGATCCTGGACAACCTGGTCTTCGACCAGATGCAGCAGCGCTCGGACGGCGGCGGCATCTACGTCCTGGGACAGGAAGGCGACTCGCTCGCCGACGGGCTGCTGATCAGCGGAAACGTGGTCCGCAACACCGACTCGGCCAACGGCGGCCACGCCATCTACACCGACGGCGGCAGCGAGTACATCACCATGACCGGCAACGCCATGTACGCCAACAACACGCCCTCGATGGGCGGCTGCGAGGAGGGGACCGGAACGCCCTACGGCGAGTTCTCGTTCACCGGCAACTACGTCGAGAACACCACCCCGGACTGGCCCTGCGGAACTCCGACCGACGCCACCATCAGCAACACCCAGGTGTCACCCGACGGCACCGGCGTTCCCGCCTCACTGATCGCCAACGCCGGACTCGAACCGCAGTACGCGTCCCTCGCCCAGGCCCCCGCAGGGCAGGCCCAGACCAACCTGGCCCTGGGCAAGCCGGTCCAGGCGCAGTTCCTGGACGGCTCCACCGCCGCACTGCAGTCCTACTCGCAGCTGTCCTACGCGACCGACGGCAACCCCGCCAGCTACGTCCAGGCCAGCGGCCAGTTCCGCTGGCAGCTGGTGGTCGACCTGCAGGCCCAGCAGAGCCTGGGCCGGGTGACCGTGACGATGCCTCAGGCCCACTTCGCCACCGCCTTCCACGTCGACGCCTCCACCGACGGCAGCAGCTGGACCACGGTCGGAACCGTCACCGACAGCGGCTGGGGAACCATCCCGGTCGTCTTCACCGGCGCGGTCTCCGCGAGGTACCTGCGCATCGTCGCCGACGCGCCCACCGACTGGAACCAGCGCGGGGACCAGATGGCCATCGCCGAGGTCGGAGCCTTCGCGCCGACCTCGGGCCAGCCCGACCTGGCACTCGGCCGGCCCGCCCAGGCGCTGTACATCGACGGCACCCAGGCCCAGATGCAGCCCAACTCCACACCGTCCCTGGCCGACGACGGAAACACCGCCACCTCGGCGCAGGCCACCGGACAGTACCGGTGGATCCAGCAGATCGACCTGACCCAGCCGCAGTCCGTCGACGTGGTCTCGCTGCAGCAGCCTGACACCGCATTCGCCACCAACTGGCACATCGACGTCTCCCTGGACGGCTCCACCTACTGGACCGTGGCCCGCCACGCCGACACGGCAGGTGGACGCTCCGGCGTCCAGCTGGCCGCCCCCGTGACGGCGCGTTACATCCGGCTGGTCGCCGACCTGCCCAACCAGGGCGGACAGACCGGCGGACAGATGGCGGTCAGCGAGCTCGGCGTCTACAGCGGCTGATCCGGCCGCGCCGACGGCTCCGGGGTGCGGTCGCCGCCGAGCAGCAGTGCGGCGACCGCCTCCGGGGCCTCGTGCATGGCGTCGTGCCCGGTCGGGAGGTCGTGGACCTGCCACCCGGGATCGGCCAGGAGCCGGGTGCGGAGGTCGGCGAACGGCGTCCGGTCCTCCCAGCCCGAGCAGTAGACGAACTCCCGACGGGGGACCCGGGCGAACGCGCCGGTGAGCCGGATCGACTGCAGGAAGGAGGCGAGCGGATGGGGACGGCGGCGCGGATCGCCGCCGTCCGGCGGTCGGACGGCGTAACCGGTGGCCGCGGCACCGGCGGCGAACACCCGGCGGAAGTGCTCATTGGTCGACGACCAGCACGAGTCGCCGTCGCGCGGTACGTAGGCGTCCAGGTGCACCAGCCGGGAGATCCGGCCGCCGGCCCGGTCGGCGGCGGCTGCGACCACCATCCCGGCGTAGCTGTGGCCCACCAGTGTCCCGTCGGTGATGTGGTGGGCGTCCAGGTGCCGCAGTACGTCGCCGGCGTGGGTGTCGAGGTTGGCGGTGGCGACCGTCGCGGCGTCGTCGTCCGGCCGCAGGCCGGTCAGGGTCAGCGCGTGAACGGTGTGACCGGCACGCTCCAGCAGCGGAACCACCGTCTCGAACGACCAGGAGCCCTTCCAGGCGCCGGGCACCAGCACGAACGTGGTCATGGGTCTCTCCCTGTGGCTCAAGCAGCGGTATGCAGGAAGTCTCACGGGACCGGCGGGTGGCGTGCCACCGCTAGGATGCCAACTGATGCCCGTTCACCGCCAACCTGGTCCGACCGCCGGTGCGACGTCACAGCTGTGGCCCTCCGGCGGGCGCCACCTGTGGCCGTCCGGCGAGTCGAGTGAGGTGCAGTCGCACGCCCGGGGCCACCTCGTCTACGCGGCCAACGGGGTCCTGGCGGTCCACACCGAGCGCGGCACCTCGATCGTCCCGGCCAACCGGGTCGCCTGGACCCCGGCAGGGTTCACCCACCAGCACCGCGCCCACGGCGACACCGACATGCGGATCGTCTTCCTCGCGCCGTCCCTGGCCCGGCTGGTCCCGGACCGCCCGGTGGTGTTCCTGGCCTCCGGCCTGGTCCGCGAGGTCCTGCTCGCGCTGACCGGCCCCCGCAGCTACGACCCGGCCGTGCCCGACTACAGCCGCCCCGCGCGCTCGCGCCTGCTGCGAGTCCTGGTCGAGGAACTCAGCGAAGCCCCCGAACAGCCCCTGCACCTGCCCGAACCACAGGACGACCGGCTGCGGGCCATCGCCCGGCTCCTGCACGAGACGCCCGCCGACAGCTCCACCCTGGCCGAACTCGGGAAAGCCGTCGGAGCCGGCTCACGCACCCTCAGCCGGCTCTTCCACGACGAACTCGGCATGACCTTCTACGAATGGCGCACCCAACTACGGGTCCACCACGCCCTGGTGCTCCTCGCCGAGGGCCACGACACCACCCGCACCGCCACCGCCTGCGGCTGGGCCAACCCCAGCAGCTTCATCGCGGCCTTCACCGACATCATCGGAACGACCCCGGGCCGCTACCGCAGCGGGCGTGTCGTCCAGGATCAAATTGTTGTCGCGCAGGATCAAGAACAAGGGTCGGACCGTCCCTAGCGTGATGGTCATGGACTTCACCCCTTCTCCCCGCGCGGTCGAGCTCACCGAGGCCGTGCGGACGTTCATCCGGGACGAGATCGCCCCGATCGAGCACGCGTTGCACCGGCGTCAGGGCGAGGCCCGCCGAACCGGCGGGGCGGATCCGTGGCAGGTGCCGGAGGAACTGGGGGAGCTGCAGCGCCGGGCGCGGGCGCAGGGGCTGTGGAACCTGTTCCTGCCCGCAGGCCACGAGGGGCCCTACGCGCAACGGTTCGGCACCCGCGGCGGCACCGGGCTGACCAATCTGGACTACGCACCGATCGCCGAGGCCACCGGATGGTCGTTCCTGGCGCCGTACGTGTTCAACTGCAACGCACCGGACTCCGGCAACGCCGAGGTGCTGCTGCGCTACGGCTCCCCGGAGCAGCGGGACCGCTGGCTGGACCCGCTGCTCGACGGGTCGATCCGCTCGGCGTTCGCCATGACCGAGCCGGGGGTGGCGTCCTCGGACGCCACCAACATGCAGCTCACGGCCGTGGTCCAGGGCGACGAGGTGGTCCTGGACGGCCGCAAGTGGTGGACCACCGGCATCGGGCACCCGCACTGCGAGGTCCTGGTGGTGATGGGGCTCACCGATCCGGGCGCGCCCAAGCACGCCCGGCACTCGATGGTGCTGGTCCCCAGGGACACCCCGGGGGTGAAGGTCGAGCGGATGCTGGACACGATGGGCTTCTTCGACGAGCCCTTCGGCCACGGCGAGGTGTCCTTCACCGACGTCCGGGTCCCGCTCTCACACATCGTCGCCGGCCCCGGGCGGGCCTTCGAGATCGCCCAGGGCCGCCTGGGCCCCGGCCGGGTGCACCACGCGATGCGCATGATCGGCCTGGCCGAGCGGGCCCTGCACCTGGCCTGTGAGCGCGGCCTGTCGCGTTCCGCGTTCGGCAGGCCGCTGGCGGACCTCGGCGGCAACCGCGAACGCATCGCCGAGGCACGGATCGCCATCGACTCCACCCGGCTGCTGATCCTGGACGCCGCCTGGAAGCTCGACACCGTCGGTGCCAGGGGTGCGCTCGCCGAGGTCAGCGCCATCAAGGTGGCGGCGCCGAACGTCGCCCAGCAGGTCATCGACTTCGCCATGCAGATCCACGGCGGCGCCGGACTCTCCAGCGACTTCCCGCTCTCCGGAGCCTGGACCGCCGCCAGGGCCGTCCGCCTGGCCGACGGTCCCGACGAGGTGCACAAGGACGTCGTCGCCCGGGTCGAGCTGGCCAAGTACAGCAAGCACAGCAAGCACAGCGAGCACAGGGCGGCGCGATGAGCCGCGTCCGGTGTGTGCTGATCACCGGCGGCGCCTCCGGCCTGGGCGCGGCCCTGGCCTCCCGCTACGCCGCCCGCGGGGATCGGGTGCTGGTTACCGACCTCGCCGCCGGGGCGCCGGTCCCGGCGGGGGCGCTCTACCAGCGGCTGGACATCACCTCGACGCAGCACTGGGCGGATGCGCTGCGACGCGTGCACGACGAGTTCGGCGGGCTCGACGTGCTGGTCAACAACGCCGGAATCGCCGCCGGCGGGCGCGTGGACCGGGTCGACGACGCGCACTGGCGGCGGGTGCTGGACGTCAACGTCCTCGGCGCGGTGAACGGCTGCCGCACCTTCGCCCCGCTGCTCAAGGCCCAGGGGCACGGCCACCTGGTCAATGTGGCGTCCCTGGCCGGGCTGGTCCATCCGGCCGCGATGAGCTCCTACGACGCGAGCAAGGCGGCCGTGGTCGCCCTCTCGGAGAGCCTGCGGCACGAACTCGGCCCCTGGGGCGTGGATGTGACGGTGGTCTGCCCCTCGTTCTTCCGCACCAACCTGGCCGCCTCCCTGGGCGGGGAGGACCCGCTGATGGACCAGGTCGCGACCAAGCTGATCGCGCGGGCCCCACTGGGGGCCGAGGAGGTCGCCGCGCGGGTGCTCAAGGGCGTGGACGCACGACGGTTCCTGGTCCTGCCGGACCGGTCCGCGCGGATCGCGTACTGGACCAAGCGCCTGGCCCGGCCCCTGTACGACCGTCAGATGCTGGCCGCTGGCGCGCGAATCCGGCGCGCCGAGCTGCGGGAGGAGCAAGGATGACCAGGCAGAACCGCCGCGGCACCGTCCTCATCACCGGGGCGAGCTCGGGGCTGGGAGCGGAGATGGCCCGTCAGTTCGCGGCCCTGGGCTACGACCTGGCCCTGTGTGCCCGCCGTACCGACCGGCTGGACGCCCTGGCCGACGAGATCCGCGTCTCCACCGGCCGCATTGTCCACACCGCCGCCCTCGACGTCACCGACACCACCGCGGTCGCCTCGGTCTTCCACGACCTGGTGCAGCGCACCGGCACCGTCGACCGGGTCGTCGTCAACGCCGGTGTCGGCACCGGCGCCCCACTGGGCACCGGGCGCGCCGAGGCCAACCTCGCCACGGCGATGACCAACTTCGTCGGAGCCGTGGCCCAGACCGAGGCCGCGCTGGAGATCTTCCGCCGCCAGGGCCATGGCCACCTGGTGCTGATCTCGTCCATGTCCGCCCTGCGCGGCATGCGCAGGTCCATGACCACCTACGCGGCGACCAAGGCCGGGATCGCCTCCCTCGCCGAGGGCCTGCGCTCGGAGTCCATCCAGGGCCTGGACGTCTCGGTCATCCACCCCGGGTACATCCGCTCGGAGATGAACGCCCACGTCGAGCAGCGCACCCGGTTCATGGTCGACACACCGACCGGGGTGCGCGCGATGGTCAGGGCCATCGAGCGGCGCCGGGCCAAGGCCTACGTCCCGGCCTGGCCGTGGCTGCCGCTCGGCCTCGCCCTGAAGGTCCTGCCGCTGTCCGTGGTCCGGAGGCTCACATGAACCAGGAGAGCATCGCCGGTCTGCGCCAGGTCCGCGACGACGACGCCTTCGACGTTGCCGCCATGGCCGGCTGGCTCGCCGCGAACGCCGCGCCGGGCAGCACCGGGATCGACCTGGGCGCCCTGCCGCAGGTGCGGCAGTTCTCCGGGGGCGTCTCCAATCTGACCTACCTGCTGGGCTACCCGGACGGTGACCTGATCCTGCGCCGTCCCCCGAAGGGAACCCACCGCAACGGTGCGCACGACATGGGCCGCGAGCACCGCATCCAGACCCAGCTCGGACACTTCCTGCCGTACGTGCCGCGCACCGTCGCCCTGTGCGAGGACCCGGCGGTGATCGGCTCGCCGTTCTACGTGATGCAGCGGCTCGCCGGCCCGATCCCGCGCAGGGACCTGCCGCGCGAGGTGGTGCTGGACCCCGAACAGACCGCCGCCCTGTGCCGCAATGTCATCGACCTGCTGGTGGACCTGCACGCGGTGGACCTGGCGACCACCGGCCTCGGCGACCTCGGCCGGGGCGACGGCTATGTGCGCCGGCAGGTCGAGGGCTGGTCGGAGCGCTACCGCAGGGCACGCACCTGGAACGTCGGCAGCTTCGAGCGGGTCATGGGCTGGCTGGCCGCGAACCAGCCGGCCGACCGGCCGCACACGCTGGTGCACAACGACTTCCGCTTCGACAACGTCGTCCTGGACCCGGAGGACCCCACCCGGCCGGTCGGTCTGCTCGACTGGGAACTCGCCACCGTCGGCGACCCGCTGATGGACCTCGCGAACTGCCTGGGCTACTGGGTGCAGGCCGACGACGGCAGGCACCTGCAGGCCTTCCGCCGCCAGCCCACCCACCTGCCCGGGATGATGACCCGTGAGGAGGTGGTGGGTCACTACTGCGCGCGCACCGGTTTGAGGGTGACCAACCGTGAATGGGCCTGGTACCAGGTCTTCGGGCTGTTCCGGGTCGCCGTCATCGCCCAGCAGGTCTACCAGCGGTACCTGACCAGGCAGACGACCAACAGGCAGTTCCGCTTCTTCGGCGTCGCGGTCGTGGTGCTCGAACTGCGCTGCCGCCGCCTGATCTCCGCGGCCGGGCGGATGGGCCCCGGGTTCGCCGAGGCCCAGGTCGGGAGCGCGCCGCCCGGTTAGGCGCGGGGCCGGGCGCGGCTGCGTGCCTCCTGGCGCAGTGCGGACGGCGTCCGTCCCCACCACCGCTGGGCGCAGCGGCTGAGCACCCCCTGCTCGGCGAACCCGATCAGGTCGCTGACCTGGGAGAGCGGCATGTCCGTCGTGGTCAGGTAGGTGCGCGCCCTGGCCCGGCGGACCGAGTCCAGGACGGAGGCGAACGACTCGCCCTCCGCGGCGAGCTGCCGCTGCAGGGTGCGCGGATGCACGGCCAGGGCCCGGGCGACGTCGACGAGTTCGGTGGAGCCGGTTCCCAGGGACTGGTCCAGGACGGTCCGCACCTTCGCCGTCACCAGCGGCCTGGCCTCGGAGGACTGCTGGGAGAGGAAGGCCAGCGCGAGCCGGCGCAGGGTCTCGTCGACCCCGTCGAGCGGGCGTGACAGCAGGCTCGACGGCACCCGCAGCAGCGCGGCGTCGCGGCCGAAGCGGACCCGGGCGCCGAAGGCGTCCTCGTACCGCGACCGCGGCGCCGCGGGCTGGTGCGGCAGGTCGACCGACCGCAGGCCGTAGCGGCCGCCCACCAGGAACTCCACCGCGCGGTGGAGGAACAGCATGGTCATGTCGGTGGCCTGCGGCAGCGGCCGCTTGCCCGCGCTGAAGGAGTACCGCAGCCCGACCACGCCGTGGGATCCGTCGGGATCCTCCACCAGTGCGACGCTGAGATCGCGGGCATGGACGAACATGTACCGGGAGGTGCATGCGAGCGCGTCGGCGACCGAGGGGGAGTGCTGGATCGCCACCGCCAGCGGGCCCAGCATGCCGAAGTCCTGGGCCCGGCCCACCCGCAGTCCCAGGTCCGGGCAGCCGAGGTCGGCTGCGGCGATCTCCAGCACCGCGGCCAGGGCGGAGTCCTCGACCAGCAGTTCGTCGCTGTCCAGCGCGTCGACGGGCAGACCCGCCCTGCGGGCGTACACCTCCGGATCTCCGCCCAGAGCCTCGACGGACTGTCGGAACTTCTGCAGGCCTGCCGACCGCACCAGGGACATGCTCACAGGATGGCGCCGGTGTCGCCCAGGATCAAATCACCGGCGGCGCGGCGCTACCGCGGTCAGCCAGGCCGCGATCTCGTCCACGACCGCAGGACCGACGTGGCCCGGGCGTGCGTACTCGGCCGGGGTGGCGGGGCCGCTGCCGGGGAAGAAGAAGTGGTTGGCGTTCTGATGGATCCGGATCGTCACCTCGGGCCGGTCCGCGAGCGCAGCCTGCCAGCGCGTCAGGTCGTCGGCGACGGTCACCTGGTAGTCCCGCCCGCCCTGCAGGATCAGCATCGGGCAGGTGAGGCCGGCCGCCGTGGCCACCGGGTCGTAGCCGCGCAGGTCGAGCCAGAAGGCGGCGGAGAGGCCGAGCGGCAGCAGTTCCGACGGGGTGTCAGGCGTGAGTTCGGAGCCGGCCACCAGCTCGGCCTGCCGGGTCAGCGCCGCCACCGCCTGGTCCGCGCCGGTACCGGGGGAGAGCGCCGCGAGATGGCGGGCCACCCGGACGGCGGCCTGGTGCATCGGCTGGGCGTCCGCGGCGAGCAGCACCAGCCCGGCGATCGACGGATCTGCCGCGGCGATCCGGGGCGCCGCCTTGCCGCCCATGCTGTGGCCGAGCAGGTGGATCCGGTCCGGAGCCACTTCGGGCCGGTCCCGGAGCAGTCGGACGGCGGCGAGCGCGGGCGGCAGGTACTCGTCGGCCATGGTGAAGTCCGCCGGCAGGCGGTGCGGGTGCTTGAAGGTCGCCTTGTCGAAGCGCAGGACCGCTACCTGTCGGGTGGCCAGTCCCCAGGCGAGGTCCTTGAGCGGCTTGTTGGGGCCGCTGCTCCCGTCCCGGTCGAACGCGCCGCCGCCGCTGAGCAGGACGACGGCGGGCCAGGGTCCGGAGCCGGGTCCGGAGCCGGGTCCGACGGGCAGGCTCAGCGTGCCGGACACGGCGAGCGGGCCGCTGCCGATCAGGACCTCCTGCTCGGTGAACCGGGCCGGGTCCGCGTAGGGGGGTGACTGCCAGGCGGGGCTGTCGGCGCCGTCCTCGCCGTGAGCGATGCGCAGACCGTGCAGCAGGCCGTCAGCGCCGACCGAAGTGACCAGGGTGAAGCCGCCGTTCGCGCAGGCCATCGGGATGCGGACGCGCACCAGGTCGGCTTCGCCCGGCTCGCTCGTCGGCTCCCCGATCGCGCCGACCCCGCCCTGTCCGGCGACCTCGGCCGCCCAGGCGAGCCGTAGCGCATCGGCCGACACCGCGGCGCGCAGGGGTGGTGCGAACAGCTCCACGGTCTCCACGAAACGCTCCGCCACCAGGAGCGCGGCGAAGTCCCGTGCCACCTTCAGTGTTCCCGCCTCATCCATTCGCATAATTGAGAAAGGTAGCAGATATGAGAAGGTTGGGACATGGACTCCCTGGAACTGCTCGCCCACCCCATCCGGCTGCGGATCGTGCATGCGATGGGCGGCGGAAGGCTGCTGACCACCGCTCAGCTCTGCGCACGCATCCCGGAAGCCTCCAAAGCCACCGTCTACCGGCACATCGACCTGCTCGTCACCGGCGGGATCCTGGAGGTGGCCGAGGAACGCCGGGTCCGCGGCGCGGTGGAGCGGCACTACCGGCTGCGCCAGGACCGAGCCGTGGTCGGCCCCGAGGCGGTCCGCACACTCACCCCCGCCGACCACCGGCAGGCCTTCGCCACCGCGATGACCGCCCTGCTGGCCGAGTTCAACGCCTACCTGGACCGCGAGGCGGCCGACCCGGTGGCCGACCAGGTGGGCTACCGGCAACACGCCCTCTGGCTCAGCCCGGAGGAACTGGACGAGCTGATCGGCGACATGCGCGCGGCCATCGTGCCCAAGTTGGCCAACCGCCCGGGCCCGGGCCGGGCGCAGTACCTGCTGAGCCCGATCCACTTCCCGGTGGAAGCCCCGCCGCAGTGAGCCGTGGGGCCGGGACCTGACGGCCCGCCACCAACACCCTGGTCTCCTCGCTCCGCGTCACCCCGTGACCTCTCCGTCGAGGAAGGTGAGCACCGCGGGGGAGGCGAGGGCGCGGAACTCCTCGAAGTAGGCGTGCCGGGCCCCGTTGACGAGGTGCAGCGCGGCCCCGCGGATGCGCTCGGCCAGCAGGGGCGCGTTGGCGGCGGGGTTGAACCGGTCGTCCGTGCCGTGGATGACCAGGGTGGGGGCGGTGATGCCAGGCAGCGCGTCCCAGGCGTCGTGTCCGGCGCTGGCCGCCAGGTGGCGCCGCCGGGCGAAGCCGGGCAGCTCGGGGTCGCCGAGGGTCTGCTGCGGGCCGGGATGCGTGGCGGTCCAGGCGGGCGTGTACATCAGGTCCAGCAAGGCGCGCCGCGCGGCCTCCCGGTCGGGTTGCGCGAGCGACCTGCGGACGGTGTTGTCGCGCTCGACGCCGTGCGCGCCGCCGGGCGAGGTGCAGCCGAGGACCAGCGCCCCGACCCGTTCGGGATGGTCGGCGGCCAGCCACTGGGCGACCCGGCCGCCCATCGAGGTCCCGTAGACATGGGCCCGCTCCACGCCCAGGTCGTCCAGCACCGCGACCGCGTCGGCGGCGAACCCCCGGGTGCTGTAGGGGCGGTCGGGCTTGTCGCTGGCGCCGGTGCCGAGCCAGTCGAGGGTGATGGTGCGGTAGCCGTCCTCGAAGTCCTCCCGCACTCCGTCCCACCAGTGGTGGGTGTTGGCCTGCCCGGCCAGCAGGAGGAGCGGCGTTCCGCGGCCGGCGGTCTGGTAGGCGACGGCGGCGCCGTCCCGGGTGATTGCTCTGCGCACACCGGAGACCCTATGCGCCGCTCGGCGCCGGATTGCGACCGCCCGGGGTCACTTGCTCTCCAGTCGTCCCAGCGCGTGGGCGTCGGCGAGGACGGATCGGGCCGTCTGCCAGTCGGTGTGGTCCACGCCGGTGACGTGGCGCAGATAGGCGAGGGTGACCTGCTGGACGAGGGCGACACGGACGGGGTCCTCGTCGGTGGTCTCTGCTGCCCGGTAGCCGGAGATGCCGCCGAGGGAGTGCTCGCCGCCGTAGACCGTGAGCAGGCTCTTGTTGCCGCGGCTGAGGGTGTAGGGATCGCTGGTCCAGTCGGGCCCCCGGGTGGAGAGCGGGAGGTCGTCCTTGTCGCCGGCGACCACCAGTCCCGGGGCGGTGATGTGGGAGAAGTCCTGGTCGCGGAGCCAGGGGAGCCTCTCGTGGGCGAAGGGGGTCAGTTCGTCGCCGCCCTTGCCGGCCGTGGCCAGCTGGATGCTGGCCACGACCCGGGAGTCGGACAGGTCCTCGGCGGTGCCGGTCAGGGGGTCGGTGACGCGCAGACCTACCAGGATGCCCGCGGTCTGGCCCCCGAAGGAGTGGCCCGCTGCGACGATCCGGCTGTGGTCGACCCTGCCGGACAGGCCCGGCACGGATGCCTCCAGCAGCTCGAGCTCATCCAGGATGCGCTTCATGTCCTGCACGCGGTAGCGCCACAGGTGCGGCCAGCGGGAGTCGTCCGCGGCGATGGCGACTCGGTTGGAGTCGAGATGCGTGGCTTGGACCACCACGAAGCCGTGAGCGGCCCAATGGTCGACCAGCGGCGCGTAGCCGTCCAGGTCGGAGCCGAATCCGTGTGCGAAGAGCACGACCGGCAGGCGTGTGCCAGAGAGCGGTGCGGAAACGCGTACGTTCAGGTCCTGGCCGCGCTGGGGTGCGGGCAGCACGATCGGCTTGACCGTCAGGGTCGGGGTGGGAGCGGGGCCGGTGAGGCCGGTCGTCCGGTGGGTCGTCATGCGAACTACGCTAAAACCTGACGTCGACGTCAAAGGCAAGTCGTCATGGCACGGATCACATGGAGCTCGCAATGCGCATCGGGGAACTCGCCCGCCGCACCGGCGTCAGCACCCGGGCGCTGCGGTACTACGAGGAGCAGGACCTGCTCACCGCCGAGCGCAGCAGCACCGGCCAGCGCCACTACCCGGAATCCGCGGTTGCCCGGATCCTCCTGGTCCGGGAACTGTTCACCGCCGGTCTGTCGAGCAGGACCATCGCCGAACTCACGCCCTGCGTCGTCGACGGCAAGGCCACTCCCGAACTCCTGAACCGCCTGGCCGTGGAGCGCGGTCACATCGACCAGCACATCGCCGATCTCACGCACACCCGAGACCGGCTCGACGCGGTCATCGCCGGCGCCTCCGCATCCATGGACACCGGGACCCCCTGCCGTCCCGACCCGGTACCGACCGATCCGGCACAGGTCGGCGGCGCCACCAGTACCTAGGAGTCCTCGGTCTCGGCCGTCTCGTGGAAGGCGGCGATCGCCTCGCCGTTGGATCGGGCCCATGCGGTCAGCATCGTGATCGGTTCCCGGAGTGTGCTCCCGAGTTCGGTCAGGCTGTACTCCACCCGAGGCGGCGCTTCCGCGTACACCTGGCGCTCGACCAGTCCATGGCTCTGAAGCCGGCGCAGGGTCTGGGTGAGGACCTTGCGCGAGACGCCGCCGATCAGCTCGACCAGTTCGCCGTGGCGCAGCGGGCCGTCGCTCAGCGCGAACAGGGTGACCACGGCCCACTTGCTGGCGATGATCTCGATGGCCAGCCTGGCCGGGCAGTCGGCGAGGAAGACGGTTCCGGGGCGGAGGCTCATAGGCCGAAGGGTACCTTTTGGTACCTATCGGATCTCTACCGTCGAGGGTGTGCAACGCACCGCCCCGCAGGGCGCCGGGACCGGGTTCGCCCCGGTCCGTCACGAAGGGCTCCGCGGCACCGAGGAGCCTGCTTCCGACGCTGCGCCCGCCGTGCGGCACGAATGCGGCTGAGCCCTCCGCTCAGCGCACCGTGACCCGTCCGCTCATCCATGCCCACTCCAAGGGAACAGTCATGCCTGCATCGAACACCTATGTCCTCGTCCACGGCGCCTGGCACGACGGGCAGGCCTGGGACCGCGTCGCCGCACTGCTCACGGTCCAGGGGCACCGTGTCCTCGCGCCCTCCCTCACCGGCCACGGGGACAAGGCTCACCTGCTGGGCCCCGAGGTCGGACTGGTCACCCACGTGAACGACGTCGTCGGTCTCATCCTCGACCTGGATCTGAACGACGTCGTACTCGTCGGGCACAGCTACGCGGGCCTGGTCATCTCCGGCGTGGCGAACCGGATCCCGGACCGGGTCTCGCACCTGGTGTACGTCGACGCGATGGTGCCCACGCACGGAGAGAACGCGATCGATGTCATGCCGCTCACGCAGGGCATGATCGACGGTGCCGCCGCCGATGCCCAGCCCTGGCGCATCCCGCCGCTGCCGGAGTTCCCCGCACCGTTGGGCCTGTTCGGAGTCACCGATCCCGACGACCTCGTCTGGCTCAAGGCCATGCTCACCGACGAATCAGTCCTCTGCTTCCAGCAGCCCGTCGAGATGGACAACCCCGCGCAGGCACTGATCCCCCGGACCCACATTCTCTGTGTCGGCAGCCAGCCGACGGGCGTCACCCGGCGGCCCGTCCCGCGGACGCAGCCCAATGGCGAGCCGTCACGCATCCACGAACTGCAGAGCGGTCACGACTGCATGATCATCAAGCCTGCGGAACTCAGCGAACTGCTGCTCCGCACGGACTGATCCGCGCATTCGATCCGCGGTCGGGGCACAGTGCGTCGGGGGCCGCGGTGCGCCGGGGAGCGCGGCCGACCGTGCGAGTTGAGGGGGCGTCATCGGCGAGGCGGCGCGCGGCGCGGCGAGTGCGCTGCGAAAGTCGGGCCAGGTCAGTCCGTTCCGCCCTGGACCGAGGAGCCCCGGTGCGCCGTGCCGCGAGACGTTGCGTCACCTTCGCCGTCTGCGTCGCGGCCGCCGCGACGCCGCTGAGCGCGTGCAGTGCACTGGTTCCCGGGGCCGGCAGCCAGCTGGCCCCGGCGCCGTCCGGTCCGGTGTCGACGGCCGTCCCTGCGGGCAGCGTCACGCTCACGGTGTCGAGCTCGGAGAACTCGGGCACGACCCGGGCCCTGGCCGCGGCCTTCGAGAAGCTGCACCCCAACGTCACCATCGACTACAGGTACACGGCGGCGGGGGACTACAACACCAGCCTGAACCTCACCCTCTCCTCGGCCGACGCACCCGACCTGGCGCTGCTGAACATGATCGGAACCACGGTCAGGGCCAACCTGGTGCGCGACCTGGACCCGTACGTTGCCGCGTACGGGTGGGACCGGGCCTGTCCCAGCACCGAGCTGGACCAGTGGCGGGCAAGCAACGACGGCAGGCAGCTGGGCAGCGGGCACCTGTGGGCGGCGCCGGCCGGCTTCTCCCTGGTCGGGGTCTACTACGACAAGGCTCTGGCCGCGAAACTCGGCATCACCGCGCCCACCACCTTCGCCGACTTCCAGGCCGACCTGGCCAAGGCCAAGGCGGCCGGTGCGGTTCCGATCCAACTGGGCAACCTGCAGGGCCACGCCAGCTTCGTGTTCCAGTCGATCGCCGACTCGGTCGACGGCGCGGCCAGGAGCACCGCCTGGGCCTACGGCGTGCCGCACGCCACCATCGCCTCGCCGGGCGGCACCAAGGGTGCCGAGGACCTGGCCGACTGGGCCAAGCAGGGCTTCCTGCCCGCCGGCGCCAACGGCACCGACCTGCCGGGCTCGGTGGCGGCCTTCGCCAAGGGCCAGGGGCTGTTCCTCTTCGACGGAAGCTGGGACGGGGCCCTCATCGACAAGGCGATGCCGAGCAAGGCCGGCTTCTTCGCGCTGCCGGGGGCCACCGCGTCCGCACCGGTGACCGGGATCGGCACCTCGGTCGCCTACGCGATCCCGACCAGGGCCCGGCACCCGGACCTGGCCGCGGCGTTCCTGAACTTCATGGGCAGCGCCCGGGCCGCGCAGATCGAGTTCAGCACCGGCTTCATGCCGCTCGCCCACGCGGACGCGGTCATCGCCCCGCCCGGCAGCGTGCTCGCCGACATCGCCACCGCCTGGGCGAAAGTGAACCGGGGCAACGGCCTGGTGCCGTTCTTCAACAACACCACCGCGACCATGGCGGACACCCTGACCTCCGCGGGCCAGGAACTGATCGGCGGCAGGTCCAGCGCGGCGCAGTACGTGGCCGCGCTCCAGGCGGACTGGCAGAAGGGGCACCGGTGAGCCTCCCGACGGCACGCGCCCTGCGGCGCCACCGCAGCGGGACCGCCCCGCGGCGGCGACCGATCGCCTACCTGTACCTGGCCCCCGCCCTGCTGGCGTACACGGCCTTCGTCGCACTGCCGTGGCTGCACACGATCTGGCTGTCGCTGTTCACCTGGGACGGCGTCACCCTCGGTACCTGGGCGGGCCTGGGCAACTACCGACAGGTCCTCAGCGATCCGACCATGCTCGCGGCGCTGGAGCATGCGCTGGGCTTCGTCCTCTTCTTCGCCCTGCTGCCGGTGGCCGTCGGCCTGCTGCTCGCCGCCGTGACCGGTGGCCGGGGCGGGCGCCGGTACCGGGTCGCGCGCACCGTGCTGTTCCTGCCCCAGGTGGTGCCACTGGTCGCGGTCGGCGTGGTGTGGCGCTGGATGTACGCCCAGGACGGCACCGTCAACCAGGCGCTGCGCGCGGTCGGCCTGGGCTCGCTCACCCGGGCCTGGCTGGGCGACTTCACCTGGGCGTACGTGGCCGTCGGGGCGGTCGGGACCTGGGTGATGACGGGCCTGTGCCTGGTGGTGTTCCAGGCCGGCATCCAGAAGATCGACACCAGCCTCTACGAGGCGGCCCGCCTGGACGGCGCCGGACCGGTGCAGGAGTTCCGCGCCGTCACCCTCCCCGGGCTGCGCGCCGAGATCCGCGTCGCACTGACCGTCACCGTCATCGCCGCGCTGGCCGGCTTCGACGTGGTCTATGTGACCACCGGCGGCGGCCCGGGCAACTCCACCGTCGTCCCCGGTGTGCTGATCTACCGTCTGGCGTTCACCGACGGCCAGGTCGGCGCGGCCTGCGCGCTGGCCGTGGCGCTGAGCACACTCATCTGCCTGGTGGTCCTCGCCATCAGCCGGCTCACCCGGGAGAAGCCGTGACCACCACCCCCGTCCGACAACGAGGTGACAGCGCAGCACCCGGGACCGGCCTCCCCGCGCCGGATCCGGACCCGGTGGCGGAAACTGGGCTCCGGAACGGGAGCAGGCTGCGGGTGCGCGGCCCGGATCTGGCGGGCCTGGCCGGACCGGTCGTGATGACGGTGTTCTCCCTCGCCGTGCTGATCCCCTTCGCCAGCCTCCTGCTGGCCGCCCTCAACCCGCCGGGCACCGTGGTGTCCGGACTGTCCTGGCCCGCGCACCCGACACTGAGGACCTTCGGCGCCGCCTGGTCGGCAGCGGGATTCGGGACCCTGCTGCGCAACAGCGCCGTCGTCGTACTCGGTGTGGTGCCGCTCGCGCTGTTCTGCGCGACGCTGGCCGGCTTCGCCTTCGCGACCATGGAGTTCCGCGGACGCGGCGCGCTGTTCGCGTTCCTGCTGCTCGGGCTGACCCTGCCGTACGAGGCGGCGGTCGTACCGCTCTACTACGACCTGCGCGACCTGGGGCTGACCGACACCCCGCTCGCGCTGGTCCTGGCCCTGGTCGGCCTCTTCATGCCCTTCGGCGCATTCTGGATGCGCCAGCAGTTCCTGGCCCTGCCCGCCGAGTTGGTCGAGGCCGCGGCACTGGACGGCGCGGGCAGCTGGACCGTGCTGTGGCGGGTGCTGGTGCCCTGCTGCCGCCCCGCGCTGACCACGCTCGGACTGCTGTACACGCTGTGGGGCTGGAACCAGTTCCTGCTCGCACTGGTCCTGATCCAGGACCCGGCCAAGCGCACCGCCCCGGCCGGCCTGGGGTTCTTCGTCGGCGCCCACAGCGTGGACGTGCCGATGCTCGCCGCCGCGACCCTCATCGTCATCACCCCGGTGCTGCTGCTCCACCTCTTCTTCCAGCGCCACTTCCTCAGCGGCATGCTCGCCGGCGCGGTCAAGGGCTGAGGTCCCGCTGACCCGGCCGACCCCGATCGTTGCGGCAAGACAACTCCTCGCCGTGGCCGAGGACGCGGTGAACTGACTGTCCGGCTATGCCGCAGTGCGGCTGAGGCGGATCCAGCGGAAGCCGTACCCGCCCAGTTCCAGCCCGCTCAGCTCCGGTTCGGGTTCCTGGTAGCGGCGGTCGCCGAAGACCTCGCCGAAGTCGGGGCCGGTGCCGTCGAGCAGCCCCAGGTCCAGGGTGACCTGCTGGTCGGAGAGGTTGTGGACGAACAGCACGGCGCCGGTGGGGGAGTCCGCGCGGTGCGCGAGGACGGAGGCCGGCAGGTCGGCGTCGATGACCCGGCAGCTGCCCCGGCCCACCTCCGGGCACTCGCGCAGCATCCGGATCGCCCGCTCCAGGAAGGAGAGCAGCGAGTCCGGATTGCGCCGCTGCTCGGTGACGTTGACGGAGTGGTAGCTGTAGGGACCGGTCCTGATCAGCTCGGGGGAGTGGCCGCGGCGCGGAGCTCCGCTGAAGCCGGCGCCCGGGTGCTGGGACCACTGCATCGGGGTGCGGATGGACTCGCGTCCGGGCAGCCGCAGGTCCTCGCCCATGCCGATCTCCTCGCCGTAGCGGATCACCGGAGTGCCACGCAGCGACAGCATCAGCGCATAGGCCAGGCGGAGCCGCTGCTGGTCGCCGCCCAGCATCGGGGCCATCCGGCGGCGGATGCCGCGGCCGTACAGCTGCATGGACTCGTCGGGGGCGAAGGCGGCGAAGACGGCCTTGCGCTGGGCGGGTTCGAGCCGGCTGAGGTCGGCCTCGTCGTGCAGCCGCAGGAAGGTCGCCCACTGCGCCGGTCCGGGCAGCTGGGGGCTGTTCCGGATCAGTTCGGTCACCGGCGCGGACTCCCCGGTGGCCAGGGCCAGCAGCAGGCGGCCGTTGAGCGGGAAGTCGAACAGCAGGTGCATCCGGTCGTCGGAGCCGCCCGCGTCGGCGAAGAAGTCGACGAGCCGGTCCGGCGGGACGTTGGCCTCGGCCAGCAGGACGGCGTCACCGCGGATCCAGGAGAGGTGCTCGCGCAGCTCGGTCAGGAAGGCCCAGTCCTCCTCCGGGTCGGGGACATCAGGGCGGGTCAGCTCGATCACGAAGGGTGCCGCGTCCACCCGGAAGCCGGCCACCCCGAGCTGGGCCCAGAATCCGACGATCCGTTTGATCTCCTCGCGGACCTTCGGGTTGGCGATGTCGAGGTCGGGCTCGCAGTCGTAGAAGCGGTGGTAGTACCAGGCACCGGCCTCCTCCTGCCAGGTCCAGGTCTCGTCCTGCTCGCCGGGGAAGACGATGCCCTGCCTGCGGTCGGTGGGCTCGTCGGCGGACCAGACGTACCAGTCGCGGTAGGGCGACCCGGGGTCGGCGACGGCCGAGCGGAACCAGGGGTGGCGGTCCGAGGTGTGGTTGACCACCAGGTCGATGATCACCCGGATACCCCGGTCGGCACAGGCGCGGAGCAGGTCGGCGAAGTCGCCGAGGGTGCCCAGCCTCGGGTGCACGTTGTAGAAGTCGGTGACGTCGTAGCCGCCGTCGCGCATCGGCGAGGGGTGGATCGGGTTGAGCCACAGGCAGGTCGCGCCGAGCCGGGTGATGTGGTCCAGCCGGCTGATCAGGCCGCGCAGGTCGCCCACGCCGTCGTCGTCGGAGTCCTGGAAGGAGTCGACGTCCACGCAGTAGACCACTGCCTGCTTGTACCAGTGCCCGATCATGCTGCTCCTAGGGGTGGCCGGAGTCGACGTCGACCGGTGGCAGGTCGGCGAGTTCCTTTTTGCTCACGTGTACCCGGACGGTGTCGCCGACGCTGGTCACCAGGGTGATCGGAACGGCCACGGTCTTCCTGCCCAGCAGGTGCCCCTCCTGCAGGAGCACATGGGTCGCGCACTGGTCCTCCGGGTCGACCACCAGTCCTTGGACGTGGCCGACCTCCCCGTCGGTGGCCTCGGCCCGCTGGCCGCGCCGGATCTGGACCTCACCGCTGGGGACCCGTTCGTGTGTCGTCGGCGCGGTTACGCCGGCGCCCAGGACCGGAAGCAGCCCCGGTGCCCCGATGCCGGCGGTGCCCGCGCCCAGCCCGTAGTAGGGCCACAGGATCACCTGGTCGGCGCCGAACCCCAGGGTGTCCTCGTCAGCCGGTACGAATTCGGTCTCCTCGGCGGGTTCCAGCATCCGGAAGGCCTGGGTGTCGCACCGCAGCAGCACGCCGGCGCCCCCCGGTTCGCGGCTCTCGTCGACCAGGTCCACCGGCACCAGCCGGCTGACGTCGTGCCCGGGATCCACCACCAGATGGGTCAGCCTGAGCGCCACCGGGTCCAGCAGCACCCGGTCCAGTCGTCCGCACTCACCGTCGCTGCAGCTGACCGGCTCGCCGATCGCATAGGAGGCATCCATTTGGGCTTCCTTCTCTCCACGCCTCGATCCGTCGCGCCGCACCGGCGCGACGGATCGCCTTCCCGGTCGACGGAGTCGGACACCTGCGGCGACCGACCGGGTCCCTATTGCTCTTTCGTGGCCTCGAGTTCTCATCGACGTCGGCAAGGGCGCTTGTTTGGTGCGTCGATGCGGGGGCACACGCTGGCCAGGAGGATGATAAACAATGGGTGCACTTCTTTTGGTTCTGCTGCTGGCCCTGATTCTGGGTGGCGTGGGCTTCGCGGTTCATATTCTGTGGTGGATCGCCATCATCGTGCTGGTCGTGTGGGCGCTGGGCTTCGTGTTCCGCGGTGCGGGCTCCGGCGGTGGTCGCGGCCGCTGGTACCGCTGGTAGCTCGCTTCCTGGCCCCTCGCAATTCCTGATGCGCCGCCCCCGTCGGGGCGGCGCATCAGCATGACCGGCACAAAGTTCGTGGCTGTCTGAATATCCGGAAAGGAATCCGGCCGGACGGCCCAGGATCTGCTCGCGGAGATGTTTCCTTCATTTGTCCGTGTGCCCCCGGAAGTGAGGGGTAGGCGCTGTGGAGAAGAGACGACCTACGAACGACGGGAGCGGCACATGGGCACCGAGGACAAGGCCGGCAACATGGCGGACAAGCTCAAGGGCAAGGTCAAGGAGGCGGCCGGCAAGGCCGTCGGCAACGAGCGTCTGCAGGCCGAAGGCAAGGGCGACCAGGTCAAGGGCGACGCCAAGCAGGCGGTCGAGAAGGCCAAGGACGCGCTCAAGGACTGAGCCCGTGCGTCTGGTTCCGTTCGCGGTTCCATCAGGTGGCCCCTCGGTAGACCGAGGGGCCACCTGTGCGTCCTGCGGCCCGTGCGCTCCGTCTTCCGGTCGTTCCGGTCGGCAGGGCACCGACCGGAGGCGCGGTGTCCTACCCCGTCGTCAGTTCTGGTCCCCGGTCCCGCCGTCGGTGGGGCCGAGGTCTGCTGGTGGCCGCCCCACGGACACCATGCCGCTGTCCACCCGCGCCAAGCTCCTGATGAGCGTGCAGAGCGTGGCCGCCCTGCTCACCTCGCTGCTGGTGATCGCACGGGCCGTCAGCATCCTGCACTGATCGTGCCTGCAAGGGGTAGCCGACCGGCATCGGCCCGGGACGACCGCTGTGACCGGGCCCGCTCAGCGACTATCCCAGGAGAGCCCATGAGTACACCGCAGTCCGGACAGGTCGTCGTGGTCACCGGCGCGAGCGGCGGCATCGGCCGCGCCACCGCACAGGCCTTCGCGGCCCGGGGTGCGAAGGTCGCCCTGCTCGCCCGGGGCGAGGCCGGCCTGGCCGGCGCGACCGAGGACGTCGAGCGCCTGGGCGGCCGGCCGCTGGCCATCGCCACCGACATGGCCGACCCCGACCAGGTCGAAGCCGCCGCCGCACGTGTCGAGGAGGAGCTCGGCCCGATCGACGTCTGGGTCAATGTCGCGTTCACCTCGGTGTTCTCGCCCTTCACCGAGATCACAGCCGCCGAGTACAAGCGCGTGACCGAGGTCAACTACCTCGGCTACGTCTACGGCACCATGGCCGCCCTGACGCGGATGAAGCCCCGGAACGCCGGGACGATCGTCCAGGTCGGCTCGGCGCTGGCCTACCGCGGCATCCCGCTGCAGACCGCCTACTGCGGCTCCAAGCACGCGATCCAGGGCTTCAACGAAGCCCTGCGCTGCGAACTGCTGCACGAGCGCAGCGCCGTGCGCACCACCATGGTGCAGATGCCCGCCGTCAACACCCCGCAGTTCGACTGGGTGCTCTCCCGACTGCCCGAGCCTGCCCAGCCGGTCCCGCCGATCTACGAACCCGAGGTCGCCGCCCGCGCCGTCGTGTACGCGGCCGACCACCCCGGGCGCCGCGAATACTGGGTCGGCGGCAGCACCATGGGCACCCTGATCGCCAACGCCGTGGCTCCGGGACTGCTGGACCGCTACCTGGCCAGGACCGGCTTCTCCTCCCAGCAGGACGACCGGCCGCAGAACCCCGACCACCCCACCAACCTCTGGCAGCCCGCCGACGGCAAGGACGGCCACGACTACACCGCACACGGCAGCTTCGACGACCGGGCCACCTCCCGCAGCCCCCAACTGTGGGCCTCCCAGCACCACGGCGCCCTCGCTCTCGCCGCCGCGGGCCTCCTGGTCGCAGCCGCCGCAGGGCTCCGAGCGCGACGCTGAACCGATGCGTCGAGGGCCTGACGTCACCGAAAGGGGGAAGGCGCCTGCCATGGGACGTGCCAAGGAACCTGAGGACTGGCTGCTGACCGCGGCCGAACGCGGCAATCCCGCGACCGGCATCGACGCCCGGCATGAGGACGGCGCCGCCTGGAGCCGGGGCAACCTGGTGCGCCCGCTGGTGCACGGCCGTAGCTACTTCGCCGCGCTGATCGACGCCGTCCAGGCCCAACGGCCCGGTGACCTGCTGCTGTTCACCGACTGGCGCGGGGACCCCGACGAACCCCTGGACGACAAGGACTCCGTTGGGGAGGTGCTCTGCCGGGCGGCCGAACGCGGCGTGGTGGTCAAGGGCCTGGTCTGGCGTTCGCACCTGGACCGGTTCCAGTTCAGCGAACGCGAGAACCGTCACCTGGGCGAGGAGATCGAGGCGGCCGGCGGCGAGTGCCTGCTCGACATGAGGGTGCGCCCCGGCGGCTCGCACCACCAGAAGTTCGTGGTGCTGCGCCACCCCGACCGCCCCGAGCACGACATCGCCTTCGTCGGCGGTATCGACCTGTGCCACAGCCGACGCGACGACGCCGATCACGACGGCGATCCGCACGCCCAGCCCATGGCCGCCGACTACGGTCCCCGGCCACCCTGGCACGACCTGCAGCTGGCGATCCGCGGTCCGGCCGTCGGCGACGTCGAGGCGGTCTTCCGCGAGCGCTGGCAGGACCCCTCCCCGCTCAGCCGCAGCCTGCCGGGGCGCGTCCGCCAGGTGATGAACCATCAGGACACCGTCGCCGACCCGCTTCCGCCCCAACCGCCGGACCCGGCCCCGGTGGACGGCGGACCCCACACGGTGCAGCTGCTGCGGACCTATCCGGCCATGCGCCACGGCTACCCCTTCGCCCCGAGCGGCGAGCGCAGCATCGCCCGCGGCTACCGCAAGGCCCTGGCCCGGGCACGGTCACTGGTCCACCTGGAGGACCAGTACCTGTGGTCGGCCCCGATCGTGGCGAGCTTCGCCGAGGCACTGGCCCGCGAGCCACGACTGCGGATGATCGCCGTGATCCCGCTCCAACCGGACCAGGACGGCCGGATGACCGGTCCGATGAACCTGCTGGGCCGCGTCGAGGCCCTGCGACTGCTGCGCAGCGCAGGCGGGGAGCGCTTCGCGGTGTACGGGGTGGAGAACCACGCCGGCACCCCCGTCTACGTCCACGCCAAGGTGTGCGTCATCGACGACGTGTGGGCCGCGGTGGGCTCGGACAACGTCAACCGCCGCTCCTGGACCCACGACTCGGAGCTGAGCTGCGCCGTACTCGACAGCACCCCCGATCCCCGGGAGCCCACCGACCCCGGCGGCCTGGGCGACGGGGCCCGGGTCTACGCCCGCGACCTGCGGCTGACCCTGGCCCGCGAACACCTCGACCTGCCCCTCGGCGACCAGCGCTCCGACCTGCTGTGCGACCCCGAACTGGCCTTCCGCGCCTTCGCCGACTCGGCCGCCGCCCTCGACGCCTGGCACGCCGGCGGCCGCACCGGCCCGCGCCCACCCGGACGGCTGCGCCGCTACCGCACCCCGCGACTCTCGCGGACCGCCACCCTGCTGAGCACCCCGCTGCAGCGACTCGTCGCCGACCCGGACGGCCGCCCACGCGCGCTGCGCCGCAACGACGCCTTCTGAGAACCGCTGTGCCCACGCCGGGCCGTGGTTGCGGAACGCCGGGACATGGGCCGCAGCGGGCGGGGTAGGCGTGGCACTCGAGCGGGACCACCGCGGAGCGGCGTCTCCCGCTGACAACCGGACACGACGTCCTCGTGCGGACGAGGACCGAGGAGACCGCGATGACCCTGCCCGTCTGGGACGGCGACTTCCACCTCAGCGGGGCGAACCTGTTCGCCGGCCGCTACCGTCTCGGTCGCATCCTCGGGCGCGGCGGAGCAGCGACGGTGCACCAGGCGCTGGACGAGCGGCTGGGACGGCAGGTCGCGATCAAGGTCTTCCGGTCCGACGCCGAGAGCGATCTGGTCCGCCGCTTCGAAGTCGAGGCACGCCTGCTGGCCCGGCTGGACCACCCGGGACTGGTGAGGATCTTCGACTACGGACACACCCCGCAGGGCCCCTACCTGGTCCTGGAACTCCTGCCGGGACCGTCCTTGTCCGCAGCCCTGGTCAGCGGAGGCCCACGAGGGGCAGACGAGACCCTGCGCATCGGTTCGGACCTGGCCCGGACCCTGGAGTACGTGCACAGCCAGGGCGTCGTGCACCGCGATGTGAAGCCCGCCAACATCCTCTTCGACGAGGAGGGCCGACCACGGTTGGCCGACTTCGGGATCTCCCGCGTGGTGGACACCGCCGGCAGCACGCGGACCGGAACGGTGATGGGAACGGCCGCCTATCTGGCCCCGGAGCAGGTACGCGGACGCCGCGCCGGACCCACCGCGGACGTCTTCGCCCTGGGCCTGGTCCTGATCGAATGCCTGACCGGCAGACGCGAGTACGCGGGCACCCCGGTCGAGGCCGCCATCGCCCGCCTGCGCCGCCCGCCCGCCATCCCCACCGGACTGCCCAGGGCGCTGACGCAGCTGCTGGAACTCATGACCCGCATCAACCCCGACGAGCGCATCACCGCCGAGCAATGCAGCGCACTGCTGGCCGAGAGCCTGCGCCGCACCGGGCGGCCGGAGGCAGCGCCCGGGCCGTCGTCGGGCGCTCCGTCCGTGCCACTGACCGCGGTCGCGGCCGCGCGTCCTACGGTTACTCCACACCACGGGTCCCGGCGGCGACGGGGCCCGCTCGCCGTCGTCGGCGCACTGGTGATCGGCGGCGTGCTCGCGGGCATCGTCGCCACCCATGGTGGCGCTCCGCAGCACCCTGCCGCCCACCAGTCCTCGGCCCCGGCCGGCGGCGTCACGGCAGGTCCCACAGGCGGGCATCCAGCGTCGGTGACGGGCCATTCCGCGGCCCGGCAGAGCACCTCGGCCGCGCCACCGTCCGCGACGGATCCGTCCCCCTCGGCCTCGGCCTCCGGCAGCGCCAGCGCCTCGTACGGCCAGACCAAGAAACCCAAGTCCAAGGTGAAGGATCCAGGCCAAAGTGCCCAGAAGAAGGGCTGAAGGCGACGTCCGAGGACGGCTGACGGAGCGACTGGCGCGACGGAGACCCCAGAGTCACCCACGGACCGTCAGGACGGCCACTCCGGTTCGGAGACGGTTGCGATGAGGGCGTCCAGGAGCACCTGGGCGGGCTGGGGCGCGGGCGGCTTGCCGTACACGGCGGCGACGACCTGACGGCGCATCCCCGGGATCCGGTCCAGCCTGACCCCCGGGTGCCGGTTGGCGCGCAGGGTGAGCCCGGGCAGCAGGCTGACCCCCAGTCCGGCCGCGACCAGCGCCTGGACGGCGACGTAGTCGTCGGTCTCGAACTCGACGATCGGCGAGAAGCCGGCCCGCCCGCAGGCGGCGACCAGATGCTCACGGCAGCGCTCGCACCCGGCTATCCAGCGGGTCTCCGCATAGGTGGCCAACTCCGCCCGGGGGCCGTCCCAGGACCGGTCGGCCGGGGTGACCATGTACAACGGCTCCTCGAGCAGCGGCGTCATGGTGGTGTCGCGGCGATCACGCTGCGGCGGATCGCCGTGCTCGAAGATCAGCGCCACGTCGACGTCGTTGTTGCGCAGGGCGCTGAGCGCCTCCGGCGGTTCGGCCTCGACCAGGGTGAGTTCGATGCCGGGGTACTGGGCCGAGACCCGGGCCGCCGCCAGCGGCACCAGGGTGGCCAGCGCCGAGGGGAAGGCCGCCAGCCGGACCCGGCCGGTGCCCAGGCCGGCCAGCTCGTCCAACTCCGCGTGCACCGACTCGACCTGAGCGAGGATCGACTCGGCGCGCTCCACCAGCAGTCGGCCGGCCTCGGTGAGCCGGATGCCGCGACCCATCCGCTGCAGCAGTGGCACGCCGACCTCGGCCTCGAGCTTGGCGAGCTGGTGGCTCACCGACGGCTGGGCGTAGTGCAGCGCCTCGGCGGCCGCGGTGACCGAACCTTCACGGGCGACGGCGACCAGGACGCGCAACCGACTCAAGTCGATCATTCGCGAATCATAGCCCGCTTCGATGACAGCCTCGAAAACACGCATTGGACCGTTACCGGGGTCACTGGGAGGGTGAGTGCGAAAGTTGGTGCGAGTGAGTTCGACCGCGCACCACCGTCGCACCGTCGACGAGCTCGCCCCCTCATTACGCGTGCCTGCCCCCTGGGCGCGGAAAAAGGAGAGCTGCATGACCACGGCTGTGAATCCACCGTCGCAATCGATGTCGGTGAGCGACAGCGCGGCGCGGACCCTGGCGAACGCCACCAAGACCGTTCCGCAGATGGCCTCCATCACGCCCCGCTGGCTGGTGCACCTGATGTCCTGGGTGCCGGTCGAGGCAGGCATCTACCGGGTGAACAAGGTCGTCCATCCCGAGTCGGTGCGCATCGAGTGCGACACCAACGACGAGTCGCCGCTGCCCGACACCTTCGTCGACTACTCGCAGGAGCCCCGGGAGTACCGGCTCAAGGCCGTCCAGACGGTCCTGGACCTGCACACCCGGATCGCCGACCTCTACTCCAGCCCGCACAACCAGACGGCACAGCAGCTGCGGCTGACCATCGAGGCGGTGAAGGAGCATCAGGAGGGCGAGCTGATCAACAGCCCCGAGTACGGGATGCTCAGCAGCGTGGCGGACACCCAGCGGATCTCCACCCTGGCCGGCCCGCCGACCCCCGACGACCTGGACGCCCTGATCACCAAGGTGTGGAAGCAGCCGGCCTTCTTCCTCACCCACCCGGAGGGGATCGCCGCTTTCGGCCGGGAGTGCACCCGGCGCGGCGTGCCGCCGGCGACGGTCAGCATGTTCGGCTCGCAGTTCATCACCTGGCGCGGCCTGCCGATCATCCCCTCGGACAAGGTCCCGCTGGTCAACGGCCGGACGAAGTTCCTGCTGCTGCGCACCGGCGAGTCGCGCCAGGGCGTGGTCGGACTGTTCCAGCCCGGGCTCTCGGGGGAGCAGGGGATGGGCCTGTCGGTGCGCTTCATGCAGATCGACCGCAGCGCCATCGCCTCCTACCTGATCTCCCTGTACTGCTCGCTCGCGGTGCTCACCGAGGACGCGCTGGCCGTGCTCGACGACGTCGAGGTGGACAAGATCCATGACTACGCCCCCACCTACCGCTGACGAAGCCGCGCCGGCGTGGCTGCCGGACGAGGCGACGCTGAGCCGGATGGCCGGGGAGTTCTTCCGGGCCTTGCCCGGACAGGCCAGCGGCCCGGAGGTTGCCGGCGCGGAGGTCGCCGGCGCGCAGGCTGCGGTTGCTGACGGACCGTCGGGGTGGCCGGCGCCGACCGGCCTGCCGGCCGCCGACCCGCCTCCTCCCGCGCCGACCGCGGGGATGAGCCCGCCGTCGGGACCGCCCCCGACCAGTGCCCCGGCCACCTACGCGGCGAACGCGCCGGGCCTGGCCGGACCCACCCCGGAGCTGCCGGCCCTGCCGGTGGTCCCCGGGCCCGCGCCGGCCGCGCCGGCCCAGCTCTCGGCCGGCCCCGGGCTCTACTACTTCCTCAACGAGGCACCCGGGTACCCCGCGGAGCCGCCGGAGCTCCCCGGCTTCGGTCACCTGGGGCTGCCACCCCTCTTCCAGCCCGAACCCGATCCCGAGCCGGCGCCGTCGGCCACGACCGCGCCGTACTACTTCGCCCAGGCAACCGCAGCACCCGCTGTGCCCGATGTCCCCGCCGGTGCACCTGCCGGACTGCCGCTCGACCCGCACCCCGCGTTCGACGTGCGTGCCGTCCGCCGGGACTTCCCGATCCTGTCCGAGCTGGTCAACGGCCGTCCGCTGATCTGGCTGGACAACGCCGCGACCACGCAGAAGCCGCGCGCGGTGATCGACCGGCTGGTCGAGTTCTACTCGCGGGAGAACTCCAACATCCACCGGGCGGCGCACGAGCTGGCGGCCCGGGCCACGGACGCCTACGAGGGCGCCAGGAAGACCGTCGCCCGGTTCGTCGGAGCGGGCTCCAGCGAGGAGATCGTCTTCGTCCGGGGCACCACCGAGGCGATCAACCTGGTGGCCAAGGCCTGGGGACCCCGGCACATCCGCGCGGGCGACGAGATCGTCATCTCGCACCTGGAGCACCACGCCAACATCGTGCCCTGGCAGATGCTCGCGCAGCAGACCGGTGCGGTGATCAAGGTGATCCCGGTCGACGACGACGGGCAGTTGCTGCTCGACGAGTACACCGCGCTGCTGTCCGACCGCACCAGGCTGGTCGCGGTGACCCAGATGTCCAACGCGCTCGGCACGGTCGTGCCGATCGAGCAGGTCATCGAGGCCGGGCACCGGGTCGGCGCCCGCGTCCTGGTCGACGCGGCGCAGTCGGTGCCGCACCTGCCGATCGACGTCACCGCGCTGGACGCGGACTTCCTGGTCTTCTCCGGCCACAAGCTGTTCGGGCCCACCGGGATCGGGGTGCTCTACGCCAAACGGGAGGTGCTGGAGTCGATGCCGCCGTGGGAGGGCGGCGGCAACATGATCGTCGACGTCACCTTCGAGCACTCCAGCTACCAGCCCCCGCCCGGCCGCTTCGAGGCCGGCACCGGCAACATCGCCGACGCGGTGGGACTGGCCGCAGCCATCCACTACGTAGAGCGCATCGGCCTGCCGAACATCGCCGGCTACGAACACACCCTGCTCGAACACGCCACCGAAGGCCTGCGCGGCGTTCCCGGACTCCGGCTGGTGGGCACGGCCGCGCACAAGGCGAGCATCGTCTCGTTCGTCCTGGACGGCTACCAGCCCAGCGAGGTCGGCACCGCTCTCAACGAGGAGGGCATCGCGGTGCGTTCGGGCCACCACTGCGCCCAGCCGATCCTGCGCCGCTACGGCCTGGAAGCCACCGTCCGCCCCTCGTTCGCCTTCTACAACACCCACGAGGAGGTGGACACCCTGATCGCCGCCGTACACCGACTCGCAGCCCGCCGGGGCCCGTCGTTCCGGCGCTAGATCCCGCCGGGGTGGTCGGCGTCCCAGCGCTGCCTGGAGGCGGCGATTCCGGCCTTGTGCTCGCGCGACCAGTCGGCCAGAGCGGTGATCGCCGCCGCGAGGCTGCGGCCGGTGGGGGTGAGGCGGTAGTCGGTCTGCGGCGGAATGGTCGGGTAGACGGTGCGCTCGACCAGGCCGTCGCGCACCAGCCGCTTGGTGGTCACCGTCAGCATCCGCTGGGAGATGCCCGGGATCGTCTGGTGCAGTTCGCCGAAGCGCCGGGTGCCCTTGGTCAGCACGACGATCACCAGGACCGACCACCGGTCGCCGAGCCGGTCCAGGACGTCGCGGATGCCGCAGTCGTCCTCGCACACGTCGGGAGCGAGCTCGTGTACCGGCGTTTCCGTGATGGTGCTCAACGTGTCCCTCCGGGGTTCGGCGATCCGTCGTGCCGTCAACGTCCGGTGCCGGAGCCTGATTCCCCGACGGCGGCTCGGGGGTCCGGGCTGCGAGACGCCGGTCACACCCGGGGCCGGGACGACCGCCCCTGGCTGCAGGGTTACCGCGGTGGGCGTGACGGACTGCGAAGTGCCTGCTTCCCGGGCCGGCCCGGCCGGCGGATGGTCGGTGCCGTCAGCACCGCACATCCGTAGGGGAGTTGTTCTCAGTGATTCTTGTGACCGGTACCTCCGGCAGCCTCGGCGGCCTGATCCTGCAGGGCCTGCGCGGCGTCGCGGGGCGGGAGGTCGTGGCGGGCACCCGCACCGGCGACGGCAGGACCGTCCGCCGCGTCGACTTCGACGACCCCGCATCGCTGCCCGCGGCATTCCGGGACGTGGACGTACTGGTGGCCGTCTCCGCCGGATACGCCGAGGACGACGTGGTGATCGCCCGTCACGGCGCCATGGCTGACGCCGCGGCGGCCGCGGGCGTGCGCCATGTGATCTACACCAGCCTGGGATCGTCCGGCGACTCGATGACCATCGCCCTGCCGCACCGCTGGACGGAGACCCGCCTGGCCGCAGGGCCGTTCAGCACGACGATCCTGCGCAACGGCCTGTACTCGGAGGTCCCGGTCGGCCTGGCGGCAGCGGCCGCGGCACAGACCGCGACCACCGGGGTGTTCCGCGCCGCGCTCGGCGACGGCAGCGTCTCGGTCGTGGTCAAGGAGGACCTGGCCGACGCGGCCGTGCGGGTCGCCGACGAGGCGCAGCGCGACCTCGCCGCCGGGGGAGCCAACCGCCATGCGGGCCGGGTCTACGAACTGGAGGGCGACACCGCCGTCGGCGGGGCCGACATCGCCCGGATCCTGACCGGGGCGCTCGGCCGACCGGTCGACTACCAGCCCGCCTCACTGGCGCAGACCCGCTCGGCCCTGTCCGGCAGCGGCCTGGAGCCCTACCAGATCACCCACGCCCTCTCCCTGTTCGCCAATGTGATCGCCGGCCGCGCCCGGGCCCACTCCTCCGACCTGGCGACCCTGCTGCCGCGACCGCCCCGCCCGGTCGAACCCGCGATCACCGCCACGGTGACCGCCGGCGCCTACCGAAGCCAGTCCGTCACGGTGACGGGGGGCTAGAGCGGGATACGTGGTGATGCGGCTGCGGAACTACGCGGCACGCGGGATGGCGACGCGGTTCGCCGACCCCGGGGTGCGAGCAGGTCCAGGGGATCAGGCCTTGCCCAGGAGCTCCCGCACATGCTGGACGATCTCCTCGTTGGTGTAGGCGTGGCCGCCGATGCCCCAGCCGCCGGGGACCGCCTCGGTCAGTGCGACCCAGGTGCGCTCGGCCAGCGAGGGGTCGCCGGCAGCCGACGCGACCAGCTCCGAGACCTCCTTGACCAGGCCGATCTGCTGCTCCCGGTCGAGCGCGCCCGCGTTGGTGGTCACCGCCACGCGTACGTGGTCGGTGCCGCCACCGGCGGTGGAGAAGCTGTCGGGGTCGAGTTCGTGGACGAAGGCGGCGGTGTTGTCC
Organism: Streptacidiphilus jeojiense; assembly: GCF_000719095.1. GTDB lineage: Bacteria > Actinomycetota > Actinomycetes > Streptomycetales > Streptomycetaceae > Streptacidiphilus > Streptacidiphilus jeojiensis. The sequence goes on along the minus strand of NZ_JOEH01000014.1, from coordinate 202,458 downwards.
GAGAAGAATGGGATGATCGGAACCTTCTCCCAGCGCATGATCGCCTGGGCGAGCTGCTGGGCCAGGCCCTTGCGGTCCTTGATCAGCCCCTTGGGGGCGTACACGTCGATCATGGGCATGGGATCGCTCCTCGATCTGCGATGTGATGTGGGATCTGTGCCGTGAACCGTCGCGTGCGGAGCAGCCGAGCGCTCCCCACCCGGCAAGCGTCCCCCGGACGGGGCGGCCGAGAGATCCCGTGGCGCACGTAGTCCTGCAGCCGACAGCGGTCAGGCGGCCCCGACGACTGCCACGGCCGGGAACGCGCGGCCAGGACTCGCCGAGGGCGTCGCCCACCCGGCGTGTGCAGCGGCAGATGCAGCAGGAAGCACCAGGAGTTGGGCAAGATGGAGGACACCAGTCCTCGCCCCGGCTCGCTGGGTGGGGCATTCCTCCGGCATGAGGCGACGCGCGTGGATGAACTGTTCGGGCGCAGCGACGAACGCACCGAGCTGCGGGCCGTGCTCGATCGCGCGCGTCGCGGCATGGCCGCGGCGGTCGTGCTCCGCGGCGGACCCGGATCCGGCAAGACCGCGCTGCTGGACTACGTCCAGCACACCGCCGACCCGGAGTTCGAGGTGATGCGATTCGACGCCGTCCAGTCGGAGGCAGAACTCAGCTACGCCGCCCTGCACCAGCTGCTGCTGCCCCACCTGGAGCGACTCTCCAAGATCCCCGAACCGCAGCGCAAGGCCCTCGGGCAGGTGTTCGGGATGGAGCGTTCGAGCGCGCCCCCGGACCGCTTCCTGGTGGCCCTTTCGACGCTCGCCCTGGTCGGCACCCGAAGCGACCCCCGTCCGCTGCTGGTCATGGTGGACGACGCGCACTGGATCGACCGCGAATCCGCCGAGGTCCTGGTGTTCGCCGCCCGCCGACTGTACGCGGACTCCGCCGCGATGATGTTCGCCGCCCGGGAGACGGCCGATCCGACCGATCCGCTGGCCGGCCTGCCCGCGCTCGCCGTGGACAGCCTCGACGTCACAGCGGCCGCACGGCTGCTGGAGACCGCCGTCGGGTCGGTCGTGCACCCCGATGTCAGCGCACGCATCGTCGCCGGCACCGGCGGCAACCCGCTGGCCCTCATCGAGGTGGCCCGGGAACTGCGACCCGAACAACTCACCGGCGAGGTCCCGCTGCCTGACCCGATCCCGGTCGGTCGCGCCCTGGAACACGGCTACCTGCGCGAGGCGTCGGCGCTGCCACCGCGCACCCGCACTCTCCTGCTCACCGCAGCGGCCGACCCCACGAACACCCCCGCCCTGCTGTGGCGGGCCGGAGCAGATCTCGGCTTCGACCCGGACGATGTCGCGGCCGCCGAGGACAGCCGCCTCCTCGTCGTCCGAGACAGCGTCAAATTCCGTCACCCGCTGATCCGTTCAGCGCTCTACTACGGCGCCGCGCTGGCCGCCCGGGTCCAGGTCCATGCTGCACTGGCCAAGGCAACCGGAGAATTCGGCAACACGGAACAGCGCGCCTGGCACCTGGCCGCAGCGGCCACCGGGCCCGACGAACCGGTGGCAGCAGAGCTCGACCGCGCGGCCGCGCGCACCCGGGTACGCGGCGGCTGGGCCGGAGCGTCGAGTCTGCTCGCCCGCGCGGCGACGCTGACCCCCGATCCCGCGACCCGGGCCCGACGCCTGCTGCAGGCGGCAGAGGCCGCAGTCGCCGCCGGAGCGGCGGGGGCCGCCCAGACACTGCTCGACGAGGCCACCGCGCTGAACGAGGACCCGCGCCACCGCGGGACGGCCCTGCGGGTGCAGGCCCGCATCCACCGACTCGCCGGAGCACCGGGCCAGGCGACCGCCGCCCTGCTGGCAGCCGCACGGGAGTTGGGGCCCGTCGACATCCGCGCGGCGCGCGACATCCTGGTCGAGGCGCTCGTCCAGGCACAGATCAGCGACTCCCTGGCACCCCGAGGCGCGACCAGCCTCAGCGTGGCCGAGGCGTCCCGGTCCCTCCCGCTGGCGGCAGAGCTACCGGTCCAGGCAGGCGACTTGATGCTGGAGGCCGACAGCGCGCTGCGCCTGGAGGGGCTCGCCCAAGCCACCCAGCTGTTCCAGAAGGCGATCGCGGCCGCGACCGCCGAGCAGGCCGCGGCCCCGGAGTTCTTCCAACTGCTGGCCCCGGCCTGCTTCCACTCCGTCATGATCGGGGACGACGTCACCTTCCACCGACTCGCCCAACGCATGGAATCCGAGGCCACGCGCCAGAGTTCGGTGATGCCACTGGCCCTCGCCCTCAGCTACAGCGCGCTGTCCGAACTGATCGCCGGACACCTGGCGGAATCGGAGCGCCACTTCGACCAGCGTGCCGCCCTGGAGGAGGCACGCGGCGGCGAACTCCACCTGGGCAGCATGCTGATCGCCGCCTGGCGCGGCCAGGCCGAAGCGACCGCATCACTCGTCGAGGCGGTGACGGAACACGCCACCCGAACCGGCCAGGGCTACCAACTGATCTACCGGGACTACGCCCGCTGCGTCTCCGCACTGAGCCAGGGCCGGTACCGTGACGCCCTCCTCAGCCTCGACGGCCGCATGGACGACCTCTGCCCGCTCAAGTTCGCCATCGTGGACCTGGTCGAAGCGGCCACCCGCTGCGGCCAGGACCAGCGAGCAGCGGAGCTGTGCCAGCTCCTGGCCGGACTCGCCGAGCGGACCCCGGTACCGAGCCTGTTGGGGGACCTCGCCCGCGCCCGGGCCCTGACCAGCGGCTGCGGTACGGCACTTGAGGCGGAGCAGCACTACCTCACAGCCGTCGAGCACCACGAGAAAACACGCGGCCCCGCCCACCGCGCCCGCAGCCACCAGCTCTACGGGGAGTGGCTGCGACGGGAGAAGCGCACGAAGGAAGCGAGGAAGCAGCTGCGAACCGCCTACGACCTCTTCCAGACCATGGGCGCCCACGGCTACGCCGCCCGCACCGCACAGGAGTTGTCCGCCGCCGGCGACCCGGTCCAGCCACCGGACGCCCAGCGCCGACGCTCGGGCGAGGAACTGACCGCCCAGGAAGCCCGCGTCGCCCGCCTGGCCGCCGGCGGAGCCACCAACGCCGAGATCGCCGGACAACTCTTCCTCAGCGCCCACACCGTCGACTACCACCTACGCAAGGTCTTCCGAAAACTCGACGTCCACTCCCGCCGCTCCCTACGCGAGCACTACGACAGCTGAACAGCACTCGAGTTGATCTCTGGCAGGATCGGCTCCCATGAGTACCGACGGGTGGAGCACCCACGCGATCGAGCTGGGGCCGGACCGTGTGGTCAAACGGTTCGGGGGCACGGGCCGGGAGCAGTTCGATCGCGAGTGGCGTGCTCTGACGCTTCTGTACACCCACCTGCCCGGTCTGGCCGCCACACCCCGGGAGTCGGACCCGGCGGCCTCAGCGCCGACCATCGTGATGTCCCGGCTGAACGGCACACCCCTCCGTGGCCGCGCGCTCGACGAGCGGCAGGTGAAGGCCTTCGCGGACGCCACCACAGCGCTGCACAACGCGCTGCCGCCGACCGTACTCGCTGAACTCCCGCTCAGGCCCGGGCATCAGGGCGAACTATTCGCCCACCTCCGCACCTGGTCCGCCGTGGAAGGCCGTCACGACAGCGGAAGGGTGTCCCGGAGCAAGGAGGCAGGCCTCGCCTGGCTGGCCCGGTCGGATATGGAAACCAGCAAGCTTGCGGTTCCCATGGTCTTCGGCCCCGGAGACGGCAACCTCGCCAACTACCTCTGGGACGGCAGCAGGGTCCGAGTCGTCGACTTCGAGGACTCCGGCCGAAGCGACCGAGCCTTCGAACTCGCGGAGATCACCGAGCACGTGTCGAGCTGGGTCGGGCCGCCCCTTGACGTCTCCTCGTTCCTGGCGCACTTCGATCTGACCGCAGCCGAAGCCTCCAGGCTTCGGGACTGCCGACGACTCCTCGCCCTCGTCTGGCTGTTCCTCCTGTCGTTCGATGATCCGGAGAACCCCAGGAACCCACCCGGCACCGCAGAACGTCAGGCGGACCGGCTACTGGACCTGTTGGACTGAGCGGAAACGTTCCGAGGCGCTCTACGGGCGGACCGCCGAGATCAGTCCGCCGGGCCGCTCCTCGCGCTGCGGCGGGGTGGGGATCGGGCGGCCGTAGGCGGCGGCGCGTTCGCGCAGGGTGTGAGTGCTGGCCTCCCAGCCGTGTCCGGCCAGCCAGCCCACCGGGTCGTCGGGCATCTCCGAGACCCACATGGACGCCGCTGATCCCGGCACGGCGTCCGCGCCGAAGCGCTCGATCACGCCGCGCGAGCCCAACGTCAGCCCCATCCGACTGCCTGCCGCCGACTGCGCGCTGATCCGGGTCAGCAGCAGTTCCACCGCGTCCTCGGGCAGATAGATCAGCAGTCCTTCGGCGATCCACACGGTCGGCACTGCCGGGTCGTGCCCTGCGGCGGCCAGTGCGGCCGGCCAGCCCTCCCGCAGATCCACCGCGACGGTGATCCGTTCGCAGCGTGCGACGGCCTGCTCCTGGCGCAGCACCGCAGCCTTGAAGTCCAATGGCGCGGCGGTGTCGACCTCGAACAGCCGGGTGCCCTCGGGCCAGTCCATCCGGAAGGCCCGGCTGTCCATGCCGGCGCCGAGCAGCACGACCTGTCGGACCCCGGACGCGGAGGCCTGCTGCAACAGGTCGTCGAGGAACTTCGTCCGGATGACGATGGAGAACGCCACGGCCAGCCGGCGGCGGCGTGCGGCCTCGTCATCGGGCAGCGGCGGCGAGGAGGGCCACAGGCCGCCGGCGGTGGCGAAGGCCTGTGCCAGCGGGTCGCGGAACAGCGCGTTCTCCCGCTGGGTCTCCAGCGCCCGAACCCTGGCCACCCCCACCGCCGTGGCCCATACCCCCGACGGCTGCACCCGCTCCTGCTCATCAGTCACCGCGCCAGCCTAGATGATCGACTCCAAGGAGCCTGATGAGTGGAGCCATCCTGGACGGCCACCTCCTGGACGCGTGAATTCAGCGGGGCGGGCGGATCGGTTCCGCCGGTGAGGCCTTCGGCGCTGTCCAACTGGCGAGGAGTTTGAGGCGGTCCTCGGAGGGGGTGCCCGGCTCCGCCGTGTAGATGATCAGGTCGTGGACGGCCCCTTGAGGCAGGGGCAGGACAAGGGAGCGGAAGGTCATCTCCAGACGGCCGACTTCGGGATGGACCAGCCGCTTGATGCCTTCGTGACGGATTCGGACGTCGTGACTGGCCCACATGGTGCGGAAGTCGGGGCTGAGCACGGACAGTTCGCCGACAATCTCACGCAGGGCCCGATCGTGGGGTGCGCGTCCGACTTCGGCGCGGAGCAGTGCGACCGTGGCCCGCGCGCCGTCCTCCCAGTCGACGAAGAAGTCGCGGGAGCCGGGGTCGAGGAAGAAGTAGCGGGGGAAACTGGCGCGGCCCCGGTCGCCGGTGATGTCGCTGTCGAACATCGGTGAGTACAAGGCCCTGCACAGCGCGTTGCTCGCGACGATGTCCAAACGGCCGCTGCGTACGAAGGCCGGGGCCATGGTCATGGAGTCCACCATCCACTGGACGGCAGACGGGATCGTGACGTCCTTGCGGCGGTGCGGCCTGCGGCGAGCGGGGCGAGCCGCTCTGGCCAGATCGAGCAGGTAGGTGCGCTCGTCCTCATTGAGGTGCAGTGCCTGCGCGACCGCTTCCAGCACGTCCTCGGAGACGCCGCTGATGTGGCCCTTCTCCAGCCGTGTGTACCACTCGGTGCTCACGCCGGCGAGGGCAGCGACCTCCTCGCGCCGTAGTCCCGGTACCCGGCGTCGTCGGCCGGTGGGCATTCCGACCCGCTCCGGGGCGAGTTTGGCGCGTCGACTGATGAGGAAGTCACGGATCTCCGAGCGGTTGTCGGTCGGATCACCGGTGCGGTTCTCGGACGGATCTTCCATTCGCCCACGGTACCCATGGTCCGGCCGACAGAGGCAGGTTGTGTTTGTACCCCCCATAAACGCGACCTTGCCCGCCTTTGACGGCACCGGTTTCGTGGGGTCGGCGGACGGAAACGGCACTCCTTCAGCGCGGGCCGCCGTCCGCCGTACCCCATCAACAATTCATCAGGAGCATGACCATGACCAGCAAGACCGTACTGATCACCGGCGCGACCAGCGGTATCGGCGCCCACACCGCGCGGTTGCTCGTCGACCGCGGCCACCGCGTGGCCGTCACGGGCCGCAACGAGAGCAGACTGAAGACCTTCCTCGACGAGGCCGGCCACCCCGACCGCCTGCTGGGCCTGGTCGCCGACGCGGCGGACTGGCAGGCCACCGAGTCGGCCGTGACCCGCACCGTGGAGCATTTCGGCGCCCTTGACGCGGCGGTGGCCAACGCCGGATTCATGTCCGGTGACGCCATTGGGGCCGGCGATCCGACGCTGTGGTCGCCCATGGTGCTCACCAACGTCCTCGGCCCCGCCCTGCTGGCCCATGCCATCCTGCCCCACCTTGAAGCCACTGGCGGACGGCTGGTGCTCATCGGCAGCGTCGCCGGACTGAAGAACTCTCCCGCCAATCTCTACTCGGCCACCAAGTGGGCTACCACCGGACTCGCCGAGAACCTGCGCCTGCACGCCACGACCCGCGGCATCGGTGTCACTCTTGTCAACCCCGGCATGATCGACACCCCCTTCTGGCAAGGCGTCAGCGTCCCACCCTTCGCCCTGCCTCCCCAGCCCATCGCCGAGGCCATCTGCTTCGCCCTCGACCAGCCGACAGGCGTCGACGTCAACACCCTGACCATCCGGCCGATGGGTCAGCCCGCATGACCAAGCACTACGGTGTCCGGCTATGAACACCGAAGGCTGGTTGGCAGACACCCGGAAGTCCTACGACACTGTCGCGGACAGCTATGCCGACCAGGTGCGCGATCTCCTCGATCAAACGCCCTACGAGCGCGCGGCCCTGGCACTCTTCGCCGACCTGGTGCGGGCCACCGGCGGGGGACCGGTCGCGGACCTTGGCTGCGGCCCGGGCAGGATTGCCGCGCACCTGCGGGAGCTGGGCCTGGACACCCTGGGCATCGACCTGTCACCCGCGATGATCGCGGTAGCCAGGCGTGATCACCCCGACCTACGGTTCGAAGTCGGTTCCATGACCGACCTCGACCTTGCCGACGCCTCGATGGCCGGCCTGGTCGCCTGGTACTCGCTGATCCACATCCCGGACGACGAGATCAGCTCGGTCCTCACGCACTTCCGGCGAGTGCTGCGGCCCGGTGGTCCGCTGCTCCTGGGCTTCCATGTCGGTGACGAGTCGCAGCTGAAGACACAGGGCTACGGTGGCCACCCGATGAAGGTCCACGTCCATCGTCGCCGACCCGACCGAGTGGCTGCCTGGCTGAACGATGCCGGCTTCACAGTCGAGGCCCAGACGACCCTCACCTCGGCCGAGAGCACGCTCGGGGGAATCCTCTTCGCGCGTCGCCGACCCTGATTCTCGGCAGGTGCCCGCCTATTGGTCAGGTCTGGTCAATGGGTCGTCAACTGACTACCCTGCAAAGATCGTTGCGTATACAGAAGGGTGGGGGCCGTGCCGTTGTCAATCTCGCCGAAGCTCAAGCGTCAGCTCACGGAACTCGGTTTCGAAATCGTCGAGTCGGATTCCGGGGGCCAGGTCCAGGTCGAGCTGTACAACGCTCGCTACCTCAACGAGTCCTCCCCCGTGGGTTGGACGATTGGTGACCCGGGTGACCGCAGGGGCAAGTGGGAGGCGTTCGGTCAGAAGGAGCCGACGAAGCCGGGCGTGTACCTCAGTCCAAGGTGGCACGGAAGCATCGACGGCGCCCTGCTCTGCATCGTTGCGTGGGCGGATGCGCACCGGGACGAGTGGGCCCGCTACAGGCGCAGCTGATGTCTCGGTGGGCCGGTCGGAGGTAGAGCGCGTCGGGCTCAGCCGCGCAGTTGGGCGAGAAGGGTGTCGCTCACCGGGTAAGGGCGTTCAGCGGGGAGGAGTTGCCGCGCTGCGTCCAGGGCTCCGTCCCGTACGTGGGCATGGATCGTGTGCGTGAGCGCGGTGATGTCGCTGATCGAGACGATCCAGTCCTGCGCGTAGCGCTCGGTCGCCTCGCCGGCGAGGCCGAGTTGCAGGGAGCGGTGGGCCAACGGCTGCAGATGCAGGTCGCGTTCGGGATCCCACTGCACTCGGGCGGGGGCTTGCTTCAGCTGGCGTTGCCAGGTGGCGCGGTCGGGGTGCAGCCCGTGCTCGTAGTGGGCGAGACAGGCGTTCGCCAGGGCCCACTCGAAGCCCTCGCGGGTGATTTCGATCGCGAGGACGGTCTCCTGGCCTTCCTTGCCGGCCCATCCGCAGCGGTACATCATCCAGAGGAACGAGGGCTTGATCCACGTCATCCGGTCTCGTTTCCAGGCTGCGGGAAAGCGGCCGTCGCGTGCGGCAGGCAGCCCGATCGCCGGCGCGTACGCCTGGTAGACCGTCACGGTCGTGGCCGTGTAGAGGGCGCGGATCTGATGCTTGGGTTCTGGCACGGTGACCAGACTCGAGGGTGGCTGCGCTCGGCGCCATCGAATTAGCGCCGCTAACAAGGAATTAGGCGACGTTCGCGGCTACGTCAGCCGGGTCGCGGTGATCAGGACGGTCTCGAAGTTCATGACGAACGAGCCGCCATGATCGTCGATGGCCGCGCCGATGGCTTCGAACAGGCGGTCTCGGACCGCTGGTTCGAGGGCGGCGTGGTCGCTGCGTGAGACAAGCTGGTCCAGCCACTCATCCCGCTGGTAGGCCCGCGTCCACGGGAACCACTTCTCTGTCGGCGCACCGAAGCCGGGTACCGCGGAGATGGCCTCGATCACCGAGCCGAGCCCGGTCTTCACGTCAGACGACCGATTGGCCGCATACCCCCGGAACAGATGATGGCCACCGCCCGGCACGACGCTTGTGTACACCTCCTCGAGAGCATCGGCCAGGTCATCGGGCTGACAACCCGCGTTCCAGATCAGACCAAGCCTCCCGCCCGGCCGCAGCACAGAGGCCGCCTTCGCGGTGGCGACAGGCAGGTCGAGCCAGTGCCAGGCCTGCGCCGAAGTCACCCGGTCGAAAGTGCGGCCAGCAGCGTCCCAGCCCTCGAAGGCCGCAATCTCCACGCCAACCCCATGGCCGCGGGCGATCTCCGCCATTCGTGGAGCGAGCTCCACTCCCAGTACCCTGGCGCCCCGTTGGGCCATTTGCCGTGAAGCAATCCCTGTGCCACAACCCACGTCGAGAACGTCCAGACCCGCAGGCACCGGACCGAGAAGCTCATCAATCACCGTATCGGGATAGGTCGGCCGGAACCGGTCATAAGCCTCAGCTTCCTGGTCGAACAACCTCGAACGTTCCCAGGCCAGAGGGCGCGCGACCCGACGGTCGCGTTCGTCGGTGGTATCCACAGACGCAAGCCTGCCACGGACCACCGGCCTGGAGTCACGCCGGCAACGGGGAAAACGTTGCCGGCTACGGCATCAGTGAGCCGGATGAGCCTGGTTGGAGCGCGCTCTGAGCGAGCGTCATGTTGCAGAGGCCGTTCCGGCGTGCGGGCGATCGCGTTCGGTGAGTGATTCGATGTGGTCGAGCGAGGCGTCGAGTGCCACTTCGAGGGGCTTGACGCGGCGTTGCAACTGGGTGAGGAGCAGTCCTCCTTGGAGGGCGGCGAGGGTTGCCAGCGCGAGGTCCTCGGGGTCGCCGCGCAGCTCCCCGCGGGCGTGCATGGCTTGCAGTCCCTGGCGGATCGCGGCCTCCCAGCGGAGGAATCCGGAGGCGACGGCGAGTCGTGCCTCGGGGTTGTTCTCGGCGACCTCGCTCCCCAGTGACCCGATCGGGCAACCGCCTCGGCACTGGAGCCGGCGCTGGTACTCCACCAGGGAGTCGCGCCACTGGCGGAGCCCGGCCATGGTGTCGAGCTTGTCGAAGAGCGGCTGCTGCAGGTCCAGGACGGCCTCGGTCTGGTACTCGATCACGGCCAGCAGCAGGGCCTGCTTGTCGTCGAAGTAGTGGTAGACCTGCGACCCGCTGACCCCGGCGGCGGCCCGGACGTCCTCCAGTGTCGCCTCGGTGAGGCCGCGTTCGTACATCAGCTGGGCGGCCGCGGCCACGATGCGTCGCCGGGTCTCCTGGCCCTTGCGGGTGAGTCGTCGCGTCTCGCTCGTCATGCCTGCCACCCTATCATTTTCTGGATTGGACAACCCATTTTTGTTCGACCAGTCTGGGTCATGCAACCCACTCCGGGCGCAGACTGCGGCCGGATCTCTGGAAGGACGAACAGATGGAACTCACCGGCAAGATCGCTTTGGTGACCGGTTCGACCGCCGGTATCGGCGCCGAGGCGGCCCGGCTGCTGGCCGCCGCGGGCGCCGACGTGATCGTCTCGGGTCGCAACGCCGAGCGCGGAGCCGCGACCGTCCGGACGATCACGCAGGACGGCGGCAAGGCGCGCTTCGTGGCCGCCGACCTCACCGACCTGGACGCACTGCGGCGCCTGGCCGCCGAAGCCGGGGCGGTCGACATCCTGGTCAACAACGCCGCCATCTTCCCCGGGGCCCCCACCGTCGCCCAGGACGTCGAGACCTTCGACGCCTCCCTGGCGGCCAACATCAGGGCCCCGTACTTCCTGACCGCGGCCCTCGCCCCGGGCATGGTCGCCAGGGGATCGGGCAGCATCGTGAACGTCAGCACGATGGCGGCCCGGATCGGGATGCCGGGACTGTCCGTGTACAGCGCCACGAAGGCCGCACTCGAATCGCTGACCCGCACCTGGGCGGCCGAGTTCAGCCCGGCCGGGGTACGGGTGAACACCGTCGCCCCCGGTCCGACCCGCACCGACATGGTGCTCGCCACCATGGGGGAAGAAGGCGCCCAGCAGATCGGGAAGACCACGCTGCTCGGCCGGGTCGCCGCCCCGCGCGAGATCGCCGAGGTGATCCTCTTCCTCGCCACCGACCGCGCCGCCTACGTCACCGGCGCCACCATCGCCGCCGACGCCGGCCGAACGGCCGCCTGACACATCCATCGATCCTCCGCGGGAGGAACGTGCCTGCTGCCGCCGGTGTCTCCGGACAGTTCCTGGGGTGCCGGCGGCGGCTCAATTCCGGCCGGCTTCGGAGTCGGAGCCTATGGCAGCCGCTAGGACGATGCGCCCGCGTCGAGCTCCTGGGCCAGGGTGGTCAGCGCCTCGCCCAGGGGCAGGTCCACCCGAATGCTCGCATGTTCGTCGCTGCGGGTCGGGCCGTGGTTGACGATCGCCACCGGCAGGTCCGCCCTGGCCGCACGGCGGACGAAGCGCAGCCCGGACATGACCGTCAGCGAGGAGCCGAGCACCAGCAGTGCGCGGGCGGCGTCGATCAGGTCGAAGCAGTGGTCGACCCGGGCGCGGGGCACGTTCTCGCCGAAGAACACCACGTCCGGTTTGAGGACTCCGCCGCAGGTCAGGCAGGGGACCACCTGGAAAGCCTCGACCAGCTCCGGCGCCAGCTCCACGTCGCCGTCGGGATTGACCGCGGACGAAGCCGCGTCCAGCCGGCCGTTGGCCGCGTGCAGGCGCCGGTCCAGGTCCTCGCGGCGGGTGAGCTCGCCGCAGCCCAGGCAGATCACCCGGTCCAGGCCCCCGTGCAGCTCCACCGCGTCGGTGGTGCCGGCCGCGTGGTGCAGGCCGTCGACGTTCTGAGTGATCACCGCGCCGATGTGACCGCCGGCCCGCAGGGCCTGAACCGCGCGGTGACCGGCATTCGGCCGGGCCCGGGCGATGGTCTGCCAGCCGACGTGGCTGCGCGCCCAGTAACGGCGGCGTCCCGCCTCGTCGGACACGAACTCCTGGTAGGTCATCGGCGTGTGCCGACGCAGGCTGCCGGTCACCCCGCGGTAGTCGGGGATACCCGACTCGGTGGACAGCCCGGCGCCGCTCAGCACTGCCACACCGCCCCCGGCCAGCAGGTCGCGGATCCGGGCCAGACCCTCGGCGGGCGGAACGGCGGGCTCGGGCCCGACACCGACCGCACCGCCCGCCGCGGCTGCGGGCTGTCCGTCGCGGGGCCAGTCGATGATGGGGCGGGTACGCATACCAGGCAGCTTACGACTGCGGCCACCCCATCCGCCGGGACCCGGACCGCCGTCCAGGTGCTGCGTTCGTGAACATCGGTGACCATCACGGCAGTTGAGAGCGCGATGAACCGCATGTCTCCATAGGCGAACTTACGTACTCTGATGATGTTGCCAGGCGTGAGGGCCGTCGAGCGGGGAGAGTATGGCGCAGGGGGCGCAGCCGAACCAGGTGATCTATGGCCGGTACCGGTTGGTCGAGTTGCTGGCTGCTGGCGGGTTCGGTCGGGTCTGGAGGGCCTATGACGAGGACTTGCGGGTCGGGGTGGCACTCAAGGAGGTGCTGCTCCCGATGTCGGCATCGGATGCCGAACAAGCCGAGCGTGCGGCCCGTGCCGCCCGTGAAGCGCGGCACGCTGCTCAGTTGCGGGACCACCCGCATATCCTCACCGTGCACGATGTCGTCATCCATGACGGCATTCCCTGGACCGTGATGCAGTTGGTCGACGGATGTTCGTTGGCAGAGATGCTGGAGGCCGATCCGTTGTCGGTGGATCGCGCCACCGAAGTCGCCATCGCGCTGTTGAAAGCGCTTGGCGCCGCGCACCGGGCTGACATAGTGCACCGCGACGTCAAGCCGCACAACGTCATGATGTCCCGCAACGGCGAGATCCTGCTCACGGACTTCGGGATCGCCGTGCACCGCAACGACACCAAGATGACCGAGGTCGGGTTGGTCATCGGTTCGATGGAGTACATCGCACCGGAACGGGCGGAGGGGGCCGAAGCGACCGCGGCCAGTGACATGTTCTCCCTGGGAGTCACGCTCTACCAGGCCGTCGAAGGGTTCTCGCCCTTCCGCCGCAGCACTCCCAGTGGCACGGTGCTCGCAGTGGTGACAGCTCCGCCGCCGGCTCCCGTGCGAGCCGGTCCACTCGCCCCGCTGATCACAGCGCTGTTGGAGAAGGATCCGGCCCGACGTCCGACGGTGGACCAGGCCATGGCGATCGTCCGAGCGTCCCTGGAACCGATCTCCGGTAGGCCGCCCGCCCGCAGACCTCAAGCCTTGGTCCCCACCTTCAGTCACGCCGCCACCTTCACGGGACACACCGATCAGGTCCACTCGGTGGCGTTCAGCCCCGATGGAAGGACCCTGGCCAGCGGCGGCCGGGACGGCTCGGTACGCCTGTGGGACCTCCGATCCGGCGAGACCATTGCCGTGATGGCAAGCGGTACCGGCGAAGTACTCGCCCTTGCATTCAGCTCGGACGGCGCGACACTGGCCAGCTGCAGCACCGGTGACCGGAGACTCTGGCTGTGGGACGTCGCTTCCGGCGGCCACGAGAACACCGTCCTCGAGCACAAGCTGTACAGCGGCGGAGTCACCGCGGTCGCGTTCAGCGCCGACGGAGCGACCCTGGCCAGTGCAGGCGAGAAGATCGTGCTGTGGGATGTCACCTCTGGTGATCCCGTCGACGCGTCCCCCCTCCGACGCAGCAAACGGGCGTGGTCGCTGACGTTCAGCCCCGACAGCACGACTCTGGCCAGCTGCGAGAACACCTACAGGTCCACCAGGCAGGTTCGGTTGTGGAGTGTCGCCTCGGGCCGGGTCGCCGCGGCTCTGCCCGACTGTTCCTATGAGGCCCATGACCCGATCGCATTCAGCCCGGACGGTACGACCGTCGCCAGCGCGGGGCTCGGCTGCAGGGTCAACCTTTCGGTGGTCACCGACGAGGGCAGTCGCGCGTCGCGAGTTCTGCACGCCCCTGGCGAAGGTGACTGGTATTCGGTGGCGTTCAGTCCGGACGGGAGAATGCTGGCCGCCGGGGGCTTCGACGCCGCGATCCGGCTGTGGGAGTTCACCACCGGTCGGAATACCGCCGTCCTCACTGGCCACACCGGGGGAGTCAATGCCCTGGCGTTCAACCCGAGCGGTACGACGCTGGCCAGTGGCAGTTATGACGGCACAGTACGGCTGTGGGAGGACTCAGGCACCGCGGGTGCATCGCGGATCGGCTGACTTGGATCCGACGGTGCGGCTGGAGATCTTCAAGGGGTGGGGTTACGAAGCGGAGTGCAGTCCTGCCGCAGCAGACGCATCTGACCTCGACACGTCTATGATCCGCTGCCGTTGGGAAATCTGATTGAGCTGTTGGGCCTGCTGTTTTAGAGGTCTTCGGTGGCGGAGATGACACCGGGCCAAGGCCGGGCTGACTCTTGGCGGCGAGGCCGTCGAGAAGGTCGGGACGGTACTGCATCCGTTTGAGGCGGGTCTTGATCAGCCGCAGTCACCACACGCGTAACCCGTACCTTTGAGGATCTCTAGCGGTCACCGATGACTTCGGCGAGGTCGCTGCGGTTGCCGACGCCCAGTCGGGTGCAGGCGCGGTAGATGTGGCCCTCGACGGTGCGGACGGAGAGTGTCAGCTGGTCGGCGATCTGACGGTTGCTCAGACCGCGGCCGATCAGCAGGGCGATCTCGCGTTCGCGGCCGGTCAGCGGCAGGGGCGTGGCCTCCGCGCCCGCCGGTGTGCGGGCGTCCTCGCAGGCGTGCCGCCAGGCGCTGGAGCGGGAGGCGGACATGGTGGCGGAGCCGTGCCGCGCGGCCCGGTGGTGTGCCGCTGCGGCCTGTGCGGCGGCGTCGGCCGCGCTCAGCAGGTCGCCGTAGTCAGCGAAGGCCGCCGCCGCAGTGTCCAGGGCGGGGCCGTCGGACGCGGCGCGGGCTGCGGCGTACGCGGCAGCGGCAGGGGCCGCGCGGCCGTGCACGGTGCCGGCCAGCTCGGCCAGACGCGGCGCCGCGCGGAGCGCGTGCGCGGGGGAGCCGAGGCGGGCCAGCTGCTGCCAGGCTGCGACCTCCTGCGCGGGCTGGCCCAGCAGCGCCGCGGTGCGCGCAGCCTCCTCGGCCAGGGCGGCGGCACGGCTGAGCGCGCCGCCGCAGGCCGCCGTCCAGGCGTGAGCCAGCAGCCGTTCCGGCTCCAGGTAGCGTGAGACCCCGTGCCGGTGGGACTCCAGGTCGGCCAGTGCTGCAGCCGCGGCGTCCGCGTCCCCGGACAGGGCGACCGCTGTGGTCAGCGCGATCAGCGTCATGTACTCCCAGCCGCCGATGTCCGCGTCGGCGAGCGCGCTGCGTGCCTCGCGCAGTTCGCGGGCCGCCGACCGGACCCGGCCGCGGGCCAGCAGGGCGAATCCGCTGAGGGAGAGCCCCATCCGCCGACTCAGCCCGGGCGGCCCGGGGCGGGTGCGGGCCTGCCGGGATGCGACCTCCTGCATCTGCTCCAGCTCCCCGGCCAGCCGCAGCGCCAACTGGTGCGCGCCGGCCAGGCAGATCTCCAGCAGCGAGCCGTCGTAGATCCGGGACGCGGCGGCGTACCCCGACTCCGCGGCCGCCCGGGCCACCGGCAGGCCGAGCACTCCACTGCCGCCGACCACGCCCCAGGCGGCCAGCAGCACCGCCTGGTGATCGGGGCCGGGCAGGGTCAGCACCGGCAGCCCGGAGGCGACGGCCTGGTGCGGACGGCCGAGGAACAGCGCCATGGCCGAGTCGAGCCCGGCGACCGCCCCGGTGTCCGCGGTGATCGAGGTGCCCGGGGCGCCCAGGGCGTCCGCCGCGCCCGTGCCGTGCAGCACGAGGTGCGCGCGGTCGGCGTCGCACAGCGCCCAGAAGAGGTTGGCGGCCCTGGGGATGGTTACCGCGGCGAGTTCCCCGGAGTCGGCGGCCCGATCGGTCGCTGCGGCCAGCACCGTCTCCGCCTCCTGGCCGCGGCCCTGCCAGATGAGCGAGTAGGCGAGGGTGAGCTGCGCGGTGAAGGCGCCACCGGCCTGCTCCGCGGCCCGCGCCAGCCGCTCGGCCAGGCGCAGGTCCAGCAGGTGCACGGCCGCCTGCGCGGCGGCGCTGAGCAGCGCGGGGTCGGGCGGCAGGTCCGACTCCAGCGCGAGCACCGCGTAGCGCAGCAGCTGCGGATCGCCCGGGTCGCCGACGGTCGGGGCGGCCGAGGTGCGTACGCCCAGCGGTGCGGGCTCGGGGCGCGGCAGCCTGCGAACGACCGCGCCGCGCAGGCGGCGGGCGCGCAGGACGCCCATCTCCAGGCGTCGGCCCTCACCGTAGAGCGGGTGGGCCAGACGGACCTGGAGTCCCTGCGCATGCCGGTCCACCCGGACCAGGCCGCGCTGTTCGACCGCCTCCACGGTGCCGGCGGCGGTGCTGTCCGCCGGCCGGGCCGCCGGGCCGTCCGCTGCGGCGAGGGTGTCGAGTAGGTCGGGGGAGAGCGGTTCGGCGAGGGCGAGCAGGTCCAGTACGGTCTGCTCGGGCCCGGGCAGCGCCCCGATGCGCGAGCCGATCAGCTCCACCAGGCTGTTGGAGAGCCGGGGGGAGCCGTTCCAGCGCCAGACGCCCAGGGTGTCCCGCAGCCGGCCCGCGGCCGTCTCCTCGTCGACCAGGTGTCGCAGGTAGAGCGCGTTGCCGCCGGTGAGCTGCCACAGGCGTTCCGCCGTCGTGCTCTCGACCTGACCGCCGAGGGCGGCCTCCAGCAAGGTGCGGGTCTCGTCCGCGCGCAGTGGTTGCAGTTCGAGCCGGTCCAGGAGCCCGTCCTTCCACAGCGCGGTCACCGGTCCGGGCAGTGCCCGGCCGCTGCGTGCGGTGGCGACCACGGTGACGGCCCCGGTCACCGCAAGGTGGTGCAGCAGCAGTGCGGAGAGCTCGTCCAGCAGGTGGACGTCGTCGACGCCGAGGACGAGCCTGCTCGGCGCGACCCCGGCGGTGACGGCCGCGGCTGCCTGCGCCAGCACGTCGGCGGAACCGCTGCCGAGCACCCCTGTGAGCGGGGCGAACGCGCCCAGCGGCAGTGGGCGGGCGGAGCTGGTGGCGGACACCCAGCGCACGGCGAGCCCCCGCTCCCGTGCCCCGTCCAACGCCACCGCGGCCAGCCTGGTCTTGCCGACCCCGGCCTCGCCCACCATCAGCACGCCGCTGCTCGACGGGGCTCCGCGGGCCGCGGGGCCCGGCGCGGACGCCGGGCGCAACGCCCGTTCGAGCTGTCCGCGTTCGCGGACCCGCCCTATCAGCGGCCACGGAGTGACCATGGCCACATGATAGGAGCGGGCCCCCTGCGTGGGCAGGGATCTGCCTGAGCTGCAGCCCCTCCCTCCCTCCCCCGATGAGTTGACGTTCAGTCAGTTCTCGGACAGTGCCTGCCTGGAGCGCAGGCAGAGCAGCACGGTCACCGCGGCGCCGGGCAGGGTGACCAGCGCGCCGCCGAGACCGTGGTCGACCACGAAGCTTGCCACCGTGCTGACCAGCAGGACCGCCGGGAGCCACCAGTCCACCGCACGGGAGCGCAGCAGCGCCACCGCGGCCACGATCAGACCGAGGAGCAGGGCCAGCAGGCCCGGCAGCACGAACGCGCCGTCCAGGCCGCCCTGGTGGTTGACGTGGTGCAGCAGGGTCCGGCCGGCCGCCGGGGCGAGCGCGCGGGTGTCGCCCGCCGCGTAGTAGAGGATGCCGGCCCCGCCCATGCCGGCCGCCAGCAGCGGGCCGGCAAGGCACAGCAGCGCCGCACCGGCCCAGGCCCAACGCGGGCCGCGGCCGTTGCCGCAGGTGGTGACCAGCACCAGCACGGCGAAGGCGGTGGCTGCGGCGGCGAGGAGGTTGCCGATGCCACCGACCGGCCACAGCCACATGCTGCCGTGGTCCGCGAGGACCTTGTCGTACACGGGATCGTTGGCCGGGTCGCCGCCGGGCGCCACCCCGGTCTGCACCAGCCCGAGCAGTTGGCCCAGCACCACGGCGACCACCGCGACTGCGGCGAGGGGCCGGAGCAGCCCTCGTGCGGAAGTCTGCGCGACCACCGCTGGTTCGGTGCTGACGCTCATTCGGATACCCCCTGGACCCACGAAACGGCTGATGACACCAGCGTTCCGGAGCCCTGCCGGCTCAGCACGGGTAGTTGACTACCCGACCCCCGCGCGCCCGGTGTTCCGACCGGGCCCGGTGCCTCGTACATCTGCGAATAGTTTATTTGGACTGATAGAGTTCGACTATGCCGCGTCGCGCTCTCGACAACCCGATCGTTCTCGCCGTGCTGGGGCTCCTGCTCGAACAGCCCTCGCACCCGCACCAGATGCTTGCCGAACTGCGGGAACGCAGCGACAACCACGCGGCCGCGATCACGCGGGGCACGCTCTACAACACCGTTGCCGCCCTGGCCGAGGCGGGATGGCTTGCCTCGCAAGGCCGGCAGCGCTCGGGAAACCGTCCGGAGAGGACCGTCTACGCCCTCACGGAGGAGGGCCGCCAGGAACTCGTACGACGGCTGGACTCCCAGATCCGCAACCCGGAGCGCGAATTCTCACAGTTCCTGGGCGCAGTCACCTATCTCGGCGCCCTCGGGGTGAGCGGCGCGGGCGAGGCCCTGGCCGAGCGTGCCCGACGCCTCCGGCAGCGCACGGCCGCCGACGAAGAGCGCCTCGCGGAGGCCCTGGCGGCCGATGTGCCCCGCCTGCACGTCATCGAAGCCGAGTACGCGTTGTGCCTCGCCCGCGCCGAGACGGCATGGATCGACTCGGTCATCGACGACCTCCGCACCGGCTCACTGACATCGCCGACCGACGAGGCGACAACTACCGCGCCCCTGTAGTGCCGCACCGAAAGGAATCCAACGAGTGACACTGACGCATGACGGCTTGCTCTTCGGGATCTACCCGGGCGGAGTCGCCGGTGATGACAGCGGAGGCCTGGCCGGCGGGCCGCCCGATGATCCGGCTCTCGTGACGCGTGCGCTCGACCGCCTCCAGGGTCGACCAGGCCGCCCGTTCCTGGTCCGCGCCTACGCAGGCTTCGACGACACGACCCGCCTCGGCGAGCCGCATGCGACCATGGCGCCGGCCGCAGCAGCCCAATACGCCACCCGGGGACGGCGCTTGGACCTGGTGGCGCAGTACCGGTCCCCGGCCGGCGACGTCGACGGCTACTGCGACTTCCTGCGCGAGCTGGTGGAGCAGTACGGCTCGGTCACCAGCACGTTGCAAGTGACGGAGGAGCCCAACGTCACGTCGACCCCGACACTGGACGGCTACTACCCGGTGGTGCACGAGGCGATCGTCCGAGGGGTTCGCGTCGTCAAGGCGCGAGCACGCGAACTCGGGTACGCGGACCTACGGGTCGGATTCAACACCACCCCTCTCTTCGGGCCGGCTACCTCCTTCGTCACCGATCTGACCAGCCTCGGGGGAGCGGCCTTCATCACCGATCTGGACTATGTGGGACTGGACTTCTTTCCCGACGTCTTCCAACCCGTCCGCGCATCCGACCTCGCGCACGCTGTCGAGGGACTGCTGCGTCATCACCGTGACTCGGTGCTGGCACCCTCCGGCATGGGACACCTACCGCTGCACATCACCGAGCACGGTTGGCCCACCGGACCCGGACGCCACCCGCAGCGGCAGGCCGATGTCGTCGAGACAGTGGTGAACGTGATCGCCGCCCAGTCGAAGCAACTCCACCTGAGCGGTTACACGCATTTCGCGCTGCGAGATGCCGACAGTGCCGAAACGGGACTGTTCCATCAGTTCGGGCTCACCACCGATGACTACTCTCCCAAGCCCGCCTTCGACACCATGACGACGCTCGTCGAACGCTTCAGTTCCTGACAGGAACGGTGGGTGGGGCGGGGCGGGGCGGTGGGTGGGTTGACCGAACACACGTCTTCTTGTCAGTCGGCGGCAGGGGCGGTTCACTGGCGGTATGACGACCTGTGGCACCACGTTGACGCCGTTCTGGCCGTCGCGTCGTGACCATGTGTTCGACGGGCTCTGTTGCCGGGCTTTCTGAACGCCCGCAACCCCGAAATTCCGCGCGCCGTGCGCGCTGCTTTCGCCCGCCCCCGAGAACCGAGGTTCGACATGTCCGTGATCGATGAACTCCTGGCCAACAACGCCCGCTACGTCGAGATCTTCACCGGGCCGCTGCCGCTGCCGCCCGCCAAGCGGCTGGCCGTCGTGGCCTGCATGGATGCTCGCCTGAACGTGTACGCGATCCTCGGGCTGAACGAGGGCGAGGCACACGTCATCCGCAACGCCGGCGGCGTGGTCACCCAGGACGAGATCCGCTCGCTCGCCATCAGCCAGCGCCTGCTGGGCACCGAGGAGATCATCCTCATCCACCACACCGACTGCGGCATGCTGACCTTCACCGACGACGCCTTCAAGGACTCCGTCCAGGAGGACACCGGTATCCGCCCGCCCTGGGCGGCCGAGGCGTTCGCGGACCTCGACACCGACGTCCGGCAGTCCATCGCCCGTATCCAGGCCGACCCCTTCGTCGTCCACAAGGACCGCATTCGCGGATTCGTCTTCGACGTGGCCACCGGCAAGCTCAACGAGGTGCACTGACCCGGGCGCGGGTTCCGGTCGCACGGATCGTCCCGAGGGCAGCACCGCACCGGCGCTGCCCTCGGGTGCGCTGCTAGTCCTCCGCTGCGGCGGTCAGCGCCGCCCGCAGGCGGAAGTTGCCGGGTACCAGCTCGCCCGCGCTGCGTGCCTTGGCCAGCGCCTCGGACCACCAGGCCAGGTCGTCGAGCAGGATGCCCAGGCTCACTTCGGCGATCGGGTCGAGCGGTCGGCCGTTCTTGTCGAACGCCTCGTTGACCTTGGGGATCAGCACGGTGTTGCGCAGCGGCACCGCCTCGGCCTCCACGGCTATCTGGGCCAGGTGCTCGACCGCGCGGATCCCGGCGCCGATGCCGGCGCTGTAGCCCACTGCCGCGATCGGCTTGTTGCGGAACCCGAAGGAGATCCACACGGAGTCGATGGCGTTCTTGAGGACGGCGGGGAGGCTGTGGTTGTACTCGCCGGTGACGACGATGAAGGCGTCGGCCTCCTTGATCTTGTTGTTCCAGGCCTTCACCAGTGGCTCGGAGTAGGTGGGGTCGTTGAAGTCCCCGATGGTGCCGAAGTGTTCGGCGAAGAACGGCAGCGGCCAGTCGCGCAGGTCCAGCACCTCCACCTCGAAGGCGCCGTGTGCGGTGGCGGCCTCCACGATCCAGGGGGACACCTGGTCCACGGCCCGGGTCGGGCGCGTGCTTCCGACGATGATGTGCAGCTTGGACATGTGCCGACCTCCACGTGGTTGCGGTGGGCCGACCGTATCACTGCACAAATCATTTGTGCTAGGAAATCATTTTGGCGACTTGTAGGGTTGGCGCATGTCCAGTACAGACGCCAGGGCCGCACAGTCCATGCCGCTGATCGAGCACCTGGCGCGGGCCGGACGGCGGGCCGCCGAGGTGGTCCTGGTTCCGGCCGGCCTGCGGCCCCGGCAGGTCGTCACGCTCAAGCTGCTGAGCGAGCACGGCCCGGTGAGCCAGCAGGCCCTCGGGGAACTGCTCTGCCTGGACCCGAGCAATGTCGTCGGACTCCTCAACGAACTGGAGGACCGCGGCCTCACGGTCCGCCGCCGCGACCCGGCCGACCGCCGCCGCCACATCGTGGAGCTGTCGGCCGGCGGCGAGGCGGAACTCGACGCCACTTACGCACTGCTCGACCGGATCGAGGACCAGGTGCTGGGGACCCTCACTGCCGAGGCCGCACCGAGTCGGCCGCACCGAGTCGGCCGCACCGAGTCGGCCGCACCGAGTCGGCCGCACCGAGTCGGCCGCACCGAGTCGGCCGCACCGAGTCGGGCGGGTCCGCAGCCCCGACGCGTCGGTCAGTAGGCCACCGTGAAGCGGGAGCCGCGGTGGGCCGGCTTGTCGATCTCGTCCACGAAGGCGGTGGCGTAGTCGGCGCCCGAGATGAAGGACTTGCCCTCGGCGTCGGTGAGCAGCACGTCGCCGCCGAGACGGAAGGAACCGGTGCGCTCGCCCGCGGCCCAGGCGCCGAACTCGGCGGCCGGGCTGACGTAGTACCAGTCCACGTCGGTGCCGGAATCGCGCAGTGCGTCCAGCACCTGGGCGTGGGCGGAGGCCTCGGCCTTGTAGGCGTCGGGGAACTCGGGGGTGTCGATCAGCCGCGGGCCGCCCTCGGCCACGTGCAGGCTGCCCGCGCCGCCGACCACGCCGATCCGCGCGCCGCCGTCGGCCGCCGCGGCCAGCAGCGAGGGGACCAGGGGCAGCAGGAACGGCTCGCCGTCCGCGCTGCCGTGCACGGCGACCACCAGCACGTCGGACTTGGCAGCCAGCTCCCGCAGCAGGCCCTCGTCGGCGATGGAGCCGGCCACCGGGGTCACCCCGGGACGGGCCTCGGCGGAGCCGGAGCGGTTGACCGCGATGACCTCGTGCCCGCGCTCCAGGGCCTCGGCGGTGATGTGGCCGCCGGCGTAGCCGGTGGCACCGAAGACGGTGATGACTGCCATGGGGATCTCCCTCGGTGAATTCGCAACTGCCGTAGTGACAGATTCGACTGTAACAGCTGTAGATACGAATTTCCGCAACCGGACGTAGGATGGGGGCATGGCCCAGCCCACGAACACCCAGTTCGCGGTTGGCGTCCACCTGCTCACCCTGCTGGCCGGCGCCCCCGGTGCCTGGCAGGACTCGCAGTCCCTGGCCGGCAGCCCCGCGACCAACGCCGCCCATGTGCGCCGCATCCTCGGCCGCCTGCGGGCGGCGGGGCTGGTGCGCTCGCAGCCGGGACCGCACGGCGGCTGGATGCTCGAACGCGAGCCCGCCGACATAGACCTGTCCCTGATCTGGCTCGCCGTCAACGGCGAGGACCCGGTCCTGGGCGTGCACGCCCCCGCCCCCGACTGCGAGGTCGGCCAGCGCGTGCACCACAACCTGCACGCCCTGGACCGCCGCGCCCGCGAAGCCCTGCTGGACGAACTCGCCCGCACCACGGTCGCCGACGTCCTCGGTGGCGAAAGCACGCCCGCAGCAACAGCGCCCGCGGCAACAGCGCCCGCGGCAACAGCGGCCATGGCAACCGCGCCCGCGACCGCCGCCGGCTGACCGGCTGCACCGCCGCGAACGAGGCGCCGTGCCCTCGGCGGCGTCTGATGTACTGGGCGCATGATTCACCCCGCTCTCGACCCGCTGGACCTGCGCGTCATTGCCGCCCTGCAGATCAACGGGCGCGCCTCCTGGCGGGCGGTGGCCCAGGCGTTGGGGCAGAGCGAGCGAACCGTGGCGCGCCGCGGCACCCGCCTGCTGGAGACCGGGGTGGTGCGGGTCGTGGGGCTGGAGAACTTCGCGGAGACCGCGGTGGTGCGGCTGCGGTGCGCCCCCGGGGCCGCGCGACGGGCGGCGGCGGCGCTGGCCGGCCGCGAGGACGTGGTCTTCGCCTGCACAGTGGCGGGAGTGGCGGACTGCGTCGCCGAACTGCAGTGCCCCGCCGAGCGGCTGGAGGCGCTGGCGCTGGACGAACTGCCGCAACTGCCCGGGGCGCTGGGGCACGAACTGGTGCCGGTGCTGCGCTACTACCGCACGGCTCGCGAGTGGCGGCCCTTCCCGCTCGCGGACGAGCAGGCCGCGCTGCTGGACACCGAGCCGGCCCCGGTGCAGGGGCCGACCCCGCCAGAGGGCGAGCAGTCCGCGGACGAGCTGGCGATCCTGCGGGCACTGGCCCGGGACGGCCGGTTGACGCACGAGGAGCTGGCCGCGATCGCTGGGGTGTCCAAGGCGACCGCACGACGCCGGGTCGAGCAGCTGATCGCGAGCGCGCGGGTGGCGATCCGGGCCGTGGTGGCGCCGGGCCCGCTGGGGCTGCCGGTGGAGTCGCTGCTGTGGGTGCGGACCCGCCCGGGAGCGCAGGAGCGTACGGCCCGCCGGCTGCTGGGGGAGCCGATGGTGCGTTATGCGGCGGCGCTGATGGGGGAGTTCGACCTGCTGGTCAACACCACCCACCGCTCCCGGCGGGAGCTGCACGCCTTCCTGACCGAGAGCGCGTGGCTGCAGGAGGTGGACCGGGTGAGCCCCAGTCTCGTGCTGGGTTCGCTCAAGCGCGGCGGCCTGTCCAGATAGTTCATGCAGAACAGATCTTTGGCTACTTGGTTCTTGGGTTGATCTCAGATGGCGATATGTTTCACCCGCTGCGTTGACGTGCCGACGTGCGGGTTCGTAGCATCACCGGTGTGGAGAACCGTTCCGTGCTGACCGCCCGCCGCGAGGTCGACCTCTGTCGCGTCGCGAGCGCCTGCTGTCAGCCCCAGCTGTCAGCCCTGCGCTGAGCTGACCCCGGCTCCACCGGAACTCCTCCCGCCCCCGCGCGTCCGGCTCTCCGGCGCGGGCGCCGCCGACCCCCGCGGTCACCCCTCCCTGCTTCGCCCTGCCCGGCCGCCCCCTGCCCGGTGCTGCCCGCTCCCGCCTCCGCCGGAGCGGGCGCCGCTGCTGCGGCTCATCCGAAAGGCATCCCCATGCCCGAGAACAGACCTGCCCGACACCCCTCCGCAGCGCCCTCCGGCTCCCTGGCCAAGGACGCGCTGTCCGCCCTGGAGACCTTCGGCCAGTCCCTGGCCGCGACCGGCCCCAGCATCGCCATCGGCGGCACCATCCCCGCCGTCTACCTCACGGCCGGCTCAGGGGCGCTGTGGTCGGTGCTGATCGGCACCGCGATAGCCCTGCTCGTCGCCTACGTGGTGGCCCAGTTCGCCCGGCGGGCCGTCGGCGCCGGCTCGCTCTACAGCTATGTCGCGCTCGGCCTGGGCCGCGGACCCGCCTTCGCCACCGGCTGGGGCATCGTCGTCGGATACGTCGGCATCGCCGCCGCCTGCCTGGTGGGCGCGGCCGTCTACCTCGGCGCACTGCTCGGATCGGCGGGCATCGCCGCCACCGGCACCGCCGCCCAGCTGGCGCTGCTGGTCGCGGTGACCGTGCCCGCCGCCGTACTGCCGGTCCGCGGCGTACGGCTGTCCGCGCGGGTCGGCATCCTGCTGGAGGCCGTCTCGCTGGCGGTCATCCTGATCGCCCTGATCGCCACCGTCACCCACTACGGCCTGCACTTCGACACGGACCAGCTCACCGCCAGGGGCGCGAGCCTCAACAGCATCATGCTCGGCGCGGTCCTGGCCGTGGCGATCTTCGTGGGCTTCGAGTCGGCGGGCTCCCTGGGCGCCGAGGCGCGCAACCCCCACCGCAGCATCCCGCGCGCCATCCTGGGCACCGTCCTGGGCGCCGGGGTCCTCTACCTGATCAGCACCTACATCCAGGTCCTCGGCTTCGACGCGACGGCCAAGCTGGCCTCCTCCGCCGCACCCCTGAACGAGCTGACCAGGGCCGCCGGCGTGGGCTGGCTGTCGCCCGTGCTCAACCTCGGCATCGTGGTCTCCGCCGTGGCCTGCGGCTCCGCCAGCATCAACGCCGCCGCGCGCAGCGTCTACAGCCTCAGCCGCGAAGGCGTGCTGCCCGCCTTCCTGGGCCGGGTGCACCCGCGCCACCGCACCCCGCACACCGGCATCTACCTGCTGGCCGCCGTCTCCGGGGCGCTGCCGATCGGGCTGATCGCGGCGGGCGGCGCGGAGCTGTCCGTCTACGCCTGGACCGCGGCCTTCGGCACCTTCGGCTACCTGCTCGCCTACCTGCTGGCGGCCCTCGCGCTGCCCCGCTACCTGCACCGGCGCGGCCTGCTGACGCCGGGACCGACACTGGCCGCCGCACTGGCGGTGCCCGTCATCCTCTACGTCACCTACAAGAACCTGGTGCCCGTCCCGGCCTGGCCGGTCAACCTGCTGCCCTACGTCTTCGCCGGGGTGGTCCTGGCCGGCCTGGCCGGGTACGGGCTGCTGCACCGCCGCGACCCGGCCCGCGCCCGGCAGCTCGGCAGCCTGGTCGAGGACACTGCCGCGACCACGACCGCCGCCGCTACCGAGGAGGTGCCGGCCCGATGACGGACCGTCAGCGCAGCGACCGCACACTGGCCGAAGCCCTCGCCGAGGGAACCGTCCACGAGATCGAGGTCGCCTGGGCCGACCCTTACGGGCGGGCCCAGGGCAAGCGGGTGCCGGCCGCCCGCTACCAGGGCCCGGCCGCCGGGCGCGGCTTCGCCTTCTGCGACGGGTCGCTAGCCTGGAACGCGGTCGGCGAGGTCCAGGAGGCCGCGTTGCTGGGCGACCCGGCCGGCGGCTACCCGGACGCCTACGCGGTGCCCGACCCGGCGACCTACCGACCGCTGCCCTGGCGCCCCGGGGCCGGACAGGTCATCGCGGACATCGTCGACCACCACGGCGAGCCCGCCCGGACCTCGCCGCGGGCCGTGCTGCGGCGCGTCCTGGACCGGCTGGCGGGTCTCGGCTACACCGCGCGCGCCGCCCTGGAGCTGGAGTTCTACCTGCTGCGGGCGGACGGTTCCCCGCTCCAGGACGGCCTGCACGCCTACTCGCTGGAGCTGGCCAACGAACTCGACCCGCTACTGGGCCGGTTCACCGGCGAGCTGACCGGCTTCGTCCCGGTGGAGGGGGCGCTCACCGAGTACGGCCCCGGCCAGGTCGAACTGAACCTCGCCCACCAGGAGGCGCTGACCGCGGCGGACGACGCCTTCCGGCTGCGCTACGCGGTCAAGGAACTGGCGCGCCGTCAGGGACTGCTGGCCACCTTCATGGCCAAGCCGTTCAACGGCCACTCCGGAAGCTCCGCGCACATCCACCTGTCGCTGTGGCGGGACGGCACCCCGGCCTTCGCCCCCGAGGAGGGGAGGGAGAGCAAGGCCGCCCGAGCGGCCATCGGCGGACTGGTGCGCCACCTGCCGGGCCTGACCCTGTTCGGCGCACCCACCGTCAACTCCTACAAGCGCTACGAGCCCGGCGGCTTCGCCCCGGTCCGCGCCGACTGGGGCGGCGACGACCGCCGGGTGGCCGTCCGCTCGCTGCTGGAGACGCCGGCCGCCTCCCGGATCGAACTGCGCACCCCGGCCGCCGACGCCAACCCCTACCTCGCCCTGGCCGCAGCGCTCGGCGCGGTGGCCGTCGGACTGGAGGACGGACTGGAACCACCCGACCCCCGGGATCCCGCCGCGGCCCTGCCGGCCACCCTCGCCGAGGCGGTGACCGCCGCCCGCGCCGACGAGCGCCTGGCCGAGGTCCTCGGCCGTGACGCCGTCCACGACCACGCCGTGCTCGCGGCCTCGGAGTGGCAGGCCTACACCAGCCAGGTCACCGGCTGGGAGACCGACCGCTACCTCCGCTACGCCTGACCCGCCCTCAGTACCCCATCTGTGCACCGAACCGAGAGCCGACCGTGAACCACGCCGAGACCCCGCCCCAGCCCGCGCACGACAACGACCTGCTCGCCCAGGCCGCCCGCTACCCCGCCCTGCAGGCCCTCTTCGGCCGCCGCGCCCGCCGCTTCCCGCTCGGCGGCACCCTGACCGGACCCCTGGCCCACCAGTCCCGGCACCAGCCGGTGCCGCTCAGCCCGCAGGAGGAGGCCGTGCTCGTCGCCGCGGCCTCAGGGGTGACCGGAGTGGTCCGCGAGGAGTGGTCCTTCCTGGACGCCCAGGGAGCCGCCACCGGCGGCGACAAGCTGGCCAGCTTCACCGGCCGCACCTACCCGAGCCCACTGGCCAACCACTCCACCGAAGTGTTCTGGACCAACGACCAGGGCACCTTCTTCCTGCCCCGCCGCGACACCCGCCCGCACGCCTACGTGCAGGGCCAGACCCCGGACGAGCACCGGGCCGAGCACGGTGCCGCGGTCCGGCTGGCCCAGGGCCGGCTGGACATCCCGCGCCGCCGCCCCAACCTGTTCGCCTTCAACCGGCAGAACATCAACCTGCCGGGCACCACCGTGTTCATCCCGGTCTCCGACCTGACCCGCCAGTGCATCTCCGCCCTGCTGCTCTACTTCGACCGCCCGCACGGCTACTACCTGGTCGACGAGCGGCTGGGCAACGAACCGCTGCGCCCCTTCGTCCAGTCCGGGCTGCTGGACGACACCCACCCGGTGGACCTGGCCGACTTCGAACGCTGGCAGATGGTGGACGCCAACGGCGTAGAGTCCGGGCTGGTGATCGCCAACCTGATGACGGCCACTCAGACACTGGGCCTGGGCGGACACCCGTTCAACGGCGGCAAGGGCCGGGTCACCATGGGCGGCGAACGCCAGTGGCACGCCATCGGCGGCCAGGGCCCGGCCGGCGGCCTGGGCTTCCGCTTCCACCGGGTACCCGACTGGGCGCCGATCGGAGCGGGCGAGGAGATCCCCGTCGGCCTGGACGGGCTGTTCGAGGGAGCGGTGCCGCCCTACCACGACACCATCGAGGACGCCGTCGACTTCGTGGTGGACCTGCGCTGGGGCCCCCGGGGCACCTTCAGCGGGCAGGTCGCCACCCCGTGGACCGACCCGGGGCTGGTCTCACGCATCCCGCGCCCCTCCGAGGAGGCCGTGGCCGCGGTCAAGACCTGGGTCCGCTACGTCTGGGACCACTACGGCCGCTTCCCCGCGACCATCGACCCGTTCCTGACCACCGTCTGGTACCAGGCGCACCACCTGGACACCGACTTCTACGACCACTACTACCCGGCCCAGGCCCTGCCCGAGCACATCCGCACCCACCTGGACCGGTGGCACCGGTGACCGCCTCCGCCCGCCCCGACACCCCACCCGCCCCCGTGCCGGTGGTCGACCTGATCGACAACGACCGCTACGGACAGGCCGTCCCCTACGCCGACTTCGACCTGCTGCGCCGTCACGACCCGGTGCACCGGCACCCCGAACCGGACGGACCGGGCTTCTGGGCCGTCGTCAAGTACCACGATGTGGTGGCCGTCTCCCGCGACACCGCCACCTTCTCCTCGGAGACCGGGGCCACCGCCATGGAGGACCTGGAACCGGACGCACTCGCCGCCCGCAAGTCCATGCTCGACACCGACCCGCCCCGGCACACCGCCCTGCGCCGGACCCTGGTCGCCGACTTCACCCGGCGTCAGGCCCAGCGCCACGAGCAGGAGATCCGCTCCCTGGTGCGCCCACTGCTGGACCGGGCACTGGCCCTGGGCGGCTTCGACGCGGTCGAGCACCTGGCCACCGCCGTGCCGATCCGGGTGCTGTGCCGGATGCTGGGCGTACCCGCCGCGGACGAGGCGCTGATGGTCGAGCTCAGCGACCGGCTCATCGCCAACACCGACCCGGAACTGACCGACGTCCTGCCCGACAGCGCCGACAGCGAGCGCTACCGCCTGCTGCCCTTCCGCAGCCCGGCCGCCCTGCAGATGCACGAGTACGCCTCCCGGCTGCGCGCCGCACGCCGCGACCGGCCCGCCGAGGACGTGCTCTCCCGCCTCGCCGCCGCCCGGATCGACGGACTCCCGCTGGACGAGCGGGAGTTCCAGGCCATGTTCCTGCTGCTGCTGGTGGCCGGGAACGAGACCACCCGCTCGGCGCTGTCCCTGGGCATCCAGGCCTTCGTCGAGCACCCCGACCAGTGGCAGCTGCTGCTCGACGGCGCCGACCTGGACCTGGCCGTGGAGGAAGTGCTGCGCTGGACCACCCCGCTGCACCACTTCCGACGCACCGCCACCCGCGACACCGAGCTGCGCGGACGCCGTATCCGGGCCGGCGACAAGGTCGTCGTCTGGTACACCTCGGCCAACCGCGACGAGGAGGTCTTCACCGACCCCTACCGCTTCGACATCACCCGCGACCCCAACCCCCAGATCGCCTTCGGCCGCGGCGGACCGCACCGCTGCCTGGGCGAGCACCTGGCCCGCACCGAGATCCGCGTGGTCCTGGAGGAACTGGTGGCCCGGGGGGTGACGCTGCGCGGCAACGGCCCGGCCCGGCGGGTCCACTCCAACTTCACCAACGGCCTCAAGAGCCTCCCGGTGCTGGTGGAGTGATCACCGCCCTGAGGATCGAGCCCGTGCTCCGCCCCCTCGTCCACCGCCTCAGCGGGAGGTCGGGTCGCCGGCCCGCTCGTTGCCGCGCATGCGAGGCAGCGCCCGCAGTTGCTGGACGTGCCGCTGCTGGAGCTCGGTGGCCCGCTGCAGGAAGTCGGCGATGGTGGCGATCTGGTCGGGGGTGAAGGCGTCGGTGATCATCCGGTGGCCTTCGTCGACCAGGGGGGCCATCACGGCGTAGGCGCTCTGCTGGAACGCGGGGGTGGCGCGGATGATGCTCTTGCGCCGGTCGGTGGGGTGGGGCTGGCGGGCGAGGTAGCCCGCCCTCTCCAGGCGGTCCAGCAAGGCAGTGGTACTGCCGGTGGTCAGGCCGAGCCGGTCGGCGAGCTGACTGGGACTGGCCTCGGGCAGCTCCTGGAGCAGGATCTCCAGGCAGCGCAGATCGGTCTCGTTGACACCGAAGTGGTGGGCGAGCTCACGGTCGAAGTCGTCGACGGCCGCCTGGTAGGCGCGGGTGGCCTCGCCCAGTCGGTGCTGGGGCGGTTCCTGGCCGGCGGTGGTCATGACTCGCGTGGTCCCTTCACAGTCTCCTAGCTCGCCCATCAAGATAGCGCAGCGGTGGTGGGAGCCCGAGGGCCCTGCCGGGCGGCGCGCCGGGCCGTGGCCCTGGTCCGCCCGGCAGGGCCGGGGTGCCGCGCAGGCGGCTTCAGCGGGTGTCGGTCATGCCCCGGGGGAGTGGCCCGCTGCGGGCCTTCGGGGCAGGGCGAAGCACAGGGCGGCGCACAGCAGGTAGGCGGCGATCGCCCACAGGCCGGCGTGGCCGATGGCGTCCGTCAGGCCGTGCCCGGCGCGGGAGAAGAAGACGTTGCCGATGACGGCCACGCCCAGGGCGCCGCCGAACTGCTGCGCGGTGGAGAAGATGCCCGAGGCGCCACCGGCCAGCTGCTCCGGGACGGCGGAGAGCACGATGTTGACCAGCGGGATGATCAGCAGGCCCAGGCCGATACCGGCGACGACCAGTCCGGGCACCAGTGGCCAGGCGCCGGTGTGCTGGGCCTGGGCGTGCTGGGTGGCGAAGTGGACCCCGGCGAAGCCTCCGGCCATCACCAGGCCGCCGAGCACCAGGACGGTGCGGCCGAGCTTGGCCACCAGGCCGTCGACCATGGGCGCGGACAGGATGGTGCCGCCGGAGAAGGCGACCATCAGCACGCCGGCCTGGACCGGGGTGTAGCCCTGGCCGGTCTGCAGCCAGATGGTGAAGGCGAGCATGAAGCCGGACATGCCGCCGTAGAAGACCAGTTGGACCAGCAGGCCGGCGCTGAAGGCGGGCTTGCGGAACAGGGCCGCGGGAAGCAGCGGGTGCTCGATGCCGCGCCGGGCCTCGACCGCGCTCAGGCCGACCAGGGCGAGGACACCCGCGGCGAGCAGCAGCCAGCCCCACAGCGGCCAGCCGTTGTCGCGTCCCTGGACCAGTGGCAGCACGATGGCGACCAGCGAGGCGGCCAGAACCAGGTTGCCGAGCACGTCGATGCGTCCGCGCAGGCGTTCCTGCGTGTTGGGGATCCAGGCGGAGCCCAGCGCCAGGACGGCCAGGGCGACCGGGATGTTGACGGCGAAGATGGTGCGCCAGCCCCAGCCGAACAGGTTCCAGTCGGTCAGTACCCCGCCGAGCAGGACGCCGGCGGCGACAGCGAGACCGGCCATGGCCCCGTAGATGGCGAAGACCTTGCCGCGCTCCTGCTCGTCGAACAGGGTCCGGAAGGAGGCCAGGACCTGCGGCATCAGGATCGCGGCGGCCACTCCCTGCACCGCGCGGGCGCCGATGAGCAGTCCGGCGCCGGAGGCCGTCGCGCTGGCGAGGCTGGCCAGCGCGAACAGGGCGACCCCGCCCAGGAACAGGGGCTTGCGGCCGTACCGGTCGCCCAGGTGCCCGGCGATGATCAGTGTCGAGGCGAAGCCGAGCATGTAGGCCGAGACGGTCCACTGGAGCTGCGCGGCGTCGGCGTGCAGGCTGCGGCCGATCGAGGGCAGCGCGGTGTTGACGATCGATCCGTCGATCATGTCCATCAGCGCGGCGACGATCATGACGATCGCTGCAGCCCAGCGCTTCGGGTGCGCCGCGGATGTCGTTGCCGGGACGGGCGGGGCCCCGGCGGTCCTGCTGGCCATGAGGCCTCCCAAGTATCTTGTCTATAATGCTGCTCGATGACCATGTCTCTCGTTCATCAAGCTAAATTAAGACTGCAGGGAGGTATCTCGATTGTCAAACTGAATCGATGAGGCCCTCGTCGGACCGGGCGGGGATGCTCAGCCGCGGTAGGCCGCGGCGGCGATCCGGACGAAGGAGCGGAGCAGCGGGTTGCTGTCGCCCTCGTTCCAGGCGACCACCGCGTGGCTCGGCTCCATGTCGACCAGCGGCACCACGGTGAGCCCCTCGGCGGGCTCGTGGCCCAGCAGGGTCATGCCGACCGTGCCGTTCCACAGGACGGCCTGCTGGCACTCCTGCACCACGCGCACCACCGGACCGGTACGGTCCTGGCCGCCGTTCCAGTACGACTGCCAGGCGGGATCGGTGGCCGGCGGGAACCGGAACCAGTGCCGGTCGGCCAGGTCCGACAGCTTCAGGGCGTCCTGTCCGGCCAGCGGGTCGTCGGCGCGCAGCAGGGCCCCCACCGGGTCGGCGCGCAGTCGACGCACGGTCAGGCCGGTCTCGTCGAACGGCGCGCGGGTCAGCGCGACGTCGACCAGTCCGGCGTGCAGGCCGCAGGTGGGGTCGGCCAGGTCGGCCTCGCGGATGCGGACCTCCACCTCGGGGTGCTGTCGTCGGTAGGCGGCGGCGAGCCGGGTGGCACCCGGGTCGCTGCTGTCGCCCAGGATGCCGACGGTGATGACCGCGGCGCCCGCCTCCGTGGCCACCCGGGCGAGCAGTCTGTCGGCCTGGTCGAGCAGGGCGCGTGCCTCGTCGAGCAGCACCGCTCCCGCGGGGGTCAGGGTGACGCCGGCGGAGGAGCGGTCCAGCAGTTTGGCGCCGAGCCGGCTCTCCAGCTGCTGGATCGCCCGGCTCAGCGGCGGCTGGCTCATGTGCAGCCGGGAGGCGGCCCGGCCGAAGTGGAGTTCCTCGGCGACGGCCACGAAGTAGCGCAGCGTGCGTAGCTCCATGCGCTCACGATACCCGCAGGGTATTGAGGTCACAGAACAGGTCTTGGACGGCAGTGGTGCCCCGGCGGTGGAATCGGGGCATGACTGAGGAATGGAAGACCAGCGGGTCGACGCCGGGGCCGGACGCGGCCGTGTCGGTGGTCGGTCCGGAGGACGGGGAGACGATCGTCCTGGGCACCACACGCCTGCGGATCCTGGAGGACGGCAGCAACACCGGCCACCGCCTCGGACTCGCCGAGTCCGTGCTAGCCCCGCACACGCCCGGACCGCCGCAGCACCGGCACGCCCAGCACGACGAGGGCTTCTACGTCATCTCCGGCTCGGTGCGGTTCACCGTCGGGGACCAGGACCACGACGCGACGGCGGGAACGCTGGTGATGGTGCCGCCCGGAGCCCCGCACACCTTCGCCAACGTCACCGACCAGCCGGCCGTCATGCTCAGCACCTTCACCCCGGACCGGTACGTGCAGTACTTCCGGGACCTGCAGGACATGATCGCCGGCGGTCAGGCGCTCACCCCGCAGGCGAACATCCAGGTGATGAGCCGTTACGCCACCGAGCCCGCCACCGAATTCAGCCCCCGAGGGGAATCGTGAACGTCGCCTACTGGATCGTCGCCGGCCTGCTCGCCCTCTTCTACCTCTACGCGGGCGGACTGAAGCTGGTGCGGAGCCGTGAACAACTCCTGCCGATGATGGCCTGGGTGGACACCGCCCCGATGCCGGCGGTTCGGGCCATCGGGACGGTCGAGGTGCTCGGCGCGATCGGGCTGGTCCTGCCGCCGCTGACCGGGATCGCGCCCGTGCTGGCCCTGGCCGCGGCCGTCGGATTCGTCGTCCTGCAGATCGGCGCGACCAGGGTCCACCTGCGCCTGGGCGACCGCCAGGTGACCCTGAACCTCGTCCTGCTGCTGGTCGCACTCGTGACCGTCTGGCTGGCCACGACGTGGACGTGAACCCGACCGCGGACCGCGTCCTCGGCGCGGCTCAGGCTCAGGAGAGCCAGTCGGTGTAGCGGGTGGGGGCGAGGTGGGCGTCCTTGTCGGTGAGGACGTCGCCCTTGACGACGGCGAACATGCCGGCGGTGGGGTCGGTGACGACGGTTCGGCTGTCGCCCTTGCGGGACAGGGTGATCCGGCCCAGCTCGTCCAGGGCGAACACCTCGGGGCCGGCGATGTTGCGAATGCCGTTGAGCGGGGCGCCCGCGGCGACCTGCGCCACCGCGTCGGCCACGTCCTTGGAGGCGATCGGCTGGATGGGTGTGGCGGGCAGCCGGACGGTGTCGCCGTCGGCGGTCCAGGACAGGACGGCGTCGATGAACTCCATGAACTGCGTGGCCCTGACGACCGAATAGGGGATCGGCCCGGCCGCGAGGACGGCCTCCTGCAGCGCCTTGGCCCGGTAGTAGTCGAGCTCCGGCACCTGGTCCGTGCCGACGATGGAGAGGATGACGACGTGGCCGACGCCGCCCTTGTCGGCCGCGGCGAGCAGGTTGTCCATCGAGGTCTGGAAGAAGGCCGGGGAGGCTTCGTCGAAGGTCGGGGAGTTGGTCAGGTTGACGACGACGTCGGCCCCGGCCACCGCCTGGTCCAGCCCCTTGCCGCTGATGACGTCGACCCCGGTCGACTGCGAGTGCGGTACCGCCTGGTGCCCGGCGGCATTGAGATTCCTGACGACCTGCGACCCGATCAGCCCGGTGCCGCCGATGACTGCGAACTTCATGGCCTGTCCCTCATCTTTCTTCGGAGTGCGTCCGCGCCTAACTCGGACACGTTCTATCCGAGAATATACACGGACAAGAGTTGTCCGAGTCAAGCGGGGTAGAGTGATCGTGTGAAGATGTCCGGCGGAGTCGAGTGGGCCCTGCACTGCTGCGTTGTGCTCACGTCGGTCGAAGAGCCCGTGCCCGCGACCAAGCTGGCGGAACTGCACGATGTGTCAGCGAGCTACCTGGCCAAGCAGCTTCAGGCGCTGTCCCGGGCGGGGCTGGTGCGGTCGGTCCAGGGCAAGGCGGGCGGCTACGTCCTCACCCGGGAGCCCGCCTCGATCACCGTCCTCGACGTGGTCGAAGCGGTCGACGGCCCCAGCCAGGCCTTCATCTGCACCGAGATCCGCCAGCGGGGCCCGCTGGCCACCCCGCCCGAGGCCTGCGACGCACCCTGCCCGATCTCCCGCGCGATGTCCGGGGCGGACGCGGCCTGGCGAGAGGCGCTCCGCGCCATCTCGATCGCCGATCTGGTCCAGGATGTCGCCTCCGCCTCCGGTCCCCTCGCGATGTCCCGCATCGGCGGGTGGCTGACCACGCCGGAAGCCTGAGGGCGCCGGCGCGAAAATCCGGTGCAGGCCGTCCCGGGCCCCCTCTAGGGTGGCCCCCGTGCTGACGACCGCCGCGACTCCCTCCGCCTATCCGCCGTTGAACGTGCGGGTGCACACACCCCGGCTGTCCCTGCTGGGAGCGACGGACGAGCTGCTGAACCGCCTGATCCCGATCGTTCGCAAGGGCATCGCCACAGAACCCCCGTGGCCCTTCGACGACCCGATGTCCCTCTACCAGGACGGGCCGGAACGCGAGTGGGCCTGGCTGCGGGGCGTGTGGGCCGGCCGGGGCCGTGTCGGCGCCGGCTTCTGGCGGCTCTACTTCGTCGTGGTCGTCGACGGAGAACCGGTGGGCATCCAGGATCTGATCGGCACTGACTTCGCCGCGTTCGGAACGGTCTGCACCTTCTCCTGGCTCGACCCCGACGTGCGGGGCGCCGGTCTGGGCAAGGAGATGCGGCAGGCGGTGCTGCACCTGGCCTTCGCAGGACTGGGAGCCCGTGAGGCCAACAGCGAGGCGTTCGTCGACAACACGGCCTCCAACCGTGTCTCCGCAGCGGCGGGGTACACGCCGAACGGCGCCAACTGGGCCACCAGGCGCGGCGAGCCGGCGGAGCTGAACCGCTGGCGGCTGACCCGCGAGCAGTGGATCGAGCACCGCCGCGACGACATCGACCTCGTCGGCGTCGACGACTGCCTGCCCGTCCTCGGAATCGAGTCGGTGCGCTGACGGGGAGGGACTAGCCGCTGACGGACATCGCCGGGTCGATGCGTCGTCAGCAGTGGTCGCTGAGGTGGCCGGGCGGTTCGGCGGCGATCTGGGTGCGGGTGGGATGCGTCAGTGGTGCCAGGACCTGATAGACCGTGAAGTTCGAGTCGCTGTGGATCTGCCGGATCCGACCCTGCGTCAGATTGATCCGCACCAGGGCCCGGACCGACCGGTCGATCAGCTCACGGCACTCCGGGGCGCCGACGATGATGGTCCGGGCGCCGGAGAGGGGCTGCGACGTGCTGGTGATCACCTCGGTGCCGGGCAGGTAGGTGGACATCAGATCGCTGTCGATGCCTGCGGCGATCACCGGACCGGTCAGGCCGTGGCTGCGTTCCAGTGACGGCAGGACCTGGACGCCCACCGGCCGCAGCTCGGCGACCTTGACGCTCTCCTGGACCGTCGCGCCGACCGGGACCGCCAGCACCAGGCAGACGGCGAGCACCTGGGGGAGCGCACCGCCGAGGCGGCGCGCCCGCACGACGATCTCGCGCATCCCCAGTGCCGCCAGCACGAAGACGGCCGGCATCCACATCACCCAGTAGAAGCCGAGCACGACCTTGGCGACGAAGCAGTGGAAGACGAACGGTCCCACCAGAGCTGCGAGGCACCATGCGGTGAGCCGGTCGCGGCGCAGCACGATCGCGGCCAGCACCGCGAGCAGGAGGGCGACGGTCAGCACCGGGCCCAGGCTGTGCCCGGCGAACCAGAGGTTCGCCCACCACGGCGGGTGCTGCGACACCCGGCCGGCGAACCCGATCAGATGGCCCTCCTCGGAGTGGGCGGTCTGGAAGTCGACGAGGTAGCGGATCCGTGCGATCGGCCGGCCCACCGGCAGGTAGAGCGCCACGAAGACGGCTGCGCAGCTCAGCGCCGCCAGCAGCGCCTGCAGACAGCGCACCAGCAGTCCGCGGCCGGAGCGGGCCGCGCCGGCGAGGACCAGGAGCAGCACGCACGGTCCGAGGACGCCGAGGAAGCCGTTCTCCTTCGCGCCGGCCGCGCAGCCGGTCGCCGCCCCGGTGACGGCGGCCAGGAGCCAGGCGCTGCGTCCGGTCCGCCGGCTCCACTGCCAGGCGAGCGCGACGGACGCGACCGCGAAGAGCTCGGCCACCGGGTCGAGCATCCCGAACCTGCCGAAGTCGGCCGCCGAGCCGGAGGCGGTCTCGGGCAGCAGGCCGACCAGTCCGCCGGCCAGCAGGCCGGTCCAGCGGCCGGTGGCCCGGCCGATCCACACCGCCACCAGCAGGCCGGTCAGGATCAGGCAGAGCGCGGACACGGCCCGGTCCGCTGTGATCGACGGTCTGCCGGCCAGTAGTTGGGCGACGCCGAAGAGGTACTTCGCCAACGGGGGGTGTTGGAAGTTGACCCCGCTGACGGCCGCCGCCGGGGTCCCGTGGGCGGACAGCAGGTCCTGCCCGTGGATGTACGACCAGGCTGCCTCCTGGTAGGTCGGCTCGTCGGCCAGGATCTGCGGTGTCCCCAGCCGGAAGAAGTCCTGGAACAGCGCCCAGAGGAACACCGCGGCGGCCGTGCCGGCGAAGCACACGTTGGCTGCGGCCGCCCCGCGGGCACCGGGCCGGGCCGTCCGGGCGGACTGGGCGGGGTCGACCGGTCCGGGTGCGGAGGCGGTGCCCGCGGATATGTACATGATCTCCAGGTCCGTGGTCGCTCGTCGGAGACATTCGCGCAGCTCTCCCCCGATTGGTTCGCTGTGAATGCAGAGCAATGGACACCGGCCGGCGGATCGCGAAAAGGGCATGGCTCAGCCCATTCGCGTGCGGTATTCCGAGAAAAAGGCGACGCGCGGAATCGGGATCGGAATTGTCTCTGCACCACGTACTTGGTTTCTCGGTCGGAGGACGTTACATCCCCAGGTCGGCGTACCGGTACGCCACCTGAGTCCTCACCGTGCGCGATCCAGGCGAATGCCGCAGACTGCGCAAGGAGGCATTGACCGCATTCCGAAGGCCGCCCCGCGGCCGACGCCGAACCCCCGAATGCTGCCGATCGGAGCGACGCATGAGCCACCTGCCCCCGTTCGAGGACACCACCGACTTCGAGAACGCGGACCGGGGCTTTCTCGGCGCGCTGGTCCCCGCGGTGGTCAGGACCTCCGACGGGCGGGTGGTGTGGGACAACGACGCCTACGACTACCTCAAGGGCCCCTGCCCGGACACCGTCAACCCGAGCCTGTGGCGGCAGGCGCAGCTGTGCGCCAAACAAGGCCTGTTCCACGTGGCGGAGGGCATCTACCAGGTCCGGGGGCTGGACCTGTCGAACATGACGCTGGTGGAGGGCGACCGCGGCGTGATCGTCATCGATCCGCTGATCTCCACCGAGTGCGCCGCCGCCGCGCTGGCGCTCTACCGCGAGCACCGCGGCGAGCGCCCGGTCACCGGACTGGTCTACACGCACTCGCACGGGGACCACTTCGGCGGCGCCCGCGGGGTGCTGCCCGAGGGGAGCGAGCAGGGGGTGCCGGTGATCGCACCGGTGGGGTTCCTGGAGCACGCGGTCAGCGAGAACGTCTACGCCGGCAACGCGATGACCCGGCGGGCGATGTTCATGTACGGCGACCGGCTGCCCAAGTCGCCCGAGGGGCAGGTCAGCGCCGGGCTGGGGATGACCACCTCCACCGGAACGGTCTCGCTGATCCCGCCGACGGTGGACGTCACCCGCACCGGCCAGGAGGAGACCGTGGACGGGGTGCGGATCGTCTTCCAGCTCACCCCGGGCACCGAGGCCCCCGCCGAGATGAACTTCTCCTTCCCGCAGCGGCGTGCGCTGTGCCTGGCCGAGAACGCCACCCACAACATGCACAACATCCTGACCCTGCGCGGGGCCGTGGTGCGCGACGCCCGGATCTGGTCGCGGTACCTGGACGAGGCCGTCGACTTCTTCGGCGACTCCTACGACGTGGCCTTCGCCTCGCACCACTGGCCCACCTGGGGCCGGGAGAACGTGGTCGAGATGCTGGCGCAGCAGCGCGACCTGTACGCCTACATGCACGACCAGACGCTGCGGATGCTCAACTCCGGTCTGACCGGCCCCGAGGTGGCCGAGGAGATGCAGCTGCCGCCCGCGCTGGAGCAGGCGTGGCACGCGCGCGGCTACTACGGCTCGCTCAGCCACAACACCAAGGCGATCTACCAGCGCTACCTGGGCTGGTTCGACGGCAACCCGGCCCATCTGTGGGAGCACCCCCCGGTCGAGCTGGCCAAGCGCTACGTCGACCTGGCCGGCGGCCCCGAGGCAGCCCTGGCCAAGGCCCGCTCCCTGGTCGCGGACGGGGACCTGCGCTTCGCGGCCACGCTGCTCAACCACCTGGTCTTCGCCGACCCGCAGGACCGGGCCGCGAAGGAGGAGCTGGCGGGGGTCTACGAACGGCTGGGCCACGGCAGCGAGAACGGCACCTGGCGCAACTTCTACCTGATGGCCGCCCTGGAACTGCGGCAGGGCCCGGGCACTGTCGAACTGGACACCAGCGGCGGCATGGCGATGGCGTTGACCACCGACATGCTGCTGGACTCCGTCGCGGTACGCATCGACGGCCCCCGCGCCTGGAACGACACCCTCACCGTCGACCTCGCCCTGACCGACGAGGGCCGGCGCCACCGGCTCACCCTGCGCAACGGCGCCCTGACCCACCGGGCCGCCCCCCTGGGCGCCCCTGCCACGGCAGCGGCGGACCTCACGTTGACCCTCACCAGGCCGCAGCTGCTCGGGCTGCTGGCCGGCAAGGGCCTGGACGGGGTCCAGCAGGAGGGCGACCCCGCCGTCCTCGGCCGCCTGTTCTCCTACGTCACCGAGTCCGACAAGTCCTTCGCCATCGTCACCCCCTGACGGGTCCGGAGGTGACCGACCTGGCCGGGCGGGTGCGCACGCTCACGGCCCGCGTGCGCTGGGGGCGGCCGACCGGTGCCGATGTGACCGCGGGGATGGTGACCGGGCTGTTCAGCATCCCCGAGGGGATGGCGTACGCGTCCATCGCCGGGTTCAACCCGGTGGCCGGTCTGTACGCGGGCGTGGTGCCGCCGATCCTGGGGTCGCTGGCCGCGCCGACGGTCCTCATGGTCACCACCCTGACCAGCGCCATCGCCCTGACCGGACAGAGCGTCATCGCCGACGCCGGCCTGGACCCGCACGCGGGCGGCACGGTCGCCGCGCTCACCGTCCTGGTGGGCGCGGTCATGCTGCTGATGGGCGCGCTGCGGCTGGGCGTCGTGCTCAGCTTCGTCTCCAACGCGGTGATGACCGGCTTCTCCACCGGCATCGCGCTGCAGATCATCACCGGCGTCCTGGGCGATGCGACCGGCTACAAGCCGCCCGGCCACAACAAGCTGCTGCAGCTGTGGAACTGGCTCACCGGCATCGGGCACTGGCAGCTGGCCCCCACCCTGGTCGCCGTCGCCACCATCGTGGTGTGGGCGCTGGCGCGCACCGTGCGCAGGCTGGAGCCGGTGGCCCTGCTGGTCGCCATGGTGCTGACCGGCGTCGCGGTCGCCGTCCTGGGTACGGACGTGGAACTGGTCCGCGGCATCGCCCGCATCCCCGCGTCCCTGCCCAGCCTGTCGCTGCCCGACTGGGGCGCGATGCCGCACCTGGTCGGCGGGGCGTTCTCGGTGGCCCTGGTCGCGCTGGCGCAGGCCGCCGGGGTGGCGCCGTCGATGCCCAACCCGGACGGCAGCCGCTCCAGCGTCAACGGCGACTTCGCCGCCCAGGGCCTGGCCAATCTCGGCGGCGGCCTGTTCCAGGCCCTGCCCGCCGGCGGCTCGCTCTCCCGCACCGGAGTGGCCGCCGGCGCCGGCGCGAGGACCCGCTGGGCCGGGGTGATCTCCGGGGTGTTCCTGGCCCTGGTCGTCCTGGTGGCGGGCGGACTGGCGGAGCGGATCCCGATGCCGGTCATCGGCGGACTGATCCTGGTCGTCGGCGGCGAGCTGATCTGGGGCAAGCGCGCCGACATCGCCCTGGTGTGGCGCACCTCCAGGCTCTCCACCGCCGCCATGGTCGTCACCTTCGCGGCCACCACCCAACTCCCGCTGCAGCAGGCCATCGTCATCGGCGCGGTGCTGTCGCTGCTGCTGTACTGCGTCCAGGCCGCCCGCCAGTCCGAACTCGTCGCCCTGGAACGCGACCCGGAAGGCCGTTGGGCCACCACCGGCGCACCCCCGCCCGCCGTCCTGCCCCCGGGACGCGTCACCGTGCTGACCTACGAGGGCACCAACCTCTTCGCCGAGCTGCCTCGCCTGGAGACCCAACTGCCCCGCGTCGACGGCGCCCGCAGGGCGGTCCTCGTCCTGGTCATGCGCACCGCCCCCGACGTCCCCTCCTCGGCGATGCTCAAACTCGTCCGCCGCTACGCCGCCGGCCTGCACGCCCAGGGCGGGCGGCTGGTCCTCGCCGGCGTCCAACCACCCCTCGCCGCCCTGCTGGAGCGCACCGGGATCGCCACACAACTCGGTGACGGCGCCGTCATTCCGGCCCAGCCCGCGCTGCTCGCTCCGCTCGACCGTGCCGTGGACGAAGCCCTTGCCTGGATCGCCGCCGGCGGGCGGTGACCCTCTTGATCTCTTTCAGGTTGATAAAGGTAAAATTCCGGGCAAAGCTGTCTTCTGGGATGCATGCGATGCCGAGGGTGACCCCGCGACGCGCACGAGGCGACAGGGACGGCGAGCGATGACGCAGAGCGGTGCAGAGCCGGTCCGGCAGCCGGAGTACCCGTTCGACCAGGCCGTCACCGCCCGCGCCGCAGTGGACGCGTCCGGAGTCGTCACCGACTGGAACGAGGGCGCGCGCCGGCTGCTGGGGTACGCGTCCGAGGAGATCGTCGGGAAGTCCGCCGCCTGCCTGCTGGCGCGCGGGCAGGCGGCGGTGCGGCCGCCGGAGGGCGCCACCCGGTGGAACGGCAGCGTCGTCCTGCGCCACCGCGACGGCAGCGAGGTACCGGTGCGGGTGCTGGCCCACCGCACCGATCCCGACATGACCTCGCGCGGCGAGTGGCTGCTGTTCAGCCGCCTGCCGCGGGACGAGCCGGAGGCGGCCGGACCGCTGGACGAGGTCCCCCGGTGGGCGTTCGCGCGCTCGCCCTGCCCGGTGGCGATCTACGACACCGAACTGCGGCTGCTGGCGGTGAACGCGGCGATGGCCGGGGTCATCGGGCTGCCCGAGGACGAGATCATCGGCCTGCGGATCCCGGAGATCGGCGGCAAACCGCAGAGCGCGGAACTCGAACAGCAGATGCTGCGGGTCCTGGCCACCGGTGAACGGCTCGACGTGGAGAGCTTCATGCGCACCGGGGGAGAGGCGCGCGAACACGCCTGGTCGGCGCACCTGACCCCGCTGGCCGACGACCACGGTGCCGTGCACGGGGTCTGCCTCACCGCCCACGACATCACCGAGACCTACCTCGGCCGGCGCCGGTTGCAACTGGTCAACGACGCGAGCGTGCGCATCGGCACCGCGCTGGACATCACCCGCACCGCCGAGGAGCTCGCTGAGGTGTGCGTGCCCGATCTGGCGGACTTCGTCACCGTGGACCTGCTCGACCTGCAGGACCGCGACGACACCGGCGAGACGGCGTCGGCGTCGGCGTCGGCGTCGTCCTCGGCCGACGTGGCGCTGCGGCGGGTGGCCCAGCTGTCCGTCACGCCCGGTTCGCCGGAGGCCGCGATCGACCTGGGGACCATGGGCGTCTACCCGCCGTCCTCCCCGCACGCCCGCTGCCTGGCCTCCGGCCGGCCGCTGTTCCACCCGATCCGGCCGCGGGACGCGCTCGGCTGGCCCGAGCCGCAGTCGGCGCAGGCCCGGGTGGTCGAGGAGCACGGACTGCACAGCGTGATGGCGGTGCCGATCCTGGCCCGCGGCGTCACCCTCGGCGTCGCCGTCTTCTACCGCCACCGGCACCCCGAACCCTTCGTCCCCGACGACGTCCTGCTCGCCGAGGAGATCACCGCGCGCGCCGCCGTGTGCATCGACAACGCCCGCCGGTTCACCCGCGAACGCGAGACCGCCCTCGCCCTGCAGCGCAGCCTGCTCCCGCAGTCGCTGCCGCGCCCCGCCGCCGTCGAGGTGGCCTCCCGCTACCTGCCGGCCGCGCCGCACACCGGCATCGGCGGCGACTGGTTCGACGTCATCCCGCTGTCCGGCCTGCGGGTCGCCCTGGTCGTCGGCGACGTGGTCGGGCACGGGATCCAGGCGTCGGCGACCATGGGGCGGCTGCGCACCGCGGTACGCACCCTCGCCGACGTCGACCTGCCCCCGGACGAACTGCTCACCCACCTGGACGACCTGGTCATCCGGCTGTCCCAGGAGTCCGACGTCGGCCAGCCCGCCGGCGACGTCGGAGCCACCTGCCTGTACGCGGTCTACGACCCGATCTCCCGCACCTGCGCGATGGCCGCGGCCGGCCACCCCACACCCGCGCTGGCGCTGCCCGACGGCACGGTCGAGTTCGTCGACATCCCGGTGGGCCCGCCGCTGGGCGTCGGGGGCCTGCCCTTCGAGGCCGTCGAGCGGGAGTTGCCCGAGGGCGCGCTGCTCGCCCTCTACACCGACGGGCTGATCGAGGACCGCTTGCGCGACATCGACGAGGGCCGCGCCGCGCTCGCCGACGCCCTCGGGCGCCCGGACGGCTCGCTGGACAGCATCTGCCGGCGGATCCTGGACAAGCTGGGCTCCGCCTCCGGCGCCCGCGACGACATCGCCCTGCTGCTGGCCAGGACCCGGGTCCTGGACGCCTCCCGGGTCGTCGACTGGGAGGTCGAGGCCGATCCGGCGGAGGTCTCCCGGATCCGCCACCTGGTCGCCGACCAGCTCGGTGCCTGGGGTCTGGACGAGTTGGTC
The DNA here is from genome assembly GCF_000719095.1 of Streptacidiphilus jeojiense. Taxonomy (GTDB): domain Bacteria; phylum Actinomycetota; class Actinomycetes; order Streptomycetales; family Streptomycetaceae; genus Streptacidiphilus; species Streptacidiphilus jeojiensis. The sequence continues at coordinate 158,545 of NZ_JOEH01000014.1, read as the reverse complement.
TTCACCACCGAACTCGCCGTCAGCGAGCTGGTCACCAACGCGATCCGGCACGCCACCCCGCCGATCCGGCTGCGGCTGATCCACGACGCCACCCTGATCTGCGAGGTCTCCGACTCCAGCAGCACCGCTCCGCACCTGCGCCGGGCCCGCACCTACGACGAGGGCGGCCGCGGCCTGCTCCTGGTCGCCCAGCTCACCCAGCGCTGGGGCAGCCGCCACCACGCCACCGGCAAGACCATCTGGGCCGAACAACTCCTGCCGCCGGTCGCGGACTGACCGGCGCCGCCCGGCCGCCATCCGCCGGTCGCGGACCGGACGCCTGCCGTACCGCCGCATGATCCGGACACGGGGCGGATCGACACGTACCTTGTCGAATGACAGGGACATGATATTCCGGCGCATCTCCCCGAAAGGATCCGTCCGTGACCCACTCCCACCGGCGGCGGTTCACCCCCACGCTGCTCCGCCGCGCGTCCATGGCCTGCGCCGCCGCGCTCGCCGTGGTGCTCGCTGCGGCCGGTCCGGCGCCCGCGCAGCCCAGCGGCTGGTCGAGCTCCTTCAACAACCTGACGGCACAGACGCGTTCGGACTGGATGGGCCAGGTCCCGGACGCGACCAGCCTGGGCAGCATGTCCATCCCCGGCACCCACGACACCCTCGCCATCCACGGCGGCAGCCTGCTGCCGGACTCCTACGAGGCGCAGGAGGACCACGGCGACAGCGCCGCCACCCTCACCGCGCAGCTGGACGCCGGGATCCGGTCGATCGACATCCGGGTCCGGGTCACCGGCGGCGCCTTCGCCATCCACCACACCACGATCTATCAGAACGCCAACTTCGACGACGTGCTGACCAAGGCTCAGGCCTTCCTGTCCGCGCACCCCAGTGAGACCGTCCTGATGGACCTGCACGGCGAGTGCGACGCGGACTCCACCGAGGGCGGCAGCGGCACCGCCTCCATCGGCCACTGCGCCGACGACCCGTCGAACACCACCGCGGCCCAGCGGATCAGCATCTTCGAGGGCTACGTGGCCAGGTACCCCGGCCTGTTCTACGCGCCCAGCGTCACCGGCAGCAGCACCGCGGACCTGCCCACGCTCGGCCAGGCGCGCGGCCACATCGTGCTCACCGACTTCACCGGCCCGCGCGGCGAGGTCTACGGCGGCTACGGCCTCACCCAGCTGACCACCGGCAACTGGGGCTCGTACGTCGAGAACGACTACACGCAGTGCGACACCACCAGCAAGTGGAACGAGGTGCAGGCCAACCTGGTCGCCGCGAACAACGACGGCTCCGGCGCCCTCTACACCACCTACACCTCCTCCAACTGCGCGCCGTTCGGCTCCAACCCGGCCCAGGTCGCCGCGAACGAGAACCCGCTGCTGCTGAACTACCTCAACGCGGGCAACGCGGCGCGCACCGGCGTGGTGAAGATGGACTACCCCGGATACGCGCTGGTCACGGCCATCGTCAACCGCAACCCCGGGGTGAGCTTCAGCGGGGCGCTCGCCTCGGGCATCAGCGGCAAGTGCCTGGACGCCGCCTACGACGGCACCAGCAACGGAACCGTCGTCGACCTCTACACGTGCAACGGCACCGCCGCCCAGACCTGGACCCCGCAGTCCGACGGCACGCTGCGCATCAACGGCCTCTGCCTGGACGTCATCGGCGGCGGGACCAGCAACGGCACCAAGGTCGACCTCTGGTCCTGCACCGGCGGCTCGAACCAGCAGTGGACCGCGACCGAGTCCGGCGCACTGGTCAGCGCCCAGTCCGGCCTCTGCCTGGACGACCCCGGCGCCACCAGCACCGACATGACCCAGCTGGAGATCTGGAGCTGCCACAGCACCAACGGCCAAGTCTGGACCCTACCCTGATCCCGTTGCCCTGATCCGTCGCCTACCTGCTCGGGCAGTGGGTGTCGGGTGAGCGTTTGTAGCTGGTGCCGATGCTGACCGTGCCCGCTGCGGGCACGGTCAGCCGGGTCCAGGAGCCGCTGGGGGTCAGGCATCCGCTGCCCGGGCCGAGTACGGACAGCCAGGGTGACCAGGCGATCCGGACGAGCGCGGTTCCGGCCGTGGAGAAGTGCAGGGTCAGCTCGGCCTGGCCCGCCTCGACCACGGTCGCCGGCGCGCCGGCCATCGGTGTCGCGTCCACGACCCGGTACAGCTTCCAGTGCGCGTCGCTCCAGACCGGGTCGAGCCACGGCTGCCCGGCGGCGACGATGCGGCTCTCGGCGGCGGAGGCGTAGTCGAAGCGCGTCGCAGGCAGGACGGGGAGGACGACGTAGCCGACGGCCCAGTTCCCCAGCCAGGCACGGTACTCGGCGCTGTCGAGGGTGCCGTCGTAGAAGAGCGGATTGCGGGTGAGATCGGCCTGCCGGTTCCAGCCCCGGGCCAGTTCCACGGTGTTCGCCAGGCTCGACGCCTCGACGTGGGATGCGGTTCCGACGATCTCCACCCGGCCCCGGTCCGCGTCCAGCAGGGCCAGTTCGGCGGCCAGGGGCTTGGCGTACTGGGTCCAGCCGTCGGCGGGCACGGTGAGGGCCAGGTCGGTGATCGGCTGGACGGTCTGCCAGGACAGTGCCAGCGCGAAGGCGATCCACAGTGCGCGGGCCCGCCGTCCCGTGCTGGCCCGTGCCGCGGCCAGCAGCAGCGCGGCTGCGAACAGCAGGGCGAGCCGCTCCACGTTGCTGCCTATGGGCGAGGGGATCAGCAGGGTCAGCAGGTTGCCCAGGGCGTAGGTCCAGGCCCCGAGTCTGACGGCGCGCCAGGACCGCGGTGCGAGCAGCGCCAGTGGCAGGGTGGTCGCCAGTACCAGGGTGAGCTGGAACCAGAGGTAGGGCTGCACGCCGTAGAAGGGGAACAGGACGGCGGTGGTCGCCACGACCAGCGGTGGTCCGGCGGCCAGCGAGACGGCGGCCGTCCGTCTTCCGGTCAGGAACAGGGCCGGTGCGATGGCCAGCAGGAACAGTCCGTCCACGGGGCTGGCCAGGGTGGCCAGGACCGCGAGTAGGCCGGCGACGGCGGCTGTGCGTCGGGGCCTGGCGACCGTCTCGTGGACCAGCACGACCGCAGCGAGCGCCAGCACCGTGCCGACTGCGAAGGTGATGCGTCCGGACACCGTGTTGCAGGACAGTGCGAGCGCCCCGCACAGGGCCGGCAGCAGCGGTCGGCGGACGCCCGAGCGCATCAGCAGCCGGGCCAGGAGCGCCGCGGCGAGGGTCCCGGCTGCCACCCCGGTGCCGCGCACCCCGAGCACGTCCATCAGGTAGGGGGTGAGCACGCTGTAGGAGGCGGGGTGCATGCCCCCGTACCAGGAGAGGTCGTAGGCCGACCCGGGGTGGGCCGAGGCGAACTGCGCCCAGGCGTACTGGGCGGCCAGGTCGCCCCCGTTGGTCGCCAGGAACAGGGCCCAGAGGAGCTGGAGCACGGCGGCGAGGACCGTGGCTGCCACGATCGGATGGCGCAGCCAGGACCGTACCTGGGAGCGGGCTGGTCGACGGCGGCCCGGGTTCGCCTTCGGCGGGGTGGCCGGGAGTGCGCGCCCCGGCCGGTCGGCGGGCGCCGGGGGCGGACCCGGGTGGGGGAGGGGCAGGACGTGCAGGCTCTGCGGTGTCACCAGGACCAGCCCCGTCCGGCGGTGTTGTGCATCAGGGCCAGGAACGTGGTGGCCGCCAGCAGCACCCACAGCAGCGGATTCCTGCGGGGGAGCAGGGCGGCGCAGAGCCAACTGGTCGCGGAGTACCAGGGCATGGCCCACGGGGCGGCCAGCACCCAGGCCAGGGTCAGCACGAACACCATCGCGACCAGCGGCGAGGCGGATGCGGGCGCCGGGAGCCGCAGATGCAACCGCCAGGCTATGGCGGCGGTCGCGGCCGGCCAGCCGAGGCTGATCGCGGCCCCGGTCGCGGCCGCGCCGACGAGGGGGTCGCCGAGGTGGCGCAGCGCCTGCCACAGCGAGGGGACGGAGACCAGGTGGGCGGCGGCGCCCAGCGGGGCGAGGGCGTGCATCCCGTAGCCGGAGTACAGCAGCAGCACGGTGCACAGCGTGGCCGCGCACTGCCGGAGCACCCGTGCCCAGGCGCGCTCGCGCACCAGGACCAGCACCAGGCCGGCCCCGACCAGCCCGGCGCTGATCTTCAGTCCGCAGGCCAGCCCCAGCAGGATGCCGGTGGTGGCGTCCGCCCGCCAGGTGCCCGGTCCGCGGGCTCGCACCAGGGCCGCGAGGCAGAGACCGGCCACAAAGGTGTCCAGGTGGCCGCCGGCGACCAGTTGGCCGATCAGCAAGGGATTGGCCACCCACAGGACGGCGGCGCGGCTGCTGTCCTCGGCCGTGCGCACCAGCAGCAGTCCGGTGACCAGGAACGCGGCGGCGTTGGCGAGCATCAGCAGCCAGATCGTCAGCCAGGCCCGGTCGCCGCCGACGGTCGCGGCGGCCTGCTGGATCCAGGTCGCCAGCGGCCCGTAGACGGAGGAGGTGTGCAGCCAGCTGGGACTGACCAGGTCCGCGTAGCGGCTGCCGAGGGACGCCGGGTCGGCGCGGTAGGGGTCAGCGCCGAGGGCGGCCAGGCGTCCGTAGGCGGCGTAGCTGGCGACATCGCCCGAGCCGGTGGGTGCCAGGGAGCTGCAGAGCAGCACCGCGGCGGTGCCGGCTGCGAACAGGTGGGCCACCCGGGGGCGCCAACCGCGGCGCAGTCCCAGGAGCATGCCCAGCAGGCCCAGTGCCTGCGCGGCTATGGCGCCGCACATCACCCTGGTGGACAGGGCCGCCGACAGCGGAGGCAGGACGGACAGCGGCAGGCGCACCGCGACCGTGTGGTCGTTGGGCGCACCGGCTCCCGCCAGCGCCAGCAGCAGCACGCCGAGCACCGAGAGGGTGACCGCGACCACAGGCGTGGCCAGCACGCCCGCCAGGGCTGCTGCCGCGGCCCGGGCGGTGACGGGCGATGCGGTCGGTCGTACTGCGGTCAAGGCCTGCCGGAGCTGGATGGCTGTCCCCTTCGTCTGTCGGACGCGCGACCTTCGACGACCGCATGAATCGATTGCCCCCGCCAGGAATCTAGGGGGCGAGCGTGAGAGAAGATCTTGGTTTCGGGTATGACGTCTACAAGAATGTAGACGGTCGCGGATGGGGTCGGCGACCCACCCCCCGGACCTGGTGGTGCGTCAGTTTCAGCAGATCGTGGTGCGGCCGTGAAGAGTGATCGAGGATGGGTAGGAGAAGCGCTTCGACGATGCGGCCGACCGACGAGGAGACCACCCATGAAGTTCACCGACGGCTACTGGCTGATGCGGCCGGGGGTCACCGCGCGCTACGCCGCCGAGGTCGCCGAACTGCGTGCGGACGAGCACCGGTTGACGCTGTTCGCGCCGGTGAAGCGGACGGTCCGGCGGGCCGACACGCTGAACAGCCCGCTGCTCACGGTGGACTGCTGGTCGCCGGCCGAGGGCGTCATCGGCGTCCGGGTCACCCACCACGCCGGCGCGCTGCGTCCGGGCCCGGAGTTCGAGCTGCCGGGCGCCGACCCGCGGGAGAGCGTCGGCAAGGTGGTCCGGGACGGCTCGGTGGTCGAGCTCAGCTCGGGCGAGCTGGGCCTGCGGGTGGACACCGAGGGCCCCTGGCAGCTCGACTTCACCGCCGGCGGCCGGGTGCTGACCTCGATCGGGGCCCGCGGCACCGGTTTCGTCACCGACGCCGAGGGCCGGCACTTCATGCTCGGTCAGCTCTCCCTGGGCGTCGGCGAACTGGTCTACGGCCTGGGCGAGCGCTTCACCGCGTTCACCAGGAACGGCCAGAGCGTCGACATCTGGCAGGCCGACGGCGGGACCAACAGCGAGCAGGCCTACAAGAACATCCCGTTCCACCTGACCAACCACGGCTACGGGGTCTTCGTGAACCACCCCGGCCGGGTCGGCTACGAGGTCGGCTCCGAGACCGTGAGCCAGGTCCAGTTCAGCGTCGAGGACCAGCAGCTGGAGTTCTTCGTCATCCACGGCCCGGACCCCAAGCAGATCCTGGCCCGCTACACCGCCCTGACCGGCCGTCCGGCGCTGCCCCCGGCCTGGGCGCTGGGCCTGTGGCTGTCCACCTCCTTCACCACCGACTACGACGAGGCGACGGTCAACCGCTTCCTCAGCGGCATGGCCGAGCGCGAGATACCGCTCAGCGTGTTCCACTTCGACTGCTTCTGGATGCGCGGCTACCAGTGGAGCGACTTCAGCTGGGACGCCGACACCTTCCCCGATCCGGTGGGGATGCTGGCCCGGCTGAAGCAGCAGGGACTGCGGGTCTGCGTCTGGATCAACCCCTACATCGCGCAGAAGTCCGTGCTGTTCGAGGAGGGCATGCGCGAGGGCTACCTGGTGCGGCGCGCCGACGGCAGCGTCTGGCAGTGGGACACCTGGCAGGCCGGCATGGCCCTGGTCGACTTCACCAACCCGGCCGCCGCCCGCTGGTTCACCGACAAGCTGCGGGTGCTGCTGGACCAGGGCGTGGACTGCTTCAAGACCGACTTCGGCGAGCGCATCCCCACCGACGTGGTCTGGCACGACGGCTCCGACCCGGAGCGGATGCACAACTACTACACCCAGCTCTACAACCGCACCGTCTTCGACCTGCTCAGGGAGGAGCGCGGCGAGGGCGAGGCGGTTCTGTTCGCCCGCTCCGCCACCACCGGGGGCCAGCAGTTCCCGGTGCACTGGGGCGGCGACTGCGAGTCCACCTTCAGCGCCATGGCCGAGTCGCTGCGCGGCGGACTGTCCCTGGGCCTGTCCGGGTTCGGCTTCTGGAGCCATGACATCGGCGGCTTCGAGGGCACCCCCACCGAGGCGCTGTTCAAGCGCTGGGTGCAGTTCGGACTGCTGTCCTCGCACAGCCGGCTGCACGGCAGCAGGTCCTACCGGGTGCCCTGGGACTACGGCGACGAGGCGGTGGCGGTCACCCGCGACTTCACCCGGCTCAAGCACCGGCTCGCCCCCTACCTGCAGCGCGCCGCACAGCAGGCGCACGCCTGCGGCACACCGGTGATGCGCGCGATGGTGCTGGAGTTCCCCGACGACCCGGCCGCGGCCACCCTGGACCGGCAGTACCTGCTGGGCGACGACCTGCTGGTCGCCCCGGTGTTCAGCGAGGACGGCACGGTGCAGTACTACGTGCCGCAGGGCACCTGGACCAACGTCCTGACCGGCGATCAGGTCACCGGCCCGCGCTGGGTGCGCGAGACCCACGGCTTCGCCACCCTCCCGCTGCTGGCCCGCCCCGACTCGGTGATCCCCTTCGCCGCCGACGACAGCCGTCCCGTCTCGGACTGGGCCGACGGGGTGACCCTGCGGGTGCACGCCTTCGCCGACGGCGCGGAACGCACCGTCTCCGTCCCCGACCCGGAGGGCACCGGCCAGGCCGCCGGCTTCCAGGTCCGCCGCCAGGGGGACGTGCTGACGATCGGCACCGACAGCCCGCTGCTCTGGAACGTCCAGCTCGGCGGCCCGACCGGCCCGCTGCACCGGGCCCCGGCCGGAACCCGGGAACTCACCCTGCCCTGGCCCGACGGCGGCACCGCCGGGTAGAGCGGGGCGGCGCTAGCCGCTTCTGGAGCGCTCCAGCGCCAGCAGGGCCAGCCACAGTTCCCCGCGGTCGACCGTGGTGGCCAGTGAGAGCCCCGTCAACTCCTCGATCTGGGACAGCCGGTAGCGCACCGTGTTGCGGTGGACGAAGAGCTGCTCGGCGGTGGCCTGCACCGATCCGTCGGTGGCCAGATAGCGGCGCAGGGTGCCGACGAGGTCGGCCCGGTGCTCGGCGTCGAAGCGCAGCAGTGGCTGCAGGATCCGGTCGCTCAGCTGCCGCACCGCGGGGGACAGCGGTGAGAGCAGCAGGTCGGCGAGGCGTGGCCGGGTCCCGGTGTGGACGCCCACGCCCCTGCTGATCGCCGCCCTGGCCTCCAGGTAGCCCTCCTGGACCCCGCGCGCGCCGGCGCCCGGTGCGCTCAGGCCGACGGCAGCGGTGGCGCCGCGCACCGGGTCGCGGCGCAGGGCCTCCCACAGGGTCTTGGCGTGGATCTCGGCGGCCTGCTGGCTCTCGCCGTCCTCGGGGTGCTCGGGCAGGAGCACCAGCAGGTGGCCCTCGACCACCGCGGACAGCGGCTGGGTCGCACGCCCGTCCGGGAGTTCGCCGAACTGCGGCATCGACCAGGCGAGATGGCTGAGTCGGCGGCGGCTCTCCGGCTCGTGTCCGGGTCTGCGGTCGGTCCACTGCCCCAGCAGGACGTGGTGGCGCCGGGCCGGATCGACGCCGTGCACCGCGAGCAGCCGGTCCGCGGCGCCGCCGTCCAGGGTGCCGTTGACCACCTCGCCCAGCAGCCGCCCCAGCAGGCCGCGGCGTCCGGCCACGAACGACAGCCGCCGGGCCAGTTCCAGGGCGACCAGCCTCGCGGCGTAGTGCAGCGGCTCCGGCTGCTCGCTGCGGCCGGCGAGCAGCCAGGCCACCACCACTCCGTCGACCTCCACCTGGAGCCGGTGTTCCGGTGCGGCAGGCAGCGATCCGGCCAGTGCGCCGCCGTCGGCGGCCAGCAGCGCGGTCGGTGCGCCGATCTCGCGGCTGAGCGTCCGTAGCAGCTGCTCCAGGGCGTCACCCGCGAGGACCGCCTGGGTGAGCCGGTCGTGCGCCTCGACCAGCCGGCCCTGCTCGGTGAGCCGTTCCGCGGCGATGCGCTCGGCGACATGGCGGCCGAGCGCGATGAACGGGGTCTGGTAGGGGACTTCAAGCACCGGGAGCCCGCACTCCCGGGCGGCGGCCAGCAGGGCGCGGGGGACGGCGGTGTGGCTCAGTCCGGTGCCGAAACCGATGCCGGATCCGCCGGCCCCGGCGATCCGCGCGGCGAAGGCGCTCTGGGCCGCGGCGGTGCGCAGCCGCAGCCCGGTGGTGAGCAGCAGCTCACCGCCGTTCATCCACGGTGTCGGGTCGGCCAGCTCGGACGCCGCGGCCCAGCTGACCTGCCGGTCCAGGCCGCCGTCCCCGGTACAGCAGCGCAGGGCCAGCCCCTCGATGTCGAGGAGGTCACGCAGACGCACGGGCATGGCGCGGACTGTATGCGTGCACAACGGCGGCCGGGAAGTCCGTGCGGCCATCCATAGCCGAATTGTCATCTGGGTTCATAGGTTTTGCCATCACCAGCCGCCACCCGACCCCGAGGACCAGCGTGACGGACAGCCCACCTCCCAGCACCGGCGCATCCGCAGCCGGTCCACCAGTCCCGTCCGCGGTCGCCCTGTCTGGGGTGACCAAGGCCTTCGGTGCCGTTCGCGCCGTCGACGGCATCGACCTGGAGATCAGGGCCGGCGAGTTCTTCTCGATGCTCGGCCCCTCGGGGTCGGGCAAGACCACCGTGCTGCGCATGATCGCCGGCTTCGAGGAGCCGACCGGCGGGCGGGTGCTGCTCGGCGGCACGGACGTCACCCGGCTCGCGCCCTTCGACCGCGACGTCAACACCGTCTTCCAGGACTACGCCCTGTTCCCGCACCTGTCGGTACGTCAGAACGTGGAGTACGGCCTGAAGGTGAAGCGCGTCCCCAGGGCCGAGCGCACCCGGCGGGCCGCCGAGGCGCTGGCCGCCGTGCGGCTGGAGGACTTCGCCGCCCGGCGGCCCGCCGAACTGTCCGGTGGCCAGCGCCAGCGCGTCGCCCTGGCCCGGGCGCTGGTCAACCGGCCCTCGGTGCTGCTGCTGGACGAGCCGCTGGGCGCGTTGGACCTCAAGCTGCGCCTGGAGATGCAGATCGAGCTCAAGCAGATCCAGCGCGAGGCCGGGATCACCTTCGTCTTCGTCACCCACGACCAGGACGAGGCGCTCACCATGAGCGACCGGATCGCGGTCTTCAACGCGGGACGCATCGAGCAGGTGGGCACCCCGGCCGAGGTGTACGAGCACCCGGCGACCGAGTTCGTCGCCGGTTTCGTGGGCACCTCCAACCTGCTCCAGGGCGACGCGGCGGCCCAGGTGTTCGGTGAGCCGGGCCTCTACTCGGTGCGCCCCGAGAAGATCCGGATCACCCACCCCGACGATCCCGCCGGACCCGACGAGTGCTCGGCCCCGGGAACGATCGTGGAGGTCGTCTACGCCGGGGCGCTGACCCGCTTCGTGGTCGACCTCGAAGCCGGCGGCCGGCTGGTCGCCCTGCGGCAGAACGTCGAGGAGTCCAGCACCGACGTGGCCCGGCACCGCGGCTCCACGGTCCTGCTCGCCTGGCAGCGCCGGCACACCGTCCGGCTCAGCGCCCGCCCCGGCAACACCACGCCGAACGACAACCCACAGTGAGGGCATCCATGAACGCCTACCGTTCCCCCAGATCCCGGACCGTGCGCGGGCTGGTCGTCGCGTCGACCCTGCTGCTCGCCGCCGCCTGTTCGGCCACACCGACCAGCAGCGGAGGGACGACTTCCACCGCCGGCTTCACACCGCCGAACATCCCCATGCAGAAGTCGCTGGGCCCCGGCGAGGGCGTGGTCAACATCGTGGCCTGGGCCGGCTACGTCGAGTACGGCCAGGACAGCAAGACCGTGGACTGGGTCTCCGCCTTCACCAAGCAGACCGGCTGCAAGGTCAACGTCAAGGTCGCGGGCACCTCCGACGAGATGGTCGCGCTGATGAAGACCGGCCAGTACGACACCGTCTCGGCCTCCGGCGACGCCACCCTGCGACTGATCGCCGGCGGCAACGTGGCCCCGGTGAACACCGCCCTGGTGCCCAACTACGCCGACATCTACCCGGCACTGAAGAACCAGCCGTGGAACTCGGTCAACGGCGTCGCCTACGGCATCCCGCACGGGCGCGGCGCCAACCTGCTGATGTACAACACCGCCAAGGTCACCCCAGCCCCCACCTCCTGGTCCGCGGTGTTCTCACCCAGCTCGCCCTACACCGGGCACATCACCGCCTACGACGACCCGATCTACATCGCCGATGCCGCGCTGTACCTGATGAAGACCAAGCCCGAACTGGGCATCAAGAACCCCTACGCACTCACCCAGGCCCAGCTGACCGCCGCGACCGACCTGCTCAAGGTCCAGAAGCAGCAGGTCGGTTCGTACTGGAGCGACTACACCAAGGAGCAGGCCGCCTTCGACTCCGGGGACGACCTGCTCGGCACCACCTGGGAGGTCATCCAGCAGGCCGTGGCCGCCGACGGCAAGGTGAAGACCAAGGCGATCCTGCCCAGCGAGGGCGCCACCGGCTGGTCCGACACCTGGATGATCGCGGCCAAGGCCGCACACCCCAACTGCGCCTACCAGTGGATGAACTACATCGTCTCGCCCAAGGTCAACGCCGAGGTGGCCGAGTACTTCGGCGAGGCGCCGGCCAACTCCAAGGCCTGCGCGCTGATCACCGACAACCCCAGCTTCTGCGCCGACTACCACGCCGCCGACGAGAGCTACTGGAAGAACGTCTACTACTGGAACACCCCGACCAAGCTCTGCCTGGACGGCAGCGGCAAGAACGACTGCACCACCTACGCCCAGTGGGTCACCGCGTGGAACGAGATCAAGGGCTGATGACCCCACCCGTCCGCAGGCTGGCGGGGGCGCTGCACCGCCGCCCCCGCCTGCGCCTGGCAGCGCTGATCTCCGCGCCCATGGCCTGGCTCGCGCTGGCCTACCTCGGCGCGCTCGTGGTGCTCCTGGTCTCCGCCTTCTGGACGACCAACGAGTTCACCTCCAACATCGACTACCTCTGGAACACCGACAACTTCCGTACGGTGCTCACCGATCCGCTCTACCGCAACGTCGCCCTGCGCACGCTGGGCATCGCCGCTGCGGTGACGCTGATCGACGCCGTGATCGCCTTCCCGATGGCCTTCTACATGGCCAGGGTGGCCAGGCCGCGCAGCCGTCGCCTGCTGCTGGTGGCGGTGCTGACCCCGCTCTGGGCCGGGTACCTGGTCAAGGCCTACGCCTGGTGGGTGATGCTCAGTCACGGCGGCGTCATCGACTGGATCGCCGCGCCGTTCGGCGGAGGTTCGCCCGGCTTCGGGATACCGGCAGTGGTGATCGTGCTGTCCTACCTGTGGCTTCCGTACATGATCCTTCCGTTGTACACGGCCTTCGAGCAGTTGCCGGACAGCCTGCTCGCCGCCTCGGGGGACCTGGGCGCCAGGCCCTGGCGGACCTTCGTGGGGGTGGTGCTGCCGCTGGTCAAGCCGGCGGTGATCGCCGGCTCGATCTTCACCTTCTCGCTGAGCCTGGGCGACTACCTCACGGTGCAGATCGTCGGCGGCACCACGCAGATGCTCGGCAACGTCATCGCCTCCAACGTCACGCTCAACCTGCCGCTGGCCGCGGCCGTGTCCTGCGTGCCGGTACTGATCATCGTCGGCTACCTGCTCGCCGTGCGCCGCACCGGCGCACTCGACAACCTGTGAGGGGAGAAACCGGATGGAACTGTCCCGTGGCGCCCGGGTCGCCCTGCGGCTGGCCATGGCGCTGGGGCTGGCCGTCATCTACGTGCCGCTGGCGCTGGTGCTGGTCAACTCCTTCAACGCCTCGCGCTCCTTCGCCTGGCCGCCCTCGGGGCTCAGCACCCGCTGGTGGACGGCGGCCTGGCAGGAGACCGGGCTGCGTGAGGCCCTCTACACCTCGCTCAAGGCCGGGCTGGGGGCGACCGCGATCGCCGTGGTGCTCGGCACCATGGCGGCCTTCGCGGTCACCCGGTACCGGTTCTTCGGCAGGCAGGCGGTCTCCTTCCTGCTGATCCTGCCGCTCGCCCTGCCCGGGATCGTCACCGGGATCGCCCTGAACGCGGCGTTCCGTACCGTGCTCACGCCGCTCGGAATCGGCTTCGGGCTGTTCACCGTGGTCGTGGGCCACGCGACCTTCTGCATCGTGGTGGTGTTCAACAACGTGGCCGCCAGACTGCGGCGGCTGGCACCCACGGCCGAGGAGGCGTCGGCGGACCTGGGCGCGCACACCTTCCAGACCTTCTGGTACGTCACCCTGCCCGCCGTGCGCAGCGCGCTGTTCGCCGGCGCTCTGCTGGCGTTCGCGCTGTCCTTCGACGAGATCGTGGTCACCACCTTCACCGCGGGACCCGGGACGCAGACCCTGCCGCTGTGGATCTTCGACAATCTGGCCCGTCCCGACCAGGGTCCGATCGTGGACGTCGTCGCGGCGCTGCTGATCGTGCTGTCGATCGTTCCGGTCTACCTGGCGCAGCGGCTGTCGGGGGAGGTGCTGCGCTGACCGGCGCCGGGTGCCCGGCAGCGGTTCAGGGTCCGGTCACCGGCCGGGTCACCAGGGACAGCGGGATCGCCCCGCAGGGGTGCAGCCGCAGTTCGCCGCGGGCCGCGGCGGCGACCGGGTCGCGGACCAGCGAGCCGGCCAGCTGGGTGGCGCTGTTGGAGGCGGCGACCCGGCCGCGCGGGTTGACCAGGAAGGCGGCACCCTCGATGCGACGCAGGGCCGGGCCGACCGCGTCCTCGAAGTGCCGGAGGTAGACGTCGGCGGCCGCCACTCCGGCGAAGACGCCGTTCACGAGCACCGGTGCGGCCAGGGTCAGGCTGTACTCGTCGGAGCACAGGTAGTCGACGTAGGGCCCGGAAACGGAGCGCTCTCCGGTGTCGCGGGGGAGGGCGTACCAGTCCCAGTGGGTGTAGTCGGAGTAGGCGGAGGTCCTCGGGTCCAGGTCCAGCAGCATCGGCCGGACGCTGCCGTCCGCGTGCGTCTGCCACCACTCCAGCCAGGCCGGGACGTCGGTGAGCAGCCCGGGCGCGGCGACGAAGCCCGCCCCCGACACCAGCCCCCTGTCCCGGGCAAGCCGGGCGCGCAGCAGCGGCCGCAGCCCGGCCAGGTCGGCCGAGACCGGACCGCGGCCACGCCCGCCGATCCGCGCCACCAGCTCCTGCGACCTGCCGCGGATCTCCTCCACCGCCGCGAACACGGTCTCCAGCATGTCGCTGACCTGGGCGACGGCGTCGGTCACAGCACGGTCGACGACCTCCTGCGAACGGGTCTCGCTCACGATGCCCGTGCCCCCTTCAGCCTCAGTTCGATCAGCCGTCGCACTCCACCGTGGATGTGTTCCTCGGCCACGCCGCGGGCCCGCGCCGGGTCGGCGGCCCCGATGGCGTCGAGCAGTTGGCGGTGCTGCCGGTCGGCGGTCCCGTGCGCCTCGTCGTCGGCGAACGGGAGGCTGAGCAGCGGCCCGATCTCGGTCTGCAGCCGGATCTCCTCGCGGGTGAGCCTGGCCGACTGGGCGGCCGCGGCGAGCTCGACGTGCAGCCGGCCGTCGATGCGGGCGCGGGCGGTCGGGTCCTGGGCGTCGGCGAAGTCCTGGAGCGAGCGCCGGGGTGCGTCCAGGTCGGGGGAGTCGGCCCGCTCGGCGGCGAGCCGGGCGATGCCCCCGGCGACGGCAGCGTAGTGGTCGGCCAGATCGCGCAACTCCTCGACGGTGTGCGCGAGCAGACGCTGGGTCAGGCGTTCGTTCAGGGTGTCGGCGGGGGCGCGGACGAAGGTCCCGCCGCCGCGGCCGCGCCGGGTCGCGACCAGGCCCTGCTGCCGCAGTGCCATCAGCGACTCGCGCAGGGTCACCGTGGCGACGCCCAGCTGTCCTGCCAGGTCGCTCTCGCCGGGCAACTGCTCGCCGTCGACCAGCAGGCCGAGCACGATGGCGTCCCCCAGGCGCCGGGCCACCGCCTCGACCCGGGCCTCGGTGTCGAGCGGTGCGAAGACAGCGCGACGGGCCGCACTGGATAGACGGTTCACGGCTGCCTCAGTCGTCCCTTCGCCACGGATCCTGCCGACCAGCATTCCATCACGAAACAGATTCACAGCACAGAACCATTGCCATATGAACTATGGCTTCATAGGTTTTGCCCCGCGCTCCTCCCCGGTAGCGCTCTCCCCCTGAGAAGCACCATGCGAAAGGCACGATCCGCCGATGTCACTCGCACCATCCGGCACCAAGGGCACACAGCACGATGCCCAGGACGCCGCCGATGCAGCCCAACTCGCCTCCCTCGGCTACACCCAGAAGCTGACCCGCGCGCTGGGACTGTGGTCCAACTTCGCCGTCGGCTTCACCTACCTGTCCCCATTGGTCGGCGTCTACTCGGTCTTCGACTACGGACTCGCCACCGGCGGTCCCTCGTTCTTCTGGACCATCCCGCTCGTGCTGGTCGGACAGGGCCTGGTGCTGCTGGCCTTCGCCGAGGTCTCCTCGCAGTACCCGCTGGCCGGCGGCATCTACCAGTGGGCCAAGCGCCTGGTCGGCCCCAAGTACGCCTGGATGTCCGGGTGGATGTACACCTGGGCGCTGCTGGTCACCATCACCTCGGTGGCCTACCCGATCACCACCTACGCGGGACCACTGCTCGGCTACGCCGTCACCGACACCAACCGGATCATCACCACGGTCGTGGTGATCCTGCTCTGCGCGGTGGTGAACCTGCTCGGGGTCCGCCGACTGGCCTTCGTCGCCAACATCGGTGTTGCCGCCGAGGTGGTGGGAACCGTCGGCATAGGTCTCTACCTGCTGCTGTTCCACCACAAGCAGAGCATCACCGTCATCATGCACACCTCCGGCGCGGGCGCCACCGGCGGCTACACCGGCGCCTTCCTGGCCTCCTGCCTCTTCGCGGTGTGGATCTTCTACGGCTTCGAGGCCTGCGGCGACATCGCCGAGGAGGTCAAGGACCCCTCCCGCAAGGTCCCCCGTGCGATGGGCATGACGCTGGGCGTCGGCGCGGTCGCGACGGTGATCCTCACCCTCGGCCTGGTCCTGGCGGTCCCGGACTTCGGAGCGGTCGTCAGCGGCAAGGCCGCCACCCCCCTGGAGGACGTGCTGGCGGCCTCGCTGGGCAGCGTGGGCAGCAAGTTCGCGCTCACCATGATCGTGATCGGTTTCGTCTCCTGCACCCTGGCCATCCAGGCCGCGGCCACCCGCCTGGTCTACTCCTACGCCCGCGACGGCGTGATCGTCGGCCACCGGACCCTGTCCAGGCTGCATCCCACCTTCCACATGCCCCCGGCGGCCACCGCCGTGACCGCGATCATTCCGGCCGGGCTCGCCTTCCTGCCCTCCGCCACGGTCACCCGGGTCATCACCTTCTCGGTGGTCGGCATCTACGTCGGCTTCCAGTCGGTGGTACTGGCCTCGATCATCGGCCGCGCCAAGGGCTGGAAGCCCGCAGGCTCGTTCACGCTGGGCCGCTGGGGCTGGCCGGTCAACATCGCAGGCCTGCTCTACGGCGTCACCGCGATCGTGGTCCTGTCCATCAAGACCCCGCCCAACGGCACCACCTTCTTCGAACGCTGGCTGGTCCCGCTCTCGGTCGGCATCGTCGCCGCCGTCGGCCTGCTGTACCTGGCGGTCTTCCGGCCCAAGGAACACATCGCCCAGGAGGACCGCGCGAACTGAACCAGGCGTTCCCGGCGGGGCTCCCGGAGACCCGACGGTCGGACCCGGCGTCAGATGCTCATGCCGCCGTCCACGCGCAGGGCGGTCCCGGTGACGAAGCGGGAGTCGGGGCCGGCCAGGTAGAGCACCGAGGCGGCGATCTCCTCCGCGGAGGCGTGCCGGCGCAGCGGGATCAGCTGCTCGAACGCGGAGGCGGCGGCGGCCGGCGGCAGCCCGGTCGCCGCGGTCTCGATCGCGGCCTGGAACGGGGTCTCGGTGGGTCCGGGGTGGATGGTGTTGACCCGGATGCCGCGGGCGGCGGCCTCCTTGGCGGCCGTCCGCGCCAGGCCGACCTGGGCGTGCTTGGCGCTCGCGTAGCCGGCGATGCCCGGATCCGAGGTGAGGCCGACGACGCTGGAGTTGATGATGACGCTGCCGCCGTCGGCCAGCACCGGCAGGGTGTGCTTGAGCACCAGGAACGCGCCCAGCACGTGCACGTCCAGGACCCGGCGGAACGCCTCGGTCGGGTACTCGGTGATCGGCGCGACCGGACCGCTGACACCGGCGTTGCTGAACACCACGTCCAGGCCGCCGAAGCGCTCCAGCGCGGTGCGCACGGCGGCCCGGACGGCGCTCTCGTCGGTGACGTCGGCGACCGAGCAGGCCGCGCGCTCGGTGCCGAGCTCGGCCACGGCGGCGCGCAGCCGCTCCCGGTCCAGGCCGACCAGGTGGACCAGCGCGCCCTCGGCGCTGAACAATCGGGCGGTCGCCAGGCCGATGCCGCTCTCGCCGCCGGTGATCAGTGCCACCTTGCCCCTGAGCCGGTCCATCCGGGTACCCCGCTCTCCGCTCTCGGCTCTCCGCTCGCGCCGCCGGTCACCCCGCGAATCCGGCGTTCATCGACACGCTCAGCGCCTGCTGGGTCAGCCGCTCGCCGCTGAGCTCGTCGACGATCCGTCCGCGCTGGAGGACCAGCACACGGTCGCACAGCTCGACGAGTTCGGACAGGTCCGTCGAGGCGACCAGGACGGCTCTGCCCTCTCTGCCCTCGTCGGCGAGGGCGCGGATGACGGCGTGCATCTCGGCGCGGGCACGGATGTCGACGCCTCGGGTCGGATCGTCCAGCAGCATGACCGAGGGGTCGGTGTCGAGCCACTTGGCGAACACCACCTTCTGCTGGTTGCCGCCCGACAGCTCGCCGGTCCTGCGGTGCACGCCGCCGTCCACGCGCAGGCTCCGGGCGCTGCGGGCGGCCCGGTCCACCAGTGCGCGGCGGTGCAGCAGCAGACCGCCGCGGTGCAGGCCGAGCCAGCTCACCGAGGTGATGTTCTCCCAGACCGGCCGGTCCAGCATCAGTCCGTAGCGCTTGCGGTCGCTGGGGACGAACGCGACCCCATGCCCGGTCGCCTGCCGCAGCGAACGCGGCGCGACCCCGCCGGGCAGCCGCACGCTGCCGGACGCCGGTCGGGCCCGGCCGCCGGTGACCTCCAGGACCGTGAGGTGACCGGCGCCCTGAAGCCCCGCCAGACCGACGACCTCGCGGCGGCGCGCGGTCAGCGAGACGCGGTCCAGCCGGCCGGGGACGGTCACCGAGTCCAGGACCACGGCGGCCGCGCCGGGTTCCCGGGCCGGGCCGGAAGCGGGTGCGGGTGCGGGCGCGGCACGGGGTTCGGGCGCGGCGTGTTCCTCGCCGAGCATCGCGGTCACCAGGGCGGCCAGGTCCACCGTGGCGATCTCCGCGCCGCCGAGGGTGACCCGGCCGTCGCGCAGCACGGTCACCCGCTGCGAGAACCGCAGCACCTCCTCCAGGTAGTGCGAGATGTAGAGGACCGCGATGCCCCGGCCGCGGGTGCGCAGCAGCACGGCGGCCAGCCTGTCCACCGCCTCCTTGGGGAGCGCCGAGGTGGGCTCGTCCAGGATGAGCACCCGTGGTTCGGTCAGCAGCGCCCGGCAGATCTCCAGCAGTTGACGGTCGGCCAGGTCGAGGTCCCCGGCCCTGGTGTCCAGCCGTAGCCGCAGCCCGAGCTCGTCCAGGACCGGCCGGGCGCGCCGTTCGGCCTCGGCGTTGCTGGTCAGCCCGGCGCGGCGGGGCAGGCCGTGCGGGAAGAGGTTCTCCGCGACGCTGAGGTCGCCGAAGATCGCGAGCTCCTGCGAGACCAGGGCGACGCCGGCGGCCGAGGCCTGCCGGGAGGTGGCGAAGGCGACCTCCCGGCCGTCGAGCAGCACCCGTCCGGTGTCCGGGCGCACCACCCCGGAGAGGATCTTGACCAGGGTCGACTTGCCGGCCCCGTTCTCGCCGACCAGGGCGTGCACCTCGCCGGCGCGCAGCGTGATCCCCGCCTCGGCCAGGACGGGGATCCCGTCGTAGCGCTTGCCGACGGCGGTGGCGGCCAGCACCGTCCGGGGCGGGTGCGGCGGCACCGGGGGAGGGCCGACGTGCTCAGCGGGCATCGGACAGGGGCTTCAGGTTGGCGGCGACATCGCCGAGCAGCGAGTCGATCTGGGACTTGTACCAGCTGTAGGCGGCCTGCGCGGAGGTCTCGCGCTGGATGATGGCGTCGACGTTGGACTGGTCCACCACCAGTCCCGGGGTCTCGAACCAGCCCTGGGGCAGGCTCTTGTGCTGCTTCACCGCGTCGATCAGCAGGGTGGTGGCGATGTACCCCTTGAGGAAGTGCTCCGGGTCGATGGTGACGAAGTCGAGTCCGGCCTTGACGTCCTCCAGTGTCTTGGCGTCCACGTCCATGCCGGCGACCAGGTAGCTGCCCTTCTCCTGCTGCTTGATCCTGGCGAGGTCGTAGGAGTCCGCGTCGCCGACGCCCAGGAAGGCCAGCGCGTGCGGCTGCGCGTGCACCTGGGAGAGCCAGGCGCTGTAGTTCTGCGCCGGGTCGCTGTAGGTCTGGAACGGGCCGAGCACGGTGATCCCCGGTGCCTTGGCGTTCAGGGTGTCCTTGATGCCCTTGGCCCGGGAGTCCAGCACCGGGGTGCCCGGGTTGGGTTCGCCGACGACCACGGTGCCGTGCGGGTCGGTGCCCAGCCGCTTGAGGGTCTCCTGGGCGAGCTCCACCCCGAGCTGGTAGTTGTCGTTGCCCACGTAGAAGGTGACGCCGGAGCCCGGGGTGGGCGAGGTGTCCAGGGCCACGATCGGCACGCCCTTGGCTACCGCCTGCGCGGCGGGGCGGGTGAAGATCGGCGGGTCCAGGTTCTCCAGCACCACGCCGTCGTGGGCGGTGCTGGTCAGGCTGGTGAAGAGCTGCTGCTCGGCGGGGCCGTCGGTGTTCGGCGGGCCGACCGCGGTCCAGTCGACCCCGCCGGCGTGGTCGGCCGCCGACTGCGCGCCGAGCACCATCTCGTGGGCGAAGTTGAGGCTGATGTTGGCGACCGCGATGCCCATCTTCAGCTTGGCGCCGGAGCCTGCGCCGGAGCCGGAGCCGGCGGAACTGCCGCCGCCGGCGCTGCCGCTGGAGCACGCGCTCAGCACGAGCGCCGCCGCGGCGGCTGCGGCCAGGGCCGCGGACCTGCGGGTCGGGCGGCCCCGAAGGTGCGGGTCGGTGCGTCTCACGTCACTTCTCCTGTCCTGCGGTGGGTCGGATGGTGTCGGTGCGTCAGGCGGACCGGCGGAACAGCCGGGAGACCACCGCGGCCGCGCCCTGTTTCAGCCCCACTCCGCGCGAGCGGCGCAGCGCGCTGTCCAGCGCCACGGCCAGCAGGATCACCGCGCCGGTGGCGAAGGTGGTCCAGTTGATCGGGACCTGGAAGAAGACCAGGGCGGCGGCGACCACGGAGAGGATCAGCGAGCCGAACACCGCGCCGGGCACCGAGCCGCGCCCTCCCGCCAGCGAGGTGCCGCCGATGATGCAGGCGGCGATCGCGGTCAGCTCGTAGCCCTGGCCCACGGTCGGGTCACCGGCGATGAAGAACGCCAGCGCCAGCGCCCCGGCGACGCCGGACATCAGACCGGTCAGCGCCAGCGCCTTGATCCGGGTCCGGGTGATCGGCAGACCGCTGAACCGCGCCGCTTCCGGGTTCGAACCGATCGCCCTCACCTGGGCACCGAACCGGGTCCGGGTCAGCACCACGGTGAACACGATCAGGGCGACCAGCAGCACCCACACCGAGGTCGGCACCGAGAGCACGGTGCCGCCCAGGACCGTGAAGAACGAGTTGCCGGCCGGCAGATTGCTGATCTGCCGCCCGTCGGCCAGTGCCAGCGCCATCCCGCGGTAGAGCATCGCCGTCCCCAGCGTGACGATGAACGAGGGGATCTCCAGGACCGTGGTGACCAGTCCGTTGAACGCGCCGAGCAGGGCCGCCAGCGGCAGGGTGACCAGCAGCGAGAGCCAGGGATCGGTGCCGTCGCGGATCAGCACCGCGCCGACCACCAGGCACAGCGTGTAGGTGCCGCCCACGGACAGGTCGACCTCGCGCATGGCCAGTGCGAAGACCATCCCGACCGCCATCAGGCCCACGTACGAGGAGTTCTGAGCGATCGACAGCAGGTTGTCCTTGTGCACGAAGGCGGGGTGCGCGATCCCGGCCGCGGCGACGAGCAGGACCAGTACCAGACTCACACCGAGCTCGTCGCGCATCAGGCGGCGGCGCCAGGCCCGTCCCCGGGGCCCCGCGCCGTGCGAACGGTCCGCCGTGCTCTCCTCGGCGGTGACCGGCTGGGTCATGGCGACTGCTCCTGTCGGCGCGACGGCTGGCGGGACGGCTGATGGGATGTCAGGTGTGATGCCAGGTGGGCTGGCTGGAAGGCTGCGCCGGGTTCGGTGCGGGGGCAAGGAACACGTTCCACTGGACGGAATGCCGAGCTTGTGCACCCGGACCGGCGGGGCACAGTCTCGACGGCATGTCGCAATCGCAGCCGCAGCCGCAGCCCGCGAGGTTGGGCGGGACCGAAGCACGGATGCTCGCGCGGTTCTGCGACCTCGTGGTCCCCGGCTCGGTCGAGGTCGGCGCGGTCGACTACATCGAGCGTGCGTTGGAGCGGATGTCGCTGGCCGAGGAGGACGCGGTGCATGCGGCGATCGGCGTCGCCGCCGGCGCGCCGACGCCGGAGCGCATGGTCGACACCGAGGCGTTCGAGACACTGCGCGCTCTGGCCGTCGAGGCCTACTACGGCGACTACCTGGCGCCGGGCCGTCCCGGACCCGGCGGGCACGCCGCCATCGGCTTCGACCCGCCGGCGGCCCGGCGGCTGCGCAAGGACTGGGGGTTCCTGGACGCGTCCGCGCGGCCGCAGGTCGGCGGCGGTCGTGGCAGCGGGCTCGACGACGACGGCGGCGGCGACCGGGCTGCGGTGGTCGTCGTCGGATCGGGCGCGGGCGGTGGCCTGATCGCCGCCGAACTCGGCGCCCTCGGCCACGACGTGCTGCTGGTCGAGGCGGGCGGACTGCACCAGGCCGACTCGTACACCCGCTTCGAGCTGGAGGCGCGGGACCGGCTGTGGTGGCCCGCGCGGTTCGCGGTGGACCCGGACGATCCGGCCGGGCAGGTCGCGCTGCTGGCCGGCCGGTGCGTCGGAGGCTCGACGGTGATCAACACCAAGGTCGCTATGCGGGCCCACCCCGAGGACATCGCCAAGTTCCACGCCCGCACCGGACTGCTGGGCCCGCACGGGCGCCCCTTCGCCCCGGCCGACCTCCAGCCCTGGTACGAGCGGGTCGAGTCCTGGCTCGGCGTCCGTCCCCGCTCCGACTGGACCCCCAGCGTGCACCGGGTCGGGCGCGGACTCGCCGCGCTCGGCGCGTCCTGGCAGCCGGTGGACTCGTACACCGACCACAACTGCACCCGCTGCGGCGCCTGCCTGACCGGCTGCCCCAGCAACGCGGGGAAGTCCGCGCTCAACACGTTCATCGCCCCGGCCCTGGGGCGCGGCAGCATCCGGCTGCGGACCGGCACGCTGGTGGACCGGGTCCTCATCGACCGCTCCGGCGGCCGGGCCAGGGCCGTCGGCGTCGCCGTGACCGGCCCCGACGGCGGCAGCGGCACCATCGCGGCCGACACCGTCGTCCTCGCCGCGGGCGCCCTGAACACCCCTCAGATCCTGCTCCGCAGCCCGGAGTTCACCGAACTCGACAGCCCCTCCAGCAGACTGGCGGGCCGCACGCTGGGCCTGCACCCGGCCCGGCTGGTGTACGGGCTCTTCGACGAGGACCAGGACTGCCACATGGTCTACCCGATCAGCGCGCACACCCTGGACCACCAGCGCGACTCCGACGGCGGCTTCGTGATCGAGGGCACCACCATCCAGGACCCGGTGTCCTTCGCCCAGTCCCTGGTGGACGACGGCGCCCGGCCGCTGTGGGGCGCCGAACTCACCGCGACCGTGGCGGCGTACCGGCGCTGGGCCGGGCTGCTGGTGATGGCCACCGACGAGAACACCGGCACGGTGGATCTGGACCCGCGCGGCCACGCCGTGGTCACCAAGCGCTTCTCGGCGACCGAACGCCACCGGCTGGACCGGGCACTCGACTTCGCGGTCGCGGCGCTGCGGGCAGCCGGAGCCCGCGCGGTGGTCAGGAGCAGTCTCTCCAGCTCGCACGTCCAGGGCAGCGTGCCGATGGGCGACGACCCGGACCGTTCAGCCGTCGACGGCAACGGACAGGTGCGCGGCGTCACCGGACTCTACGTCGGCGACGCCTCGCTGATCCCGGCGTCGCTGTCGGTCAACCCCTCCCTGACCGTCATGGCGCTCGCCGCCAGGGTCGCCGACCACCTCGCGAAGGAGCTGCCACGGTGAACGCCCCGCCCCGCACGCCCCGAACGCTCCGTGCCAGGCCGGTGGACGCGCTGCTCACCATCCTCCGGGAGGAGGGCGTCGACCGGATCTTCGGCAATCCCGGCACCACCGAACTCCCTTTCACCGACGCCCTGGTCGACGCACCCGACCTGCGCTACGTACTTGCGCTGCAGGAGGCCTCGGCGGTCGCGATGGCCGACGGCTACGCCCGGGCCACCGGCCGGACCGCGTTCGTCAGCCTGCATGTCGCGGCCGGACTCGCCAACGGCCTGATCGGCATGATCAACGCCAGCCGATCGCGGACCCCGATGGTGGTCACCGCCGGCCAGCAGGACCGCCGCCACCTGGTGCAGGACCCGATGCTCAGCGGGGACCTGGTGGCCATGGCCGCATCGGTGGCCAAGTCCGCCGTCGAGGTGCACCGCGCCGCCGACCTGCCGATCGTGCTGCGGCGCGCCTTCGCACTGGCCGCACAGCCCCCGGCCGGACCGGTCTTCGTGTCGATCCCGATGGACCTGCTGGCCGAGCAGGATCCCGTCGACCTGCCCGGGCGGTCGACCAGGACCCCGCAGGGCCCGGCCACCGGGCTCGCCGACGCCGCTGCGGTGCTGGCGGGCGCCCGGCATCCGGTGATCGTGGCGGGCGACGGAGTCGGGCGCGACGGCGCGGTGGCGGAACTGGTCCAGGTCGCCGAACGGCTCGGGGCCACCGTCTACCACCAGCCGATGAACGACGGGATCGACTTCCCCGGCCGCCATTCCCTCTACGCGGGCATGCTCCCGCCGCGCAACGCCGCCGTCCGCGAACTGCTGCGCCCGCACGACGCGCTGCTCATCGTGGGCTGCCGGGCCTTCATGCCGCACCACTACTCATCGGGGCCAGCCATCCCGGACGGGCTGACGGTCGTTCAACTCGACGCCGACCCGCAGGAGATCGGCCGCAACTTCGCCGTCCGGCTGGGGCTTGCCGGGGCCCTCGCGCCCTCGCTGGCAGGACTCGCCGAGGAACTGCGGGCGCGACCGGTGCGCGCGGCGGCGGACCGGACCGCCAGGCTCGGCGCGGTGCACACCGCGCGACGCGACGCCCTCGACCGGGACGCCCTGGCCCGCTACGGATCCGCCCCGCTCGACCCGCTGGCCGCCGTGCACGCCCTCGCGGCCGGCCTGCCACCGGACACCGTCGTCGTCGAGGAGGCCATCACGGCCGGTCTGCAGCTGCGCACCGTGCTGCGCCAGGACCGGCCGCGGTCCTACGTCCACACCGTCGGCGGCGGCCTGGGCTGGGGCATCGGTGCGGCCGTCGGCACCCGCCTCGGCGCACCACGGCGACCGGTGGCCGCGGTGCTCGGGGACGGGTGCGCCATGTTCGGGGTGCAGGGCCTGTGGAGCGCGGCCCGCTACCGGGTCCCGGTGGCGTTCTTCGTCATGAACAACAGCGAGTACCGCACCCTGAAGGAGACCCTGGACGCCCAGCAGAGCCGGTCCACCGCCGCCCGCGCCTACGTGGGCCTGGATCTGGATCTGGATCCAGGGCCGGGGGAGGTTCCGACCGTCGGTCGGCTCGACTGGTCCCACGCCGCCAGGTTCTTCGGCATCCAGGCCGTGCGCGTCGACAGCGCCGCGCAGCTGCGCGAACTCGCCGCGACCGTCGGCGAACTGGACGCACCACTGCTGGTCGACGTCCCCGTCACCAGCCACTCCGAGGAGCACCGCTACCCCGGTGCGGACCGTTCCCTTTTCTCCCGGCGCGGGCGATGATCCTGACATGGACGAGCACCGTGCCGTCGACCCGCAGCCCCCGGAGCCCCGCGCCGCCGTACCGAAATCGGTGCTGGCCCGCGGGCTGCTGCTGCTCGACGCGTTCGGTCCGAGCGACGCCGAGCTCACCCTCGCCGAACTGTCCGCCCGCACCGGCCTGGCCAAACCGACCGCGCACCGGCTGCTGGCCCAGTTGGTCGCCTGGGGCGGCGTCGAACGCGGCACCCGCGGCGGCTACCGGCTCAGCCTGAGCCTGTTCGTGCTCGGCCAGCGCGCCCCGCGTCAGCGCAGCCTGCGCGAAGCGGCCCTGCCGTACCTGGAGGACCTCTACGAGGCCACCCATGAGAACGTCCACCTCGCGGTCCAGGACGGCACGGACACCCTGTTCCTGGACAAGGTGTCCGGCCGGCGGTCGACGCCGATCGTCTCCCGGGTCGGCAGCCGACTGCCCGCGCACTGCACCGCGACCGGGAAGCTCTTCCTCGCGCTGGGCCCGCCCGAGCACCTGCGCCGCGCGGTGCAGGCGGGGCTGGCCCGACTGACCCCGCGCACCATCATCACTCCGGGCATGCTCCGGGCCGACCTGGCCAGAACCCTCGACCGCGGCTACGGGCTCAACCGCGAGGAGTCGGAGGTCGGGGTGACCGCCGTGGCGGCACCGATCTTCGACCACCGGCGCCGGGTGATCGCTGCGGTGTCGATCACCGGCGGCTCGCACCGCCTCGACCTGGAACGCCTCGCCCCGGCCGTGCGCACCGCCGCGCTGTCGCTCTCACGGGAGCTGGTCCGAGAGAGCACCCATGGCCGCCTCACCCTGGACGAAGGCGACCGGAACCGATCCGTCGGAGGGGCGGCATACTCTGAGTCCCGTCCGCACTTTCTGGGAGCGTCATGACGAGTAGGTTCACCGAGTTGGTCATCGACTGCCACGATCCGGAGCGGCTCGCGGCGTTCTGGTGCGAGGTCCTGGACTTCAAGGTGATCGACCGCAGCGGGGACATGGTCGAGATCGGGTCCTGGGTGCCGACCGTGGAGGATGTGAGGGCCAGTCAGATGCCGCCCACCCTGCTGTTCATCCCGGTGCCCGAGGGCAGAACCGTGAAGAACCGGCTGCACCTCGACGTCAGCCCGATCGACGGCAGCACCGAGGCCGAGGTGACCAGGCTGATCGGTCTCGGTGCCACCAGGGCGGACGTGGGCCAGGGACCCGACCGGAGCTGGGTGGTCATGGCCGACCCCGAGGGCAACGAGTTCTGCGTCCTTCGCCCCCTGCCGCCGCAGGGCTAGTCGGCGTTCTTCGTGGCCGGCTTGAGCAGAGTGACGTCGCGTGTGTACTCCTGGAAGCCGATGCCTTCGTACAGTGGCAGCGCGCCGCTGTCCGGAGTGCCGACGCACACGACGGTCGCCTCGACGGCGCCGGCCTGCTTGGCGAGCAGCATCCCCTGCAGCATCGCGGCCTGGGCGAGCCCGAGCCGCCGATGCTCCCGATGCGTCCCGACGGGCTCGAACTCGACCGCCCGATTCAGCTCGTCGAGCCATCCGATCGCCGAGGCGGCCATCGTCCCGTCGGGTGCCTCGACCACCACATGCAGGTCCGGCCGGTAAGTGGCCGTCCCCTGCAGCCCCTGGTACATCTCGACCGTCGTCGACGACGGCCACCAGGCCTGGACGTGGGCCTGCGCCGCGGCGTCGTGCCCGACCTCCGCAGCGGTCCGCAGCCGGTACCCCTCGGGCAGCGTCGGCGTGTCGATGTCGTCGAGCTTGCGGATGTTCTGCCGGGTCCAGTCGTTCTCGGCCTCCGGATCCGGCGGGTACCCGTGCGCCGCCCACCGCGCCAGGCCGTACGCGTCGTTGCTCTGCATGATCACCCGGCGGTCGACGTCGGTGGGCGTGATGCTCTCGAACCACGCGATGACCTCGTCGACCAGTTCCTGGTGGTCCGGGTGCACCTGGAAGGCCAGCGAGATGTCGGTGACGTCCTTCTCGGTCCCGTCGGCACGTACGACATGGAACGGCAGCTGCGCCCAGCCCCATGCCACCAGCCGGCCCTCGGCGTCGAACCACAGCCGCTTCGGCCAGGAGCTGCGCCAGGCCAGGTGGCCCTTGCCCCAGATCCACGCGAGCTCGCCGAAGGACGCGTCGGGGTTGATGAACTTGGGGTGGCTGGCGACGATGCGCTGGGCCAGGCCCTGCATGAGGACGACGTCCTCCGGGGTTACCAGATCGTGTGCGTCAGAGGTGGTCACGATCGGCCACCATGGCACCCGCCCCCCGCTCGTGCAATGCATTTACAGCGGGGCGAGGCGGCCTTGGTGGACGCGGGTCCCTGCCTGCTTGAGGCGGTGCAGGACCGGGACGACGTCGACCTGGGTGATGGCGGGCAGGACGCCGACCTTGTCGGTGACGTAGGTGTAGAGGTCGTCCATGGTCCGGCAGGTGACGGTGACCAGGAGGTTCGCCGAGCCGGTGACGGCGGCGGCGAACGTGGTCTCGGGATGGCGGGACAGTGCCTCCCCGGTGGCCCTGAGCCCGCCCGGGTTGACGGTGAGCCACAGGTAGGCGGTGGCGTGGAAACCGAAGCGGGCGTAGGCGAGGTCGACGGCCAGACGTAGCGCCCGTCCGTCGAGCAGTTCCTCCAGGCGCGATGAGACCCGGGTCTTGGACCAGCCGGTGGCGCGGGCCAGGTCGACCACGCCGGTGCGACCGTCCCGTGCCAGCTCCGCCAGCAGCGGGGCGTCGGCCTCGGCGAGGACTCCCGGGCGCGAACCGGGTTCGGGCGGTGCCGGGGCGTCGTCGCGTTGGTGCAGCAGAGCGGTCTCGGCGGGGGTGAGGGGTTCGTCGAAGGCACGCCACTTGGCGTCGGCGCCCAGGTGCATGTGCAGCACGGCGTAGGCGTGGAAGCCCAGGACCTTGCTGGTGCGGGGGAGTCGGTGCAGGACCGAGCCCTGGGTGTGGGCGGGGTCGCTGCGGGTCTGGCAGACGATCTCGGAGCCGCCGGAGGTGACGCTGACGTAGGCGGTGTCCTCGCGGGCGGCCAGGGCGTCGGCCAGGGCATCGGCGGCGTCGGGCCGGCACTGGACCCGGACGAACCAGGTCTGCTCGCGCGAGCCGCCGGGCCCGGGCAGCGCGCGGACCCGGACCGCGCCGTCGGCGACCAGGGCGCGGTAGCGGCGTGCCGCGGTCTGTTCCGAGACGCCGGTGACCTGCGCGATACGGCGGAACGACGCCCGTCCGTCCTGCAGGAGGCACTGCACGATGCGCCGGTCGATCTGATCCATGGTGGAAGTATAGGCACGCCCATGGAACTCTCCTGGATGTTCAGACGGGTTTTGCCGTGGTTCGCTGTCGGATCTTCCGGTCGGACAGCACAGTGGTGACACAAGGCCCGCCGGCGCCTCTGCCGAGGCGATCGGCACCCGGCATCCCATCTGTCTTCTGCAAGGAGTTCGCGATGAGCGACGCACTTCCCGGCGGCACCCTGCGCCTGTCCGACACCCTGACCGTGACCCGTGTCGGCTACGGCGCGCTCCAACTGGCCGGTCCGATGGCCTACGGTCCGCCGCGCGACCAGGACGAGGCACTGGCCGTGCTGCGCGCGGTGGTGGAATCGGGGATCACGCATCTGGATACCAGTGACTACTACGGCCCGCACATGGTGAACGGGCTCATCCACGAGGCCCTGCACCCCTACCGCGAGAGCCTGCACATCGCCACCAAGGTCGGGGCGCGGCGCACCCCGGACCGCGGGTGGCCGGCGGCGCTGTCACGCCCGGAGCTGGTGCAGGCGGTGCACGACAACCTGGACCACCTCGGCCTGGAGGCGCTGGACCTGGTCAACCTGCGCATGACCGACACCCTGGCGGCCGCGGACATCGTCGAGCCCTTCGCCGTGCTGGCCGAACTGCGCGAGCAGGGCCTGATCCGCAATCTGGGCGTCAGCAACGTCAGCGCGGAGCAGGTCCGCACGGCCCAGCAGATCGCGCCGGTGGTCGCGGTGCAGAACCACTACAACATCGCCTTCCGCAAGGACGACGCCCTGGTGGACTGGTGCGCCGAGCAGGGCATCGCGTTCGTGCCGTTCTGGCCGCTGGGCGGCTTCCGACCCTTGCAGGCCGAGGCCCTGGAGCAGGTCGCGGCCGACCTCGGCGCCACCCCGCGGCAGATCGCGCTGGCATGGCTGCTGCACCGATCCGCCACGATGCTGCTCATCCCGGGCACCGCCACCCGGGCCCACCTCGCGCAGAACATCGCCGCCGCCACGATCGAGCTGCCCGAGCAGGCGCTGCGCACCCTGGACGCCATCGCCGACACGGCCCACTGACCCGCTGTTCTCTCCTTCCTCCCCTCACTCTCGTGGAGTTCGTTGCCATGTCGTATCCGCCCGCCCGTCACCGCACGCTGGTCCTGACCGGGAGCCTGCGCACAGGCTCCGTCACCAGCCAGATCGCCCAGGCCGCCCTGGCCCGGAGCCGCCCCGGGCACGAGGTCGTCCTCGCCGCCGGCCTGGGCCTGCTGCCGCTGTTCAACGAGGACCTGGAGACCGAGCCCGCGCTGCCCGCCGTGGCGGCGCTGCGGGCCCAGGTCGCCTCCGCGGACAGCCTGCTGGCGCTGAGTCCGGTCTACAACGCCGGCATCTCGGCCGCGCTGAAGAACGCCCTGGACTGGCTCTCCCGTCCCCGCGACGCCAGCCCGCTGATCGGCAAACGGGCCACCGGCCTGGTGGTCGGCTACTCCTCCCACGGCGCCGAGGACCATCTGGAGGCCGTGCTGAAGGCCGTCGGCGCCCACACCGTCGTGGCCTCGACCACAGTGCTCAACCTGCGCACCCTGGACGTGCACCGCGCCGCCCACGACCCGCTGGTCGAGGCCGCCGTGGGCCAGGCCCTGGACGCGCTGCACGCTCCCGATCCGGTCGTGGGTCGCCGCTGATGACGCGGCCGAACGTCGCGTACGCAACCCTGGCTGAATTCAGGATGCCGTGAACTATGGGCTCGCCTCCCGACCCTCACAGCGCTGCCTGGGCCGACGGCTCCGGGCTGGGCAGGTCGTGCTGAGAGGCGTGGGGCTCCGCAGCCGGGCGGGCGCCGGTGCGGGTGGCGCCGATGCCGGCGACCACGACGAGGGCGACACCGGCAGCGGACGCCGGGCCGGGGATCTGGCCGAGCACCAGCAGGCCGACCAGGAGCGCGATGGCCGGCTCCAGGCTCATCAGCGTGCCGAAGGCGGAGGTGGCCAGGCGACGCAGGGCCAGGAATTCGAGGACGAAGGGCAGGACGGCGCTCAGGGCGGCCAGCCCCAGCATCACTGCCAGCAGCTGCCAGGTGAGGTGTCCCAGCGCGGAGGGCGCCGCGGCGAAGAGGCCGATGAGACCGGCCACGGGCAGCGAGACCGCCAGCCCGTTGAGGCCGGTGACCCGGTCGCCCACGTGCTGCGTCAGCATGATGTACGCCGCCCAGCAGGCCGCCGCGGCCAGGGCGAACCCGGCACCGGCCGCATCGATGCCGCCGTGCCAGGGTTCGGTCAGCGCCAGGACGCCGAACCCTGCCATGGCGGTCCAGCGCACACGGCCGCTGCCCGGGCCGAACAGGGACACGGCCAGCGGGCCGAGGAACTCCAGCGCGCTGGCGGTGCCGAGCGGCAGCCGGTCGATGGCCTGCATGAAGAACACCATCATGCCCGCACTCACCACACCGAGCAGCGCGCAGGCCCGCAGGTCGCGCGCGGTGAAGTCGCGCAGGCGGGGCCGTACCAGGACCCACACCAGAGCGCCGGCCCACGCCAGCCGCAGGCCCGAGGTGCCCAGGGCTCCGAGCCGATCGACCACCGGCATCGACAGCGCCAGCCCGAGCTGGACGGTGGACATGGACGCCACCGCCATCAGCGCCCCGATGGTGGACGACGTGGGAAGACGCGGACGCGTGCGGTGCTCCAGCAGGCTCATGAACCCCAGTACACGACGCCGAACCGTTCGTGTCCACGTGCCGATCATGAACAATCCGTTCGGGAAAGCTGCACAATGGCCGGATGGAGACACGACGTCTGCGGATGCTGCTGGACCTGTCCCGGCTGGGATCGATGCGCGCGGTGGCCGACGTCCAGGGCACGACCACCTCGACGGTCTCGCAGCAGATCGCCGCTCTGGCGGACGACATGGGCACAGCGCTGGTCGAGCCGGACGGGCGCCGGGTCCGGCTGACCCCGGCGGGCCGTCGGCTCGCCGAGCACGCGGTGACGATCCTCGCCGCCGTCGAGGCGGCACGCCACGACCTCGCCCCCGAGGGCGAGCCCAACGGCACCCTGCGCGTCGCCGGCTACGCCACGGCCATCCGCGCCCACCTGCTGCCCGTCGTCACCGCACTGGCAGCCAGCCACCCCCGGGTCCACGTCCTGATCCGCGAACACGAACCGGCCGAGGCGCTGCAGCTGCTGGCCGAGGACGGCACGGACCTGGCCCTGACCTACGACTACAACCTGGCGCCGGCGACCGAGAACCCCGCTGTGCACACCACCACCCTGTGGACGGCGCGCTGGGGCCTGGGCGTCCCCGCATCGGCTGACGCATCGACCGACGCAGCCGACGTCCGGCAGCGGACGACGCTGGAGGTCTTCGCCCGGTTCGCCGGGGAGGACTGGATCGTCAACTCCCGCAACACCGCCGACGAGACCGTGATCCGCACCCTGGCCTCGATGGCGGGCTTCACCCCGCGCATCACCCATCAGGCCGACAGCCTCGACCTCGTTCAGGGCATGATCACCGCCGGACTCGGTGTTGGGCTGCTGCCGTGCGGCACCCGCACGGTTTCCGCGGTGCGGTTCGTCCCGCTGGCCGGCCCCGACGTCGAACTGCGTGCCTACGCCGTCGCCCGACACGGCCACCGGGACTGGCCTCCGCTGGCCCTGGTCAACGACCTGCTGCGGCAGCGATCACTAGGATGACCGGATGAGCGCCGAACACCGCACCGTGCCCGCACGCGTCGCCACCCCCGCAGATGTCGAGAACATCGTCGAGACCATGACCACGGCGTTCTTCCACGACCCGCTGTGGGGCCCGGCCTTCCCCGACGAGGAGCAGCGTACGGTGCAGGCGGCCGAGATGTGGCGGCTCTACGTCACGTCCGCCCTGCGCTACCCGTGGACGCTGGTGACACCGGACGCGGGGGCCGCGGCCGTGTGGATCCCGCCGGGCGGGTCCGAGCTGACCCCGGCCGAGGAGAGCGGCCTGGACGACCTGCTGACCCGGGCCGCCGGCACCGAGGCGGCCCAGGCGATCCGGGTGATCTACGACCAGCTCGAAGCGGCGCACCCGGAGGAGGAGTGCTTCTACCTCACCCTCCTGGGTGTCCACGACCGGGACCGCGGCAAGGGGCTGGGGATGGGCCTGCTGGCCGAGAGCCTGAACCGGATCGACGCGCTCGGCGCCCCCGCCTACCTGGAATCGTCCAACCCGGCCAACCTCGGCCGGTACGAGAGCGTCGGCTTCACCGCCCGGGACGAGATCACCGTCGCCACCGGTCATGTCGTCACCACCATGTGGCGCCCGGCGCGCTGACGAGGTCGGGCGCCGGAGCCGCGTCCCCCCGGTGCGGTCAGCGCAGGGAGCCGTCGAAGAGGTCGACCTTGATCCGCGCCTGCGGGGCGGCCGGCGCCGCGAGCTCCTGCTGCAGCCGTACCTCGGGGGCCAGTGCGACCACGATCACCGAGAGGGTGATGAACGCGACGATGCCCACCGCGACCGGGAAGACGAACTGGTCCACCGGCACCCCGCCGGCCGGTGTCGCACCCGTGCCGAAGCGCACGGAGACAGCCAGCATCGCGGTGTAGTGCATCGCGCACACCGCGACGCCCGCGACCAGCGCGGAGGCGAAACTCGCCCAGGCCCGGCTGATGTTGAGCGTCATCCAGAGCGCGGCGGTGGCGGCGAACACGGCGATGGCCACCGAGGCGGCGACGATCCAGAGGTTGTACTCGACGGAGCCGCCGAGCTCCATCGCGGCCATGCCCATGTAGTGCATCGCGGCGACGCCGAGCCCGGTCAGGGTGCCACCCAGGTACAGGGCGAGGCTGGAGTCGGGCCAGTAGCCGACGCAGCAGACGCCGAAGCCGACCACCACGATCGCCACCAGCAGGCTGAGCAGGGTCAGCCGCAGGTCGTAGGTGATCGACATATTGGTGACGGTGAAGCCCATCATCGCGATGAAGTGCATGGCCCAGATCCCGCCGCCGATGCAGCCGGAGGCGAGCAGCAGCCAGCCGATCCGACGTCGCCGAGGCAGCGTCAGGGCCCGTGCGGTGCACCGGAGTCCGATCACCGCGCCGAGGCAGGCGACCAGGTACGCCAGTGCCGGGTTCAGCCAGCCGTAGGTGAATCCGTCCATGTGGGCCACGGGCTGTCGTCCGTTCGTCGGGGGTAGGGGGGTGGACCACGGCCTGAGGGATGGCTGTGCCACAGGTTCTGGACATGCGTGGTTTGAACACGCGTCTGCCGCAGGCGATTTGCCACCCGCGCAACGTTGATGAGCATAGATCATTAACCTTTCAACTTCTGACCGGGATTGTGAAGCATCTGGAAGGATGTCGGGAATGGGCGGAGCGGGCCGCCCCGGCGTTCGGGGCGGCCCGCTCCGGCGCTGGTCAGCTGGCCTTCACCAGCCAGGCGGTGGCGTTGAGGGCGAGGGCGGCGTTGGTGGCGGTGCTGTCGTCCCAGCCGTCGTAGAGGGTGTTGCCGGACTGGCCGGTGCCGTCGTCGACGTCCGAGCTGTCGCCCCAGATGGCGACCCGGCCGCTGCCGAAGCCGCTGGTGACGAAGAAGGCGCCGGTGTTGCCGCTGTAGCCGCTGCGGTAGAGCAGGCCCTTGACGGCGGAGTTGTCGGCGGGCTTGAGGGTGAAGGTGGTGCCGTTGTAGAAGTCGCTGCCGGTGACCGTGCCGAAGCTGCCGTGCAGGACGGTGTTGGTGCTGTCGGTGATGGCCTTCGGAGTGCCGGTGGCGATGTTCAGCAGGTCGACCGAGAAGCCGAACGGGTCGGTGCTGTCCACCGAGTTGGTGGTCATCAGGTCGTTGATGATGGCGGGGGAGTCGTAGCCGTCGTTGTTGCGGTCGCTGCCGGTGTGGTCGGAGATCAGGAACAGGCCGCCGCCGGCCTGGACGAACTTCATGATCGCGGTCTTCTCGGCGGTGGTGAACTTGGTGTTGGGCTCGTCGATCACCAGGGTGTCGAAGTTGGACAGGTCGAGGGTGGCGCTGGTGCCGTAGGTCAGCGCGCTGGTGTTGGTCTTGAGGCTGTAGGAGCCGGTCTTCTGCAGGGCGACACCCCAGGCGGAGAGAGCGCCGGTCCAGCTCTTCTCGGTGGTGGGGTTGGCGTTCTGGGCGAGCGGGTCGGGCATGCTGGTGCTGATGATCCAGTCCGCGTTGCCCGCGGTCTCGGCGTGGGCGTCGTCGAAGAGCACCCGGTGCGTGGTGGCCGCGTGGGCGGTGCCCTGGTGCGTCACCAGGGTGGCCAGCAGGGCCGCGCAGGCCGCCGCGACGGCGCACGTGGCCCGTCCGAACGTTCGCTGAGCTGCAGTCATGCTCGATCTCCTCCGGGGGAGTTGACTACGCGCGTAGTTTGACGCGCGTAGATGAGTATCCGGAGGTTGCGCGGCCGGAGGAAGTCCCCGCGTGTTACGGGACGTTGTGCATTTCATGGACATGACCGAACAGCCTGTCCGCTCAGCGGAGCACCGGCAGCCCCCAGGGGGCCTGTCCGGGGGTTCCTGGCGGCCAGTCAGTGTGCGGCATCCCGTGGGCCGTGCCAGTCCAGGCACAGGACGGTGGCGTCGTCCTGGAGTTGGCCGTTGCCGGCGGCCGTGACTGCGGCGGCGAGTGCGCGGACGACCTCGCGCGGGTGTTCAGCGGCGGACTCGCTGATCAGGTGGGGAAGGTCGACGGTCTGCGTCCGGCGTTCCTGCATGCCGTCGGTGTACAGCACGAGGCGGTCACCCGGGCGCAGGTCGAGGTCCTGAACCGGGTAGGGGGTCGGTACGTCGATGCCGAAGGGCAGGCTGACGTGGAGTTGGAGCTCCTCGACCGTGCCCTTGCGCAGCCGTAGCGGCCACGGGTGTCCGGCGTTGACGAGTTGGGCGCTGGAGCCAGGGCTATGCGCAGCAGCAGGCCGGTGGCCAGGGTCTCTCGACCGTGCTCGAGGAGGGCACGGTGGGTCCGGCGGGCCTGTTCGGCCAGGTCGGCGCCGGCACGGCGGGCGCCACGGGAGGCGTTGACCAGGAGGGTGGCCATCAGCGAGGCGTTGACGTCATGGCCCATGGCGTCGGTGATGGACAGGTGCAGGGTGTCGCGGTCCAGGGCGTAGTCGTAGGTGTCCCCGGCGATGCTGCCGGCCGGGACCAGGGCGCAGGCCAGGGAGAACTGGGGCGCCTCGCACGCGGGCGCGGTGGGCAGGAGCTGGCGTTGGATCTCCGCGGCCAGGCTCACCGCGGTGGTGCGCTGGCCCCAGTGGTAGAGGTCGGTGAAGCGGCGGTCGGTGACGACGATGTACGCCAACGCGTGTGCGGCCTCTTCGACCTGCTCCAGTATGTCCTGGGTGACCTGGGGAAGGGACAGCTCCAGGACGCCGATGGTGTCGCCGCGGTTGGTGACCGGGGCGATCACCCGCTGTCCCTGCTCTCCGGCGGGCGCCCGGACCAGCCTCTGGGTGCGCAGGACCTGGTCGTAGAGGCTGCCGGCCAGGAGGATCTGGTCGGACGCCTGCCGCTGTCGCCCGACTGCGTCCTCGTTGAACCGCACCAGGCGTTGGCCGACGAGGTCGACGAACAGGAACGAGACGTACCGCGCACCGAACCGGTCGCGAAGATTGCGCGCCACGACGTCGAGGGAGGCCACCGGCGCCGCAGCCTCCGCGGCCGACAACACCGCGGCCAGTTCGATCCGCTCATGCGCCACCTGGGCCTCCCCGTCTCAGCTGGGGTAACCCAATCAAACGCACCGGCAGGTACTCAAGCTCTGCTGCCGCAGAATATTGGCTGTGGTGCGGGGGCTATCCGGCCAGTCCGTGGAGCAGCGCGTCGACCATCCGCTCGATGCGGCCTTCCTCGACGGGCTGCCGGATGAGCAGCGCCCGGAAGTGCAGTGGCGCTACCAGGAGTTCGAGAACGAGCTGGTGATCGGTGCCGGCGGCCAGTTCGTCGCGGGCGATGGCGCGGTCGACGATGGTCCGGGTGGCGTCGTAGCGGGCCTGCCAGAACTGGGCGCGGCTCCCGGCCAGCGCGGGGTCCTCGTCGACGGCGGCCATCGCCTGGGCCAGTGCGGTGCCCAGTGGGGTGTCCAGGTAGGCCGTGATCAGTCGGGCCAGCACGACCATGTCGTCGCGGAGGTTCCCGGTGTCGGGGACCGGAAGCTGTTCCTGACTGTAGGTCAGCAGCGCGTCCAGGGTCAGGTTCTGCACCGTGCCCCAGCGCCGCTGGATCGAGGTGGCGTGGACGCCTGCCCGCCTGGCGATCTCACTCAGCGTCAGGCCGCCGCCCGGGCCGTGCTCGGCGAGCGCTTCCAGGGTCGCCCGCAGGACGTCGGCGCGGACCCGCGCGGATCGGCCGCCGGGGCGGCGGACTGCCTCAGCCTGGTCGTTCGTCTCGTTCCGAGTCACCACGCCACCTTAACGCACGGATGTTGCGTTTGTGGTGGGGTGGAGGTAGCGTCCACTAACGCAGAATCTCTGCGTTAGTGACACTGTCGTGGAAGGAGCCGTCATGGCCTACGAATGGCCGCTGGACGCATCCGAGCTGTTCGGCGAGCGGTATCCGCAGATGGTCAACACCGGACTTCCGGCGGACGACGTCGACACCGTGCGTGCCGCGATCACCGAGATGTGGGCCGATGCCCCGGGTGGTTGGGTCCATGAATGGTCGAAGCTGGCCGCGGCCTACGCGGACGCGGGATCGCATGAGCAGGCCGCACTGGCCTACGGGTGGGCGAAGTTCCCCACCCTGGCCAACGAGAGCAAGAGCACCGCCCTGTCCAGGCAGCTGGAGCAGTACCGGCTGGCCGCCCCGGGCTTCGGAGTGCGGTTCCAGCGGCACGTCCTGGAGCTGCCGTACCGAGGCGGCACGACCGACGTGGCGGTGCACCTGCTCTCGCCCTTCGACCTCCCCGCCGCTCGGCCGGTGGTGCTCGCCAGCGGCGGCGTGGACAGCTGGAAGATGGACGTGCACCAGCTGATGGTGCTTCTTGCCACTCACCTCCGTGCCCAGGTGCTGGTCTTCGACATCGCCGGAACCGGCGAGTCGACGGTGCCGATGACCGGTGCTGGCGGAGCGGAGCTGGTCAGCGGGCTGATCCGTCACGCCCGGACACTGGGCAACGGCGTGGTGGCGCACCTGGGCATCTCGATGGGCGGGTACTTCTCGGCCCGATCGGGTCTCGGCGGCGAGGTGGACGCCGCCGTGGTGCTGGGCGGGCCGGTCGAAGCGGCGTTCGGCGCAGCGCGGAAGGCCGCTTTCGGCATGGACGGCATCGTCGGCAATGCGATGGGATTCGATGCACCGCCCGGACCGGAGGAACTGGCGGCACGACGGCAGGAGTTCTCGCTGCGCCCGCTGCTCGACCAGGACCGCAACGGCCCGATGCTGGTCGTGAATGGCGCCGACGACGTCCATGTTCCGCAGCACGACACCCTGGTGTTCCAGGGCCGCCGCGACACCGTCGTGAACCTCGTCCCCGGGACCGGGCACTGCGCGGTGAGCAAACTGCCCGAAGTCTTCCCGACCATCATCGGCTGGCTCGACCGAACCCTCGCCGCCACCGCGGAGCCGGTCCGGTGAGCCCGGCGGGCTGCGCTCGCACCCCTGGTGTCGGCGGCTCGTGACGTGACGTTCCTCTACTGCGGTCGGAAGTCGAGGTTTCCCTGCCGCCAGATGACATCGAGCACAACCTTCTCGAACCGCCACCCCCGGGTCGTGCGAAGCGCGGTGCCCGTCAGGGTTCCGCCGGCGAGGAAGTAGTTCCCCTTGTCGCTGCTCTGACTTTCGGCGGCAGCCAATACCGTGTGCGTGACATACGTATTGGTGCGAAAAGATGCCCGCTCACCTGCGGTGTCGACGAGCGTGTTCGTGAACAGGTGCTGAGTCGGGCCGAACGGGGCCATGACGTTTTCGTGGAACTTGTCCAAGCCGTCGAGCCCGCGATGTTCGCCGGAGGGAAGTTCGACGAAGGCGTCGTCGGTGAACAGCGTCGGCAGCGTCTCGCTGAAGGTGCGGTCGTCGAACAGCTTGGAGTAGCGGTCGACGAGTTCGCTGATCGCGGCGCGGTCGATGAAATGCGGCAGGTCCGAGGGAGGATCAATATCCAGAGCCATTGCCATCCTTTTGCATGGATTTGTCGGATATCGTAATGCAGATTCAGGCTGGACACGGGATCTGCATCATGGCGTCGCGGGCGAAACCGGGTCCTGCTCAGGGCTCGTCCGGTCTGGCCTGCCAGCGGTACGAGCGCCCCTGAGGCGCGCCACGAGCTGGCGCTCTGCTCGGTGACGGGCGGTCAGTTCTCCTGCTGCTTGGCGTCGATCTCGGCGATCAGGCCTTCGATCAGGTTCCGGATCTCGTCGCGGATCGGGCGTACGGCCTCCACGCCCTGGCCGGCGGGGTCTTCGAGCTCCCAGTTGAGGTACTTCTTGCCGGGGAAGATCGGGCAGGCGTCGCCGCAGCCCATGGTGATGACGTAGTCGGACGCCTGGACGGCTTCGGTCGTCAGGACCTTGGGGCTCTGGTGCGAGATGTCGACGCCGACCTCGGCCATGGCGGCGATGGCGGAGGGGTTGACCTGGTCGCCGGGGACGGAGCCGGCGGAGCGGACCTCGACGCGGTCACCGGCGAGGTGGCTGAGGAATCCGGCAGCCATCTGGGAGCGGCCGGCGTTGTGGACGCAGACGAACAGGACCGAGGCGGCGGGTGCGGCAGTCATCGCAGACGGGTGCTTTCCGATGGGGTGGTGACGGGAGTTCGGGAACCGGCGGGGTGCGTTCGGTGACCAGGTCGGCGACGTGGTGGGCGATCTCGTCACGGAGATGGTGTCTCCAGCGCGGGAGGGCCGGCCACCGGCCAGGACCGGTGGCCGCCCGGGGTCGCGTGGCGTCCCCACGACCGGTAACGTATCAGCCCATGGTGACATCAGTCGATACTGAAGCGTTGAAGGTCCTCGCCGATCCGCTGCGGATGCAGATCGTGACGCTGCTGGCGGCCGAGTCCCTGTGCGTGTGCCACCTGGTCGAGGAGACCGGCGCCAAGCAGACCAACCTGTCCAACCACCTGCGGCTGCTGCGGCAGGCCGGACTGGTGGAGACCGAGCCCTGCGGACGCTTCCTCTACTACAAGCTGCGCCCTGCGGCGCTGGAGGCAGTCGCCGCCCACCTGGGCACCCTGGCCGACACTGCCCGCGCCACTGCCGAGGCCGCCCGCAAGCGCCCCTGCGCCTGACCCGCCTACCTACACCGCCGCCCTTTCCTGGAGTGTTCTTCGTGAGTGCCATAGACGAGGCCAGACCCACCGATCTGGCCGAGCCGCTCGTCGCCGACCTGGGCCTCGACCCGCTGTTCCGCATGGTCGCCGCCGAGCTGGTCGGCACCGCCGCGCTGGTCGCGGTCGTGGTCGGCTCCGGCATCCAGGCCACCGAACTCACGAGGGACGTTGGCCTGCAACTGCTGGCCAACTCCACCGCCACCGTCTTCGGCCTGGGCGTGCTGATCCTGCTGCTGGGACCGGTCTCCGGCGCGCACTTCAACCCGGTGGTCACCCTGGCCGACTGGTGGACCCGCCGCGGACGGCACAACCACCTCCCCGTCCGCGAGGTCGCCGCCTATGTCATTGCGCAGACCGCCGGCGCGATCGGCGGCGCGGTGCTGGCGGACGCCATGTTCGGCAAGGCCCTGGTGCAGTGGTCCAGCCACGACCGCTCCGCCGGACACCTGCTGATCGGCGAGGTCGTGGCCACCGCCGGACTGGTCCTGCTGATCTTCGGCTTGGCGAAGAGGGACCAGCTCCGCTTCGCCCCCGTCGCGGTGGCCTCCTACATCGGGGCCGCCTACTGGTTCACCTCCTCCACCAGCTTCGCCAACCCCGCCGTCGCCATCGGCCGCACCTTCACCGACACCTTCGCCGGCATCAAGCCCTCCTCCCTGCCCGGCTTCATCGGCATGGAACTGATCGGCGGCATCGTCGGCCTGGCCCTGGTCGCCCTGGTCTTCGGCCGCGACCGGGACACGCGCGCCTGACCCTTCGTCGGCTTGTCAGCCCCGGGCGCGCAGCGGCTTCTCGGCGAATGCGACGGCCCGTCGGCGGTGCTGGAAGCCGCGGATGTCGACGACCAGGCCGCCGGCGAGGTGGAACACCTGGAAGACGGTGTCCGGACGCTTCGCGTTCGGGCCGAGCGCGGGTCCGGACATGGCCAGGGCCAGCACCACTGCGCTGTCGAGTACGACGGTCTCGGTGACCTGGGCACTCATGCCCGCAGCCTGGGCTCGGCCGTACCAGGCGAGCACGTCACCGCGTGAGTGGCAGGTCTGCTCGGTCTCCTCCGGGCCGCCCCAGCGGACCTTGGGGTCAAGCAGTGGTCCCAGCAGGGCCAGGTCCTTGGCCTCGAACGCTTCCCGTAGCCGCTCGGCGACGGCCTGAGTGGGCGATGGTGTCATGGTGTCCTCGATTCAGGAGGCGGAGCCGCCGAGTAGGAGGCTCATCGCCGCCAGCACCTGCGGCTCGACACGGTAGTAGACCCAGGTCCCGCGCCTTTCGGAGGACAGCAGTCCGGCCTCGCGCAGCTTCTTCAGGTGGTGGCTCACCGTCGGCTGGGACACCCCGACGTCCTGGATGTCGCACACGCACGCCTCGCCGCCGGCATGGGAGGCGACCTTGGAGAACAGCCGCAGCCGTACCGGGTCGCCGAGGGCCTTGAACATCGCGGCCATCCGCACCGCGTCCGTCTCGGACAACTCGGCCGAAGTCACCGGCGGACAGCAGGCCGCGATCTCGTCCTGCACTAGCGGCAGCTCCGCGACACCCGGATTCGACATACGTCTATCTTGACATCCGTCGAAGCAGGCGACAAGCTTCTCTGTATCGACAAGTGTCGAATTAAGGGATGGGATGGCCATGAGTGAGAACAGCAGCCCGGGTGCCGCAGCCCTGCCGATCGCCGTGGTCGGGGCGGGCCCGATCGGGCTTGCCGCCGCCGTGCACCTGCTGGAACGCGGCCTGGAGCCAGTCGTCCTTGAGGCCGGCCCCTCGGCGGCCTCGTCGGTTCGGGCCTGGGGCCATGTGCGGCTGTTCTCCGCCTGGTCCGAGCTGGTCGACCCGGCCGCCGCCCGCCTGCTGGAGCCCACCGGCTGGACCCGCCCCGAACCGAAGCGCTACCCCACCGGCGCCGAGTGGGCAGAGCGCTATCTGCAGCCGCTGGCCGACGCCCTCGGCGAGCGGGTCCGCTACAACACCACAGTCACCGGTGCCGCCCGCCGCGGCCGGGACCGCATCGTCGACTCCGGCCGCGAGGACCAGCCCTTCACCCTCCACACCAGCGACGTGGACGGTGTCCAGGAGCGCCTCCAGGTCCGGGCGATCATCGACGCCACCGGCACGTTCACCTCGCCCAACCCGCTGGGCAGCGACGGCCTCCCCGCAGCGGGCGAACACAGCCACCGCGACCGCATCACCTACCTCGCCCCCGACACCGCCGACCCGGCGGTCCGTACCCGGCACGCCGGACGCCGCACCGCGGTCGTGGGCTCCGGCCACTCGGCCCTGACCGCCCTGCTGTCACTGGCCGATCTGGCCACCGATGCGCCCGGCACTCGCGCGGTGTGGGTGCTGCGGCGCGGAAGCATCGGCAATGCCTTCGGCGGTGGCGAGTCCGACGAACTGCCCGCTCGCGGAGCCCTCGGGCTGCGGGCGAGGGCGGCGGTGACGGCCGGTCACATCGAGGTCGTCCAGGGCTTCCGGACCGAACGCGTCGAGGACGCCGACGGCCGGGTGGTGCTGGTGGCCGACGACGGCCGCCGGATCGAGGGGCTGGACCACGTGATCGGCCTGACCGGCTTCCGCCCCGACCACTCCTGGCAGAGCGAACTGCGGCTCACCCTGGACGAACGCCTCCAGGCCCCGGTCAGGCTCGCCCCGCTGATCGACCCCAACCAGCACTCCTGCGGCACCGTCTACCCCCACGGCGCAGGCGAGTTGGGCCACCACGAGGAAGGCGTGTACCTGGTGGGCATGAAGAGCTACGGCCGCGCCCCCACCTTCCTGGCCATGACCGGGTACGAGCAGGTCCGCTCGGTAGCCGCAGCCCTGGCCGGCGACCACGAGGCCGCCGCCCGCGTGGAGCTGACGCTTCCTGACACCGGCGTGTGCGGCGGGGCAGGGCTCTTCGACGACCCCGACGCCGACGCTGCCCGAAGCGGGGGCGGCGGCTGCTGCGCAGCCCCTGCGCCGGCGCTGCTGGAGATCGGCCTCGGTGCCCCGGCGTCCGGCGGCTGCTGACACCCGGCGGTGACGACCCTTCGGGCCGGCGCGGCGACTCACCGGCCGTCGGCGGCTGCGGCGGGCTCGGTCCGCAGGGCGGACAGTCGGGCGGCGGCCTCCGCGGCGGCGGGGGAGTCGAGTCGCCGGTAGAGGGTGACGGCGTCGTCCATCCCGGCCAGCGCGGCGGTGCGGTCGCCGAGGGCCAGGGTGCAGCGGGCGGCTCCTTCCAGGGCGCGGGCCTGGTCCAGTGGGTTGTCGGTGGCGCGGGCGAGTGCCAGGGCCTGCTGGTGCAGCGTCAGAGCCGCACGCGGTCCGGCCGTCCGCTCGGTCAGGACCGCCAGGTCGAGCAGGGTACTGGTCTCACCGAGGCGGCTGCCGATCTCCTGGTAGAGGGCCAACGCCTGCCGGTAGAGTTCGGCGGCTTCGTGGCTGTCGCCCAGCGCTTCACGTGCCCGGCCCAGGCCGAGCAGCGAGTCGGCCTCGCCGTGGCTGCTGCCCGCCTCCCGGCAGGCATCCAGGGAGCGCTGGTGGAGTTCGGCCGCGCCCCGGTGGTCGCCGGCGGCGTGCCGGACCCGGCCCAGGCCGCGCAGAGTGTTGGCGATGCCCTGGACGCTCTTGAGGTCCTGGTAGATCGTCAGCGCCTGCTGGTAGAACTGACCGGCGCTGCTCCGGTCGCCCATCTCGTCCAGGATGAACGCGAGGTCGTGCAGGGCGGCGGCTTCGCCCCGGCGGTCGCCCATGGTCCGGTAGAGGTCGAGCACCTGTGAGGACAGCTCGACCGCGGCGGGGGAGTCGCCCGAGGAGTGCCGGGTCCGGCCCAGGTCGCACAGCGCGCGGGCCTCGCCGAGCCGGTCGCCGAGGGCCCGGAAGGCGTCCAGGGCCTGCTCGTGCAGCCACGCGGCCTCCCGGATCTCGCCGGTCAGCAGCCGGATGCGGCCGAGCTCGTGCAGGTCGTTGGCCTCGCCGTGGCGGTCGCCGAGCTCCTGGTGGATCGTCAGGGCCTGCTCGTAGAGCTCCGCGGCGGCCCGGTAGTCGCCGGTCGCGTGCCGGACCCGTCCCAGGTCGCACCGGGCGTCGGCCTCGCCGCGGCGGTCCCCGTCGGCCGCCGCCGCGGTCACCGCGGACCCGTGCAGCTCGGCGGCCTGGGTCCAGCGTCCCTCCAGCAGCAGGAAGGCCGCGAGGTCGGCGGAGAGCGAGACGGTGAACCAGGGGAGGGAGGCCACGGTGGGGTGGTCGAGGAGCGCGAGCAGGTTCCGGTACTCGCCGCGCATCCAGGCCAGGGCCTCGGCCCCGTCGGTCAGGGCCGGGAGCGCCAGAGGCGCCGTCGGCTCGGTGCGCCGACCGGGGCGGGTGCGCCGGGCCAGGTGTTCGTTGGCCTGCGCGGCGGCGTACCGGTAGTACCCGGCCAGCCGGTGCAGCGGGGCGTCCTGGTCCGGCTCCGCCGTCTGCTGCTGTTCGACCGTCGACCGGACGTAGAGCCCGACCAGGTCGTGGAACTGGTAGCGCCCGGGGGTGCGCTGGACCATCAGGTTGTGGTCGAGCAGGCTCTCCAGCAGCCGCTCCGCCGTGCGGTGGTCGGTGTCGGCGAGAGCGGCGACGGCGAAGGTATCGATGTCGTGGCCGGGGAAGCGGGCGAGCAGCCGCAGCAGGTCCTGTTCGGCGGGGGCCAGGGAAGCGAAGGAGGTGGCGAAGACGGCCGTCAGGCTCCGGTCCTCGTCCGTGAGTCGGGCCAGGCGGTGGTGCTCGTCGCGGAGCAGCTCCACCAGGCTCTCCAGCTGCAGGCCGCGCTGGTGGCGCAGCCGGGCGGCGGCGATGCGGATCGCGAGGGGCAGGCGGCCGCACAGTTCCACGAGCTCGTCGGCTGCCGGATGGTCGATGGGGACGCGGTCGGGGCCTGCGGCGTCGCGCAGCAGCGCCACGGCGTCCGGGGCCGGCAGCGGGTCGACGGCGAGGCTGTGGGCGTCGTCGAGTCCGGTCAGCCGGCGGCGGCTGGTGATCAGGACCAGGCAGCTGGGCGTTCCCGGCAGCAGCGGGCGGACCTGCGCGCTGCTGGCGGCGTTGTCGAGGACGATCAGGGTGCGGGTGTCGGCGAGGCGTTCCCGGTACAGGGCGGCGCGGGTGCTCAGCTCCTCGGGAATCTGTCGCGGTGGCACGCCCAGTGAGCGCAGCAGCCAGTCGAGGGCATCGGCGGGGGAGACCGGGGCGACGCCGGCCGTGTGGCCGTGGAGGTCGACGAAGAGCTGCCCGTCGGGGAACTGGGGCCGCACCCGGTGCGCGGCACGGATGGCCAGGGCGGACTTGCCCACGCCGCCCATGCCGTCGATGGCCGAGATCACCACCATGCCGCAGGCGCTGCCTGTCGGCGCCGAGCGGGCCAGCGACAGCAGTTCGTCGAGTTCCCGGGCGCGACCGGTGAACAGCCGGGTGTCGTAGGGGAGTTGGCAGGGAGCGCTTGGGTGCGGGCGCGGGAGCGGGCGCACCGTGCCGGGGCCGGCGAGCGGGCGGGCCGGGGCCGAGCCGCCGCGCGCCGCTGCGAGCAGCTGTTCGCGGCGGCGCGGATCGAGCGCCAGGG
Source organism: Streptacidiphilus jeojiense (assembly GCF_000719095.1). Taxonomy (GTDB): domain Bacteria; phylum Actinomycetota; class Actinomycetes; order Streptomycetales; family Streptomycetaceae; genus Streptacidiphilus; species Streptacidiphilus jeojiensis. Next base: position 113,603 of record NZ_JOEH01000014.1, on the reverse strand, counting down.
CGTCGGCGAGCCGGGTCACCGAGGAGAGCCGCGGCTGTCGCCGCCCCGCCTCCAGCACGCTGATCGCATGCGTCGAGACACCCGACTTCCCGGCCAGCTCCTCCTGCGTCCAGCTGCACCGAAGCCGGAACTCGCGCAGCAACGAACCGAACTCCGCAGTCAAGCCCGCCCCCTTGATCCCTTGGACTCGGACCCTATGTTCCGCCTGTGCGAAACGCCATACGAACGCCAGATCAACGCCATGGCGCGGGCCGCGGCCGTTGACCAGGATGATCGCTGTCCAGGACACCCCACGCCAGCGACTGGGATGACCGGACGACCGGAGAACCGACGGGAGACACCACCTGCATCGGCCAGGTCCAGCAACAGTACGCATGGGCTCGGGGCGTCGGCGACGGGTGAATTGAGGACCACGGTCAGAGCACCCTGCGCAGCCGGGTCGGCGAGGAGCGGCTGGGTCAGCTGCGGGTGGGCGAAACCGTCCGGCATCTCCGCCCGAACGGCTGCCCGGCCCCGCTCAGCTGTTCCGCTCACCCAGGACACGCCGCCGCACCGACGTCGTCGGCATCTTCCCCGACCAGCCCTCGGTCATCCGCCTGGTCGGCGCCGTCCTGGCCGAGCAGAGCGACGAACGGGCCGAACAACGCCGCTACATCGGCTCCGAGAGCCTCGGCCGCTGGCGTCTGCACCCGATCGAGGGACAACCCACCGACGCCACCGACGCCACCGACCCGACCGCCCTCACCGCCCAACCTCAAAACGAGATCCGACTGACCGTCAATACACCACGCCAGCGGACGTGACCTGGATCGCATCAGGCCAACTGGGCGCGCACTCCAGCGGCGAGTGGGTCGTTGAGGTCTTCGTAGATGTCCAGTGCTGCCTGCCGGAAGTGGCGTTCTTCGTCGGCTTGTTCTCGTGCACGGGCGAGGTCCGCCAGGAGGTTCAGAGTGGTCGCCTCTCCGCGTCGGTCTCCCAGGTTCCGTCGAAGCAACAGGGCACGCGTCAGGCAGTTGTCGGCGTCGGACAGCTTCCCGCTACGAATGTGGGTGTCGCCGAGGTTGTTGAGGACCGTGGCCTGGCCGAATTCGTCGCCGAGGGTCACCAACCTGGCCAGGGCCGCGTGAAGGTAGGAGACCCCCTCGTCAAAGCGCTTCAGCTCGATGCAGGCCGTGCCGATGTTTCCGAGGAGGATGGCTTCGATGTACCCGTCCTTGGCCCTTCGAGCTGCTTCGACCGCTCGCAGGGAGTACGCAATGAGGAGTTCGACATCGCCCTGCTGACCGTAGAAGGCGGCCAGGCTGGCCAGGGAGCGCAGGGCTTCCAGCGGATACTTGTCACCGAACAGCTCCTGGGCGGTGCGGAAGTGGTCGGCGGCAGCAGGGTCCTGCAGGTCGGTGCGGGCGCGGCCCAGTCCGTGGTGCATCCACGCCTGCCCGAGGCGATCTTGGTGCATCTGGGCTGCGGACAAGCCGATGCGGTGGGTCTCGGCCCAGTCGTCCCAAAGATTGCGCAGGGAGTAGTAGGGGACTGCGGCGCGGGCGAGCTGCCAGGCGAGGTCATCGCCTTCGGCGGCACTGACCGCGGCGGCCAGGTTCACGCGCTCGGCTTCGCACCAGGCAAGGGCGGTGTCGCGGTCCGTGAACGCCAGTGGCGCGGGGAGGCGAGGAGGCGGGGGCAGCACCACAGCGGCGCCGTGGGGGTTCAGGCAGTGGCAGGCTGCGGTGATGCTGTGCAGGTACCAGGTCAGGAAGCGTTGGACGGCTGTCTCCCGGGTGCTGGAGTCGTCCTCCTCGTATGTGCGTCTTGCGGCGTAGGAGCGGGCCAGGTCGTGCAAGGCGTAGCGTTCGCTGGTCTTCTGCTGGATGAGGTGGTCGTCGAGCAGTTCCTCCAACGCGTCCTGTGCCTGGGAGGTCTCGATGCCGGCCAGTGCCGCGGCCGCTGCGGCGGTGAAGTCGGCGCCCGGAAACAGGGCGAGCAGGCGGTACAAGCGGCGAAGGTCGGCGGGCAGGGCCTGGTAGGACAGGTCGAAGACCGCGTCGACGCTGCGGGCGCCGATGCGTACGGTGCCCAGGTCGTCCTCGTGGATGCGGGCGGCGAGGTCGGCCAGCGACCAGGTTGGCCGAGATCGCAGCCGGGCTGCGGCCAACGACACAGCCAGCGGCAGGTATCCGCACGCCTTGACGATCTCGGCGGCGACTTCGGGCTCGGCCTGGACCCGCTGTTCCCCGGCGATCCGGGCCAGTAGGGCAATCGCCTCGTCTTCGTCGAACACGTCGATCAACTGCACGGCCGCGCCGTCCAGGCCGGCCAGTGTCCGCCGGCTGGTCACCAGCACCACGCAGCCGCCCGAGGCAGGGATCAAGTCCCGGACCTGCTTCTCGTCGGCTGCGTTGTCAAGCAGGATCAACGCCTGCTTGTCGTGCAGGACGTCGCGGTACATGGCCGCGCGCTCATCGAGGCCGGACGGGATCTGCGGTCCGGGAACCTCCAGCTGCCGCAGAAAGGAGCCGAGCACCATGCACGGGTCGGCAGGGGCGTGGTCGGGGTCGAAACCCCTCAAGTCCACGTAGAGCTGCACATCGGTGCAGCGCCCCGTGCGCACCAGGCGGTGCGCGGCGTGGACGGCCAGCTGTGTCTTGCCGACCCCGGCCATGCCCTCGATTGCGGAGACGACCACGGTGGTGGCCGCATCGGGTCGCGGCTCGTCCACTGCGGCGAGCAACCGACGCAGGGCCTCGCGTCTGCCGATGAAGGTGGGCAGGTCCGCCGGGAGCTGACGGAACACTCCCACCGGGCCGCCTGAAGCAGCATCAGCATGCGCACGCGCATGAGCCCGCCGCCACGCATCCACCTGCCGTCCCGCGCCCAGGGCACGGACGACCGCGAGAACCAGGTCCAGGTCCAGGCGGCGACGGGAGGGCTGGAACACATCGGCAACGGTTCGGAACGCAATCTCGCGCGGCGGTCGCAGCAGCGGGCCCACCTGCTTGGCCAGGGCCCGGTAGGGCGGGCTGCCCGCCAGGGCGCGCAGCCCGATCAGGGCCCGCACCAACCCCTCCAGGTCGATGACCTGCTCCGGATCCGGGCCGGCAGCTTCAGCCGTCTCCATGAAACGCAACCCCCATCACGTCGCCGAGCCGTGCGTGCGGACTTGTGCGGGAACCTCGTGCTCCTCGCACGCCGTCAGCCACCCTACTAAAGGCAGACGTGCTGGGAGATCCCAACTGGCAGCCCAGACAGCCGTGTTGACAGAAAACGCTCGCCGTACGCCACCTCGTCGACCACCTGTGGAGACACTCATGAAACCGCGCAGGCTCACCCATCTGATCGCCGTGGCCGGCATAACGGCCCTCACCCCGCTCCTCGGCACGACCGCAGCCCACGCCTCCACGGCTGCCGGGAACTACTACCTGGAGAACGACAGCACCAGCTTCGCCAACAACACCCTCGAGTGCGCCGATCTGCCCGGCACCGGGAGCGAGCCCTCGGGCACCGCCGTGTGGATGGACTCCTGCCTGATCGGCAGCGGCAGCACGGACAACCAGGTATTCGGCTTCGAGTACACCCGCACCGTCGACGGCCAGAACCTCTACGTCATCGTCGACGTTGCCAGTGGCAAGTGCCTGGACCTGCCCGGCTACGGCAGCGAGCCCGCAGGGGCCCAGGTAACCCTGTACACCTGCAACACCAACTCTGCCAACGACAACCAGGAATGGTTCCTGAACACCGTTCAGGCCGGTTTCACGGAGATCGAGAACTTCAAGTCCTCCGGGGACCCCTCCAACAAGGCCGACCCCAACAACGAGTGCCTGGACGTCGACGGCTGGGCCGCCGACCTCACCGACACGGCCAACCGAACCAAGCTGGGGATCTACACCTGCAGCAACACGTCACCCTCCGGCAACTGGGGCGGCCTCGTCATCAACAACGTCGCCTACGACGACCACCTGTGGAACCTGATCTCGGCCTAGAAATCCGACGAAGATCCTCCTCGGGCTGTCCGGCCGCCGGCCGGACAGCCCTCCGCCCCTGCTGGCCGGGCAGCAGCCGTAGATGTCGGCCGGGCGCGAGCACCAAAAGGGGCTTCACATGATCATCAGCGGAGTTCGTGGCCAGAGTTGCTTCAGTAATCGCTACATCTGAACAGACGTACGAGCTCGGGGTTCCTATCGTTCCGAATGGAGATCGCCCTCTTACCTGCGTGAATGCGACGGGTCGGGTCGCCGGGCGCGTCTGGTTGCTCGCGGGTCGGCCATGGTGCTTCGTGCCAGGCGGCCAAGCCTGCTGACGGGACCGCCTGGTTGGCACTGTGACTGGGCTAAGGACCTGTTCCTGGCCTGTGCCGGTGGACTCCCGGAGCCGCGGGGAGGGGCACAGTATCGCTGGGCCCTGAATCAGGTTCCTTGATGTGAGCGGGTCACATGTTCAGCCAGCCAGTCGGACCGTGCGGCCCGCGGGGATCCGCCTCCAGTGGCCTGCGTGCTCGCGTCCTGGGCCGCATCTGGCAAGCTCCGGGCATGGCGATGATCCCTCCCACAGGCGTCGAGGACTTCGGGTTCTCGCTGGAAGACGCGTTCGACATCCCGGTCCGTGTGCTTTCTGACGGGACGCTGAACCGGTGGCACCGGTCTCGGTGGCCCAAGGCGGCGCAGCCCTGGCCTGGCGGCGATGCTCTGCCCGGCGATGGCGAGTACCTGGCGACGACCACCTGGCGCCAGCTCGTGATGGCGGCGACCGGTGCCGGCCGCGACCTGGCTCCGTGGCTGCGGCAGACGCCGCACTTCGCCGTCAACGAACTCGTCGCCCGCGTGTCGCCCCTTCAGGCGTACCTGTCGCTCAGGGATGTGCCGGCACCCGAGGGGGGAGCGGGGCGGCGCCTGTTCGTCAGCCCCGTCTACCGTCACGGTACTGAACGCAGCGCCCATGCCGCCTTCGGCTACCACCTGGGCATGACGATGGCGCAGTGGCTGACCGTGGGGATGGGCGGCCTGCCGGCCACGGTGCATTTGGAGGCCAGCGGCATCCCCGAGCTGACCGATCCGTCGAAGAGACTTCCGGACCTCTACGGCAACCACCTCTTCGAGGCGATGCCGTGGCTGATCGAGGCCAAGGCCCGGAAGGAACTGGGCCTGCCCGACATGCGGTCCGGTCAGGGCCAGTTGGACCGGGCCTCCGAGGAGATCGCTGTTCCTCACCGGCAGGTGCTGTGTGGCACCTCGCTGCCTGGGACTGATCGGTGGGAGTCCGACTCTCTCTTCATGATGGTGCACACGGCAATCGCAGCCCCCTCGCCGGGTGGGGGCGTCCAGCACCTGCCCAACGCCCCGGCGGGGGGAGGCGCCCCGCCGCTCAGCGAAGACCCCGAAGATCTGCTGAGGGTCGCACGGGACCAGTTGCTGGTCTTCCGCGCGCTGGCCTTCGGAGCGGTCGAGGACTTGCGGGTCGTGCCGCTCGGCGGGGCGGGGACCGAACCGCGCAGGAGCGCTGGCAGGGCGGAGCCGCTGGAGCGGGACGTCAACACGCGATTCCTGCGGGAGCAGGCACTGGGCCTGGAAGTCCCCTACGAGTGGGTTCGGGAGCTGCCGGGGGTGAGGGAGTTCATCGTGGGCCGGATCCCTGGCATTGGCCTCCACCTGGGGCTGTCGCGGGGTCTGTACGCGGCTTGTGCGCGCTTGCACCAGGTCCAGGCGGACGTGCCCGTCGAAGAGCGGCTCTTCCCGGCGGAGCGGATCTTCTCCCGGCGCGGTGAGGACGAGGAGCGGGAGGAGATCAGCCGCGAGGCGCGGCGCAGCTTCTACGAGCGCGAGTACGGGCGGCTGGGGAGGGCCAGGCAGGAGATGGCCGATGCCTACATCCGCCAGGACGTGCCGCCGGAGTTCCTGCGTCGGGTGCGCCTGGCCCCGCAGCCTCCCCAGACCGGCGGAGGGCTGCTGGAGGCGAGGACCGACGAGACATACGTGGCCGTCGAGCGCACCGATCCGGTCCTGGCAGCGCGTCGCTGAGCCCCGATACACGAAAGCCGGGTGGCGGGAGAGAGGCTCCACCGAATCCTGGAACTAAGCAAGATCTACGTGCCGGCGACGGGTGAGATGAGGAGCACGGTCAGAGTCCCCGGCGCAGCCGGGGCGGCAAGCAGCAACTGGGGCAGTTGGGGGTGGGCGAAGCCGTCCGGCACCTGCGCTCGAACGGCTGCTCGGCTCCGCTCAGCTGTTCCGCTCACCCAGGTGGGCTTGCTCCGGTTTGACGGACAGGTTGTGTGTGTCGGTCAGGCCGCGATAGCGGACTCGTAGGCGGCTGGGCTTTGGTAGCCCAGGCTGCTGTGGAGTCGGTGCAGGTTGTACCAGCCCTCGATGAAGTCGAATACCGCGGTGCGGGCCGCTGCCCGGGTGGCCCAGGCACGACCGTTGATCAGCTCGCTCTTCAGCGTCGAGAAGAACGACTCGGCGAGCGCATTGTCCCAGCACTGACCGGTGCGACCGACGGAGAGTCGAACGCCGAACTCGCTGGCCAAATGGGCGAGTTCGCGGCTCGTGTACTGACAGCCCCTATCCGAGTGGAAGATCACTCCGGGGTTCGGCCGCCGGGTCCGACAGGCAGCTCGTAGGGCTTCGGCGACCAGTTCGGTGCGCAGGTGGTCGGCTGTGGCCCAGCCCACGACCCGGCGCGAGGCGATGTCGATGACGGTGGCGAGGTAGAGCCAGCCCTGGTCGGTGGCGATGTAGGTGATGTCACCGCACCAGCGCTGGTTCAGGGCCGACGGATCGGGTTGGAAGTCACGCAGCACCAGGTCGGGGCGGGTGGCCGCGTTCGGGTCGGGCACGGTGGTGCGATGGCGGCGCCTGCGGTGGACGCCGACCAGGCCGGCCTGGCCCATGAGCCGTGCGACCCGGCGTCGCCCGCACCGGGCCCCTCCTTGCGCAGAGCGGCGTGGACGCGCGGGGCGCCGTAGGTTCCGCGCGAGCGCACCTGGACCCGGGTGATCTGGTCGGTCAGCTCGGCGTCGCGGACCGCGCGGGGCCCGGGCTGGGCGGTGCGGCGGGCGTAGAAGGCGGCACGGGAGACCTTCAGCAGTTCACAAGCGCGTTTGACGTTGTGGCCGCTCTGCTTCTCCGCCTCGATGAACGGGTGCACCGTCACCGGGTCTCCTTCGCGAAGAAAGCCGTGGCGCGCCGGAGAATGTCGACGTCCTCCCGAAGCCGGCGGTTCTCCTGTCGCAGCCGGGCCAGCTCCTCGCGTTCGCCGCTGGTCAGGCCGTCGCGCTCGCCGGCGTCGACCTGGGCCTGGGTGACCCACAGGCGTACTGCGGTCTCGGTCAGGTCGAAGTCCTTGGCGACCTGACCCACCGAGCGGTCACCGTGGCGGCACAGCTCGACGATCTCGGCCTTGAACTCCGGCGTGAACGAGCGGCGAGGGCGCGGCTTCTTCTTCCCCATGCTCTCCATGATGGACATCTTCCCTCCGGGGCCGAAGCCCCTGATCCCAGGTGTCCGTCAAACCGGATCAAGCCCATCAGCGGCAGGTGGGGCGGTAGGTTGGCCCGGAGGGGACGTATTGGGACCACAGGGCGGGTGTGAGGGCCCCGACCTGAGCGCAGATGCGCTTCACGGCGTGGTCGAAGTCGTCGACGTCCCACAGTCGGACCGTCTGGTCAGAGCTTGCCGTGGCGAGGGTGTGGCCGTCGGGGCTGAACGCAACGGAGTTGATCGAGTCCGTGTGGCCGGTGAGGGGTTGCCCGATCTCCCGCTGGGTTGCCACGTCCCACAGCCGAACCGCATTGTCTAGGCTCGCAGCGGCAAGCACGTGGTTGTCGGGGCTGAAGGCCATCGAGGACACCTGATCGGAGAAGCCGTTCAGGGGTTGTCCGATGGGGCGGCGAGTGGTCATGTCCCAGAGTTGCACGGTCTGATCTGTGCGCCCGGCGGCGAGGATGCGGCCGTCGGGACTGAACGCTATTGAGCTCACTGCTTGGTCGGAGTCGAGCTCTCCGACCCGGCGCTGGCTCGACGCGTCCCACAGCTGCACTCTATCGTCCATGGTGGCCGTGGCGAGGGTACGTCCGTTTGGGGCGAATACCGCCGCCTGGGCGCCCCCCGCGGAGTCGACAATGGGGTGCCCGATTTGACGATGGGTAGCCGCGTCCCACAGCCGTACGGTTCCGTCGTCGCTCGCGGCGGCGAGCAGGTGTCCGTCAGGGCTGAATGCCACGGTGCCCACCGTGGCTGAGTCGCCGGCGAGGGCTGGTCCGACTTGACGATGGGTGGTCACGTCCCATAGCCGTACAGCATTGCCACTTGTGCTGGCGAGGGTGCGACCGTCCGGGCTGAACACCGCGGCGGGTGAGCCCGCTTTGGAGTCGACCAGTGGCTGTCCGATCTGACGGTGGGAGACCGCGTTCCACACTCGTGTGGTTCCGTCGTAGCTCGCGCTCGCGATAAGGCGGCCATCGGGGCTGAACACAACCGAAACCTCCTCACCGCTGTGGCTGGTGAGGGAGTGCCCGATCTGGCGATGGGTCGTCACATCCCACAGGCGCACGGTGCTGTCGGTGCTGGTGGTGGCGAGGGTGCGGCTGTCGGGGCTGAACGCCGCCGACAGCACGGCGCCGGTGTGGCCGGTGAGGGATTGCCCGATCTGGCCATGGGTGAGCACGTTCCACAGGCGCACAGTCTTGTCCACCCCTGTGGTAGCGAGAGTCTGGCCGTCAGGACTGAACGTCACGGCGACCACCGCCTGGCTGTGGCCGGTGAGGGGGGCTCCGATTTGTCGGTGGCTGGCCACGTCCCACAGCCGCGCCGTCTGATCCGTGCTCGCGGTGGCGAGAGTACGCCCGTCGGGGCTGAACGCCACCGACGTCACGTCGGCCGTGTGACCGGTGAAGGGTGCTCCGACCTGACGGTGGGTGGATAGGTTCCACAACTGCACAGTTCGCTCGTAGTCCGCGGTGGCGAGTGTCCGGCCGTCGGGGCTAAAGGCCAGCCCGAGCACATCACCTTGGGTGGTGATCGACTGCCCGATCTGGCGTCGGGTGGCAGTGTCCCACAGGCGTACACCGTTATCCGTGCTGGCGAGGGTGTGACCATCTGGGCTGAACGCCACGGCGACCACCGGGCTGTCCCCGGTCAGCGGTGCTCCGATTTGGCGCCGGGTGGCGACATCCCACAGCCGTACGGTCTTGTCCGTGCTCGCGGTGGCGAGGGTACGCCCGTCGGGGCTGAACGCCACCGAGTTCACCGCACCCGTGTGGCCAGCCAGGACGCTCACTTCGGGCAGCGCGGAGGCGGCCAGGAGGGCGTACTGGGCCTCAGGCGTAGGGTTGATCGACCAGGCCGCGAGGACGTCTCGCTTGGCCGCGGGGGGGTCGGCGTCATTGAGGGCTTCGCTCTGGGTGACGAGTTGGCTGGAGACGGCGACGTCGCGTTGCCGATTGGCGTTCTGGCTGGACCAGTAAGCCAAAGCGGTCGTCGCCGCCAAGCCGACGGCCAGCGCCGCAAGCGCGGCGATGAGCCGCTGCCGTATCCGGATCCGACGCCGACGAGCACCGTCGCTGGCCCGCAGGAATGCTTCTTCGGTGGGGCCCAGGGGCGCGTGGCGTTCGGGAGAGGATCGGATGCGAGCGGCGCTTTCGGCGGCAGCCTCCAGGAGCGAGCCGGCGTAGAGATAGGAGGGGTCCCTTGCTGAGCGTTCCCAGGCACGGGCGGCGTTGCGAAGACGGGTGCGTATGATGCGGTCGGCATGGGTCTCGGCGAGCCAGGTGTCGCGCAGCAACGGCCACGTGGACAGCAACACCTCGTGCGTGATCTCCACTGTGTCGTTGGCAAGGGTGAACAGTCGCTTGCCTGCGAAGGCTTCCAGAACTGCTTCCAAGTCCCTTTTCTGATCCGGGGATCTGTCATGCAGGAGGTCCGTGCGGGTGGTACGGACGGCGAGGTTGATGCCGTCGTCCGTGGCCGCTGTCAGCCATAGGAACACCTCCCGTGCCGTGATCTTCTGCGCGGTGGTGAGTTGGTCGTAGGTCTGTTGGGCGGTCCGGGCCAGTGCCCCCAGGGTGCCCCCGACTCGGGTGTAGTCGGCCAGAGCGAGGACCGAGTCCTCGGCACGGCTACGCCAGGCCTGGTCCAGTGCGTGTGACATGTGGGGAAGGAGTCCGACGCCGCAGACTCCCCACGCCGGGGGGTGCGCCTCCGATGCCCGACGGCGGGGACGCATCTCTTCCAGGAGGGTTTCGAGCAGGGCTGTGTCCACGCTGCGGCCGCAAGCCTTGCGTGCTGGTTCGTTGACCGCCGCCCGCAGTTCCAATTCATTCATCGGCATGACCAGATAGCGGTCCTGCACAGCCACGGCCAGCTCCGGATACTCGGTGCAACGCGCCTCGAAGTCCTCCCGCACCAACAGCACCACCAATGCGGCGGGCCCCTGTAAGGGATCGTCCGGAGCAGCAGCGGCGGCGTGGAGCGCGGCGATGAATGCCCGCCGGTGTGCCTCGCTGGGGCAGCGAATGAACAACTGCTCGAATTGGTCGACCACCACGATGAGGCGCGGTTGTGATGCCCTGCTCTGGCCTGTGGCGGGCTGCGCTTGAGCCAGGGCTGCCTGGCGTGCGATCAGCGCGAAGGCGTTCGGGGTTCGTTCCAAGGTGACACGTACCGATTCGGCGTCCGCACCTGCCAGTGTCGCCACGCCGACGGCCAGCTCAGTGAGCGGGGCGGATGAGGGGGTGAGAATCTGCCAGGGCCAGTGCTCCGCCCCGCGGACCCCAGCCAGGCCCGCTGCGCGCAGTGCCGGCCGAACGCCGGCGTGCAGCAGGGAGGACTTGCCAGCTCCCGAGACTCCGGACACCATGAGCGGCCCGGTACCGCTTTGCACCTGCCGCGCCATGCGGGCTACGACGTCGGCCACCGCATTGTCACGACCGAAGAAGAAGGGGCCGTCTTCCTCTTCGAATGCGTCCAGGCCTCGGTAGGGCGAGTCGATCTGCCCGGAAACGGCCACCAGCGGAGGAACACCTGGACGGTCCGTCCAGGTGTTCCCACCGGATACGTACTGAATCTGAACGTTGTGCTGGACGTTGTTGTCGCCGAATTGGGACTGTCCGATCACGTGGGCCCGAACTACATACGCGGCATCCGCATGCGGTTCGCCTGACGGACGCAGGGGCTGCGCACCCGTTTCGAATGGGGGTTCCGCTACGCCCATGGGATGTCCCCAGACCCGATGCCGGTTGGGCCCGTCACGTGTTGTATTGGATGTTGCCGTCGCCCACCTGAGACTTCTCGATCGTCTCGGCGGAGATGACATACTTTCCAGCCCTCGGGGCAGCCGGTACTGGCGGTCCGGGGGGAGCAGGTGGTGCTTGGCCCTCGTCGCACACGCGTGAACTGCGCGGATCAGGCTCACGCCCAGCCCCCCGACGCTCAGCAGACCATGCGGCCACGCCGAGCACCAGGGCACCCAATTCGCAGAATCCGACGATCACGCCAGCCAGTCCCGCAGCCTTGTCGAGGCCCCTCAGTCCGGCGACTACGCCTAAGCCAATAGCCGCTGCTGCGGCAATCGCCACTGCAGTCCAGGTCACTACACGCCACCTCATGTGACCATTATCCGGCCAAAACATGATCGGCCTCATGAAAAGCCGCAAGTTTGTCGCCATCGCGGCAAGACAGGGGTTCTTGGTCACTGTCAGGGTGTTCGACCTGGGACCCACGTGCTGGTGTGACGCTGGCCCACCAGGTTGATCGAACGTCAAATGTCTGGTTGGGCCAAGACCAACTGGCTTGAGGACACGCGGCAGCCCCCGCTGTTCCCTCCGGTAGCAACTTCCGGCTGGCCGATGTTGGGACGGAGTCAGTTGGCAGCTTGGCACTTCTCGATGATCGTGGAAGACACACGCCCGCGAGGCGCCACGTCGATTCCTTGGGATTCGGCCCAGGCCCGGACAGCCGCGGGGTCGGGGCGGTCGCCCCGGGATGCGCGGCGCTGGGCCGGAGCACTCTGGCGCCCAGTGCGTACTGTGTCGGGTCCCGGACATGGGGCGGTGCACTGAGGTGGCTGAGCAGTTCATCGAGAGTTGATCGGCACAAGCTGCCCAAGAGGATCGCTGGGATTCATTTTCATCGTCTGGGGAGAGAACACCCCATTTTGCGGCTGGTAGTCGTATTGGTGCGCGCCGCTACCCGACGCCACGGCGAAGGGCCCTCCGCCATTCTCGCTGACTGTCGTCGTTCCGAGAGCGCCGCCGGCTGACCAGTGGACGACGAGGCGGAAGGTGTATACATCTGCCGTTGCAAACGGAAGGACCGTGAATATTTCCGGATCGCTCTGGGTAACCTGTACCGGGAATCCCTGTACCCGCTTCCTGCCGTCCGCGTCCTGGCCTGACTTGAATACGAGCTTCGGAACCTGTTTGTCGAGGTCGACCTGAAACGAGCTGTAGGCGCTCCCACCGCAGGCCCCATCCACCGTGACTCGCACACTCGTCGTCGGCGTCGGTTTCACGTCAATCAGGGAGACCGTTATTCCCTGGATCGTCACCGCACTCGCGGACGAGCCCCGAATCGTGAGGTCAATTCCCGTCCGGTCGGCCGGAACGGCGTGGTACTTTTGGTCGAAGGCGGCAAGCTGCTTTTCGTACGCCGCTCTCTGATCGGCGGTCCTGGCGCCCATAGCATTCAGGTGCTTTGCGATATCGGGAAGGGTCGGCGCAGTGAGGAACACCTTTCCCGGACCTTCGTCACAGGCATCCCAAGCGTCGTGCTCAAGTACGGTGAAGACGATGGGCGGCCCCGAGGGTACCGATGGCGTTCCATCATCGTGGCCGGTGTTGTTGTGGTTCCCGCACGTTGAGTTCTCCGAGCACTGATTAGTACTGCATCCGAGGAGCGGCACTCCGGAGAATAGTGCCAGAATCGCAAGAAGAGCGATGCGTGACTTCATTGTCCCGTTTCCTGATCGCTGGAGGGGCTTAGTCGGCGAAGTAGGCGGTCACTACGGATTCTCGGGGTGGAAGCTTGTAGGCGCTGCCAGCTTTCACGGCCTCGGGTTCGTCGATCGTCTGCACGGTCCACCTGGCCGACGACTTGTCGAACAGCTTCCCATCAGCGCCCACCACGATCATGCGGTTCTGATCTTGGCAGTAGTATGCAGGAATGATGCCAAATGGCAGAGAGTCGACCGCGCCGCCAATGCGACGCACGCATTTATCGCCGCCCTGGAGCACGACTGCCCAAGCCAGAGGTTGGGCGGGCACCGTCATTTTGTGGATCATGCCAGATGAGGTGAACTCTCGAAGTTCCTTGTCCCATGGGGAAATTTCACAGAGGACCTTGGCGCGGTCTGGCTCCACCCAGCACACATCGGCATCGTCGGCTGTACTGCCACAGGCAACGACATCGACTCTAACCGCCGAAGGGGACGGCGTGAGGCAGTCGACAGTCTTCCCAGTTACACGGGTGATCGAGTAGCCGGGGCGGGCTTTGCCCGCTGCGTCCACTGGAGAGGCGTGCACCAGGCTCGTCACCGATGAGGAAGGTGGCCGATGCTGAGCGCTGCAGGCGCCTGCGCCGATCACGAGCGCGCACCCGCCTACCGCCACCCCAACGGCTCGGACGATTTCGGCGCCCCTGCACTGCGACAAGTTCTTACTCACGGATCTGTAACCGCCAAGGCCTGATTCGGGCCGCTGAGCCTCGATTGCGTGTTGGCCACTGCCCCTACACGCGACCAAGTCGCCGGGCCTCCGCCACCGTTGTACATCCAATAGGAACCACCCAGGCTGCCGTCTATCCTGAAAGGCTGCCCAGAATCGGTTATGGAAAGGGTCTCCACCTTCCCATTGATCACGGTGTCCATGGCCAACCCGAAACCGCAACTACGCCGACTCTTGGTGAGTAGAGCGGCAATATCAAACTGCTCCGTCTGACCGCCGGGGACCTGGAATCCGAAGGTTCCCGGCGTCTCACTCGAAGGGTTGAGATTCACAATCTTCGGGTAGTACAAGGGCATCGGACGCTTGGCGTCGAGGTCGATTACAATAGCCCGAGGCGTCACCGGATCAGCTCCGCCGCCCTCCCAGATGTGGGTTCCCTGCGCCGATCCGCTGCACACAAGGTTGACGATTTGCATGCTCCGCAGATATACGACACCACCTGAGAGGTTTTGAATTGTAACGCCAAAGACAAGCTTCCCCACCGCAACACCGTGAAACGACTTCGCGAAAAGGTAGAAGCTATCCGGTGAGGCATAGCCAGGATCACCCTTAATCACCTGGTGGTCAGGAAGCATCCACTCCTGATCTCGGCCGTAGGCCTCGATGAGATCCCCCGATCCGGCATGAAACGGGTTCATGTCGACCGAGATCTTTAAATTGGCGTCTCCAGCCGCCGCAGGTTGGGATCCGTTTAATCCTGTGGCTGTGTTCTTCTCGCCACAGACGGAGTTGTTGCTGCACTGATTCTGAGTGCACCCACCCAGGGCGAGAAGGCTGCCGGCCAGGAGGACCAGGCTGGCCGCCGCGTAGGAAAGCGAATCCCTCTGGATTCGGTCCCCGAGCTTCCCGGTCACGGCTGTCCTGCCGTGGCCCCAGACCGCGTAGGGGAGGGATCATTTGTGGGCCCCGACGTGCCTACGCTGTTGCCGCGGCCGCATACCGAGTGGTCTTGACAGTGGTTACTGTCACCACCGATCGACTGCACAGCGAAGATGATGCCGACGACGGCTGCAGCGGTACCTAGCAGGGCGATGAGTACCTTGCGGAGGTCCTTGCTATCCAAGATCGCCATACAGTGACTCCCCCTATGCCGTGCGAATGCCAGCTTCACTGATGTACCAGACGACCAGGGGCTCTGTCCCAGGTTTTCCCGGTCTGCCACCCAATTTCGGTACCCCGTCTCTCCGCCGCCCAACGCGCGACGAACCTCTCAGGCATCACTGGTTCGAGTGGTATCGGCCGGTATACTCCGTCCAAGTTGCTGCCCGAGTGCGATGGACTGCCTCAACGGCATCTCTCGACGGCCCCCTGGCCTCGGCCTGGAGCGACCGGGACCTGCTCAGCAGGGCAAGCCAGCACTGAGTAAGGACCATGGCGGATCGTCACGCATGAGAGCCTCAGCTGGGAGACGGATGGGGCGCGCCCAGCAGTGCCGACCGAGTTCCCGCCACGCCATCGGCCAGCCCGAAGGTGTCGGCGACGGATGAAAAGGGCTCTGACCGCGATTCCGCGAATGACCTTCGGGCTTGATGGCTTGGCTTGCCGAACGCCTGCTCACGGCCGGATGCGACGCCGGGTGAGGAGACAGCACATGATCATTCACAGAACCGCGGCCAGGATCGCCTTCACGAAGCCTCATCAACCGCCGCCGACATCCTCGGCGTCATTGCCAGCAGGAAGGGAATCTGACACTGAATGCGCCGACGTCGCCACGTTGAAGTGATCGGACCCGTGGTGCCGGATGGTCTGACATGATGTCAATCATGTTGTTCCATCGATCCTGAGCGGTCCCTCTCGACCCGACCTTGAGAGGTATGCTCTGGGGACTCACGCGAGTGGGGGTGGCGGGGGTGCCGGCGGGGTCCTGGTTCGGCGGGCGGTGGGATGAGCCCGGCCCTGGGGCGGACCGGTCGGAGCAGGAGTGCCGTGAGGTCGAGGCACAGATAGCCGATGAGCTGGCGCGCTTTGCCCGGCCGCGGTTCCTCGGCGGCGGCCTGGTCTCCCCGCCTCCCTATGTGCGGCGGCATGCGGTCGAACACGCCGCGGCGGGCGGGGCGCTGGACGACCGTTTCCTGTCCGCCGAGTTCCTGCCCTTCGTCGACGCCAGACGCTTGCGGGGTTTGCAGGCCACTGCCGATAGCAGTGCCTCTGGTACGAGGGAGACTCGCGGTGCGCGTCTGCTGCACGTGTGGCGGCAGGCAGCCCACGGGTGGGGCTGGGAGTCCCCGCAGCTCAACGCGAACACGTTGGCCTTCTGGTCGATGTGCGCGGGACTGCCGCCTGTGGGCTCCTCGATCCCCCTGTTCTGGGAGCCTCGGTGGACCCGCTGGGCACTGGGCGGTGGTGAGATCCTCGGGCGTCATTCCGGCCCGGTGCGCTCGGTGGCCGCAGGTGTTCTGCCGGACGGCCGGGCGGTTGCGGTGACGGCCGGGGAAGACCGTGCCGTGAGGCTGTGGGACCTGACCAGCGGTCAGGCGGTGGGCAGCATTCCGGTGGACCACACGGGCCCGGTGATCTCGATGGCGACCGGGACGTTGCCGGACGGCCGAGGTGTCGTGGTGACGGCGGCCGAGGACCGCGCGGCGCGGTTGTGGGACCTGGCCACCGGGCGAGCGGTCGGCGGCCCGCTCGCCGGACACACCGGGAAGGTCGGGGCGGTAGGGGTCGGGCGACTGCCCGGTGGTCGGCCGGTCGCCCTGACCGGAAGCTGGGACGAGACAGTGCGGATCTGGGACCTGGCCACCGGCCGTGCCATCGGCGCCCCGCTCGTGGGCCACACCGGTCGGGTCGTCGCCATCGCCACCGTGTCGCTGCCCGACGGCAGATGCATCGCCGTCACCACAGGCTTCGACCGCACAGTGCGGCTGTGGGACCTGGCGACCAGTCGCCCGATGGGCAGGCCGCTCACCGGCCACACCAATGCCGTGCGGGGGTTGGCGGCGGGTGTGCTCCCAGATGGCGGTGTCGTCGCGGTGAGCGCCAGCGACGACGGCACAGTGCGGATATGGGACCTGCGCGCGGGGCGGGGCATCGGGGTTCTCGGCGACGACGGTTACAAGCCGAAGGCCCCGGTGGCCATGGCCGTACTGCCCGACGGCCGCAACATCGTGGTCACTGCCGCCGCAGGATCCAGGGTACGGCTGTGGGACCTGGCCACCATGGATGCGATCGGCGAACCACTGGCCGGTCACACCGGTACGGTCCGAGCTCTAGCAGCAAGGACGTTGCCGGACGGCCGATTCGTGACCGTCAGCGTGAGCGATGACCACACTATGCGGGTGTGGGATCTGGCCGACGACGCCGGCACGAACTCGGAAGCCGGCAGTGATCCCGTGTCGGTGGCGGCGCTTGCAACAGCGGTGCTCCGCGACGGGCACAGCGCGGTCGTCGTGGCTGGCAGGGCCGATGCCACGATGAGAGTGCTGGACCTGGCCGACGGCCAGCAGATCGGGGCTCTTCAGGGCCACACCGAAGCGGTTATTGCCGTGGCGACGACGACGCTGGGCCACGGCCGTGTCATGGCCGTCAGCGCAGGCCAGGACAATACTGTCCGGCTCTGGGACCTGGCGTTGCAGCGGGCGATCAACGAAACCGACCAGCTTGGAATCTGGGTATCGGTTCTCGACGGCTGGGGCCTGGAGTCGCATTGGGCGATTCGCGATCCACTTGTCGAAGGCGTACGCCACATGCGCTCGATCGTGGCCGCAAAACTCAGCAGCGGCAGTTCCGTCGCCGTCGTAGGCGGGTTGGACACAGCAATGCTGTGCAACCTCACCACCGGCCAGGTGTCGGCTCTGCCCTTCTCAGGAGCGCAGCAGTGCGCTGTCGCCACCCGGCATGACGGGACCGTGCTACTCGCTTTCGGCGGGTTTGGCAGCGGCGCACTGGATCTGGAGCTTCAGGTGCGCACCGGACGCGGCCGCCCGGTACACAGGCACTCTCGGGAGGGTGGATGGGTGCACACGGTGGCGGCGGGGGCGCTCCCGGACGGCCGCTGCGTCGGCGTCGCGGCAGGCGAAGACGACTTCCATCTGCGGGTGTGGGACCTGGCCACCGGAGGGGCGATCGGCGACCCGCTCACCGGGCACACCGGCAAGGTGCGGGCGATCGCCGCCGGCGCCCTCCCGGACGGTCGCACGGTGGCGGTGTCAACGGCCGATGACGGCACGGTGCGGATGTGGGATCTGGTCACTCACCAACAGGTGGGCCCGCACCTGTTGCTCCCGGGGGTGGCCCGTGCCGTGGCCCTCGCCCGGAGCGAGGACGGCGGGTTGCTGGTCGTGGTCGGCGGCGACGGCCTCGCGGTGGTGTCCGTGCACATGGAGGGGGAGTGAAGAACAGGATGGACAAGGTGGAGCAGCGCCCTTCGCGCGGGCCGAGCACCATGGTTGCCTTGCACGGTGTCGGCAACCAGCAGAAGGGGCCCCGCCAGCTCGCGCCACTCTGGCAGGCCGCGCTCCAGGACGGCCTTGAGTTCGCCTGCGGGCACCGCGTCGCACCCCCTGTGCTGGAGCTCGCCTTCTACGGGCACCTCTTCCTCCCGGACGGTGACCTCGCCTCGGCCCGCAAAGGCCCGGCCGGGGACCGGGGCGACTGGCTGCTCCAACTGGACCAAGCAGAGCTTGAGGATCTCGCGGCAGCGGCGGCCGAGATGGTTTCCGACGAGGAACTGGCCCAGGCCGGCGCGGAGGAGGCGAAGGCCCACACGCGAGTGCCGCGCCCGCTGCAGGTGGTCCTGCGGGCCATGGACCGGCGCTTCGGGCCCAGCGCCGGGGTTCTGCATCTCGGCGAGCTCCGCCAGGTCCGCAGGTATCTCACGGAGCCGGAGACGAAGGCGCAGGTGGACGAGATCGTCCGAGCGGCGGTCCCACAGGACTGCCGGGCGCTTATCGGGCATTCGCTGGGAACGGTCGTCGCCTTCGAGTACGTGCGTCAGAATCCCGACCACCCCTTGGACTTGCTACTGACACTGGGTTCCCCGCTGGGGCTGCGGATGGTGCGCAGGTTGATGCCGGATCCGCAGTACGGCGCGAGCACAGGGCTGCCACCGAACGTCCGCACCTGGGCCAACATCCGCGACCCGCGCGACCCGGTCGCCTGCGCCGGGGACCTGGGCCGTTGGTGGCCGGGCGTGGATGACCGGCCGCCGGTCGACAACCAGGGCGACGCGCACTCCGTCGAGCGCTACCTGGGCAAGCGGGAGACCGGGGCGGCGGTACTGGCCGCCCTCCCCGGACTGGCGGACGTATGACCCGAGAGCCCGCGGACCACGGCGTGCTGCGGCGCCACTTCGTGGCGATCGCCACGTCCACGTACGACGATCCCACCTGGGAGCCGCTGAGCGGGGTCGAGGACGAAGTCAAGGTCCTGCGCGAGTGGCTCTGCGCGCCGGGGCTGGGCCCGCGCCGGTTCGACGACGAGATCCCAGAACTGGCCGACAACCCGACTGAAGACGCGATCCGCGCCGCCTTGAAGAACCCGCCCCCGCAATCACGTTGGCGCGCCGGCGACGCGGCCGTGGTCTTCGTTACCGGGCACGGCACCACCAGGGACGGCAGCCACTGGACCATCCTGCAAGCCACCGAGGCCGACCGGCTCCAGTCGACGGCGCTGCGCACCGCGGACCTGGTGGGCTGGCTCGGCGAGAGCGACGTCCAGCACCTCTTCCTCGTACTGGACCTGTGCTACGCAGGGCACACCATCCTGGAGACCGCGGCGTTCAGCCGGGAGATCCCCAGGACCTGGCTGGTGCTGCCCAGCGCCACCAAGAATGAGCAGGCCGTCACGGGAGCCCTCACCACTGCGATCGCGGCGTTCCTGCGGGACCTCAGCAGCCCCGTCGGCCAGCAGTTCGGCCTGGACCCCCTGGTGAACGTCACCGACTTCCTCGACGCCGTGGAGGAGCGGCTCGGCCCCGGCCAGCGACTGATCCCACTCCCCGGCAGCCAGCGGTCCGGACCGCATCCGGGCCTGCCGAACCCGCACTACCGCGCCAACGCGCAGGTGCGGTTGGAGCGTGAACGCCGTGACCTGGCGGTCGCCAAGGAGGATCTGGTGGCCGGCTACTGGGATCCCCGGGCGCGTGGGGTCGGCCGCGGCAGCGATCCCGGCTGGCTCTTCACCGGCCGCTACGACCTGATGCGCCACCTGATCGCCGCTATACGGGGTCCCGCCGAGACCGTACTGGTGACCGGATGCGCCGGCAGCGGGAAGTCGGCGGTCCTCGCCCGGCTGGTGACCCTCAGCGACCGCATGTTCCTCGCGCAGCACGGCGAGCAGGTCGCGCAGATTCCGGACGACCTCAGACCGGCACCCGGCGCTGTCGACGCGGCCGTCCTCGCCACCGGGAAAACCGCCGACGAGGTCCTTGCGCAGATCTGCCTGGCGCTGGGCGTCCCCTACGACCCGACCGTACCCACCGCCGAGGGAGTCGACGCATTCCGGGAATGGCTGGCCGAGCGTCGGGCTCCGGTCACCCTGGTCGTCGACGCGATGGACGAGGCGACGATCGCGCTCGCCCAGGTTCTAGCGGCCCACGCCGGCAGATCCTTCCTGGTGACGCGCCTCGCCGCCGCCTCGCTCGCCCACCGCCCCCAGCCGGTCGACCCTACCGACCCGAGATGGCTTACCACCATCAGCGACGGAGTCCTCGGCGTCTTCCGCGACGACCTGCGAGCCATCGTCCCCGAACGCCAGGACCGGCTACGGGCCGTCCACCTGCTGCGGGCCGTCGCCTTCGCCTACGGGCGCGGACTGCCGTGGCGCCAGATCTGGCCTGCCGTGGCCAACGCCGTGGCCCGGGACCCGGAGCGCACTTACGGCGACACGGACATCGCCTGGCTCCTCGGCTCCCGACTCGGCGGCTACCTCATCAACGACCGCGAGGACGACGTCACGGTCTACCGGCTCTTCCATGACACTCTCCGCTCCACCCTACGCGAGCGCTGGCGCGAACTGATTGGTGACGGCCTGTCGGAGGGGGATACCTGAGAGCGTTGAACCGTTCCACAGCTCGATGAGTCGATAGGGGTCACCGATTTCGGCTCTGACCGCCCCCGTGGGGCTTGTCCGCGTGGTCAACACCGCAGGGATCGCGACTTCTTCCCACCGCAGCCGGACTGTCTGCCCGTGCGGTCGGCCTCTACCTCTCAGGGGCAGCCGAGGGAGGCAGTTCGCAGCAAGCCACCACGACACTTAGGTCGCACACTAACTGTGGCTCGGTTCTCTCAGCAGAAGAAGAACTCCTCCGGTCTTTCGGCAGGAGGAGCGAGCAGCAGGGCCTGGGCCCGGCTCGCGTGCAACCGGGCGCCGATTCGGGATGCGGTGATGAGTGCAGTCCAGGCGTGGCCCGGCTCGCGACCAAGCTCCGCTTCGAGCATGCCCAGACCCAGGTTTGCCTGCGCGGAATGCAGCGGGTAGGGGGACGCTGAGACCTCCTGATAGAGGCGCGCAGCGGCGTCCTGGTCCTGCTCGTGGACGCGGGCGAACTCGGCCCGTTCGAGGATGACGGCCTCTTGCGTGAAGCGGTGGTTTCTGGCGTAGCGCAGCTGATCACGACTCGACGCCCGCTCGATCGTGGCCAGTTCCGCCACAGTGCTGCGGAAGTCGTCGCCCCGGCCGAGCGCGCGCAGCGCCGCCAGCCGCGCGGTCAGGACGCTGGTCACCCCGTCCACCAACTTCTCGGCCTCGAAGCGGCGCTCGCTGCGCCCGAAGGCGTCCAGCGCCGCGGATGGCTGGCCGTCGCGGACGGCCAGGCAGCCGCGCACGAAGTCGGTCCAGGCCACCCATCGGCTGGCTGCCAGGGCACCGTACGGGGCGAGTTCATCCTCCAGGCAGATCCGTGCGTCGTCGAGGCACTGCGCCCACACCAGGGCGAGAGACCGCTGAAACGCTGCGTGCGCGAGGCGGATGGGGTGCTGCTCCGAGTACCTTGCCCGGTGCACGGCCAGGGCTGCGACCATCGCGGCCTCGTCCAGTGAGTCCGCGCTGCGCAAGGAGGCCGAGCGCAGGATCAGCGGAGTAGAGGGGGCGTCGTCCGGCAGCCGTGCGGTGCCGCGTAGGACGGCCCGGTAGTGTCCGGTCTTGGACAGAGCGGTGAGTCGCTTCCACTCGGCCGCCTGCCGTGCCTGCCGAAGCCGGCCGACCGGCGGAATGAGACGCGCTGCGCGCAGCGCAAAGGCGACGGACCGGCCACCGTGGTTGAGACGCAGCACCACCAGGCTGCGGGCGGCATATCGCAGGTCGCGGGTGCACAGCATCGCCCGGTAGCTCTTCCGGGCTCCCCGGATGTCGCCGAGCATGCCCTGGACGGCGGGCTTGGCCCGGTCGGCCTTCCCGATCAGTTCTGGGACAGCCGGGGCGGGCGGCTTCTCGAAGAGTCGGAGCACCAGAGCCTGATCGGGGTTGGCCAGCCCTTCGGAACGGCACCAGTGGACGAAGTCCCAGGAAGGGTTCAACCCATCAGCTGGTGCTCCGGGCGGGGGCGGAACCTGGGGGCGCAGTTCCAGGCGGCCCTCGTCGTCTGCCCGGCGCAGCAACTGCCGCTTGCGCCGGTCCTCCTTCGGATCCGCACGGTCGAACCACAGGACGCGCCTGGCCGTGGCGAGAACGTCGTCCCAGATCGGCTGGAAGTCCAGATCTCGGCCTCTGTAACCGAGGAAGACAACGGTGCGGCCAGTCACGTCGGCGCGCAGCCGCTCCTCCCAGGCGGGATCCAGGCCGCGCAGCACCTGTTCGGCCGTGACAATCAGCTCGCCGCCCAAGGACCCGTGCGGTTTGAGGATCACTGCACCGGTCGCGGCAACGGTCGCCGGTGAAGCGGGCCAGGCGCACGCGGTGAGCGTGCCGCTGCTCGCCTGCTCGATCAGGGTGTCGAAGTTGACGGTCCACAACGCGGCACCCCGCGCGGCGAGCTGAGCCAGGGCCTGATGTGCGGCGTTGGGCTCGGCCGCGCCGCCGAGCATCTCCCGCACCCACGGCACCACCTCGACCTGGCTGCGGCTCAGTTCGAGCATGAAGGGCTCCGGGACGAGCTCGGCGGTGTGGGGGTCTTCCTTCAGGCCAATCTTTTCGAGGAGCGTCTCTCTGATGGCGTCGAACATCGGCAGCCCAGCGGGCATGGACCGGGAGGCGCCGGCTCCCACGAACAGCAGCAGATCCGCGGCCCGGACGGCCATGCCTAGCTCCTCTCCGACGTGGCCTGGGCACCGGATTCCATGGTGGACTGGGCTTCGGGTTCCGCCCGCCGCCTCAGGTACGTGGCCAGCAGGATCAGGGTCAGGCCGCCCGTGATCCAGCCGATGCGGATCCGCCCGTAACCGAAGAGGCCGGGCAGGCCGACCACCCAGCCACCGACGGCGGCCAGCATCACGACCTGGGGCAAGGCCGATTCGGCAGCCCGCCGCGCCGAGGCCCGGACCGGGCCGAAGGGCTCCCCTGACAGCGCGGCCCAGCCTGCGGTCCACAGCAGGAGGCAGCCGAGGGAGCCCCCCAGCGCGATCACCAGAGCCACGAAGCCGCCGGTGGTCAGATAGTCGCGCGTCCCGTCGGCGACCGGCCGCAGCAACACACCTGCCACCAGCAGCGCGGCCACCGGCACTAGCACGATCCGGACCGTGCGCGGGCCGGTAACCAGGCACTCGACTCCGGCCCGGCGCATCGCTCGCGCCGCGCACACCACAGACATCCGCATCCGGCGCAGGAACAGCACAAACTGCCCGAGCAGCCAGTTGAAGCCGTGGACGGCGGCCTTGGCGAGCCCGTGCGCGGTCAGTCGCAGGGTGTTCAGGACGAAGGCGAAAGTGCCTGCGGCCGCCCTGGCGAGGGCGTATTCGAGCGTCATCAGCAGCACGGTGATCCGATCGGCAAAGTCACGCGGGCGGCGGCTCCGCCAGCGGCGGTCGCGAACCGCGAAGGACAGTCGGTGCGGTCTGTGGGGAAGGCGCGCCTGCCATACGTCGGTACGGATCAGCCCGACGCCGTCCAGCGCTCCAGCCACCAACGCCACCAGCAGGGCACCGGCAAAGCCCCCGATCGCAGCGATGTACAGCCAGCGCTGGACGACGGGCAGCCGCAGCACCCATCCGGACGGGCCGTGCGCCAGAACGAGCGCGGTCAGCAGCGCCATCGGAACTGAGACGATCGCAGCGGCGATGGGCCCGGTGGCCCGCTGGGCGGCGTGGCGCCGGGACCGGCCGGGTCCCATGCGGCTGGTCCTGGCACGCCTGTCGGCGGCCCGGCCGGCGGTGCCGCCGAAGCGGCCGAGCCAGGCTAGGACCACCACGGCCAGGACCACTGTGCCGAGCACCTGGTGCACCGGCGGGCCAGTGAGCGCGGCTACGGTGGTTAGGGCGCACACCGTGGTCCAGATAGCCAAGGCGACCGCGCGTCCCACGGGGTAATGGCGCAGGGGCAGCCCCAGCACCGCTGCCCCGGTCAGCGCGGACAGCACGGCGATGGGTAGCCCGTCGGCGGTCTGGGCGGTGAGACTGAAGGCGCCGCAGACGGCCGCTCGCAGCAGGTTGACCGCGATCTGGCGGCCACGGCGCGGCTTTGGGTCGTCGGGAACAGCGAACGGCAGCGGCCGGTCATGGTTTGGGCAGTACACGTCGTACGGACGGAGGCGAGCAGGGTCGCAGTCCGGCTCCGGGCATCCGGTGTTCACAATCACCCGCTCTTCGCCCAACCTCAGCCACCACGGCCGCGGGTCGGATCCGGTCACGTAGGCCCGGTCGGGAAGATTCCGTGAGGTAGAGGTCATCACCATGATGCTGCTCCCAAGGAGTCGGATGTCACGAGGTTCACGAGGTCTTGAGGCCCGGCAACTGCTCGGCCGCGTAGCGGCACGCGGCCAACTCGGCGTCGGTAAAGGCGAGGAAGTGGATGGCTCGGATCGCGACGGGGCGGTCGGCTGACAGGTACTCGTAGGCGGCGGTCAGCAGGGTCAGGGCGGTTGTGGCCGGGTCGGCGTGGGCCTCGCCAGCCCCCAGCAATGGGAAGACGATGGACTGGCAGGGCGGGCCGCCGTCCGTCGGCTCGGCCTCGGCAAGCGCCAGGGCGTTGCTGACGCAGCGGGCGACGCTACGCACCTGCCGGTAGCCGTTGCCCGGTTCGCCCTGTACGGAGGCCACGTGGATGATGCGGCGGACCCGGTTGCGCCCGCCGAGTTTCCCGGGGCCGGTCACGATCGCAGTGCCCGGCATGACCGGGGTGCGGCCCCTCACCCGGGCGGCCAGTTCGTCGGCTATACAGTCCTCCACGACCCTGCCGCTGGCGTCGCGGCGGGCACCTTCGTAGCGGATCAGCCCGGACACCGAGCTCTCGTGGAAGCGGGACATCTGAAAGTCTGTGTTCTCGGAATTGACCCAGACGTCGACGAAGTCGATGTCCCTCAGATCCCCGGTGATGATCCCGATCTCGCGGCCAGGATCGGCAACGAGCGGATGCCGCAGCCGCTGGTTCGTCGCCAGACGAGTAGGCCGGCGCTCCGCCGTGAGCGCGGCCAGCCGCTCTCGCAGCGCAGCCGCTTCCTCTTGGCTCTGCCGCAGCATGGCTGCGGGCTGCTCCAGCGCGAGCGCCTGCCGGTGCACCCGGAAGCACACCAGCCAAACCACCAGGAACAGCGCCGCCGCACCGCCCAGCCGGAATCCGAATGCCTCTCCATCCACCCGGTCCTCGGGGAAGAACCCGAAGATGACCAAGTCGACCGCCAACGCCACGCAGAGCCAGGCCGCCACGAGCACCACCGGCCGCTGACCGGCCCCCGCGGCACGTACGCCGAGGAGGATCATGCCCAGCCCAAGCACGAGCAGCGCCGCGGCAGTGCACAGCGCGACGGGGTTGATCGCAGGCTCGGTCACAACAGCTCCTGGTTCAGACCGAAGTGGGGTGTATTCGGGCGTATCCGGGGTGTAACAGGACGGCAGGTACGCAATGCATGTGCCGTTAGCAAATCGACACAACCCGTCTCGCGGAACCGGTTGTCTGGGATCCGTACAAAGCCGGACAGTGTCCGTTGAGCCGTACAAGGCCGTACGACTCCCGGGGCGGGCGCGGGGACCCCGGGGCGCGGGGAACAGGGGGACCACATGGCCGAGGAGCCGACGTACGCCGCCCGGCAGGAATACGGGGACGGTCAGGGGCCGGGTGAGGGGCCCGCCGCGATCAGCGAACGCCGGGACTTCGCAATCCAACTGACGCTACTGCGGGAGCGGGCCGGGCTGACCGTACGTGCCGTGGCCAGGTCCCTTGACGCGCGGGACGCCACGATCGGCGGCTACTTCGGGGGTGCCCACCTGCCATCGGTGAATCTGCTTCCGCATCTACTGGCGGCCTGCGGCGTGACGGACCCGGAGGCGGTACGGGAGTGGACGGAGGCGCTGATCCGGGTGCGCCCGCGCCGGGGACGGACCGTCGGGGCGGCCCCGTACCGGGGACTGGCCAGCTTCGAGCCGGAGCACAGCGAGTGGTTCTTCGGCCGGGAGGAACTGACGGCCCTGCTTCGCCGCAGACTCGCCGAGCGGGAAGCGGCCGGGCAGGCCCTGATCGTGGCAGTGGGCCCCTCCGGGTCCGGCAAATCCTCGCTTCTGCGGGCAGGGCTGGTCCCGACGCTGCTGGACGAGGGCCGCCGGGTCGAGTTACTCACCCCGGGCCCGCATCCGCTGACTGATCTCGCCGCCCGGCTCGCGATGGACGCCCCGGCGACGGTGGCGAGGACGGTCGCCGCGCTGAGCACGGATCCCGAAGGTCGGCCCAGTCTCGTCCGGGAGCCTCTCGTGCTGGTGGTGGACCAGTTCGAGGAGACCTTCACGACCTGTCTGGACGAGGCCGAGCGCCAGGCGTTCGTGACCGCCCTGTGTGCGCTAGCTGGCGGTCGGGCGCAGGTCGTGCTGGGCCTGCGGGCCGACTTCTACGCTGATGCGCTGCGGTATCCGCCGCTGGCCGCCACCCTGCAGGACGCGCAAGTGGTGGTCGGCCCGATGGCCCGGGCGGAGCTGCGGCGGGCCATCGCCGAGCCCGCTCTCAAGGCCGGGCTCACCCTGCCTGACGGGCTGGTGGAGCTGGTATTGAGCGAGTTGGCCCCGCCGACCGGCGGCGCCGCGCGGGAGGCCGTTGACACCGCCAATGCGGCCGATGTCGCCCATGAGGCCGGCGCCCTACCGTTGCTGTCGCACGCGCTGTTGGCCACCTTCCGACGCAGCCGCGATCGCCGACTGACAGTATCCGACTACCGGGACAGCGGCGGCATCGCCGGAGCGGTCGCGCACACCGCCGAGGCAATCTGCTCGGAACTCACTTCTGAACAGCTGGATCTGACGCGCCGTTTGTTCCTGCGGCTGGTCCGGGTCTCCGAGGATTCCGCCGATACTCGCCGCCGGGTGTGGCGCAGCGAGGTCCTGGCGCCCGGCGCCGGGGACGAACTGGCCGATATCGTCGATCGCTTTATCGATCAGCGGCTGATCACCGCGCACGCGGACACCCTGGAACTGACCCATGAAGCCCTGCTGATCGCCTGGCCCCGCTTACGGGCCTGGATCGACGCCGACCGCACCGGCATCCGCGTCCACCGCCGCCTCACCGAGGCAGCCCAGACCTGGCATGACGCGGGCCGTGACCTGCACGCGCTACCGCGCGGCGGCCCGCTGGCAATGTTCCGGGACTGGGCGACGGACCCCTCGCACCAGCTCGACCTCAACCGGCTGGAGCGGGAATTCCTCGACGCCGGGATCCAGCACGACCAGCAGGAGAAACTGTCCGTACGCCGCCGCACGCTCGTACTCAAAGGGCTGGTGGCCGCCCTGACCGTGCTGGCGATGGTCGCCGGGAGCCTAGCGGTGTACGCGTTCAAGGAGAGCGAGAATGCGCGCGAGCAGAGCGCGGCAGCCCATTACCAGCAGGCCCTGGCAGTCTCCCGTGAGGTCGCAATCGAGGCTGACCACGCACGCAGCGGTGATGTGGCACTGGCCGCGCAGCTCTCACTGGCCGCCTATCGGATCTCGCCCACCCCGCAGGCCCGATCCAGCCTGCTCGACTCCTCCGCAACGCCCTCGGCCACGCGACTACTGGGCCCGAATGGTGCGGTGCAGACCCTAGCGATCGATCCCCGTACGCATGTGCTGGCGGCCGGGTGCGCCGACGGAACCGTCTGGCTCTGGGACGCCACCCAGGCAGCCCGGCCCCGGCTGCTGGGGAAGCTTCTGACGGCGTTCAGAACGAAGACAACGGCATCCGGCGATGCGATGTTCGGAACGGCCGTGTTCGCAGTGGCCCTCAGCTCGGATGGCCGAACCCTCGCGGCGGCAGGCGCCGACCGAACCGTATGGCTGTGGGACCTCACCCACCCGGCTGCCCCGCGCGCCCTGGGCAAGCCTCTGACTGGCTCCGGCAACACCATCTACTCGCTGGCTTTCAGCCCGGACGGTCGCACCCTCGCCGCTGGAAGCGCCGACAACACCGTACGACTGTGGGACGTCAGCGACCGGGAGCGGCCAACCATGATCAATCCGCTACGCGGCGCCGCCGACTACGTGGAAGCGGTGGCTTTCAGCCCGGACGGCCGTACCCTGGCGGCTGGCAGCGCCGATAGGACCGTACGACTGTGGGACCTGAGCCGCCCCGATACGCCGCGTGCTCTCGGCAAGCCACTCGCCGGTCCGACCGGGGTCGTGGACGCGCTGGCGTTCGGGCCCGGCGGGCGCACGTTGGCGGAGGCCGACCGGAACGGGAGCGTGTGGCTCTGGAACATCACCGGCGCTGGCCGCCCGGCAGCCGGAAAGGCACTGACCGGAGCGACGAGTTGGGTCAACGCGGTCGCCTTCAGCCCCGACGGTCGCACACTGGCCGCCGGGGGCAGCGATGACCTGGTGCGACTGTGGGACGTGGACACCGGCCGGGTGACCGCTACGCTGCCGCACCCCGGCCCGGTGACCTCCCTGGCCTGGAGGGACAGCACGACGCTGGTCACCGGCGACGCCGACGCCGAGACCCGGCTGTGGCACCTCCCGAGCCCGGTGCTGGCCGCCACCGGCGTTGTCAACGGGGTCGCCTTCAGCCCCGACGGGCACCTGCTGGCGGTCGCCGCCGACCGGCTCCAACTCTGGGACGTGACCACGCGTCAACCAGTGGGCCCCTCCCTCGGCATGCCGGGCGCCAACGCCGCCGCCGTGGCCTTCAGTCCTGACGGCACTACCCTCGCCGTGGGGTCCACCGACAGTCGTTTGCGGCTGTGGAACATCACTGACCCCGCCCGCCCGGTCTCCCTGGGGCCGCCGCTCGTCGGGCCGGCGTCTGGCTACGTGGAGTCGGTGGCCTACAGTCGAGACGGCCACACCCTCGCCACCGGCAACGATGACGGGACCGTACGCTTATGGGATGTCAGCGACGTCACCCGGCCGCGCCCCCTCGGTAAGCCCCTGACTGGGCCGCAGAGCTATGTATTCTCCGTAGCCTTCAGCCCGGACGGCCGCACCCTGGCCGCAGGAAGCGCGGACAGGACCGTTCGGCTGTGGGACTTGACCAACCGCGCCGCGCCGAGCGCCCTCGGCAGGCCGATCACCGCCGACGACACTTTCTACTCGGTCGCCTTCAGCCCCGACGGACGGACACTGGCCGCGGGCAGCGCTGACAAGAAGGTCCGGCTGTGGGACCTTGCCCGACGGGCCCAGCCGCGCCCCCTTGGTCCTCCCCTGACCGGCCCCGACAACTACGTGTACGCCATTGCCTTCAGCCCCGACGGCCGGACTCTTGCTGCAGGGAGTACCGACCACACCACCTGGCTCTGGGATGTCTCTCGCCCCTCCACCCCGGTTGTGCTGGCGACCCTCACCGGCCCCACCGACCACGTGTACGCCGTCGCCTTCAGTCCGGACGGCCGCACACTGGCAGCGGGCGGCGCGGACCGGGCAGTGCGGCTCTGGGCCACCGACCCGGCCGCCGTGGGCAAGCAGGTATGCGCATTGACAGGGTCGTCGCTCACCCGGGCCGAATGGCATCAGTACATCCAAGACAACTCGTACGAGGCGGTGTGCGGTAGCTGACTGTCGCTGGGCCAGACGGCGCGGCCTTGGAGGGTCTCGCTTTTAAGGGTCGCGTTCCAGCTCTCGGCTGCGGCGTTGTCCATGCTGCTGCCGACCGGTGCCCATGGACCCCTCCGGCTCGGCGGCAGGCGTCGGTGTAGCTGCGGCTGCTGTACTGGGCTCCGTGGTCGGCGTGCATCGTCGCTCCGGCCAGCCTGCCCCTGGTTCGCTCGGCTGCGTGCAGAGCCTGGACGACCAGGCCGCCGCGCATGTGGTAAGCCATCGCCCAGCCGGCGCGAGGCCGCCGACGGGGAGGTAAGTGATGTCACCGACGTGGCGGGTCGCAGCAGGCCAGGGGCCTTGGAGGTGGCCCGGTCGCGAGTGGTGGCGCGCTGGCGTCGCCGTAGCCGCAGGTCGGCGATGTCCTTCTCGCGTATCAGTCGGGCGACCTTCCTGTGGTTGACCCGGTGCCCGCTGTCGTGGAGTTCGGCGGTGATCCTGTTCAGCGGAGCGGTCCACGGCAGCGAAGTCCTACCGGAGCGGCCGGACAGCCGTAGCGAAAGGCCAGCTCAGGGGTATCGGGAAGGTGTCCGGTGCCGGACTGGCGCTCGTATCTTGATCCTCTTCGCGACCTGGCGCTCAAGCCGCCCTCGCTCACCGCACCGATGAGGGGACCAGAGCTGACGGCGGATGCGCCTGCTGACGCCGGTCGCAGCCGCGCCGGGCGACGGTGCGGTGGGCGACGGTGCGATGGGGCGCGGCGGTGTCGACCGGGTTCATCGGGTGGCCTTCGAGGGGGTGAAGAAGGCCGGGTAGCGGCGGCGGCAGACCAGGAGTGCGAGCAGGCCGACGAGGATGGACGCCACGCCGATGACGAAGGTTCCGCCGATGTGCAGGTCCGGGGCGAAGGACGGGGTCCAGCTGGTGTTGCTGTTGGCCGGGTCCCAGGCGTGGACCAGGCTCCATGCTCCGGCCGCGATGAGGACGGCGCCGCCGATGGCGGGCAGGACGGTGCGCAGCCACAGGTCCGCCGGACCGGTGCGCCACTGGGTGCGGTGGACCCACGCGGAGGTGAGTCCGGTGAGTCCGTAGTAGAAGGCGATCATGACGCCGCAGGCGGAGACCGCGTCGCCGATGACCAGTTCGTGGCCGAGGAGGTTCATCGCGACGTAGACCGCTCCGCCGGCGACGCCCACGGCGACCGTGCCCACATGCGGAATGCGGTACTTCGGGTGCACCCGGGCCAGGGCGCGGGGCAGCGCGCCCTGGGCGCCCATGGACAGCACCGTCCTGCTCAGGGTCAGCACGGTGGTCTCGGTGGAGGCGGCGGCCGAGGTGAGGACCATCAGGATGAGCAGGTGCCACAGCACGGAGCCGAAGCCGCTCGCGCCGAACACGGCCGTGCCGAGGGCGTAGAAGACGTCACCGGAGTTGCCGGGGTTGTTCAGCCCGATGCCGGTGTCCCCGATGCCCGCGAACGACACCACGGCGAAGGTGGCGGCGAGGTAGACCACCACGAGCAGCACCGTCGACCAGGTCGCGGCCCGGCCCGGGGTGCGGTGCCGGTCGGCGGTCTCCTCGTTCACGGTGATCGCGGTCTCCCAGCCCCAGTAGATGAAGAGCATGAGCACCAGGGCGCTGATGAAGTCCCCGACCGACCCCACGGCGAACGGGTTGAGCCAGGACAGCTGCGGCCGGTGCGCCCCGGCCGGCGCGGTGCCGCCGTACACCCGGACCAGCGCGACCACCGACAGCACCACCAGCATGCTGAACTCGAGGAAGAGCAGGGCCCGTTGGACGGCTGCGGCGATCTCGATGCCGCGGTAGCAGAGGACGGTCATCAGCGCGAGCCATCCCAGCCCGGCCAGCATCACCCAGGTGCTGCCCGGGTCGGAGCCGATGCCGGCGGCTCCCACCAGCAGGAACACATACTGTCCGGCCACCTGCGCGAGGCTGCCGACGACCAGGACGAAGGACGCGATGATCGCCCAGCCGCCCAGGAACCCGAGGCTGGGGCTGAGATTCCGGGAAGCCCAGGTGAAGATGGTGCCGCAGTCCGGGTCGCGCCGGTTGAGCGCGGCGTATCCGAACGAGACGAAGAGGATCGGCACGAAGGCGAGCACCACCACGGCCGGGGCCTGGAAGCCGACGAACCCGACGATGAACGCCAGCGTGGCGGCGAGGCTGTAGGCCGGTGCCGCCGAGGCCACCGCGAGGATCAGGCTGGTCGCCATGGAGAGGGCGCCGGAGCGCAGCCCCTTGTCCGCGTCGGGGGAGTCCAGATCGCCGGACCACGGTTCGGTTCCGGTTCCGGTTCCGGGTCCGGAGGTCAGGGTTTCGGCCAGTCCCGGCCCGGTCTTGTCGCTGTTTCCGGTCATGGCCACTCCCGATCCCGGCTTCCCGGGGCGGGGATGCCGACCGCAACATCTGATTGGCGAGTCAGCCTCATCCCGGCGGGTCGCGCTGTCAAGAGATCCATCGCAATTATTTCTGGACCTTGACTGGCCAATCAATGTTGCGCAATGGTCGTCGGCATGGAACAACGTGAACGTCCCGTCGTGGAAACCCGGGTGGCCGTCGTCGGTGCGGGATACGCAGGCTTGACCGCGGCTCTGGAGCTGACCGACGCAGGCGTGGACACGGTCGTCCTGGAGGCCTCCGACCGCGTCGGCGGCCGGACGCTCAGCGAACTGCGCCCGTCCGGCGTGCGCGTCGACCACGGCGGTCAGTGGGTCGGACCGACCCAGCACCGGCTGCGTGCGCTGGCCGCCCGGTTCGGCTGCGCGACGTTCCCCACCTGGGAGACGGGCCGGCACCTGGAGGTCTGGCACGACGGCACCCGCGTCGGCTACGCAGGCGCGGCGCCCGCCACCGGCCCCGGCATCCCGGAGTACGAGCGGATCACCGCGCTGCTGGACCGACTCGCCGGCACCGTCGACGTGGACAGTCCGTGGCAGACCCCGCGGTTCGCGGAGTTCGACGGTCATTCCGCCGAGGGCTTCTTCCGCAGCGAGACCGGCGACGAGGACGCGCTGCGCCGCCTGGCGCTCGCGGTGCAGGGCGTGTGGTGCGCCGAGCCGAGCGAGATCTCGCTGTTCCACGTGCTGTTCTACATCGCCTCGGCCGGCGGGTACGAACAGCTGATGGAGACCCGCGACTGCGCTCAGGACAGCCGTTTCACCGAAGGGGCGGACGGTCCGGCGCGGGCGGTGGCGGCCGCGCTGGGGGACCGGGTCCGGCTCGGCGTTCCGGTGCGGGCGATCAGGCAGTGCGCCGCGGGCGTCGAGCTCAGCACGGACCGCGGCCTGGTCAGGGCGGAGCGGGCGGTGCTGGCGGTGCCGCCGACGGCGGTGCACCGGATCGCCTTCGACCCGGTGCTGCCCGCTGCCCGCAGGGGCTGGATCGGCCACTCGCCGATGGGCCGGGTGGCCAAGGTGCACGCCGTCTACCGGCGACCCTTCTGGCGCGCGGCCGGGAGCTCCGGGATCGCGACGCTCTACGGCGACCACCCGGTCGGCGTGGTCTTCGACAACTCGCCCGAGGACGGGCGGCACGGCGTCCTGGTGGCGTTCGTCTACGGCGACCGGCTCACCCGGTGGGCCGCACTGGATCCGGACGCGCGGCGCGCCTCGGTGCTCGCCGCCCTGGTCGCGGCCGCCGGCCCGGAGGCCGCGGAGCCGGACGACTACACCGAGAAGGTCTGGCCGCAGCAGGAGTGGACGACCGGCGGCTACGAGTGCTTCGTGACGCCCGGTGGCTGGACCGGCCACGGCAGGCAGGGCTGGCGGGAACCGGTCGGGAGGCTCCACTGGGCGGGTACCGAGACCGCATCGGTGTGGAACGGCTACATCGACGGGGCCGTCTCGTCCGGGGAGCGGGCCGCTGCCGAGGTCGCCGAGGCCCTCGCGGCGCGGGCGGTAGCCGCCCCCGGGCCTGCGGCACCAGGCATAATGAGCTCTCGTCATGAGCAGCACCGATGAGCGGTCCCCGACCGCACCACCCGACGCCCCCGACCGCCCCGCCGCCTCGGACCTGACCGACCGGGTACGCGTCGTCCTGCGTTCCGCACGGCTGTCCCAGCGCGAGCTCGCGCGCCGGATCGGCATGGATCCCACGGCGCTGTCCAAGGCACTGCGGGGCACCCGGCGACTGCAGCAGCAGGAGATTGCCGCCATCGCCAAGGCCGGCGGGGTGTCGGTGCAGTACCTGGTGTCCGGGGTGGGCCGGACTCCGCCGCTCGGCCCCGGGGACGAGGCGGGCGCCAGGGCCCAGCCGCTGAGCACCCAGGAGCGGAGGAGCCAGATCCTGGAGGCCGCCACCGAGCTCATCGCCCGCCGTGGCTTCCACAACGTGCGGGTGTCGGACATCGCGGAGCGCTGTGGCACCAGCACCGGAACGGTGCACTACCACTTCCCGACCAAGGAAGCGGTGCTGCACGCCGCGCTGGACCACTACGCCCAGCGTCTGCACGAGCGCCTGCGCGCGGAGTTCGAGGGGGCCAGCTCCGCCCGGGACAAGGTGCTCCGGCTCATCGAGGTGCAGCTCACGCTCACCACCGCGGACGTCGACGAGTGGTCGGTGTGGATCCAGTTCTGGAGCCAGGCGATGCTCGAGCCGAGCCTGCGCCCGGCCCAGCGCCGGACCTACTCGGACTGGCGCAGGCTCGTGGTCGAGCTGCTCCGCGAGTGCCGGGACGAGGGGCTGGCGCCGGAGGCCGACATCGAGGCGCTCGCCGACCGGTTCACCGCGATGGTCGACGGTCTGGCGATCCAGATCCTGGCCGGGTCCACCGACATGACGCCGGACCGGATGCGCTCGCTGCTGCGGCGGGCCTTCGAACCGCACCTCGACCTCGGCTGAGCCGGGCACCGGCGGTGCCCGGTGCCGGTGCCTCCCGGGCGGGGCCTCCAGCCGGTCGTAGGATGGTGCTCCGCCGAGGATGAGGGGAGGTCAGGTGCCGCGTCCCAACGTGGAGGCCGAGCGACGCGAGCAGATCCTCCGTGCGGCCTGCGACGAACTCAGCGAGGTCGGCATGCAGGACCTGAGGCTGTCCGACCTGGCCCGGCGGGCCGGCGTCAGCTCCGGGACGATCCACTACTACTTCGAGGGCAAGCACGCGGTCCTGGTCGCGGCCTTCGAGTTCAACTACCGGCGTTCGCTGGAGCGGCGCCGACGGCTGCTGGACGCCGGCGACGAACCGCTGCCCACCCTGCGCGAGCTCGTCGACTCCTACCTGCCGCGCCGCCCTGAGGCACTGACCGCATGGCGGGTCTGGGCGCAGCTGTGGGCCGAGGCCACCAGGAACGACGAGTACCGGGCGATCAACGAATCGCTCTACGCCGAGTGGCGCGGCCTGGTCACCGAGCTGATCGCGAGGGGCCAGGACCGCGGTTCGGTCCGTGACGGCGACCCCGGGGTACTGGCCGACATGCTGATCGGCATGATCGACGGCCTGGCGACGCAGGTACTGGCCGGCTCCAAGGACATGCCGGTCGAGCGGATGAGCAGCACCTTGCAGCAGTTCATCTACGACTTCCTCGCGCTCGCGCCCGGTCACGCCCGGCACTGATCCAGGTCGGCCGGCGCGGGGCGCCGGCGGCAAAGGCTGGATGAGGAAGCACTGTTGACGGGGCGTCGGCCCGACGGCGCTGCCGTGCGGCCCCGCCCCCTCCGGCCGACTGCCTGAAAACCCTGCCTGAACACCCGCTATGCCGGATCACCGGCGTGCTCCGCGCATCCCGAGGTCTTGCCCGCACTGGAATCGAAATGTATAACTGACGCATCAGTCAACTATCCGAGCCTTGCCGGGCACACTCGTGCCGGGGAACCGGAGGACGCCCATGACCGTGCCCAACGCGTTCGTCGATCCAGCCTCGGTCGCCGTCGTCGGGGCCAGTGAGGACCGCGCGAAGTGGGGCTACTGGCTCGCCGACGGAGCGCTGCGGGGCGCCGGACGCCGAGACGTCTGGCTGGTGAACCGGAGCGCACGGCCGTTGTTCGGCGAGCGCGCCTTCGCCTCGCTCGGCGAACTGCCCGCCGCCCCCGAACTCGTGGTGCTCTCCGTGCCCGCCGATCAGGTGGAACCCACCGTCGAGGAGGCACTGGCCCTGGGATGCCAGGCGTTCCTGGCGATCACCGCCGGACTCACCGGCCGACAGGAGCAGAGGCTCGCGCAGCTGCTCAAGGCCGCCGGAGCGCACCTGCTCGGACCCAACAGCCTCGGCCTGTACGACTCCTCCACCGAACTGCAGCTGGCCTGGGGGACCTTCACCCCCGGGTCGCTCGCGATTGTCTCCCAGAGCGGCCAGCTCGGTATGGAGATCGCCACCCTCGCCGCGCGGGCGGGCCTCGGAGTCTCCCGGTTCTACTCGGTGGGCAACCAACTGACCGTCGGTGCAGTGGAGTTGCTGGAGTCACTGGCCGAGGACGAGCGGACCACGACGGCGGTGCTGTACCTGGAGGCCTTCACCGAGGGCCCGCGGATCGTCGCCGCACTGCGCGCCCTGCGCCGGGCCGGCAAGCACACCCTGGTGCTCAGCACTGGTGCGAGCGAGGCGAGCCGACGGCTGGCCCGCTCCCACACCGGTTCGCTGACCTCCGCCCTCGACGTGGTCGACGCCGCCTGCCGGGTCGCCGGCGCATTGCGGGTCGCCACCCCGCAGGAGGCCGTCGCCATCGCAACGTACCTGTCCTCGGCCGCGGCGCCGCGGGGACGCCGAGTGGCAGTCGTCGGCGACAGCGGCGGACAGGGCGGTGTCGCCGCCGACGTGGCCGCCCGGACCGGTCTCGGAGTCCCGCAGTTCTCGCCCGAACTGCAGTGCAGACTACGGGAGTTGCTGCCCGAGGCCGCAGCCGTGGCCAACCCGGTCGACCTGGCCGGAGCCGGTGAGGCCGACCTCGGGGTCTACGCCGCCGTGGCGGAGGCGGTGGCCGCCTCCACCGAAGTCGATGCCGTCCTGCTCACCGGCTACCTCGGCTGCTACGGCGAGGACACCCCGTCGATCGCCGACGCCGAACTCGCCGTCGTCGACCGCCTGGGACGCCTGGCCGCGAGCGGACCGGTGCCCCTGGTGGTGCACAGCATGAGCGGGACCTCCGCGGCAGTGGCGCGCATGGGGCAGCACCGCATCCCCACCTACCCGGAGATCACACCGGCCCTCGGCGCCCTCGCCGGAGCCGCCGCACTGAGGGCGGCGACCGGACGGGACCCGAAGGCCACGGCCGGCCCCGAACTGCGATCGGTCACCGGCTACTGGGGCGCACGGGAGGCACTGTGTGACCTCGGCATCCCGGTACCTGACGCGGTGCGGGTCCGCGACGGGGCCGAAGTCAGCGCGGCGTTCCGCACGCTGCGCGCTCCGCTGGTGCTCAAAGCCGGCTGGCTGGAGCACAAGAGCGAGCACGGCGGCATCAGGACCGGGCTGACGGGGCCCGCGGAAGGCACCGCGGCCTTCGCCGAGATGCACGAACGGCTCGGCCCGGGGGAGTACGTCCTGGAGGAACAGGACACCCGCGCCGACGTGGTCGAGATGCTGATCGGCGCCCGGCACGACCCCTGCTTCGGGCCGACGGTCGCCGTGGGCCTCGGCGGCGTCGAAGCCGAGCTGTGGCGTGACGTCCGGGTCGAACTGGCGCCGGTGGACCGGCCGGTCGCCGCCGCCATGGTCGACGGGCTGCGTTCACGCGCACTGCTGCGGGGCTGGCGCGGGAGACCGCCGGTGCACACCGACGCGCTCGTCGACGCCGTGGTCGCGGTGTCCGAGGCCATCGCGGCCAACCCGCACCTCACCGACCTGGAGATCAACCCGCTCCGGGTCGGCGTCGGCGGAGTACTCGCCGTCGACGCACTGATCCTGCACGAGCCTGCAACGAACGACGAGCCAACCACGAATGGGGAGAACCATGCCTGAGACCACCGAACCGTGGCCGCTGACCGACGAGCAGCGCGACATCCTCGCGCTGTGCCGGCAGTTCGCCGAGCACGAGATCCGCCCCCGCGGACGCGAGGTGGACGAGGCCGACATCGAGCCCCCGGTGGACATCTTCCGCTCCGCCGCGAAAGCGGGCATCACCGACTTCATGCTCCCCGAGGAGTACGGCGGCGGCGGGCTGACCGACGTGCTGACCCAGTGCCTGGTGCAGGAACAGCTGTGCTGGGGCGACCCGGGCATCGGCAACTTCCTGTGCTCCAACGGCTTCTTCGCCGATCCGGTCATCGAGTTGGGCACCGCGGAGCAGAAGGAGCGCTGGCTGCGCCCGCTCACTGGGCCGACGCCGCTGCACACCGCGCTGGCCACCACCGAGCCCGGATCGGGCTCCGACGCCGCATCTATCTCCACCACCGCGGTCAGGACCGCGGGAGGATACGAACTCACCGGCCAGAAGGCGTGGATCTCCAACGCGGGCCTGGCCGACCAGTACGTCGTCTTCGCCAAGACCGACCCGTCCCGGCGCTCCGACGGCGTGACCGCGTTCCTGCTGGACCGGAACACGCCCGGGATGACCTTCGGCGAGCCGATGCGGAAGATGGGCCAGCGGGCCATCGTGTGCCGCGAGATCTTCTTCGACCGCGCCTTCGTGCCGGAGGACCAGCGGCTCGGCGACGAGGGCCGCGGGTTCCACGGCCTGATGAAGACGTTCGACATCTCCCGCGTCGTGCTCGCTGCCGCGGCCACCGGCGCCGCCCGCGCGGCGTACGAGTACGCGCGCGACTACGCTCGCCAGCGCAGCCAGTTCGGCAAGCCGATCATCGAGCACCAGGCGGTGGCCTTCCGGCTGGCCGACATGGCCACCCGGATCCAGTCCGCCTGGCTGCTCACGCTGCACGCCGCCCGGCAGATCGACGCCGGCGCCACCGTGACCGGTCTCGCGGCCATGGCCAAGCTGCAGGCCTCCGAGACGGCCATGTTCTGCACCTGGGGCGCGGTCCAGACCCTCGGCGGCTGGGGCTACTCCCGCGAGTACCCGGTCGAGCAGTGGATGCGCGACGCCAAACTCGAGGAGATCGAGGAAGGCACCTCGGACATCATGCGCCTGGTCATCTCACGCAGTCTCTGAAAGCCGGGAGGTCCGACAGCCATGCCTTTCCAGAACGACTTCACCCGGATGTTCGGCGTCCGGCACCCCGTGGTGTGCGGCGGCATGCTCGCCGTCGGCACCGCGGAACTCATCGCGGCGGTCGCGAACGCGGGGGCGCTCGGCTTCCTCAGCGCTCTGACCCAGCCCACCCCGGAGGCCCTCAGCCTGGAGATCAAGCGGTGCCGTGAGCTGACCGACCAGCCCTTCGGGGTCAACCTCACGATCCTGCCCACCATCGACCCGGTTCCCTACCACGAGTACCGTGAAGCGATCATCGATTCCGGAGTCCGGATCGTCGAGACCGCCGGCAGCAACCCG
The DNA here is from genome assembly GCF_000719095.1 of Streptacidiphilus jeojiense. GTDB lineage: Bacteria > Actinomycetota > Actinomycetes > Streptomycetales > Streptomycetaceae > Streptacidiphilus > Streptacidiphilus jeojiensis. The sequence continues at coordinate 74,489 of NZ_JOEH01000014.1, read as the reverse complement.
GCCCCGCACCTGCCCGCCTTCCGGGCCGCGGGGGTCAAGGTCGTCCACAAGGCCGTCTCGGTGCGGCACGCCCTGAAGGCCGAGGCGCTCGGCGTCGACGCGGTGAGCATCGACGGCTTCGAGTGCGCCGGCCACCCCGGCGCGGACGATGTGCCCGGCCTGGTCCTGATCCCCGCGGCGGCGCGGCGGCTCTCGATCCCGTTGATCGCCTCGGGCGGCTTCGCCACCGGGAGCGGTCTGGTCGCCGCGCTCGCGCTGGGCGCCTGCGCGGTCAACATGGGCACCCGGTTCGAGGCGACGACCGAGGCACCCGTGCACCCCAGGGTGAAGGCGCAGATCGTCGCCAACGACGAACGCGCGACGCAGATCGTGTTCCGCGAGTTCGGCAACACCGCACGGGTGGCACGCAACTCCGTCTCCGAGCAGATCGCCGAACTCGGCGCACGGCCCGGCGCGACCTTCGCCGACGTCGCCCATCTCGCCTCCGGGGCGCGGGCCCGGAGCCGGGTGCTCGCAGACGGCGACGTCGAGGGCGGAATGTGGTGGGCCGGCCAGGCGCAGGGCCTGATCGACAGCGTCGGCAGCTGCGCCGACGTGGTGCACGACATCATCGCCGAGGCGGAAGCCATCGTCCGCGACCGGCTGCCCGGCCAGATGACGCCCGCACCCTGAGGCCGGGGGCAGGGGCGGAAATTCGGTGTCCTGGCCGCGCTGTGGGGATGCAGGATGGTGCGCATGACTCTGGCCACTCCCACAGTGCACACGGCTCGCCTGCGCCTGCGCCCCTTCACCGACACCGATGCGGACGCCCTCTACGCGTTGCACAGCAACACCGCTGTGATGCGTTACTGGGATTCCCCGCCATGGAGCGATCGGGCCCGCGCCGATCGCTTCATTGCGACGTGCGGGAAGATGGCGGACGAAGGCACCGGGGCGCGGCTGGCGATCGACCGTGCTTCTGACGGGGCCTTCATCGGCTGGTGCTGTCTGACCGGATGGAACCCGGACTACCGCAGCGCGTCGTTGGGCTACGTCCTCGACGATGCGGTGTGGGGCCACGGCTACGCGACGGAGGCCGCGCGCGCCTTGCTGCAGTGGGCTTTCGACACCCTGGACCTGAACCGGGTTCAGGCCGAGGCCGATACCCGCAACGCGGCGTCAGGCCGGGTGCTGGAGAAGCTCGGATTCGTGCGGGAAGGGACGCTGCGGGAGGACTGCATCGTGAACGGCGACGTATCCGATTCGTGGGTGTTCGGGTTGCTCAGGCGAGAGTGGCGGCCGGCGGTCGCGCCGATCCCAGCGGGCTGAGGGGCCGCTCCGTTCCTGGAGCGTCCGCTCGCGGCCTCAGCGGACGCCGAGCCGGTCGACGAGGAAGGCGATGATCTCGTCGCGGGCGCGGGTGGTCGGGTGGCCCTGCCGGTCGACCAGGTGTGCGGTGACGACGCTGTGGGCGCTGCCGACGACGTCGCGGAAGAACGGGGGAGGGGCGGTGTTCGCGGCGTCGGAGGGGAGTACGCGACCGTCGAACGCGTCCCCGAGCAGGGCCCGGTAGGCGGCGAAGCGTTGGCCGGTGCACCACCGGTCGTTCTCGAAGCGGTAGGCGAGCACGGTCAGTCCGTCCCGGCGGACGCGTTCCGACACTGCGGCCGCGTCGGCGGCGTCGATCTCCAGGCCGCCGGGGTCGTCGAGCGGTAGCGAGGGGTGATTGACGACCGGGGCGACGACGGCGGGCTCCAGGGCCATGGACAGCGCGAAGTTGCCGGTGAAGCAGAGCCCGATCGCGCCGACGCCGGCTCCGCCGCACTCCGCGTGCGCGGTGCGGGCCAGCCCGCGCAGCCAGGCCACGACGGGACTGGTACCGCCGCCCGCGAACGCGCGGAACTCGGCACTGACGCAGGCTCTTCGCACGATCTCCTGGCCCGCGGCGGTGGTCGGGTAGGCGCCGTCGACGCCGAAGAGCGACGGCAGGTAGACGGTGGTGCCGGCGTCCCGGATCCAGCGCGCCAACCGGGCCACGTCCGGGCTGATGCCCGGCATCTCGGGCATCAGGATGACGGCCGGTCCGGTGCCGGAGACGTACACGGTCTTGCTGACGTCGTCGACGCTGACGGTCTTTTGGATGAAGTCGCCCAAAGGGTCGTCACGCTGCGGTGGTTCCGTTGTCATGGTCGCAGTCTCACGGGACACTGGTGCCACCGGAAGCGGCGGTATCGCCATGACTGCGGGCGATCCCGCCAGAGGCGGGAAGCAGGGAGCAGCCAGTGGGGGGAGCGGAGCAGCCGCTGCGGCTGGGGGTGCTGGCCTACCCGGGATGCTTCGCCTCCGAGGTCTTCGGGGTCCCGGATCTGCTGGCGATGGCGGACCGTGTCTCCGCGGCCCGGGGTGCGGACCTGCCGCGGTACGAGGTGGACATCGTCTCGCCCCGGCGACGGGTGGTCGCATCCGGTGGCTGGGCCGTCGAGGTCCGGGCACCGCGCCGGATCGATGTGCTGGTGGTGCCGGGTTTCGGGCTGTCACCCGAGACTGATCTGGAGGCGACACTCGCGGGCCTGTGTCCCGAGATCGCGCTCATTCGGGCCCAGGCGGCGGCCGGAGTCGCCGTCGTGTCGATCTGCGTCGGCGCGTTCCTGGTGGCAGAGGCCGGTCTGCTCGACGGACGCCGGGCGACGACGTCCTGGCTCTTCGCAGACCGGCTGGCGGGGCGCTACCCGGCCGTCGACGTGCACGCCGAGCACCTGGTGGTCACCGAGCGCGGGGTGACCACCACCGCCGGCTTCAGCGCCATGTACGACTTCGCGCTGCAGCTGATCCGTGACCACGACGGTCCCCGGACCGCCCGTGCCACCGCCCGCATCGCGCTGGTCGACGACGCACGTTCGACCCAGGGCCCTTATGTGGACCCGGAGTTGCTCCCCACGGTGGGCCACCGGTTCTCGGATGCGGTGAAGCGGCGGCTGGACCGTGACCTGGCGGCGCCCTACGACCTGCCCGCCCTGGCCGAGGCGTTCCACATGAGCACGCGGACCATGCTCCGGCGCTTCCGGAGCGAGGCGGACCAGACCCCGCTCGCCTACCTGCAGTCGGCCCGGATCCGCCGGGCCCGCCATCTGCTGGAGGTCGGCGACGCGACGGTGGCCCGCATCGCCGCCGACGTCGGCTACCGGGACGCGAGCACCTTCAGCACGCTCTTCACGCGGCACACCGGCCAGCGGCCGCGCGACTACCGTGCGCGCTTCCGCCGGCCGGCCGGTCCACCGGGCCACCTACTGGGGCAGCCCCTGGAACTGGAGCAGTTGGACCTCAGCGATGTCGGTGTTGCCGCCGTGCTGGTCCAGGACCCGCAGCATGGGTACGGACTGGTGCTGCGGCAGCTTGAAGAGGTACCACTGCTGGTCGCTGGTGATGCCCGAGATGGTCAGGAACGTCGTCCAGGTGGTCCCTCCGTCGGTCGAGCCCTGGAGGACGGTGCCGTTGGCGCGGGCCGGGTAGCCGGTGCGGGCGTGGATGCGGACGGCGTCGATGCCCAGCGTCGAGCCGTCGGTCGGCTTGACCGTCACCCAGCCGTTGGCAGTCGTGGTGTCGGTTGATGTGGTGATGTCGCCGTCGAACATCCGCCAGCCGTTGGCCGCGGTGGTTCCCTTTCCCGGCCACAGCGGGGTGGACGCGTCCACCCATGCCTGGGCGATGCTGTCGGCCACCACGTGGGTGTTCCACAGCTGGAGCGAGGAGCCGTCGGTGGTCTGGAACACGGTGGTGCCGGTCTGGCCGGTGGCCGTCGTGTAGTCGGCCGTGAACTGCAGTGCGCGGCCGTAGTCGACGCTCTCGGGCAGTACGGCTGTGGCGTGCCAGTGCTCGTTGTCGGTACTGGTGACGGTCGCGGTCGCGCCTTCGATCTGGACGTTCACGTCGGCGATGGGCTCGGTGGCGGTCAGGTCCAGGGTGACGGTGTCCCCGTTGACGGCCTGGCCGGCGACCGGGTCGTCGGACGACAGGGTCGCGACGGACACGGCCTGGGCCGTCTCCTGGCGGACGCCGTGGATCCGCAGTTCGCCGAAGGACGACAGGCCGGGGTAGTTCGGGTCGGTGGGGACACCGGGGTCGTCGACCTGGATCTTGAAGAAGCGGAAGGACTTGTCCTTGACCTCGGCGCGTATCGGGATGGTCTCCATCTGGAAGTCGGGCGCCGTGTTGGTGGTCTCGTGCGCTGTCAGCAGGGTCCAGGTCCGGCCGTCGTTCGAGCCGTAGACGTTCGCCCCCTGCGAGCGGTTGGCGAAGTTGTACCGCGCCTGCAGACCGAAGGCACTGGCCTTGACCCGGAATCCGGCACCGAAGTCCAGCGTGAACGGAGCCGTCAGGTCCCCGGAGGTGGTGTTGATGTCGCTGTCGACCAGGTTCCACATGGCTGTCGTCCCCAGCGAGGAGGTCACCAGGGTCTGGTAGGCGAGCGTGCCGTCGCCGAGGGTCGGGTTGAGCAGCTGAAGCCCCTGCACCGCCTTCTGCACCGACAGGAGGCCGTCCTGGAAGGTGCTGTCGTCAGCGGTGGTGATGGTGGCCCGCACTGCGGCCACGGCTGCGTCGTACGCGTCCAGCGTGCTGCGGACGTAGGTCGCCTTGGGGTGGAACCCGGCCTCCGCGGCCTTGAGCGCAGCGGTACGGTTCGGCGCTGTCACCAGGGTGAGGTTGAGGACGGTGTCGGTCGTGCCGTCGGAGGCGACGACCGTGGCCCGGGCGGTCCCTACCTGCCTGCGGGTGGGTGTCCAGTTGAACGCCCCGGTACTGCTGTCGACCGTGGCTCCGGCCGCGAGCCCGGTGGCTTCGTAGGTCAGGGCTCCCCCCGCGGTGTCCGTTGCGGCGAGGGAGCGTTGCAGGGTCTGGCTGGCGACGCCGATGAGGGTGACCTGCCGGCCCTGCGGGAAGGTGGGCGGGCTGAGGCTCGTGGCCTGAAGGTTGACGCTCTGGACGTCCACGTTGACCGCCGGTGAACCGGTGACGGTGTAGTAGGCGAGGTTCTCCCCACCGGTGCTGCCGGGAACGACCGCGTAGTCCATGTCGTAGCTGACGTAGCGCCACTGACCTTGCGTGTCCGGCAGGCTGACGGTCTGGTAGGGGCGGAGCGCCAGGTTCATGCGGATGGTCAGGGTCGCCGGTCCGTCGGTGCGGATCAGGACGCCGACGGGGCTGTAGCCGGTGCGGGAGGGGTACATCAGGGTGCGGACCGCGATCGAGGCGCCCTTGTCGGACGCCTGCATCCGGACGTAGCTCTGCCCGCTGTCGACGAGCACCTGCGAGCGGTGGTCCAGGGCGATGCTGCGCTGCGCCACCGGCACCAGTGCGTCGGTCTGCTGGGGCCGGACCTGGCCGGCCACCTGCTGCGGCAGTGACAGCCAGTAGTCCGGGTTGTAGTCGGGGTTGCTGTTCCAGAAGTTGTAGGCGCTGGTCCCCCAGAAGAACTGCGGGCCGTCGGCCTGCTGCTGCATCTTGGCGACGTCGGGGGCGACCTTGGCGACGTTGACGCCCAGGTCGTACTCGTAGACGTTGTAGAGCTCGTCGATGGGGTCGAACTGCCGGCCGCGGTAGGCCTCGGACAGCTTCCCTGGACCGCCGGTGGTGTCGATCCAGGGGATCGTCTTCCCCATCATGTAGGCGTAGTAGGCGTCGGTCCCCGCCAGCAGCCGGTTGTCGCCGAAGGTGTAGGGGGACACGGCGTTGCTGCGGTCCGAGACGGTTCCGGCGACCGGGTCCAGCCTGGTGCCCTGGACGGTGAGCATGCGGGCGATCTCGGTGAGGGCGTTGATCCCGTCCCAGGCGTGCGCCTGGTCGCGGCCCATCTCCTGCTCCTGGACGAAGGAGTAGCCGTAGGGGTTCAGCGGGTCCTTGGCGCTGATGGTGCGGATCAGGGAGACCAGCGAGCCGTTGGCGTCGGGGTCCGGGTTGGAGGCGTTGACCGAGAACCACTCGACATGCTTGTCGTAGGCCGCACGGTTGTCGGTGAACATGTCCGCGGCGAGCTCGCCGACCAGCGGGTACGACTGCTGGCTCATGAAGTAGGTGTTGCCGTCCAGCAGGACGCTGCTGACCGGGGAGATCAGATTGGTGGTCAGATTACTGGTGTCCGCGTCGGTCCAGGAGGTGTCGTAGCCGTCGGAGGTGGCGTTGACACTGGAGTAGCGGAAGATCTCCGCCGCGGCGAGCATCCGCATCAGCGGGATGCCGGCGTGGATGTGCGCGTCCGCGTACGGTGCGACCTCGGCGGGGTCGATGTGGGACCAGGTGCGGATGATGTGCATCCCGTTCTCCCGGTAGGCGGGATCCCCGGTGACGAGGTACTGGACGGCCTGGGTGTAGGCGCCGAAGGCGTCGGCGATGAACTTCGATTCGACGCCCTGCGAGTTGAAGGCCACCGACCCGGGGGTGTCCACCTGGGTGCTGTGGTTGACGGGGGTGAGCGTCCTGGACGCATAGCTGGTCTTGACCATGGCCGCGTAGTAGGAGGCCCAGGGCTCGACGCCGCCCTGCACCTCCTGGCGCGCCAGCAGCAGGTTCGGGGCGCTCACGTCGATGCCCGGGTGGACGAACCCGGCGCTACTGGTGACCTGGTTCAGGGTGACGGTGGGGAAGGCGCTCGCCACCGCGCCTGCCGTGGGTGGTGCGGTCGTGTCCGCAGCGGCGGTCGCCGGGACGGCGGGCAGCACCACGGCCAGGACGAGCGCCGCGGTGATCACCCGCCCCGGTAGCCGTCTGACTCGCCCCATCAGGTTCTGCCACATGTGACTCTCCTCAGGAATGAATGCGGTGCGATCCGGCGTGCGAGCGGGTGGGGCTCACGACGCCGGTGCCAGGCGCAGCAGCAGGGCGCTCTGCGGTCGTGGCAGCCGTACGGTCAGTTCACCGGCGGCCTGGTCCCATGCGGCCTGCGCGTCGCCTGCGGCGTCGAAGAGCAGTTCGACGGCCAGGGCGCGGTCCCGCAGCTGGGGGAAGGGCAGGGTGCAGTGGTCGGTGTCGGTCTCGCGGCGGAAGACCGAGACGCGGATCGAATCGGTGCAGTGCAGGGCCAGGGCCGTCCAGGGGTCGCGCCAGCCGGGCAGGCCCAGCGGCCAGCCGGGGACGGCGGTGCGCAGGTGGGTCCGGTAGCCCTTGTAGCGTTCCAGGGCGGTCCGCACCAGGTCCGCCCGGGCGGGGTCGAGGCGGTCGAGGCGGCCGCTGAGGTGGATGCGGCCGAGCAGCGCGGGGACCAGGGCGAGGCCGATGGCGTCGGTGTCGAACTCGGCCTGCGGGTAGGCCCACATGGCGCCCTGCTCCGGCAGGACGGCTGTCGGGGCGGCCCCCGCGATCGGCGGCAGGTTGTGGTGGTCCTGCTGGTCGGTGAGCGAGTGGACGGGCAGTCGGGCCAGGGTGGCGTAGTCGCTGCGGCTGCCGCCGGCCGCGCAGCTCTCCACGACCAGGCCGGGATGCCGGTCCAGGACGGCGTCCAGCCACTCCAGCAGCGCGCGGTTGTGGCCCAGCAGTCCGGCCCCGGGGTTGTCGCCGGTGCCCGGGCCGATGTCGATGTTGTAGTCCAGTTTGAGGTAGCCCAGGCCGTAGTCGGTGACCAGCCGGTCCACCACCTTGTCGAGGTGGCTGCGGGCGGCCGGGTGGCGCAGGTCGAGCTGGTAGCGGCCCCACTGGACCACGCGCTCGCCGTCGCGCCGGAAGAACGCCTCCTCCGGCAGGGCCTGCGCCAGCGGGCTGCGCACGCCGACCACCTCGGGCTCCAGCCACAGCCCCGGCACCATGCCCAGGGCCCGGATCCGGTCGGTCACCTCCTTGAGTCCGCCGGGGAAGCGGACGGCCGACTCCTCCCACTCGCCGACCGCGTCCCACCAGCCGTCGGTGTCGGCGTACCAGCCGGCATCCATGACGTAGTACTCCGCGCCGACCCCGGCCGCCGCCTCCACCAGCGGCAGGACCGCGGCTGTGCTGGGGTCCGACATCAGGCAGTTGTTGAAGTCGTTGAAGACCACCGGCAGCCGTTCATGGTCCGGGTGCGGCCGCAACAGCGCGCGCCGGTAGGCGGTCATCGCGCCGACGGCGCCCTGGAAGCCGTCCGGGGCCAGTGCCACGGCCACCGGGACCCCGGTGAACGACTCGCCGGGCCGCAGCCGGGCCCGCCAGGCGTGCTCGCGATCGGTGGGACCGGACAGGGCCAGGTAGACGTCGTCGTGGTAGTCGCCGAGCTCCGCGTGCCAGGCGCCGTTGTGCTCGATCTGCCACAGCAGGGCCCGCCCGCCGGCCGGGTCCTCGATGCAGCCCATGGGCAGGTGCTCGGCGCTGGACCAGGCCCCGGTGGAGGTCAGGGCGATGCGGTTCTTGGATCCGGTCTGCCCGTAGCGGACCATCCCCACGTCGTAGAGGCCGCGCTCGGCAAGCGTGCTGTCCGACCAGCGGAACTCCCCGCTCCACGGATTGGCCGCGGTGTGCAGCCGCAGTCCCTCCTCCCAGCGGCCGGCTGTGCGGGCGGCCAGGCCCGCGAACACGAAGGAGGACAGGTACTCGACGGACACCGCCGTTCGACCCGCCGTCACCTCGGCCCAGCTGCGCAGCACCGGCAGCTGGGCGTGCAGCCGCAGGTGCGCGGTGACGCGCAGGCCGCTGGCCGGGTCGGCGGTGCTGACGACCAGTTCGCGCCAGGCTCCGTCCACCCGTTCCTGATGGCCCAGGTAGCGCTGCCGGGCGGCGGCGTCCCCGTCCACATGGCGTTTGCCAGAGGTGCCGGTGCGTCCGGTGCCGATCAGCTCCAGCTCGACCAGGGGCCGAGCCGGACGGTGCGCCTGCCGGGGTGCGTCGCCCGGCAGGAGCAGGTCGAGCAGCCGGACCGGTCCGTCCGCCTCCCAGCCCAGATGGAGGGTCAGTGCGCTGTTGCCCCAAAGCAGTTCCCCCGACGATGCGGTCACGATGAGTTCTCCGGGTAGTCGATGGTGAGGTGGTCGATGTCGGCGCTGAAGCCGTCGCCGTCGTGGTCGTCGATCCGCAGCGCGGCGAAGGCACCGGTGAACCGCAACAGATCCTGGTAGTCGTCGGAGAGCAGGCGGCTCGACAGCGAAGGGCTGTTCCACACGGCCCGATTCGGGTCCGGCGCGGCGGTGAAACTGATCGTCGGCCCGTCCAGGGCGAAGCCCAGGTGCAGGTCCGGCCAGTCGTCCACCGGCACCGGCTCGCCCAGCTGGGAGGTTCCGGCGGGAGTGCTCTGTTCCAGGACCAGCACCCGCCGGCCGTCGTCGTCCACGGTGAGATAGAGGCCGTAGTGACTGTGACGGTCGTACCAGGCGACCAGGCCGGCCCGGTGGCCCGTGGTGCGCGGCCGGGCCTCGATCCGGGTGGCCACCTGTGCCGCCGGCTCCTCGATCCGGGTGCCGATCAGGCTCTGCTCGAAGACGGACGCGCGGGACTGTCCGCCGTGCAGCCGTACCCAGCCGGGCCGGCTCTCAAGGTCGAGCCAGTCCGAGTGGACCTGTCGACGCAGCGTCGACCAGCGGGTCCGGTCCAACTGGTCTGCGGCGAAGTCGTCGTGGAAGCGGCGCGGCGTGATGGCGGCGGCTGCAGCGTTGCTGGTTGCGACGGTTGAGCGGACCCGGGTCCTGGCCCGGGTTCCGGTGACCGGGCGGCCCTGGTCGTCAGCGAGCCGCAGCCAGCCGTCCTCGGTCCAGGCCACCCGCTGCAGGCAGGTCTCCCGGCCGGTGACTGCGAACTGCCCCTGGTCGTCGCGGCTGGTCCGGGAGGCGAGGTGGGCCAGGTACCAGTCGCCCTCGGGCGTCTGCACCAGTTCGCCGTGGCCGGCCTTCTGCAGCTCCCACTCGGGGTCGTCCCGCGAGGTCAGCAGGGAGTACTGCGGATCGCGCTCGAACTCGCCGTCCAGGCTGCGGGAACGGAGCATGGAGATGCCGTGGTTGAAGCCGGTTCCGCCCTGAGCCAGCATCAGGTAGTAGAAGCCGTTGTGCCAGTAGAGGTTGGGGCCCTCGATCAGGCCGGCGTCGCGGGCGACGATGCGGCTGTCGCCGACGAGCCGGCCGGCCTTGGCGTCGTACTCCTGCAGGCTGATGCCGGCGAACCGCGGGTGCCCGGGGCGCGGGTCCCACTGCACGCCGACCAGCCAGTGCCGCCCGTCCCGGTCGTGGAACAGGGAGGCGTCGAACCCGCGTGAGTTCAGCCGGACCGGCTCCGACCAGGGGCCGGTGATGTCGGGGGCGGTGAGCAGGTAGTTGTCCAGGTCCTTGGCGTCGCCGTCCATGGTCCGCACGATGCTCAGGACCAGCCAGAACAGGCCGTCGTGGTGAGAGAGTGAGGGGGCCCAGACGCCACCGGAGTCGGGAACCCCCCGCAGGTCCAGCACACCGGCGCTGTCCACCGCGTGCCCGAGCGTGCGCCAGTGCACCAGGTCGCGCGAGTGGTGCAGCCGGACCAGCGGCGACCACTCGAAGGTGCTGGTCGCGATGTAGTAGTCGGCGCCGACACGGAGAATGGACGGATCGGGGTTGAATCCCCGGAGCACTGGGTTGATCAGGTCGGTCACGGATCAGGACTTTCGGTAGAGGACGACGGTGGTCATCGGAAGCACGGTGATGCGGGCCTCTGCCTTGACCTTCTTGCCGGTGGTCAGGTCGGTGGCTGGGCCGAAGGCCTGTCGGTGCGGCAGCGTGTAGGTCTTGTCGGTCGTGGTGTTCATGGCGATGTAGTAGTCGCCGTACTGGCAGAGGTAGAGCGGCGCTCTGCCGACCAGCATGGTTTCTACGCCGGTGAAGTGGACGCCGAGGGTGGGGTCGGGGACGTCGGCGGGGACCGGGGCCAGCGGGTAGACATCGCCGGCCAGCGACTGGTGCAGGGTGTCACCGGGCGGAGGGAAGCCGCCCGGTGGGATGCCGGCCGCGCCGGGGTCGTTGATGGCGTAGTCCCACAGGATCCAGTCCAGCGCGGTGAAGGTCGTGTCGGTGGCGCCGGAGCTGTTCTGGCGGATCGTCGCGGAGCGCTGGTCGACCGGGGTGACATGGTGCACTCGTGCGTAGTTGTTGACGCCCTGTCGTGCCCGCCAGTAGAGCGAGGCGTAGAGCAGTTCCCCGCCGTTCTTGACGGCGACAACGCCGTCCTCCTCGTCGGTGAAGCAAAAGTCAGGGGCGTTCCAGTCGGTCGGCAGCCGGTACGGGCGTGAGGGCAACGCCTGGTAGGCGTCCCAGTCCCGGGTCACCAGCCGGAAGGCGTTCAGGCCGACCCTGGTCCAGGAGTTGGACGTCATCAGGTCCAGTTGGCGGTAGAACTGCCCGTCCGCGAACATCTCCTGGGTCCAGCCGATGATCTCCGGGTCCTTGAGCACCACGGCTGCCTGGATCGGGTGCGAGTCCCAGGCTGTGCGCTGGGCGTAGCCGACCTCTCCGGGGTAGACCTCGTTGCGCCAGCCGACGACGGTCTCCAGCCGGGCGACCCGGCCGCCTGCCTCGTCCACGTCCAGGATGCGGAACCTGCTGCGGGTCTTGACCATCTTGATGATCTGGGTCTTCAGCGCCGGGTCGTCCTGGGGCTGGTAGCCGCGGGTGATCGACTCGTACATCATGATCAGCCAGTCGGTGACCTCGCCGTAGTTGCCGACGTAGCCCAGCTCGCGGGTCAGTCCCTTGGCAGTGACCTGGTAGTAGGAGCGGCCGAGCGGAGCGGTGGCGGTTCCGTCGGCGGCCTCGGGACCGAGGTAGGGGGTCAGCCCGACCGACTGGTACATGAAGCTGCGGGCCTTGTCCTCGGTCCACGCCAGCGCGGGGTCGATCAGCCGCAGCGCGCGGTTGACCTGGTAGAGGCCGATCGCGCAGATCTGGGTCTGGTTGGAGTAGTGCGGGAAGTGCTCACGCCAGTAGTCACGGCTGGCCTGCAGCATGGCGGTGTAGGCGGTCCTGCGCACCGGCGCGGCATGGCTGCTGGTCGACGGCGCGATCAGGGTGACGTCGTCGATCCAGGCGGTGCCGCCCTCGTGGACGCCGATGAACAGCCAGGCTGAGACTGCGGTGGCCGGGGTGGTGAGCGTGCTGGACAGGTAGGTCCAGTCGTAGGTCCCGGCTGGTGCGAAGACCTTGTTGTCGGTCCCCACGATGGCTCCTGCGGCGTCGTAGAACAGCACGTCGAGGTAGACACCGGTGCCGGTGAGGCCCTGCCCCTTCACCCAGACCCCGTACTCGTAGGCTCCCTGGTCCAGGCTGACCTTGGTGTTGTTGTTGACCGCGATCGCGTTCGCTCCGGTCGCGTTGTGGACCAGCTTCATCGAGTAGGTGCCGGAGTGCGCGTAGGTCGAGTCGCGGCCGGCGGTGCCGTTGGCGGTCCAGCCGGCCACCGACCAGCCGGTGGCGGTGGTCCCGCTGCCGTTCTCGAAGCCGCCGTTGGTGATGGAGTACGGCGATCCGGTGACCTGTTGGTCCAGGCGGGTGCCGAGCTGCTCCCAGAGCAGCGCCAGAACCAGGCCGATCCGGCCGAAACCCTGCCACTGCTGGTCGGAGCCGGTGAGTACGGTCGGGTTGGCCTGCCAGGCGTAGTAGCGGCCGTCGATGGCCTGCAGCGTGCGGTCCAGGGCGGTGTCCGACTGGTAGCCGGGGCCTCCGGACCAGAAGTAGGACTCGGCCAGTTGCTGCATCGCCCAGCCGTCCAGGGTGGCTGGATCGCCCGTGGTCAGCAGTCTGGTGGTGTCGCTCAGCACCCGGGCCCTGATGGCGGTGAGCACCTCGGGGCCCTCGACCGTGCGCGCCGTCGGGACCGGTGCGGGCCCCTGCACGTCGCCTGCGGGCGCGGTGAAGTACGGGTCGGTGTGGGTGTAGAGCCGGTAGATGCCGCGGGAAGGGGTGGTCATGTCGTAGTAGAGCTGTGCCTGGTTCTGACCGTAGGACCATATCCGGCCCATCGAGCGGATCTCCAGGGCGACCGAGGTCTTCCCCGCGGTGAGCTTCTCGGGCAGCGGCAAGGTGTGGAAGAAGAAGCGCCCGGGGGTGCGCGGCGCGGTGTCGAGAATGTCGAGGTTGTCGACTTCGCCCTGGTCCTGGTAGCCGATCTGGAGGCCCTCGCAGAAGAGCTGGAGCCGCCACATGTTGGTCCCGCTGCCGTCCTCCTCGGAGGTGGAGTCGTACTCGTCGCCCCAGAGTTTGACGGTGACGTAGGTCGTACCGGTCGGGCTGCAGGCGAGGGTGAAGGAGAGCGTGCCGCCGTAGTAGCCGGCAGGGCTGGTCGGGTTGAGCACGCGGGCGGTCTGGCCCAGGCCCCCGGCGGCGACGGTGTCGGACAGGGTGGCGGTCAGCGCGTGGGCGGACTCGGAGGCCGTGTCGCCGAAGACCAGCGTGTCCAGGAGACCTGTACCGGCGGACCGCTGGGACGCCGGCTGCGCCGGGGCGGTCGTCGTGCCGAAGGTGGCCGCTTGGGCGGACGGAATCTCTCCGAGCCAACCGACACCTGCGACGGCTCCGGCGGCGCCTGCGTATTTCAGGAGATCGCGACGTGCGGGGTTTTCGGGCATGGCTGAGCCTTCCTGTACGCGGGTGGAGCGGGGAAGGTGGTGGCGAGCGGGGCCGGGCGCGGTGAGTTCGCACCCGGTGCCCTGGTGGTTGTGTGCTCAGCTCTTCTGGGCCTTGAGGTGGGCGTCGGCCTGCTTGGCCATCTCCGCCTGGATCTTGGCCAGGCCCGCGCCGTCGGCGGCCGTCCTGAGCTTGCTCAGCTGGCTGGTGACGTCGCCGACGCCGTAGTACAGCGGGTTGGCGTACTGCGTCATGACGTTGGTCATCTGCGCGATCTCCTGCTTGACCGGCGTGATGTCGGGGACGAAGGAGGCGAAGGGGTCCAGGGTGAAGTTGTCGTAGGACTGGGCCCAGTCGAAGATCTTCTCCTCGGACGCGGTCATGTACAGGGAGCGCCGCTCCAGCTTGGAGCGCCACAGCAGGCCGTAGCCGGGGAAGGAGTACTGGCTGAGGATCTTGTACTTGTTGTCGGCGGCCGGCTCCCAGTCCGTCCCCTGGATGCCGTACTCCAGCAGGTCGTGGTTCTCCTGGATGGACAGCCAGTCCTGCAGGTGCATGGTGCGCTCCAGGTCGCCGCCGTTGGCGTTGACCACGACCACGTTGTCGGCCTGGAAGGTCTGCAGCGGCTTGGCGCCGGCCGGCAGCGGCATCACATTGGCCAGCTGGGCGCTCTTCACGGTCTTCTGCAGGGTGGGCAGTCCGTTGCTGGAGGTGCCGTCGCTCATGGCCCAGACCGCGGCGTAGCCGCCGGCGTTCCAGCGGCTCTGGGCCGTGGCCTGGTCGGTGCTGATGGCGTTGGCGTCGATGATGCCGTCCTGGTTGTACTTGCGGATCCGGTTGAAGGCGTCCAGGCAGCCGGCGTCCTCCCAGAAGGGCTTGGGGTTGGAGGAGCCGGTGGTGGCCGCGGAGCGGTCGAACAGGAAGTAGAGGTTGGAGCCGGTGAACTGGTGGGCTGAGGTGAGCGGGTCGCTCCAGGACTGGGCGTTGAACAGGCCGATGGGTCCGGGGACCACGTACAGGAAGGTCGAGTTGGAGGACGCGCCGAACGGGGTGATCCCGGCCTTCTGCTTGACCGCGTAGAAGTAGCGCTCCAGGGTGTCGTAGTCCTGGATGTCGGAGAAGCCGTACTTCTCGGCGAGGTCCTGACGGATGGTGAAGTGCTGGATCCGGCCGGCACTGTTGACCTGCGGGATGCCCCACAGCTTGCCGCCGCTCCAGGTGTTGGCGGCGATCAGCTGGGAGGACAGCTGGGCCTTGAGGTTGGGGTACTTGCCGATCTCGCCGGACAGGTCCACCAGCGACTGGGACTGCACCAGCTGCGACATGTTCAGCCAGAGGGCCTCCAGCGCGGTGTCGAAGTGCGCGCCGGCGGTGAACTTCAGCAGGGCCTGCTGGCCGTAGTTGGTCCAGGCGGTGAACTGCGCGTCCAGGGTGAAGCCGAGGTCCTTCTTGAGCTTGGCGTTGGCCTGGGCGATCACCTTGCTCCAGCCGACCGGCGCGGTGCTCGGCAGCAGTGCGGTGGAGGCTCCGCTGAGCCCGCCGCCGGAGCTGCCGCCGGAGGAGGAGCAGGCGGCCAGGGCGAGAGCGGCGCCGAGGCCGCCGGTGGCGGCGAGGAACCCTCTGCGGGACAGCTGCTGGGACGGGCGCGGGGTGCTTGGCATGGCTGTACTCCTGGTGGTGGGCGGTGTGGGGTACGTACAGCTGGGGGCGGGTCAGCCCTTGGTGGCGCCGAGGGTCAGGCCCTTGACGAAGTAGCGCTGGGCGAAGGGGTAGGCGAACATGATCGGCGCGACCGTCAGCACCGTCATCGCGAGCCGCAACTGGTAGATGGGGGCGGCGGCCTGGGCCGCGGTGCTGCCCGGCAGGGTGGCCGCGTTGGCGACGTTGGCGATCAGGTTCTGCAGCATCAGTTGGAGCGGGAACTTGTCCTGGTCGGAGAGGAACAGCAGGGCGTTGAACCACTCGTTCCAGTAGGTGACCCCGTAGAACAGGGCGATCACGGCCAGCACCGGCTTGGACAGCGGCAGCACGATCTGGAAGAAGATCCGCAGCTCGCCGGCGCCGTCCACCCGCGCCGAGTCGATGATCTCCTCGGGCAGTTGGCGGAAGAAGCTCACCGCGATGAAGACCAGGAAGGGCGCCATCATCCCCGGCAGGATCACCGAGAACCAGTTGTTCTGGAGCCCCAGCACCTGCGTGACCAGCAGGTACAGCGGCACCAGGCCGCCGGTGAAGAGCATCGGGATGTAGGCGACGACCGTCAGCGGCCGGCTGATCCCGGGCATCCGGCGGGCGATCGCCCAGGCCAGCGACGCCGTGCAGGACAGCGAGAGCACGGTGCCGACGCCGGTGATGAACAGCGTGGCCAGGTAGCCGTCGAGCAGCGCGGTGCCGGAGAACAGCATCCGGTAGGCCGTCAGCGAGAACGGCTGCGGCCACAGCGAGTACCCGGTCAGGGCCAGCTTGGACTCGGCGGTGAACGAGCCTGCGATGATCATCCACATCGGCACCAGGCAGAACAGCCCGAACAGCGAGACCACGACGTAGCTGACGACGGTGAACGCCTCGGGCCTGTTCCGCACCCGTGCGCGCGCACCGGGCTGCTCCGCCCGGGCTCCGACGATCGGTTCGGTCAGCTGAGCGGTCACAGGATGCTGCCTTCCTTGTTGAGCCTGCGCTGGACGAACACCGCCGCGGTGACGAAGACGAAGCCGACCACCGACTGGAACAGGCCGACCGCCGCGGTGGTCCCGAAGTCGCCGACGGTGCGCAGCGAACGGAAGACATAGGTGTCGATCACGTCGGTGGTCGGGAACAGCGTCCCGTTGTCGCCGACGATCGCGTAGATGGTCGCGAAGTCGCCGAAGAAGATGCGGCCCACGCTGAGCACGATCAGGATGGCCGCGGTCGGGGCCAGCAGCGGGGTGGTGATGGAGCGGGCCATCCGGGCCCGGCTGGCGCCGTCGATCACGCCCGCCTCGTACACCTCCTCGGGGATCGAGGTGATCGCGGCCAGGAAGATGATCGACATGTAGCCGCCGAGCTGCCACATCTTGACCACGGTGAGGATCCACGGCCAGGGACCGGGGGTGGTGTACCAGCTGATCCGCGGCAGGTCGAAGACGCCCAGCATGCCGTTGAGCGCGCCGCTGCGCCCGCCCACCCCGGCCAGCACGACCTGCAGGATGATGCTGATCACGATGGGGGAGACGAAGTACGGGAAGAAGACCGCCGACTGCGCGAAGCGCTTGAAGTGCCTGGCCCTGATCTCGTTGAGCATCAGCGCCAGCAGCAGTCCGGTGCCCAGGGAGGCGGCCATGAACAGCACGTTGAGGAACAGCGTGTTGCGCACGATCGACCAGGCGTCGCCGCTCTCCAGGAAGTACCTGAAGTTCTGCACGCCGTTCCACGGGCTGCCGAAGATGCCCTGCCGGATGTTGAAGTCCTTGAAGGCGACCACGAGTCCGGCCATCGGCCCGTATGCGAAGACCGCGAACCAGGCGACGCCGGGGGCGGCGAGCAGCAGCAGCGTCCAACCCCCGCGGTCCGGTCCGCGACGGCGGCGGGCCGCCTGGCCCGGCTTCCCGCTCCCGGCGCTGCGGCCGCTGCCGACGGGTCGGGTGCGCACCCGCCGGGCGGAGCCCGCCGCGGTGGCCTCGTCGCCCTTCGCCTTGTCTGGAACTAGTTTCATGACCGGGACGCTAAAGCCGCGCGATCCGGGGCGTCAAGGGTCGTGCAGCGAGTTCTCCGGCGAATCGTACGCGGCCCGTTCCGCTGATCCGTGACCGTTGTCGCGGCTTGTAGCATCGGCCCTGTGAGCGACCCAGCAGACCCCAGCGCCGCCGGTCCCGCCGGCACTCCCGGCGGCAGCCCCGCGGCCGGCCCCACTGCCGGGCCCGCGGTCGGTCCTGCGGCCGGGCGGCGCGGCTCGCGCGGGCCCAAGAAGGTCGGCGCGGTCAACCTCCGCGACGTCGCAGCCCACGCCGGCGTCGCCCCGGCCACGGTCTCCCGCGTCCTCGGCGGATCCCAGCACGTCAACCCCGACACCCGGACCCGGGTGCTCGCCGCCGCCGCCGAACTCGGCTACGTGGTCAACGGCCTGGCCAGGGCCATGACCGGCCGCGGGACGCGCAGCATCGCCTTCCTGACCTCTGAGATGGCTGGCTTCACCTTCGGCGCCACCGCCGCCGGGGCGGAGAGCGTGGCCGCCGCCAACGGCCACCTGCTGCTGCTGTGCACCACCCACGGCATCCCCGAGCGCGAACGGCAGGTCATCGCGACCCTGTGCGAGCAGCGTGCCGCCGCCGTGCTGCTGGTCGGTTCCTCGGGCACGGACCGCGCCTACACCGAACGGATCGGCGGCTACGTCCGCGACCTGGCCGCCGTCGGCTCGAAGCTGCTGTTCTGCGGCCGACCCGGACTGCCCGGACTGCCGCAGGTGCGCAGCGTCGACTACGACCACGGTGGCGGGATCAGGTCCGCGGTGTCCCACCTGGCCGAGCTCGGGCACCGCTCGGTCGGCTACGTGGGCGCGCCCCGTGGCGGCACCATGGCCGACCTGCGCCTGGACGGCTATCTGGCCGGAGTGCGGGAGAACGGTCTTGAAGCCAGCCCACGGCTGGTGGCGCAGGCGCAGAACACCATCGAGGAGGGCGAGCGGGCCACGCCGCTGCTGCTCGACGCGGACCGGCCGCCCACCGCGCTGGTCTGCATGACCGACAACGTCGCCGTCGGCGCCTACCGTGCGGCGCGGGCGCGGGGGCTGCGGATCCCCGAGGACCTCTCGATCGTGGGCTTCGACGACGTCCCGGTGGTCGGCGACCTCACGCCGGGTCTGACCACGGTGCGCCCGCCGTTCCGTCAGATCGGGGTGGACGCCGCCGAGATCGCGCTCGGGCTGCGCGACGGCGACACCGACGTCCGGCTGGGCACCTCGCTGATCGTCCGCGGCTCCACCGGGCGGGTTCGGGACTGAGCCGTCCGCCGGTCCGTCGGTCCGCTGGTCCGCCGTCTTGCGAAACCTCTGTCCGTGCTGCGGGCCCTCTGTCCGTGCTGCGGATCAGTTCGCCACTGCGGCCCTCTTGCTTTCGCACCAGGTCTGGAACTAGTTTCATGCCTCGCTGGCACCCAGCAGCGAAGAGGAGCGATGACCCGTACCCCGCAGACACCCACATCCCCAGGCATCGACCCCGAGCCACCGGCCGAGCCACCGGCCGAGACGCGCCGGGCCCGGGCCGAACCGGTGACCTTCGCCCTCGCGATGCGCCCGGCATCGCTCGCGCCCCGGCTCTTCGGCCCGGAGCTGCAGGAACTGACCGCCGGCCACCGCACCCGCCAACTCGGTGGCGTCCTGGCCGAGTACGGCTCGCCCGCCGCCCGCAGCGCCCTGGCCGGGGCCGAGGTGCTGATCACCGGCTGGGGTGCGCCGGGCCTGACCGAGCAGGACCTGGCCGCCGCCCCCCGGCTGCGCTACCTGCTGCACACCGGCGGCGCGGCCGCCTCCCTGCTGCCGCCGGGCGCCCGGCGGCGCGGCATCCAGGCAGCCAACGCCGGACTTGCCAACGCCGTCCCGGTCGCCGAGTACACCATCGCCATGATCGTGCTCGCCAACAAGGCCGCCTTCCGCTCCCGCGACCTGTACCGACTGCGCCGCACCCGGATCGACCGCGAGGAGGAGTACCCGCTCGCGGGCAACATCGGCCGTACCGTCGGCGTCGTGGGCGCCTCCCGGATCGGCCGCGCGGTGATCGAACGCCTCGCCGCCTTCGACCTCGACGTCGCCCTGTACGACCCCTACCTGACACCGGACCAGGCCGCCGCGCTGGGCGCCCGGCTGCTCCCGCTGGACGAGCTGATGCGGGTCAGCGACGTGATCACGCTGCACCCGCCGCTCAACGGCGAGACCACCGGCATGATCGGCCGCGCCCAGCTGGCCCGGATCCGGGACGGCGCGATGCTGATCAACACCTCGCGCGGCGCGGTGGTCGACCAGGACGCGCTGGTGGACGAGCTGCGCAGCGGCCGGATCGACGCCGTCATCGACGTCACCCAGCCCGACGTCCTCGCCCCGGACCACGTACTGTACGACCTGCCGAACGTCTTCCTCACCCCGCACATCGCCGGTTCGATGGGCCTTGAGCTGCGCCGGATGGGCCGTCAGGTGGGCGCGGAGCTGGCCCGTATCGTGCGCGGCGAACCGCTGGCGCACCCCGAGGAACTCTGAGCCGGAAGGGGTGGGACCGGTGGCCGGACCGAAGCAGGCCGGATCGACGCGGGCCGGAGCGGGCGTCGCCCTGCACTGTCGCGACTCGGGCACCGGCGAGGACCCCGTCCTGCTGGTCCACGGCTGGGGCGGCAGCGGCGTTGAGTGGCGGCCGCTGGTCACCGCACTCGGCCCCGGCCGCCGTACGATCGTGCCGGACCTGCGCGGCCACGGGGACTCACCGGACCCCGCGCACGGATACGCACCGGCCGACTTCGCCGGCGACCTGGCCCGGCTGCTGCTCGGCCTGGGCACCGGACCGGTCACCGTGGCGGGACACTCGATGGGCGCGCAGATCGCGGTCGAGCTGGCCACCGCGCACCCGGAGTCGGTCAGCCGGCTGCTGCTGCTGGATCCGGCCTTCGGGGCGGACGAGGCCGAGATGCGCCGGATCCCCGGCGAGCAGCGGCAGTTGCGGGCGGAGGGCACGCCGTGGGCGGTGCGCTTCGCCGGCACCGCCCACGGTCCGGACACCGCGCCGGCCATCCGCGAGCTGCACCGTCGGCTGATGTCCGCGATGGACCCGGCGGTGCTGGCCGAGGCCCGGGACGCCATGTACCTCGCCCCCTCCGCCTTCGGCTCCCGGCCTGCCGCCGAGGCACGGCTGCGGGCGCTCAGCTGCCCCGTCCTCACCGTGATGACCACCGAGGAGCGCGCCGCCTGGGCCCGCAGGGCCCTGCCGGGCGGGCGCGTCGAACTGCTGCGGGGCGGCCACTACCTGCACGAGGAACACCCGACCGAACTCGCGTCGCTGTTCGACTGAGGGCCTGGCGCAGCGGCCTCCGCTCAGACCGGGCCCGCGACGTCGGGAGGGTTCGGCGGCGGTGCCGGCGCAGGGTCGGTGAGGCAGAAGAGTGCACGGGTCTCGGTGAGCTCGAGCAGGCGCTGCACTGCGTAGTCGGCTCGGGCCAAGGTCAGCCTCACGCCGCGGTTCTCGGCGCATGCACGGATGTGCAGGAGGACGTTCAGCCCTGAGCAGTCGCAGAAGCGCACGGCCCCGAAGTCCAACTCCAGGCTGTCACTGCAGTCGTCCAGAGCTCGGGTGAGCGCGGCTTTGAGCAGCGCGGTGGAGTCACAGTCGATCTCGCCGGCCAACGTGACCCGCGTGAGTGGGCCGACCGGTTCGATCCGTATGTGGAGCAAGTCCGAACCGACCGTCAAGGCCTCGCGGCTGTGTGAACTCGCGCCACTCGTTCCGCCTGGCGCCGTTACACCGTCAGAGGGGGACATGGCCGTAGCTCCCTGGGCTGCCGAATGTACGCGTCCAGCATGCACAGTCCTACAGTTCACGTCAACCTATACACGAATTTGTTTTCGTTAATTGATAGGCGTGAACCAGAGGTCCTATATTGGAGGAATGGATGCAGCTTCCGATGGCCGACCGGGTTGGACCTTCTTGACCAACCATGCCCGCGTGCTGGCTGCGATCGCCCGCGACCCGGGCACCCGAGTGCGTGACATCGCTGTTCACTGCCTGCTGACCGAGCGTGCGGTCCAGCGGATCATCGCGGACCTCGAAGCCGGCGGCTACCTCGCCCACACGCGCCAGGGCCGCTCCAACCACTACCAGGTGAGCGCCGACACCTCCCTGCGCCACCCCGCTGACACCGGATCAACCGTCGCCGAACTCCTGGCACTGCTCGCCGTCCACCAGAACCCCGGCCCCGAGGAAGCTCAGCACCAGAAAGGGGAGTGAAGCCGGTGACACGCCCGCCGGGAGCTTCAGGAACTGGGCCCTCGTTGCCGTGGCAGCCTGATCCGGCTGTGGGCAGGGTCCGGTGGCACGATGTCGGGACCGAGCCCCATAGAGCTCAGGAGCCGCCGGTGCATCGGCGACAGGCAGACCACGAACACGCACACGCCGTGGTCAAGGCCGCGGCGCCGGGTGTCACGGATCAGGTGGACGGCCTCGGTGCCGAAGTAGGCCGTGCCGGTGAGGTCGAACACGATCTCACGCAGCTGCGGCAATGCCCCCCACACCTGGGTGCGCGCCACGACGCGGATGGCCTCGATATTGTTGATGTCGACTTCTTCGGGCAGCGCGATCACCGCGCGGCCGGCACTGGTGTGAACGCGTAGGGGCATGAGTCAGCCCTCGCTTCCGGCGGCAGTACTGGACCAGCGGTCCGGACGGATCTCGTCCTCTTCCGGTCCGGCTGTCCTGTTCCGCACAAGCAATGCCTGCCCGCCGGCAATATCCTCCCAGAGGATGAAACGGTAGTGACCTGGCGGCTGCGCGCCCTCTGCCCAGTCGACGACCTGCCGTCGGCCTCGGCCTACGCCGCTCCCGGCTCCGGTCGGGCGGGCCTACGGGGGGGCCTCGTCGCCCGGAACCACCCATGACTTCGCGGATCCGGGGTAGGCGAGCGAGCCAGAGAATCCAGCCTCCCAGGAGAGCGGGTGGATGCAGTGCCTTCCGGATCGAGTCCCAAGCGGGAGCGTCAGTACAAGCACATCAAGGACAGCGCGAAGAAGCGCGGGGAGGGCGAGAAGCGGGCCAAGGAGATCGCGGCCCGCACGGTGAACAAGGAACGCGCCCGCAGCGGTGAGTCCAAGACCGCCAGCCGCAGCTCGACCCACGACATGTCCTCTGCCAAGCGCGGCGGACTGCGTTCGCACCGGGGCTCCGGCGGCCCGACCTACGACCAGCTCTACAACCAGGCCAAGCAGCGCAACATCAAGGGCCGCTCGTCCATGAACAAAGCGGAGTTGCAGCGGGCCCTCGGCGGAAGCTGAGCCGTAGAACCTTCACTGCCTCGACGAGCGTGGGCCGAGGGCACGCCGGCCCGATAGGCGGCCTGGACGTCCCAGGGGGTGTCGTCCACGAACACCGCTCGCCCGGCCAACGCTCGCGCCTTGGCGAGGGCGCGGATCGCTGGACGGTGCTGCGACCGGTACTTGCTCGATGAATTGACCACGTGTTAGATGGGCAGCGGTGTGATTCCAGGTGTGGCGGTGACAGTCCGCCAGTTCCGCCGTCTGCGGTGGGACGACTCGGTGCGATTCCGGGCCATACGGTGAGACCCCGTCACCTCTCGGGCCCGACGCGGGCTCCTGGGTTTTTTCTCAGTGCCGGCAGGGTCCTCCTGCCGCCGTCGGGAGGCGACACCAGGTGTTCAACGGGCACATTTGCGAGATCGGCGCCGTCGTGTCGGCCGATCAGGATCACATCGCGGTCAGCGCCCCACGGGCCGCTGCCGCCGGGTGCGGAACGTTCTGCTTGAACGGGGTGGGGCTCAGAGCGACGTCCTCGGGGCGGGCGGAGGGCGTCCTGGAGGCCGCGTTGTCCGCCGACACCCGGCGCAGGTCGACGCTCGGAGAGCTGCGGCCCGGGATGCGCGTCAATGTGGAGACACCGCTGCGGCTCGGCGACTTCAGCAGCGGGCACCTGGTGCAGGGCGATGTCGAGGCCGTGGGCAAGGTCGTCCGGATCGACGACGAGGGGATCGCCCGGCGCTTGTGGATCAAGCCTCCGGACCGGTGCCAGGCACTGATGATGCCCAAGTCCCAGATCGCCGTGGACGGTGTCAGCCTCACCGTCGCCGAAGTGGGCCGGGACCGCTTCGCCGTGGTGCTCGTCCCGCTGACCCTGCAGCAGACCACCCTGGCGGATCTGGCGGCCGGGGACCGGGTCAACCTGGAGATCGACCTGATGACCCGGTTGGCCCGGCGCTGGCCGTGCGACCCGCGTCGGGCCGTGGCCGAGGTGGTCGCCGCGCTGCCCTGGGCGGGGCGGGTCACCGGAGCCCGGGGCGTGCAGCAGGCGGTGGCGCAGCTCGCGGCCGGCGGCGGCGTCATGGTCTGGGATCCGGACCGGGAAGCCGAGGGCGACGTGGTGTTCGCGGGGGCGGGGCTGCGGCCGGAGGCGTTCACCTTCCTGCTGACCCAGGTCTGCGGTCACACCACCGTGCCGTGCGCGCCGGGCGTACTGGAGCGGCTGGAACTCGGGCCGATCCCGGGACCGGGTGACCGGCACGGAACCCGGCCGCACATTCCGGTGGACCTGGCGTCCGGCACCGGCAGCGGAGTCTCGGCTGCCGAACGCGCCGCGACCGTGCGCCGCCTGGCGCATCCCGACGCTCGCCCGGACGACTTCCTGCGACCCGGGCATGTGTTCCCGCTGGCCGCCAGGGCCGGCG
The DNA here is from genome assembly GCF_000719095.1 of Streptacidiphilus jeojiense. Lineage (GTDB taxonomy): Bacteria > Actinomycetota > Actinomycetes > Streptomycetales > Streptomycetaceae > Streptacidiphilus > Streptacidiphilus jeojiensis. The sequence goes on along the minus strand of NZ_JOEH01000014.1, from coordinate 50,580 downwards.
GTCTCGCCGAGCGTGCCGGCCACACCGAGGCGACCGTGGCCCTGTGCACCGCTGCGGGGCTGCCACCGGTGGGGGTGTGCTGCGAGGTCATGAACGCCGACGGCACCATGGCCAGGGCGGCCGAACTGGAGGTCGCCGCCTTGCAGTGGGGCCTGCCCCTGCTCGACATCGCGGATCTGGTGGAGTACCTGTGACCCCGGTCGAGGGCCGGGACCTGTACGACGACCCGCGATTCCACGACGGCTACCGACGGCTGCGGGCCACCGGCGCCGGAATCAACGAGGCCCTGGAGATCCCCGCCATGGCCCGACACCTTCCCGCGGTGCAGGGCGCGTCGGTGGTCGACCTGGGGTGTGGGACCGGGGCGCTCGCCCGCCGGCTCGCCGACGCCGAAGCGGCGGAGGTGGTGGCAGTGGACGCGTCACGGCGGATGCTGGCGAACGCCGAACCGCATCCCAGGGTCCGTTTCATCCAGGCGGACCTGGAGTCGCTGAGCCTGCCGTCCAGGTCCGCGGACCTGGTCGTCAGCAGCATGGTGCTGCACTACGTGGCCGACTACCCGGCTCTGGTGCGGCGCATCGCCGACTGGCTGCGTCCCGGGGGACGGCTGGTCTTCTCCCAGGAGCATCCGATCTGCACCGCCCACCGGGGCATGCCCGGCTGGCTGCAGACCGGCGAAGCCGAGGAAGGCTGCCACATCGGCGCAGGCTGGGTCTGGCCGGTCGACGACTACGCCTCCGAAGGGCCGCGCACGCAGCACTGGATCCTCGAGGGCGTCGGGAAACACCACCGACGCACCTCCACGCTGATCGCCACGCTGCTGGGTGCCGGCTTGGACCTCACCGCCATCGAGGAACCCACCCCGACCGCCACAGCCCTGCACACCCGCCCCGAACTGGCCGAACACCTGCGACGTCCCCCGATCCTGCTGCTCGCCGCCCGCAGAAGAGCGGAGTCCTGACGGTGTCTCCATCAGCGCAGCCAGGTCGACCAACGCTGCGCCGAGGTGCAGATCGAGCTGAGCGTGCGCAGGGATTTTCGCATACCGTGGGCGCACCGAAGATGCCACGCGGCGTCACCTCCGCGATGGCCGCAGGCGTTCCACAGCAGGAACGCCGCATACGACAGATCCGCCGCGAGCCTTCCGGTGAAGGCCTCCGGCTCGGCCGGTCCGGCTTCACCGCCGCCGTCGCGGTAGCCCGCAACGGCGGCGTCGATGCTCCGGCGGTCCGGTTCGATCCGGCCCAGGTCCGGACTGGCCAGGGCGAAGAAGTGCCCGACCGCCTCCCACCACGGCACCTGCGGGCCGGCAGAGTCGAAGTCCAGCAGCTGCGGGCCGTTTTCGGTCAGCAGGACGTTGACGGGACTCACATCCCGGTGCAGCACCTTGAGCCCCGGGCGCCTCGCGATGCCGCTCTCAACACGCTCGTTGAGATCGGCGATCAGATGCACAGCGTCGACGACCTGCGCCGAGGAGAGCACGCCGAGGGTGTGGGCCTCGTCCAGCCACTCGGCCCACTCCGGGGCCGAGTACGTCGGGTAGCCGGTCTCCTCCCATGCTCCGGGGACCGGTGGTGCGACAGCTTCGAGGGCAGCCAGCGTCGCTCCGACCCAGCGGGAGACTTCCGGGGCAAGCGGGACAGTCGGGTGGGATCCGTCGATGCGGATCAGCGCGCGGGCAAAGGAGCCGTCCCCGTTCGGAGTCCACATGCCGATCCGCTCTCCGGGAACGGTCGGTGCGACACCGGGCATCGCGACGCCCGCGGCCAGAGCTGCCTGTTCAAGGCTGGCCGCACGCCGTGCCCGGTCGAACCACCAGGGTCCGGCCGGTCGCAGGGTCTTGATGACCCACGGCCCTCGCTCGGTGTCGACGGCGAACACCGGATTCGGATCACCCGGCTTCAGATTGGTCGCCGGCCCGGCGGCCGACCCGAGGCCGAGCAATTCGACGAGATGATCGACTTGCAGCACCATGTCCTCGACGATGAGATCCTTGCGCCCCGACAGTGACGCGGTCCGGCACGTTCGATCAGCATCGCAGAGTCATGGGAAGCCGTCAGTCGGCGGGACGGTGTGCGGGCCTTCCCAGTAGCCGTCGGGCGGCTCTCTTCCTCGGGTGCCGTACGACGACGCGGCCGAAGCTCTTCTTGCCGACCAGTTCCACGCGGAGGGTGATCGGCATGTCCGGGTCCGGGGCGTGACGGATCTTGACCTTGCTGAAGGCCAGGTTCAGGGCATCGGTGTCGACCACGATGCCCGGCTTGGTGATCAGGATCAGGTTCTTGCCCTGCATGTCCATATCGATCTGCAGGGTGTCCTGCGTGATCACTGCCTCTGTGAAGTCGAGCGTCACCTCGCTGAACTCCGTCGCCAGTTCCAGTCGTCGCGGCACCACCCAGCGGCCCACACGTTTGACCGGACTGAACCTCCGCTCGATCCGCAGGACGTCCTTGACCTCAGCCACCATCGCGCCGCCGGAGGCCGACACGGGCGGCAGGTCGGCGGTGAGCGCCGTCAGTTCGCTGACGGTCCGCGCGGACAGTGCGGCTTCCAGCCGCTCGTCCAACTCCTCCGAGGTCAGCCGGCCGTCACCCGCCGCGACCCGCAGCACCTCGACCACCCGGTCCCGATCCGCATGCGAGGCCCGCAGGTCGGGCGAGATCTCGTCTGACATGTGTCCGTCCTGATCCTGGTCGAGGGCTTCACGCGGTGGGGTCGGCGCAGCGGTCGGTGACCAACGCTATGCCGCAGCAATCATGCCCGCCAAGCTCTGGTACCACCTCGGGCCGGACAGATGGGAGCGCCGCAGGCACTACAGCCCCGGCGAGATGCCGGGGCTGTAGTGAGCAGGGCCGTGCCTGCGGCCGCCGTTGGCCCTTTCCGCGCGCGGTCCTACGGAAGGGGGAGGCGCTTCTTGGCCTCTTCGTAGAGGTCGTCGGGCAACGGACCCTTCTCCGCGACGGCGATGTTGCCGGCGAGGTGGGCCGGGTTGGCGGTGCCGACGATCGTCGTCGACAGACCGGGGTGGCTGAGCGTGAAGCGCAGGACGAACTCCATGTTGCTCATGCCGGCCTCGCTGAGGAGTTCGGCGATGCCGGAGGTCTCCCAGTTCCGCTGAGCGGTGCCGGGGGCCTGGCTCAGCGGCCCGCTGCGCCACTTCTTGTCCTCCGCCGCAGCGCCGCGCGCCGCACCGCCCCGGATCAGAGTGCCCGCGCCCGCGTCGGCAGCCCGGGTGATGAGCGCCTCGTGATCGCGCTGGACCGCCGAGTACGGGATCTGGAAGACGTCGAAGACACCCATCGCCAGGTGGTCGGGCAGGTTCGGCAGGATACCCGACATACCGATGAAGCGGATCTTTCCTTCGGCCTGGAGGTCCTTGAGCGTCTCGACCGTACGGTCCTCCCGGAGCGTCGCCTCGCTCGGCGACATGTGCACCTGGACCAGGTCGATGCGGTCGGTGCGTAGCCGCCGCAGTGACCGCTCGACGTTGGCGCGGACGTTCCCGGGACTGAAGTCGTGCCGGTAGGGCGGCGGAGTGTCGGTCGGCAGGTCAAGCGGGCAGCCGCACTTGGAGGAGAGGAAGAACTCGTCCCTGCGTCCGCCGATGTGAGCGCCGATCAGTTCCTCACTGCGGCCGTAGTCGGGCGAGGTGTCGATCAGGTTGATGCCGCCGTCCAGGACGGCGTTCAGCAGACGTCCGGCGTCGTCGTCCGCAATCTCGGGGCCGCGCGGTGCGCCCCTCAGTTCCATGGCGCCGTAGCTGAGGATGGTCACATCCTCGCCGGTGTTCCCGAGGGACCGCTTCATGATCGTCATGGTTCCCCATGGTACGCCTGGAGCACCCTGCTGCTCCGCTGAGTCGATCGCGCTCCCTCCTGGCGCCGCCGGCCGGCCAACTCCGGAACCGGGCTGAACACCTGATGGAGCATCGAGGGCTCGGATACGGGCCTGCCTGATTGCATCCCTTGGCCAGGCGGCGCCAGAATGACTTCGGCGTGGCCTACGCCGAACCTCCCGCGACCGTCCCCGGCACGGTCTGAGATGGGAGGCAAAGGGACCAGGGTCTCAGGTCGCTGTCGCAGCCCGATCGCCTCGGGCGAGGGTTGCCGGGGAACTGTCGCTCAAGGCGTGGAAGGCCGCCAATGACCGCCCGTCACAACCTCAAGCGCCAGGTGCGCGCCCGGGCCACCCGCACCGGGGAGTCCTACACCGCCGCCCTGCGCCACTTCCTGCCGCCCACGCTCCCTGAAACCCCGCCCATTGCAGAGGCGGCGGCCAGGAGTACCGGGGCAGTGCGCCTGGCCGTCGCACAGACTCCGGCGCGCGAGGATTCCCGAGACATCGACGCACTGCGCGAGAGCGGGCGCCAGGTCCGCGACCTCATGCGTCAGGCCCGCGACCAGGGAGCGAGGATCGTCCAGTTCCCGGAGGGGGCGATCTGTTTTCCGAGCAAGCGCATCATGTCCGCCACCGGACCGGACCCGGTCGGCCCCGCGGACTGGGACCGCTACCCGTGGCTGGTCGCCCAGGCAGAGCTGTCCAAGATCGCTGACCTGGCGGCCGAGCTGCGACTGTGGGCGGTCGTCGCCGCACCGCACCGCCTGACCAGTCCGAACCGTCCCCACAACAGCCTGTACGTCCTGTCCGACCGCGGAGCGGTGGTCACCCGCTACGACGAGCGCCGGCTGTCGCGTACCAAGGCGATGTACATGTACTCGCCGGGACGCTCGCCGGTGACCTTCGACCTCGACGGGGTCCGGTTCGGCTGCCTGCTCGGCATGGAGATCCACTACCCGGAGCTGTTCGCCGAGTACGAGGCCCTGGACGTCGACTGCGTCCTGCTCTCCACGACGGGGGTCCAACCCGGCAATGTCGGCGCGCAGACCCAGGGGCACGCCGCGAGCAACAGCTTCTGGGTCAGCCTGGCCGTACCGACCCAGCATGCCGGGACAGAGCCCTCGGCGGTCGCTGCCCCCAACGGCCGATGGCACCAGCAGTGCCCCGCGGACGGCTCGCCCGCCGTTGTCGTCGTCGACCTGGACAACGGGTGCGAACCCGCGGCGGAAGCGGTCAACCACGCTCGCCCGTGGCGTCGTCAGGCGCGTACGGCCGGATCAGGCGATCGCTGCCCGGCGGACCCCCGCAGCGAGAACCGTGCAGCAGGCTTCAACTGACCGACGCCTTCAGCCGGGGGCGCGAGGTGTCCGAAGCCGTGCGCGGGGCAGGCGGAGGGTCGTCCCCATGTTGGCTTGGAAGGCACTGCGGTGACGCTCTCGTAGCAAAGGGGTGGCGCACCCAGCCGGGTGCGCCACCCCTGCGATGGGGTCAGGATGTTGCGGTCACCATCGGTACCAGCGGCCGCGTGCGCCGCCGGTACCGGCGCCGCGGAAGACGAAGCCGAGCGCCCAGAGCACCAGGACGACGATGGCGATCCACCACAGAACGTGCAGTGCGAATCCGGCGCCGCCCAGGATCAGGGCGAGCAGTAGAACGAGAAGTACAGGACCCATAGTTATCACCCTCCTGCACGGCGCATGCCCCCGAACGGGTGAGGCATTCCGCCGCATCACAGTGCGATGAGACCTGCCGCTGTCGGCTTGAACCCGCAGGCATCGAAGTAGAACGACCGGAGGTCCTCCTCGAAGTCGACGTGCAGCCATTCGCATCCGGCTTCGCGGGCTTGCCGAGCTGCCTCATCGACGAGCCCGGCTCCGATCCCGGACCGACGGCAGCTTCCGGCGACCACCGTGTCCAGGATGAACGCGTGAACACCGCCGTCCCATACGACGTTGACGAAGCCGACGAGGTCACCGTCGTCCCGTGCGCAGACCCAGCCCAGGCTGTGGCGTTCGACCCGGGCCAGCCAATCGACCTCCACGGTTGGATGGCCGAAGCCCTCTGCATGCAGCGCATTGACGGCGAGGTTGTCGAAGCCTCCTCGCCACTCATAGGTGATCGTCATGGCGTGAGCGTAGACCGCCGCGTCGGCCCGCTCATCCTCCACTTGGAGAACGCTCCAGGAGCGGGCGGTACCTGAGAGCGGGGCAGGGGGCACTCGCCTCGGAGGCGGCGGCAGCGGTGTCGTAGAGTCCGGTCCATGACACTCTCCATCTCTCCTATCGGTACTGTCGTCGGCGGTCGCGACGAGGCGTTCGACGACCACTGGGGCACGGTCACGGCCGCGATCGAGCTGGATTCTGACCAGTTCTCACCTGAGGCTCTCGCGGGGCTGGCCGACTTCTCACACCTGGAGGTCGTCTACCACTTCCACCTGGTCCCTGAAGAGAAGGTGGAGACGGGTGCCCGGCACCCGCGGAACCGGCAGGACTGGCCACTGGTGGGGATCTTCGCCCAGCGCGGGAAGAACCGGCCCAACCGGATCGGTGTGTCCAGGTGCCGACTGCTGGAGGTGAGCGGCCTGACGGTCCGTGTCGCCGAACTGGATGCGATCGACGGGACCCCGGTACTCGACATCAAGCCGTACATGAGCGAGTTCGGTCCGCGCGGGGAGATCGTCCAGCCGCTCTGGTCCAAGGAACTGATGGGCGAGTACTACTGACCTACGGCGCGGTGACGGTTGTCTGCGGGTGCCTCGTTCGAGGTGGTGACCGTACCTGGACCGGTGAAACGTTGCGGTGCTGCGGGGCCTTCCGTGGGCTTGGACCTCGCCAGCCACAGGGCGGTGAACACGGCGGTGGCCAGTGTGACGGTGCCTGCGGCGAGGAAGGCGCTGTTGAGGCTGGTCGCGTAGGAGGCGCCGCCGGACTGCCGGGTGCGGACGACGGCTCCGAGTACCGCCACGCCGAGTACCGCGCCGATCTGCCGGGTGGTGCTGCTGATGCCCGATGCGAGGCCGCCTTCCTGCGGGCTGACTGCCTGGATGGCGGCCCCCGTCAGCGGGGACAGGGTCAGGGCGAAGCCGATGCCTACGACTGCCAGCCGCCACCACACGTTCCCGTAGCCGGTGTCGGCGTGTACCAGGCCGAGCGCCAGCAGTCCCAGTCCGGCCAGGGCCAGGCCGGTGGTCACCACGATCCGAAAGCCGTACCGGGCGGCGAGCCGGCCCGCGTACGGGCTGACGACCACCATGGCGAGGGATGTCGGCAGGGTCTGCAGGCCGGCGCGCAGGATCGAGCTGCCCTGGACGTAGACGAAGAACTGGGAGAAGAAGAACGACGAACCCATGAGCGCGAATCCCACCACCACCATGGCGGTGTTGGACACGGTGAACAGCCGCTGCCGGAACAGCCCTAGCGGCAGCATCGGAGAGGAACGACGCGCCTCAACGGCAACGAAGGCCGCGAGGAGGACCACCGCGGCGGCGAAGCTGCCCAGGATCACCGGTGACGTCCAGCCGCGGGCGCCACCTTCGATCAGCCCGTAGGTCATCGCCCCCACCCCCAGCACGGACAGCACCGTCCCGGGGACGTCGATCGCGGGGGCGCTCGGATTGCGGGCCTCATCGAGGCTGCGCAGACCGATCAGCAGCAGCGCCACGCCGATGGGCAGATTGACCAGGAAGATGGCGGGCCAGCCGAAGGCGTCCGTCAGCACGCCGCCGGCCACGGGGCCCGCGGCCAGGCCGATTCCGCTGAATCCGGCCCACAGTCCGATCGCCTTGACCCGTTCCTGCGGCACGGGATGGGCGGCGACGAGCAGGGCCAGCGAGGCAGGGCTCAGTGCCGCGGCCCCGATGCCCTGCAGCACCCGGCCGGTGATCAGCCAGCCGAGCGAGGGCGCGAGGCTGCACAGCAGCGACGCGGCGGTGAAGACGGCCACACCGGTCAGGTAGACCCGCTTGCGGCCGAACCGGTCGGCGAAGACGCCGCCGGACAGCAGCAGCATGGCGACCAGCAGGACGTACGCGTCGACGATCCACTGAAGACCGGTCAGTTGGGTGTGCAGCCGGCGCTGCATGTCGGGCAGTGCCGCTCCGACGATCGTGTTGTCGAGCAGGATCATGAACTGGCCCAGGCAGGTCACCGTGAGCAGCACGGCCCGGTTCGTTCGATTGCCTGCAGCTGCGGGTGATGCAGCCATGAGGATGCCCCCTCCATCGTCAGTTGTGCGTCTTTACGGCCGACATGGTCAGCCCCCGGCCCACTAAAGCAGTCCCTGACTGCGTTAACCGACTGTACGGAGGTGCACCTCGTAAACGCAAGTCACGGCTGCGTTAAAGTGATGGCATGAACGATGGACAGCGAGCCCGACGGCCCGGCGGGCGCAGCGCCCGCGTCGGCGCGGAGGTGCACCAGGCCGTCACCGACCTGATCAGCGAGCGCGGCTACGGCAACTTCACCGTCGGCGAGGTCGCAGCCCGCGCGGGTGTGGCCGACAGCAGCATCTACCGCCGGTGGGGCAGCCTGGAAACCCTGCTCACCGACGTGGCGCTGACCCGCCTCAACACGCGCTCGCCGATGCCAGACACCGGCAGCCTGGCCGGCGACCTGCGCACCTACGCTGCCCAGGTGGCCCGCGAGATCACCGGACCCGAGGGCCTGGCGGTGGTGCGCCTGGCCGTCGCCCTGTCCAGCACCGGTCAGCAGGGCCAGCAGGCGCGTGACGACCTCCTGGCCGAACGCACCCGGCAACTGCAGTCCATGCTCGATCGCGCCGGCGAACGTGGCGAGCACGCACCCGACGCGCTGGAGGTGCTGGACCACATCATGGCCCCGATGTACATCCGCGTCCTGCTCGGCGTGGGCCGGCTGACGCCGGAGTACGTCGACGGACTGGTCGACCGGTTGCTGTGACCCCAACCGCTCCCCGGGACCAGCCCCCGGACGTGGTGTCAGGGCTCCGTGAGGTGCTCGGCCACGTGCTGTCCCACCTCAGGCATCCGGCCCTCGACGGGTGACCAGGGGAGTGCCGCGGATTGCACGGCCGATCCGGTCAACGGCGCCGGCGTCCGAAAGGCCAGCGTCGCGATGACGCCGGCGCCTGCCCCTTCGTCGGTGTCGAGTCCGCTATTGCTCCGGGGGCAGCGGACTTGGCCATCTCGACCATCTCCTGCTCCCGTTCGGCCTTGTCTTCGGGGACCTGCGCGTCGTTGCGTTCGATCGCCTTGAGCATGTCGTTCGCCAAGCCGGTGAACTTCCGGTCCAGCCAGGGGCAGAGCAGCACCAGTCGGCTCAGCGACCCGAGGATGGTGACCTCGCGCGTCTGATACGCCTTGGCGCAGCTCAGGAACCGGTCCACCACCATGTGGCCGACCTCGGGGCGGATGTCGGGGTCCATCCATGCAGCCGTGACCAGCGCGAATCCGGCTGCTTCGTTCACCCAGTCCTCTGCACCGAACAGCAGGTCGACGAGCACCCGCCTGCGGTCGGATTCGGTCCAGGGCTGCTCGGTTCGATGGTGCGCGATACCCAGGCACGCGAAGCTCTGGACGGCTCGTATCCACAGGTCGGGTGCCTTGCCTCGCAGCAGGGCGCCTTGCTGGTCGTCGCGGGGTACGGGCGGGTGGGCAAGGATGCCCAGGAGGTCTTCCAGTGGCAGTGCAACGAGTGCGGCCGCATGGTCGTAGGCGGCGGGTAGGGAGGGCCAGGAGATCTCGGCGACGCGTCGTACCAGTTCGGTGGTTTCGGGGCGGGGCGGTGCGAGCGCAGGTCGTGCCCGTAGTCCGTCGTAGGCCCAGATCTCGGTGCCGTCCTGGTACTGGGGAAGTCTGGGGTCGGGGTCACCGGTCTCCTTGACCATCACCGTCGACTTGGGGAAGGCCGTGAGGAAGGCGAGGACTGAGCTTGGGGGCTCCACCATCGAGGAGGCGATCTGAATGGTGTGGGTCGCGTCGTTCGCGGGGTCGGCCAAGAACTGGTGCAGTATGTTCACGACCGCTTCAGTGGCGGAGGGAACGCCGCTCAACCATGCCTGGTTCCGGCTCAGTCGGGCGAGGATGGTCGAGGCGTGCGTGTGATCGGGGTGCACACGTGCGTGGTCGGCCAGGGCGAGCAGATGAGCGGGATCAGCGTCGATACGGAAGCGCAGAGCACGGTGCGTGGGCGCGGCCTTTGGATGATCTGGATTGCTCTCCAGGACGCGTTCGAGCCAAGGCAGTCCCGCCTCGGGCTCGCCCAGGTCTGCGTACGTCTCGGCGACATCCACATGCAGGTAGTCGTCGGAGGAGTCGGCCCGCAACTGCTCCTCCCAAACCGCAAGCGCCTCGCGTGGTCGCCCCGCAGCACGCAGCGCGTACCCCAGCATCAGTCGGCTCATGTGCCCGGGGTCGATCCGCACTGCCTTCTGGGCCCAGGCGACCGCCCGCTCGTGGTCCTGGTACCGGCGGGCGAGACCCGAGGCTATCGCCTGCAGCTTCGCCTCCTGTGGGTTGCGCTCGACCAGCACCTGTACCAGGGCGTAGAAGGGACGGGCAGCCTCCTGCAACTGAGGGGGCATCGGATCGGGGAGGCCGCCGCCGACGTAGCGGGCGACGGCCTGGTATCCCACCTCGGCGTCGATCAGCTCGACCAGGTCGGGCCGCGCCATCCAGGCGACCTGAGCCCATGGCAGCGAGGGCTCGACTCGCATCACCGACGCCAGAAGGCCGAGCGCATCCGCCCATCGACCGCACGCCGCGTACAGGTGGGAGCGGCACGCTACTGCGCCTGTATAGGGGGGATCCATCGGGAACAACTCCACTGCAGCCTCGGCGCCGCCCGCCCGCACCGCGAGTTCCGTCAGCGCCTCGTGCGCCTCGGGCAGTACGGGGTCCACCGCTACGGCGAACCCGAGGTGACTGGCGGCATGCCGCAGATCTCCGCCGTCCATCACCAATCGCGCCACGGCGACCTCGCCCTCGGCCTCCAGTCGCTCGGGACCCGTCGGACCGCACTCTGCATGCCCACTGTGCAGGTCGCCGGCTTCGGGACCGGGCTGCTGCTCCATTGCCACGACATATCCCCCAAGGGACTTTCGGCTCCGCCTCGAGCAGGTGGAACGTGATCAGCAGAAGGTAGCGCCCACAGCACGCGGACCGTCAGTCGGGGTGCGTGGTCCGCGCGTGCCGCCTGACGGCCCGTCGTGTCAGCGTTGTGATCCGCCGGTCCGAGGCATCTGTGTGGTGCGCTCGGCGTCAGGCCGGGCGGACCGCTCGTAGTGCGAACATCAGCGGTACCTTCGGCTCGTGTTCGGGCAGCCGCCACCAGCCGCCGTCGCCGGGCACCATGGACGGGAAGCGGGGCCACGGCAGCAGGTCCGTTTCGCGCAGTACGTCCAGCCGCAGGCCAGCACCTGCCACGGCTTCGACGACATCGCCGATGCCATGGCGCCACTCGTAGCTCACCGTGGCCCCTGCCAGCGGCGGTCCGTCGGTGTAGGTGCGGGCGTTGTCGATGCGCAGTGGTCCTCTGCCGCCCAGGTAGTCCCGGCGCAGCCGCAGGTGGCCCGCTTCCTCGTCCGGCTGGGGAGTGGGGCCGAGCGAGTTGAGCAGCGGGTGGAACTCCACCAGGTAGAGCATCCCGCCCGGCCGCAGCAGCGCGTGCACGATCTGCGCCCACCGGGGCAGGTCGGGCAGGTAGCACAGTGCGCCCTTGCCGGTGTAGACGACGTCGAAGCGTCGCCCGCCGAGCGCGGCGACGGCGTCGTGCACGTCGGCCTGGACGAACTCCAGGCTCGGTCCCGCCCCGGCTGCCAACTGCCGGGCCCGGGTGACGGACTCCCGGGAGAAGTCGAGCCCCACCGTGTGCCCGGCACCGTGCTCGGCGAGAGCGCGCGTCTCGGTGCCCAGGTGGCACTGCAGATGCAGCACCGTGCGCCCGTGCAGGTCGCCGAGGTCCTCCCACTCGAACGGCGCGAACCAGTCGGCACCCGAGCGGGAGCCGTCCAGTCCGTAGAAGTCGCTGGCCGCGTGCACGGGTGTACGGGCGTCCCAGTTCCGCTCGTTGGCCGCCAGCATCTCCGGGACGGTCGGGTCACGATCTGTCTGCGTCATGCGGACATTACTACCCGAGTGCGACCCGCTGCGTGGCCGACGACGCACGCCGTCGGCCACGCAGCGGGTCTTCGGCTGAGTTCACCGATCGGTTCGGACCTGCAGGATCTTCTCGAAGAAGAACTCGTGCTTGAGGAAGGAGACGTCGTACTCGTGGCCCGGGTGCGGCGGGACGAGCTGGGCGGCCTGGATCAGCCGCCAGCCGTCCTTGAGCGCGTCGAGCCCGGTCTCGTAGGGCGGCTCCGCGCTGTCTCCCGTGGTCGGTGAGGTGCGGCCGGTGCCGTCGTACTGCGACCAGCCGACCACGTACGAGTCCAGCGCGGAGTTGAGCAGGTACAGCACGAGCACCTGCTGGCGCAGCACGGGAGTGAGGGGCGTGGTGAGCGAATCAGCCGTCATGCCGTCGCCTCCTGGGGGCGGTTGGAGACCCTGGTCACCCAGTGGTCGAGGTCGAAGTCGGGATCCCCGGTCAGCGCCCGCCACAACAGGGTGCGGTTGTACCGCTCCAGGCGCCCGGTGGCCTGCTCGTACCAGGGGAACACGACGTCCAGTTCGGACCGCACCCGCGGGTCGTGCAGGTCCGAGGTGTCCCACAGGCGCTGCTGGCGGACCGTCGGATTGAAACGGATCTTGAACATGTAGCGGGTGGTGTCGCTGTCGTTGCGGCGACCGCCGTGCCAGATGCCGTGGTGCACGAACACCACGGTGCCGGCCGGGCAGACCAGTCGGTCCTGGCCGCGCAGGTTCTGGTAGCGGCCGGTGTCCGACTCGTTGATCCGGCGCAGATGGCTGCCGGGGACGCTCAGGGTGCCGCCCATCTCCAGCGTCACCGTCTGCGGGTAGTACATCAGTTGCACGTCGAAGGCGTCCGGCCGGACGTCGATGATGGCGTCCGCGTGCAACGCCTGCGCGTCCCCGCCGTGGGGTTCGCGCACGTGGACGGCGTGGTGGTCCACCAGCGGCTCGGGGCCGACCAGACTGTGCAGCGCGCCTGTGACCTGCGGAACTGCGAGCAGCCTGGCGGTGAAGGAGTCCGGGGCGTACGCCTTCGACAGCGGCGTCCCGTAGCGCACCGGCGGCACCCCGTCCGCCAGCACCGACAGTGCCTCGTCGTTCATGTCCGCAGGCACCACCGCGTCCAGCCGCAGCGAACCGTGGGCCACGAAACGGGCCATCCGGACCGAGTCGAGCAGGTTCCGTTCGTTGTCCATGACGACAGACGCTAGAGCCACCGGCCGGCTCTGCGAGTGGGCCGGGTTCCCCGTCCACTGGTCGGTTTTCACCCTGACCGGCGTGGTAGAACTCGGGCATGGACAGCGCCGTGGCCCACCTCGACGAGCCTCCCGGCGTCGCTGCGGTCGGCATCGGTGTGCACGGCGCCGCCAGTCGGGTGGACGTGTTCTCGCTGCCGCACCTGTGGCAGTTCCATCTCTACGGCTACGAGGCCGACCTGTCCGTGGACGACACCGCGCATGCGATCCGCCCCGGCCGGGTGAGCCTGGTTCCGCCCGGTACCACGGTGCGCTACCGCTATCGGGGCCGCTCCGAGCACCTCTATGTGCATCTACGCCTCGGCTCAGCCGGCTCGCCGCTCAGCATCCCGGTGATCCAGGACGCCGGGACCGAACTCGCCCCACTCACCGCGCAGTTGCGCCGGGCCCTGGCGTCCTGGCCGCACGAGCCGGGCAGGGCGACGGCCGAGGTGTGGGCCGCGCTGTGGCGGGTGGCCCACCTGGCTCCGCCGCGCCCGGCGGTCGGCTCCGCAACGGGCCATCCGGCGGTCGTGGCCGCCCTGGCGATGATCGAGTCCCGGCTGTCCGAGCCGCTGGGCGTGGCGGAGATCGCCAAGTCGGTGGGCGTCTCCCACAACCACCTGACCAGGCTCTTCCGCGCCGCCACCGGGGAGACCGTGGTCGGCTACCTCCGTGCCCGACGGATGGAGCGGGCCCGCCACTTCCTGCAGGCCACCACGCTGTCCATCCCCGCCATTGCGGCCTCGGTCGGCATCCCCGATCTCCAGGCGTTCAACAAGGCCTGCCGCCGCGAACTCGGTGCCTCCCCACGCGGCATCCGCAAGGACCTGAACTGACTCTGGCGCCAACCCTAGTGCTGTGTGAACTGCAGCTGGGTCGCTTGTACGGCGTCCGGTCGGATCGAGATGCCGGACGCGGTCAGCTGCTGTCCGTAGATGTCGCTGACTCTGATCTCGCCGCCGCAGCCGGTGCCGTTGGGGGAGAGGAAGTAGTTGTAGCTCATACGTGTCAACGCCGTCCATCCGCCGCTTGCGGTGCGGACGTCCAGTTCGGCGACGGGGTTGCGTTCGCCGATGACCTGGATGCCGCACCACCACTGGCTCGATCCCGTCTTGTACCGGAACGAGATGGTGCCGCTGTCGCTGGGACTGACCAGGTGCCAGGTGATGGAGATGCGTCCGGCCGAGGGGGCGGCGAGCTTGGCGAAGGCCTGCTGGCTGAGGTCGAGTTGGCCCGGGGCACAGGGCAGTGGGCATTCGTTGGTGATCAGTACGGTGATGGTGGCGCCGTTGGACGCGCGGACGAGGATGTGGTCCCCGCAGGCCTTGGAGTTCTCGTAGTCGGTGTAGTTCATCGCCGCGATCATCATGGTGGCGGACGGGCCGAACAGGCACGCGCCGTTGCCGTCGGCGGCGGCGTACTCGGTGGCGACTCCCTGGTAGGTGACGCTGGGCCGGATCCGTCCGGCCTGCGCGGCCGTGGCGGAGGACGAGCCCTGCGAGGAGTTGTCGGCCGACGGGGTCGATCGGGCCGAGGGGGCTGCCGGAGTCGCTGGGGTGGACGCCCTCGGCTTCGCACCGGCGGAGGCGCGTGCCGTGCTCGACGCCGTCGTCGTTGCGGCTGCACGGGTGGACGCGGCGCCAGCGGAGGCGGCAGGCGTACTCGGGCCCGCGCTGGTACTCACCACAGCGGTCCCGGTCGCCACATTCCGTTGCGGCGTCGAACCCAGGGCCACGCTCGCGATCACACCGAGGGCGGCCAACGCCGCCACGGCCACCGAACCCAGCAGCCATCCTCGGTGGCGCCCGCGGTGTTCCGTGCTCCGATGGGTCGCAGTCACGCCTGATCCTCTCGCCGTAGTCCGTTCTTCCATGTAGTGGCCGAGAGGACGACGAAAGGTTGCCGCCCGTTGCCCGATCGTGACCTGCCGGGCTGCGTAGACCGTTCCGGCCCTGCGGCGGATCCGGCAACCCCACAATAGGTCGCGGCAGGACTTCCAGGCCCGACCACTCCCACGACAGGCATCCCGATGGCCCCGAGCCGAATCCCGGACAACCCTCGCCTTACAGAACTCTTCGCATGGCTCGCGGTCGGCTTCGCGATCCTCAGCTGTATCGCGGGCTTCGTGGCCGGCGGCTGGCATGCCGCTTTCGGAGTGTTCGGGCTTTGCTGTGCGGGGGTCGTGACGGGGCCCACTCTCTGGCGCCGGCCAAAAGACTGAGCGCACCGCTCATGGTGGGCTGCGCGGACAACTCCTGATCATCCGTTGATAACGACCCAGTACCGGTCCTAACCGTGTCGGTACTGGGTATCGAACTCGACGCCCTGCAGCCAGGCGTCACTGAGCTGTGCAGCAGTTCGTCGCTCCGCTGCGGAGTCCGCGGGCAGGGGCAGGTGGAGTGCAGTGAGGAGGTCGAAGCGGTGGAGGTCGAACGCGGATTCCACCGCGCGGCCGTAGGCGAGTGCCGCCTGGACGGCTCCGAGATAGGCGACGCGCGAGATCACCAGGGGGACGGCGGCGAGCAGCAGCCACCAGTGCGACCTGGCCAGGAGCGCGGCTGCGGCCAGCGCGGTCGCTGCCATGGTGGCCGACAGCCTGGCTGCGGCGTCCAGGCTGTTGCGCTGGTCGTCGACGATGGCGCGCATCCGGTCGCCGAGCACCGGGTACAGCCGGGGCCAGGCTGTCACCGCGTCATATCCGTAGGCGTCGCCCGCGGTGGCCTCCATCGCTGCGAGCGCGTTGCCCAGCGCGGTGGGGAGTTCGAGACCTTCCTGCGGGAACCGGCGACGCAGGCGTGCGCCGGCCGCTCCGATGGCCTGCGTTCGGGCCGGTGAGATGTCCACGTTGGCGTCCGGCAGTGCGGCCGCTGCGGCAAGGCTCCTGCGGAGCTTCTGCTGCCGCGAACACGACAGCCGTCTGAGCGGGCGCAGCACACCGGGCCAGCGTCCTTCCAGCAGACGCACGACCGCGAGTTGCAGTGGGCGGCCGAGCATCGCGGCGAGGAGCAGCGCGGTGGCGGCGAGTGTCAGTTCACCGATGCCCAGGTCAGCAGCGGTGTGCCAGGCCCTGTCGAAGTCGAGGTGCGGACCCGGGGCGCCCGCCCAGACCAGGACGGTGAGGAGCAGACCGGCCGCGAAGGTCGGCAGGTAGTCGACGAGGAAGAACCGGCTGCCGTCGATCGCCGGCCTGGCCAGCGCGCCGAAGCTCACGGGACCAGACGCATGCGGTCGTGGCCGTTGGGGCACTGCGGCATCGAACGCCGGTCCACATGGATGCGGCGGATGACGGCGTGGCAGGTGTCGCACTCGAAGCGGAGGATCCGGTAGCGCAGCGACTCACCGGGCAGGGTCGCCCCGTCGGCATCGCCCAGGGTCCGCAGCCCCGGGGAGCCGATCGCCAGCAGGTGGTCCCGACTGGAGGTACCCAGGACGGCGTCCGCGACGGTCACCTCGACGGTCGTCGCCTCGGTGTCGTCCACGAAGAACGCCTCCAGCGCGTCGGCCGCGTCGACGGCGTCCGACTCGGGCGGCAGGTCCAGCACCGGGCGGTCGCCGCGCTCCGTGTCGGCGCTGCGCGGATCCCACAGGATGTCGAACTCGTCTGGGTTCACACTCCTGGTTACCACCGCGGCATCAGGCGGTCCAGCAGTATCGTGAATCGCCTAGCGCGGGAGCTGCCATGGGGGTTGACTGGTCGTCAAGGCTGCGGGCCCGGATCGAGTCCTTCGAGGCGAGCGGGTCCGGGGACGTCCTCTCCGCCGAGGCGACAGCCGAGATCGAGCAGGTCGCCCTCACCGGCGCCGGAGCAGCGGGGACCATGGGGCTGCTGGCGGCTGCGCACTGGTACCGCTACCTGGCCGGAGACGACCTCGGGGAACTGCGGCAGGCGCTCGCCCTCAGCCAGCGGCTTCACGAGGCTCAGGCTGACGAACTGCGGCCCGACATGCTGGGCACCGCGCTGGACACGGTCGACGCCGTGGTCGCCGGAGACGAGGACGAACAGCGACCGGCCGGCGAGGCCGCGCTGACGTGGGCCCGGCTCTACTTCTCGATCGCCGGGCTCTGGCTCGAGGACGAGGACGAGGACGAGGACGAGGACGAGGATGCGGATCCCGATGTGCTGGCGCGGGCCCTCGCCGCTGCGGTGATCAGCGCAAGCCTGGTGCCCGAGGACCATCCGCTGCTGGCCGGCTCCCTCGGCGTTCTGGGCCTGGCGATGTCGCGGGACGGCGCCGCCACGGGCAACAGCGCCGAGATCCGGTCCGCGGTGGCGGTGCTGGGCGAGGCGCTGGATCTCGTTCCGACCGGCGATGAACGACGGGTGCAGCTTCTCGGGGTCCGCATCGGGGCGTTGGTGGAACTCGCACGGCAGGCAATCACCCCGCAGGCCCGGACGGACCTGGCCGTGGCCCTGGTCGAGAGCATCTCGGAGCTCGGACCGGACCACCCCGGCGCGCACAGGATGGTCCGGCTGGGCAACTCCCTCTCCGCCGAGTTCGATGCGGTGGACACACAGAGCCATCCGGACCTCGCGGTCGCCCTGGCCAGGTTGATGGTCGTCACCAGGCCGGCCGGCGACCGGGCACGGATCGCCGGTCTCTACTGCCTCGGGTCCGCGCTCCACATCCGAGCCGGATCGCAGCAGTCTCCCGACGACAACGGCAAGGCCCTCTCGGTCGCCCGTGAACTCGTCGCCGCGATCGACGACACGGAGCATGACCTGCGCGGCACCGCGATGCTGCTCCTGGCCACCTGTCTTCAGCAGAGGTACGAACTGGCGGGCGACAGCGCGGCGGTGAAGGAGAGCATTGCCGTCGCCCGCAGCGCTCTTGCCCCGGCTGCGGACAACCCCGTGACCCGCGCCGAGTGCGAGGTGGTTCTGGGGTTCTCGCTGCTCGTCGACCACCAGGCCGGCGGGCACCGGTCAGCGCTCGACGAGGCGATCGCAGTCCTCGAAGCGGTGCCCGGTCCCGAGGAGTCGGTTCCGGTGCAGCCCCGCCATCTGTCGCTGCTGGGCGCCGCCTACACTTACCGCTTCCGTCTGGACGGCGCCGACGCGGACCTCGACCGCGCCGTCGACCTGGGCCGGGCCGCCGTGGCGGCGACACCGGCGGGACGCCCGGACCGTCCGGACTGGCTGGGAAATCTGGGACAGGCGCTGTGGCTGCGGTTCCTGCAGCACGGCGACCGCCAGGATCTGGAGCTGGCGCTCGACGCCTCCCACGCCGCCGTCGCGGCAACGCCGGCTGCGTACGCGGATCGGGCCAGGCACTGCATGAACCTGGGATCGGTGCTACAGCACCGGTTCCGGACGGGTGGCGACCCCGCCGACCTGGACCGTGCGATCGACGCGTTCAGCGAGGCGCATGCCCGGGTCAGCCCCGACACCCACGCAGCCACCCTCGCCCGGTCCTCGCTGTCCACCGCCCTGGGAGACCGGTTCGAACTACGGGGCGACACCCGGGACCTCGATGACAGCCTCGCGCTGATGCGTGCGGCGGTCTCCTCGCTCGACGAGGACAGCATCGACTACCCCGGGGTCCTGAACAACCTGGCCTCGGTCCTGCACCGGAGGTTCACCCAGAACAGCGCCGCCGCCGAACTCGACGAGTCCATCGAAGCCAGTCGGCGCGCGCTGCGCTCGGCCACACCGGCCGGCCGGGACGCCACGCAGGCGCGGCTCCATCTCGGCAACTCCCTGCGAACCCGGTTCGAGGTCCTCGACCACCGGACCGACATCGACGAGGCCGTCGCTGTCCTCAGCACCGCCGGCCGAACGGCGAACAGTGCGGACCGACCCAGCGCGCTGATCAATCTGTCCATCGCCCTGTCTAGCAGGTTCGCCGTGTCGGCCGAGCAGTCCGACCTGGACGACGCTGTCACAGCGGTGAGAACTGCCGTGGCGGCCCTGCCGTCCGGCGACGTCCGGACCGCTCGATACCAGGCCACGCTGGGGATGACGCTGAACCTCCGCGCCGTGAACGGGGGTGCCGCCGACGACCTCGACCAGGCGGTCACCGCCTTGCGCTCGGCGGAGCAGGCAACCCGACCGGGGGAGCCCGAACGAGCGGCCCGCATGCTGAGCCTGAGCCAGGCCCTGCTCAACCGCTCCCGGAACTCCGGCTCGCCGGCCGACCTCGCCGCTTCCCTGGACCTGGCACGCTCCGCAGCCCAGGTCGGCGTCTCCCCGGTCAGCGTGCGGATCGAAGCCGCCCGGCTGTGGGCTGTGCTCGCCGCCGGATCAGGGACCCACGCCGACGGGCTACCGGGCTGGCGACTGGCCATCGAGCTGCTCCCGCTGATCGCCTGGCAGGGCGTCCCACGATCCGACCAGGAACGCGCGCTCTCCGCGCTCAGCGGCCTGCCGAGCATCGCCGCCGCGGCCGCGCTCGGCGCCGACCAGCCGGAGCTCGCCGTCGAACTGCTGGAACAGGGACGAGCCCTGCTCTGGGCCCAACTCCTGGACACCCGTAGCGACCTGACCGAGCTGAGCCTCGCTGCCCCGGCGCTCGCCGTAAGGCTCGCCGAGCTGCGCGCGGCACTCGACCAGCACCGCGGCAACGACCTGCACACCGGCGCCGAACCCCTCAGAACCGACCGCACCCACCTGGCGCGCGAGTGGGACCGTGCGCTGGAGCAGGCTCGGGTCCTGCCCGGATTCGCCGACTTCCTGCGTCCGCCGCCTTTCGCCTCGCTCGCGCGTGCCGCCACCGAGGGGCCCGTCGTGCTGCTCAACGTCAGCGAGGACCGGTGTGACGCCCTGATCATCACCAGTAGTGGAGTCAGGGTGGTTCCGCTGCCCGGGCTGACTGACCAGGGACTCGTCACTCAACTGAACGCGCTCTACGCCCCGTCGGTGCTGGCCCCCCGACGCCCCGCCGAGGTGATCGTCGCGCCTCGGGTGATCGCCAGCGTGCTGGGCTGGACCTGGGAGAACATCGTCGCTCCGGTGCTGCGGGAGATCGGCACGACCGAGCGGATCTGGTGGTGCCCGACCGGCTACCTGGCCACACTGCCGCTGCACGCCGCCACCGACCCGCAGACCGGTCGGTGCACCATGGACAGCGTGGTGTCCTCCTACACGCCGACCTTGCGCGCCCTGCTCAACGCCCGTGCAGCGCCGCAGCTGCCGGGCGGGGACGCAGACGTGCTGATCATCGCGGTCCCGGACGTGGTGGGCGCTCCCAGGCTGATCGTTCAGCCGGAGATCGACGCGATCACCGAACGCCTCGGCGACCGTTGTCGGATCCTGTCCGGGCCGGACGCGACCTACAGCAGGGTGTGCGCGGAGCTGGGCCCGAGCCGCTGGGTCCACTTCGCCTGCCACGGAGTCCAGGACCCGGCGGACCCCTCGGCCGGCTCGCTGCTGCTGTACGACCGGCCCCTGAGCGTCCTCGACGTCACCGGCCTGCACCTGTCCAACGCCGAACTGGCCTTCCTCTCGGCATGCCAGACCGCCAACTCCGGGGCCACGCTGGCGGACGAGTCGATCCACCTCGCGTCTGCGCTCCAGACGGCAGGTTTCCGTCAGGTCGTGGCAACCCTCTGGCCCCTCTACGACGCCCCGGCGCCGATCGTGACCAGGAGCGTCTACGCCGGCCTGGCCAGGTCCGGTGACGCGTCCGGTACGGCCCGACTGCTGCACGACGCGGTACTGCTGCTGCGCGACGATGGCCTACCCCCGGCGATCTGGGCTCCCTACCTCCATATCGGCCCCTGACGCTGCGCTGCCGACCCGTCATCCGGCCATCAGGTCGATGGCGCCTGATCGGTGCCTGCTACGGTCGACGGGCAATCAGAGCGGTATCGGGGCGAGGGCAGGAAGCAGCAGCGGTGGACGGCACGCGCAGGGACACGGGCCATGCCCGGCTGCTCGCCGTGCTCGTGGTCCTGGTCGGCATGTTCCTGATGCACGGCGCCCCCACCACCGCGATGGGCGACTGCCACGACGCGATGTCGCTGACCCTGCCCAGCACCCATCCCATGGCTGCCACCGCACCCATGGCCGCCACCGCGCCGATGGCCGGCAAGCCTGCCGCGCAGGTCCAGCGGCCGACCGGCGTTACCACGGGTTCGCAGGGCACCAGTTGCGTGTCCACCCTGACCCGCGATCACCTCACGCTTCCGGCCGCGCCGCTGATGGCACTCGCGGTCCTGGTCGCGCTGAGCCTGCTGGTCGGGACCGGCCGGCTCGGCGGTATGCGATCCGCGCGGCGCAGAGGGCCGCCACCGACCGGCGGTCGGCAACTCCTCCTCCAGGTGTGCATCGCCCGGACCTGACCGGACCACCGGCCCCCTCGCCCGACGCGAGGGGTGCCGGGGCTGGTCCTGTCCTGTTCCCCGCGCCGCGTTCCGGCGCCCACCTGAGAGACCACCACATCCATGTCTTCTTCCTTCCTGCCCTCCTCCTCCCGTCGGCGAACCGCTGTCGCGGCCCTGGCCGCGTCCGCCCTGGCCGTGACTCTGGCCGCGTGCGGCTCCAGCTCCGGGGACGGCTCGGCCATGCCCGGCATGCCGGGGATGACGACCACCAGTGCCATGCCCTCCATGGGCGGCATGGACGGCATGGGCGCCATGGCGTCGGGCGACGGCCTGGCCGCGACCAGCGGCGGCTACACCCTCGCCTCCGCCTCCGCCACGCTGCCCGCAGGCCAGGCGTCCGACTACCGGTTCACGATCACCGGCCCGGACGGCAAGCCGGTCACCGGCTTCGCCGTCGACCAGACCAAGAAGCTGCACTTCTACGCGATCCGCTCCGATCTGACCGGGTTCCAGCACGTCCACCCGACCATGGCCGCCGACGGGACCTGGACCGCGCCGCTGGCCGCCCTCACCGCCGGCACCTGGCGGCTGTTCGCCACCTTCACCCCCGACTCCGGCTCGGGCCGGGGCACCGACTTCGTCCTCAGCCGCACGGTCACCGTCCCCGGCAGGCCCGTGGACACCGCGCTGCCGGCGGCGTCCACCAGCACCACTGTCGACGGCTACACCGTCACCCTGACCGGTGAGTTGATGGCCGGCATGGCCCACCCGTTGACCGTCACCATCACCAGCGACGGCAAGCCCGTCACCGACCTGGAGCCCTATCTGGACACCTACGCCCACCTGACCGCCTTCCACCAGGGCGACGGTGCGTTCGCGCACCTGCACCCCACCACCGCGGTGACCGGTGCCCACGGCGGCCCGACCCTGTCCTTCCACGCCGAACTGGCCGAGTCGGGCAACTGGCGGCTGTTCCTGCAGTTCCAGACCGCGGGAACGCTGCACACCGCCGCGATCACCGTGCACGTGAGCTGACCCGCACGGCGGGCCGGGTCGCAGCCACGGTGTGGGCACCCTCCGGGTCTGGACTCGGCCCGCATGATCGGCGAGAGTGGGCCCCGGCATCGACACGGGGGTAGCGGTGGAACTGCGCGACATCGAGATTTTCCTGACGCTGGCTGAGGAGCTGCACTTCGGGCGGACGGCGGAGCGGCTGTTCGTCTCGCCGGCCCGGGTCAGTCAGGCCATCAAGGCGCAGGAGCGGTTCATCGGCGCCCCGCTGTTCGAGCGCAGCAGCCGCACCGTGCGGCTGACCGCCATCGGGGAGCAGCTGCGGGCGGAGCTGGGGTCGGCCTACGCCGGGGTGCGCGGGTCGATCGAGCGGGCCCGGATGGCCGCGCGCGGTGTCACCGGGCAGCTGAGGGTGCAGATGATGCCGGTCAACTTCGTGGATCTGCACGTCTACTGGAAGACCTTCCGGGCCCGTAATCCGCAGTGTCGGCTGAGTGTGGGGCTGGCGGGTCTGGAGGACCCGTTCAGCAAGCTGCGCAACGGCGAGGCCGACGTCTTCGTCGCCTGGCTGCCGGTGGAGGAGCCGGATCTGACGGTCGGTCCGACGCTGCTCACCGATCCCCGGCTGCTGGCGGTGGCCGACGACCATCCGTTGGCCGGGCGCACCTCGGTAGGCGTCGAGGAGCTCGCGGACTTCCCGCACATCTCCGCGCCGCTGCAGCTGGACTACTGGGAGGACTCCTACTTTCCGTTCACCACCCCCGGGGGACGGGCCTTGGAGCGGGTGCGGCCGGTGGCCCACACCTACGAGATGGTGGATCTGGTGACGATGGGGGAGATCGTTCAGATCTGGCCGACGCACGTCACCCGGCACTGGGTGCTGCCCAACGTCCGCTGGCTGGTGCTTCCGGACTTCTCGCCGCTGTCCTTCGCGCTGGTGTGGCGCACCGAGGCGGAGAACGACCTGATCCGCGCCCTGGCGGCGACCGTCCGTGACGTCGGGACCCTGGAACTCCCGGGCTGACCGACCGGCGATCATGAACATCGGGGTTAACACGCCTTGCGGATCTCGTCATTGTTCGGGCACTGAGCTGCGACGACGCTGGGAGACATGAGCAAACCTCTGCGTTTCACCACCCCCGCCCCCGTCTCCGTGCACCTCGACATACCGGCCGGACAGCTCCGGCTGACCGCCGCCGACCTGGCCCAGACACTCGTCGCCGTCCTGCCCGCCGACGCCGCCGAGCCCCGTGATGTGAAGGCGGCCGAGCGGACCACCGTGGAGTTCGCCGAAGGCGTCCTGCGGATCCAGGGCCCGAAGGAGAAGAAGAACCAACTGCTGGGCCCCACCGGATCGGTGGTGGTCACGGTCCAGTTGCCGACCGGTTCCGGTGTCGAGGCGAAGGCCGCCAGCGCCGAGCTGCACAGCACCGGACAGCTGGACTTCGTCGCCTTCGACGGAGCGCTCGGCACGATCGAGCTCGACGCGTGCGCCACCCTGCGCGTCACCAGCGCCGCCGGTGACGTCACGGTCGGACGCCTGGGCGGCGACGCCCACATCAGCACCGGCGAGGGCGACATCCGCATCGGCGAGGCCGCTGCCGGGGCGCTGGTGCTGCGCACCCAGTCCGGCTCGATCGCGGTGAACGCCGCCCCCGGCGTCTCGGCGACCATGAACGCCGGCACCACCCTGGGCCGGATCGACAACGCGCTGCGCTTCGACGGCGTCGCCGCCCTCACCATCCACGCGACCACCCTGCACGGCGACATCACCGCCCGCAGCCTGGACCTGGAGGACTCCCTCTCGTGAACCCCCCGACGAACGGCATCGCCATCGCGGCACGCGAGCTGCGCAAGTCCTACGGCGACCAGACCGTTCTGGACGGCGTCGACCTGACCGTGCCGAGCGGGACGGTCTTCGCCCTGCTGGGCCCGAACGGCGCGGGCAAGACCACCGCCGTGAAGATCCTCTCCACCCTGGTGGCCCCGGACCCGGGCAGCGGCCAGGTCGTCGTCGGCGGCCACGACCTGGCGACCGACCCGCAGGCGGCGCGCGCCGCGATCGGCGTCACCGGCCAGTTCTCCGCGGTGGACGGGCTGATCACCGGAACGGAGAACATGCTGCTGATGGCCGACCTGCACCACCTGCCCAAGGCCGAGGGGCGGCGGACGGCGGCGCGGCTGCTGGAACGCTTCGACCTGACCGAGGCCGCCGGAAGGCCGGCCTCGACCTACTCGGGCGGCATGAAGCGCCGCCTGGACATCGCGATGACCCTGGTCGGCAGCCCACGGGTGATCTTCCTGGACGAGCCCACCACCGGTCTGGACCCCCGCTCGCGCCACGACATGTGGCAGATCGTCAGGGAACTGGTCGCCGACGGCGTCACCGTCTTCCTGACCACCCAGTACCTGGAGGAGGCCGACGAGCTCGCCGACCGGATCGCGGTGCTCAACGGCGGACGGATCGTCGCCGAGGGCACCGCCGAGGAGCTCAAGCGCCTGGTCCCCGGCGGCCACGTCCGGCTCCGTTTCACCGACCCCGTCGGCTACCGGGTGGCCGCGGACGCGCTCGACGGCGCAGCCGGGGACGAGGAGGCGCTGACGCTGCAGGTCCCCGCCGACGGCAGTCAGCGCCGGTTGCGCGAGGTGCTGGACCGGCTGGACGCCGCCGGCGTCGAGGCGCACGAGCTGACCGTGCACACCCCCGACCTGGACGACGTGTTCTTCGCCCTGACCGGCGGCGCTCCCCAGGCCGCCCCGACCCGGTCCAATGCGGCCACCCAGCCCGAGGAGGCCCTGACATGAGCGCGATCGACCTGGCCGTGCGCGACTCCACGACGATGCTGCGCCGCAACCTGCTGCACGCCCGCCGCTACCCGTCGCTGACGCTGAACCTGCTGCTGACACCGGTCATGCTGCTGCTGCTCTTCGTCTTCGTCCTCGGCGACACCATGAGCGCCGGCATCCACGGCGGTGTCCCGGACCGGTCCGTCTACCTCGCCTACATCGTGCCGGGCCTGCTGCTGATGACCATCGGCAGCACCGTGATCGGGACCGCGGTCTCGGTGGCCACCGACATGAACGAGGGCATCATCGCCCGGTTCCGCACCATGGCGATCCACCGGCCCTCGGTACTGATCGGGCATGTGGCGGGCAGCGTGCTGCAGTCGGTCGCCAGTGTGGTGCTGGTCGGCGCGGTCGCCGTGGCCGTGGGCTTCCGCAGCGTCGGGGCGGGCGCCCTGGACTGGCTGGCGGCCTTCGGGCTGGTGGCCCTGGTCGCCCTGGCGTTCACCTGGATCGCGGTGGGCATGGGCCTGGTCAGCCCGAACGCCGAGGCGGCCGGCAACACCGCGATGCCGCTGATCCTGCTGCCGCTGCTGTCCAGTGCCTTCACCCCGGTGCACTCCATGCCCGGCTGGTTCCAGCCCTTCGCGCAGTACCAGCCGTTCACACCCGCCATCGAGACGCTGCGCGGGCTGCTGCTCGGCGGCCGGATCGGGGACAACGGCTGGCTGGCAGTGGGCTGGTGCCTGGGCCTGACACTCCTCGGCTACGCCTGGTCCACGTCCGCGTTCAACCGCGACGGACGCTGACGCGGTCAGGCTGAGTCGGGTTCGGTGCGCGGGGCGTAGCCGAGGACGGCGTCGCTCAGCAGCCCGCGCATCTGGACCAGCAGGTCGGCTGCGTCCCTGGCGACATGCGCGGGTGGGTGGCCGGCGACCATGTCGCGGCTGATGGACTCCAGCAGGGTGGAGTGCACCCAGTCGAGCTGGCCGGCGACCAGGCCGGGCAGGCGGGCGGCCCGGGCCGGGTCGTCCGTGGTGGCGGCGTCCGGGGCCGTCTCCTGCTCGGCGCGCAGGGTGGCTTCCAAATCGGCGACGGACTCCCGGCGCAGGTGGGCCAGGGCGGCCTTGAGGGTCGGGGAGGCGTCCACGACCCTGGCGAACCGGCCGTAGCCGCCGACCAGCCCCAGTTCGGGTGCGCCCGCGTTCACCGCCGCACCGAGCCCGCGCAGTACGGCCTCCGCTGCCGGCTCACCCACCCCGCGCTCGCGCACCATGCGCGAGAGCCGGGTGGTGGAGCGGCGGGTGCGTTCGAGGAAGAGGTCCTCCTTGGCCGGGAAGTAGTTGTACACGGTGTTGACCGAGACGTCGGCCGCCGCGGCGATCTCGGCCATGGTCACCGCGTCGAAGCCGCGCTCCAGGAAGAGGCCGGCGGCCGTCTCCGCGATGTGCTGCCTGGCCTGCCGCTTCTTGCGCTCCCTGAGACCCTCTTCCGCCATGCCCCCAGCATAGCTTTCTGGTGGGTCTCAAAGATTGACATGGTTGCAAAATTTAAGTGCCCCTGTTTTCCTGGGCATGTGAAACTCATCGAGACCACCGGCCTGACCCGGACCTTCCAGAGCAGACGCGGGCCCGTGCACGCGGTCCGCGGGATCGACCTGACCGTGCCCGAAGGCGAGATCCTCGGCTTCCTCGGCCCCAACGGCGCGGGCAAGACCACCACCCTGCGGATGCTCACCACACTGCTCCCGCCCACCGGCGGCACCGCCCGCGTCGCCGGCTGCGACCTGGCCGCCGACACCGCGGGCGTCCGCCGCCGCATCGGCTACGTCGCCCAGTCCAGCGGGGTGGACCCGCACATCTCGGTCCTCGAGGAACTGGTCACCCAGGCCCGGCTCTACCGGCTGAGCAAGGCACAGGCGGCGACCCGGGCCGAGGAACTGCTGCACGACCTCGACCTGACCGCACTCGCGCACCGCCCCACCGGAGCCCTCTCCGGCGGCCAGCGCCGCCGCCTGGACATCGCCATGGCACTCACCCACCGCCCGCCCCTGCTGTTCCTGGACGAGCCCACCACCGGACTCGACCCGCGCAGCCGCGCTGACCTGTGGCAGCTGGTCCGCCGTCTGCGCGACGAGCACGGCACCACCGTCTTCCTCACCACCCACTACCTCGACGAGGCCGACGCGCTCGCCGACCGCATCGTGGTGGTCGACCACGGCCTCATCAGCGCCGAGGGCACCCCGGCCGAGCTGAAGACCCGCTACGCCGGCTCCGCCGACGCCACTCTCCAGGACGCCTTCCTGGCCATCACCGGCCACGACCTCACCACCGGAACCACCGGCACTACGGGCGACGACCCCACCGCCGGCTCCGCCCGCCGACGGACCAGGAGCCACGCATGACCGCCGCGACCGCCCCCCTCACCCCGCTCGACCCCCTCGGGCCGTCGAGCCCCCGCCGGTGGTCCGCGCCGGCGGCCGACACCGCCCTGATCTTCGGCCGCTACGCCCGCCAGACGCTGCGCTCCCGCTACCAGATGGCCTTCGGCATCCTCCAGCCACTGCTCTACCTGGTCTTCTTCGGCCCGCTGCTGACCCATGTGCGCCTCGGATCGGCGGGCAGCTCCTGGCAGGTGCTGGTCCCCGGCCTGCTGCTGCAACTCAGCCTGTTCGGGTCGGCGTTCGCCGGATTCTCGATCATCATCGAGAAGAACCACGGCATCGTCGAACGCATGCGGTGCACCCCCGTCAGCCGCCTCGCCCTGCTGCTCGGCCGCGTCCTGCGGGACGCCTGCCTCTTCGTCGCGCAGGGCGTGCTGCTCGTGCTGGCCGCCCTGGCCATGGGCCTTCGCGCACCCCTCCCGGGCATCCTGATCGGCTTCGCCTTCGTCGGACTGCTGACGGTCTCGCTGGCCTCACTCTCCTACGCGGTGGCCCTCAACGTGGACCGCCCGCAGGAGTACGGGCCGCTGGTCAACGCCTTCACCATGCCGTCCATGCTGCTCTCGGGCCTGATGCTGCCGATGACCCTGGCGCCGGGCTGGCTGAACGCGATCTCGCACCTGGTGCCGTTCCGCTACCTCGTCGACGGCATGCGCGACGCCTACCTCGGCCACTACGCCACCGGCGCCGTCCTCGAAGGCGTCGCCGTCGCCCTGGCCCTCGCCGCCTGCTCACTGACGGTCGGCACCCGGGTCTTCCGCAGAGCGGGTGCCTGACCGCCCGTCAGCGAGGGCCAGGGATACCGTCAGTCCGATTCGGGAAGCGTCCGGGGCAGCCCGAAGCGTGTCATGACGTCGGTGCTGAAGCTGGTGATGGCCGCGATGCGGTCGCCGGTGGTGGTGATGACCAGGAAGCAGTAGGCGCGGTGGACATCGGCGTGGGGGTCGGCCAGGTACAGGCCGAAGGCGGGCTGGCCGTTGGCGCGGGTGGGTACCACGCGGTAGCTGCGGCCGGGGCGGAAGGCAGCGGCGGCGAGGACGTGCTGGGCCGATTCGATGCCGCGGTACTCCAGCATGGCCGGGGGCATGGAGAGCCTTACGTCGGTGACGAGCAGCTCGATCATGGCGTCCAGATCGGCGCGCTCCAGGGCGTCGGTGAACCGGGCGACGAGCCGGTGCTCGGCTGCGGAGTCGGGTTGGGGTGCCGGCCTGCGACTGCCGGTACCGGAGCCGCTGCTGCCGGCGCCGTCGGGACTGCCGGAGCCGGCGAGGTGGTTGTCGACGGTGGCGCGGGCGCGCTTGAGGGCGCTGCTCACGGCCTCCTGAGTGGTGTCGAGCATCCGGGCGACTTCGGCGGCGCGGTAGTCCAGGACGTCGCGCAGCACGAGCACCGCGCGTTGGCGCGGGGGCAGCAGTTGCAGGGCGGTGATGAAGGCCAGGGAGATGGCCTCGGAGGTCTCGTAACGGGCCTCCGGCCCCGGGCGCTGGTCGACGAGGTGGTCGAGCAGGACGTCCGGGTAGGGCTCCAGCCAGGGCGGGGCGTCACCGGCGCCGGTGGGTTCGGGCAGGGTGGCCTCGGGCGGCGGGGGAGCGGTACGGGGGCGCCGGCTGTCGGCGCGCAACATGCTCAGGCACCGGTTGGTCGCGATCTGGTACAGCCAGGTCCGCAGCGAGGACCGCTGGCCGAACTCGCCGAGGTTACGCCAGGCGGACACGAGCGTCTCCTGGAGTGCGTCCTCGGCGTCCTGCAGGGATCCCAGGATGCGGTAGCAGTGCACCTGCAGTTCGTGGGAGTGGCCCTGGACCAGGTCGCGGAACGCGTTGTGGTCGCCGGCCCGGGCTTGAGCGATCAGGTCCGTCGTGTCGGTCTCCATCGGCATGCATCCTCGCCTTTCTTCTCTCCGCAGGGCGCGTTCGGCTCGTCTACCGGTACCGACGCCGCCGGGCCCGCGAATTGGTCGGTGTCGCGTCGCCCAGTTTCGGGCCGGCGGTGACGTCTACCCGATTGGAGGCGCTCCCGGTCCGGGACGCGCCCCGGAGACAGGACAGGACCACAGATCATGACCAAGTACGTCTTCTCCTTCCGTGTGCCCGCCGACTACGCGCCCGACGCCGGGACGCCGGCCGAATGGCGGGCCTGGTTCGGCACCCTGGGCCCGGCCCTGGTGGACGTCGGCAACGCGGTGACCGACTACGCCTCGCTCGGCGAGGTCGGCGGCAGCCGGTCCCGGATGGTCGGCTACTCGGTGGTGTCCGCCGAGGACATGGACTCCGCCCTGGCGCTGGCCAAGGACTGCCCGGCGCTGAGGGTCGGCGGCGGGGTCGAGGTCGGCCCGGTGATGGAAGCCGCCGGATCGTGAGCGACGCTATGACCGCATCGACTCCGCCGCCGCAGGGGTCGTTCCTGGCGACCGGACGCGGCCGGGTCACCCTGGCGCTGCTGTGCGCGGTGACGTTCCTGGACGTCATGGACGGCTCGATCGTGAACGTCGCGCTGCCGACCATCCGCACGCAGCTGGGGTTCTCGGTGCCGAACCTGCAGTGGGTGGTCAGCGGGTATCTGATCAGCTACGGCGGGTTCCTGCTGCTGGGAGGGCGGGCCGGGGACCTGTTGGGGCGACGGCGGCTGCTGGTCGCCGGGACCGCACTGTTCGCGGCCTCCTCGCTGGCCTGCGGGTTGGCGGACAGTCAGGGACTGCTGGTCGGCGCGAGGCTCGCGCAGGGCTTCGGGGCGGCGTTGATGTCCCCGGCCGCACTGGCCATCCTGACCACCACCTTCCAGGGCTCCGACCGGCACAAGGCACTGGGCGTGTGGGCCGGGATCAGCGGGCTGGCCTCGGCGGTCGGGTTGTTCTTCGGCGGGCTGCTCACCCAGGACTTCGGCTGGCGGTGGGTGTTCTTCGTGAACCTCCCGATGGCCGCGCTGGTCCTGATCGGGGCGTTCCGGATGCTGACGGCCGATCACGGCCGGTCCGCGCCGGGCGGGTTCGACGCCTTCGGTGCGGTGCTGGTCACCGCCGGCATGCTGCTGCTGATCTTCACCCTGGTGAAGGCGCCGGACCAGGGCTGGGGCGCGGGACGCACCGTCGGCGGGCTGGTCGGCTCGGCGGTGCTGATGGCCGCGTTCCTGGTCAACGAGCAGCGGCGGGCCCGGCCGCTGGTGCCGTTGTCGATCTTCCGGATCAAGGGCCTGGCCGCGGCCGATGCCACCCAGGTGATCGCCTGGGCCGGGTTCTACTCGATGTTCTTCTTCGTCACGCTGTACATGCAGAACGTCCTGGGCTACTCCCAGCTGCAGGCCGGGCTCTCGTACCTGCCGGTGAGCGTCGGCATCGGGTTCGGCTCGACGCTGGCGACGAAGATGTTCGTCCGGACCGGTACCCGTCCGATCATCGTCTCCGGTGCGCTGCTGGCCGCCGGTGGCATCGTGTGGCTGTCCCGCATCCCGGTGGACGGTAGCTATCTCGGTAACCTGCTGGCCCCGCTGGTGGTCATGGGGGTCGGGCTGGGGCTGCTGTACGCCGGTGTGCAGACGGCCGCGAACGCGGGCGTACCGGAGGACCAGGCCGGACTGGCGGCGGCGCTGATCACCGCCTCCTTCCAACTGGGGTCGGCGCTGGGCCTGGCGGTGTTCACCGGGATCGCGACCAGCCGCACCAACCACCTGCTGGCCGCTCACATCCCAGCCCCGGAGGCGCTCACCTCCGGGTTCCAACGGGCCCTGCTCGTCAGCGCCCTGTGCCTGCTGGCGGCCGCAGCCATCGCCCTGCGCGCCGCCAACACCCGCGGCGAACCCGCCGCCGCGGCGGAGACCCGACCGGATCTGGAACCCTCCTACGACCCCGCATGACACGACACGGCACTACTAGGCGAACCCGGGACGGCGTCCAGCGCCGTCCCGGGTTCGCTGCCAACCGCGCCGACTGCGTCCGACGGGCGCCGGCCCGCGTTGGAGCGGCGCGAGAGCAGGTATCCCGTCAGCGCGGTGGCCAGACCGGCCAACCCGGCCGCCGCGAAGCCGCTGGCCGGCGCGGACAGGTCGATCGCTGCCCCGACCACCGGGGAACCGACGGCGAAGCCGGCGCTCAATGCCGAGGACTGCAGGCCGGTCGCCTCGCCCCGGACAGCGGCGGGTGCGAGCCCGCTCACCGCGTCGGCCACCGTGGACAGCGTCGGCGCGGTGAGCAGTCCGGCGCCGATGCCGGCCACGCACAGCCCGGGCCAGCTGTGGGCGAGTGCGGCGGGAACGGTCGCCAGCCCGAGCCCTGCGAGCAGCAGCCAGGTGGGCAGCGGACGGGACAGCGTGCCGTACACGAGCCCGCCGACGACCGAGGACACCCCGTAGACCGCCACGACCAGGCCGGCCCAGGACACCTGGCCGGCTGCTCTGAGGGTGGCGACGACGGCCAGCTCGGTACCGCTGAGCAGCACCGTGGTGCCGAACGCCATCACCAGGACGGCGATCATGTGCGGGCCCAGCCACTCCCGGCGGCGGGGGCGGACGGTCGGGCCGGCTTCTGCCTCGCCCTCGGCCCGCAGCGGTGGGTTGAGCAGGGCGATGCCCGCTCCGCCCAGCGCGATCGCGGCGCCGGCGCCCCACACCATCGCGCCGGGGGACGTCGCCGCTGCGCAGAGGATCACGATCGGCGGGCCGAGCACGTACGACAGCTCGCCCTGTACCGATTCAAGCGCGAACGCGGCCCGGCGCTGGCCCGCGGTCGTCGTCGCGGAGATCGCCTGCCTGGTCACCAGTTGGGCCGGCACCATCAGCAGCCCCGCTGCGAAGGCGGCGCCCAGGAGAACCGGGTACGGCAGGACCGGCACACTCAGCCAGAACACGGCCTGTACCGCAGTGGTGGACAGCAGCACGATGCGCGCGCCCCGCCTGTCGATCATGCGGCCGAGCAGCGGCCCGCCCAGGGCCAGCCCCGTGGTCAGAGCCGCCGCGACAGCCCCGGCTGCCGCGTAGCTCCTGTGCAGGCCCAGCACGACGTACAGCGTCAGCGTCATCACGTCGGCTGCGAGCGCGGCGCGGGCGAGGAGTGAGACGCCGAGCAGCGCCGCCAACCCCGGCACGGCGAGTACTTGTCGATATCGGATCACCTCTGTGACGCTAGAACGCTCGCACAGCCATAGGAAGCCCTTATTCTGTTGGGTACGGCATAATGGCTGCTTATGGGGAGAGATCTTGAGACCGCACTCCTGAGGTCGTTCGTCACCGCCGTGCGCGTCGGCAGCATCAGCCGGGCCGCGACAGCCCTGGGACACACCCAACCCGCGCTCAGCCAGCAGCTGCGCAAGCTCGAGAACACCGTCGGCCGCCCCCTGCTGCACCGATCGCCGTCCGGGGTCCTGCCGACCAGGGCCGGTGAGGAACTCCTGCCGTACGCCGAACGCATCCTGTCACTGTCCGAACAGGCGCTCAGCGAAGCCGGACGCGCGCTCACCGGCCACTGCGGCATCGGGCTGCTGGAGGATCTGGCCGCCTACCAGCTTCCGCAGGCGTTCGCCGACCTGGCCGGACTGCACCCCGATGTGACGCTGGAGGTGCTCAGCCTCTCCACCGCCGAGATGCGGCAGGCCTACGACGCGCGCCGCGTCCAGCTCGTGCTCGACGCGGTGGGGGACCTTCCCGGGCCGCCGCGCTGGACGGTGCGTCGCCCCCTGGTGTGGGCGATCGGCCAAGGCGTGGACGTCACGGCGGATCCGCTGCCGGTGGTGCTGTTCTCGAACCCGTGCTTCTGGCGCACGTCGTTGCTGGAGTCGCTGGAACGTGCCGACCGTCGCTGGCGGGTGGCGTTCGAAAGCAACAGCCTGGCCGGTGTGCTCGCTGCGCTGCGGGCCGGGCTGGGCGTCGCGGCGCTCATGCCGGCGAACCTGGAACCGGCGATGGCCGGCCACGACCCGGCGGCCCTGCCGCCTCTGCCGGACCTCGAACTCGGTCTCACACGGCATCCACGCAGTGAAGGTGACCTGTTGGTCGACGCCGTGGAGACCGCCTTGCGACGGACCATCTGAGGTGGATCGAGGGTGCGCTCAAACAGCGTGGTGACAGCCCGTCAGTCCGGGCAGGGGCCGTGTCGGGTGCTGTGGCCCCTGCCCGGGACCGAGGCGGGGTCAGGGGCTGTCCTCACCGCCTCCTGAGGTGCCGCCGGCCGCCAGCCACTGGGCGTAGGCGATCGCGGCCAGTCGGGCCGAGGCCAGGTTCTGCCGGGTGGTGGCGGGTACGGCCGCCGCGGTGCCGGCCGCGGCGCTGAGTCCGGTGGCCGGGGTGTACATCGCCTCGTGGAAGACCGATCCGGTGGGGGCGGTGGCCACGGCGAAGACCGGGTGGGCGGTTCCGGCGGAGAAGGAGGTCGAGATGTAGTCGCCGACCATGGTCCCCTGGGTGGTGCTGGCCAGCCAGGAGTGGCTCATCGGCCCGGCCAGCTGGGTCGGCGTGCTCCAGGTGCTGCCGCCGTTGGTGGAGGAGAGGTATCCGACGTCCAACTGGCAGGTGGCGGCGGTGCAGTTGGCGACCGGGTGGTAGTAGTAGGCCAGCGCCAGGTGCGCGGTGCTGCCCGAGGTGGTCGGGTCCACGGCCAGGCCGGGGATGAAGTGGTCGACGGTGCTGGTGGTCGCGTCGATGGGGATGCGGACCACGGTGGACCAGGTGGTGCCGTTGGTGCTGGTCGACATCACGATGTCGTTGGAGGTGCAGGCGCCGCCGCTGGTGCGGAAGCGGCAGTCCTGCCAGACCACGTAGACCTTGCCGGCCGCGTCGATCTCGGCCGAGGGCAGCGGTCCGCTGCGCAGGGAGCCGTGCACGGTGTAGGTGCTGACGGTGGTCACCGTGGTGGCGCTGGTCCAGCTGCTGCCGCCGTTGGTGGAGGTGAAGGCCCGGATGGAGGTCTCCGAGGCGCTGGCGATGGGGACCACCACGGTGCCGTTGGGCTGCACCACGGGCTGGCCGCCCAGGCCGGTGGCGTTGTTGGCGGTGGTCTTCGGGGCGCCCCAGGTGAGACCGCCGTCGGAGGAGGTGGTCATCTGGATGCGGTCGCCGTTGCCGTTGTTGTCGTACTCGGTGTAGCAGTTGCCGTAGAAGGCGCTGGTGGCGGTGTTGTCGCAGACGATCCAGTTCTTGTCCAGGCTGGAGCCGGTGGCGGTGGTCACCGGGTTGCCCCAGGTGTGTCCGCCGTCGGTGGAGCGGCTGGTGAAGACGGCGGGCACGGTCACCGACGCGGTGATCGGGATGGCGGAGACCAGCCAGACGTTGTGCTTGGCGTCGTAGGCCACCGAGGCGTCACTGACCCGGGCGTAGCTGCCGCCGGCCTGGGTGGTGATCCCGGGCAGGAACCCGTTGGTCCAGGTGGCGCCGCTGTCGGTTGAGGTGGCGAAGCCGACGTTGGAACCGCCGCCGTCGGTGAACCGGCCGACCTGGAAGGCCGAGACGATGGTGGAGCCGTAGGCGAAGGTGTCCGGCTCGACCTCGGTGGCGTGCTGGCTGGTGGTGTTGGTGTAGGGGTCGGTGCTCAGCTGGGTCAGTGCCGGAGCCGCGGTGGCGGTTCCCGCCGTGAAGAGCAGCCCGGCCGCGGACAGGGCCGCGGTCACCAGGCCGGGTCTGGCCAGACGTAGGAGTAATGATGCCAAGGACATGAACCGTTCCCCTTCCGAAGGCGGGCACGTCCGAAGAACGGTCCGCTTCGGGAGGGAGGGCACGGAGCAGGCCCCTTGCACGTCCGCCGTGTGGGCGGGCGAAGCCCGGCAGAACCGAACATCGTGCAGACGTGCGTGAGGACTGCGCCACTGTCCCGCTGCTGTGCGATTCATGTCAATGGGCCTGGCTGACCTGCCTTCAATTGCCGCGGCTGAAGCCGGGGACATCGACCCAGCGGCCGGACTCCCGGCCCTTGTGCACCGGCGGTGTCCGGACGGAGGTCCACGGCTGATCGGCAAGGACATGGCAGGCTGGTCTCCACTGAAGGCGCGATCGAGGAGGACGAAGGCTCTCATGGCTGAATTCGCGTTCGAGACGGAGTGGACCGGCGGCAAGGGCGCGATCGACCGTTCCCAGCAGGTGAGCGCGGCGGTCGCAGCCGCCGTGAAGGTACTGGCCGCTTCCGTCGCCGACGGGGCCGGCGGCGCCGAGACGCCGGGGGCGGTCCTCGAACACCTCGACTCGCTCCGCGACGCCAACCGGGATCTGGTCCAGGCCTTCGAGAACATGGCCGGCCAGCTCGCCAGCATGCGCCAGCGCAACATCCTCATCAGCGTGAAGGAGGAGGGAGCGCAGACGCAGCGTTCGGCCGATGCCGTCCTCGCGCTGAGCGCCGCCGCCGACGGAGCCCGGCAGTTGGACGGCCTCATCTCCGCAGCCCGTGAACCACTGCTTGACCTGGCCCTGACCACCGAGGCGGGATCGGCGGTGTGGGACCTCTACCAGTGACGCAGCGCAGTCCGCACGACCCCGCGGTCGACGGTACCGCTGCCGTCAGTTGCCGGTCAGAAGCGAGCCGCCGTCGACGGGGAGCACGGTGCCGGTGACGAACTGGTTCTCCATCAGGTAGAGGTGAGCCGCGGCGATCTGCTGCGGCTCACCTATCGCACCGGTGAGAGCGCGGCGCGCGAGGCTGTCGAACACCGCCGCGCGCTGGGGCTCGGGAACGGCCTCCCACAGCGGGGTGCGGACGGCGCCGGAGCGAACGGCATTGACGCGGACCGGGGCGAGATCGACGGCCAGTCCGCGGGTGAGGCCCTCGGTGGCCGCGGATCCGGCGGAGGCGAGGGCGGCGCCGGGGACCGGGCGGACGCCGACAGTCCCCGAGGTGAGGGTGATCGAACCGCCGGGTCGGATGTGCGGGGCCGCGTGCTTGGCGACGGCGACGGCTCCCCAGAACCGCACGTCGAAGGTGCGGCGGGCCTGGTCGAGCGGGAGCGCCGCGAGCGCGCGGCGATCGGGCTGGTCGCCGGCGGTGAACACCACATGGTCGAGTGCGCCGACGCGGGCGAACAGGTCGGCGACGGCCGCCTCGTCGCGCACGTCCAGTGCGGCGCCGTCGCACGAGTCCGGCAGTTCGGCGAGCGCGGCGTCGATGCGCTCCTTGCTGCTCGAGGCGATGGTGACGACAGCGCCGGCTCCGGCGGCCGCGTGGGCCGTGGCCAGTCCCATGCCGGAACTGCCGCCGATGACGACGATGCGCTGACCGGTGAGTGCCATGGTGCTCCTCCTGGTATGCCGAGCTGATGACTCAGTGAGACATCACGATAGCACCCGATGACCCACTGAGTCATCACTGCTAGGATTCCGACCATGCCGCGTTGGGAGCAGGGAACGGAGGAACGGCTGCGCGAGGCCGCGCTGGAGCTGTTCCTGGAGCACGGGTACGAGAACGTCACGGTCGCGCAGATCACCGAGCGCGCCGGGCTGACCCGTCGCACCTTCTCCCGCTACTTCGCGGACAAGCGCGACGTGCTCTTCGCCGGCTCGGATCAGCTTCCGGCCGTGCTCGCCGACGCGGTGCTGACGGCCGACGCGGGGCTCACACCGTTCGAAGCCCTGCTCAGCTCCCTCGAACGGGTCGGCGACACGGTGGCGGCCCGGGTCGCCCCGCACGCCGCGCAGCGACAGGCGATCGTCGACAGCAGCACCGAACTGAAAGAGCGCGGCCGCACCAAGTTCGCCGCCGTCTCCGACGCCCTGGACGCGGCCCTTCAACAGCGCGGGGCCGCCCCGCCGACGGCGGCCCTGCTGGCGAACGTCGGCGTCGCCATCTTCCGCACCGGCTTCGGACGCTGGGTCGAAGAGCCGGACACCGCCACCTGCTCGACCCGAGTCCGCGAAGCCGCCGACGAACTCGCCCACGCCCTCGACCACCGCTGAGGGCCTGAACCGACCCTGGCAGCAAGCCCTGGTACCGAGGTAGCGGTACCAGGGCCCACACCGGCGGAGTTTCAGCCCGCTTTCACCAGGAACTGCTCGACGGACGGTCGCTGCGTGGCACGGCGTCAGTTCACTGTCGCGACTGGGGCGGAGGTGCTGCCGTCGCGACGGTGGGCACGGACAGGGCTCAGCGCACCGACTTCACGAGCACCACCAGCGACGCACCGCCCAACGCGATGCAGGCGCAGAGCGGGAACATCGCCGAGTAGCCCCACGAGGTGACGATCGCCGAGGCGATGAACGGGGCAGCGACCTGCGGGGCCGCGTTGGCGATGTTGATCAGGCCCATGTCCTTGCCGGCGTCCTCGCCGCGCGGTAGCACCTTGGTGATCAGGGCCATGTCGACGGCCATGTACATGCCAAAGGCCAGGCCGTTGACGACATTGAACACGATCATGCCGTTGACCGTCGGGGACAGCATCGGGATGAACAGCGACAGCGCGGCCAGGACTCCGGAGCCGAGGACGAAGAGCTTGATCCGGCCGAAGCGGTCGGCGAGCTTGCCGATGGCCACCGCGGCGACGACCATCGACAGGGCGCTGACCACCATCAGGAAGCCCATGGTGGAGGCGGCGTCCGCGGGGGCGACCTTGATGTAGGCCAACAGGATGTAGAAGCTGTAGGACTGGACGATGAAATAGCCGGTCACGACGCCGAATCGGGAGACGAACGCGATCGCGAAGTCCGGGTTGACCTACTTCAGCACCAGCGCGGACTCGGCCCCGCTGGTGCTGGGGTCGCTCTCGCAGAGCGGCGCGCTGCACCCGCGCACCTGGCTGGTGGTCAGTTGGGGTGTACTGATGGGTGCGGTTGCCGCCGTGCTCCTGGTGGCCGGCGGCCTGCAGGGTCTGCAACGGGCCACGATCCTGGTGGCACTGCCGTTCGTGCTGGTGATGCTGGCACTGTGCTGGGCACTGGTGAAGGACCTCCGTGCGGATCCGGCCGTGGCCCCGTCCCGGTTGCACGGCAACCCGCAGGGCCCTGGCCGCCGCCATCCGCGCTGCGGTCGGCGAGCCCCTGGCCGACCGCCGGGACTGACCGCCGACCGCCCGGCAGGGGACTGTTCGACTGCTCGGCCGCACGAGTGGCTCGGGATGCCGGTCCGTCAGGGAGGGGATAGCGTCCGAACAGGACCACGTCCTCGGCCTGCACGTGGGAGGACACCGAGGGAGGAAAGCGTGCATCAGATGCGTCCGGAGCTCGCGGTGGCGGCGGGCGAAGCAGGACTCAAAGCCCTCGTGTGGCACATAACAGCGGGGCAGGACGCCCCGATGCTGTGTGGACGACACCTGCCCCCTCCGGACACCGTACCGAGGGAACGAGAGCTCACAGAGCGTCAGTGCGCACCGTGCCTGCAGGCGTACCGCAAGGTGCTGGCCGCAGCACCTTGCTGAGCTGCTGCTCCATCCATCCCGCCCCCAACGGGGCGCTCTCCCGGGAGGGCGGATGCCCACATCGTCCAAGCGCAAGCGGCGGCGGCGCTCGCGGGCAACGACCCCAGCAGTCGCAGCCGCGAGCACACGCGTCCCTGCCCGGCCGGTGGCAGCGACCGGGTCCGCGCCGTCGGCGCCTGAACCGGAGCCGGCTACCGTGTCCGAGCTCGGACCGACGCCGGAATCGGATGACTGCCCGGTCGGCGGAGTGCCCTTTGCCCCGGGGAATCCGGTCGTTGCCCCGGCCGCCGGCGAGGAGGTGGCACCCGCACTCCCGCAGGACGACCAGCTGCGCCCTCTGGGTGTCCCCGCGGCCGCACTCCTGACAGCCTTCGCCGCGACCGCGCTGGCAGGTCGGCACCTGTCCCGGGCACATGGGATCACCGTGGGCGTGCATGCCCTGGCGGGCGTGGCCGGGCTGGTTCTCGCGCTGGTCGCGACATGGTGGGTGGTGCGTCCCACGACCCGGATCGCTTGCCGCGGCGCGGTGACGGCAGGGTGCGCACTGGCGAGCATGGGTATCGCGGCGGTGGACTTCGGCATGCTTGCCTGGCTCGCCCTGGCCCAAGGTGTCGCCGCGAAGTCGTAGGACGG
Source organism: Streptacidiphilus jeojiense (assembly GCF_000719095.1). GTDB lineage: Bacteria > Actinomycetota > Actinomycetes > Streptomycetales > Streptomycetaceae > Streptacidiphilus > Streptacidiphilus jeojiensis. Next base: position 10,953 of record NZ_JOEH01000014.1, on the reverse strand, counting down.
AACACCGGCCTGCGGCCGTCCGGCTCCCGGAGCAGCGGGGGAGAAGCATCCGGCTCCGCCGTGTCGGTTCCTGGCGCCAGGGATCTCCGTAGGACTTCGGTAACGTGGTGATGCGGCATTTGTCCGCCTGCTTCTCATAGCGTTTGCGCATGACAGATTTCCTTCCGGGACCGGCTGCGACGTGTGTGGATGTCGTCCTGCCCTGCCTGGACGAGGCAGCAGCCCTGCCGTGGGTGCTGCAGCGGATGCCGGACGGGTACCGCGCGATCGTGGTGGACAACGGCTCGACGGACGGTTCCGCTGCGCTGGCCCGTTCACTCGGCGCGCTGGTGATCACCGAGCCCAGGCGCGGATTCGGAGCCGCCTGCCACGCCGGGCTGATGGCGGCGACGGCCGACATCGTGTGCTTCTGCGACTGCGACGCTTCGCTGGACCCGGCCGAGCTCCCGGGCCTGGTCGCCACTGTCGGCGCGGGCACCGCTGACCTGGTTCTGGGGCGACGGCGGCCGACCCGGCCCGAGGCCTGGCCCGTGCATGCCCGGCTGGCCAACCGCGAACTGGCCCGCAGACTACGTGCTCGCCTCGGTGTGGACTTGCACGATCTCGGTCCCATGCGGGCCGCGCGCCGGGACCGGCTGCTGGACCTGGGGCTCAGCGACCGCCGCTCCGGCTACCCGCTGGAGATGGTGATCCACTCCGCCGCGGCCGGAATGCGCATCGCCGAGCAGGACGTCGGCTACCATCCGCGCTCCGGAAGATCGAAGGTCACCGGTACCCTGCGCGGCACCCGGCAGGCGATCCATGACATGCGCGCGATCCTGGCCGCCCGGTTGCCCACACTGCTGGTCATCGCGAAATCCCCAGAGCCCGGACGGGTCAAGACCCGCCTGTCGCCGGCCTGCACACCCGAGCTGGCAGCGGGACTCGCCCAGGCAGCACTGGCAGACACCTTCGCCGCCCTGGCCCGGGTGCCGGCCGCGCGACGGGTGCTGGTCCTGGAGGGCCCGACGGGGCCCTGGATCCCGTCCGGATGGGAGGTCGTGCCGCAGAGCGGCGGTGGTCTGGACGTCCGGCTGGCCGACGCCTTCGGCGCCGTGTCCGATCCGGACGGTGGACCTGCGCTGCTGGTCGGCATGGACACCCCGCAGTTGCGGGCCCAGGTGCTCGCCGAAGCGCTGTCGCAGGGGTCGAGGGCGGGCGCCGACGCCTGGTTCGGGCCCGCCGCGGACGGGGGATTCTGGGCTTTCGGACTGGCCCGACCGGACGCGGAGCTGGCTCGTCGACTGCTGCTCGGCGTTCCGATGTCCTGTTCCTCTACGGGCGTGGCGCTGCAGGACCGGCTTGCTCAGGCGGGACTGCGGGTCGCCACCCTGCCCGTACTCAACGACGTCGACACGGTCGCAGACGCAGCTGAGGTCGCAGCTCTCGCGCCGGGAAGTCACTTCGCGCGCACCTGGCACACCGTCACCGCCGGTGCCGTCAGTGCCGTCAGTGCTGGGACAGTACCGCCCGCGGCGCAGGGAGCAGCCGGGTGAACTCTCTCGGGATCCTCGCTCATGGCCCCACCCCCTGCCCCCGTCCTTGGGCCGATGATCCCTACACCGAGGCGATGCGCACCGGCAGCGGCCCGCTGTGGCTGCGCCGCGAGGACGGCCACCGGCAGCGTCTGGACCTGGAACGCTGGTTCGCCCCACCCGATCAGGCCGACTGGACCCTGCTCTCCCGCTGCCTGCGACGCGGACTGCCGACGCTGGACATCGGCTGCGGGCCGGGTCGTCTGGTCGCCGAACTGCAGACCTGCGGCCTGCCCGCCCTGGGGGTGGACATCACGCACACGGCGGTGTCCCGGACCCGGGGAATGGGCGGCAACGCACTGTGCCGATCGGTCTTCGACCGGCTTCCGCGGGAGAACCGCTGGGGCACCGCCCTGCTGGCCGACGGCAACCTCGGCATCGGCGGGGACCCGTCGGCTCTGCTGCGGCGTGCCGCCGAACTCCTGTGCCACGACGGTGTGCTGTTGGTCGAAGTCGAACCCGGCGATCTGGACGAACGCGTCACCGTGGCCGTGGAGGACGCCTCGGGCCGCAGCGGGCCCACCTTTCCCTGGGCCCGGCTGGGCGCCCCCGCCACCGTCCGCTGCGCGCTCCTGGCCGGGTTCGCTCCGATCGACGCCTGGGACTGTCGGGACCGGCACTTCCTCGCGCTACGTCGCTAGCCCGACCGGCCGGATGCGCAGGAGTCATTGATCCACACCCGAATCCGTTCGGTCCTTGACCGGGCCCGAGCGTCACCAGCATGGGGAACCCATCGTCATGTTCGACATCACCCTGCCGTGCTCCAGGCCGCGGTCGGCCCGCTCGGGTGCCGGCATGTGGCCGTGTGTGCTCGCCCTGGCCGTCCTGGTGACGGCGCTGGGCGGGACCTTCACCTGCTCGGGCGACCTCGGGGACAGGACCCCGCTGTACGGCTGGTACTCCGTGGACGTCGTGGCGTTCGCGCTCGCGGTCGTTCTGGCACGGCGGGTTCCGGCCCGCCGCATCACGGCCCTGGTGCTGCTGGGCAGCCTGGCGGTCGCCCTCACCGGGCTGCTCGCACCGCCGCGGACCAGCGACGACGCCTACCGCTACCTGTGGGACGGTCAGGTCCAGGCGGCGGGCCACTCGCCCTACGCGGACGCTCCCGTCGCCCCGGCGCTGGCCGCCCTGCGTGCCCGGAACCCGGCCCTGTTCCCGGTCGCCGGCGACTGCACGGGTTGGGACCTGCACCAGGCCGACGGGATCTGCACGCACATCAACCGGCCCACGGTGCACACCATCTACCCGCCCGTCGCGGAAGCGTGGTTCCTCGCCCTGCACGAGGCAGGCCGGTTCACCGGCCGTCCGGGTGTCGGGGCGGCCCAGGCCGGCGGTGCGCTGCTGGCCGTGGCGACGACCGGCGTGCTGCTGCTGGTCCTGCGCCGTACCGGAGCCCCCGCGCACCGGGCCGCGCTGTGGGGCTGGTGCCCCGGTGTGGCGGCCTGGGCCGTGAACGATGCGCACGTGGACACCCTGGGAGCGCTGTTCATGGTCGGTGGCCTGGGGGTGGCCTGCAGCGGTCGGCGAGGCCTCGGCGGGGTGCTGCTCGGCCTGGCCGCCGGGACCAAGCTGATCCCGGCACTGGCGCTGCCGGGCGCCATGTCGGGCTGCCTCTCCAGCGGTTCCCGGCTGAGTGTCCGGAGCCTGGTGCCGGCCGTCACTGCCGGGCTGACGTTCCTGTTCTGCTACACGCCCTATGCCATCGCCTCAGGCCCGGGCGTCATCGGGTTCCTGCCCGGCTACCTCCAGGAGCAGGGGTACGACCAGGGGACCGGCTTCGGCCTGCTCGCCCTGCTCGACATCCCCCAGCGCCTGCTGCCGCCTGCTGCCGCGGCCGTGCTGCTGGCAGCTGTTCTGCATGTGTTGCGGAGGGGGGATCCGGCCAAACCGTGGCGCGGCGCACTGACCGTCACCGGCACCGCCCTGTTCCTGATCACCCCCGGATACCCCTGGTACGCGCTGCTGGTGGTTGCACTGGTCGCACTCGACGGCGGCTGGGAGTGGCTCGCGCTACCGGTGGCCGGTGAGACCGTGTACCTGTCCGACGGAGCCCTGCAGCAACAGGCCTACACCGCCGCACTCTGCCTGCTCCTGGCCGGTGCGGCGGTACGCCGGCTCGGGCTCACCGCCGCGTCACCGCTTGTGCACCGGGGGCTTTCGTCCACGGGCCCGGCGGACGGTGCCGGCCAGCAGGCACAGCCCCGAGCCGGCGAAGAGCGCGGCGGTGATCAGCAGCCAGTGCCCGAGGAAGCTGTCCGCCGATAGCCCGGTGGTGACCCGGTAGCCCGGGACCCGCCGCAGGATGAGCGGATACCAGACGACCAGCAGCAGCAAGGAGACCAGGGCCGGGATCCGCACGTAGTTGACCCGACCGGCGCCCGCCTGGGGGGTGCGGCTGTCCGGGGTCGGGAACAGGTGTTGCAGTGCGCGGTCGGCGAGCGTGTAGAGCGGGAGCAGGACCAGGTCGTGGATCAGGGCGGCACCGACGAACCAGAGCGCGACGGCGATCGGGTTGCCCTTCAGCAGCTTGAGTCCGGCGTACAGGGCCAGGGCGAAGGAGCACAGGACGAGCAGCAGGTGCAGCGGGGACGCGCCGTAGCGGTCGCGCAGGCGGGTCAGCGGCAGGCGCCTCACGAGGATGCTCCGAAGGTCAGCCGGGTCACCCATTTGGTGTTGTGCACCCCGGGGTTGGCCGGCACGATGATCCGGGCCGGGTATCCGTGGTCCGGCGACAGGTCGGCGCCGTTGACGCGCAGTGCCAGCAGTGAGCGCGGGTCCCGGACCTGATTGGCCCTCAGCACGGTGGACCCGAAGGATCCGCCGCGCTCCACCGACTCGACGAACACCTCCGGGGCCGGCCCGCGGAAGCCCGCCATCAGGGCCAGGTCCCGCAGCCTGACTCCGGCCCAGTGCTGGTCGTCGGTGGACCAGCCCTCCACGCAGGCGATGGGCAGCGCGGCCTCGTGCTGCGGCAGTGCCAGCACCTGAGCCCGCGTCAGGGTGTTCTCGTACCCGGGGCCGCGGACCACCAGCCGCCACTGCGGGCCGATGTCGGCCGGGCGGATGCCGACGGCAGCGGCGGTCTTGTTGATCTGGAAGCCGTTGGGTCCCTTGCCCGGCTCCTGGCCGTGCGGCGCCAGTAGGGCCGTGCGGCGCAGCGAACCACCGATGCTCTGCCCGGCCGTCACCGCGAACAGGACCAGCGAGCCCAGACCCACTGTGCCGAGCGCGGCGCGCCGGGACATGGTGGCCGGGGCCGGCCGTGGAGAGACCAGCCCGGTCCCGTCCAGCGGCTCGGGCCCGGTCGCCGAGGCGGGGACGCGCAACTCGGTACGCAGTCGGCGGCTGCGCAGGGCCCGGACCATCACCGGAACGCGGAATGCGATGTGCACCGCGAAGGCCCCGATGAAGACCCACGCACCGTAGAGGTGCAGGGTGTAGAACGAGCCGGGGAAGACGTAGTGCAGCTGTACGTTCAACAGCCCGGTGACGAACTCGAACAGTGCGCCACCGACCAGGAGCAGCAACGACAATCGCTCCAGGGCGTGGGCCACCGACCGGATCGGCGGCCAGGAGAACAGTTTGGGGATGACCGACCACAGCTTGGCCAGCAGCACCGGCACCAGCACCACGCCGAGGGTGACGTGCACGCCCTGGTTGAGCCGATAGAGCCAGGACGGGTCGGTCGGCCAGGAGAAGAGGTAGAAGCCGAGCCAGCCCTTGTCCGGGGTCTGGTCGTTGACCGCCGCCAAGTCCGGGTTGTACGCGGCGTAGGACAGCAGGCCGGTCACGAACATGACCGGGATGCCGAACAGCAGGACCAGCCCGAACACCGAGGTCAGCCAGGGCCCCCGGAGCGGACTGCGCCAGAACTCCGGCCGGGTGGGACCGGGCGGGGCCCCGGAACCGAACAGGGTGGCCCGGAGCCGGTCGCGGCTCGACGCGGGGCGCTGCGCCTTCACGCCCTGCCGGGTCCCGGAAGGACCAGGACGAGCGGGCGGCGGCTCTGCCGGGCCGGGGCCCGCTCCCGCGTCAGCGTGCGGCCCGGTGGCAGGTCGGTTCGGCACAGATGGCGGACCATCGTGATGGCGGTCGTCCGTATCCATGGGGCGATTCCTTGACGGGTGAGGCTCCGGTGAGTCGTAGGACGGGCACGACCGTACGCCTTGAGCGGACATATCCGAAGAAGCGACTCATTACGCCACGCTGACGTTCCGTCGGTACAGGGCCCGCTGCAGATCCGCCCGAGAAGCCGCTATGACCGGTGCGCCTCCAGGGCGTCGAGGTCTCGTTCTGCGTAGAGCCGGTGCTCCCACTCCTCGTGGAACAGGTGCAGCAGTACGGTGCGCAGGCGGCGGCTGCGGGGCTCCGGCCAGCCCGGGGTCCGGGCCGGCTCGGTCTCGGAGTCCAGCGACTGGTCGGTGATGCCGGCGATGACGCTCCGAACGGTCGCCATTCGGTCGCGGCGCACCTGCAGCACGGTGTCGAGCGTCGGCCGTGCCTCGCGGTCGCGGGGGAGACCCTCGGGCAGGCTGCGCGTCTCGTCCGGGTCGTCCCAGGGCAGGCCCAGCGGATGCCATGGTGACGGAAGATCGAGGACGGTGCGGCGGATCCATCCGTCGGTGACCAGGACCAGGTGCCGCAACGTCTGGAGGAACGACCACTCGCCGTCGACCGACTCGTCCAGGAGGGTGGGATCCAGGCGACCGGCGCGTTCGACCGTGCCGCCCCACAGGTGTTCGAGGATGTCCCAGGCCTCGCGGAACCCGGCGGCGTCGGTCGGCCGCATCCTGGGCCGCTCGGGATACCGCCGGTCGAGCTCGGCCTCCACGAGCGGCCCGACCTCCACGCCGTTGATCCTCAGGTTGCCGATGTCGCCGGAGATCTCGACATTGTTCAGCTCCACGCCGCGCATCGTGACGTCGTCCATCTCGACGATGCGGAATCGGGTGCTGCCGAATGCGCAGCCCCGGAACTTGACCCCGCCCAGCCGGGCGAGTTGGAAGCGCGAGCCGGTCAGGTCGACCCGCTGGAACCGGGAACCTGTGAGGTCTTCGTTGCTGAACTCCACCATGGACGGGGACTGTACCTCCCGGCACCGACAAGCACTCGATCCCGCGGGTCTCGACGCCCAGGAGTGCCATGGACGCGCTGCACCCACCGCCACAACGCGCTCAACGCCGTGTACAGGCGGACCTGACCGCACCGTAGGGCTGGACGAACCAAGGACCACCGGACACACTGGCGCAATGCCGTGCGTGTACAGGAACCCACGTGGTCAACGCGCGGTGCGGCAATGGTGTTCAGCAGCCCTGGCGCGAGCGGACTTCCCGCTCGACCACTCGACTCTGGACACCGGTGTGGGCCGAGTGGGACTCACCTCTGCCGGAACTGGACGACCGCGGGTCGTCCTGGTGCCCGGGACCGGCTTCAACGCCGCGGCGGCACTGCCGTGGCTGCAGGCGCTGTCGGTCCACTGGGCAACCACGGTGGTGGATCTGCCGGGTCAGCCCGGGCTCAGCGATCCCCGTCGGCCCCGCCGTGCCCGGCTGGCCTGGTACGGCCGAGTGCTGGATGAGATCTTGGCGGCCATGGACGCCGACGGGGTTGTGCTGCTGGGCAATTCGCTGGGCGCCGCCGTGGCGCTGGCCGCCGACTCGCCCCGAATCACGGCTCGGGCGCTGGTCTCACCCGCTGGCTTCATCCGTCTCGGAGTGGACCCGAAACTGACGCTGGCCGCGGCCGCCTGGCTGCTGCGTCCCACACCCGCACGCACCCGCCGCATGCTCCGGTTGTTCGTGGCGCCCGGCACGGAACCGCCCGAGTCCGAGGTGGAGTGGATGACTCTCATGGCAACGTGTTGCCGGACCACTCTGGCCCCTCCGTCCCTGCCCGCCGAACTGCTGGCCCGTCGCGCCGAGCGGCCGTGCGTGGTCGGGGTCGGAGAACACGACCGTTTCCTGCCGCCCCGTCGACTGGCACCGGCAGTGCGCCGAGCCATGAACCTCGACGTTCGGGTCTTCTCCGGGGTCGGCCACCTGACCACCCCGGCTGACCTCGACAAGGTGGTGTCCTTGGTGGCCGAGGTCGCCGATCCGCCGGACAACTGAGCCCAGAAGCGCTGCTACTGACGCTGTGCGGGCACGGGCATCAAGACGGCGTCAATGTTCCGCCGACCGGCGCAAGGGTGTCGTCAAGGAACACAGCCACCCGCTCGTGGTCACGCTATTCCTGGGCGGAGCCGCGTCGCGGGCGACACATCCGTCCTGGTCACCGCCAGCACCCTCGCCGACCGCATCTCCCTGCCCGCCGACCAGGCACATGAGAACGGAGTGCAACAGCCGTGACCCGCATCCTGGTCGTGGACGACGAGCCACAGCTCCTGCGTGCCCTGCAGATCAACCTCCAGGCCCGCCAGTACGACGTCACCACCGCAGCCGACGGCACCGTCGCCCTGGACGAGACCGCACGCGCCCGCCCCGACGCCATCATCCTGGACCTGGGGCTTCCCGGGCTGGACGGGCTGCAGGTGATCGCGGCCCTGCGGGTGTGGAGCTCGGTGCCGGTGATCGTGCTCTCCGGCCGGTCCGGCGCCGACGAGAAGGTCGCCGCCCTGGACGCGGGAGCCGACGACTACCTCACCAAGCCGTTCGCCATGAACGAACTCCTGGCCCGGCTGCGCGCCGTACTGCGCCGCCCCTCGACCGAGGACCCCCTCACCGGGACTGCGGTCATCGGCGACTTCACCGTGGACCTGGTCGGCTGCACGGTCAGCGCGCACAGGGAAGGCACCGACCCGGTGCGGCTCACCCGCACCGAATGGCGCATCCTCACCCTCCTGGTCCAGCACCCCGGACGGCTGGTGACAGGGCCTCAGATCCTGCACAGCGTCTGGGGCCCGGGCCACGAGGACAAGAACAACTACCTGCGCGTCTACCTCGCAGGTCTGCGCCGCAAACTGGAACGCGACCCGGCACACCCGCGTCACCTGCGCACCGAGCCGGGCATGGGCTACCGCTTCGACCCGTGAACCTCACCCTTCCTGGATGCCCGCGCGCCGGGAGCCGCCGACCGGCCGTAACGGATCCTTAGCGCAGTCCTGCAAATCTTGACGCCTTCCTGACGCGCCCGGGCGCCCGATCCCACGTCAGCGCGGTCACCGGCCTCTACGCTCGCCTCTGTGCTTAACCTGCCCCAGGCGTTCAAACGCCTCGTCATCGGCCCGGCCATGCGCAGCGAGGAGCTGGGGGAGACCCTGCTCCCCAAGCGCCTGGCCCTGCCGATCTTCGCCTCGGACCCGCTCTCCTCGGTGGCCTACGCCACCGAGGAGATCCTGCTGGTGCTCACCGTGGGCGGCACCGCCTTCCTGTACCTGACCCCGTGGATCGCCGCCGGCGTGGTGCTCCTGATGGCGGTCGTGGTGACCTCCTACCGGCAGGTGGTACGGGCCTACCCCAGCGGCGGCGGATCCTACGAGGTGGTCACCACCAATCTGGGGCCGAACGCGGGCCTGGTCGTGGCAGCCTCGCTGCTCGTCGACTACGTGATGACGGTCGCGGTCTCGGTGGCCTCCGGCGTGGACAACATCATCTCCGCGTTCCCCAGCATCTCCGCTGCGCGGGTGCCGATGGCGGTCGGGTTCGTGGTGCTGCTCAGCGCGATGAACCTGCGCGGGGTCCGCGAGGCGGGGCGGGCGTTCGCCGCGCCCACGTACCTGTTCATCTTCGGCATCGTCCTGATGATCGTCACCGGGTTCGTCAAAATGCTGTTCGGCCACACCCCGGTGGCCTCCAGCGCCCAGTACGCGGTCATCCCGGTGGACCACAAGGACACCCTGGCCGGGCTCGGGCTCCTCATGCTCTGCCTGCGCGCCTTCGCCTCCGGCTGCACCGCGCTGACCGGTGTCGAGTCCATCTCCAACGGCGTGCCCGCGTTCCGCAAGCCCAAGTCCAAGAACGCCGCCACAACCATGTCGGCCATGGGCATCACCGCCGTGCTGATGTTCGTCGGGATCACCGCACTGGCGCTGATCGCCAAGGTCCACAAGACCGACGACACCTGCCGACTGGCGAACTACCCCGGCGACTGCCACACCACCTCGCAGCCCACGGTGATCGCCCAGCTGGCGTCCTCCATCTTCGGCGGCGACCACAGCGTCCTGTTCTACTTCATCCAGGCCGTGACCGCGCTGGTGCTGATCCTGGCCGCCAACACCGCCTTCAACGGCTTCCCGCTGCTGTCCTCGATCCTGGCCCAGCACCGCTACCTGCCCCGCCAGCTGCACACCCGTGGTGACCGCCTCGCCTTCTCCAACGGCATCATCGCCCTGGCCGTGGTCAACATCGCCCTGCTGGTGGCCTACAAGGCCGATGTCACCAACCTGATCCACCTCTACATCCTGGGCGTCTTCACCTCCTTCACGCTCAGTCAGATCGGCATGGTCAAGCACTGGAACCGGCTCCTGGCCACCGAGACGGACACCAAGGTCCGCGGCTCGGCCAAACGCTCACGGATCATCAACGGCTTCGGCGCCGGGTTCACCGGACTGGTCCTGGTGATCGTGATGATCACCAAGTTCACCGAGGGTGCCTGGCTGGCCGTGGTCGCCGCCGTGCTGCTGTTCGGGATGATGCGCGGCATCCGCAAGCACTACGACGCCGTCGCCGAGGAACTCGCCGTGGAAGACCTCAAGGCCGAGTCGGTGCGCCCGTCCAAGGTGCATGCCATCGTGCTGGTCTCCACCCTCCACAAGCCCACCCTGCGCGCCCTGGGCTACGCCCAGGCCTTCCGGCCCGACATACTGGAAGCGGTCACCGTCGCGGTGGAGAAGGACTCCACCCAGGACCTGCAGGAGAAGTGGGCCGAGTCCGAGATCCAGGTCCCGCTCAAGGTCCTGGACTCCCCGTTCCGCGAGATCACCAAACCGGTCGTCGGCTACGTCCGCTCGATCCGGCGCACCAGCCCGCGCGAGGCCGTGGCGGTGTTCATCCCCGAGTACGTGGTCGGCCACTGGTGGGAGCACCTGCTGCACAACCAGTCCGCCCTGTGGCTCAAGAGCCGCCTCCTGTTCACGCCGGGCGTGATGGTCATCAGCGTGCCCTGGCAGCTCACCTCCTCCACCCGCGCCGACCGCCCCGCCCGCCGGGCCCCGGGCTCGGTGCGTCGCGGCGAGCCCGCCGGAAACCTGGACCCGACCGAACCGGAGAAGGCGGTGCACTCAGGGTCGGCATGACCGCGAGAGGTCCCCGGCTGTGCACTCACCGCCCGCTGTTGATTCCGAACTCCTCCAGGTCGAGGTCGTACTGCAGTTGGCGCCGGGTGCTGTCGCTGATCTGGTGGCTGTCGTACATGCCCTGCAGCTCGGTGCCCTGCACCGCGA
>NZ_JOEH01000013.1 GCF_000719095.1 Streptacidiphilus jeojiense | reverse complement strand
GGGTATCAACATTTGGCGTTGACTTTTGGCACGCTGTTGAGTTCTCAAGGTACGGACGCTTCCTTCGAGCGGCTTTCACACCAGCCCTCCGGGCGCTTCGTTTCTTTCGTGTTTCGAGCTTAGCAGACCATTTCAGTGGTCCGTTCCGGTTCGAATTCCGGCTGCCTGTCGCAGGCAAGGCCGGACCCCGTCCGCAATGTTATTGCGATGAGAGGTTCGGATGATCTCGCCAACGCGCCGCAACCTCGTCGGTCGCGGCGGCAGATCTCCAACGTACAGCGGCGCGCAGGGCGGAGCAAATCCGTGTGCGGACACGGGTGGAGCAGGGGCATCACCCGTATGACGTAGAGTTCCCTCGCGTCCGAGTGGTCTAGTCCACTTGACGGGTCGTGGCCTGGGCCGCGCCGTGGGTCGCAACAGCCGCGCAGTCGGCGGCGATCGCACCCCCACCGACGGGTGCAGTCAAGGGCAGACCGGCAGAGTGTCCTAAGTTGTGGTGATTTAGGCTGACTCCTGCTGGTGCCGGCCACTTCCACTAGATGTTGATGCAGTGATGGAGGCTTGAAGCATGACGACGGTGACGTCCCCTCTCGCCGGGCAGGCCATCGGCCTGGCCGCTGTGCCCGACCCCGTGTTCGCCGGTGCGATGGTCGGGCCGGGTACGGCGATCGACCCTGTCCGTGAGGCCGGGGATGCTGTCGCACCGGTCGACGGGACGATCGTGTCCATGCATCCGCACGCCTTCGTCGTCATCGACGAGCACGGGCACGGAGTCCTCACCCACCTGGGGATCGACACCGTTCAGCTCAACGGCGAGGGCTTCGAACTCCTCGTCAACAAGGGTGACACCGTGAAGCGCGGGCAGCCGGTGATCCGTTGGGATCCGTCGGCGGTCGAAGCCGCGGGCAAGTCCCCGATCTGCCCGATCGTGGCGCTCGAAGCGGTCGCCGACCAGTTGGGTGATGTCCAGGAGTCCGGCGAGGTGGCCCCCGGGGACAACCTCTTCACCTGGCAGTAGCGAGCAGGGCCCAGCAGGGCCGAGCAGGCAGAGACGATGGCAATGAGCGCGGCCTGCGACGGCCGCACCCCAAGGGGAGACCGGTGAGATGACAGAGACGCTGCGCGGCGTGGGCGTGAGCCACGGGGTCGCGATCGGACAGGTTCGGCACATGGGCACGGCGGTGCTGGAGCCCCCGGCGCAGCAGACGCCGACCGAGGAGGCGCCGCGCGAGCAGGCGCGGGCGCGGCAGGCGGTCGAAGCCGTCGCCGCCGACCTGCAGGCCCGCGGCAATCTGGCCGGCGGCGAGGCGCAGGCCGTGCTGGAGGCGCAGGCGCTGATGGCGCTGGACCCGGAGCTGATGGCCGACGTCGAGCGGCGCGTGGCCGTGGGCAGCACCGCCGAGCGCGCCGTCTACGACGCCTTCGCCGCCTACCGGGCGCTGCTGGCGAACGCCGGCGAGTACCTGGCCGGGCGGGTCGCCGACCTGGACGATGTGCGGAACCGGATCGTGGCGCGGCTGATGGGCGTCCCGATGCCGGGGGTGCCGGACAGCGACGAGCCCTATGTGCTGTTCGCGCGGGACCTGGCGCCGGCCGACACCGCGCTGCTGGACCCCACCCTGGTGCTCGGCTTCGTCACCGAGGAGGGCGGGCCGACCAGCCACAGTGCGATCCTCGCCCGGGCGCTGGGCGTTCCCGCCGTGGTCGCCATGGCCGGTGCCACCGACATGGCCGAGGGCGTGGTGGTCGCCGTGGACGGCAGCACCGGGGAGGTGCTGGTCGAGCCGTCCGAGGAGCAGCAGGCCGAGCTGCGGCGGATCGCCGCCGAGCGCAAGGCGGCGCTGTCGGCGTCCACCGGTCCCGGGCAGACCTCGGACGGGCACAAGGTGCCGCTGCTCGCCAACATCGGAGGCCCGGCCGACGTCCCTGCGGCGGTCGAGATGGGCGCCGAGGGGATCGGGCTGTTCCGCACCGAGTTCCTCTTCCTGGACGACTCCAAGCAGGCTCCGACCGAGGAAGCGCAGGTCCAGGCCTATCGCAAGGTGCTGGAGGCCTTCCCCGAGGGGCGGGTGGTGGTGCGGGTGCTGGACGCCGGCGCCGACAAGCCGTTGGACTTCCTGACCCCGGGCGACGAGCCGAACCCGGCCCTGGGCGTCCGCGGGCTGCGCAGCCTGCTGGAGCACCCCGAGGTGCTGCAGTCCCAACTGCGGGCGCTGGCCAGGGCCGCCGCCGGACTGCCGGTGTACCTGGAGGTCATGGCGCCGATGGTGGCCGACCGTACCGATGCCAGGGCTTTCGCGGACGCCTGTCGGGAGGCCGGGCTGTCGGCCAAGTTCGGGGCGATGGTGGAGATCCCGTCCGCCGCGCTGCGGGCCCGCTCGATCCTCAAGGAGGTCGAGTTCCTCTCGTTGGGCACCAACGACCTGGCCCAGTACACCTTCGCCGCCGACCGCCAGGTCGGCGCGGTGGCGCGGCTGCAGGATCCGTGGCAGCCGGCGCTGCTCGACCTGATCGCCCTCTCCGCCGAGGCGGCCGGGGCGACCGGCAAGAGCTGCGGGGTCTGCGGCGAGGCCGCCGCCGATCCGGTGCTGGCCTGCGTGCTGACCGGGCTGGGGGTGACCAGCCTGTCGATGGGCGCGGCGTCGATCCCCTACGTCCGGGCCACGCTGGCCAAGTACACGCTGGCGCAGTGTCAGCGGGCCGCGGCGGCGGCGCGTGCCACCGACACGGCGGACGAGGCGCGGGCGGCCGCGAACCAGGTGCTGTCCGGGGAGTAGCCCGAAGAGCAGGTGGAAGTGCAGGTCGAAGGGGTCACCCGCCCGTGCCGCGGCGGGTGGCCCCTTCGGTCCTGGCGAGTTCCAGGAACGGGGTGAGCGCCTCGGGGTTGTCGAGCGAGCCGGGGTTGACGGCCTGGGTGAGCGGGGTGCCCGAGAGGATCCGCTTCACCGGCACCTCCAGCCGCTTGCCGGTGAGGGTGTGCGGCAGCGCGGGGACGGCGATGATCTCGTCGGGGACGTGCCGCGGCGAGAGCTGTTCCCGCAGGGCGGTGCGGACCGCCGTGCGGAGGTCGTCGTCCAGGGCGGCTCCCTCCGCGAGAACCACGAACAGCGGCATCCAGTAGCCGCCGTCGGGCTGTTCCAGGCCGATGACCAGCGACTCGCGGATCTGCGGGATGCGCTCGACCACCTCGTAGATGTCCGCGGAGCCCATCCTGACGCCCTGTCGGTTGAGTGTGGAGTCGGAGCGGCCGTGGATGACGACGGTGCCGCGCTCGGTGACCGTGATCCAGTCGCCGTGCCGCCAGACGCCCGGGTAGACGTCGAAGTAGCTGTCGTGGAAGCGGGTCCCGTCCGGGTCGTTCCAGAAGTAGAGCGGCATCGAGGGGATCGGCTTGGTGCAGACGAGCTCGCCGACCTCACCGTGCAGCGGCTTGCCGTGGACGTCCCAGGACTCGACCGCGGCGCCCAGGCTGGGGGCCTGGATCTCGCCGAGGTACACCGGCAGGGTGGGCACGCCGCCGACGAAGCAGCTGCACAGGTCGGTGCCGCCGCTGACGCTGGCCAGCCAGATGTCGGGGCTGATCTCCTGGTAGATCCAGCGGAAGCCGTCCGGCGGGAGCGGGGATCCGGTGGTGCCGATGGCGCGCAGCCGGGAGAGGTCGAGGTCGCGGCCCGGATGGACGCCGCCCTTGGCGCAGGCGGTGATGTAGGCAGCGGAGGTCCCGAAGACGGTCGCCCCGGAGCGTTCGGCGACCCGCCACTGGGCGTCGACGGCGGGGTAGCCGGGACTGCCGTCGTAGCTGACGACGGTGGCGCCGACGAGCAGGCCCGCCAGCAGGAAGTTCCACATCATCCAGCCGGTGGAGGTGTACCAGAAGAAGCGGTCGTCGGGACCGAGGTCCGTGTGCAGACCGGCCTGCTTCAGGTGCTCGACCACGATGCCGCCGTGGCCCTGGACGATGGCCTTGGGCAGTCCGGTGGTGCCGGAGGAGTAGAGCACCCAGAGCGGGTGGTCGAACGGGACCTGCTCAAAGACCGGTTCGTCCGCCTCGCCGGCCGGGTCATCGCCGCCGCCGCCGATCAGCTCGTCCCAGGTCAGGGCCGATTCGGGGGCGGGAGTGCCGAGCAGCGGGATGTGCACGACATGGCGCAGCGAGGGCAGTTCGCGGCGCAGCTCGGCGACGATTCCGGTGCGGTCGTGGGCCTTGCCGCCGTAGCGGTAGCCGTCGACGGCGAAGAGCAGGACGGGTTCGAGCTGGCTGAAGCGGTCCAGCACACTGCGGGCGCCGAAGTCGGGGGCGCAGGAGGTCCAGACGGCGCCGACGGCGGCGGTGGCCAGCAGGGCGACGGCGGCCTGCGGGACGTTGGGGACGTAGCCGCCGACGCGGTCGCCGGGGCGCAGGCCGAGGGCGCGCAGCCGGGCGGCCAACGAGCCCACCTGGCGGCGGAGCTCGGCCCAGGTGAGGGTGGTCGGCTCGGCGCCGGTCTCGTCCAGGTGCAGGATCGCGGGGCGGTCGGCGTGTGCCGGGTCCTCACCGAAGCGCAGGGCGTGTTCGGCGTAGTTGAGGCGGGCGCCGGGGAACCAGACGGCGCCGGGCATGGCGGGGTCGGCCAGGGCGCTGCTCGCCGGGGTGGAGAAGCGGACGTCGAACCATTCGGCGACGGCGGTCCAGAAGCGGTCCAGGTCCTCGGTCGACCAGCGGTGCAGCGCGGCGTAGTCGCCGGGCGGAGCGCCGTGGTGCTCGGTGGCCCAGCGCTGGAAGCGGGCGATGTTGGAGGCGGCGGCGCGCTCGGGGTCGGGTGTCCAGAGCGGGGTCGGCTGCTGCTCTGCGCTGGTCATGCGGATGCCTCCGGCGATCGGCCTCGTTGCCGGGACCGAATCTGCCATGGCGGGGGCGGTCAGGCCAAGAGACTCATGGGGCTGTCGCGTATGTCACGGACGCCGCTGATGCGATGGACGCCGTTGACGCCGGCGATGCCACGGACGCGGCGGGTGCCAGGTCCGTCCTGCGGCAGGCGGTCGACGGCGCGCGGTCCGTGGCTGCGGAGCAGCACCGGGGTGTCCAGGGTGTCGGCGACGACCTCGGCCCAACTGTGCGGGTCGGGCCCGGGGGTGTGGGTCCGTCCGGGGCGGGCGCGCAGCAGACGGGTGGTGAGCGCGGCCTGGCGGCGGAGGTCGCCGGGCGGTCCGGTCGGCAGGTCGTGGATCTCGTCGCCGTCCAGGTCGTAGGTCTCGCAGATGGAGAGGTACGGGTGGCGGGCCGGGGCGTCCAGATGGGTGAGTGCCAGGGCCTGCACCGCGCCGAAGGCGGAGCGGGCGCAGACGGCGAGGGCGTAGCGGTGCGCTACGGCGTCGAAGTCCCCGCGGCGGAACGCCCCCTGCCAGCGGCCGTGACCGTTGTGGGGTTCCGGGAGGGCGCGGCCGAGGGCCGGGTTCTCGGTGACCAGCGGGCCGGGGCCGTGCCGGACGGTGTAGGTCCGCAGCACGCCCAGGCGCAGGGCCGATCCCGGCGCGGCGCCGGCCTCCGCGAGCAGGGTTCCGGCGTTGCCGAAGGTGGTGGTGGACCAGGTGGTGTAGGGGTGGAAGCCGTGCCATTCGTCCAGCAGGACGCCCTGGGCTCCTTCGAGGACCACCGGGCCGCGGCGCAGGGCTGCCGCCAGATGGTTCTCGTCGGCGAGGGCGACCTGCTCGGCGAAGGCCCGGAAGGCGGTGGCGCAGTCCTCCGGGGGCGGACCGAGGGGTGCGCCGAGGCCGAGTTCGTCGGTGAGGCGCTCGCGCAGCCTGGTGAGCACGGTGAGGAGTCGGGCGGGTGCGGCGCAGTCGCCGGCGGTGGGCGCGGACCGCGGGTGGGCCAGGGCGTAGCGGGCGGTCTCCCCCACGCCGAGGCCGCAGGAGCCGTGCCGGGCGGTGCCGCGGGCGGCCTCCCGGTGCCGGTTGGCCGCGGCGTGATAGGGGGTGGTGAGCAGGGCCCGGCGGTCCACGGTGAGCCGGGCGAAAGCGTCGCGGACGCCCAGGGTGCGCAGATGGGCGGCCTCGGCGGCCAGGGCCAGCGGGTCGACCAGCATGAAGCGGGACAGGTGGGTGCGCACGCCGGGCACGAAGGTGCCGGAGCCGAACTGGGCGAAGGTGTGCTGCCGGCCGTCCCTGGTGACCACGTTGTGGCCGGCCTGGGCCCCGCCGTTGAAGCGGACCACGGTGTCGACGCCGTCGCTGCGGCAGAGCCGGTCGACCACCGCGCCCTTGCCGGCGTCGCCGTAGCCGAGGTCGACCACGACGGTGTGCCGGGGCCGGTCGCCGGTCACAGCCGGTCCGTTCCGCCGGCCGCGCCCCGGTCCAGGGGCGACGCGTGGAACCGGGAGGTGTCCCGGACCGCCAGGCCGGTCCGGCGGCGGGCGACCGCGGCCAGGGCCTTGCCGACGGTCTCCAGGGAGGTCGAGCCGATGTCGGCCAGGTCCTCCAGCCCCTCCTGGAGGTCGATGGCCTCCTCGCCGAGGCCGACGGTGAGGGCGATGGTCTCGCAGACCGCGTCCAGGTCGTCGAGTTCGATGACGTTCTGGCCGAGCAGCCTGCGCCAGGTGGCGAGGACCTTGCGATTGCCGGAGTAGGCGGTGCCGGCCGGGAGGAGGTAGTAGACGTCGTAGCGCTGCTGGAGTTCCGGGAGCAGGGCGGTGAGCGGGATGTCGCCCTGGATGCGTTCGCCGAGGACGGCGCGCACCTCGCGGGCCTTCACCTTGCCGTACGGCAGTTCGTCGCCGATGAGGAAGAGGTAGCCGCGGCGCCCGCGCTTCTCGTGGCAGTCCAGCGAGGTGTGCCGGGCCATGGCGTACATGGCGAGTTCGTAGGACTCCGTCATCTGACCGCCTCCGCCGCCCTCCAGGAAGATGTTGCCGAGGTGGTCGTCCATCCGGTTGTCGGACTCGAACTGGCCGAGTTGCAGCGGGACCCGGTCGCAGGTGGCGTCGCCCACCGCGCCGAAGAGGATCTGCGGGTGCTGGGTGTAGCCCTTGCGCAGCAGCAGGCCGAAGAGTTCGGGCAGCTTGGTCTGCAGCACCCGGGGCACGGACTGCATGGATCCGGTGACGTCGAACAGCACGGCGATGGCCAGGGATTCGGGGTGCTCGGCCGAGTCCCGGCTCTCACGGACGGTGAGGCCCCTGGGGTCGAGCGAGCGGTGGGCCTTCCAGCCGCTGCGGTGGCCGGCCCGGGCCCGGCTGCTGTAGTCGAAGGGGTCCGCGCCGGTGGCGGCGCGGTACTCGGCGGCGGCGTCGTAGACGTTGGTGGACCAGCGTCCGCTTCCCATGGGATCTCCTTCTGCGGGACGGGACGGAGCAGGAGGGGTGGCGCGCTGTCAGAGGTCCGGTGCCGTACGGGCGGTGGGGCCGGATGGCTACGTGGGGGTCACGGGGGTCAGCGGACGGACTCCTCGCGGTCGGGTCGCAGCAGTGCGGGGTGCAGCAGCCGGGCGTCGCCGGTGCGGTAGAGCCGGGCCCGGGGCCCGCCCTTGCTGCCCGCTTTGGTCGCGGTGGCGCCGGTGCTCTCGACGAAGCCGGGGACGGAGAGCACCTTGCGGTGGAAGTTGCCGGCGTGCAGCTTCTCCCCCCAGATCTCCTCGTAGACCGAGCGCAGTTCGGAGATGGTGAACTCGGGGCCGAGGAAGGCGGTGGCCAGCGGGGTG
Source organism: Streptacidiphilus jeojiense (assembly GCF_000719095.1). Lineage (GTDB taxonomy): Bacteria > Actinomycetota > Actinomycetes > Streptomycetales > Streptomycetaceae > Streptacidiphilus > Streptacidiphilus jeojiensis. Next base: position 190,238 of record NZ_JOEH01000013.1, on the reverse strand, counting down.
TACTCGAGTTTGGAACGGGCCCGGTCCAGCGCCTCGGCGAGGATCACCGCATGGTCGAAGGCGAGTGGGTGCCCGGCGGGACCGCTCCGGCTGCTGGGCCCTCCCCTGTGGGGTCCGGCAGCCGGAGCGGTCCCGCCGAGCGGCACCCAGGCGGCCGCGGCCGCATCGGTGCCCGCCTGCGGATCGGGCAGGTCGGGAGCGAAGGCGAGGTAGGCCACGGAGATCACGTGCATCCGCGGATCGCGGGCGGGGGCGCCGTAGGAGCCGAGCTGTTCCAGGTGGACCCGTCGCAGCGCGGCGGTGTCCACCCCGGTCTCCTCGGCGAGCTCGCGGGCCGCGGCCTGGTCGAGGTCCTCCTTCCCGGCTCGGACGAAGCCGCCGGGCAGCGCCCAGCAGCCCTGGAACGGCGGGCCCGCGCGGCGGACCAGCAGTACGTGCAGCCGGTCCTGACGCAGCGTCAGAGCGACCACGTCCACGGTCACCGCGACCGGGGTGAAGGCCCGGGGGTCGTAGGCCGCCAGCCAGTCCTGCTCGGACTGGGACTGGTCGGCCTGCGACGGCTGGTCCTGGGTCGGCATCGGGCGCTCCGCTCGGGTCGCTCTCGGTACAGGTTGTTCTCACTCCGAGTCGTTCTCACTCGGAGTCCTTCTCGTAATGAGAACAACATAGCGCCGAAGCGGTTCGGAGGCCACCCCCTAGCGGGCCAGCGCGTCCACCACCACCATCAGTTCCTCCGTCAACTGCGGTCCCACGGCTGCGTGTTCGTTCATCAGCCGGTACCACATGGCACCGAAGGCCAGGTCCACCAGGGTGTCCACCGGCACCGCCCAGGTGTCGCCGCAGCGCTCCAGCGCCTGGCGCAGCAGATCGCGGCGGCCGGAGATGTAGCCGCGCCGGTCCGCCGCCAGCCCGGGGTCGCTCACGGCGTCGGCGGTGATGCCCAGCAGGACGTTGGCGACCGGCACCTCGGCGGCCAGCTCGAAGGTCTGGTCCAGGAAGCGCCGCAGGTCCGCGCGCGGGTCCCCGGAGGGCTCGGGCAGCACATGGGCCGCGCCGATCTCGCCGAGCGCCTCCAGCAGCACCGCCCCCCTGGTCGGCCACCAGCGGTAGACGGTCTGCCGGCCGACACCTGCGGCCTCGGCGATGCCCTTGATGGTGACGGCGGTGTAGCCGTCGCGGACGGCCAGGCCCACGGCCGCGTCCAGGATCGCCCGGTGGGCGCTCTCGCTGCGGGGGCGCCCCTGGGGAGCGGGGGTGGTCTTGTTCATGGCCCGACTTTACAAGGCACCGTGTCTCGATACATAATCGAGGCACAGTGACTCGAAAGTGGGTCACCGGGAGGGATAGAGGAAGCGGACGCCATGTCTGAACGTGTTGTGATCGTCGGCGGTACCTCCGGGATCGGCCTGGCCACCGCCGAACTGCTGCGGGACCGGGGCAACCGGGTCGTCGTCGCCGGACGGAGCGCCGACCGCCTGGAGGCGGCGCTGAAGGTGCTCGGCGACGGGGTCGAGGGGCGGACCCTGGACGCCTCCGACGAGGGACAGCTGGCCGAGTTCTTCGCCGAGGTGGGGCCGTTCGACCACCTGGTGGTGACCGTCTCGCCCAGGGGCGGGATCACCCCGTTGCTGGAGCTGACCGCAGCAGAGCTGCGGAGGCACAGCGAGGGGAAACTCATTCCGCAGCTGCTGACGGTCAAGGCCGCGTTGGAGACGCTGCGGGCCGACGGCTCGGTCACCCTGCTCGGTGCCGCGAGCTCCCAGATGAGCGCCCCCGGGTTGACCGTGCTGGGTTCGTCGAACGCGGCTCTGGAGACGGCCGCCAGGATTCTCGCGGTCGAACTCGCGCCGCGCCGGGTCAACGCCCTCTCGCCGGGCGTGATCGACACCCCGTGGTGGGACTGGCTGCCCGAGGAGAACCGGGGCGCTGTGGTGAACGGGGCCTGCACGAACACACCGTTGGGGCGGCCCGGGCGGCCGGAGGAGGTGGCGCATGCCATCGCCTTCCTGGTGGAGAACGCGTACACCACGGGGATTGTGCTGCCGGTTGACGGCGGTGGGCGGCTGGCTTCCTGACCCAGGCGCCGCGTTGGAGCTGCGGCGGTGGAGGCAGGACGGGGGTGACTGGCAGACTCTCGTCCATGCCTCCACTGCCGCGCCCCACCATCACCGCAGTACCCGCCGCCGGGGGACGGCCGCAGGGCCGCCACGTCGCCGCGATCGACCAGGGGACCACCTCGAGCCGCTGCATCGTCTTCGACGCGGACGGTGCGATCGTCGCCGTCGAGCAGCAGGAGCACCGGCAGATCTTCCCCCAGCCCGGCTGGGTCGAGCACGACGCCGGCGAGATCTGGACCCGGGTGCGGTCGGTGGTCACCCAGGCGATGCGCCGGGCCGGGATCGGCCCGGCGGAGCTGAGCGCGATCGGGATCACCAACCAGCGGGAGACCACCCTGCTGTGGGACCGCCGCACCGGGGAGCCGGTGCACAACGCCATCGTCTGGCAGGACACCAGGACCGAGGCGCTCTGCCGGGAGCTGGGCCGCAACGTCGGCAAAGACCGCTTCCGCCGCGAGACCGGGCTGCCGCTGGCCAGCTACTTCGCCGGGCCCAAGATCCGTTGGCTGCTGGACAACGTGGACGGGCTGCGCGGGCGCGCCGAGGCCGGCGAGCTGATGTTCGGCACCATGGACAGCTGGCTGATCTGGAACCTCACCGGCGGCGTGGACGGCGGCGTGCACGTCACCGACGTCACCAACGCCTCGCGCACCATGCTGATGAACCTGCACACCCTGGAGTGGGACGAGCGGCTGCTGGAGTCCTTCGCCGTCCCGGCCTCGCTGCTGCCGGAGATCCGCTCCTCCGCCGAGGTCTACGGGTACGCGGTGGGCGAACTGGCGGGCGTGCCGGTGGCCTCGGCCCTGGGCGACCAGCAGGCCGCGCTGTTCGGGCAGACCTGCTTCGACGAGGGCGAGGCCAAGAGCACCTACGGCACCGGCACCTTCCTGCTGCTCAACACCGGTGAGAAGGCCGTGAACTCGTACCACGGACTGCTGACCACGGTCGGCTACCGGATCGGCGACCGGAAGCCGGTCTACGCGCTTGAGGGCTCCATCGCGGTCACCGGTTCGCTGGTGCAGTGGCTGCGCGACCAGCTGGGGCTGATCTCCACGGCCGCCGAGATCGAGGAGCTGGCCTCGACCGTGCAGGACAACGGCGGCGCCTACATCGTGCCGGCGTTCTCCGGACTGTTCGCGCCCTACTGGCGCTCCGACGCGCGGGGCGTGATCACCGGGCTGACCGGCTATGTGAACAAGGGTCATCTGGCCCGCGCGGTGCTGGAGGCCACCGCCTGGCAGACCCGCGAGGTCGTCGACGCCATGGCCAAGGACTCCGGGGTGACCCTCAGCTCGCTCAAGGTGGACGGCGGGATGACCGCCAACGACCTGCTGATGCAGATCATCTCGGACGTCCTGGACGCGCCGGTGGAGCGGCCGCTGGTGGCCGAGACCACCGCGCTGGGCGCGGCCTACGCGGCCGGGCTGGCCGTCGGCTTCTGGCCGGACCTGGACGCGCTGCGGGCCAACTGGCACCGCGGCGCGGAGTGGACGCCGCGGATGGGCGCGCAGGAGCGGGCCCGGGAGCAGCGCAACTGGCTGAAGGCGGTGGAGCGCACCAAGGGGTGGATCGACGAGGACTCGGTCCCGGGCGGGGCATGAGCCCCTCCCTGCTGGGCAGGACTCCTGGTGGTGGTCGGTGTCGGTGGTCGGTGTTCTGCGTCGGGTGAGGCCGGGGGGCTGGAGTGGCTGGTCGGGTGTCGGACAGGTCCCGCAAGGCGCGGGCGCGGCTGCTGGTCGCCGCCGGGATGACCCTGAACGCCCTGCTCTTCACGATCTTCGGCTCGATCGCGCATGCCGACTTCACTCCGCTGGCGCTCGGGGTCACCGCCGTGGGCATCTTCGCGACGACCTGGTTCCTGCTGGACGCCGGCATCGCGCTGCAGGCCGACGTGCAGCGGCGCAGGGCGGCGCGGCGGCAGCTCTGACCAGCGCTGTCCCGTGAGTTGACGGACGCTCAGACGGTGGCCTCCACCGGCCTGCGGAACATCCGGGTGGCGGTGACCGCGCCGTGGATGTCGGCCTCCTCCGGGTCGATCTCGGGCAGGCCGGGGCGCAGGTGCTCCTCCACCGAGATGTACTTCAGCCCGGCCCGCAGGTCGGCGTCGTTGCGCAGCCGGATGATCAGCGGGAACTCCGCCAGCGCATTGGCATCCAGCAGGCCGGTGGTGTAGATCAGCTGCACCCCGAGGGCCGAGGCCACGGCGCGCTGGAGCTCGATCAGATAGGTGGCGTTGGCCCGGCCGATCGGGTTGTCCAGGAACAGGGTTCCGGCGTGGGCCAGCCGGGCCTGGCCGCGGTCGTTGGCGCGCAGCGCCGCCATGGTGCAGTAGAGCGCGATGGCCGCGGTGAGCAGCTGGCCGCCGGAGAACACGTCCGACATCTGGCTGACCGAGACCCGCTCGGCGCGCAGCACCGCGTCCGGCTTGAGGATCTCCACGGCGATGCCCTTGGGCTCGACGGCCGCGTGGACGCCGCGCAGCAGCAGCGACATCCCGTCCCTGCGGCCCCAGTCACTGGTGCCGCTGGCCGCGCCGGTGCGGCGGACGGCGGCGCGGGTGGCCTCGTCGATGACCTCGCCGAGGCGCTCGGTCAGCACGGCGTGGTCCGGGTCCTCGAAGCGGATCCGGAGGAACTCCTGGCCGGACCACTCCCCCAGACCCTCGGGCAGCCGGGACAGCCGCTGGGCGGCGCGCAGGGTGGCCAGCGAGGTCTCGACCAGGCCGCGCAGCCGGTCGACGATGCTGTCGCGGTTGCGCTCCAGCTGCTCCAACTCGTCGCTGAGGACCCGCAGCCGGGGGGCGAAGGCGACCGCCCAGGCGGCGGCGTGCTCCGGCAGGGCGGCGGCCGGGAGTTCGCGGATCTGCTGCCGGGCCGGGGTGCGGACGGCCTCGTAGCGGGTGGAGTTGGCGTGCCGGACCAGGGCGTCGGAGGCGTCGCGGACGGCCAGGTCGGACGCGGCCAGGTCGGCCACGGCGGCGCGCAGCGAGCGGCGGCTGTCGGCGGCGGACTGGCGGGCCTCGGCCAGGGGGCCGGGGAACGGCGGCGGCGCCTCGTCCTCGCCCTCGGGGGTGGCCGCGGCCGGTTCCCGCAGGCCGTCCCGGAGTTGGGCGGCGGACTCGTCGAACTCGGCGGAGGCGTGCTGGGTGGCCTCCAGCGAGCGCTGCAGCTCGTTGTGGGCCGAACGGGCGGCGCTGAGCAGGTCGGTGCGCCCGGCCAGCTCGGCGGTGGCGGCACGGAGCAGCGTCTGGGCGTGCCCGGTGTCGGTGGGGACCAGCTCGTCGGGCAGCTCGGTGTGGGCGTCCCCGGTGACCGGGGCGCTGCGCTCGGCCTCGCCGCGCAGCCGGCCCAGCTGCTCGCTGGCGGCGGAAGCGCGGCCCTCGATGGTCTGGACGAGGTCCTCGGCGCGGGCGGCGGCGGCCTGCCGGCCCGGCGCGTCCGCGCCGTCGGGGGTGGTGAGCAGTTCCTCGGCGCGGGAGCGGACCTTGTTGGTCAGGCGGTCCAGCTCGGTGCGGGCGGCGGACTCATCGCTCTCGGCCCGGGCCTGCTCGGCGCGCAGATCAGCGCCGACGCCGACCTGGTCGTAGAGCTGCGAGGCGGCGCGGTGGGCCTCGCGCAGCGCGGGGAGGGAGGCGGCGGAACCGTCGGCCGACCCGCCGGTCGACTCGGGATCAGCTGACTCGGAGTCAGCCCCGGTGTCCTCGGCGGTGGGCAGTTCGGCGCGTTCGGCGCGCAGGGCGCGGACGGTACGGCGGGCGTCGTCGGCGGCGCGCTGGGCGGCGCGGCGGTCCTCGTCGGCGGCCTGGGCCCGCTCGGTGCAGAGCTGCTGGCGCTGCTCGGCCTGGGCGGTCTCGTCGATCAGTTCGCGCAGCCGGCCGGTCCAGCCGGTGCGCTCGCGCAGCCGGAAGGCGAGTCCGGCCAGGGCGTCGGCGCGACGGCGGGCCTGCTGGGCGGCCTCGCCGCGTTCGTCGCGCAGTCGGGAGGCCTGCTGCTGGTCGGCGTCGGCGTCCTGGTGCTCGGCGCGGGCCGAGGCCAGCTCGGCGCCGGCCAGGTCCAGTACGCTGCGGGCCGCCTCTGCGGTGCCGGCCAGTGCGTCCAGGTGGCCGTCGGGGCAGCGGGTGCGCCAGGAGGCGAGCCGGCCACTGAGCAGACGGTCCGCACCGAGCCGGGCGGCCAGCGCGCGGATCTGCTCGTCCCTGGCGGTGGCCCGGTCACGGAGCTGGTTGCGCTCCTCGTCGGCGGCGTTCTCGTCGTGCATGGCCGGGTTCGGCGGGACCAGGAACACCCCGGAGGATGCGGCTGTGCCGGTGCCGTCGAGGACCGGGGCGAGCAGGGCGGCCGCGGTGCCGACGGCGACGGCGGAGCGGGGCAGCAGGGCAGCCGCGGACAGCGCCTCCCGGGCCCGTTCCAGCGCGGCCGGGTCGGTGACGATGACGCCGTCGACCAGCTGCGGGCGGGCGTCGAGGATGCGGTCGTGGTCGGCCGGGTCCACCGACTGGGCCAGGTAGCGCCAGCCGGGGAGGGCGGGGACGCCGTGCTCACCCAGGTACTCGACGGTGGCCAGCACGTCCGGACCGGGCGGGAGCAGCCCGCCGTCGCCGAGCGCGGCCAGCACCCGGGAGTCGGCGGCGGCGGCCGTCCTGAGCTCGAACAGGGTGCGCTCGGCGGCGGTGACCGAGTCGTCCAGCAGCTCGCGCAGGCTGTCGGCGGAGCGGTCCAGCGCCTCCGGCGACAGCTCGCCGACCTGGACCCCGAGCAGCTCGGTGGACCGGGGGTGCGCGGCGAGCTCGGCGGCGGCGTCCTGCTCGGCGGCCAGCGCGGTCTCGGCGGCGGCCAGCGCGTCGCTGGCGCGGGCGGCGGCCAGTTCCGCCCTGGCCCCCCGGGCCGCGGCTTCGCGGGCCCGGGCGGCGGCCTGGTCGGCGACGGTACGGGCCTGCTCCCAGGCGGCGGTGGCCTGCTGCTCGGCGTCGGATGCCTCCAGGGCGGCCCGAGCCGGGTCCACTGCCTCGGCGTCCGGGGCGGCGTTGGTGGAGTCGATCCAGCCTGAACGGACTGCCGCCTGGGTCTCCTGCTCGACCTCGGCCAAGCGTTGGCGCAGGTGCTCGCTCTCGCTGCGGCCCTTCTGCGCGGCGGTGGCGGCGGCGGTGGCGTCGCGACGGGCGGTCTCGCCCTCGGCCTGCAGCGCACCGGCGCGCTGCTCCTCGCTGTCCGCCTGGGCCTCGGCCGCCGCGGCGGCCGTCTCCAGCGCGCCGACCAGGGCCCGGGCCGCGCGGGTGCGGGCGGCCAGGGCGGGGGCGGCGTCGCGTTCGGCCTCGCGGATCGCGGCCGACATCCGGGCCGAGCGGTCCGCGGCGGCGCGGTGACGCAGCACCAGTTCCGTTGCCTGCCAGGCGGAGTGCAGGGTCCTGGCGTCCAGCAGCTCCTTGCGCAGGCCCGCCGCGGTACCGGTGGCGGCGGCCAGGGCGAGGCTGGCATGACGGTGGGTCAGTTCAGCGGTGATCAGCGACTGCCGGGTGCGGCCGTCCTCGGCGTCGGCGACGGCGGCGGCCGCCTCGGCGACCTGCTCGGCCAGCTCACGGACCTGGTCCCGCTCCGCGGCGGCGCGGGCGGCCAGGGTGCGGGCCAGCCGGCGGGTGCGGCGCTCGGCGGAACGGTGCGTCTCACGGACCGACTCGCGGGCGGTGGCCGCCTCGGCGATCCGGCGCAGCAGGTCCAGCGAGCCCGCGGTGAAGTCGCGTTCGGCGGTCAGCTCGGCGCGGCGGCCGAGCTTGTTGGCGAAGCCGTGCACCAGGTCGGCCAGGCCGTCGGTGTCGCGGGTGTCGGTGACCGCGCGCAGCAGCAGGTCGGTGAAGTCGGCGTCGTTCTTCACCGCGAACAAGCCGGCCGCCTCGCCCTCGTCGGCGTTCATCTCGCGCTGGTAGCGGAAGAGTTCGGGGTCAAGACCGAGGCTGCCCAGATGCTCGATCCAGCGGTCGTGGCCCTCCTCCCAGACCAGGTCCAGGGCGGGCTCGGCCTTGCCCGCCTCGGTCAGGGCGTCGCGGAAGCCCTTCATGGTGCGGCGGCGGCCCTTGGGGCTCACCTTGGGCGCCTCCTGGCCGGGCGCAGGGAGGAAGGTGGTGCGTTCGGCGACCGGCAGGCCGTCCAGGCTGAGGCCGGGGCCGGGGCGGAAGGAGTACCAGGCCTCGGCGAACTTGCGCGGGTCGGTGGAGACCTGGCGGCCGCGCCACTCGCTGACCTTGCCGACCACCACGGTCTCGCCGGTGAGGGTGTGCTGCCACTCCAGCGCGACGTGGCCGCAGTCGTCGGCGAGCAGGAACTTGCGCAGCACGCCGGAGCTGGCGCCGCCCAGGGTGTTGCGGTGGCCCGGCAGCATCACCGAGAAGATCAGCTTCAGCAGCACCGACTTGCCGCCGCCGTTCTCCAGGAAGAGCACCCCGGCCGGGGCCGGGCGGCGCGGCGGGCCGCTCTCCTCCTCGTCGAAGAAGCCGGGCTGGGAGGGGGCCGGCTCGGGCACCGGATCGCCGACACCGCTCAGGTCGAGCACGGTGTCGGCGTACCGCGCACCGGCGGGGCCGATGGAGTACAGGCGGACCCGGTTCAGCTCGTACATGGGTTGTCAGGTCTCCGTGCTGGTGGGTTGTCAGGAAAGGCGCGTCAGGAGGAGTGGAACGGGAGGCCGGCGTCGGCGACCAGTTCCTCGGTGGGGTCGGGCGGCAGCAGGCTGGCGCTGCCGTCGCTGATCGGGACCACGCCCAGGGCGAGCAGTTCGGCCATCGCGGCGCTGCCGGCCAGGTCGCGGACCTGCAGCTGGTAGCGGGCGGTGGTGCGGAAGGTGCCGCCGGAGTCGTCCGAGGTCTTCTGTAGGAAGCCGGTGTCGACCATGAAGGACATCGCCTTGCCGACGATGCCGATGGTGGAGCCGGAGAGCCGGCGGGCGTCCTTGGTGGCGCCGGTGGCGCTGCGCCGCGCGTACACCCGCCAGGCGGCCTCCAGGCCGGGGGCGTCGCTGACCGGGTCGGTGTTGGCGCCCTCGGCCTCGGCCTGCTCCTCCAGCCGGCGGCAGACCTGGCGCACGAAGGTGTCCACGCCGTTGACGGTGATCCGGCCGAGGTAGCCGTCGTCGGCCAGGTCCTCCGGGCGGGGGAAGGCCAGCGCGGCCACGGCCAGGTGCGCCAGACCGTGCAGGAACCGGTCGGTGGACTCGGAGGCGGCGCGGCGCGAGTACTCGCCGAGGCGCACCGCGAACACCGAGTCCTCGGAGGCGGCGACCGCCATCCCGGCCCGGGGCGAGACCTCCAGCACGATCAGTCCCAGACCGGTGGCGACGGCGTCGGCCAGCCGGGCGAAGCCGGGGTCGTCGCGGTAGCGGCGGACCAGCTCGCCGTACTCGGCGTCGCGTGCGGGCAGCAGTTTCGGCTGCAGCCCGAAGGAGACCAGCCGGGAGGCGTCGGCGACGTCGCCGGGGGTGATCGCGGGCGGGGCGCCGGCACCGTCCCCGGTCGTGGGGTGCTCGTCGTAGCTGGTCATGGGCGGGACTCCAGGTGGTGCGGCTTCCGTCCGGCCGGGACGAGGGCCCTGGCCGGGGGGTCGGTCGGTGCGGACGCCTCGGCGCGCTCCGCGGCCATGCCGGCGGCGTCGAGCAGGGCGCTGCCGACGATCAGGTCGGCGCCGCCGAACTCCGGGTCGTCCAGCCGGGCGCCGTCGTCGACGGCGAACAGCAGCCGCTCCTCGCCCTGCCGGTAGGCCGTGCCGACCGAGGGACTGGCCGCGTGCACGGCCAGCAGGGCGACCAGGTACGGGAGTTCGGGGTCGCTGCGGCGGGCCTCGGCGAGCAGGCCGGACAGTCGCCGCGGTGCGTCCGGGGGGAGGTCCAGCAGGACCTGGGCGGCCTCCAGCTGGGCCTCGGAGAAGCGGCTGTCGTCGGGGGTGTCCAGCAGATCGGGCTCGGGCAGCTCGGCGCCCAGGTGCTCGCGCTCGACCGGCGGGGTGAGCAGTACCTCGACCAGGTCGGTGACCCGGACCGAGACCGGGGTGCGCAGCCCTATGGCACTGCTGAAGAAGGCGTCGGTGACCCGCAGGCCGTGCTCCAGCGGCAGCCGCAGCAGCGGGGCCAGCAGCTGCCCGTAGAGGTCCAGGCCGGAGCGGGCGGTGGGGCCGGCGAAGGCCTGGCGGTCCTGCTCGGCGCGGAACAGCGGGCCGGCCTCCAGCAGCCGGGTCTGCAGCTGGGTGTGCCGGCGGATGCAGTCCTTGACGATGTCGACCAGCTCGGCGGCGCGCCGCTTGTGCTCGGGGTCCTCGGACTCGTCGCGGGCGCGGCGGATGTTGGTGAGGATCGCGTTCTCGTGCCGGTAGCGGTCGGCGATGTGCTCCAGCGCCTCGTGGATCAGGTCGGGGACGGTCTCCATCCAGTCCACCGCGCGGACGTTGCGGCGGGTCGCCTCCAGCGCCCGGCGCAGCGTCTCGGCGAACTGGACGGTGCGGTAGCGGGCCTGTTCGGCGGCGAGTTGGGCGTCCGCCAGCCGGCCCCGGTTGATCAGCACCTCCAGCTTGACCTCGGCGGCGATCTGGGCGCTGGTGACGTCCGTGTCCAGCGCGCCGACCAGGACGTTGACGGCCTCGTCGGTGGTGCGCAGGTAGACCCCGCCGTCGGGCCCGGGCACCTCCTCGATCAGCTTGAAGTCGTAGTCACGGCGGACATAGGAGCCGTCGGTGGCGAAGGTGCCGTAGACGGCGCGGAAGCCGCGGTCCACGCTGCCCACGTTGATCAGCGACTCCAGCACCCAGCGGGCGACCCGCTCGTGCTCGGTCCAGGGGCGCTGCGGGGCCTGCGCGGCGACCCGGGGCTGCAGCCGGGCCAGCACCTGGTCCCGGTCGGCACCGGTGTCGAAGTCCATCTGCAGGGTGACCAGGTCGATCGCCGACAGCGCCACCTCGGCCATGCCGTAGACGGCGTACTCGCCGGCCAGGTTGGCCTTGCGGCTGTCCAGGTCGTGCAGCGGCGCGGTGCACGCGAGCGCACGGAGCCGCCGGGCCAGCCCCTCGTCGGCGGCTGGGCCCAGCGAGACGCGGGTGCTGGGGTCGGCGGATGTGGTCACGATCGACAAGATTAGGGGGTGGCACTGACAGGCTCCGAAACGCCACGGAATGCGAGCAATTGTGTGACCTTGCACACGCGGCCCGCCCCTAGGATCTCTGCCATGGTGACCATCGATCTCAACGCGGACCTGGGCGAGGGCTTCGGACGCTGGACGCTGACCGACGACGAGGCCCTGCTGGCGGTGGTCACCAGTGCGAACGTCGCCTGCGGTTTCCATGCTGGCGACCCCTCGACGATCCGCCGGGTGTGCGAACTGGCGGCCGAGCGCGGGGTGCGGATCGGGGCCCAGGTCTCCTACCGGGACCTGGCCGGCTTCGGACGGCGCCCGATGGAGGTGCCGCGCGGGGAACTGGCCGACGAGATCGCCTACCAGCTGGGCGCCCTGGACCTGTTCGCCCGGGCGGCCGGGACGGCGGTGGCCTATCTGAAGCCGCACGGGGCGCTCTACAACCGGGTGGTGCACGACCAGGAGCAGGCGGGCGCCGTGGTGGAGGCGCTGCTGGCCTACCGGCGGGCGGACGGGCGCGGCCTGCCGGTGCTGGGGCTGCCCGGATCGGCGCTGCTCGCGGCGGCGCTGGCGGCCGGCCTCCCGGTGGTCGCCGAGGCCTTCGCGGACCGGGCCTACACCGCGCAGGGGACGCTGGTGCCGCGGACCGAGCCGGGGGCGGTGCTGCACGATCCGGACCAGGTGGTGGCCCGGGCGGTGCGGATGGCCAGGGACGGGGAGGTGGTCGCCGCGGACGGCAGCCTGGTCCCGGTGCGGGCCGGTTCGCTGTGCGTGCACGGGGACACCCCGGGCGCCGCCGCGCTGGCGCTGCGGGTACGGGAGGCGCTGACCGCCGCCGGGGTGCGCGTGGAGGCGTTCGGATGAGCGTGCGGATCATGGCCGCGGGGCGCTCGGCGCTGCTGCTGGAGGTCGACAGCGACGCGGAAGTCGCCTCGCTGCACCAGGAGTTGATCTCCCGTCAGGCGGACGGGCGGCTGCCGGGGGCCGTCGAGATCGTCCCGGCCGCGCGGACAGTGCTGCTGGACGGACTGGCCCGGCCGGAGCTGGTCGCCGCCCAGTTCGAGGGGTGGCGGCCGCAGACCTCGGCGCCGCCGGAGGGTCCGGTGGTCACCGTACCGACCCGCTACGACGGCGAGGACCTGGCCGAGGTCGCGGCGCTGTGGGGGGTGTCCGCCGCCGAGGCGGTGCGGATCCACACCGGGGCCGAGTACCGGGTCGCCTTCTGCGGCTTCGCGCCCGGCTTCGCCTATCTGACCGGGCTGCCCGAGCGGTACGCCGTGCCGCGCCGGGCCACCCCGCGCACCCAGGTGCCGGCCGGCTCGGTGGCACTGGCCGGCGGCTACACCGGGGTCTACCCCGGCGCCTCGCCCGGCGGCTGGCAGTTGCTCGGGCGCACCTCGCTGCCGGTCTGGGACCTGGGCCGCGACCCGGCGGCGCTGTTGCAGCCGGGCACCCGGGTGCGCTTCGTGGAGCAGCCATGAGGGCGGTGGAGGTGGTCCGGCCAGGACCGCTGACCACGGTCCAGGACGGCGGACGCGTCGGCGTCGCCGCGCTCGGGGTGCCGCGCGCCGGTGCGCTGGATCCGGGCGCGCTCCGGCTGGTCAATCGGCTGGTCGGCAACGCCCCGGACGCGGCAGTACTGGAGGCCACCCTCGGCGGGGTCGCGCTGCGGGCCCTGGAGCCGGTGCTGGTCGCGGTCCTCGGCGCCCCCGCACCGGTGCTGGTGGACGGCAGGGCGGTCGCCTGGGGCGCCCCGGTACGGGTACCGACCGGGGCGGTGCTGGCGGTGGGTGCGCCGACCAGCGGGCTGCGCTGCTACCTGTCGGTGGCCGGCGGCTTCGCGGTGCCGCCGGTACTGGGCAGCCGGTCCACCGATCTGCTGGCCGGGCTCGGGCCGGCGCCGCTGGCGGCCGGGCAGCTGCTGCCGGTGGGGCCGCCGACCGGTCCGCCCTGCTGGATCGACCCGCTGCCGCTGCCGGCTCCCCCGCGTGAACTGCTGCTGCGGCTGGACCTCGGACCGCGCGCCGACTGGTTCGGCCCCGGGGCGCTGCGCACGCTGGACTCCGGGCGCTGGACTGTCTCCCCCGCGTCCAACCGGGTCGGGCTGCGGCTGACCGGACCTCTGCTCGAACGGCTGCCGGACCGCGGCGAGCTGCCCAGCGAGGGGATGGTGCTCGGGGCGGTGCAGGTGCCGCCGGACGGGCTGCCGGTGGTGTTCCTGGCCGACCACCCCACCACCGGGGGCTATCCGGTCCTGGGCGTGGTCCCGGCGGGGGATCTCGCCTCGGCCGCGCAGGCGGCACCGGGAACGCCTGTTCGATTCACTCGCTCAATGCGGTGAACACACGCCCGAAAACACGACAACCGTCCGCGATCCGAGAAGACTGCTGCCCATCGGACGAACCGGCGAGGAGAACCACCGGCGAGGACAGCGGCGAGGACAGAGGAGTCCGCCATGGGCGAGGTAGTACTGGCGGTCGGTACCGCCAAGGGGCTGTTCCTGGGACGCAGCCGGGACCGCAGGAACTGGGAGTGGAACGAGCAGCCGCACTTCCCGATGCAGGGCGTGTACTCGGTGGCCATCGACCGCCGGGGCGGCGTGGTGCCGAGGATCCTGGTCGGCGCGGACAGCAGCCACTGGGGTCCCTCGGTGTTCCACTCCGACGACCTGGGCGCGACCTGGCAGGAGCCCAAACAGCCCGCCGTGCGCTTCCCGGAGTCCACCGGAACGTCACTGGAGCGGGTCTGGCAGCTGCAGCCGGCCGGCGCCGACCAGCCGACCGTCGTCTACGCGGGGACCGAGCCCGCCGCGCTGTTCCGGTCCGAGGACAGGGGCGAGTCGTTCTCGCTGGTGGAGAGCCTGTGGAAACATCCGCAGCGCAAGGACTGGGGAGCCGGCTTCGGCGGCCAGGGGATGCACACGGTGCTGGTCGACCGGGAGGACCCCCGGCAGCTCACCGTCGCGGTCTCCACCGGCGGCGTCTACCGGTCCGCGGACGGCGGTGACAGTTGGGCGCCCTCGAACACCGGGGTGGAGGCGCGGTTCCAACCGGACCGCAATCCGGAGTTCGGACAGTGCGTGCACAAGATCGCCGTGGACGCCGGCGATCCGGCCCGGCTGTACCTGCAGAACCACGGCGGGGTCTACCGCAGCGACGACTCCGGCGGGAGCTGGATCCCGATCGACGCCGACCTGCCGGCCGACTTCGGCTTCGCCATCGCCGCGCACCCGCGACGGGCGGGCACCGTCTATGTGTTCCCGCTGGTGGCCGACTACGAGCGGCTGCCCCCTGAGCACCGCTGCCGGGTGTACCGCAGCCGGGACGCGGGCGAGAGCTGGGAACCGCTGTCCGAGGGACTCCCCCGGGAACCGCACTACGGGGTGGTGCTGCGCGACGCGCTGTGCCTGGACGACGCCGAGCCCGTGGGCGTGTACTTCGGCAATCGCAACGGCGAGGTCTACGGAAGTGCGGACGAGGGCGACAGCTGGCGGCTGCTGACGCAGCATCTGCCCGCCGTGCTGTGTGTACGGGCGGCCGAGACGGGGTGATCGGACTGGGTGCTCGGACCGGGTGATCTGACGGAGTGATCGGCCGGAGTGATCAGCTGACGGCGCGCAGGGCCTCCCGTTCGAAACCGGGGACCGGGCCGGAGCCGGAGCCGCAGACGGCGGCCAGGGCTGCGGCGGTGTGCCGGGCGGCGGCCAGGTCCAGGGCCCGGGGGTCGCGCTGCCTGGCCTCGGCCGCGGCCAGCCGGAGCAGGTCCGGGAGCAGGTCGGTGCAGCGTTCGGCGACCCAGCGGGTGCCCTTGGTGGCCATCCACCAGGTCTGGGCGGCCCGGCTCGGCGCGGCGCACTCGGGCTCCGGCGTCGGGGCGGGGCCGGCCGCCGTACCGTTCGCCGCCAGCACGGTGTGGAACTCGCGGGCCAGCGCGCGGTGGCCGCGTTCGCTCGGGTGCAGTCGGTCCACGCTCCACATCCGGGGGTCGTCGATCCAGTCGGCCTCGGCCGCGTGGACGTGGACGGCGGCATAGCGCTCGCTCAGGGCGTGCACCACCTCGTTCACGCTGTGCATTCGGCGCGCCAGTGGACGGGCGAGCGGGCCGGGGAGGCGCAGCAGTCGGCCGGGATCGGGCAGGCAGGCGGTGAGCAGCACGGTGCCGCCGGCGCTGAGCTCGGCCATGACGGCGTCCAGGTCGGTGGTGACCGAGTCGATGTCGTAGCTGGCGCGCAGGGTGTCGTTGGCACCGACCAGGACGGAGGCGAGGTGCGGTCGGTGCGCCAGGGCGGTGGGGAGCTGGGTCCGGGCCACGTCCGCGGCCCTGGCCCCGCTCACGGCGAGGTTGTGCAGGTCCACGGCCTCGGCGAGCGGGGCCAGGCCGGCCGCGAGCAGGGCGGCCCAGCCGCGCCAGCCGCCGCCGGGGGCGGGGTCGCCGAGGCCTTCGGTGAGGGAGTCGCCGAGCGCGGCGACCCTGAGCAGCGTCATGCCATGACTCCTTGGACGTGCTGGGGTATCCGGTGGGCGGCGAGGAACCCGGCCACGGCCCGGTCCCAGCCGTACTGCTCGGCCCGGGCCCGGGCCCGGTGGCGCCGGTCGGACTCGGTACCGGCCAGCAGCCGCTGCACGGCGTCGGCGAAGCCGGGGCCGGTGTCGGCCGCGGTCTGGCCGGCGTCGCCGACGATCTGCGGCAGTGCGGAGGAGGCGCTGACCACCACCGGGGTGCCGCAGGCCAGGGCTTCCAGGGCGGCCAGCCCGAAGGTCTCGATCGGTCCCGGTGCCAGCACCGCGTCGGCGCTGGCGAGCAAGGCCGCCAGGGCGTCCGCGGAGCCGATGTGGCCGACCAGCCGCACCGGCAGCCGTTCGGCCCTGACCCGTGCCTCCATCCGCGCCCGCAACGGGCCCTCCCCTGCCACCACCAGCACCGCGGGCACCCCGCGGCGGCGCAGTTCGGCTACGGCGTCCAGGGCCCGTTCCGGCCGCTTCTCGGTGGAGAGCCGCGAGCACAGCACCAGCAGCACCTCGCCGGGGCGGGCGTAGTGGTTGCGCGCGGCCGCGTTGCGCTGCCGGGGGTGGCAGCGTTCCAGGTCGACGCCCAGGGGGGCGCGGACCACGTTGCGGGCGCCGATGCGGTGGAACTCGGCGGCGGCCCAGGCGGTGGTGCAGATGACGGCGCTGTAGTCGCGGGCGGTCCCCCGGTTCAGCCGGTCGGCGGTGCGGCGGGCCGCGGACTCCCCCAGGCCCCAGGCCCGCAGCACCCCGTCCAGGCTCTCGTGGGAGACCATCGCGGCCGGCACGCCGTGCCGGCCGGCCCAGCCGCCGGTCCAGCGCAGCGTGGTGCGGTCGGAGACCTCCAGCCGGTCCGGGCGGAGCACCGACAGCAGATCGGCCAGGGCGGGCCGGTCGAGCAGCACCCGGTAGCCGCCCATGCCCGGGACCCGGCGCCCGGGCAGGGTGATCACCCGGCCCTGGTCGGTCTCCTCGTCCCGGTGCTGGGGGCCGGGGACCACCAGCACCGGGCGGTGCCCGGCAGCGAGGTAGCCCGCGCCCAGGTGGTGCAGCGCGGTGCGCAGGCCGCCGGAGACCGGGGTGACGAAGTTGGCGAGGCGTACGATCCGCAGGCTCATGCCGCCACCCCGCCCCGGTCCGGGACCGTTCCGAGCACGGCGGGGGCTGCGGCTGTCTTGGCTGTCGCGGCTGCCGCGGCGGCTGCGACCGGAACAGCGGCGGCTGCCGGGGTCAGCACCTGTTGGTAGTGGTCGAGCAGCTGGTCGCCGACCGACTCCCAGGTGCGTCCGGCCACCTCGCGGCGCGCCTGGGCGCCGTAGCGCTCACGCAGCTCCGGGTCGGCGGCCAGTGCGGCGACGGCCTCGGTGACCGCGCGCACGTCCCTGGGCTGCACCAGCAGGCCGGTGCGGCGGTGCGCCACCAGGTCCAGCGGTCCGCCGACGGCGGGCCCGACCACGGCGACGCCGCTGGCCATGGCCTCCTGGATGGTCTGGCAGAAGGTCTCCATCGGACCGGTGTGGACGAACACGTCCAGCGAGGCGAAGACGGCGGCCAGCTCGTCGCCCTCACGGCGCCCCAGGAACAGGGCGCCGGGCAGCGCCTGGCGCAGCGCCGGCTCGCTCGGCCCCTCCCCGACCACCACCAGCCGGACGCCCGGCAGCGCGCAGACCCCGCTGAGCAGGTCCACCCGCTTCTCCGGGGCCAGCCGGCCGACGTAGCCGACCAGCACCTCGCCGTTCGGGGCGAGGGCGCTGTGCAGGGCCTGGTCGCGGTGGCGCGGGTGGAACCGCACCGAGTCCACGCCGCGCGGCCAGAGCCGAACCCGGGGCACGCCGTGGGCAGTGAGGTCCTGGGCGGCCGGGGTGGACGGGGCGAGGGTGCGGGCGGCGGCGCAGTGGACGGCGCGGATCCGCCGCCAGGCGGCGGCCTCGCCGAGACCGCTGCCGGCCCGGTAGGCACGGGCGTACCCGGCCAGGTCGGTCTGGTAGACGGCGACGGCCGGGATGCCGAGCCGATCGGCTGCGGCCATGCCCCGGGCGCCGAGGACGAAGGGGCTGGCCAGGTGGACGATGTCGGGGCGGTGCCCGGCTATCAGCTGCTCCAGTCGGCGGCTGGGCAGGGCCAGCCGCACCTGCGGGTAGCCGGGCAGCGAGAGCGCGGGGACGCGCACCACCGGGCAGGGGTCGGGGGCGGACAGCGGCACGGCCGGGGCGGGCGCGATCACCAGGGGCTGGTGGCCGCGCCGGAGCAGGTGCTCGGCGGTGCGCAGGACGGAGTGGGCGACGCCGTTGATGTCCGGCGGGAAGGATTCTGTGACGATGGCGACACGCATGTCTGCGTTATCCCGACGCCACGCGTGCGCACGGCCACGTCCATCTGTCGAGTGAACGAACGACTACCGAACGCTCACCCTCCGGCCCTCCGCGGCGCTGTCAACCGCCGCTGAGCCTGCCCCGCACCGCGGCGTGGACCTCGGCCTCCTCGCCCGGATCGGCGGCCATCCGGCGCAGCCGGTCCAGCACCCGGCCGTCACCCTTGGTGAACACATGGCGGGCGGCGAGTTCGCGGGTGGTCTCCTCGCAGTCCCAGAGGCACTCGACCGCGGCCCCGGTCGGGAAGCAGGGATCGACGGCGGCGAGGCTGCGCGCGGCGCTGCCGCGCAGTTGCGAGCAGCTGGTCTCGGCGTAGACATGGCGCAGGGCGGTGACCCCGGTGGCGGCCGCCAGCCGCCCGACGCCCTCCACCAGGACGGCCAGTCCGTCGCCGTCGGCGCCCTGCCGGTAGATCCAGCGGTGCAGCGCGGCCACCACGGCCGGGGCGTCCGCGGCCACGCCGGCGCAGGCCAGCAGCCGGGCCGAGGCGTCGGCCAGCGGTCCGCCCTCCGGATCGGCGGCCCAGATCCGGGCCCGGGCCAGGAAGCGCGGGGTGCGCACCCGGCACAGGGTGCCGAGCGCGTAGTCGGCGGTCTGCCGGGAGAGGTCGGCGGCGGCCAGTTCCAGCAGGTCGGGCGCCGACTCGTCGTCGTGGTCGGCCAGGTGCCGCAGGGCCGCGCAGCGGGCGCCGTCCTGGCCCTCGCGGGCGGTCTGCCGGAGCAGCGGCCGGTCCTCGGGCCCGGCCACGGCGGCCAGGCAGCGGACGGCGGCGCCCACCCGGCGTTCGAACTGCTCGGGTGAGGCGCCGCGGCCGGTGCTGGAGGCGGCGTCGGCCCAGGCCAGTACCGCCGGGGTGCTCCAGGCGGGGGCGTTGCCGGGCCGGTCCAGCTGGCGCTGCCAGAGGTCGAAGGGGGCCTGCTCGGTGGCGGCGGCCACTCTGGGGTGGGTCTGCGCCCACAGGTGCCAGGGCCGGGGCTCGTAGGCGTCGCGGACGGTGGCCCGCAGCGCGGCGTCGCCCTCGGGGCCCTCGGGGAAGCGGGCCAGTACGGGTTCGGCCAGGGCCGCCAGCGCGGCGTCGTCCTCCCGTACCGCCAGCTCGTCCAGGGCCCAGGCCCAGTTGCTGCCCGCGGCGGCGTAACGGCGCAGCAGCAGCAGGGCCTCGTGCCGGCCGTAGCCGGCCAGCCGGCCCAGCACGGCGAGGGTGAGCCCGGTGCGTGACTCCTCGTCGTCGAGCAGGTCCTCGGCGCAGAAGAGGTGATCCTCGAGGCCCTGCAGCGGGGCCTCCAGCTCCATGAACAGGCGTGCGTAGTAGAGGGAGCGGTTCTCGACCTGCCAGTCGCGGCGGGGGTCGCTGGTGACGCACTCCTCAAGGGCGGCGAGAGCGTCGGAACGCTCGGCCGCCAGAGCGTGCAGGGTGCCGTCCCCCCGGCCCCGCTGAAGCAGGCCGAGAAGGGAGGCGCTGGGCGCTATCGCGGGCTCGAACATGAGGTCAGCATCCGGTGCGGCGGTCCTGGTGGCAAAGGAATTTCGTGAATGGGGGTCTGGCACTGAGCGGTACGGGTCTGCTATGGGGGGCAGACGTGTCCCCTGCGGGGCGGGGAATGCTCGGTTCCCGCCCGCAGGAGGCACGAAATCGTACCGTTCGAGTGCCTTCCTCTGCACCTTTCCCAGGCCCGGACGCACCTGGGAGAACCCTGACACCGACGCTGACATGGGGCTTTCGACGACCGTCCGGGCCACCGGCCCGGCTAGATCGACTGCGGACGGCTCCGCTCGGACACCGGTACGGCCTTGCGGATCTCCGCGCGCAGCTGCTTGACGTCGTCGATCTGCTCGTAGCGCCCGGTCAGCTCGTACATCCCCTTCAGCCGGTCCCAGGTGCGCAGCGAGGACATCTCCCGGGTGGAGGCGAGCGCCTCCTTGGCGTAGAAGGTGGCCTCCTCGGGACGGTCGGCGATGTAGCAGGCCGAGGCCATCGAGAGGTAGTCGAACAGTTTGGAGCGGTCCCGGCCCTCGCCGCGCAGTTCCAGCGCCTGCTTGGCGTGGTACTGCGCCAGTTGGGCGGCGCTGGGGTCGTGGGCGGCCAGGGTGCGGTAGCTCAGCGCCTCCATGCCGTGCAGGTCGGCGCGGTCGAAGAACTGCAGCCAGCTGGGGCCGGGGTCGTTCTGGTCCTGGGCGAAGAGGTCCTCGGCCTCGCCGAGGGTGCGCCTGGTGGCCTGCGAGTGGCCCATCGAGGCGTGCGCCCAGGCCTCCACGGTCCGCAGCATGGCCCTGGTCCTGGGCAGGTTGCGCTCGCCGCTGCCGGTCTCGGCGACCCGCATCAGGTCCAGCGCGTCGCCGGGGCGGTTCAGGTGCACCATCTGCCGGGCGGCCCGGGACAGCGCCTCGCCGGCCCGGGGCTTGTCGCCGGCCTCCCGGGCCGAGCGGGCGGCCATCACGAAGTAGCGCTGCGCGGTCGGCTCCAGGCCGACGTCGTGCGACATCCAGCCGGCCAGCACCGAGAGGTTGGCCGCCACCGCCCACAACCGCCGTGCCAGCGGCTCGGGGTGATGGAAGGTCAGCATCCCGCCGACCTCGTTGAGCTGGCCGACCACGGCCTTGCGCTGCAGTCCGCCGCCGCGCGAGGCGTCCCAGGCACGGAACACCGTGACCGAGGACTCCAGCGCCTCCACCTCGTCCAGGCCGACCGGGCCCGCCTCGTAGAAGTCGCTGGCCGGCAGGGCCGCGGCCATCGGGCTGCGCAGTATCGCGCCCGAGGTGGGGCCGTCGGCGGCCACGGCCGAGTCGGATCCGGCCATCCAGTCGTGGAGCGGGCCCGCGATGGCGGCTCCCGCCAGGAGCGCGGTGCTCGCGCTCATCATTCCGCGTCGGTTGAGCATGAGGTCCATTCCCGTGAACTCGGTGAGGTCCTCGGCTGTGCGCTCCGGCTGCGGGTACGGGGAGGGGACGTCCGACGCGGCCTGCGCCGCGCCGCCCGAACCTGTGTGCCGCTGTCGCTGGAACCCGAGGTCCTCAGTGGTGACAACACGTCCGAGCCGCTCGGTGAACAGCGCCGCCAGCACCCTCGGCACCGGGTCGCGCGGGATCTCCCCGCGTTCGATCCAGCGCCGGACCCGCGAGGTGTCGGTGGACAGCTGCTGCTGTCCGGCCGCCGCGCCGCGCCGGTTGACCAGTCGCGCCAGTTCCCCCTTCGACCATCCGGTCAGGGCGAACAGGTCTGCGAATCGGGTGTTGGTGCCTCTGCTCACGTCAAGCCCCCAGGTTCCTCGGCACTTTCGAGGCTATCCGGGCGTCATGTGCCAGGCGAGCATTCGCCAGGGTTCGCCAGGGTGCGCAACCTGATGCGCCATGAGGCGGCGGGTGTCATGTAGACATGCGCCACCCCAACCCCGCGACCACCGGGCAGAAGTTGCCCCGGTGACCGCGGAGCAAGGGAGTGGCGCAAGGGGTGGCGCGGACGGAAGTGCACCGCGCAGGGGCCGTATCGGGACCACGCACTCCCCAGGGTGCGCGGTCCACGGCGGTCCCGGTCCGGGGCCGACGCCCGTGCCGCCCCGCTCCTCCGCAGCAGCCCCGCAGTGCCGGAACGCCCGCAACGTCCCGGTACCAGAAGTGATCGCGGTGGGCCGTCCGGCCCGCCGGCGGCAGCCCGCCAGGAAGGGACCCGGAACCACCCATGTACTCACCCTCGATCTCCCCCGCCCCCGTAGGGCCCACCACCACCCGGGTCACCCAGCCGCCGCGCCACCGTCCGGCCCTCGGCTCCGATCCACGCACCCGTGACCGCGCCCTGGCACCCGTCGGGCCGCGCCGCATGGTGGCACCCCGTCCGGCCGCCGGTGGAGCGCCGAGGCTGGACAACCCGGCCGAGCAGTCACCGGCGCTGCGCGCCGCGCTGGCCGGCATCACGCGGATATGCCCCGCCTTCGTCCCCCGGCAGCTGCTGCGGGAGGACGAACAGCACGTCCTGGTGGTCGGCACCGCCGGGCGCACCCCGGTGGTCGCCAAGTGCCTGACCCCCACCCCCGCCGGACGCGAGGCCACCAGGTCCGGACGGGAGGCCGCGGAGCTGCTGCGGCACGAGGTCGCCGCCTACCGCACCTTCGTCCGGCACCGCCCGCCGGCCCGGCTGCCCAAGCTGGTCGCGGCCGACTCGGACCGCTGCGTGCTGCTGATGGAACGGGTACCGGGCCGGCCCGCCGCCTACGAGCGGCACCCCTGCAACACGCCCTCGCCGGGCGAGGTCCGGGCGATCCTCGGCGCGGTGCGCTCGCTCAACCTCTGGCGGCCGCCGGCCGGCTCCTTCCAGGCGCCGTTGGACTACCCCCGCGAGATCGCCCGCTACCACGCCCTGGGCCTGCTGACCGACCGGGACGCGGGCGACCTGCAGCACCTGCTGCACGGACTGGCGCACACCGCGCCGCAGTTCTGCCACGGGGACGCGCTGCTCACCAACGTGCTGCTGGCGCCCTCGGGCCCGGTGCTGGTCGACTGGGAGCAGGCCGGCTGGTACCTGCCCGGCTACGACCTGGCGGTGCTGTGGACCGTGCTCTCCGGGGACACCGCGGCGCGGCGGCAGATCAGCCAGGTGGCGCAGTCCTCCGGGACGCTGCCCAGGGACGCCTTCCTGGTGAACCTGATCCTGGTGCTGATGCGGGAGCTGCGGATGCACGACGTGCCCGGGGCCGGCGAGGAGCAGCGGATACTGATCCGCCGACTGCACGAGGACGCGGCGCTGGCGCGGCGCGCGGTCCGGGCCGCGGTGGGGACCCGCTGAGCCCGGACGGCCCGCCGAGCGGGGACGACCCGCTGAGCGGGGACCCGCTGAGGCGGCGTCAGCGGCCGCGCAGCGCCTGCCGGCCGGCCTCGGCCAGCAGCTCGTGCTCGCGCCGTCCGTGGCCCCTGGCGTGCAGCACATCACGGAAGTGCCGCTCCAGCGGGTGGGCCCGGCTCAGGCCGGCGCCGCCGCTGAGGGCCACGGCCTGCTCGACCACGGACACCGCCGCGCGGGTGGCGACGATCCGGCCGGCGGCGGTGCGCAGCGGCGCGTCGGGCACCCCCTCGTCGACCCCGCGCGCCAGGGCGAACAGCAGTTCCTCGGCGGCCGTCAGTTCGACCTCGATGGAGCCGACCGCGGCCTGCAGCTGGCCGTCGCCGTCGACCAGCACCGGGCGCAGCGCGCGGACCAGCCAGCTGCGGGCCGCGCGGGCGACCCCCAGGTAGACGGCGGGCAGGGCCAGGTCGGTCCAGGCGCGGTCCAGCGGGTCGTCGTCCGCGCCACCGGCGCCGAGGCGCACCACCGCGTCGTCGCCGACCTCCGCGGCCTCGAAGACGACGTCGTGGCTGGCGGTCGCCCGCAGCCCGAGCTGGTCCCAGGTCGGCTCGACCTGCACGCCCGGGGTGTCGCCCTGGACCAGGAAGACGCCCTCGCCGGGCTGCTCGCCCTCGGTGCGTGCGGTGACCACCATCCAGGCGAGGGCCTCGGCGCCGGCGACCCCGGGCTCACAGCCCGTCAACAGCCAGCCGTCCTCGCCGCGGCGGGCGGTCACGCCGACCGTCCCGGCGCTGCGCGCGGCGTCGTCGGCGCCGCCGCGGCCGAGCACCCCGCCCGGGCCGAGCACCCCGACCAGGGCGGGGCCGCGCACCGAGTCGGCGAGCAGGTCGGCGTAGACCGGCTCGGGCCAGGGCGAGGTACGGGTCTGCCGGGCGTGGACCAGCAGGGTGAACGCGGTGACCAGGGCCACCGCGGGGTCGCCCCGGCCGAGCTCGGTCAGCACCCGCACCGTGTCGGCGAGGCCGGCGCCGGGGCCGCCGTGGCGTTCGGCCACGGTCAGCGTCAGCAGCCCGGCGTCGTGCACCACCTCGATGCCCTGGTAGGGGAAGCCGGCGTCGCGGTCGTGCTCCTCGGCGCGGGCGGCGAGCAGGTCCACCACGCGCGGCAGTCCGGCGAAGGCCTGGGCCAGCGCGGGGTTCCCGGCCGCGGCGTCCCCCCGGCCGGGGCCGACGGGTCCGGCCGGGGCGGGGATCCCACCGGGGGTCGACTGTCTGGCTGCGGTGGTCACGCTGGCCTCCGTGCGGCGAGTGCTGCCTGTCGGTTACTGGACTTCCGGAACGAACGCGACGTACCGGCGGGGCCGGGACGGTCGGTTCAGCGACAGACGGCGCCGGCGAGCCGGAGCAGGTCGAGGTACCTGCGCCGGGTCAGCATCGGCCGCCGGGGCACGGTCATGCCTGGAACATCGCCGCGGGGAGTGGCTTGAGCAGCTTGTACAGATCGTCGGTGATCGGGCGGTCCCAGGTCGCCACGGTCACCTGGATGCCGTCGCTGCGCCCGAACTGCACGCAGGAGCAGCGGCTCTCCGAGAGCTTGACCTTCTTCACGATCAGCAGGTCGTCCCCGAGCATCACCGGGAAGTCCTCGATCTCGACCACGCCGACCGGCTCGTCGTTGCCGATGGCCGCGAACAGCTGCCGGACCTCGAAGGGCACACCGTCCTCGGGCTCCCGGGCCGGCGAGCCCTCGCACAGATTGCCGATCAGCATGGACGGGCCCCGGCCGCCGAGCAGGTCGTAGCGGAGGAAGATCCCCTGGCAGCTGCCGTCCTCCGGGTCGGCGAGCAGGGCCGCCCCGAAGTCACCGGGCCAGTCGCCCGGGTCCATCGCGAGAACGTCGAAGTCCGGACCTGCCGGTGTGCCGGAACGGCGGCGGAGGAAAGCCATGGGGATATCGTACGTGGCCTCCGGACCTGTGCCGACGGTCACCCGTCCGCACCCGACCGATGCCCTCCGGACCCGGGTTGCAGGCTGTGACGGCGGGCAACGTTCCGTTCATCCCGTGTTCTCGGGCGGCAGTTGACGAGCCCATCACGTTCCGATTACGGTCGGCGACATGGGGAGAGCAGTACGACGTGTCCACCGGGACGGTGTCGACCTGCAGCGTGTGGCATTCGCCTGGTACCACCGGTGATTCGGCGGTACCGGGCCGATCCGGTTCCCACCGAGCACGTCCGCGGGTCCTGACCACATGCCGAGACGGCGGTGGTTCCGTGGACGGGTCCGTCCGCTTCGCCGCGTGGGGGTGTGCGAGGCACGGACCAAAAGGATGCGCCGCGTCGGCCCCGTGGGGGTGGTCGGCGCGGCGCATCCCTGTCACTGACTCGGGGTCACTGATGTCAGGGTCACTGCTTCAGGTCAGGTCGAACTCACCGTCGCGTGCGCCCAGGACGAAGGCCCGCCACTCGGCCGGGGTGAAGATCAGCGCGGGGCCGTCCGGGCTCCGCCCGTCCCGCATGGCGATGTAGCCCTCCACAAAAGCGATCTGGACATCGCCGACCCCGTTGCTGCCGGACATCCACTCGGCCTCGCCCAGGTCGAGCTGCGGCTTCTTCCCGTCGGATCCCTCATCGAGCGGACTGCGCTGGGTGAGGATGCCCGCACCCGCACTGTCACCAAAGAATGAGTCGCTTGCCACGTCGTGATCCTCCCGTCTCGTGATGCCACTGTAACTTCCGGCGACGGGCCGGGAGGAGGCCTTTGACGCGATCCACTCGTGCGGATTGGTCCCTTTCCCGGCGGCGTGCGGCAAGGGATTCGATCAGCTGTCCGGACGCTCGCTCCCGACCAGCCACATGGAGAAGAACTGGGCACCGCCGCCGTAGGCATGACCGAGCGCCAGCCTGGCGCCGTCGATCTGGTGCTCGCCGGCCGCGCCGCGCACCTGGAGTGCGGCCTCGGCGAAGCGGATCATGCCGGAGGCGCCGATCGGGTTGCTGGAGAGCACCCCGCCGGACGGGTTGACCGGCAGGTCGCCGTCCATCTCGGTGACCTCCGCCTCGACCAGTTTCCAGCCCTCGCCCTGGTCGGCGAAGCCCAGGTTCTCCAGCCACATCGGCTCGTACCAGGAGAACGGTACGTACATCTCCACCACGTCGATCTGCCGGCGCGGGTCGACCACCCCGGCCTGGTGGTAGGTGTCCGCGGCGCAGTCCCGGCCGGCCTGCGGGCTGACGTAGTCCTTGCCGGCGAAGATGGTGGGCTCGCTGCGCATCGCCCCGCCGTGCATCCAGGCCGGGCGCCGGGGGGCGCGGGCCGCACCCTGCACGCCGGTGAGCACCATGGCGCAGGCGCCGTCCGAGGAGGGGCAGGTCTCCGAGTAGCGGATCGGGTCCCAGAGCATGGGCGCCGCACGGACCTTCTCCAGCGTCAGGTCCTTCTCGTGCAGGTGGGCGTAGGGGTTCTTCAGGGCGTTGCGCCGGTCCTTGAAGGCGACCAGCGAGCCGATGTGGTCCGGGGCCCCGGTCCGGCGCATGTAGGCGCGGACATGGGGGGCGAAGAAGCCGCCGGCGCCCGCGGTCAGCGGGGCCTGGAACGGGACCGGCAGGGACAGCCCCCACATCGCGTTGGACTCGGACTGCTTCTCGAACGCCACCGTGAGCACGGTGCCGTGCACCCTGGCCGCGACCAGGTTCGCGGCCACCAGCGCGGTCGAGCCGCCGACCGAGCCCGCGGTGTGCACCCGCAGCATCGGCTTGCCGACCGCGCCCAGCGCGTCGGCGAGGTACAGCTCGGGCATCATCACGCCCTCGAAGAAGTCCGGGGCCTTGCCGATGACCACGGCGTCGATGTCCGCCCAGGTCAGCTCGGCGTCCTCGAGGGCGCGCACGGCGGCCTCGCGAACCAGTCCGGCGATGGACACGTCCTGGCGGGCCGCCACGTGCTTGGTCTGGCCGATCCCGACGACGGCGACGGGCTCCTGACCGGTTGCCCTGCTCATGACTGCTCCCCCTCCAGTACGGCCACCAGGTTCTGCTGCAGGCAGGGCCCCGAGGTGGCGTGGGCCAGGGCCCGGCGGGACTCGCCGCGGTGGATCCGGGCGGCGGCCTCACCGATCCGGATCAGTCCGGCGGCCATCACCGGGTTGGCGGCCAGCGCGCCGCCCGACGGATTGACCTCGGTGGCGTCGGACAGGCCCAGCGCCCGGCGCAGGATCAGCTCCTGGACGCTGAACGGCGCATGGAGCTCGGCGGTGTCGACCGGGGCGTCGAAGGCCCCGGCCCGCGCGGCGGCGAGCCGGGTGGACGGCGAATCGGTGAGGTCGCGCACCCCGGGCTGGTGCGCCTCGATCCGGTGGTCGATGCCGCGGATCCAGGCCGGACGCGGATGCAGCGCCCTGGCGGTGTCGCCGACCGCCAGGATCACCGCGACCGCCCCGTCGCTGACCGGCGGGCAGTCGTGGCGCCGCAGCGGCCGTACCTCGTAGGGCTGCTCCAGCAGTTCCCCGACGTCGGCGCTGCCCCGCAGCTGCGCGTGCGGATTGGCCTCGGCGGCGCGCCGCGAGCGGACCGCGGTGGCGGCCAGCGCCCGCTCGTCGGTGAGCCCGGCGTCGATCGCGGCCTGGGTCTGCAGCGCGGCCAGCGCGATGGCGTCCGGCCACAGCGGGGCCAGGGTGTAGGGGTCGAGCTGACGGGTGAGCACATCGCGGACGCTGCCCGGCGAGGACTTGCCGTAGGAGTAGACCAGGGCGGTGTCGGCCTGCCCGGTGCGCAGTTTCACCCAGGCCTCGTACAGCGCCCAGGCGCCGTCCATCTCCACATGGGACTCGGAGATCGGCGGCCAGGCGCCCACCCCGTCGAGCGCCATGGTGAAGGAGAAGGCCCGGCCGGCCAGGTAGTCGCTGCTGCCGGAGCAGGTGAAGCCGATCCGGTCGGTTGTCAGTCCCGTCTGCTTGAGTACGTCCTGGAGGACCGGGAGCACCAGCTCGACCTCGGAGAGCCGGTCGGTGCTGCGCCGGTGCACGGTCTGGGCGAAGGCGACGACGGCCACGTCGCGCCGGCTGCCCTGACCGGCCTCAGCACCGGCCTCAGCGCCCTGAATGCTCGTCACTACATCCACCTCCGGTAGCTCTCGGGGTCGGCGTCGGGGTCGCCGGTGGGGCGGAAATGGCTGATGGCGGCAAGGCTGGGCTGGTCCGAGCGGGCCGCGGGTTCGCGCCAGACGGGTTCGACCCGCTGGCCGACGTGCACCTGGTCGTGCGGAATACCGCCGATCCTGGCGTGCAGTCCGACGTGCGCGCCGTCCAGCAGCACGTAGGCGTAGCAGTACGGGACCTCGACATCCAGGCCCTTGGCCGCGATGTTGACGATGCAGAAGGTGGTGACGGTGCCGATATGCGGCAGCTCGATCTGCTCGTTGGTGACGATGCCGCAGGTGGGGCAGACACCACGGGCCGGAATGTAGACGCGGGTGCAGGAGGGGCAGCGTTCGCCGAGCAGTCGCTGCTCGGTGAGCGCCTTCAGGAAGCGGGTCTGGGCGGAGCCCGGGCTGTAGGTGTAGTCGAGCCTGGCCGGGATGGTGACCCTGGTGACGGGTTCCGCCCCGGCCAGCGCGGGGACGGTGGCGAGCAGCTCTGCCGCGTTCATGCCTGGCCCTCCTCTGCGGTCGTTGTGGGAAGCGGCTCGAAGCAGGCGATGTCGGTGATCGCCCCGGTCCGCTGCTCGGCCCAGCGGACGGTCACCCGCAGCCCGGTGCGGACCGCGCGCGGGTCGCCGCTGTCCGGCGGCGGCGCGTCCAGGGCGTGCAGCAGCGCGGTGTCGGCGCCGTCCAGCCGCACCAGCGCCCAGGCGAAGGGACGGTCCAGCGGCTGGTACGGGCGGGGGTGCTGGTTCCAGGCCCAGGTGGTCACCGTGCCGGTGCCGTCGAGGGCCACCAGCTGGTGCAGTTCCTCGGCGGTGACCGGGTCGTACTCGGCGGGCGGGCACAGCACCCGGCCGTCGGAGCCGCGGATGCCCAGGACCACGCGTTCGCGCAGCCCGGTGAGGAAGGCCCCGATGACCGGACCGGTGGAACGGGTGAAGGGGAACTCGACGACCAGCGGAGCGCTGAGCACGTCCGCCTGCTTCACGTCGGATATCTGCACGTCGGACTTCTGCACGTCGGACATGGCGGTGCCTCTCCTCAGTGGCGGCGGTAGACGGGGGCGCGGTGCTCGGCGAAGGCCCGGGGGCCCTCCTTGGCGTCCTCGGTGGCGAAGATCGGCCAGCCGATCTCCAGTTCCCGGGCCAGTCCGGCCTCCTCGCCGAGGTCCGCGGTCTCGTAGACCGAGCGCTTGACGGCCTCGACGGCCAGCGGCGCCGCCTCGTTGACGGCCTCGGCCAGCTCCAGGGCGCGCTTGAGCGCGGTGCCGTCCGGGACGACGCTGCCGACCAGCCCGATGTCACGGGCCTCGGCCGCGGTGTAGCGGCGTCCGGTGAGCAGCATCTCCAGCGCATGGGTGCGTGGGATCTGGTGCTGCAGCCGGACCGTGGAACCGCCGATCGGGAACAGGCCGCGGCGCACCTCGAATAGGCCGAAGGTCGCCGACTCGGCGGCCACCCGGATGTCGGTGGCCTGCAGGATCTCGGTCCCGCCGGCCACGCAGACGCCCTCGACGGCGGCGATCACCGGCTTGCGCGGGCGGTAGTGCCGCAGCATCGCCTTCCAGTGCAGGTCCGGGTCGGCCTTGAGGCGGGCCCGGTACGGGTCGTCGTCATCGCCGAACCCGCCGCGCGCCAGGGCCTTGAGGTCCATGCCCGCGCAGAACGCGCCCCCCGCGCCGGTCAGCACGACCGAGCGGATCCCGTCGTCGGCGTCGGCCTCCAGCCAGGCGTCGTGCAGTCCGACCAGCATCGGGATCGAGAGCGCGTTCTTGGCCTCGGGCCGGTTCAGGGTGAGCACCAGGGTGGCCCCGTGCCGCTCCGTGCTGAGGTGTTCAGTGCCGGTCATGCCGGTGCCCTCCGCTTGTGATGCATCACTTTTGACACACCGTCAGATCTAGAACAGGTTGCAGTCTTTGTCCAGGGGCCGCAAGAGGTACGGGCAAGGGCGTCACCGCTCTGGAGTTCTCCACCTGCGGCTCCTACTCTCCGCGCATGGAATTCAACCTGGCCGATCTGTTCGAGCAAGCGGTTGACCACTTCCCCGGGCGCGAGGCGATCACCTGCGCCCGCGCCGACGGGCCGGGGGTGCAGCGGCGCACCTTCGCCGAACTCGACGAGCGCGCCAACCGCCTGGCCCACCACCTCCAGGAGTCGGGGGTCGGCCCCGGCGACCGGGTCGGCGTCTATGCGCTGAACCGGGCCGAGTGGGTGGAGTCGCTGCTCGCGATCTGCAAGATCCGGGCCGTCTGCGTCAACGTCAACTACCGCTACGTCGCCGACGAGCTGAGCTATCTGCTGGCCATGGCCGAGCCGGTGGCGATGATCTTCCACGAGCGGTTCGCGCCCCAGGTGGCCGCGGTGCTCCCGGGTCTGCCGAACCTGCGCCATCTGCTGCTGATCGACGACGGGGACGGGGACGGCCGCGCCGAGGCGCTGCCGACGGTCTCGTTCGAGAAGGCGATGGCCTCAGGCTCCCCCGAGCGCGACTTCGCCCCGCGCTCCGGCGACGACCACTACCTGCTGTTCACCGGGGGGACCACCGGTCTGCCCAAGGGCGTGGTCTGGCGCCAGGAGGACGTCTTCTTCGCCCTGGGCGGCGGCATCGACGTCACCAACGGCCACCGGATGGCGACGCCGGAGGAGATCGTCACCACCGCCTACGACAACCAGCTCACCTTCTTCCCGATCGCCCCGCTGATGCACGGCGCCACCCAGTGGGGCCTGATGCAGCAGCTGTTCCGCGGCAACCGGGCGGTCCTGCTGGACCGTTTCGACCCGGCCCGGGTCTGGCAGCTGACCGAGTCGGAGAAGATCAACCTCGTCATGATCACCGGCGACGCGATGGGCCGCCCGCTGATCGAGACCCTGGACGCGGCGGACGCCGGCTACGACCTCGGCTCCATGTTCGGCCTGGTCAGCAGCGCGGCCCTGTTCTCCGCCCCGGTGAAGCAGCGCTTCCTGGACCGCTTCCCCAACCTCTATCTGAGCGACGCCATCGGCTCCTCGGAGGGCGGCGCCGGAGGCATCAGCCAGTACCGGGGCGGCTCCGGCGACCAGGCCGGTGTCACCACCACCGCGATCCGCGACTCCGAGGTGCTGGACGACGACCTGAACCCGCTGCCCGCCGGGGTGGTCGGCCGGCTGGCCCGCCGCGGCAACGTCCCGCTCCGCTACCTCGGCGACCCGGTGAAGAGCGCCGAGGTGTTCCGCACCGCGCCCGACGGGACCCGCTACGCGGTCCCCGGCGACTGGGCGGTGCGCGAGGAGGACGGCCGGATCACCCTGCTGGGACGCGGCTCGTCCTGCATCAACTCGGGCGGGGAGAAGATCTTCCCGGAGGAGGTCGAGTCGGTGATCAAGGGCCATCCCGCCGTGTACGACACCGTGGTGGTCGGCGCCGCGGACGAGCGCTGGGGCGAGACCGTGGTCGCCCTGGTCCAACCCCGGCCGGGCACCGAGGAGCTGACGCTCCAGCAGCTCCAGGACCACTGCCGGGCCCATCTGGCCGGCTACAAGGTCCCGCGCAGGCTGCACCTGGTCCCCGAGGTGCAGCGCACCCCGACCGGCAAGCCGGACATGCGCTGGGCGCAGGGCCTGGTGGCGCCCTGACGTCATCCGCGGACCGCAGCCGGCTTGTCGCGCAGTTCCCCGCCCCCCTGGCCAGGTGCAACCTCCGCGCAGCGGGTCAGTCGGTGCGCTCGGTCACGGCCCCGCGGTCACATTCATGGCGAAGAAGCCGAACCCGAATCCGCCGGCCGCGAAGGCCAACCCGGCCACCGTGAAGATCGTGCTGACGACCAGCCCGATCACCAGACCGACCATGGCACCGGCACCACCCGAGCCGACGACAGCGGCCTTCTCCGGGTTCTCCGGGAGGTAGCGAACCGTGACGAAGTCCCCGGCCACCATCATCCGCGGCGCACCCATCGGCTCGAACCGGACCGCCTGTCCCTCCCGGGTGGTGAAGCCCAGGATCACATGCCGGGTGCTGCTGCCCTCCGAGTCCCTGGTGACATAGGTGTCCAGGCAGCGAGCCTCGGCCGGTATCCCGTAGGTGAGAGCCCGCTGCTGCGTGACCGCACGCCTGACGAGGCTCACCCCAGCGCGATCCCGACCAGCGCGAACAGCAGCCCGAAGAATCCGAACGCAAGCCCGAAGGCTCCCACTCCATCGCCCATGACGTCCCCCGTTTCCACGCCCACCGCCTGTCGGCGGCCGATCTGTGAGCAGAAGGATGTCCTACCGCTCCCGGCGGTTCCACATCGGCCCCGCATCGCCCCCGCTCGGACGCCTCGGGAAATTCGCTGGCCTCCCGGCG
This sequence comes from Streptacidiphilus jeojiense, assembly GCF_000719095.1. Lineage (GTDB taxonomy): Bacteria > Actinomycetota > Actinomycetes > Streptomycetales > Streptomycetaceae > Streptacidiphilus > Streptacidiphilus jeojiensis. Next base: position 157,909 of record NZ_JOEH01000013.1, on the reverse strand, counting down.
ACCGACCCGCCTAGCGTGAGCAGGTCACCACTTGTTTAAGGACGATCCCATGACCCAGCTCGCCGCTCTCGCCCCGCTCGCCTCCGCCCTGTCGGATCCCGCCCGGCTGCGGCTGCACGCCCGGCTGGTCCTGGCCGGTTCGGCCGGGCTGGACCCCGAGGCGCTGCGCGCCGAGGACCCGGCGACGGCCAAGCAGCTCGGGCGCCTGCTGCAGGCCGGGCTGGCCGAGCTGAGCGAGGACGGGACCAGGGCCGTGGCCCGCGCGGACGCCTTCGGCGAAGCGCTGCGCCCGGCACCTGCGGCCACGGCCGCCGACGATGCCGACGAGGCGACGGCGCAGCTGTTCAAGGACGGACGGCTCACGACCATGCCGACCCGCCCGGCCCGACGTCAGGCGCTGCTGGAGTACCTCACCCGCCGCGTCTTCGAACCCGGCGTCGGCTACGGCGAGCCCGAGGTGAACATCGCCCTCCGGCAGTACTGGGACGACCCCTCCGCGCTCCGCCGCTACCTCGTCGACGCCGGGCTGCTGACCCGCAGTACCGACGGCCGCAGCTACCGCGTGGCGGCGGACTCCGCCGCGGCCTGACAGCCGCGCGCCGGGGCCCGACCGCCGGAGCCCGACCGCCGCGCGGTGGCCGTCCGCTCACACCTGCCGCGTCCTCCCCTCCCAGTACGGGTCCCGCAGCCGGCGCTTGTAGAGCTTGCCGTTGGGGTCGCGGGGCAGCTCCGCCACGAAGTCCACCGACTTGGGCCGCTTGTAGGCGGCGAGTTGGCGTTCGCAGTGGGCGAGGATGTCCGCGGCCAGGTCGGGGCCGGCCGTGAAGCCGTGGGCGGGTTCGATGACGGCCTTGACCTCCTCGCCCCAGTCGTCGTGGGGGATGCCGAAGGCGGCGGCGTCCGCGACGGCCGGGTGGGCGAGCAGGGCCGACTCGATCTCGGCGGGGTAGATGTTGACCCCGCCCGAGATGATCATGTCGATCTTGCGGTCGCGCAGGTAGAGGTAGCCGTCGGCGTCCAGCAGTCCCAGGTCCCCGACGGTGAAGAAGTCGCCGACCCGGTTCTTCCGGGTCTTGCCCTCGTCCTTGTGGTAGCTGAAGCCGCCGGTGCTCATCTTCATGTAGACGGTGCCCAGCTCCCCCGCCGGCACCGGCTTGCCGTCGTCGTCCAGGACCACGACCTCGCTGATCGGCCAGGGCCTGCCCACCGTCCCGGGCCGCTCCAGCCAGTCCCGGGCGGTGGCGAAGGTGCCGCCGCCCTCGCTGGCGGCGTAGTACTCCTCCACGCTCTCGCCCCACCACTCGATCATGGCCCGCTTGACGTGGTCCGGGCAGGGGGCCGCGCCGTGGATGGCGTGGCGCATGGAGGAGACGTCGTAGCGGGCCCGGGTCTCCGCGGGCAGGGCCAGCAGGCGGTGGAACTGGGTGGGCACCATATGGGTGTGGGTGACCCGGTGACGGTCGATCAGCCGCAGCATCTCCTCGGGCGTCCAACGGTCCATCAGCACCACCGTGTGGCCGATGTGCAGCGACGCGGCGGCGAACTGGAGCACGGCCGTGTGGTAGAGCGGCGAGCAGACCAGGTGCACGTTTCCGCCGCCCGGACGGATGCCGAAGATGCCGAGGAAGCCGCCGAGCGCGGTCTGCTCCGGCGGGCGTCCCGGCAGCGGGCGGCGGATGCCGCGCGGGCGTCCGGTCGTGCCCGAGGTGTAGTTCATCACCCAGCCCGCGGTCCGGTCCTCCGGCTCGTCCGCCGACTGCCCCTCCAGCAGGTCCGGGTACGGGCGGAAGCCGGGCAGCTCGCCCACCGCGTAGCGGCGCTCCTTGGGCAGCCCGGCCTCGTCGGCGGCGGCCGTGGCGGCCTCGGCGAAGCGCTCGTGGGCGATCAGCACCTTGGCGCCGCTGTCGGAGACGATCCAGGCGATCTCCGGGCCGACCAGGTGGTGGTTGACCGGGACCAGGTAGAAGCCGGCCTGGGTGGCGGCGAGGTGGGCGGTGAACAGCTCGATGCCGTTGGGCAGCACCACCGCGAAGGCGTCGCCGGCGCCGAGGCCGGCCTCGCGCAGTCCGTGGACCAGCCGGTTGGCGGCGGCGAGCAGCCGTCCCGCGGTCCACTCCTCGCCGTCGGGGGCGACCATCACCACCCGGTCCGGATCGGCGGCGGCCTGGGCCCAGAAGCCCACGGGGGACGATGAGGGAGTGCTCATGCTCCCGCCTCCCCGCTCGACCCGTTCCCCGCGATGTTCCCCGCGATGCGGTCCAGCCTGGCCACGGCCTGCTCGAAGCCGCGGGTGAGTTCGTCCATCACTGCCGCCACCGGCCGCTCCTCGGTCATCTGGCCCACGATCTGGCCCACCGGCGTGCCGATGAGCTCCGGCGTCTCGTATCCCTGGATCCGGCTGAGCGCATCGGCGACCAGCAGTCCCTGCAGCGGCATCGGCAGCGTCCCCGGACTCTCCGGACCGTCCCAGGCCTCGGTCCACTCGGTGCGCAGCTGGCGGGCCGGCTTGCCGGTCAGCGAGCGGGAGCGGACGGTGTCGCCGGAGCCGGCCGCCAGCAGCTTGGCCCGCAGCACCGGCGAGCGCAGCTCGGACTCGGCGACGGTGAGCCAGACCGAGCCGAGCCAGACTCCCTGCGCGCCCAGGGCGAGCCCGGCGGCCGCCTGCGCGCCGGTGCCGATGCCGCCGGCGGCGAGCACCGGCAGCGGGGCGACGGCCGCGGCGATCTCCGGGACCAGCACCATGGTGCCGATCTCACCGGTGTGCCCGCCGGCCTCGTGTCCCTGGGCGACGACGATGTCGATCCCCGCCTCGGCGTGGTGCCGGGCGTGCCGGGCGCTGCCGGCGAGTGCCGCGACCAGCACGCCCGCCGCATGGGCCTGGGCGATGACGTCCTCCGGAGGATGGCCGAGCGCGCTGGCGAGCAGCTTGATCGGGTGCTCCAGGGCCACGTCAACGTGGGAGCGGGCGACCTCCTCCATCCAGCCGGTGATCCGCCAGCCGGCCCGCTCCCCCTCCGCGAGCTCGGGGACGCCGTAGCGGGCCAGGGTCTCCCGGACGAAGGCGCGGTGCCCCTCGGGGATCATCGCCTCGACGTCGGCGACGGTGACGTTCTCGACCTTCTTCGCCGGCATGACCACGTCCACGCCGTACGGCAGTCCGCCGACGTGGGCGTCCATCCAGTCGAGGTCCTTGGCCAGTTCCTCCGCCTCGCCGTAGCGGACCGCGCCGAGGACGCCGAGGCCCCCGGCCCTGGTGATGGCCGCCGCGACCGCGGGGAAGGGCGTGAAGCCGAAGATGGCGTGCTCGATTCCGAGCCGTTCGCTGAGTTCCGTCCTCATGGGGGCAGCATGGCGCAGCGGTTCGCAGACTGGAAGAGATTATCTGACGCTCTGTCAGTTAATCCGGGAGCTCCGCGGATCGTCCCAGCGCCGGGTCAGCTCCACCACGGCGGGGTGCTCGCGGACCACCCGGGCCAGCGAGACCGGAATGGGCCCCATCTCCTCCGCCCACCAGGGCATCACCGGCCGCCGGGCCAGCGAGGGGGCCAGCCGGCGCAGCACCTCGTCCGCGTCCGCGGGCCGCTGCTCCGGATCCTTGGCGAGCAGGTCCAGGACCACCGCCTGCAGGCTCTCCGGGATCTCGTGACGCAGCTCGCGCGGCGGCCTGGGCGGGGTGTCGCGGTGGTCGAGCAGGATCACCAGCGGATCGCCGACCGCGAACGGCGGTGCGCCGACCAGCAGTTCGTAGAGCACGCAGCCGAAGGAGTAGAGGTCGCTGCGGTGGTCGACATCGGATCCCTCGATCTGCTCGGGCGACATGTAGTACGGCGTGCCGACCGGGAAGGCTCCGCCGCCGAGCCTGGCGGTCAGCCCGGCCTGTCCGGAGCCCAGCCGGGCGATGCCGAAGTCGCAGATCTTCACGGTGCCGTCGGCGCAGCGGACCAGGTTGCCGGGCTTGAGGTCGCGGTGGATCACGTCGCGGGCGTGGGTGTAGGCGAGGGCCGCGGAGATCTGCCGGGCGATCGACACCACCTCGTCGATCGGCAGCTGCCGCCCCGGCGCCTCGTCCAGCACCGCGCCAAGGTCGCTGCCGTCCAGCAGCTCCATCACCAGGTAGGGCACGCCCTCGTCCTGCCCGAAGTCGTGCACCACGGTGATCCCGGGGTGCTGCAGCCCGGCTGCGAGCCGCGCCTCCCTGCGGAAGCGCTCCTGGAGCAGCTCGGCCTGGCGCGGATTGCGGTGCGGTTCCTCGGCGCGCAGGCACTTGATCGCGACGTTGCGGCCCAACGCCTCGTCCTCGCCGCGCCAGACCTCACCCATCCCTCCGCGCCCGAGCAGGCCGATAAGGCGGTAGCGGCCCTGGATCAGGGTTCCTTCCTTCACCGCGCTCCCGCCCTCGACGTCCATCAGTCCACGCAGTCCACACCCTAACTCCGCAGGCAGTATGGACCCAGGGGATGACGGAACCGCGGCGGGGGTCCGGGACGGGACCCCCGCCGCGGTCGGGCGGTGCACAGGTACGACGGCAGGTTCGGCGCCGGGCCTCAGCTGTTGGCGAGTTCCTCCTCGCTCAGCACCATCGCCGCGCTCTCCCCGTCCCGGTCCAGCGAGCGGGCCAGCACCAGGTAGGCCAGGGCGGACACGGCGAGTCCGACCACCCAGGCGATGTCGGTCCCGGCGAGGTGCTCGGCGACCGGTCCGGTGTAGTGCCAGCCGCCGAGGTCGGGGAGGACCATGAAGGGGATCTCGGCGGCGAAGCCGATCGCGTAGGCGGTCAGCCCGCGCCAGGCCCAGGCGCCGTAGATGCCGGCCGGGTTGAACAGGTCGGCGATGGCGTAGTGGCCGCGGCGGACCACGAAGAAGTCCACCAGGTTGGTCGCCGTCCACGGCACCAGCAGATAGAGCATCAGGGTCAGCGCGGTGAAGACCGTGGACACCGCGTTCGCCGAGATGAGCGTGCCGACCAGGTACCAGGCCGCGGCCAGGCCGAGGATGGTGACCACCCGGGCCTTGCGGGTCGGCTTGATCGGACGGAAGGAGTCGATCCCGGTCAGCACGGTCAGCATGCCGCCGTAGGCGTTCATCCCCATGGTGGCGATCAGGCTCAGCGCGGAGAGCACCGCGGCGGCCGCGCCCAGTCCAGGGATGAAGTGGTCCCCGGCCTCGCGGAGCCCGACCAGCCCGTCGCTGGCCCCGAGCCTGATGGCCAGCCAGGCGCCCAGCGCGATCAGCCAGACCGCGGAGCCCGAGGCGCCGAAGAAGACGGACAGGATCAGCGAGCGGGCGGAGGTGGTCCGCGGCAGGTAGCGGGAGTAGTCCGAGACGTAGGGCGCGTAGGTGATGTTGTAGGCGGCCGCCGCGGAGAACTGGGCGAAGAAGGCGGCCCAGGTGAAGGCCAGGTGGGCGCTGGGCGCGTGGCCGCCGGCGTGCCCGGTCAGCACCCCCGCCGTGACCAGCAGCATCAGCGGCAGCGAGAGGTACAGCAGCCAGCGGAAGGCCAGGTGCACCCAGTCGTGGCCGTAGACCGCGAGCAGGACCGCCAGCACCGCGGTGGCCGCGGCCACCCAGCCGGGGCTCCAGCCGAAGACGCCGTCCAGCCCCTGGGAGAGCAGCACCTGGTCGGCGACGTTGAAGCCCAGGTAGGTGAAGAGGGTGCCGACCAGCACCAGGACGACGCCGCGGTAGCCGAACTGGGCCCGCGACTGGATCATCTGCGGCAGCCCCAGGGCCGGCCCTTGCGAGGCGTGGAAGGCCATGAACAGCGTGCCCACGGCGACGCCGAGCACCCCGGCCAGGATGGTCTGCCCGAGCGGCAGCCCGAGCGAGGGGCCGATGAAGCCCAGGGCGATGGTGAAGTACTGGAAGTTGCCCAGGAACCAGAGCGGGGCCTGGTGCCAGACCCGGCCGTGCCGCTCGGCGTCCGGGACCCAGTCGATGGACCGGACCTCGACGCCGAGTGCGGCGCCGGGTCTGCTCCCCGGCTCGGTCAGTGTGCTCGTTGCTGCTTCCGCCATGGTCGGCGCCTCCTGTAGGTCAACACGGGGATGTGCTGCGTACGGCCTCAGGCCGCTGCGGAGAGGTGCTCGTGCACGGCGAGCCAGCGGCCGGCCCGGAGGTGGAAGACGATGGTCTCCCGCTCGTGCACGCGTTCCTCGCCCGCGTGGGTGGCGATGAGGGTCTCGACGTGGTGGCTGAAGACCGCCGTGTCGCCGAGGACCTGGACCAGCGGCCGGGTGGAGGCGCAGGCCAGTACGTGGAAGCCGTCCTGCTCGACCCAGCTGCGCCACAGTTCGCGGTACTCGGCGGCCGAGGTCAGCCGCTGCGGCGTGGTGGGGAAGAGGAAGGTGGCTCCGGGGGTGAAGGAGTCGAAGTAGTCGTCGAGGCGGTTCCCGGCGAAGGCGGCCACCAGGGCGTCGGCCGCGGCCTGAACCTCGGCGGCGGCCCGCAGCTCGGCGGCGGCCTGTACCTCCGCGGCGGCCCGCGGCTCCGCGGTCATGCCTTGCCGCCCAGGGCCATCAGGCTCACCAGGTCGTAGGCGACGTGGGCCGCCGCCACCGAGGTGATCTCGGCGTGGTCGTAGGCCGGGGCGACCTCGACCACGTCCGCGCCGACCAGGTTGGTGCCGGCCAGGCCGCGCAGGATCTCCAGCAGCTCGCGGCTGGTCATCCCGCCGGCCTCGGGGGTGCCGGTGCCCGGGGCGTGGGCCGGGTCCAGCACGTCGATGTCGACGGAGACGTAGAGCGGCCGGTCGCCGATCCGCTGCCGCAGCGCGTCCACGGTCTCGTCCACGCCGCGGCGCATCACGTCCGCCGAGGTGACGATGCCGAAGCCGAGGCGGCGGTCGTCCTCCAGGTCGCGCTTGCCGTAGAGCGGGCCCCGGGTGCCGACGTGGCTGAGCGCCTCGGTGTCCAGGATCCCCTCCTCCACCGCGCGGCGGAACGGCGTGCCGTGGGTGTACTCGGCGCCGAAGTAGGTGTCCCAGGTGTCCAGGTGCGCGTCGAAGTGCAGCAGCGCCACCGGGCCGTGCCGACGGGCCGCGCTGCGCAGCAGCGGCAGCGCGATGGTGTGGTCGCCGCCGATGGTGACCAGCCGGGAGCCGGCGTCCTGCAGCTCCCCGGCGGCGTGCTCGATGGTCTCGACCGCCTCGCCGATGCTGAACGGGTTGCAGGCGATGTCGCCGGCGTCGGCCACCTGCTGGCTGGCGAACGGCGACACGTCCAGGCCCGGGTGGTAGGGACGCAGCAGCCGGCTGCCCTCCCGGACCGCGCTGGGGCCGAACCGGGCGCCCGGCCGGTAGGAGACCCCGCTGTCGAACGGCACCCCCACCACCGCGACGTCGCAGTGGTCGACCTGGTCGAGCCGCGGCAGCCGGGCGAAGGTGGCGGGACCGGCGAAGCGCGGGACGCGCGAGGCGTCGACGGGTCCAAGGGGGTGGAGGGGGTGGTCGGTCATGGGGCCGGCCTCCGTTCCGGTTCGGGGTGGCCCTCAGTGTGTGGTGGCTGGAATGCGACGAGCAATTGGCGCTGGCATGAAGTAGTAGGGTCGTCCTTGTGGCTGACCACAAACTGACCGTCGAGGACCTGCTCTCCTTCCCCGCGCTGCAGCTGCGGGTACTGGCCGGCGCGGCCGGGCTGCGGCGGTCGGTCTCCTGGGCCCATGTGAGCGACATCGAGGACCCCACGCCCTGGCTGCTGGGGGCCGAGGTGATCATGACCACCGGACTGGCCGTCCCGCGGCCCGCCGCACGTCAGCGGGCCTATCTGGAGCGCCTGGACGACGCCGGGGTGTCCGCGCTGGCGCTCTCCGCGCAGCTGCACGTACCGCCGCTGCACCGCGCCTTCCTCGACGCGGCGGAGGAGCGCGGCTTCCCGGTGCTGGAGGTGCCGCTCGCGGTCCCCTTCATCGCCGTGGCGCAGGAGGTCGCCGCCGCCGTGCAGGAGGGCGCCGGGCAGCGGCTGGGGGCGCAGCTGCAGGTGTTCGGGGCACTGCGCTGGCTGGCGACCGAGCGGCTGGAGACGGCCGAGCTGTTCCGCCGGCTGGAGCAGCTCTCCGGCTACCAGGTGTTCCTCTGCACCCCGCAGGGCCGTCCGCTGCTGCCCGGCGTGCCGGTGCCCGACCCCGAGGTGCTGCCCGACTCGGTGGACGCCCCGCCGACCATCCCCGGCGGCTTCGCGCTGCCGGTGCTCGCGCCCGGCGGCACGGCGGGCTTCCTGGTCGCCTTCGAGCGCAAGGGGGCCCGCCCGGCCGGCCTCGCCGTGGTCCAGCACATCGCCACGGTGGCCGCCCTGCAGCTGGCGATGGTCCGTCAGGAACGGGAGACGCTGCGCCGCGAGGGCGCCGAGACGCTGGCCGAACTGCTCCAGGACGTGCTGGACCCGGCCTCGGCCCGACGGCGGCTGCAGCGGCTGTCGCTGGACGGCGAGGACACCGTCCTGCTGGTGGTCCGTTCGGCCGACTCGGTCCGCGAGGACGACCTGCTGCGGGCCCTGGACGAGCTGCCGTACCTGCTGCTCAACCGGGGCGAGGAGCGCTATCTGCTGGGCTCCGCCGCGCTGGGGGCGGCGGTGGCCGGGATCCCGGGCGTCTCCGCGGGCATGAGCCGGCCCTTCCCGCCCGGGGAGTCGCTGCGGGTGGCCGAGCGGGAGGCGCTGTGGGCGGTGTCCAAGGCCGTCGAGTCGGGTCGCCCGCTGGTCCGCTACGGCAACGACACCACCGGACGCTGGCTGCCGGACGACCCGGCGGTGCTGAACGCCCTGGTCGAGCACGTCCTGGGCGAGGTGCTGCGCTACGACGCCGCGCACGCGGGCCAACTGCTGATCTCAGTGCGCACCTGGATGGAGCGCGACCGGCGCACCGACGCCGCGGCCGAGGCCCTGCACGTCCACCCCAACACACTGGCCTACCGGCTGCGCCGCTTCGGTGCCCTGACCGGACGTGACCTGGGTTCCACCGAGGCCTTCGCCGAGGTCTGGCTGGCCATCAGAGCCGCCGGCCAGCTGGGGCTGACGGACTGACGGACCGTCGCATGCGCTGCGGGGGTCAGTAGTGGATGGCTCCCCTGGTGCCACCGCCCACCGCGATGGCGTCCCCGTTGATCGCCACGCTCAGCGGCGAGCACAGAAAGGCGACGGTGTCGGCCACCTCGGCGGCGGTGACCAGGCGGCCGATGCTCACCGACGACTCCAGGCGCCGGACGATCTCCGCCTGCTCGACACCGGCCGCCGCGGCCATCGCGGCGAACTTCGCCGGACTGGCCTCGGTGATCGTCGTACCGGGGTGAACCACCGTCACATTGACGCCGTGCGGGCCCAGTTCGTCGGCCAGGTTCTTGGTCATGGCCGCCACCGCGACATTGCGGACCGAGCCGACCAGGTTCCCGGCCTGCCGCGCGTTGAGCCCGCTGACATTGACGATGCGGCCCCACCCCTGCGCCACCATCAGCGGCGCCGCGGCCCGCGCGCAGCGCAGATAGCCCAGCACCTTGGTCTCCACCTCCCGGCGCAGACCGTCGTCCTCCAGGTCCGCCAGCGCCGGCGGGGCGCCCGCCGCACTGGCCGGCGTCGCCGCCGCGTTGACCAGGATGTCCACCCCGCCGAACGCCTGCTGCGCATGCCGCACCAGCTCCCGCACCGATGCGTCGTCGGTGGTGTCGGTGACCACCGGCAGCACCCGGCCGCCGCCCTCCGACGCGAGCCGTTCGACCGCCTGGTCCAGCGCCTCCTTGCCTCTGGCGGCCAGCACCACGTCCGCGCCCTCGGCGGCCAGCGCCCGGGCCACGGCGAACCCGATGCCCCGGCTCGCGCCGGTCACCACGGCGCGCTTCCCGGCGAGTTGCAGATCCATGAGGACGGCCTTCCTAGCGCAGGATGCGGAGCATGGTGGTGCGCAGGGCTTCGCGCAGCTGTTCGTCGGTCAGATCGACCAGGTCCGGCAGGTGGTCGGCGATGGCGAAGGCCGCGGCGAAGGAGATCCGCTCGGCGGGGGTGGGCTGTTCGCCGTAGATCAGGGCGAGGGCGCGCCGGGCCAGCTGCGTGGTCTGCTCGTCCTTGTCGTGCCGCTTGGCGGCCGGGTCGCTGGAGGCCATCACCGCGTAGCTGCGGTTCTGCACCAGGAAGTCGACGACACCGGTCACCACGTGCTCGATCCGGGCGCGCCGCCCCCGCAGCGAGTCGGCCTCGTCCAGCAGCGCGGCGATGCGCTGGACCCCGGGCTTCATGACCGCGTGCAGCATGTCGCTCTTGGCCCGGAAGTGGTAGTAGACCGCGGCCTTCGTCAGCGCCATCTCGTCGGCGATCATCTGGATCGAGGTGGCGTCGTAGCCGTGCTCGGCGAACAGCCGCTGTGCGGTCTCCAGGATCTGCTGCCGGGTCCGCTCGGCCTGCAGCGCCCGGTTGGACATTCCCCTGACAGGCGTCGCCATCGATGTGCTCCTCGTCGTCTGCGGACCACCTCGCATCTTATCAAGACAGCCCGGAAAACCGGCTAGCCGATCGGCCGGTCAACCACCTGACGGCCGTCAAGTCATTCGCTTGACGCTCGGCAAGTGAGCGGCGTAGCGTCAGCGACGGACTGCGAGACCCGCACCGAGCAGTGGAGACCCGACCATGTCGACCTATTTGCACCGCCTCGCCCATTTCTCCTTCCGGCGCCGATGGCTGGTGCTGGGGGTGTGGCTGGCGGCCGCGATCGCGGCGATCGTGATCGCCCAGGCCAGCGGCGGAAAGACCAACGACGCCTTCACCATCCCGGGCACCGAGGCGCAGAACGCCTCCAACGTGCTGTCCGCCAAGCTGCCTGCGTTCAGCGGCGGCCAGAGCACCATCGTGTTCGCGACCGCCGACGGCAGGCTCACCGACCCGGCCGAGAAGGCCGCGGTCAAGACGGCGATGACGAAGCTCAAGGCCGTGCCCCAGGTCTCCAACGCCGTCGACCCCTACCTGGGGCACCTGGTCTCGGCCAACGGCAGGGTGGCGCTCGGACAGGTGCAGTGGTCCGTGCAGGCCACCGACGTCAAGGACGCCAACCTCGACGCCGTCAAGGCGGCGATGCGGCCGGTGCAGGCCGACGGCATCCAGGTCGAGTACAACGGCAGCGTCTATCCCGGCTGGCAGCAGAAGGTCTCCGAGACGCCCGAACTGGTCGGCCTGGTCATCGCCTTCTTCATCCTGATGATCACCTTCGGATCCTTCGCGGCCGCGGGCATGCCCATCCTGGGCGCGATCATCGGCGTCATCACCACCCTGATGGGCATCACCGCCGTCGCCTCGGTCATCACCATCGCCTCGGCGTCGACCACGGTGGCGCTGATGCTCGGCCTGTCCTGCGGCATCGACTACGGCCTGTTCATCCTGTCCCGGCACCGGGCCAACCTGCTGAACGGGATGACACCGGAGGAGTCGGTGCCGCTGGCCATGGGCACCGCCGGCAGTTCCGTGGTCTTCGCCGGACTCACCGTGATCATCGCGCTGAGCGGGCTGAGCGTGGTCGGCATCCCGTTCCTGACCGCGATGGGCCTGTCCGCCGCCGCCTCGGTGGCCATCGCGCTGCTGATCGCGCTGACCCTGCTGCCCGCCGTGCTGGGCTTCGCCGGGACCAGGGTCGCCAGGTTCACCCGGATCCCGCGGTTCGGCGCCCGCGCCGCCCGGGTGGCCCGCCGCGCCGCCGTCGACCCGGACACCACGGCCGGCGCCGGCTGGGCGCGTTTCGTGGTCCGGCACCGGGTGCTGGTGGTCGTCGGCGGGGTCGCCCTGCTCGGAGTCCTCGCGCTCCCCGCGGCCAAGATCCAGTTGGGCCTGCCCAGCGGCGCCTCGCAGGCGGCCGACAGCACCCAGCGCAAGGCCTACGACCTGACCACCGAGGGCTTCGGGGCCGGCTTCAACGGCGCGCTGCTGGTGGTGGCCCAGGACGTGGGCAGCCCCGCGGACACCCAGCAGATCGCGGCCACGCTCGCCAGGATGCCCGACGTCGCCCAGGTGACCCCGCTGGCGGCGCAGAACCGCACCTCGCTGATCCGGCTGGTGCCCGGGTCCGGCCCGAACGACGCGGCCACCGCGCACCTGGTGCACACCCTGCGCGACGACCGGGCCGCCATCGAGGGCAGCACCGGCACGCACATCCTGGTCGGCGGCACCACCGCCTCCAACATCGACGTCTCGTCAAAACTCTCCGGCGCCCTGCCGATCTTCCTGATCGTGGTGGTGGGCCTGGCCTTCGTCCTGCTGACCTTCGCGTTCCGCACCGTGCTGGTGCCGCTCAAGTCGATCCTCGGCTTCCTGCTCTCCATGGCCGCGGCGCTCGGCGCACAGGTCGCCACCTTCCAGTGGGGCTGGGGCAGGCAGCTGTTCGGCATCACCCCGTCCGAGACGATCAGCTTCCTGCCGATCATCATGCTGGCGATCGTCTTCGGACTGTCCAGCGACTACGAGGTGTTCGTCGTGTCGCGGATCAAGGAGGAGTTCAGCAGGCACGGCGACGCCCGCCACGCGGTCCAGCGCGGCACGGCGCTCTCCGCACGGGTCGTCACCGCGGCGGCGCTGATCATGTTCTCCATCTTCGTCGCCTTCATGGCCACCAAGGACCCCACCATCAAGGCGGTCGGCTTCAGCTTCGCCGTCGGCGTCTTCCTGGACGCCTTCGTGGTGCGGCTCACCCTGGTCCCCGCGGTCATGGCGATCGTCGGATCGAGGGTCTGGTACCACCCGCGGTGGTTCGCCCGCCACGTCCCCGACCCGGACATCGAGGGACAGCGGCTGGAACACCGGCTCGCCGACACCGAAACCGGCGCCGGCAGCACCGCCCACGCGCTGACCACCGAACGGACCTGACCCGCGGGCCGGCTCAGCGGCGGACGCGGGGCATGCCCAGGCCGATCCAGGAGATGATCTCGCGCTGGATCTCGTTGTTGCCGCCGCCGAAGGTGAAGATGACGGCGCTGCGGTAGCCGCGCTCCAGGTTGCCCTGGAGGACCGAGCCGGCCGAGCCCTCCTTCAGCGGGCCGGCCGCGCCGACCACCTCCATCAGCCAGGAGTAGGCGTCGCGGCGGGCCTCGCTGCCGTAGACCTTGACCGCCGAGGCGTCCTGCGGGGTCAGTGCGTTGCGCTGGAGGGCGTCCACCATCTGCCAGTTGAGCAGCTTCACGGCGTCCAGGCGGGTGTGCGTGCGGGCCAGCCGCTGACGCACCCAGGGGAGGTCGATGACCCGCTTGCCCTGGTCGAGCTCGGTCTCCATGGCCCACTGCTGGACCTCGGCCAGGGCGCGGTTGGCCATGGTGGCGTGGGCCGCAAGGGTGACCCGCTCGTGGTTGAGCTGATTGGTGATCAGCCGCCAGCCCTGGTTCTCGGCGCCGACCCGGTTGCCGACCGGGACCCTGATGTCCTGGTAGTAGCTGGCGGTGGTGTCGTGGCCGGCCAGGGTGCGGATGACGGTGGTGGAGTAGCCGGGGTCGGTGGTGTCGACCAGCAGGATGCTGATGCCCTGGTGCGCCGGGGCGTCCGGGTCGGTGCGGACGGCCAGCCAGACCCAGTCGGCGGTGTCGCCGTTGGTGGTCCAGATCTTCTGGCCGTTGACGACGTAGTGGTCGCCGTCGCGCACCGCCCGGGTCTTGAGCGCGGCCAGGTCGGTGCCCGCGTCCGGCTCGGAGTAGCCGATGGCAATGTCCAGTTCGCCGGCCAGGATGCGCGGCAGGAAGTACTCCTTCTGCGCGTCGGTGCCGAACTTCATGATCGAGGGTCCGACCGTGTTCAGCGCCATGATCGGCAGCGGGACGCCCGCCTGGGCCGCCTCGTCGAAGAAGACGAACTGGTCCACCGGGCTCATCCCGCGCCCGCCGTACTCCACCGGCCAGCCGACACCGAGCCAGCGGTCCGCACCCAGACGGCGGTTGACCTCGCGGTAGAAGCGCTTCTGCGCCTTCGGGTCGTTCAGCCTCCCGTGCGCCTCCGGCGGCATCAACTCGGCGAAGTACGCGCGCAGTTCGGTGCGCAGCCGCTGCTGCTCCGGGGTGTGGGCGAGGTGCATGGCGATCCCCTCGGGTGCTCGGGTCGGCACGGCGGCAGCGCCGTGGAAGCGGCGGTCGCTCCCGCCGGGCGCCACGCTAGAACACGTTCTAGAAGAAGGGAAGGCGTGCCGCCGACCTGGATTGACGACCCGTCAGCTCTCCTTGGCGATCAGCGCGGCCAGCTCCGCCGGGGTGGTCGAGCCGGGGCCCCGCCCGGCTCGGGCGGCCCGGTCGGCCAGCCGCTGCAGCACCCCGTTCACCGGCGTGGCCAGTCCGTGCACCCGTCCGAGCAGCACGATCTCGCCGTTGAGGTAGTCGGCCTCGATGCTGCCGGTGCCCCGGGCCAGGCTCTGCCAGGAGGAGCCGCCGCCGCGGTTCACCCCGGGGACCGGGCGGTAGCGCATCCGGTCACCGGCCACCTCGGCCCGCTCCTGGTCGGTGGCGTAGCCGATCCCGGCAGCGTCCAGCACCCGGGTGCCCTCGGCCATGGCGGCCTGGTGCAGTTCCAGTGCCTGGGCGCTCTCGATCGGTCCGGTGAGCGCCTCCAGGGCGTTGGACAGATTGGTGATCAGCTTTCCGTACTTCCAGCGCATCACGTCCTCGGAGACCGGCGCCAGCAACTTGCAGGCCTCCAGGTCGGCGGCGATCCGGCGGGCCGTGTCGTCGGCGCCGTGCGGGTAGCGGCCGATGTGCAGGATGCCGGTGAGCGGGGAGCCCTCGGCACCGATCACGCCGGGCTCCAGATGGGTGGCCGGCAGCCAGACGCACATCCCGTAGACCCGGCGGAAGCGGCGCAGCGCCTCCCGCTCGTTCTCGACCGCGTTCTGGGCGCAGACCAGCGGCAGCAGTTCCGCGGCCGTCCCGCCGCCGGCCACCGGGCGGTCCGCCCAGGCGTCCAGCGCGGCCCGGGTGTCCTGGCTCTTGACGGCCAGCAGCAGCACGTCGTCCGGCCGCAGGTCGACTCCGTCGGGGCCGTCGGCCGCCGGGACCGGCAGCACCGCGGTGCCGTCCGGGGTCAGCAGGGTCAACCCCTTCTCGGCGAGGGCGCGGTGGTGCGCGCCCCGCGCGACCAGTACGACCTCGCGCCCGCCCTCGAACAGCCGTCCACCGATGGCTCCGCCGACCGCACCCGCTCCGATGATGATGTAGCGCATGGGCCGACCCTTTCAGCTCAACCCTGCGGCGATCAAGGCCACCTGGTCGACGCCCCCGCATCCCGGGCCGCCGTAGCGCCGCGCGCCGTACCGGTTCGGCGGCCCGGACGTCCTAGCCTGGCGGGATCAGCACAAGCCGAGGAGCGGCGACATGGGTGGCGAGGCAGAGGTAGTGACGCTGCGGCCGGAGGACGAGCCGGAGGACACGGCCGTGCTGGAGACCGTGCCGAGACCGCTGCGGGTGCTGCCGCTGGCCGGGCTGGACCGGGTCGGGGTGGTGCTGGTGTCCCACAGCCGGGCGGTGGCCGAGGCCGTCGCGGCGATGGCCGCCGACCTGCTGGGCACCGGCGACCCGGCTCCGGTGGCCACCGCCGGCAGCGTGCCCGAGGACGGCCTGGGCACCGGCCCGGCCCTGGTGGCGGCTGCGGCCAGGGAGGTCGACCAGGGCATGGGCGTCGCCGTGATCGTCGACCTGGACGGATCCGTCGGCACCGTCCGCGGGGTGCTCGCGGCGGCGGAGGCGCACGGACTGCCCTTCCCGGTGCGGCTCGCTGACGCCCCGTTCGTGGAGGGCGCGGTCGCCGCGGTGGCCACCGCCTCGGCGGGCGGCGACCTGTCCGCGGTGATCGAGGCGGCCGAGGACTGCTACGTGGTGCGCAAGCTCTGACCGGCCGCCGTCGGGTCACCGGCCGCCGTCGGGTCACCGGCCGCCGTCGGGTCACCGGCCGCCGTCGGGTCACCGGCCGCCGTCGGGTCGAAGCTGAAGTACGCCTCCGCCGACCCGCTCAGGGCGATCCGCAGCCGCTTCCGCGCCCGCTCGTCGAACCCCTCCGGCAGGGCGTCCGGCTCGAACCAGCCGACCTCCAGTGACTCGTCGTCATTCACCCTGGCCTCGCCGCCCACCGCGCGGCAGAGGAAGGTCAGCTCCAGGTACTGCGCCTGGTCGCCGTTGTCGTGGACGATCAGCGGCGAGACCGTCACGCTGGTCAGCCGCTCGGGCACGGCGTGCACGCCGGTCTCCTCCAGGCACTCGCGCGCCACCGCGTCGGCGGGCTGCTCGCCCGGGTCCATGATGCCGGTGATCAGCGCCCAGCGGCCGGTGTCCGAACGGCGCCCCAGCAGCACCCTGCCCTGCCCGTCCAGGACCACGGCGGTGACCCCGGACATCCACAGCGGCTGCTGTCCGACCTTGCTGCGCAGCTCGCGCACGAACTCTGGAATAGCCATGGCCCGACCCTATCCGGCCGCCCGATCATCACCCACCCTTGTCATGACCAGCGAATATTTGTGCGAAGGGGCGTCATTCGGCCAGCTCCGGTCTACCGTGGACCGACGGGAAACGGGGGCCGGCATGGGGGCTGCGCGAACATCGACGATCGGCTCCCCCGACCTCGACGGTCCCTCAGGAGCCGCCTCGGACACGGCCGTGGACGTGATCGGCGCGCTGCTGCTGGCCGGCTGCGCCAGCTGGTCGCTCTACACCTCCAGCGGACGCGACGCCCATCCCGAGGGAGTCCTGCTGGGGCTGCTCGCGGTCGCCGCCGGCTACGCGGCCGGACGCATCGCCGGAGCCGTCGCGCCGGTCGGCTCGCCCGCGGTGATCGCGCTGGCGGTGGGCGTCCTGGCGCTGATCGCCCCCGGCGGGCTCTCCGGCGACCCGGCCGCTCCCCCGCTGCACGACGCCGACGCCAACGGCGCCCTGATCGCCCTGGCCGTCGGCGCGGCCTGCTGTGCGGCGCAGACCTCCAGAACGGTGCCGGCCGGATCGCGACGGCGCGCGCTGCGCCTGGTCCGCCCGGTGTTCGTGTTCGCGCTGCTCGCCTGCGCGTTGACGGCCGAGGCGGTGTCCACCGGCTCCACCGCGGCGGTGCTGGCCTGCCTGGGCATCCTGATCCTCGCCATCGCGGTCCGGACCGCCGCACGGCGGCTGCCAGCGCTGCTGCTGCTCGGGCTGTGCGCCGTGCTGGCCGCCTCCGCGCCGCTGCTGCTGGCCCGTTCAGGTGCCGACCTGACGGCCAGGAACGGCGGCCTGCCGCTCTCCCAGCAGCGGGCCGCACTCTGGCACGACGCGGTCCAGGAGGCCGGACGGGCTCCGCTGCGCGGTGTCGGCCCCGGCCGCTTCACCGAACTGAGCCCCGCCGCACAGGACTTCTCCACCCCTGGCGGCGCCTCATCGGCGGCGCTGGAGGTGGCGGCGGAACAGGGGGTGCCCGGGCTGTGCCTGCTGACCGCTTCCTACGGCTGGATGATGTGGACCCTGCGCCGCTCCCCGGGCTCCACCCCGACGGTGCTGACCGCCGCCGGAGCGCTGACCGCGCTGGCGGTGCAGGCTGCGATCAGCCCGGTGCTCAGCTTCCCCGGCATCACCGCGGGCGCGGGGCTGCTGGTCGGCATGGCCTCGGCCCGGCCGCTGGCCGAGCCCTGAGCCGTCGTCAGGGCTGCAGGTTCTCGCGGGCCCACTGCCCCAGCGCCTTGGCGCAGCCGTCCACCGACTGGCGCCAGGTGCGCGCCGCGCCCTCGCCGGCCTCGTCGCTGACGTGCTTGACCAGCCGGACCGGGACACCGGCCGCCAGCGCCGCGCTGGCCACCGCATAGCCCTCCATGTCGACCAGGTCGGCGCGTTCGGCGAGCCGCTTCCTGGCCTCCTCCTCGGCCACGAAGAGGTCCCCGGTGGCCAGCACCGGAAGGGCTGCCCGGCCGCCGTCCAGGGCCAGCGGGGGGCCGTAGGTCTCGCCGGTGAGCGTGTGCAGCATCGCGGAGTCGAGGTCGTGCTGGATCACCTCGCCGATCTCATGGGTCCCCTCCAGGCCCGGCCGCAGCGCGCCCGCCGTCCCCAGGTTGACCACCGCGGCCGGCAGCGGGCCGCGACCCAGCACGGTCGCCAGGGCGACGCCGGCGTTGACCTTTCCCATGCCGGTGAGCAGCACCGGCAACCGCTCGTCCAGGTAGGCCGCCTCCTCGGCGACGGCCACGACGAGCAGCGGGCGGGCGGGGTCGATCTCTCCGATGAGGCGCATGGCGTCCATGGTAGGGGGCCTCCGCGCCGGGTAGGTTGGCGATCGAACGGCATGTCAGCGGCGGTGTGACGGAAAGGCAGCAGGATGAGCGCGGACGCGACGGACCAGCGGACCTGGCAGCACGTGGACAGCTACATCGACCGGACCCTGGGGCTCGGCGACCCGGTGCTGGACGCCGCGCTGAAGGCCAGCGACGCCGCCGGGCTGCCGCAGATCGCGGTGTCGGCCTCGCAGGGCGAGTTCCTCAACCTGCTGGCGCGGCTGGTGGGGGCACGGCGGATCCTGGAGATCGGCACCCTCGGCGGCTACTCCACCATCTGCCTGGCCCGGGCCCTGCCGGCGGACGGCCGCCTGGTGACGCTGGAGTTCGACCCCAGGCACGCCGAGGTGGCCACGGCCAACATCGCCGCGGCCGGCCTGGCCGACCGGGTCGAGGTACGGGTCGGCCCGGCCCTGGAGAGCCTGCCGCTGCTGCAGCGGGAGCAGCCGGAGCCGTTCGACCTGGTCTTCATCGACGCCGACAAGGTCAACAGCGGCAACTACCTCCGCTGGGCGCTGGAGCTGGGCCGTCCGGGCACCCTGGTCGTGGTCGACAACGTGGTGCGCGAGGGGCATCTGGCGGACGTCGGCTCCGCGGATCCGGCGATCAGGGGCTCCCAGGAGGCGGTGGAACTGATCGCCGCTGAGCCGCGGCTCCGCGGCACCGTGCTGCAGACCGTGGGCGGCAAGGGGTACGACGGGTTCGCGCTGGCCCTCGTCGGCGAGTAGCCGGTCAGGACCCCAGGTTGAAGGCGCCGTCCGGCGGCGCCGGGGAGGGGGTCGCGGTCGCGTCGGTGACCGGCCGCGCCTTCCCCCTGAGCAGGTCGAGCCGGTCGCCGTGGACCACCCGGGCCGGGAAGGGGTCCGCGGCGGTGCGGCGGGCCAGGTCCGCGACCGGGAACGGCCGCCGGCCGGCCAGGATCACCAGATTGCCGTAGCGGCGCCCGCGCAGCACCGAGGGCTCGGCGACCAGGCACACCTCGGGGAACACCGCGGCGACGGTCGCCAGCTGCGAGCGGGCGAAGTCCAGCGGAGCGCCGTCGGCCAGGTTGGCGGCGTAGAGGCCGTCCGCGCGCAGCACCCGGGCCGCCTCCCGGACGAACTCCACCGAGGTGAGCTGCGCGGGGATGCGCGAGCCGCCGAACACGTCGGCGACCAGCAGGTCCGCCGAGCCGTCCGGGCTCGCGGCCAGGGCCGCGCGGGCGTCGGCGGCATGGACCTCGATCCTGACCTCGGCGCCGCCGGGGGACGGCGTCCACGGCAGTTGCTCGCGCACCAGGGCGATCAGCGCCGCGTCCAGCTCGACGACCCGCTGGTGCGAACCGGGGCGGGTGGCCGCCAGGTAGCGGGGCAGGGTGAGCGCCCCACCGCCGAGGTGCAGCACGTCCAGCGGCCGTCCCGGCAGGGCCGCCAGGTCGGCGGCGTGGGCCAGCCGCTGGACGTACTCGAACTCCAGGTGCAGCGGGTTGTCCAGGTCGACGTAGGACTGCGGCGCGTCGTCCATGGTGAGCAGCCAGCCCCGGGGCCGGTCGAGGTCGGGAAGCAGCCGCGCGGTGCCGAGGTCCACCTGGCGTTCGATCGGACGGGGATCGACGGGATCTGTGGGATCTCCGGGACCTGTGGGATCGGCGGGCTGGGCTTCGGCGGTCATGCGGCCATTGTCCCCGGTCGGAACCGCTGCTGATGTCGTCCGGAACCGATCGGAAACTTGTTCCGTGCCGACGTACAACCTTCACCCCGGGGTGTGGGTCTTCCATACGTTGGGTGACATAGCCGCGCCGGCCCTCCCTCTCCGGTGCAGCTCGGCGCGACGGAAGGGAAGTCCGTGCGAGAGCCGAACCTCACCATCCTGCCCAGGCCGGACGAGCGTCAGGGCCGCCTGGGCGCGGACCGGCCCCGTGGGCGCTCGGCGCGGCGGCTCGCCGTGCTAACCTTCCGCGACCTGGACGACCCGGGAGCGTTCCGGGCCCAGCTGGACCGGCTGCTGCGGATCGCCACCCCGGTGGCGCTCAGCCAGGTCCAGAACGCGCTGACCGGCGGCGCGCCGCTGCCTTCGCACGCGGTGCTGCTGACCTTCGAACACGGGCACCGCAGCGCGGCGACCACGGCACTGCCGCTGCTGGCCGCGCGGCGGGTCCCCGCCCTGGCCTTCGTCGTCGCCGGACTGGTCGACAGCGAGCGTCCGTACTGGTGGGACGAGGCGCGGTTCCTGGTCGCCGAGGGCGGGTACAGCCGCCGGCTGCCGGGCCGCTCGCCCGCCGGAGCGGTGGCCGCGATGGCGGCGCTGCCGGACCCGGACCGGCGCAGCTGCCTGGAGGAGCTGCGGGTGACGGCCCGTCGGACCGCGCCCGGCCGTGCGCAGCTCACCGCGGAGGACCTGCGGGCGCTGCGGGACGGCGGGGTCGCCATCGGCAACCACTCGCTGGGGCACGCCCGGCTGGACCGCTGTGACGACTACGTCGTCCGCGAGGAGGTCGTCGGCGGGCACCGGATCCTGACGGAGCTGCTCGGCGAGGAGCCGAGCGCGTTCGCGCATCCGCACGGGGTGGCCGATGGGCGCGCGGAGGCGCTGCTGCGGGGGTACGGGTACCGCAGTGCGTTCCTGGGCGACGATCAGCTGTTCGATCTGCGGGCGGTGGGGGCGGTTCGGCCGGATCCGCTGAGGATCAGTCGGCTCGGGGTGGATGCCGGGACTTCTCGGGGGATTTTTGACAGTGTGTTGGCTGGGTGGACACCGGGGTTGCGCAGGCTGCGGGGGGCGGTTGCGGTTTGACGGTGCATGGGTGCGGGTTGGCTTGGGGCTGGGCGCGCAGTTCCCCGCGCCCCTGAAAGCGCGCCTTCGGCGCTCTTACAGGGCGCGGCCTTCGGGGTAGGTGAGGGCCTCCGGGGGGAGTTCTTCCTTGCGGCCGGTGCGGAGGACCAGGAGGGTGCGGTTGCCCTCGGTGGCGACCGCTGCCGGGGCGGCGCGGCGGAGGGCCTGGCCGGCGACGGCCGGGGCGGAGCCGAAGAAGGTGGGGCCCGGGACGGCCGCGCGGATCGCGGTTTCCAGGAGC
Organism: Streptacidiphilus jeojiense; assembly: GCF_000719095.1. Taxonomy (GTDB): domain Bacteria; phylum Actinomycetota; class Actinomycetes; order Streptomycetales; family Streptomycetaceae; genus Streptacidiphilus; species Streptacidiphilus jeojiensis. The sequence continues at coordinate 136,650 of NZ_JOEH01000013.1, read as the reverse complement.
TCGTAGTGGGTGCAGCCGAGGACCAGGGAACGGGTGTCGGCCGGGGTCAGCGCTGCCGCCGCCGCGACGGCCTGCGCCACGGCGTCGGCGTCGGCCCGCTCCACCGCGTCGGCCAGTCCGGGGCAGGGGATCTCGGCGACCTCGACGCCCGCGGCGAACTCCCGGATCAGACCGCGCTGGTAGGCGCTTCCGGTGGTGGCCGGGGTGGCCCAGATCGCCACCGGGCCGCCGGCCGCCGCCGCGGGCTTGATCGCCGGGACGGTGCCGATGACCGGGATGTCCGGCTCCAGCTCCGCCCTGATCGCCTCCAGCGCGTGCACCGAGGCCGTGTTGCAGGCGACGATCAGCGCGTCCGGCTGCTGCTCCGCCGCCGCCCGGGCACAGGCCAGCGCGTGCTCGGTGATGCCGGCCGGGGTGCGCGGACCCCAGGGCATGCCGTCGGGGTCGGTGGAGAGCACCAGGTCCGCGTCCGGACGCAGTGCGCGCAGCGCGGCGGCGGCGCTCAGCAGGCCCAGACCGGAGTCGACGAGTGCGATCTTCATAGGACTCGACCTTAGTCGATGACCCACCGGTGAGGTACGCGCAGGCCGGTGCGGCATACTCGCGCAGGTGACCGTGGAAATGTGGGTGTCTGTGGCGTCCCTGCTGGCCTGGCTGTGGCTGACCTTCGGTCAGGGCGGCTTCTGGCACACCGGCGTGCGGCTGCCGCCGCGCCCGGAGCGTGCCGCCCGGCCCGGGGTGGCCATCGTGGTGCCGGCCCGGGACGAGGCCGAGGTGCTGCCGCTGAGCCTGCCCTCGCTGCTGGCCCAGGAGTACCCGGGGACCGCGCGGGTGATCCTGGTGGACGACGGGAGCACCGACGGCACCGGTGAGCTGGCCCGCAGACTCGGTGAGGCACCCGGTTCGCTGCCGCTGACCGTCACCTCCCCCGGCGAGCCGCCGCAGGGCTGGACCGGGAAGCTGTGGGCGCTGCGGCACGGCGTCGAACTGGCCGGGGACGTGGAGTACCTGCTGCTCACCGATGCCGACATCGCGCATGCGCCGGCCTCGCTGGACAGCCTGGTGGCGGCGGCCGAGGGGGCCTCCGGGGGCGGCTACGACCTGGTGTCGCAGATGGCGCGGCTGCGCACCGAGACCCGCTGGGAGCGGCTGATCGTCCCGGCCTTCGTCTACTTCTTCGCCCAGCTGTACCCGTTCCGGTGGAGCAACCGGCCCGGTTCGCGCACCGCGGCCGCCGCGGGCGGCTGCACACTGGTGCGGCGCGAGGCGCTGGAGCGGGCCGGCGGGGTCGCCGCGATCAGGGGCGCGGTGATCGACGACGTCAACCTGGCGAAGGCGGTGAAGCGCGGTGGCGGCCGGACCTGGCTGGGGCTGGCCGACCAGGTGGACAGTGTCCGCCCGTACCCGGAGTTCGGGCAGCTGTGGCGGATGGTCTCCCGCAGTGCCTTCGCCCAGCTGCGGCACTCGGTGCTGCTGCTGATCGGGACGGTGCTCGGGCTCGCCCTGGTCTACCTGGTGCCGCCGGTGCTCACGGTGGTCGGGCTGGCGGCCGGCGACTCGCGGCTGGCCTCGGTGGCGGGCGCGGCCTGGCTGCTGATGGCCTACACCTACGTCCCCATGCTGCGGTACTACCGGCAGCCGCCGGTCGCCGCGCTGCTGCTGCCGTTCACGGCGCTGCTGTACCTGCTGATGACGGTGGACTCGGCGGTCCAGCACTGGCGCGGGCGCGGGGCGGCCTGGAAGGGGCGGACCTATCCGGCGCCGTCGCGGAGCGAAGGGTTCTGAGGGAACTCGGCTGCAGGCCGTAGTGGGTTTGTCGCGCAGTTCCCCGCGCCCCTAGGGGGCTGCAACTGACCCACGGTGAGTAAGTTGCACCTACCCAGGGGCGCGGGGAACTGCGCGACAAACCAGCTACGGTCCGCAGCCAAAAGCAGTGAGGAAACCCCTAGAGGGCCACGCCCAGCAGCGCGTCCACCGTCCGGGAGACCACCCCGGGCGCGCCGGTGTCGTCGCCGCCGGAGGCCTCCTGCTTGGCGGCCCAGGCGTCGATGACGGCCAGGGCGCGCGGCGAGTTCAGGTCGTCCGCCAGGGCCTCGCGGACCTCGGCCAGGGTGGCCGCCGCGTCTGGCCCGTCCGGCCGGGACACCGCGGCGCGCCAGCGGGCCAGCCGCTCCTGGGCGCGCAGCAGGTCGGCGTCGGTCCACTCCCAGTCGGAGCGGTAGTGGTGCGCCAGCAGCGCGAGCCGGATCGCGGCGGGCTCCACGCCGTCCCGGCGCAGCTGGGAGACGAACACCAGGTTGCCGCGCGACTTGGACATCTTCTCGCCGTGCAGGCCGACCATGCCGGCGTGCACGTAGGCGCGGGCGAAGGGATGCGACTTGGTCAGCACCTGGGCGTGCGAGGCGCCCATCTCGTGGTGCGGGAAGGCCAGGTCGCTGCCGCCGCCCTGGACGTCGAACTCCATGCCCAGGTACTGCAGCGCGATGGCCACGCACTCGATGTGCCAGCCGGGCCGGCCGTGGCCGATCTCGGTGTCCCAGGCGGGCTCGTCCGGCCGGGCCGCGAGCCACAGCATGGGGTCAAGACGGTGCTTCTTGCCGGGGCGGTCCGGGTCGCCGCCGCGCTCGCCGAAGAAGCGCAGCATCTGCTCCTCGTCCAGCCGGGAGACCTCGCCGAAGTGCGGGTCGGACGCGACCGAGAAGTAGATGTCGCCGTCGAGGCGGTAGGCCGCGCCGGAGTCCAGCAGGTCCTTGATCAGCGGGACGATGGACGGGATGGCCTCGACCGCGCCGATGTAGTGCGCGGGCGGCAGCATCCGCAGCGCCGTCATGTCCTCGCGGAACAGCGCGGTCTCGCGCTCGGCCAGCTCGGTCCAGTCCTGGCCGGTGGCGGTGGCGCGCTCCAGCAGCGGGTCGTCCACGTCGGTGACGTTCTGGACGTACTCCACGTCGTGGCCGGCGTCCCGCCAGACCCGCTGGATCAGGTCGAAGGCGTTGTAGGTGGCCGCGTGGCCGAGGTGGGTGGCGTCGTAGGGCGTGATCCCGCAGACGTAGAGCCGGGCGGTCGGGCCCGGCTCGGAGGTCCGCACTTCGCCTGCGGAGGTGTCGAAGATGCGCAGGGGGCTCCCCTGACCGGGGAGCGCGGGGACGTCGGTGGCGGGCCAGGCATACATACGGATGACTCTAACCGGCCGGATGTGATCTTCGCACCAGTGCCTCCGGGAGGGCGTGCGGGAGGCGGGCAGCCGGTCCCCCGGTCGCCCGCCTACCTGCCCCGGACCTGGTCGGGTCAGCTGCAGACCACCTTGGCGTCGGCCCAGTCGGCGTGGTCGTTGCCGTTGCCGTCACCGCCGTCGCCGACCACCAGGTCCAGCAGCTGGGCGCCGGTGGTGTCGACGTCGATGGAGACCGTCGCACCGCCGCCCTTGAGCACCGGGGTGGTGACCAGGGTGCGGCCGTCGGCGAGGACGCTGAAGGTGACCGTTCCGGCAGTGCCGGCCTCGGCGTCCACGCCCACCGTGGCGGTGAAGCGGGTGCAGTGGCCGCCGAGGTAGATCCCGACGTCGCTGACCGCGTTGGTGCCCAGTCCGGAGGCGTAGACCTGGCCGCCGATGGTGATCGGCTTGCCGTCCCCGGCGGCCTGCTCGCCGTTGCTGGTGTTGCGTTCCACCGGGCCCCAGCCGTTGGAGGAGGTGAAGAACGGCAGCGCGCTGACGTCGGTGTCCGCGGTGGGTGCCACCGGCACCGCGCGCACGTTCCTGACGTCGTCGAGCTGCTGCGACCTGCCCTGCTGGTGGTAGTCGGCCACCGCCGTGAGCTGGGAGAACGCGGGCAGGGTGGCGGCCGGCGCGGTGACCGTCCAGCTGCCGGTGAGGGTGCTGCCGCCGGCGACCTTCTTCGCGCTGACCGTGCCGGTCGGCTGGGCGGTCCAGCCGCTCGGGAGGGTCAGCCCCAGCTCGACCGCGGTGGCCGCGGGCGCTCCGGTCGGCACCGCGAAGGTCGCGGTGACCGGGTAGCCGGCGCCCGGTGCCGCGGTGTCCGGGGCGTCCAGGGTGACGGTGGCCCGGTGGGCCTTGGGCTGGGCGTAGGTGGCGGCGTCGTAGCGGGGGCTGTCCACCGTCGCGGTCCGCAGCGAGGAGGCGGTGGTGCCGAGGTTCACCAGGGAGACGTCGCCCAGGCCCCCGGTGCTGCCGTCGGTGTTCCAGACCGCGATGGCGATGGTGTTGGCGCCGTCGGCCTTGAGGATGCCGTTGGGGATCGGGAAGACGTGCTGCGGACCCACGTCGTTGACGTAGCGGCCGAGCTGCCAGCCGTTGACGTAGATCAGCGCCCGGTAGTGCCGCGAGGCGTCGTCGGTGATCTGCAGGCCGACCGAGGTGTCCTGGCCCTTGGGCAGGTCCAGCGTCGCGGTGGTGCGGTACCAGGAGACCCCCGGGGTGGTGTCGCTGGTGGGCAGGCTGACGGTGGACCAGGAGCTGTCCTTGAAGCCGGGCAGGCTCCAGCCGGCCCGCTCGCCGTAGAGGCCGCCGGTGTTCAGGGCGCCGCGCACCGGGTCGACCAGGTCCTCGCCGCCGCTCGATCCCTGGATCCGCCAGCTGAGCGTGGTCAGCGGGGAGCCGGCGACGACCGCGCCGATCAGCCCGCGTGCCTCCTTGTTGCTGTTGGCCTCGCTGTAGTCCTCGTTGTGGCCCATGTTCTCGACCAGCACCGAGACCTCGTTGTCGGCGCCGGCCTTCAGCGCCCCGGCCGGGAAGGCGAAGGTCTGCGAGGTGGTGCCGCCGTTGTTGGGGCTGCTGCTGCCCAGGAAGGTGCCGTTGAGCCAGACGGAGTAGACGCCGGCCTTGCCGGTGATCGCCGACAGGGTGATCCCGGTCGCCGTGCTGGAGCCCTTGAAGCGGCCCCGGTACCAGACGTCGCCGTGGTGGAAGCCGTAGTCGTCGGCGAAGAGCACCGGCAGGGTCGCCGGGGTGGTGGTGCTGTTGGAGGTCGCCTTGTCGGCCACCTGCCAGCTGGAGTCGTCGAAGCCGGGCTGGGACTCCGGGGACTCCTGGGTGTGCTTCCAGTCGGTGAGCGTCGGCAGGGTCACCGCGGCGGCGCCGGGCAGGGTGCTCAGCTCGGAGCCGCTGCTGGTCGCCCTGGTCTGCAGCCGCTTGCCGTTCCAGGTGATGGTGCCGGTGACGGCCGGGTCGGCGAAGACCTCGACCGGTTGGGCCGAGGCGCTGTCCCCGGTCAGGTCGAGCTGCCCGCGTCCCTCGGTGCCGGCGGTCGCGGTCCGCAGCAGGTCGCTGCCGTAGACCAGGACCGGTCCTGACGACGTCTGCGCCTGCCAGAACTGCTCGGCGGTCTGGTCGGTGCCCAGCAGCAGGAGCAGCGGCCGGGCCCCGCCGGTGATCAGCACCCGGGCCAGTCCGTCGTGGACGTAGTTCAGCCGCAGGTCGCCGGTGCTCGCGTCCCAGGTGCTCTGCACGGTGCCGGAGAGGACCTGGACGGTGGGCTGCTGCTGGTAGTTGAGGACGGTCTCGCCGTCCTGACCCTGCCGTCCGTAGAGGACCGCGACGTCCCGGCCGCCGATCTCGGCCTGGGTCATGATCTCCGAGGTGGAGTACTGCAACTGGCTGGCACCGAGCTTGTAGTTGGCCACGATCGTCTTGGAGTCGCGCCCGGCGAAGGTCAGTTGGGTGCCCGGCTGCTGCGGGACGGTGGGGTAGTACCTGGCCCCGGGGGTGGGCAGGTCGACGGCGTCGACCGAGACGAAGGTGCCGGTGGCGGCGGCGTCCTTCTGGCCGGTCGCCACGATCTTCAGGGTGTGCGCCCCGTCGCTGAGGCCCGAGGCCGAGTACTGGATCTGCTGGTTGGCGGTGCTCGCCGCGTAGCCGTCGACGGTGGCGACCTTGGTGCCGTCCAGGTAGACGTCGGCCAGGCCGTGGTTGGCGGCCTTGGAGGCGATCCAGTGGATCGCGGTGCCGGTGAAGGGGATGCTGACGCTGTCGCCCGCGGTGCTGGTGAAGGACTCGGTGCGCTGGTACTCGCCACTGGTGTAGCTCTGCTCGGAGCCGACGTGCGACCAACTTCCGGAGTACTGCAGCTGGGTGGCGGTGTCGTCGTAGCTGTAGCCGGCGTGCGCGCCCAGGTCGATCGCGATGTGGGTGGAATCGGTGCTGGTCGCCGTGGAGTTGGCGTGCCGCAGCACATGGAACTGGGTGCCGTCGTCCGGGTTGATCCGGGCGGTGTCGACGATGGCCGCGTTGTCGGTCGGGGCCGCGGCCAGGCTGTCGGTCTTGGTGATCGGGGTGACGCTCTGCAGGAAGTAGCCGATCAGCTTGTCCTGCTGGTACTTGGCGGTGAGCTGGCGGTCCTCGGAGATGGCCGCGCCGTAGTCGTAGGAGGTGTACACCTGGGAGGGGTCGGCCTGCCAGCCCCAGGAGGTGCCGCCGTAGGTCATGTAGAAGCTCTGCATGGTGGCGCCGACGGCGATGTTGTTCTTGTAGAAGACACTGGCGAAGTCGGCGCCGGTCAGCTGGCCGCACTTGGCGTAGCCGGGGCCGCCCCAGGGGTCGAACGAGCCGCCCTGGAACTCCGCGGTGTACAGCGGCTTTCCGGCGACGTGGTCGTAGGAGATGTCCGGGACGCCCTTCCAGGACGTCGGGTTGGAGCAGTTGAAGCCCTGCGGGTAGGAGTCGGCCCCGTCGATGTCCAGGGCTCCGGCGCCGCTGTTGAAGGTGCCGTTGTTGTTGCCGGTCAGCGGCACGGTGATGCCGTCGGCGCGAGCCTTGTCCTCCAGGTGGGTCATGTAGGCGCGGCCGGCGGTGGAGCCGTCGTAGAACTCGTTCTCCACCTGATAGGCGATCACCGTGCCGGTGCCGTTGGTGAGTTGGTGCCGGGCCAGGATCGCGTCGATACGGCTGAGCCACTCGTCGGCGGCGGCCAGGTAGGTCGGGTCGGTGCTGCGGTCCTTGCCCGGCAGGGTGTTCAGCCAGGCCGGGAAGCCGCCGCTGTCGACCTCGGCGTTGATGTACGGGCCGGGGCGGGCGATGACGTAGATGCCGACCTGGGCGGCCAGGTCCAGCAGGTGGTCGACGTCGCGAACCCCGGAGAAGTCATAGACGCCCTGCTTGGGCGAGTGGTAGGCCCAGTCGAAGTAGATCGACACGGCGTTGAAGCCGGCCGCCTTCATCTTCTGCAGCACGTCCAGCCAGAGCGAGGGGCTGGGGAGGCGGCTGTAGTGGAACTCGCCGGACCAGACGTAGGTCCGCTTGCCGTCGATCATCAGCGAGTAGCCGTCGTAGCTGACGGTGTGCGGGGTGGGGGTCTTGGCGACGGCGGCCTGGACCGCGACGTCAGCGGTGGCCGCGGGGGCGGCGGCGTGGGCGGCGGCGGGGAGGCTGAGTCCTGCGGTGGCGGCCGCGATGGCTGCGGCCACCGCGACGAGGGTTCTGGAGGTGCGATGCGGCATCTACTGCTCCAGCAGAGGTCGAAGGTTCGCGGGTGGCAGAACGTTCCGAACTCAACGGAGTAGAGCAGTACCTCACAGAGAACGTCAATAAATCTTTCAGAATCACTCAGGAACCGTCAGATCGGCGGCCAGGGTACGGCCGGCCAGTCGCCGGAGGGGACCGGGTGCAGGCCGCTGGCCAGCAGTTCGGCGACGCGCTCGCGCAGGGCGTCGATCTCGGCGGCGGTGAGCAGCGGTGCGAGTTCCTCGGCGAGCGGCCCCTTGAGCCGGTCGGCCAGGCCCGTGAGCGCGGCGACGGCCTCCTGGTCCAGCGGCTCGCCGGCCCAACCCCAGAGCAGGGTACGGAGCTTGCCCGGAACCGCGAAGGTGACGCCGTGGTCGATGCCGTAGAGCCGGCCGTCGACCGCGGGCAGCAGATGGCCGCCCTTGCGGTCGGCGTTGTTGATGACCGCGTCCAGCACCGCCAGCCGGCGCAGCCGGGGGTCCTCGGCATGCACCAGCAGGGCCGTCCGGCCGCCGCCGACGTCCGCACGGCCGATGGCGCGCCAGCCCTCGGCCGGCTCCTGCGCGTCCTGCAGCGCCAGCAGCTGGGCGTCGGGGTCGGACTCCACCCAGATCTGGCACATGCCCTCGCCGAGCGGGCCGTCCCGCAGCACCGTGGGCGGCACCAGGCCCCAGCCGGTCGCGGCGGCGACCAGGTAGGCGGCGACCTCGCGGCCGGCCAGGGTGCCGTCGGGGAAGTCCCACAGCGGGCGTTCGCCGCGGACCGGCTTGTAGACGGCTACGGCCTGCTCCGCGCCGTCGCTGACGGTGCAGTAGAAGACGCCGTTGGAGGCCTCGGTGAGCTGCCCGTGGATCTGCAGCTCACCGCCGCGCAGCAGGGCAAGCGCGCGCTCGGGGTCGGCGGCGAGGGCGGCGGAGGCGACGGGGTCGGCGTCGGGCGCCTCCGCCTGCGGAGTGCTCAGCGCCGGTATCCGTTCTGACGGGGGCACACATGCCCCTGCGGGTCCAGCGGAAGGCTGCAGAACGGGCACGGCGGCCGGCCGGCCGAGACCAGTTCCAGCGCGCGCTTGGCGAACACCCTGGCCATGGCACCGCTGAGGCGGACCCGCAGCATCGGCGGCCCGTTCTCGTCGTCCTCGAACAGGTCCTGCTCGTCGGGGTCGCCGTCCAGCTCGCCCTCGGGGTCGACCTCGATCAGCGCCTGGGCCTCGACGATCAGCCGGTCGATGGACTCGTCCCAGGCCAGGGCCATGGTGCCGACGCGGAACTCCTCCACCACGGGCATGTCCAGCGGGGCGCTGTCGATCATCTCGGCGGGCGCGACCGCCGGTACGGCGGTGCTGCCGCCGCTGCGCCGGACCACCTCGTCCAGCAGCTCCTCGACCCGCTCGGCGAGCGCCGCCACCTGGGTCTTCTCCAGGAGCACGCTGGTCACCCGGCCGCGGGCGCTGGCCTGGAGGTAGAAGGCACGCTGACCGGGTTCGCCGACCGTACCGGCCACGAATCGCTCGGGCGGATCGTAGAAGAACACCTGGCGGGGCACGGCTTGCTCCAGATCTGGTCGTCGCTGTTCGATCCAACCCTACCTATCCGGCGCGGAGGTCACCTCACCCCGGTGTCGCCACCGACCACGGCGTCGCCGGCCGGGGCCGCCGGCTTGTCGGTGCTGGGCGCGAAACCGCTGAGGTCGCCGGTGTCGCCGAGGCGCAGCAGGAAGGGGCGGTGCGGGGTGTAGCGGATGACGGTGACCGAGCAGGGCTCGACCGAGATCCGCTGGAAGTTGTCCAGGTGCAGGCCCAGCGCGTCGGCGACGATGGTCTTGATCACGTCGCCGTGGCTGCAGGCCAGCCACACCGCGTCGGGGCCGTGCTCGTGCTCGACCTCGGCGTCCCACTCGCGGACGCTCTCCACCGCGCGGTGGCTGAGCTCGCGCAGGGACTCGCCCTCGGGTCCCGGGAACACCGCGGCGGAGGGGTGCGCCTGCACCGTCTTCCACAGCGGCTCGCCGGCCAGCTCGGCCAGCGGCCGTCCGGTCCAGTCGCCGTAGCGGCACTCGCCGAGCCGCTCGTCCAGCCGCTGGGTCAGCTCGGGGCGGGCCGCCAGCAGCGGGGCGAGGGTCTGCCGGCAGCGGTCCAGCGGGCTGCTGACCACCTGGCTGACCGGCACTGCGGCGAGCCGCTCGGCCAGGTGCTTGGCCTGCTGCTCACCGTGCGCGTCAAGATCCACACCGGGGGTCCAGCCGGCCAGGATCCCGGCGGAGTTGGCGGTGGAACGGCCGTGGCGGACGAGCAGCAGGGTCGGCATGAGCTCCAGCTTAGATCCTCCGGACCGGACCTAGCCGCAGGTCCCGGTCACGCAGGCGTAGAGGGTCAGTTCCCGCATGCCGTGCCGTTCCTTCATCGGCCGGTTGCTCCGGCCGCCTTCCACGCACTGCCGGCCGGACTCGATCGCGGTCCGGATCTCGGTCGCCCAGAGCAGGTAGTTCGGGCTGAAGCTGGCGACGGTCGCATGGCTGGTGCCGCCGACCCACATGTGCAGCCGTTCGGCGTCCAGCAGCACCACGGCGGCGGCCACGGTCCGGTCCCCGTGGTCGACCCGGACCACCCGGGCGTGTTCGCCCAGGCCCATGACGAAGTCGACGAACGCCTGCTCGGGGTACATGTCCGCGCTGCCGTACTTGGCGGCGGTCTCCCGGCTCAGCGTGCAGACGGTGCGCAGCAGCGCGGGGTGCGGCCGTTCGGTCGACGTGGTGACCCCCGCGTCGGCGGCCCGGCGCAGGTACTGGCGGATCGTCCGCCGGGTCCGGCTACCCAGCGTGACCAGGTAGGACTCGTAGCTCGGCAGCCCGTCCAGCGGCAGCTGGTAGCGGGCCACGATGGGGGCGATCCGCCACCCTCTGCGCCGGGCCGCGGCCAGGACCGGGTCCGGCCCGGCGACGTTGACCAGACCGGCGAGCGGAGCGCCGACCGCCTGCCGTTGCCCGGCCAGGGCGTCCAGGGTCGCGTCCAGCACCCGGTCCCGGCGCTCGGCGGGCAGCGGCACCATGGGGACCCGGGTGTCGTAGCAGTACCAGTTGTGCGCCAGCAGGGCCGGGCCGGGGCCGGCCGGCAGCCCGGCGCCGGCCAGGGCGCCGTAGGGGTCGCCGCGGTCCTGCAGGTAGCAGGGCAGTACCGCGACCGGGCGGCCGGACTCCCGCACCGTCAGATAGCGGACCGCTCCGAACGGGCTCAGCGGGCTGGCCTGGTAGGCCCGCAGGTAGGCGGGCGTGTAGTGGACCGGCGCGGCGGCGGCGCCGACCACCTCCGTCCAGGCCTCCAGGTCGACCTTGTCGAACTCCTCGGCGACCTCGATCTCCAGCCGGCCGTTCACTCCGTCGCCACCCCTGCCGTCATCTCCGCCCCTACCTCTGCCGCCGCTTCGGTCCCGGGCGTCGCCTCGACGGCCCAGCCGGATCGGACCATCGCCGCCAGGAAGCGCGGGCCGAAGGCCCGGCCGAGGACCAGGCCCGAGTCGAGCTCGGCCGTACGGACCACCTCCGCCGCGTCGGCGCGGCCGTCGATGCTCTGGGCCAGTGCCATGGCGCGGGCGTAGAAGCCGCCCCGGTCCCGCAGCGACTCGTCCAGGAACCAGCTGCGGTCCTGCTCGGTGACCGCCCCGATCAGCGCCCGCAGGTTGAACGGCCCGGACCAGCCCCGGACCAGGGCCGGGCCGGGCGGTTCCGGTTCGTGCCCGGGCCCGTTCGGCTGCGGCGCGCCGGGCAGCGCGGCCGACAGCGTGCTGTGCAGCTGCTCCAACCACCGGGCGTGGCCGTCCAGCAGGCCGGGGTCCGCGCCCAGCGGCAACAGGGTCCGCAGGGCGGCCTGGCCGTAGTGCCGACGGCGGGCCAGCCGGTCAGCCGCGTGGCGGTCGGCACCCGGCGGCAGGCAGGCCGTCATCCGCTCGGCCGTCCAGCGGCTGACCAGGCCGGCCAGCAGCTCTCCCGCACCCGTCACCGGCCCGAGCGCGTCCGCCCCGGCCACCACTGCCAGCGCGGCGGCGGCGACGGTGGCGGCCCGGCGCAGCTCGTCCGGGTCGACCTTGTCCAGGGTGTCCGCGCTGGAGTGGTTGAACCGGTCCGGCCAGTGGCCCAGCTGCACGGCGGGGCAGCCGATCGCCCGGTCGGCGAGGACGGCGTGGTCCGAGGCGCCGACGAAGGGCGTGGCCCGCCAGGCCCAGGTGTCGCAGCCGACGGCGCCGCTGTAGGAGCGGGCGGCGGGCGGCAGCGCCCGGACGCACGCCTCGACCAGCGCGTTGAGGAAGTGCGGCAGGTACTCGGGCCCGTGCTCGACGATCAGCGGACCGCCGCAGCGCCGCTGGTCCTCGCCGACCATGTCGAGATTGACCGCCGCCACCGGCAGCGGCCTGCCCAGTTCGACCTCCCGGTGGACATAGGCGGCCAGCCCGACGAACTCGGGCGCCCAGACGAACCGCACCGGAGAGCGCAGCGCACGGCGCGCCAGTACCTCTCCCGCCGCGAGCGAGGCCGCGACGCCGGAGGCGTTGTCATTGGCGCCGGGCGAGGGGTGGCACAGGTGGGCGCCGAGCAGCACGCCCGGTCCCTCCGCCCGCCCACCGGCGCCGGCCGGTGTCCGGGCGACCACCACCGGCATCCGACGCGGCGCGGTGTCGACGTCGACGAGCACCCTGACCGGCTCGCCGCGCCGCTGCGCCGTCCGCAGCCGCTCGATCTGAGCAACCGTCACACTGAAGCCGAACAGGGCTCCGCCGACCGGGAGTTCGACGCGACCCACCTGGTCGGGGCGATCCGGGTGGGTGACCACGCAGAAGCCCTTGGCACCTTCGTCCCGCAGCCGGGCGAAGAGACCGGGGCCGAGCCGCTCCGGCGAGTCCACCAGCACCACCGCGCCCACCGGCCAATTCCCTTGCTCCGCAAGGGCCAGCGGCGCGGCTGGTAGGTCGGCAGCCGCCGATCCGGCCGCCAGACCGTAGGGCTGGGCGGGGTAGGCGACCAGCGGCGCCCCGTCCCCGATCCACAGCCGCGCCGAACGCGGGGTCCAGGATCCCGGGGCGGTGAAGGTCCACCAGGAGGTCCTGCCGTCCGCGGGGAAGTCCAGCACCTCGACGTCGACCAGGCCGGCCCGTTCGGCCTCCGCGGCGACGTAGTCGGCGGCCGTGGCGATGTCGGCGGAGCCCTGGTAGCGGTCCCAGGCGACCAGTCGGGCCACCCGTCGCATCGCCCGGTCCGCGTCGATCTCCCGGTGGAGCTCGGCGACCAGCTGTTCGAGCCTATGCACGGTGCGCACCCTCGAACTCCGGCCGGGGATCGGCGTCGTGCTCGGGCAGCAGGGCGCGGAAGGCGGCCAGGCGGGCTTCCGACAGTGGCACGGCGATCTTCAGCAGTCGGCCGTCGATTACCTTGACCCGTATGCCCAGGCGCTCCACGACGGCCAGGGTCTCGGTGTCCGCGGGCGCCGTCACCCAGGGCAGCCTGGGGTCGCCCTCGGTCGGGTCCAGCCCGACCCTCCGCAGCGCCGCCGCCACGCCCGGCTTCACCTGGGCAATCCTGGCCCGCAGCCCGCCCAGGACGTCGCCCTGGGACAGCAGCCGCAGTGCCACCGCGAGCCCGTGGCTGTTGGCCGCCAGTGGCGGGGCGAACTCGCGCAGCCACCGCGTCAGTTCGGGTGCGGCAAGGGCGAAGCCGACCCGCAGTCCACCGCAGCAGTACGCCTTGGAGATGCTGCGCAGCACCACCAGGTTCCCGTGCTCCGCCACCAGGGGCGCGCAACTCGCTTCCGGACCCGTGTAGTTGGCGTAGGCCTCGTCCACCACCAGCACCGTGCCCCGGTCCCGGGCCGCCGCTGCCAGCTCCGCCACCGCCTCCCGGTCGGCGAGTTCGCCGGCCAGCGAGGGCCGGTCGAGCACCAGCATCGACGGCAGGCAGCGGTCCAGATCGGCGGTGAGCCGGTCCGGGGACGTCAGCACGGTCTCCGCGCCGAGGTCGGCCGCCCAGCGCGGCAGGTCGGGATGGCCACCGGCCAGGTGCAGCACCGGCCCCGGCGCGGCCAGCCCGGCCAGCGCCTGCAGCAGGCCGGTGGCCCCGGCCCCGGCGGTCACCATGTCCGGGGTCAGCTCCATGCCGAAGTGCTCGGCCAGGACCGGCGCGGACTGCTCGCCGGCGAAGGGGTCGGTCAGGTGGTAGGCCCGGGCATGGTCGGGACCGAGTCCCTGGAAGGCCGCCCGGACCGGCCCGTCGACGAACTCGGCCTCGTCCGGTGTCCAGCGCAGGTCGAGCCCGGCTTCCGCCCGGCTGTGGGACCAGAGGGCGATCGCCCCCGCTCCCCCGCCGGGCCCTGCCGTCCTGCGCGCGAGGAACTGCACATAGCGGGTGGCCGCGGTGACCTCCTGGCCGACCACGAACCCGGCGTCCGCCCGCTCGACCGTGAATCCGGCCCGGGTCAGCAGGTCGCCGACCTCGGCCGGCTGGTAGAGCCGCACGTCGTCGCTGAGCAGTTCGGTGGGCAGGCCGTCGCGCCGGACCTCGATCTGCCCGGCGCTGCGCCCGGTCAGCACCCGCAGGCTGCGGCGGAACTCGGCCCGCAGCCCCTCGGTCTCGAAGCTCGCCCGGGGTCGGTAGTCGGCCGTGATCGCCAGCAGATTGGAGTGGTCCAGCAGCAGGACCCCGTCCGGTGCCAGCACCCGGCGCACCCTCCGGAGCAGCCGCAACTGCTGGGCGTCGCTCCCCCAGCCGAACGACTGGACGCACAGGACAGCGTCGAACTCCCCCACTGGCCAAGGCAGTTCGCGGAGCAGGTCGAGCCGCAGCCAGTCCACCCGGACGCCCGCCGCCGCGGCGGCCTCGGCGGCCCGGTCCAGGGCCCAGGCCCCGACGTCGACCCCGGTCACCGTGAAGCCCCGGCCGGCCAGCCCGACCGCGTGCCGCCCGGTGCCGCAGCCCAGGTCGAGCACGCGGCGGCCGGGCGCGGAGCCGTCCAGGACGGCTGCCAGGTAGTCCACCTCCGCCGCGGTGCGCTCGGCGGTGTACTCGTGCCCGGCCACCGCCCAGAACGGCTCCGTGAAGAACTCCCGGTACCAGGGCCCGGACCCGGGCCCCGGCGCGGGCAGCTCCGGCCCGGTCATCCGGCGTCCGGCCGCAACGCCTCCTGCTTCTGCAGGAATCCGCAGACGTCGCACAGGCCCGCGGGATTGGCGACGCCCTCCATCAGCACATAGCGCCCGCCGCAGACCCGGCACAGGTCGTCGACCAGCGGCAACAGCGAACGCTGCACGTTCTCGAAGGCGTTGAAGACGTAGTAGTCGATGCCCGGCCACAGGTCGTAGAGGTGGTCGGCCATCGCGTAGGCCAGCGAGCGCTCGTCCGGTCCGGTGGTGAAGCGGCCCGGCGCCCCCTGCCGGTTCAGCTCCGGTGCGACCAGCTCCAGATAGAGGGTCAGTTCCTTCTTGGTGATCCGGTAGAGCGGGAAGACGTAGCGCATCCCGGCCAGTTCCCGGACCGGGATGCCGCCCATCCGGTACCCGGTGGTGAACCAGGTGACCATGCTGGCGACCAGGTCGTCCGCGTTGAAGCCGAAGGCGACGACCCCGGCCCCGGCACGCTCGGCCTCGCGCTCCAGCATCCGCCGGAGCACCTGGTGCCCGATCACCATGTTCATGTTGCGGTGCTCGCCGGCCACGACCCGGTTCATGATGTCGACGAAGGACTCACGCAGCTTGAAGAGCTCGGCGACCTCCTCGGCGGTGACGATCACATGGTCCACGCCGAGGCCCGCGCAGGCGTCCAGGGCGGCCTGGAAGGTGGCCGGCTCCTCCCAGTCGGGCAGGCCGGTGATGGTCACCGCGGTCATGTCGACCTGGGGCCAGCGCCCCCGGGTGCGCTCCAGCAGCTTGAGGTAGGCCACGCTGTCCCGGCCACCGGAGAGCCCGATGACGATGCGGTCCCCGGCGCGCATCGTGCCGCCGGACACGATGGACTGCACGAACGTCTCCTCGACGTACTCCACGAAGCTCTCGGCGGTCAGCTGCTCGGTCCGCCGCTCCAGGGTTCCTCCGTGGTCGAAGAGGATGCTCTTGGAGTAGACCGGGTCCGGTGCGGCGTAGACGTGGTCCTTGGGGCGGCGCAGCACGTCGAGGTCGTAGTGCCGCACCTGCCGCAGGTCGATGACGTCGTCGGCCCCGATGACTACGGAGGCCTCCGGCATCACCACGCCGTTCCGGTAGGCCAGCACGGCGTTGGCGGGGATGCCGTGGACCCTCATCACGTCCAGCAGGGTCTGCCCCGGTGCCGCGTGCAGGGTCTCCGAACCACCGGTCTTGTTGCGGAACACGACCGAGCTCACGCTGTCTCCTCATCAGAACTGGGACGGGGCCGGTCCGGCGGTGCTGCCGGTGGCGGGGAGGACGGGGTCTGTTCGGGCCACGGGTCGGCGCCCCAGGCGGCGAGCGGCACCAGCAGCTCGTCCTCGGAACGGGCGCCGTGCTCCCAGGCCAGGCCGGGGTCCGGGACGGGGAAGCAGGAGGAGGTGGCCACAGCCACCACCGCGCCGATGCGCTCCAGCACCACCGGCGTGGCCGCCAGCAGGCCCTGGGCGTCGAGGTCCTCGGGCGAGAGCACCAGCGCGTGCCCGGCGAGCGCCTGCCGGAGTTCCTCGGCGAGCCGCCGCCGGTGCCCGGGGCGCGGATACATCCAGCGGACCCGTCCGGCGCCGCCGGCCGGCAGCACGCAGTGGGCCGGACTGTCCATCCGGGCCCAGGCGTCGATCAGCTCGGCACGCGGGGTGACGGGGGTCTGGCCGTGGTCGGCGTGGGCGAGCACGCTCCAGCCCGCCTCGGCCCAACGGCAGGCCGCCAGGTCGAGCAGCCGGACCGCATCGCGCAGCCGCCGGTCGTAGCCGAAGCGGTGGATGTGGTCGTCGAGATTCACATAGGCCCAGACCAGGGACGGTGGCTCGGCCAGGAGTCGGGCGCCGACGTCCCGGACCGCACGCCGGACCACCTCGACGGGGTCGTCGGTCAGCGGGCCCGGCGCCGAGGGGACGACGTCGGCGCCGCGCAACAGCGCCTCGGCCCATTCCCCGCTCAGCCCCTCCAGTTCGGCCCCGACCACGACGGCCCGGTTCTGTTCCGACTCGGCGCACCGTTCGAAGAGCGTGGGCCCGCCCAGCACCAGCTTTGCCGTCCCCCGGCCCACGGCGGCGGCCGCGTCGCCGAAGCGGTAGCGGGATCCGGACACCAGATGCGTCACCGCGTCGGCCCCCGGGGCCCGGTAGACCATGCCGACGGCACCGTGCTCACCGGCTTCCAGACCGGTGACGGCGGTGAGCCAGGCCGTGGTCGAGGTGCTGGGGAAGGTCGACAGCAGCGGTCGGATCCGGGCGTGCACCAGGGTCTGCTCGGCCACCCCGTAGGACAGGCCGTCCAGCGCCAGCAGCACGACTCCGCGGGCTGCGGCGTCCCGGCAGCGGTCGACGATCCCGGGCACCGCGGCCAGGCCGACCGGTGCACCGGGCCGCCCGCCGACGCGCGCTGCCGCGCTCAGTGGTGGTTCGGTGCTCAGTAGTTCGGCACGCAGTCCGTGCAGGTGGTGCGGAACTTGGCGATGTGCACGGCCTGGCGCTCGGTGATCATCCGCTCGACCAGTCGGGGCAGCAGCAGGACCGGCGCGGTGCCCGTCCTGGTCGCGGTCTGCTGGGGAGCCTGCGGGGCAGTTTGCATGAATTCCTCCTGTAGAGAAGAGAGACAGTGCGACGGCCTTAGCAGGGACAGGTCAACATGACGGCGGCGTACCTGTCAATACCGTTCAGTTGCTGCCAGATGAACCTGATGCATCGCCAACTATCCTTGAGAGAAGGTCCTTTGACGGATATTTCGGACCTGCCCGGCGGTCAGTTCGCAAATAGCCTCGCCTCGGCGTCGGCAATGATCTCCTCGGGGGTGGGCGGGTCCAGCAGCGTCGACACATAGCGGTCGACGCCCGGATCGCCGGACCTGCGGGCACGCTCCACCGCCTCGGTCACGTCGTAGCGGGTGGACCGGTGGGCGATGCCGGGACCGAGCAGCGTCCAGTAGGCGGTGCCCGGCTCGCCGCTGTGGTAGGGCAGGCCGACACTGCCGGGTCCGACACTGCGCCGACCGGCCACCGTCCGGTCGAACTGCAGATGGGTGTGGCCGGTGACGATGAGCCCCACCCCGGCGCCGACCGAGGCGTCCGCGCTCCCGGCCAGCTCGGCGAACCGCTCCGCCGACGTCCCCGGCGTGACCAGTTCGTGGTCGCTGCGCGGCGAGCCGTGGCAGAAGAAGGCCGTGCCCAGTGTCTCGATCTCCACCACCAGGCCGAACGGCACGGCCGCGAGGAAGGCCATCGCCTCGGCGGAGTGCCGGTCCGGGATCCACCGCTCGCGCGGCCGGTCCGGAGCGGGCTGCCGCACTCCCGACGCGATCTCCCTGGCGTAGCGGTCGCCGTTGCCGCGCACGCACAGGGCCCGCTCGCCCAGTCCGGCGATCAGCTCGTAGGTCGCCTGCGGCTCCGGTCCCCAGGTCAGATCCCCGCACAGGACGACCAGGTCGGCCGCGCGCACCTCCGGCTCGGCCAGCACCGCCGCCAGTGCCGCGACGTTGCCGTGGGTGTCGGAGAGCACCGCGACCCGTTCCACCGGCCCGTACCGCCGGGGCGGCCCCTCCCAGTCCACGGGGCCGTACCGCACCGTGTCGACACCCGACGCGTCTGCCTTGCCGGCCGCCTTCCTGGCCCGGTGGCCGTTGCGCGCGCCCGGCGGCGGGCCGATCAGCGGCCGCCGTTCGGCCGGGAGTCCCTCGACCAGCTGCGCCGCGATCACGATCCGGTCCCAGCGCGGACGGGGATCGCCCGGGTCGCCCAGCGCGTCCAGCGCCGCCGACAGCTCGGGCCCGGAGAGCCGACCGGGCCGGCGCAGCGCCTCGGGGACCGGGGCCGCGCCGGGGTCCAGCGGATGGGCGGGGTGGGCGGCGTAGAGCCGCCGCGCGGCGTCCAGCACGTCCGCCCCGGCCCGCGGCGGCGGTTCCTCGGCCGCCAGCACCGCCAGCACCGCCTCGCGCACCGGCCGGGGCAGCAGCACCCCCAGTTCGCGGACCAGGTCAGCGGGATCGTCCGGCGCGTGCACGAAGTTGAGGCACAGCAGCTCGCAGCCGAGCACGGTGCGCAGCGTCGCCGCGCCCGCGCCCTGCTTCCCGCGGTCGCCGGACGAGCCCTTCAGCTCGGCCAGCAGACCGGGCGCCGTCTCCCCCGGTGCCGCAGTGCCCTCGTGGCGCAGGGCGACCAGCAGGCAGGGGCCCGACTCCAGGATCAGGTCCACCGTCCGCACCACCGCCAGCGGCGCCGCGTTGAGCTGGTAGCGCCACAGCTCCCGATGGATCCGCGGGTCCAGTTCGAGCACTGCGCAGCCGAGTACCTGGAAACCGTGGTCGGCCAGGAAGGCCAGCGCGGGTTCGATCCGGCGGCCGACCACGGCATCGGGTTTGAACATCACAAAACTGCTGCGGCAGAGCATCCGGTCGAGTTGTTCGTCGTCCCACTGTTCCAGCAGGGCCGCGGTCTCGCGGAAGTAGATGTCGTCGGGGTAGACGGAGCGACGCACCGGATCCCGGGTGAACGGCAGCTGCAACAGGTCGTCAACAGCCATGAGGGCTCCACATGGTGATGTGTTGTCATGTCCCCGAACGCGGGCTAAAGTAGGCTAACTTTCTCGACCGAGCAGATCAAGAAGGGAGTCCACATGGTCGCCGCGAAGAAGGTCCGTATCAGGACCAAGTCGGTCAGTTGACCGCTCGTCAGGGTGATCAGGACTCGCTGTTCCTGCTCCTCGCGGGTCCTGGTCGCACCCGAATCCTTCGTCGGCACCGACCTCTTGACGGACGGCGCTGATGGGCAGCAGAGGGGCGTTGGACGTATCGGTCGACTCGCTGCGCGACCTCCTCGGCTCCGCGGACCCGGCCTCGCCGACCACCCGTGACGCCCTGCTGCGGACCGCGCGCGGGGACGGGCACAAACTGGCCGCGACCCTGCTCAGCCTCTGGGCGGCGGAGGGCCAGGATCTCAGCACCGCCGAACAGGCCGAACTCTCCGCCTGCCGCGAGCGGATCGGCCGCTACCGTCGGGTCTGGGACGAACTCCGTTTGCTGGCACCCGAGTTGTTCCTGCTGAAGGGCATGACGGTCGCCGCGCTCTATCCGCCCGGCGTGCTCCGCTCGGCCGGCGACCTCGACGTGGTCTGCCAGAGCCACCGCGACTTCTGGCGCTCCGCCCGCCATCTCACCGATTCCGATTGGGAGTTGGAGGCGTTCACGGTCGGTCCCGCCGAGCCCGGGGCGGGCGTCCCGTACCACCTCTTCGCCGAGTTCCGCAGGCCCGGCACGGGCCCGGACGGCGAGCCCGATCCCGAGGCCGAGCCCTATGCCGTCGGCCTGGTGACCGCCGAGATCGTGACCGACATCCGGCGTCCTGCCAAGCAGTTGGCCCGTCCGGTGCGTTCGGCCCCGGCCGCCAGCGCGGTCGCCCTGGTCGCCGAGCGCTGGGAGCGCCCGTTCCGCTCCCGCGACCTGCTGGACCTGTCGCTGCTGCTCGCCGATCCGGATCCAGCCGACCTGGCACAGGTGCACGCGGACCTCGACCGGATCGGTCTGTGGCCGGAGTGGCGCGAGGCGGTACGGGCCATCCGCCAGCTGGGCCGACCGGTCCCCGCCGCCTTCCCCGGCACCCGGTCGGGAGCCGCCCGGGAACGCTTGCTGCGCGGGGCCCGTGCGCTGCGCCGGTGGGCCAATCCGGTCCGCGTACTGGCCTTCGCGGCGCAGGCCGGGGTCGAGGACCGGGCCGGCCGGTTCGCCGACGCGGCCTCCGACCTGGTGCAGCGTCAGGTCGGCGGACGCCGCCTGCTGGCCGCGGGCGTGCCGCTGTTCGGCGTGCCTCTGGACGGACCTCCGGTGCCGGAACCGCGGCTCGACGACATCGGCCGCCACCTGGTGGCCCGCACCCCGATCGGCTCGTTCCTGCTGGTCGCCGGAGCCGCCCGGCAGGAATGGCTGGACGAGCTCGAGAAGAAGGGATCCTGATGCCGGCCTTGAGTGGCAACCAGCTCGCCGTCGAGACGCACGACCTGCGCCGGGAGTACCGCGCCCGGCGCGGCGCCGGCGTCACCGCGCTCGACGGGGTCTCGATCGAGGTGGCACAGGGCGAGGTGCACGGGCTGCTCGGCCCGAACGGCGCCGGCAAGACCACGCTGATGAAGATCCTCTCGACCGTGCTGCTGCCGACCGCCGGCAGCGGCCGGGTCCTCGGCCACGACCTGGCGACCGAGTACCGCCGGATCCGCCCGCTGCTCGGCATCGTGTTCGGCGGCGAACGCGGTGTCTACCCGCGCTTGACCGCCCGGCAGAACCTGCGCTACTGGGCCGCCCTCTACGGCCTGTCGACCGCCGCCGGCCGCAGCCGTACCGAGGAACTGCTCGACGAGTTCGGGCTGGCCGAGCGGGCCGGCGACCGGGTGGAGACCTACTCGGTCGGCATGCGCCAGCGGCTGCACCTGGCCCGGGGTATGGTGGCCGACCCGCGGGTGCTCCTGCTGGACGAACCCACCAACGGCCTGGACCCGCTCGCCGCACGCCAGTTGCGCGAACTGATCGGCCGGCTGGCGGGCGAGGGCCGGACCGTCCTGCTGGCCACCCACGACCTCGACGAGGCCGAACTGCTCTGCGACCGGGTCACGATGATCAACAACGGCCGGGTGGTCGCCGCGGAGGCACCGAAGACGCTGGCACGGCTGCTCTCCCGGCAGGAGCGCATCCGGGTCCGCGCCGACCCGGCCCTGCTCGACCAGGTCCGGGCGCTGCCGGAGGTGACCGAGGTGGCCGCTGCGGACGACGGCGCCGCCGTGGTCTCGGTCGGCAGCCAGGAGGCGGTCGGGCGGGTGCTCGCCTTCGTGGTCGCGGCCGGCGTCACGGAGGTGCGCACCGAGCTGCCCAACCTGGAGGAGGTCTACCTGCGGCTGGTCCACCGCAACGACGAGCGCAGCGTGGTGGCCAGGTGAGCCTGCTCGCCGCGGCCGGACGCTTCCAGGGACAGCTGGTGCTGACCCACCGCGACTACCTGATCGACCTGGTCCGCACGCCGCTGCTGGCCGCCGTCTTCCTGCTGCTGGTCCGGCACAGCGGGCAGCCCCAGCTGATCGCCTACGGACTGGTCGCGCCGGTGCTGATGGCGGTGTGGAGCATGGCCATGCTGATCTCCGGCGAGGTGGTCGACTCGGACCGCCAGCTGGGCACGCTGGAGCTGGTGATCGCGGCGCCGGTCGACTTCGCCCGACTGGTCGTCAGCCGGGTCTGGGTGACCACCACGATCAGCCTGCTGACGGTGGTGGAGGTGTTCGCGGTCTCGGTCCTCGGCTTCGGGATCACGCCCGAGGTGGACCACCCGGTGGTCCTGGTGCTCGGGCTGCTCGCCACCGCGGCGGCCACCGCCGGCGCGGCCGGCCTGATGGCGGCGCTCTTCGTGGCCACCCGCACCGCCCGTACCTTCCAGAACACCCTGAGCTATCCGTTCCTGCTGCTGGGCGGGGTGTTCGTGCCGCTCGACCGGCTGCCGGCCTGGACCCACCCGCTCGGCCGGCTGATCTACCTGTCCTGGAGCGCCGACCTGCTCCGCGCCGCACTGGCCCCCGCGCCGGTCGCCGGGGCGGCCTGGCGGATCTGCGTCATCCTCGGCCTGGGACTGCTCGCCGCGCTCGTCGGCAGGCTGGTGCTCGGACGCGTCGTCCGGATGGTGCGCGAGACCGGAACGGTTGGACTGCGATGACCTCTGGAATCACCCGACGGGTCCGCGTGCTGCTCTGGGCGGCGCGGGCCGGGGCCGCCGACCACAGCGCGGTCTTCACCTGGAAGACCTGGCTCTTCGGCTGGTTCGTGCGGATGCTGGCCCAGGTGCTCTTCTTCGCCACCGCCGGCAACCTGCTCGGCCCCGGCCAGGCCCGCTACCTGCTGGTGGGCAACGCGGTGCTGATGGTGGCGCTGCACGGCCTGTTCGCCACCGCTTCGACGACCTGGGAGCTGGAGAACGGCACGCTGCCGCTGCTGGTCGCCTCGCCCAGCAGCCCCTCCCTGGTGCTGACCGGACGCAGCCTGTTCTGGCTGCCGGACGGCGTCGCCTGCGGCCTCGGCGCGTTCCTGCTGCTCGGCCCGGTGGTGCACCTGCCGATAGGCCTCTCCGCGGTGGCGCTGGTGACCTGCCTGCTCGTGCTCGTCGGCCTGACCACCTACGCCCTGGGGCTGTTCCTCGGCTCGCTGGTGCTGACCGCCACGGACCTGCGCAACGTGGTGTCCAACGCGGCCCTGGTGGTGATGATGGCGCTGAGCGGGGTCGAGGTCCCGGCGAGCGCGGTCGGCCCGGTCCTGGGCCGGATCGGCGCGGCCCTGCCGCTGACCCACGGGCTGCTGGCGATCCGCCGGGTCCTGGACGGGCGCGGCGGGGGGCAGGTGGCGCTGCTCGCGGCGCAGGAGGCCCTGGTCGGCGCCTGCTGGCTGGCGGCGGCCGTCGCCGTGCTGACCCTGCGGGCCCGGCGGAGCCGGCGCGACGGGGCCGCACTGTTCCTGACCTGACGCCTGACGGTACGTCAACGGTGGGTGCCTCCCCGGAGCCGGCCGGGGAGGCACCCGCTGTCGGGCCGATCGGGCCGATTCAGGCCAGTCCGGCCTGCTCCACGGCCTCGGCGGCGGTGCGCAGCGCCTCGACCCGCTCGCCCAGGGTGTAGCCGCCCGGGGAGAGGTTGAGGGTGGTGACCCCGGCGGCGGCGTAGGCCTGCAGCCGGTCGGCCAGCCGGTCCCGGGTGCCGATCAGGGTGGTGGAGTCGATCAGCTGCTGCGGCACCGCGGCGGCCGCGCCGGCGTAGTCCTTGACCAGGTACTTCTCCTGGATCTCGTCGGCGGCCTGCTCGTAGCCCATCCGCCGGGTGATCCGGTTGTAGAAGTTCTGCTCCTTGCTGCCCATGCCGCCCACGTAGAGCGCGGTGTACTGGCGGAACAGGTTGGCCGCCAGGACCAGGTCCTCGGGCTTGTCGCTGGCGCTGACCGCGATCGGGACGTTGGGGGCCACGTCGAAGCCGTCCAGGGTCTTGCCGACCTTGGCACGCCCGGCGGTCAGGTGCTCCAGCGACAGCCCGGCCTGCTCCGGGGCGAAGAAGATGCCCAGCCAGCCGTCCGCGATCTCACCGGTCAGCTCCAGGTTCTTGGGGCCGATGGCGGCGATGTAGAGCGGGATGTGCTCGCGCACCGGGTGCACGGTGAGCTTCAGCGCCTTGCCGGGGCCGCCGGGCAGCGGCAGGGTCCAGTTGGCGCCGTCGTGGACCACCCGCTCGCGGGCCATCGCCTTGCGGATGATCTCGACGTACTCGCGGGTGCGGGCCAGCGGCTTGTCGAACTTGACGCCGTACCAGCCCTCGGAGACCTGCGGCCCGGAGACGCCCAGGCCGAGCCGGAACCGGCCGTCGGAGAGGGTGTCCAGGGTGGCGGCGGTCATCGCGGTCATGGTGGGGGTGCGGGCCGGGATCTGGAAGATCGCCGAGCCGACGTCGATGCGCTCGGTCTTGGCGGCGACGTAGGCCAGGACGGTCGCGGCGTCGGAGCCGTAGGCCTCGGCGGCCCAGCAGACCGCGAAGCCGAGCCGGTCCGCCTCCTGGGCGACGGCGATGTTGTCGGCGTCGTTGCCGAGGCCCCAGTAGCCGAGATTGATGCCGAGTCGCACGGTGCTGCCTCCGAAGGGTGTGGGCGTCACCGTGACTGTATCCGGGGCGGCGGCCGGAAGCTACTGGCCAGTACGGCCAACTGCTCACCCTCCCTTGCTGTGGGCCTGCACCGCATCGCACGATCGGCCCACTACGCTCACCCCACATGGAACTGCGACATCTGGGCCGGACCGGGCTCCGCGTCTCCCGGCTCGGCCTCGGCACCATGACCTGGGGCGAGGACATGGACGAGATCGACGCCGCGGAGCAGCTGAAGGCCTTCGTCGAGGCCGGCGGCAACCTCGTCGACACCGCCGACGTCTACGCCGACGGCGGCTCGGAGTACCTGCTGTCGCGGCTGATCGAGCAGTTCGTCCCGCGCTCGGACCTGGTGCTGGCGACCAAGGCGGGCAGCGTCCCCGACCAGGACCGGCGCTTCGACGGCTCGCGCGGCCATCTGCTGGCCGCCCTGGACGCCTCGCTGGCCCGGCTCGGCACCGACTACGTGGACCTGTGGCAGGTGCACGCGTTCGACCCGGACACGCCCACCGACGAGACCCTGCACGCCCTCGACCTGGCGGTCTCCTCTGGGCGGGCGCGCTACGTGGGGGTGTCCAACTTCTGCGGCTGGCAGCTGGCCAAGGCCGCGACCTGGCAGCGCGCGGTACCCGGCCGCACGCCCCTGGCGGGTACCCAGATGGAGTACTCGCTGCTGCAGCGCGGAATAGAGCGCGAGGTGCTGCCCGCGGCCCTGGACAGCGGGATGGGCCTGCTGGCCGCCTCCCCGCTCGGCCGCGGCGTGCTCACCGGCAAGTACCGGCACGGGACGCCGGCCGACTCCCGCGGGGCCTCGCCGTACTACTCGGCCTTCGTCCAGCCCTACCTGGACGAGCGCGGGCGGCGGATCGTGGACGCGGTCGCCACCGCGGCCGACGGACTGGCGGCGACCCCGCTGCAGGTCGCGCTGGCCTGGGTGCGGGACCGCCCCGGCGTGGTCGCCCCGATCGTGGGCGCACGGACCGCGGCGCAGCTCAACGCGGCGTTGTCAGTGGAGTCCCTTACGCTCCCGGAGGAGATCTGCCGAGCCCTGGACGACATCTCGGCGCCGATCCACTTCTACCCCGACCACGACTGGAGCGCGCTGTGACCGACGAGCCGAACCGGACGCTGACGGAGGACGGCCCCGCGACGCCTCCGGCCGCGCTGCCCTCGACGGAGCAGCTCGCCGAGGCGATCCGGGCCATGGGCGGCTCGGGCGCGGCCGAGGCGTCCGGCTCCGCCGCCCCGGCGTCCGCGGCGGGAGCGGCGGGCACCGCCTCGCCCGACGCCGCCCGGGCCGAGGCGCTGAAGGCCACCGCCGAGGTGCTGGCCGCCGGCGGCGCACCCGCCGAGCTGGTCACCGCGGTGGTCGCCACCCTGGGCGAGGGCGCCCCGACCGCGCTGCGCGAGGACCCCTGGTCACTGCTGGCGGTCCCCGGCGTCCGCCCCGAGCACGCCGACGGCTTCGCCCGCGGGCTGCTCGGCGACGCCTGCGGCCCGGACGACCCGCGCCGCGCCGAGGCGCTGGCGGTCTGGCTGCTGGAGCGGGCCGCGCTGCGCGGCCACACCGCGGTCGAGCTGTCCGCCGTCGGCGACGGGCTGCGCAAGCAGGGCGTCCCCGACCCGGAGGGATCGCTGGCGGCGATGCTCGGCGAGGGCCAGGTGATGGCCTTCCAGGAGGAGATCCAGCAGCCCGGGGCCGCGCCGCGCGCCGAGGACGACGAGGACGAGCCCCCGGTACGGGTCCTGCTCGCCCTGGACCGGCTGGCCCTGGCCGAGGAGAGCCTGGCCGACGGCCTGGTACGGCTGGTGTCCACCTTCGAGGGCGACCCGGTCGTCGGGACCGCCCCGGCGGAGGACGCGAGCGAGGGCGGGGGCGACGGTGGCGAGGCCGCCGAGGAGCCCGACGACAGTGCCGACGTCCCCGCGCTGGACTGGTCCGGCGCGGCCGGGGCGGCCCCGTCGGCCTCGGCCGGCGCGCTGATCCGGGCGGTCGCCGAGGCCGGACTGGTGCTGCACACCGGGGGCGAGGCCGCCCGCGCCGAACCGGTCGCCCTGGTGCGCGCGGCGCGCGGCCTGGGGCTGCGGGCCTGGGTCGCCGCCGCGACCGCCGACGGACGGCGCCGCCTGGACGACGAGGCCGCGGTCACCCTCGCCGGGCTGCTGGCCGGTACCGAGGGCCCGGGCCGCGCCCCGGACGGGACGCTAGCGCTGGACCTGCTGGTCGTCTGCGACGCCCCGGCGCTGGACGTGGAGCTCGCGGCCACCCTGGTCGAGTCGGTCGCCGACGGCGCCCGGCTGGTGCTCAGCGGCGACCCGGCGGTGCTGTGGTCCGCGGGCCCGGGACGGGTGTTCGCCGACGTCCTGGCCGCCAAGGCCTGCCCCGCCGTCGCCTCGCGCACCCCCGACTTCGGCCCGATCGGCGAGCTGGCGTCCGGGATCGGCATCGGCGAGCTGCTCCCGGTCGAGGCGCCCGGCAAGGAGGTCGTGATCGTCACGGCCAAGGACGGCGCCGAGGCGGTGCACCGGGCCCTGCAGCTGGTCCACGACTCCATTCCGCGGGCCCTGGGCATCCCGGCTGAGCAGGTCAGGGTGGTGACACCGGGCCACGGCGGCCCGGCCGGCACCCGGGCCCTCAACGCGGCGCTCAAGCAGCGGTTCAACCCCGGTCCCGGCACCTTCGGCGGCTTCGACCCCGGCGACGCCGTGGTGCACTCCCCCGCCCCCGGCGTGGCCCGTCCCGGCACGCTGCGGGCCGGCGGGGCCGCCGGGCTGGTGCTGGACTGCGAGGGCGAGGAGGTGCGGGTGCCGCGCGAACAGGTCGCCGGAACCGTCCGCCACGGCTGGGCGCTGACCGCCCATCAGGCCACCGGGCGGCGCTGGCCCGGCGTGGTGGTGCTGCTCGCCCCCGAGGCGGCGCCCGAGCTGACCCGGCAGTGGGTGTACACGGCGTTCAGCCGGGCCGAGCAGCACCTCTCCGTGGTGCACGCGGTCGGCCCGGCCCTGCCCCAGGCCGTCGCCACGGTCCCGGCCCAGCCCCGGACCACCCGCCTCCGGGGGGTCCTCACCGAACAGGTGGCCGGGCTGGCGGAGTGACCTGCGGCGTGTGCCCGGCTGGGCGCGCAGTTCCCCGCGCCCCTGGGTAGGTGCCACTTTCCCGCTGTGGGTCGGTTGCAGCCTCCTGGGGGCGCGGGGAACTGCGCGCCCAGCCACCCACGACCCGCGCCCGAGAACCCGGCCCCTACCGCTCGGGATCCAACGGCTCCAGTTCGTCGTCGTAGACCTCACTGACGTCGAACCGGCAGATCAACAGATCCGGATCGGCGTCGTCGAACGGCTCGGAGAGCCAGTCCCCCGGCTCGGCCGGGTCCGCGGCGGTGACCCACAGCGTGGAGTCCCCCTCCTCCAGACCGAACTCCTCGGCCCGGGAGGCGATCTCGTCCGGCTCGTACTCGCCGAACAGCGCCCCGAGCGCCCCGCTCACGCTGGCGGACACCGGCCCCGGGTCCGCGGCCGTGGTGCCGTCGATCCGCAGCGCCGCGGCGCGCAGCCGCAGCGGGTCGGTGATCAGGTAGTCCCTGCGGATCAGCACGCTGATCGCCTCCGGGTCGTCCGGGTCCGCGTACTGCGACAGTTCGCTGTCGTGCGGGACCTCGAACGGGGTGACCTCGTCGTAGGCGTCGTAGAGGACTTCGTCATAGGCGTCCGCGGCCTCCGCGAGGGCCGCGTAGGCGGTGGCGACACCGGGGTCGTTCTCCCCGGTGCGGGCTTCGACGGCGGCCAGATGGCGGTCGATGGCGGCCTTGACCGCCTCGGCGGCGCTTCGTACCTCGGCGATGGTGGGCTGCGCGACATCAGGCATGGTGCTGACGCTATCCGCTGTTGGGCCCGTAGTGCACAGAAGTTATCCGGTCGCGCCCGATTCGGGCACCTGGATTTCCCGGGGAGCGCTCCCCGCGCGCCTTCCGGGGCGCTCACCCGTCCGTGCGAAGCCCGGTTCGGGCCCCTGTCCAGGCGGCAGCCTTCGTGGGACCCTGACCGGACCAGGTTCGGCACCGGGCTGAACCCCTGTCAGATCCGATCAGCCGTGTCAGCGGCCCGTCGTAGGCTTGACCCAGAGCGCTCTGCAGGAGGAAAGACTTGGCAGCACCAAAGATCGTCCAACAGCCCGAGTACGAGTTCCGCTCCATGCTCCTGCCCCGCGACGTCTCCCGGAACGAGGCCCGGCGCCTGCTGACGGAGCAGGCGGAGTACGGACACTGGGAGTTGGACCGACTGCGACTCTTCCCGGACGGCCGCCGCAAGGTGGTGCTCCGACGGAAGATCATCCGTCAGGTCCGCACCTGGTCGTTGCTCTCGGACTGAGGCAATAGCCGACATAACGGACAAGGGGTGGTACGCACCGACGGTGCGCACCACCCCTTCCTCGCTGCCGGAGTCCCTCGCTCCTGGAGCCGTCAGCGCTGCCCGGCGCGGGAGCGGCGGTAGAGCAGCAGCCCGCCCAGGGCCAGCGCGGCCCCGGTCGGCAGCATCAGCATGGTGTCGCCGGCGCCGGTGGAGGCGAGCACCGCCTGGGTGGGCGTGGCGGCGGCCGGGGCGGTCCGGCTGACCTTGGCCACCGTCTGCGGGGGCGGCGGGGAGCCGTGGTGCATGGGCGGGGTGACCGGCGGCGTCGCCGGCGGCGTGACCGGGGGCGGCGGCTGCGGGTGGGTCCGGACCGGCGGCGGGGTGCAGGAGCAGTGCTCCGGCGGAGTCCCCTTGCCGCCGCCGGGGTGCGACCCGGTCGGCGGGGTGGGCGTGTGGACGCCGCTGCCGCCGCCGTGGTTGGCGCAGCTGTTGCCGTGGGCGCTGTTGCCCGCGCCGACCACGTCGACGGAGTCGCCGCAGAGGTTCAGCGGCACCGACACGGGTGCCGCGACGGCGTTGCCCGAGCCGACGCCCGGGGAGTGGTGGGCACCGCCCTGGCTGGCGGCCCCGCCGCCGGAGCCCTTCGAGCCGCCCGGGCCCTTGGCGTGCCCGGCGCCGTTGCCGCAGTGGTTGCCCATGGCCGGGTTGAGCAGCCCGACCACGTTGATCGTGTCGCCGCACACGTTCACCGGGACGTCGACGGGCACCTGGACCGCGTTGCCCGATCCGACCCCGGGCGAGTCGGAGGCGGAGCCCGCGGCTCCGGCGTCCGCGTAGGCATAGCCTGCAGTTGATGCGAGGACGCTCCCGGTCGCCATGACCGTGAGAAGTCCGCGTCTGGCAGCTTGTCGCATGAATTGCCCTGCCCTCAGTTTGTCTGTGATTCCGTACGGGACGTTGGCCTGCATTGACGTGATGTTTCACGTAACGAGAGGCCGGGGCCCCGGTTCATGGCGGTTTACGCCTTTCACCAGTCCGGGTGAGACTTCACCACCCGATTGACGCCGTGCCGACGATGCGGCCCCGGGGGGCATGGCGCGCCTCCCGGGACCGCATGTGTGAGAAAAGTCCGGAATCAACCGGTGGATATCAGTTGTTCTCGCAGCTGTTGCCGAAGGCCGGGTTCAGCAGCCCGATGACGCTGATCGTGTTGCCGCAGACGTTCACCGGGATGTGGACCGGAACCTGGATGACGTTGCCGGAGAGAACGCCCGGGGAACCCCAGGCAGCGCCCTCGGCGGAGGCCCCTCCGTGGGCGGACGCGACCCCCGCGCCGGCGAGAACCAGGCCACCCGTGGCAGCAACAACCGCAGCGATCTTCTTGACCTGCATAATGTCCTCCTAGTCGACGTCGCAGCCCGTTCGGCGGGCTGCATATGAGTGAACGAGGCTGCGGCAAACGGGGTACTAGTCGGCTCGGCCATTCACCCGCAACGGTGATCCACTCAAACGCCCGATCGAAATACCGGCAGGCCCGGGTGCACGCGTACGGAAAAGACGAAGCCCGCCGCACCCGGAATCACCGGATACGGCGGGCTTCGACGGAATTCAGCAGGCGTCGATGAATCGGTCCAGCACCCGGACGCCGAACGTCAGCCCGTCCACCGGCACCCGCTCGTCGACCCCGTGGAACATCCCGGCGAAGTCCAGCTCCGGGGGCAGCCGCAACGGGGCGAAGCCGAAGCAGCGGATCCCCAGCTCGCTGAAGGACTTGGCGTCCGTGCCGCCGGAGAGGGTGTAGGGGACGGCGCGGGCGATCGGGTCCTCCGCGCTGAGCGCGCGCTGCATCGCCGCCACCAGCGGGCCGTCGAAGTCGGTCTCCACCGCCTTGTCCTCGTGCACCGTCTCGCGGCGGATCCGCGGCCCGAGGACGCGGTCCAGCTCCTCGTGGAACTCGTCCTTGAAACCGGGCAGGTAGCGGCCGTCGACGTGGGCCGTGGCCTGGCCGGGGATGACGTTCACCTTGTAGCCGGCGCCGAGCATGGTGGGCTGGGCGGTGTTGCGCAGGGTCGCGCCGATCAGCTTGGCGATGCCGCCGAGCCGCTCCAGCGTGGAGTCCATGTCCTCGGGGTCGAGCTCCACGCCGAGCGCGTCGGAGAGCTCGTCCAGGAAGTGCCGCACGCTCTTGGTGACCCGCACCGGGAACTGGTGCCGTCCGAGCCGGGCGACCGCCTCGCACAGCTCGGTGATCGCGTTGTCCTTGTTGGTCATCGAGCCGTGGCCCGCGGTGCCGTCCACGGTCAGGCGCATCCAGTGCATGCCCTTCTCCGCGGTCTCCACCAGGTAGAGGCGGAGGTTCTCGTTCACGGTGAAGGAGAAGCCGCCGACCTCGCCGATCGCCTCGGTGACGCCCTCGAAGAGACCGGGGTGCTTGTCCACCAGGTGGTGCGCGCCGAAGACGCCGCCGGCCTCCTCGTCGGCCAGGAAGGCCAGCACGATGTCGCGCGGGGGCTTGCGTCCGCTGCGGAGCCGGTCGCGGACGACCGCGAGGGTCATCGCGTCCATGTCCTTCATGTCCACCGCGCCGCGGCCCCAGACGCAGCCGTCCGCGATCTCCCCGGCGAAGGGGTGGTGGGTCCAGTCGTCCGCGTTGGCCGGCACCACGTCGGTGTGCCCGTGGATCAGCAGCGCCGGACGTGAGGGGTCCTCGCCCGCGATCCGGGCCACCGTGCTGGCCCGGCCCTTGGCGGACTCGAAGATCTCCGGCTCCAGGCCCACCTCGGCGAGCTTCTCGGCCACGTACTCGGCCGCCGCCCGCTCCCCCGGCCCGGATCCGTCGCCGTAGTTGCTGGTGTCGATCCGGATCAGCTCGCGGCAGAGGTCGGCGACCTCGCTCTCCCCGGTCACCCGCGTCGGATTGGTCTCGCTCACGCTGTCCAGCCTCTCTCCGTACGGCACCGGCGCCCCCTCCGCTCCACCCCGGG
Organism: Streptacidiphilus jeojiense; assembly: GCF_000719095.1. Taxonomy (GTDB): domain Bacteria; phylum Actinomycetota; class Actinomycetes; order Streptomycetales; family Streptomycetaceae; genus Streptacidiphilus; species Streptacidiphilus jeojiensis. The sequence goes on along the minus strand of NZ_JOEH01000013.1, from coordinate 105,068 downwards.
GGTCCACCGGCATGATCCCGCCATCCTCTCCCCTCCGCCCCCCGATCCCAACCCCCGCCCACGTCCCTGCCCGCATCTGCGCAGGTCGAGCGACCGGGAACGCGTTCGGAACCCCGGCTGATCTTTGCTATGGTTATCCACGTCAGCGCGACGGAGACGCCGCGATGACCACCCGGTCCGGGTGGCGGAATGGCAGACGCGCTAGCTTGAGGTGCTAGTGCCCTTCGGGGCGTGGGGGTTCAAGTCCCCCCTCGGACACAGAAGTGTTTCCAGCAGTATCCCCCAGTGGTGCGGACCGGGCTCAGGCCCGGTCCGCACCACTGTTTTCGCAGCTGTCAGGCGCGAGCGGGCTTGCGGTTGCGGCGGCCGGACAGCAGGCCGAAGCCGGCGCCGAGGGCGACCAGGCCCATTCCGCCGGCGGTCATGGCGCCCTGGGTACCCCCGACGGCGACGGCAGCGACCGCGGCCACGGCACCGTTGAAGAGGAACAGGAACCACAGCACCGGCCTGGTAGACAGGAACGCCTTGATCCGCGGCTTCTGCGCCAGCAGGGTGCCCATCAGCAGCGAGAGGGCGATGCCGCCCCAGGTGACCGCGGACTTCTCGGCACCGTCGAAGAACCGACCCGCGGACACCGTCGCGGCTATGGCGAAGACGAAGACGCCCCACATCAGGACGTCACGGGTCAGGGTCTTCAGACGGGCGGGCAGCGTGGTCGTCATGACGGGGGTCCGTCCTTTCACAGAGGGGGTCGGTCTCGGAACTCGATGCCTTGGTGCTGGTCACCGACTTGTTCCAGACTCTCCGACCGACCCCCCTCCCGTCGTCGTCCAGGTGCAGGCAGCTCGACTACTGCACCTCCCGTAGCACCGGCCGCCGCCTACCGGCCGTTCGGCACCGCGCCGACGGCGGCGTTGGCGCGGTCGAGGATGTCCTGTACCCGGGCGAGGCCCATGCCGCCGCCGAGGGAGGTCAGGAAGCGTTGGACGGGGGTCGAACCGATCATCTTGAGGATGTCCAGGCCCATCCCGGCCGCCTGGGAGTCGCCGAGCCCGCCGAAGGCGGCTCCGAACAGCTCGCCCAGCTCCGCGGCGGCGACCGGGTTGGCGAGCACCTCGGTGATGGAGGAGCCCGGGGTGAGCGGTACCGGGGCGTGGTCCCCGGTGAGGGCGAGCTGCCCGGTCAGCCGGATGTCCCGGCTGGAGGCGCCGACGCCGACGGTGTACTCGCCGCCCTCCACCACCCAGCGGTCCAGCGCGGTGTGCCAGTAGGCCAGGTCCTCGCGGCGCACCTGGACGGTGACCTCGCGTTCCTCGCCCGGCTCCAGCCAGACCGGGGCGAAGCCCTTCAGCTCCTGCTCGGGGCGCACCACGGTCGAGCCGGCCACGCCGGTGTACACCTGGACGATCTCCCGCCCGGCGCGGGAACCGGTGTTCGCGACCCGCAGGCGCACCGTGACGCCCTCGGCGCTCCCCTCCAGCACCAGGTCCGAGTAGCGGAAGGTGGCGTAGGAGAGTCCATGGCCGAAGGGGAAGGTGACCTCCAGCTTCCGTGCGTCGTACCAGCGGTAGCCCATGAACAGGCCCTCGCCGTACCGGACGTGGAGGTTCTCGCCGGGGAAGTTCAGAAAGGCCGGGGTGGACTCGATGCGCTCCGGGACGGTCTCGGCGAGCCGCCCGGAGGGGTTGACCCGCCCGAAGAGCACGTCCGCGACGGCCCCGCCGGCCGCCTGGCCGGACAGCCCGCAGTCGAGCACCGCCGCCGCGTGGTCGACCAGCGGGGCCAGGCGGAGCACCCCGCCGTGCGCCAGCACGACCACCGTGCGCGGCTGCACCCGGTGCACCGCCCGCAGCAACTCCAGCTGCTCCTGGGGAAGTTCGATGGAGGTGCGGTCAAAGCCCTCTGCCTCCTGCGAGCCGGCCAGCCCGAGGAAGATGACGGCGGTGCGGCTACGGGCGGCCAGCTCCACCGCCTCGCGCAGCAGCGCCGGGTCGTCGGGGGCTGCGTCGGTGGCCGCGTCGGTGGTGAACCCCGGTGCGTACTCCACCAGGGCCTCCCCGGCCAGCGCCCGGATCTCGTCCAGCGGGACGTCGATCCGGGTGGCGGTGACGTAGGAGCTGCCGCCGCCCTGGCAGCGCGGCTTGACCGCGAACTCGCCGATGACGGCGAGCGGGCCCTCGGCGTCGACCAGGGGCAGCACCGCGTCGTCGTTCTTCAGCAGTACCAGGCCCTGCGCCGCGGCTTCCCGGGCCAGCGCGTGGTGCTCGTCCACGTCCCAGCGGGTGTCGGGGCGTGCGGCCGCCTTCGCATGGCGGGCGAGGCGGGCCACCCGTTGGGCGGCCTGCTCGACCTGCCGGGCCGACAGGTACCCGGCCAGGACGGCGTGGACCAGTGCGCGGTCGTGCCTGCCGCGGTCGGCCGGCATCTCCAGGTCGAGCCCGGCCCGCACCGAGGCCACCCGGTCGTCGACCGCCCCCCAGTCGCTGAGCACCGCGCCCTCGAAGCCCCACTCGCCGCGCAGCACATCGGTGAGCAGCCAGCGGTCCTCGGCGGCGGGCACGCCGTTGATGCGGTTGTAGGAGCACATCACCGTCCACGGCTGGGCGTCGCGCACCACCCGCTGGAAGGCGCGCAGGTAGATCTCCCGCAGTGGCCTGGCGTCCACGTCGGAGCTGCTGCGGAAGCGCTCGTGCTCGGTGTTGTTGGCCGCGAAGTGCTTGAGCGAGGCGCCGACCCCCTGGCTCTGCAGGCCCTGCACATAGGCGCTCGCCAGCACGCCGGTCAGGTACGGGTCCTCGGAGTAGTACTCGAAGTTGCGGCCCGCACGCGGGTCGCGCTTCATGTTGACGCCGGGGCCGAGCAGCACCTGCACGCCGGCTGCCTGCGCCTCGGTGCCCAGGGCCCGGGCCACCCGGTGCACCAGCTCCGGGTTCCAGGTCTGGGCCATGACGGTGGCGCAGGGGAAGGCAGTGGCGGGCAGCGCAGGGCGCAGGCCGAGGTGGTCGGCGCCCTGGCTCATGTCCTGCATGCGCACCCCGGCGGAGCCGTCGACCAGGGTGATGGCCGGGACGTCGCCCACGGCCTTGGTGGAGGTGAAGCCGCCACCGCTGCCGAGCGCCGCCTGCTCCTCGGTGGTCAGCTGCAGGGGTTCGGTGTGCTGGGTCGTCATGCTGTCGCTTTCGCCGGTGAGGTGGGGAGTCAGGGAGCCCAGGGAGCTGGGGAGGCGGTGTGGAGCGGGAGGTGACGTCGGGTCAGCGGACGGAGCGGATGCGGAACACCGCGAACGCGCCGAGCAGCGAGAGCCCGATGCCGACCGGGAAGAGCCCGGCGTAGCCGAACACCGTGACGATCACTCCGCCCACGGTGGGGGCGAGGACCTGCGGCAGGCTGGCGGCGATGTTGACCACGCCCAGGTCCTTGGCGAAGCTCTCCTCGCTGGGCAGCACCTGCGTCATCAGGACCTGGTCCACCGAGCCGAAGGCGCCGAAGCCGAAGCCGACCACGATCGCCATCAGGTACATGGAGGTCAGGCTGGGCACCGCCCAGGGGATCACCAGTCCGGCCGCGACCAGCGCGGAGGAGATGAACACCAGGATCTTGCGCCGCCCGAGCCGGTCGCTGACCACGCCGCCGATGACGATGGCCGGGACGGTGGCCGCCAGCCCGATCAGGCCCAGCGCGGCCACCTGCGCCGTCGCCCCGGGGCCGAGGCCGATGTAGTCCTGCAGCAGGTAGAGGTTGTACCCGGTGACCGCGAAGTAGCCGGTGTAGAGCAGCAGTCGGCCCAGGAAGGCCCAGAAGTAGTCGGGGTGCCGGGTCGGGCTGATCCAGAAGGTGCGCAGGAACGCACGCGGGTTGAAGGGTTCGCGCTCCGTGCCGAGGTTGGAGGCGTCCCTGTTGAAGACCGCCAGCAGGGTCAGCATGACGATCGAGAAGCCGGCCAGCGCGCAGTAGCCCGCGCCGATGTGCTGCGCGAAGGAGGCGCCCAGCACCTGGCCGCCGACCGCGCCGATCATCGAGGCCAGCCCGCCGAGGGCGGAGAAGATCCCGCGCGCGCTCACCGGCACCCGGTCCGGCAGGATCGCGCTGAGCGGGGCCTGGACGAAGTTGTACGCGATCTGCACGCAGGTCCAGGCGATCGCCAGCTGCACGATCCCGTTGGCCAGGGCCATCCCGACCAGGCACAGCCCGCCGATCAGCGACCCGGCCACCAGCCACGGCGCGCGCCGTCCGAATCGCGAGCGGGTCCGGTCGCTGACCGCGCCGGCCAACGGCTGGGCCACCATCGCGGCGACCGCGCCGACGGTGGACACCGTCGCCAGCGCACCGACCTTGTCCCCTGGGTCGATGGCGTTCACCTGGAGCGGCAGCAGCACGGTGGGGATCGCGCCCCACAGCACGTACAGGCTGAGGTTGGCGGGGACCAGGCAGAGCAGCAGGCGGAGCAGCGGACCGCGCACCTTCACGCGCTCCCCTTCCCGGGCGGCGGGTGGAGCGGGGGTGAGCTGGGCGGTGGCGTGTGCGGCGGGTGCGGCGTGTGTGGCGGGTGCGGCGGCGAGTTGCGCGGCGTCCTGCACGGGGGGGAGCTGCGCCGGGGCGGCGGAGTCTGGCATGGGTCTTCCCTCGTCGTCGAAGGTCGGCGGAGCAGCGAGTATATTTTTCCTCGGCCGTGGAAAAATAAGTCGGGCAGCTAGGATCGGTCAAGGGTGTGAACGCTGTGGAGGGGATATGGACGACGTGAACAGGGCGGCCGGGGTACGTCGGCCGGGCCGGGGCAGGCCTGCGCGGATCAGCCGCGGGCAGATCGTCGCCGCCGCCCGGGGGCTACCGCCGGAGGGCGTCACCATGCAGGCGGTGGCCACCGCACTGGGCGTGGACCGCTCCACGCTGCACTACCACGTCCCCGACCGGGAGGCGTTGGTCGAGCTGGTCGCCTCGGACATCCTGCAACGCGAGTTCGCCGCCGCCGAACTCCCCGCGGCCGGCGACTGGCGCGAGACGCTACGTGTGTTCGGCCGTCACATCCGCGACGCGATGATCGCCGCCGGAGCCTTCAGCGCCTACTACCGACTCCCGGCCCACGGAGCCCCGGAAGCCCTCCAGCAGACCGAGCAGGCCCTCCGCGAACTGATCGACGCCGGCCTGAGCGAGACCGACGCGGGCCACGCCCTCGTGATGCTCAGTCAACTGGCCGCCGCCGCGGCCCGCGACGTCACCATGGCCGCCCGCAACGGCACCCACCCGCAGATCGCCGAGGTCACCCGGGCCCACGCGGCCGCACCCCCCGGCCAACTGGACGCTGCCCGCCGCTTCTTCGACACCTGGGCACCGGCCTCGGACGAACAGTTCGAGTTCAACCTCGACCTCCTCATCACCGGCGTGGAACAGCGGCTCACCCCCGCGTAGGCCCGTTCCGCACCGCGGTTGTCACGGGAGCTCACCGCCCGGCGGCGGCGTCCTCCTTGATCATGTCGGCGCACTTCTCGCCGATCATCATCGTGGTGATGCACGGGTTGACGGTGATCAGGTCCGGCATCGCCGAGCCGTCGGCGACTCGCAGGCCGCGGATGCCCTTGACCCGCAGCCGGGGGTCGAGCGGGGCGGTCGCGTCGTCGTCCGCGCCCATCTTCACCGTCGCCGAGGGGTGGTAGACGGTGTTGTGGGTCTTGGTGATGTAGTCGAGCAGTTCGTCGTCGGTACGGACGTCCGGCCCGGGCGCCAGCTCCGCGCCCGCCCAGCCGGACAGCGCCGCCTGGGCCGCGATCTCCCGGGCCAGCCGCAGGCCGTAGGTCATCACCCGGACGTCGTGCTCATCGGTGAAGTAGCGCGGGTCGACCCTGGGCTTGTCCCGGAAGTCGCGGGTGCGCAGCCGGACCGTGCCGCGGGAGCGGGACCGGGTCACGTTGGGCGTGAGGCAGAAGGCGTTCTCGCTGGTGGGGTAGGACCACCGGTAGGTGTTCATGTCGAAGGGCGTGGAGCCGTAGTGGAACATCAGGTCGGGCCGGTCCAGACCGGGCTCGGTGGCCGCGAAGATGCCGATCTCCCACCACTGGTTGGAGCGGGTCACCATCGGCTGCAGCGCGTTCCACATGATCACGCCCTCCGGGTGGTCCTGGAGGTTCTCCCCCACCCCGGGCGCGTCCAGGACCACGTCCACGCCGACCTCGCGCAGATGGCCGACCGGGCCGATGCCGGAGAGCATCAGCAGCTTGGGGGTGTCGATCGACCCGCAGCTGACCACGGTCTCCCTGCGGGCGCGGACGGTGCGGGTGTGCACCAGGTCGGGGTCGAGGTACTCGACGCCGGTGCAGCGCCGGTTCCCGTCGATGACCAGCCGCTTGGCCCGCAGCCCGGTGCGCACCTCCAGGTTCGGCCGCCGGCCCATGATCGGGTGCAGGTAGGCGACCGAGGAGGACTGGCGGATGTTGTCCGGGTCGGAGTTGATCTGGAACCAGCCCGCGCCGCGCACCACGGTCGTGCCGGTGTTGAACGAGACGGTGGGGATGGACGCCTGCGCGCAGGCCTCCAGCAGCGCGCTGCCGCAGGGGTCGTCGGGCCTGATGGTGCGGATCTGCACCGGGCCGCTGCGGCCGTGGTGGTCGCCGGGGGCGTCGTTGGTCTCCAGCCGCCGGTAGAGCGGGAAGACCTCGGCGGCGCTCCAGCCGGTGCAGCCGGCGGCGGCCCAGGCGTCCAGGTCCTCGGCCGGGGCCCAGAAGGCGATGCAGGAGTTGTGCGAGGAGCAGCCGCCGAGGACCCGGGCCCGGGCGTGCCGCATGAAGCTGTTGCCGTGCTCCTGCGGTTCGACCGGGTAGTCCCAGTCGTAGCCGGACTCCAGCAGGCCCATCCAGCGGTCCAGCCGCAGCACGTTGTCGTCGCCGACGTCGGACGGGCCGGCCTCCAGCAGGCACACGGTGACTGACGGGTCCTCACTCAGCCTGGCCGCGACGACGTTTCCGGCGGTGCCGCCGCCGACCACCACGTAGTCGAACTCGTCGAACTCGTCCGCCGTCTCCGTGTTGTCCTCCACCACAGCTCCTCCTCCGTCTCGATGTCAGGGTCTCGATGTCAGGGTTTCGATGTCAGGGCGCGATGCGGGGTCTCGATGTCAGGGCGCGCCGTGGGCCCCGGGGGGCTCCGGCAGTTCCCCGGCGGCGTGCTCGGCGACCACGCCGGTGTGCTTGCGCTGCACGAACCAGTAGTAGGCGAACCCGCCGACCCCCACGACGCCGACGAACAGCACCCCGCCCCAGCGCAGGTACCAGTGCTGGGGGTCGGTGGCGTTGTAGACCGAGGCCCGCGGCCAGAGCAGGTTGACGGTCATCAGGGCGCCCCAGAGCACCGCCAGGATGTTGATCGGCAGGCCGAAGCGGCCCAGCGAGAAGCGTCCGGGCGCCGGGGTCCACTCGCCGCGCAGCCGCTGCCGCAGCAGCGGCAGGGTGACCAGCAGGTAGGCGATGTAGATCAGGGCGATGGCGATGCTGGTGACCACCGAGAAGATCTGTGGCTGGTTGATGTTGACCACCAGGATGGCGATCGCCACCAGCCCGATCAGGCAGGTGGCCAGCACCGGTGTCTGGAACCGCGGGCTGAGCCGGGCCAGTTTCGAGCCGCCCGGCAGGTTGTTGTCGCGCGCCATCGCGAAGGCCAGCCGCAGCCCGGCGGTCTGCACGGACAGCGCGCACACGGTGATGGCGATGGCGACGCACCACAGCACCGCCTGGCCGGTGGTCTCGCCGAGGGCGGCCTTCACCACGTACTGCAGCCCCTCGGTGGAGAGTTCCTTGGCGTGCAGGTCGGGGGTGGCCAGCAGTGCGAAGAGCAGGATCAGGCCGCCGAGGATGAAGGACGCCACCAGGGCCCGCAGGATGGCGCGCGGCGCGTTGCGGGCCGGGTCGATGGACTCCTCGCCAAGCGAGGAGGCGGTGTCGAAGCCGTACATCACGTACGCCGAGGCGAGGGACGCGGTCAGGAAGGCGCCGAAGTAGCCGAGCGTCTGCCCCTGGCCGAAGCCGTTGGTCTGCACGATCACGCCGGGACCGCGGGTGATGTGGGCGGCCAGCAGCACCACCAGCACGACCGCGGCCACCAGCTCGACGGCCACGCCGGCCGAGTTGATGGTGGCCATCAGCTTGACCCCGAAGGCGTTCACCACGGTGGTGAAGACGATCAGGATGGTGCCGAGCAGCACGGCGTTGGCCGCGGCGTCGTACTTGCCGGTGCCGTCGCCGATCACCTGGAACACGCTGGAGATCTGAGGCAGCGTCAACTGGTAGGCGAGGGCCACCGCGGCCAGCGACACCATGGTCGCGACCGTCATCATCCAGCCCGCCAGCCAGCCGACGTGCGGACCGCCGGTCTGCTTGGACCAGTTGTAGACGGACCCGGCCACCGGGAAGCGGGCGGCGAGCTCGCAGAAGCACAGCGCCACCATCAGCTGTCCGACGAAGACCATCGGCCAGGACCACCAGTAGGCGGGGCCACCGAAACTGACGCCGAAGTAGAACAGCTGGAAGGTGCCGGTCAGGATGGAGATGTAGCTGATCCCGGCCGCGAAGGTGTGGAAGTTGCCGAGCGTGCGCTTCAGTCCGGGCTTGTAGCCCAGTGCGGCGAGCGCCTCGTCGTCGGAGTCGCCGCTCGCGGCTGGCCCGCTCGCGGCTGGCCCGCTCGGGGATGGCCCGGGGCGGGCGGGCGGAACGTCCGGCATGGCGCTTCTCCTCGTGGCGTGGCATGGCATGGCGTACGCGGGTCGGGTCGGGGCGGGTCGGGGGTCAGGACGGCTCGCGGGTCGGGGCGGCTCGCGGGTCGGGGCGGGTCGCGGGTCGGGGGGCGGGCGGGGCCCCGGGATCGGTCAGTCGAACCAGCGCTGCGGCTCGGCGGCGGTGTTCCGCCAGACGTGCTTGGCCTCGGTGTACTCGGCGAGGCCCGCCGGGCCCAGCTCGCGGCCGGTGCCGGACTGCTTCATGCCGCCCCACTCGGCCTGCGGCACATAGGGGTGGAAGTCGTTGATCCACACCGTGCCGACCCGCAGTGCGTCGGCGACCCGCCGGGCCCGGGCCTGGTCGGTCGTCCACACCGCGCCGGCCAGGCCGTAGACGGTGTCGTTGGCCAGTGCCAGCGCCTCGGCCTCGTCGCGGAACCGTTCCACCGTCAGCACCGGCCCGAAGGACTCGTCCTGCACCACCGACATGTCCGGGGTGCACTCGTCCAGGATGGTCGGCGGGTAGAAGAAGCCGTCGGCGAGGGCCGCGTCGTCCGGGCGCTCCCCGCCGAGCCGCAGTACCGCCCCCTCGGCGAGCCCGGCGGCGACGTACGCCTCGACCTTCTCCCGGTGCGCGGCCGAGATCAGCGGGCCGGTACGGGCCTCCGGGTCGAACGGCCCGCCCATCCGCACCCGCCGGGCCCGCGCGACCACCTCGTCCACGAAGCGGTCGTGCAGCGAGTCCTCGACCAGCAGCCGGGCCCCGGCCGAGCAGACCTGCCCGGAGTGCAGGAACACCGCCATCAGCGCGTAGTCGACGGCGGTGTCGAAGTCCGCGTCGGCGAAGACGATGTTGGGGTTCTTCCCGCCGAGTTCGAGGGCCACCTTCTTCACCGTGGGCGCGGCCGCCGCCATGATGCGGCGCCCGGTGGCCAGGCCCCCGGTGAAGGACACCAGGTCGACCCGGGGGTCCTCGGTCAGCGGCGCCCCGGCCTCCGCGCCGGTACCCAGCACCAGGTTGGCCGCGCCGTCCGGCAGCCCGGCCTCCTGGAGCAGCCGCATCAGCATGATCGCGGTGTGCGGCGTCAGCTCGCTGGGCTTGAGGACGAAGGTGTTGCCGGTGCCGAGCGCCGGGGCGACCTTCCAGGCGGTCTGCAGCAGCGGATAGTTCCACGGGGTGATCAGCGCGCAGACGCCGACGGGCTCATGGACGATCCGGCTGTCCACGGACGGGATACCGGTGTCGACCACCCGGTCCTGGCCGCCAGCGCCGACCAGGTTGCCGAAGTAGCGGAAGCAGTTGGCGATGTCGTCCATGTCGTACTCGGACTCCACCAGGCGCTTCCCGGTGTCGAGCGACTCCGCACGGGCGAACGCGTCCTTGTCCCGCACCAGCAGCTCGGCGACCCGCAGCAGCAGCGCGCTGCGCTCCGCGGCGGAGGTGCGCGGCCACGGCCCCCGGTCGAACGCCTCCCGCGCGGCGGCCACCGCGGCGGCCGCGTCCTCCGGCCCGCATTCGTCCACCCGGGCGACCAGACTGCCGTCCGCCGGGCACCGGATCTCCCGGCCGCGCCCCTGGACGGCCGACGTCCAGCGTCCTCCGATGAACACCTCGGGCATGTCGTTCCTCCAGGTCAGGCCGGACGGGACGGATCGCCCCCGACCCGACGGCACAGGCTCCGCAGGCCACCGGGACAGCAGTCACGTGACCTGCCACAGATAACACGCCGGAGCCGGTACCGCGCGGGACTGCAGGTGAATCCGGGCGCGTCAGGGCAACGTGATGAAGCGTGCCCCCCTGACTACGGGACCGCGCCGCAGTCGATCCGACCGTCGTCCTGGTCGGCGCACCCGACCTTCACGCCTGACGACCACCTCCTGCAGCGGCGCCGACAGATCCGCTACGTAGCCAGCAACATGTCCAGCGGCCAGCGCAGCCGCAACACGGTCCGTCAGGTGGTGTTTCTGGCCATGACTACTGTCGCAATGCTGATGAGGGCGGACCCGATCACCGCCAGGGTGATCCTAAGAGCCAGAGAAGACCCTCCCCCCAAGATCGCAGGCGCCGCCACAAGTATCGCTCCGCCGCTGCTCACCAGCACCCTGCTGGCAAGTCGCAGCCGAGAATGCTTGACCACTACAGGGAATCGAACGGTTACTGCCGGAGTGCTGCTTGCTTCCAGAGGGCCCAAACGAATCGTCGCGTGGGTGAGAGCGTCGTAGGATGCCGCGTTGGGCTGGAGCCAGAATTCTGTTGAATCGTACCTCAGCGCCACATCATGCTTGTCGTCCGATGAAACCCGAAGAAATCGCCCGTCCGTGGCGCAGGTGAGAGTTATATTGGTTGACTCGGTATATACCTCGGAATAGAAGCTGACAGGTAGCTTTGCCGGCTTCAAGTCGCTGAGATTGAGGCGTCCTTGCCGGTCGAACGTGTAGGAGCGGCCGCGCGTCGGATGCACAGGGTCATCGATCCTCATGAAATATGACGCATGAAACGTGGGGTGCTGCGCCAGTCTGCTGGCGACGGCCTGCCACAACTGCGCGGGCTCTCCTCTGCCCGACACGTTCAGGTCGGGAAATTTGAGGACCGCCGGATAGTAGCGGGAGTTCGATTCCTTTAGCTTGCCAATTGTGCGCCGACTTGCTTCAGATATTTCCGCGAAGCTTGCAGGATACTCATCGAGGTTCGCATAGTCGTTGACGCGGAGTTTGAAAATGAACATGTCAGCAACGCACTCCGCCTCTGCCACGGTGGCAAACCGAACCGGGAGCAGAAACGCGTTGGTCGCTGAATCATAGTCAGCAACGAATCCGAGCAGAACTCTCTGCCCGATCGCGGATCCGTTCGCCACCTTCTGCTGGAGCGGCGGTGCCACGTAGTCGGCTCCGTAACGAAACTGAATGACGGCTTCACGGGGCAGGGCGAGGGCGGTGAGAATATCCTCGGAATAGCGCCTTCGAAGGTTGGATGAAAGGAGCAGGATCAGGGGTCGCTCGCCTGCGTCAGACATGGGATCCTCCAGCTCGAGTGAGACTATCAAGAACCCACGGCTGATCCTGTACATTCTTTGAGGGTGTTGATTCCCCATTTGTCGCGCATCGAGTCCTCAAGATATGTAAAACGTCTCCAGACGCGATCCTTGGGAAGGTCGTCCACACCGAGCCTCACTTCCGGCTCGTATCGAATCCCGTTCGCTGCCAACCGCGAGTACGGCTCGCAGATAATAGTCTGATTGAAGCCATCCGCCTGATCACACGTGAGGTCGATGACCTGACGATCGGGATCGCTGGACGATCCAACCTCGATCCAGCAGTGATGCTCGACCGGAGAGATGGCAGGATCATCAAAGAAGAGGTTGCCATAACAGTAGGTCGCCTCGATCTCTTTCATGCGCAGCAGTTGTGCGAGCCAGACCGAGCTCACCCCGCACTGGCCCTTCGAGGACAACGGCTCCTTCGCATAGCTCGGATGGACAGTTCGCTTTGACCACGCAGTTTCGAGGCGCTTCCGGTATTCTGGAAGCCTGTCCATCAATTCCCCTCCGACTCTGTTGTGCGGAGCCCCGTCGAAATCGTGATCAGCTTCGTCGAGATGGTCCAACGTGTTCACTTGCTTGAGCTCTTTCCTTGCTTTGCGATCCACACCGATCACTGCAAGTAAGTTGCGGTAACCTGGCGCGGGTCGCACGATGGAATATTCAGTGCTTGAGTGGCGTCGGGTGACGTAGCGGCCGTGGTCATCGTAGAAGCATGCGACAGGGGCCGTGGCCACCGGAATGAAGTTGGTGGCCTGAAGGGCCGTCCCCGAGAATCCCAACATGGGATTGAAGGCAGTCACGATGAAACGGCAGCCCATATCCCGAAGATTGCGAGCGGCCCGCCCGAGCGTGAAACTCATCAAATTGAACGCCGTTCCGGACAGTCCCAGCGCTCGCGTGAGAACAAGCACATTGCTTCGACTGGCCGAGAGTCCATGACGGCGCAGAGACTGGATGATATATGGCCGGTCGCAGGGAGAGAACGCCAGATACGTGATCGGATGAGTCGCCCCCTGCAAGAAGCAACCCATTTCGACGAGGCTGTCCGCGCGCGGGCTCATCATGTAATGGAGCTTCGCCTGATAGAAATGCCCTATTCGCGGGGGGACGGTGCCGAACCGCATCCCGATGGTCCTGCCGTCCGGTCGCTGCAGCGAGTAGTCCCTGCGCGTGGTCTCCTGCCCGAGCAGCAGGGATGCATTGGCTCGAAGCGCGGCATCGGCCATGTAGCTGGACATGATGCTGCAGCGGGACAGCAGGATCGGCCGTACGGCGGCATAGAGATTCTCGGCGGCCCCAGTCGGAAAGTCCGCGAGAACCTTGGGCAGATGAAGCCTAAGTTGGATATCGAAGTCCTGACTGCTCACGCCACAGAATGCCGCGTCGCGTTCGACCGAGTCGGAGCTTGCCTCAGCGACCCGGTCGATAGCAGGGTCGCGCAACATGTCAACCAGCGACCGCCACGGTGCACTGGAGTGCTCGCCAGACCGACTCAGCCACGCAACCTCACGGTGGACTGGCCGATCATGACTCGAAGAGTGACGGCGCGGTGCGTCCGAGCGTGTGAAGCACCTGCTCAACTCCGTGTTCGAGCCGGCACCGTTCATGACCTGACTCCCCGTTACTCGTTGCCCGGACATGGGCCACCCATAGTAGGCAGTCGCATGTCGGCCCAGCTACCGATCGCCGATTCCAACATGCTTCGGGCAAGCCACAATTCACTCGATCGGGCCACCGGAAGCCGCCGCCTCGATGGCACGGTCCTTCTCAGGTGACGAGACCTCACGGTCGCGAGCAGTGACATGACTCGCCACAGATTGCACGCTGGGGCTGGGGTTGCGCGGGGCCTCTGGGTGCATTCCGGCGGCCAGGCGCCGGGCGTACCGGGTGCTCTACTGGTCGGCGGTGCCGGGTGGGACGACCCACTGATGCGGCTGGCCAGTGAGCCGGGCGATCATCTCGAAGTCACCGTCGTAGTGCAGAACGACTGACCGGTGTCTCTCTGCGGTTGCGGCGATGAGTAGGTCAGCCATCGAAAGCGCCCGGTGGTACCCGGCGTCGATCGCCATCTGCTGGACCTCCAGGGCCCGTTGCCACTGGTCGGCATCGCAGGAGAGGTAGTCGAAGGCGTTGAGGAAGCGCCGCAGGCGGGCGGCCTCTGCCTTGTCGCGGGCGCTGTAGAGCATCTCGAACTCGGTAGGTGCGCAGATCGCCAGCAGGGCGCGACGGTGCAGGGGGTCCACGACATCAGAGACCCGGGGCTGCGCTCGGCGCGCAAGCGCGGACTTGTCGATCAGGAACGGCTGCGGCATCAGCCAACGGTCTCCTTGCCCGGATCGCCCTTGATGAGGTTGCCTTGTTCGTCGCGCGGTCCGCTGGCGGCGATGATGTCGGAGAAGTCGAACTCCCCGCGATCCATCGCGTCGAAGAACTCCTGTCGACGCTGGTATTTCACCGCCTCACGGAGAGCGGCACGGACAGTGGCGACCTTCGTGGTGGTCCCGAACCGCGCCGCCGCTTCGGCGAGCATCTCGTCGTCGAGCTCCATCAGTATTTTGGACATGCCGACTCCCTTGCGGTGGATAGGGACAGCAACCAGAGTATATCAAAGCGAGCTGGGAAAATATATATGCCTGTTGCTGCTTCACCAGACGCGCCCGCAGCGGAAGGCCCACCCGTCCGAGCCCGGCCACCTCGAGCCCGAGGCCGTGCGCGGACATCTCCGCTCGGGCACTGAAGGACCCTGCGGACTGTGAAGCGCCCAGCAAGTGGGCCAGCCGCTCCCGTGCAGTCCCTGCCATCTGCCTGCCCTGTCACCTGGGATTGATCGTGCTGGCGGGGGCCAATACGCGGAACTCATGGCCGTCGGGATCGGCCAGTAGCACCCCGTCGGCCTCGCTGCGGTCGGTGCCGATCCGAGTCGCACCGAGGGAGACGAGGCGGTCGACCTCCGCCCGCTGATCCGCACGGGCAGGTAGGGCGAGATCGAAGCGCAGCCGGCTCCTCCCGGTCCTGGGCATCAGCGGCGGGCCACCCCAGGTGATCTTCGGACCGCCGTGCGGTGAGCGGATCGCGGTCTCCTGGTCCTGGTCCCAGACCAACGGCCAGTCCAGCGCCCGGCTCCAGAAGTACCCGACCTCCTGGGAGCCGTCGCAGGCAAGCGCTCCGATGAAACCGCAGTCGGCGAGGAACTTGTTGTCCGGCTCGATGACGCAGAACTCATTACCCTCCGGGTCGGCGAGCACCACATGGCCGTCCTCCGGGCGTTGGCCGACGTCGATGTGCTGGGCGCCGAGTCCGAGCGACGTCGAGACGGTCCGCTGCTGGTCGTCGAGGGACGTGCTGGTCAGGTCGAAGTGCATCCGGTTCCGGCCCATCTTGGGCTCCTGAGTCGGAAGGAAGCGAATCCGGAAGCCGGTGTCGTCGCTCGGCAGTAGCGTGGTGCCTTCGTCGGAGTCGTCCTCCAACTCCCAACCCAGGACGCCGGACCAGAAGCGCGCGAGACGGAGCGGCTCGTTCGCGTCAATGCAGAGCGCGTGGAGTTGAAAAGTCATGCCGCGGGATCTCCGATCGCAGAGGGGCAGTCATCCGGCGTACCCAGGGTGCCACCTTTCCGCTACGGGCCGGAGCTGGAACGATCAGGAGGTATGGCACACCATGACGGAGCAGCCGCCGCCTCGACCACCGGCGGGGCGGGCCCGCTGATCGTCGTCGCGGCCGCGGTTGTCCGAGCGCAACGTCTCCTGGTCGTGAGTAAGCAGGCGGCCCCTCATGTCTTCTACCTGCCTGGCGGGAAGCCCGAGGCAGGAGAGACCTCCGCGCAGGCGCTCGCCCGCGAACTGCAGGAGGAGTTGGGGGTCCAGCCCGTGCGGCCCTGCTTCCTGGCCGAGGTCGAAGCCATGGCAGCGCTGGAGCGCGTGCCCATGAAGATGACCGTCTTCACGGCAGGCATCGGCCGCCCACCCCGGCCGGCCGCTGAACTCGCGGACATGCGCTGGATCTCCGGGGCTGACCCCGGCGTGCAGCTCGCTCCCGCCGTCAGGGAGCACGTACTGCCCCTGCTGAGGCGGCGGGGGCTCATGGCTCCCTGAAGGACGGGACAGCTCGCCCCCGATCTGACGGCAGAGGCTCGGCACGCCACCGGGGCAGCGCCTACAGCGGTTCCTTACGGGCACACGCCGGCGCGAGAGCCCGCGCTCCGCCGTCTACCGGGCGAAATCCACGGGTCCGGCCGGGCTTCGATTACGCTGGTTCCCAGCCCAGTAGGTCAACCCACATCCACGAGGTGCTGCACTTCGCCCTTCTGGAGGAGGCGCGTAGATCCCTGCCGCAGGGTTTCAAAGCCGAGATCTCCGGCGGCATCATCGTGATGATGGTCAGCCGCTCCGGCATCCACCAGCGCAACCTGCTGATCGTCCGGCGCCAGTTCGACGCCCATGCGCCGAGGGACCTCCTGCCCAGCGAGAACACCGACCTAGTCTCGCCCAAGGTCGGCAAGAGCCGGAATCCCGACCTCACGTACCTCCCGGATTCGGTCCTGGAGACCTCGGACAACCAGGTGCCCGCCGAGACCGCTGCCATCGCGGTCGAACTGGTGTCGCCGTCCAACCCGGAGAACGACTGGGTGGGCAAGGTGCGGGACTACCCGTTGATGGGCATCCCGCTGTATCTGCTGATCGATGCCCGGCAGAAGACCGTGACGCTTTTCAGCAGGCCGGACGGCACGAGGTACCACCGTCGGGAGGACGTCGAGTTCGGCGAGGGGATCCGGATCCCGGAGCCGTTCGGCTTCGACCTCGACACCTCCGGGCTGCTGCCGTACAGCTGAGTCCGGGGCCGCATCCGGTTGCTGTGTGATTTCTGTTGTCCTCGTATGTATCGAACGCGCGTCTAAACCCGCAGTACATCGGGGAACCCGGCAAAGCGACGGCGCGAATTGATCAGGTTCGTAGTCGTTGTTCCACAATCCGCCCGTCGGGGGGATGGTTCATCAACTTGCTTTCTCCTCAATCGTGGTGATGCCATGGTCCCCATTCCGGTCGTGCCTGCAGCCAGATGGGTGGCCGAGCAGGGCTCGTGGATTCGGTGTCGGGCGCGGGTGGCCACTGGGGGTCGGGGTGCGAAGAACAGGTTTCGAGGATCAGGTCCCGTTTCTCTCCCGTTTGGAGTTCGAGGACCGAAAGTCCCTTCTGGAGCTCGGCTCGCAGATGCGATACGCGGTGCGCGAGGTACTTCTCCGGGAGCACGAGCCGTCAGCACACGTGCTGATCATGCTGACCGGCTGGACCAAGGTGACCGCGGCGGCAGCCAACGGATACGAGGCACTGCTCGCCCTGCGCGGACCTGGCGACATCGTGGGCGAGAGCGCGGCGCTGAGCGGTCGGTCGAGGTCCGCGACCGTGACGGCGCTCGGCCAGGTGGAGGCCGTGGCCATCGACCCCGCACGGTTCCTGGCAGTGCTGCACGAGCGACCGGCGATCGCCATGCGGCTGCTCGCGTTGACGACCGACCGCATCCGCGACAGCGACCGGCGGCGGATGGAGTTCGCCGCACTGAGTGTGCAGGAGCGCCTGGCATCGCTGCTCCTTGAGCTGAGTCGGACCCACGGCGTGGTGACGGCCGAGGGGCTGCGTCTCACCACCGGGCTCACCCAGCAGGAACTGGCCGGCTCCGTGGGCGCCTCCCGCGAGGCAGTCGCCAGGCTGCTCAAGACTCTGCGCGACCGCGGCGTCGTACTCACCGGACGGCGCGGCCTGGTCGTACTCCGGCCAGAGGTACTGCGGAGGATGGCGCACGAGGACGCGTCCTGAGCCCCGAGGGCCGTCCGGCGTCCCGTCTGCGCCATCCCGTCTGCCCCATCCCGTCCGGCGTCCCGTCTGCGCCATGCCGCTGTGTGCACATGGTCACATTCACTCTGTGCAATCCTCACTCGTCGTCAACACGCCGTGGGTGAGAGCCTTCCACCCACCAATCCGGTCCGTCGGATGCGCGAGTCGCTACGGAGTGATCCCATGATCGAACCAGTCAACCGGACCATGCTGCTGCTGGACATCGAGCGATTCACCCCGCGCGACGATGTCGTGCAGACCGTGCTCCGGCGCACTCTGAACTCCGTGGTCGACGAGACCCTCGCGGCGGCGGGCGTGGAGCGCACGAAGCAGTACCGGGAGGACCGCGGCGACGGGATGGTCGTCCTGATCAGCGCGGATGTCGCCAAGACCGCTCTGCTGCGGGCGCTCCTGACAACCACGCCGGAACTGCTGCACAACCACAACCGGTTGGCGGCCACTGGCGCGCAGATCCGCCTGCGCATGGTGCTGGCCGCCGGCGAGGTGGCCGAGGACCCGCACCCGGGCACGACAGGGGGACTCGTCGGCCACGACCTGAACCAGGCGTTCCGGCTGCTCGACTCCGCCGACCTGCGTGCCGCTCTCGCCGAGCGTTCCGGGCAGGACTGCGTACTGTGCGTGAGCGAGCCGGTGTACCAGGGAGTCGTACGGCACGGCCATCACGGCATCCGTCCCGGGCAGTTCCGGCGGGTTGACGTCCGGACGAAGGACGCGGTCCTGCCCGCCTGGTTCCATGGCACGGCAGCGGGGTGGGAGGCCGAGAGCGTTACCGCAGTCAACAACTCGATCCAGGAGACCGGGACGAGCAGCATCGGGGTCGGGAGCAGCGGGGCCGGGAGCGCAGACGACAGGGACCAGCAGACCTCTGGGCCGGTGTTCCACTTCGCCGGGGCACCCGTCATCCACGGCTCGGTCGTGGGCGGCGACCAGCACGGCGTCAGCGGCGGCCGGGTCAGCGGCAACGTCGTCCTCGGCGGCTCCTCCGCAGTGGACGAGTGACGGGCATGACGGATGACGCAGTGCAGCAGCCCGCCGCGGCGGGTCCCGCGGACGGCGCCGCCGCCGACCCGGTCGGGGCGGAGTCGCCGGTCGGCGCCAAGCCCGGCAACGGCGGATCGCCCCCGGACGGGAAGCCGCAACCGGACGCCGACGCCGAGCCGGGCGAGCAGCCTGCTGCCGGCGCGGAAGCGGATCCGGACGACCAGGATGACGGGGTGCCGCGCCATGCCTGGGACTCCCGCCGGGAGCTCTACCAGCACAGCCCCACCATCATCCTCGGCGCATCGGCACGCCTCGGCGGCTCACTCGTGGGCGGTGACCAGCACGGGGTGAGCGGAGGCGAGGTCACCGGCGATGTGATCCTCGGCGGTACGAAGGTCGAATACCACCTGGGCCAGGGTGAACCCGAAGGCGCTTCGGGGGAGATCCCCGCAGCGGAGGTCGAGGCTCTCTCCGAGCGGTTCGCGTACCCGGAACCCCAGGCGGAGGGGGTCTGGACCGACACCGCGGCCGATCCCTTCGGCGCGGCTCTCGAGCAGTTGCGTGAGCACCGGGTGGCCGTGCTCTCGGGCTCCGCGGCAACCGGTCGGCGCAGTGCCGCGCTGATGCTGCTGCGGACGGTCGGCGCGACCTCGTACCGCGCCTTGGACCCGGCACTGGCGCCGGGGCGACTCCCCGGAGTGCTGGACTCTGCCTGCGGCTACCTCCTCGACGGCTTCGACAGCCGCACCGAGCGTGCCCTGCGCGAGCCCCATGTCCGAGCGGCGGCCGAGAGACTGCGGGCCAACGGCGGCTTCCTGGTCATCGTCACCGGCCGGCACCTGGGCATCCCTGACGGCGTGCCGCACACCCTGTGGCGAGCACCGCTCGCCACCTCGCTGCTGCGCGCCCATCTCGGCCGGGAGGACCTCGCCGGGCACCCGGTCAAGGACCTGCTCGCGCTCGACCAGGTGCAGGAGGTGGTCGAGCACGATCGCCCCGTCCAGGAGCTCGCACGCTTCGCCCAGTGCGTCGGGGCGTACGCACGGGGTGAACTCCCGCTGTCCGCGCTGGCGGACTTCGGGCACTACTCCGCGGAGCGCCAGGTGCGCGAGTGGTTCGACGACAGCGAAGCAGGTCTGCACGAGAAGGCGTTCCTGCTCTCCCTCGCAGCCTTCGACGAGTCCCCCTTCCCGCTCATCGCCGAGTTCGGCGATGTCCTGCACCAACTGCTGCAGCGCGTCGAGGATCCGGAGGAGCCGGCCCGGATCCCGGTCTTCGGCGCATCCAGCGCCAAGCGCATCGCCTTCGCCGGCGCCCAGCAGTACCAGGAGACCGAGGTGACGGACTGGGGTCCGGTGCCGCAGACGAAGTTGAGATTCAGCTCACCGTTCACCGCCATCGCCCTGCTGCGCGAGGCATGGCTCGGCCAACCTTCCTCGCGCACCGCCCTGCTCGCCTGGCTGCGGCGCCTCGCGAACGACCCACGGCCGATCGTCCACACCCGCGCCGCGTCCACGGCGGCCGTCCTGCTGGCGGCCGATCTGCCCTCCGCGATGGCCCTGCTGGTCCGGCCGTGGGCCGGAGCCGTCCGCTACCGCAGCAGGCTGGTCGCCGCCAACGCGCTGGCCCTGGCCCACCATCTGGGCGCCCTCCATGTTCCGCGGATCCTTCGCTCCTGGATCACCGACTCCGACCACCGGCTGCGCTGGACTGCGGTCCGCACCTATGCATCGGTCGGTGACACCTTCGCCGCGGAGGCACTCGACGCGCTCACCGAGGCGGCGCGAGCAGTCGGGGCTCGCGGTGGACCGTCCCGGGCGTTCGCCGACGAACCGGATGAACTGGCCCAGGCCGCGGCATCGTTGCTGCTTGCCCAGGCAGAGGAGCCGGCGGGCGAGGAGCACCGTCGCGCGGCCCATCTCTGGGACCGCCTGG
Source organism: Streptacidiphilus jeojiense (assembly GCF_000719095.1). Lineage (GTDB taxonomy): Bacteria > Actinomycetota > Actinomycetes > Streptomycetales > Streptomycetaceae > Streptacidiphilus > Streptacidiphilus jeojiensis. The sequence goes on along the minus strand of NZ_JOEH01000013.1, from coordinate 84,564 downwards.
TCCCGTTGCTGCAGGCCCACTCCACCCGGGAATTCGTGCTGCACACGGTCATCCATGCCGGGGGTCCCACCGACGAGGCCGAGGGTGCCGGACGTCCGCTGCTCATCGACCTCTTCGCACGGGCCGACGCGACCCCCGGTACCGACGGCGCGCTGCTGCGTCAGGCCCAGGCCGCGCTGTGGCACGCGGCCCTCAACGACCCCGGGTCGACCTCGTCCGCGCTGGCAGTGGTCCGCGGCTGGGTGCGGCGCGCCGATGACGACGGTGACGCCGAGACGGCCCTGGCCGAACTGCTCTCGGCGGTGGCCGTGACCTCCGAGGACCGAAAGCGCCTGGCGTACCTGTTGGAGAACGTCCGCGCGGAATCCGGTGAGCAGGAGCAGCCGGCCGTCGCCGCCCGACTGCGCGCCGTGATCCTCGGCTGAGCGCTCGCGCCCGTGTGACCGCATACCCGACAACCACATCCGACCAGGAACGGACAGAGAGAAAACCCATGGTCAGCCGCCCACCCCAGTGGCAACAGGACGCCAACCGCGACTCACAGATCGTCGACCCGGTGGTGACGATCCAGGAACTGTCGCGCCTCAGGCCGCTGCGCAGCGCCCGCATCGACTACGCGTTGGTCTTCACCAGGCCCACGGGCGGCTTCGACGCCTACCTGCCGCCCCACCGCCCCAACCGCACCGACGTCGCCTCCCGCCGGTGGACCACCGTGTACGAGGTGGACATGGGCCTGCACACCGGCTCGTCCTCCTACGCACTGCCCAGCACCAACGACGCCTTCCTGTTCGAAGTGACCCTGGACTGGACGTGGCAGGTGCGGGACCCGGCGGCGTTCGTCGCCAGCGGCGAACGGGATGTTCCCGTGCTGGTCCAGCGGAACGTGGACGCTCTCATCCGTCCGCTGCTGCGCCGGTTCGGAATCGAGGAGAGCGGGATCGCGGAGCGCGAGGCCCAGCAGCGCATGCTGGACATCGGCCGACTGACGGCCGCTCAGGGGCTGGCTGTCTCCTGTGCCCTGCAGATCCGCCGCGACGAGGCGGCCATCGCTCACGAGCAGCAGCTGCGTGCCATCGACTACGAGCGGCAGAGGCTGGAGCCCCAGCACCAGCTCGACCTCCTCGCCGACGGGCTTGCCGCAGCGCGCGCACTCGCGGCAGGACGGCAGGAGCACGACCTCGCCTGGCAGCAGCAGCAGCTCGGGCATGTGCTTGAAGTGGATCGCGGCAGAAAGGGGCTCGAACTCCAGGAGATCGAGGCGAAGAAGATCGCCTTCTACACCTACTACCTGGAGCGCCAGGGACCGGCCGCGATGGCCTTCCATCTCTCCCAGCATCCCGAGGACGCCCGGCTGGTGATGGAGAACCTCCGCGCCGATCATCTGCGGACCATTCAGAACAAGCTCGACCTCGCCCTCCAGGCGCTCAAGGGAGGCCCCGGCGGCCTGGAGGAACATCAGCTGGACGAGCCGCGGCGGCTTGCGGCCAAGGCCATCCGCGACATCCTCGACGAACGGCTGGCACCGACCGCGGGGCCGGGGGAACCGGTTCGAGACGCGGTAGAGGGGGCCGGTACGGCCACCCCGGCCGACGAGGCCGGGCCCGCGTCGGCGGCTCCTGCGGACTCTGAGCCGACATTCGGGTACCGCCCCCAGTCCTGATGTGGATCGTCCCGAAGGGAATCGAGGTCTCATGTCCAACCTGTCCGCCCCACCACCACTTCCGTCCCCGTCAGGGGAGCCGGGAGCTCCCTCTGAGCCGAGTCCGTGGCCCGATGGGGCACCGCCGCCCTACCCGGGCGAGGAGCCACCCACCTACCCGGGCGGGGACGTACCCGTGTACCCCGGTGAGGACGTACCCGCCTACCCGGGCGAGGACGTACCCGTCTACCAGCATCAGGAGTCTGCTCACCCGGTCCAGGAGGCCGTCCACCCCGTCCGGACCCCGACCTGTCCGACCGGGGCGGGCACTGATCCTGGCGGATCAGCGACGCCCTGGTATCAGCAGGGTCCGCCGCCCCAGCCGCCGGGACCGCCGGTTCAGGAGCCGGCCCCCGGGCCGGCACCGCAGCTGCCGATCGGGCCGCCGAGATCCGCTCTTGACGACATGCACTTCCAGCAGGGCCGGATACTGCTGAAGGCCCATCAGCGAGGCGCCGATCGGGCTGCCGTCGGACAGCTCATGGCAGCGGTTCCCATGGGCCTGGTGAGCTTCGTGCTGATTGTCGGCATCTGCTCCATGTTCAGTGCCGGCTTCGCACTCGTGGTCGGTATCGCCTGGCTGCTCTCCGGGCTCATGGTCTTCCACCGCCCCGCCGAGGACGCCATCGCGCGCTACGCCCTGCGCATGCGTCGCCCGACAAGCGACGAAGCCGCGCGGCTGGAGCCGGTGTGGACCGAGGTGACCCGCCGCGGCGGTGTCCGCGGTGGCCACTACGAACTGTGGATCCAGGAGCGCGACGAGCTCAATGCGAACGCTGCCGCGGGCCACATCGTCGGGGTGACCACTCAGGCCATGCAGCAGCTGCCGAACAGCCAACTGGCCGCGGTGCTGTCGCACGAACTCGGACACCACGTCAGCGGGCACACCTGGACCCGCATGCTGGCGCACTGGTACGCCCTGCCCGCCCGTACGGCCTGGGGCCTGACCCGGGCAGGGCTGTCGCGCCTGTTCCGCGGCGGCAACGTGGCCTGCGGCGGCTGCCTGGCCCTGGTCCTCGGCTCCATCGCACTGACCGTGCTGGCGCGGGCCTGGTGGTTCGTCATCCCCCTGGCAGCCGCCCCGCTGCTGCTCGCGATGCTGAGCCGCAGGGCCGAACTCAGCGCGGACGCCTATGCGGCGTCACTCGGGTTCGCACCGCAACTGGTCGAGGTCCTGGCTCAGCGCGAGGCCGCGGCGGCATCCGGAGGCGCGGCGGCTCCAGCGGCCTGGGGATCGCTCCCGACCGGGCAGTGGGCCTCGCCCCAGGCCCGGACCCAGCCGAAGGCACAGCACCGGGGGCTGGCCGGACTGTTCGACATGCATCCCGACTACCACACCCGGCTGCACCGGCTGCGCCCCTTCATCGGTTAGCGCATCGATGCATGGACGATCCGGCATCGTCCGGGGTCGTCCGGGCCTGTCCGAGATCGTGGCCCCGGTGACCTGCCTGCGGCCATGCTGGCGAAGGCCGACAGCGGCCGATCCGCTTCGCCGGAAGCGGTGCGGCCACTGGCCAGCACATGGCATGTACACACCATCTCCAGGAACGGGACCAACCATGCGGAAGATCCTCGGCACCACCATCGCCGGACTGACCCTGGCCGCCTCCACCGTCGGCCTCGCCGCGGGAAGCGCGTCGGCCAGCACGTACATTCCGATCTCGGTCAGCACCAGCCACGGGGTCGGCGTGTACTCGCAGGCCAACTCGGGCTCCTCCAAGTACGACTACGACCTGTACGCCTCCAACCACGACAGCATCGTGGCCATCTGCTGGGTCGTCGGCCAGCAGGTCGGCAACGACGGTGACGTCTGGTACAAGACCAGCCAGGTCAACTACGGCGCCTACGGGTACACCGACTACTTCAACGCCCCGACCACCGCCTGGACGTTCGCCCCCTACGTGGACGGTGCGGCCGCGTTCCACAACGGCCTGAACCGCTGCTGACGATCCGGCACAGTCACCGTTCGCCCTCGACGATCGCGATCGTCGAGGGCGAACGGCATTCACGGCCGATCCCCATGGGGCCTCGCCCCCCGTCGTTCCATTGGGATGTGTCCGTACGATTCCGGATGACTCCGGATTGCCGGTCGCCTACTCTTGTCATGGGCATCACGCCCAAGGACACGGGGGGCGCACCAATGGGTCATTTCGGCATGCCCGGAATTCAGCAGGACTCGGCTCCGGAGGAGCCGGCGGGGAGTGTGGGGGAGTTCATTCTGGCGTTGCGGGCGTTGAAGGTCGGTGCCGGCAAGCCGTCGCTCCAGGAACTGCAGCGACGGAGCGGTGTGCCGCGGAGCACTCTCGCGGACGCGCTGAATCCGCGCCGCCGCGAGCTGCCGAAGCTGGAGGTCGTCCTCGCCCTGGTCCGGGCCTGCGGCGGTGGGGCGCCGGAGGAGCAGCGGTGGCGGGCCGCCTGGAAGCGGGTGGCGCAGGCAACCGACGGCGTGCGGATCCAGAGCGCTGGTACAGACCCTGACGCACCGTTGGAACCAACTGCACCGACCGCGCCGACCGCACCAGCGGCTTCCGGACGCAACTTCCTTCCTCCCGGTCCGGCGGACTTCACCGCCCGGGAGAAGGAGGTCCTGTCGATCATCGAGGCCGCCGGAACCACCGCGGAGGCCGGGCCCGCGCTGCTGGCCGTCGACGGAATGGCGGGCGTGGGGAAGACGGCACTGGCGGTCCATGCCGGCCACCGGCTGGCGCACCTCTTCCCGGACGGCCAGTACTACCTGGACCTGCACGCCCACACGGTGGGGCAGGACCCCGTCGACCCGGCAGCGGCGTTGGACACCCTGCTGCGCACCCACGGTCGCAGCGCCGACAGCATCCCGGCGGGGCTGGCGGAGCGGGCCGCCGCCTGGCGCGCCGAACTGGCGGACCACCGGGTCCTGCTGGTCATCGACAACGCGGCCTCGGCCGAACAGGTGCGCCCGCTGCTCCCCGGTTCCGGTGGCAGTCTCGTCCTGGTGACCAGCCGCAGGCGTCTGGTCAGCCTGGAAGGCGGGCGGAGCCTCTCCCTGGACCTGCTCTCGGCGGCCGACGCGGTGCTGCTGTTCCAGCGCGTCCTCGGCCCCCGCGCGGACGCCGAGCCGGAGGCGGTGGCGGCCATCGTGGAGCTCTGCGGCCGACTTCCGCTGGCCATACGCATCGCCGCCGCCCGGCTCAGGCACCGGTCCTCCTGGTCCGTGGCACTGCTGGTGGAACGCCTCAGCGACGAACGCCGACGGTTGGGCGAACTGGCGACCTCCGACCTGGCGGTCGCCGCGGCCTTCCAGACCTCCTTCAACCACCTGGCCTGGCAGGAACAGCGGGTCTTCGCGCAACTCGGCCTGGTGCCCGGGGCCGACGTCGACGCCCGGGCCGTGGCGGCCCTGGTCGGACTGCGGACCGACGACGCCGAACGGAGCCTGGAGGAACTGCTCGACGCCCACCTGGTCGAGCAGTTGCAGGCCGACCGCTACACCCTGCACGACCTCCTGCGGATCCACAGTGCCGCGCAGGCCGCGAGCCTTCCGGAAGCCGAACGCGAGAATGCGCTGCAGCAGTTGTTCGACCACTACCGGTACTCGGCGTCGATCGCGATGGACGCGATGTTCCCGCACGAACGCCACCGCCGTCCCGAGATCAAACCGCCCAATGGCGTGACCGAGGAATTCACCGACCGTACGGCCGCCGTCAATTGGCTGGACACCGAACGCTCCAACCTGGTCGCGGCGAGCGGACTGCCCGGACTCCCGCAGCACGCCATCGACCTGTCGGCGATCCTGGCCCGCTATCTGGAGCGCGGAGCCCACGGCAAGCAGGCGCTAGTGCTCCACGAACGGGCTCTGCGGCTGGCGCGCGCGGCGGGCGACGTGGTGGCCGAGGCCGGAGCGCTGCGCTTCATCGGCCTCACCCATCTGCAGCTCCGGGACTACCAGTCGGCGCTCGCCGCACTGGAGGAGGCGATGGCGGTCCTCCAGGAGCACGGCAGGAAGGACTCCCTGGCGGCCGTGCTCAACAACCTGGGCGCGGTGCACGGACTGCTCGGTCGGCTGGACCAGTCGTTGCACCACTTCGAGCAGGCGCTACGCCTGAGCAGGGCGGAGGGCGACGACTCCAACGAGGCGATCGCGGTCGGGAACCTGGGTCTGATCCACCGTCGGCAGGGGCGGCTGGAGGAGTCGCTGGCCCTCAACCGCGAGGCGCTCGAACTCCAGCGGCGGCTGGGCAACACCATCGGTCAGAGCATCTCCCTCGACAACCTGGGAGTGACCTGCCGTCATCTGGGCCGGCTCGACGAGGCACTCGAACACCACCGCCAGGCCCTGGTCCTCGATCGCGAGGGGAACGACCGGACCGGGGAACTGATCACCATCGACAACCTGGGGCTGATCCACTTCCTGATGGGCGACCACGCCGCCGCCCTGGCCCGCTTCGAGGAGGCCGTCACCCTCAGCGGGCAGTTGGAGGACCGCACCAGCGAGGGCATCGCCCTCGGCAACATCGGCAACGTCCGCAGGGAGCAGGGCCGGACCGAGGAGGCGCTCCAGCACCACCGGACGGCACTCGACCTGATCCGGGCACACGACGGCACGCTCAACCTGGCGGAGGCGCTCAACAACCTGGGCGAGACGCTGAGCGCGCTGCGCACGCCCGAACCCGCGCTGCCGCTGCACAACGAGGCCCTGGAGATCGCCGAGACCTGCGGCGATCCCATCGAGACGGCCCGCAGCCGTGATCTCCTCGGCCGGGTCCAGCACCAGCTGGGGGACCAGCGGGCCGCCCGCGAACTGCACGCCCTCGCCCGCGCGGCGTACCTGCGGATGGGGCTTCCGCAGGCTGCCGCACTGGCGGCCCGGGGGTGCTGCCCGTGATGCCGGCGGTGCGGCACCACGGGCCTCAGACGCCGGCCTGGTCGGCGATGTCGTTGGCGGCGACGTAGCCGAAGGTCATTGCGGGGCCGATGGTGGAGCCTGAGCCGGCATAGCTGTGGCCCATCACCGCGGCGCTGGCGTTGCCGGCGGCGTAGAGGCCGGGGATGGCGGTGCCGTCGGCGGTGAGGACGCGGGCGCGGGCGTCGGTGACCATGCCGCCCTTGGTGCCGAGGTCGCCGGGCACGATCTTGAAGGCGTAGAAGGGCGGCTCCCACAGCGGGGCCAGGCAGGAGTTGGGCACCACCGCGGGGTCGGTGTAGTAGTGGTCGTAGAAGCTGACGCCGCGGTGGAAGTCGGTGTCGTTGCCGGTCAGCGCGAAGCCGTTGAAGCGGCTGACGGTGGAGCGCAGGGCCGCGGCGGGGACGCCGATCTGACCCGCCAGCAGGTCGATGGTCCAGGCCTTGTACACCGCGTCCGCCTGGTACCAGGAGTCGGGGAAGGGGAGGGTCGGCGCGACGTCCCGGAACAGGTAGCGGTTGCGGTAGTTCTGGTCGACGATCAGCCAGGCCGGGATGTCCGGCGCGGTGGGGTTGCGCTGGTACATCACATGCACCACGTCGCTGTAGGGGGCGCCCTCGTTGACGAAGCGCGACCCGCCCGCGTTGATGATCAGGCCGCCCGGCAGGGTGCGCTCGGAGAGGCAGAAGTAGGCCTGGTCGGGCAGCGGGATGGCCGGTCCCCACCAGGCGTCGTCCATCAGGGCCAGCGCGGCGCCGGCCCGCTGCCCGGCCTGGATGCCGTCGCCGGTGTTCTCCTTGGCGCCGACGGTCCAGCTGGTGCCGATGGGCTGCTGCTGGTACTGGTTGCGCATGGCGGCGTTGTGCTCGAAGCCGCCGGAGCCGACGATGACCCCGTACCGTGCCTTGACCAGCCCCTGGGCGCCGTTCTGGGTCACCAGCGCGCCGGTGACGGCGCCGGACTCGACGTTCAGGTCGACCAGCGGGGTGTTCAGCCAGACCGGGACGTTCGCGGACAGCAGCCCGGCGCGCAGTCCGGCCGCCAGCGCCTGGCCCATGGTGAGCGGCTTCTGGCCGAGCAGGGCGGCCGCGGTCCCGCGGGCCAGGCACTCGGCGGCGACGGCCGCGCCCTTGGCGTTGACCAGGGACAGCGCCAGCCACTTGTAGTCGGCGCTGAAGACCACCAGCCCGGCCGGGGTGGCCAGATAGGGCGGGTTCAGATGGGCCAGCTCGGCGCCGAGGATGTTGCCGTCGATCTGGTCCGGCTCCATGGAGCGGCCGTTGGGCATCCCGCCGGGAAGCTCCGGATAGTAGTCGCTGTAGCCCTCCATCCAGCGGAACCGCAGCGGGCTGTTGGCCATGACGAAGGAGATCATGGCGGGCCCGTGCTGCAGGAAGGACTGCTGCCGGGCCAGCGGGACGTCGCTGCCGACCACCGCGGCCAGGTACTCCGCGGCCAGTGCGGGGGTGTCCGGGACGCCGGCGGCGAGGATCACCTCGTTGTTGGGTATCCAGACCCCCGCCCCGGACCGGGCCGCCGAGCCGCCGAAGGTGGGCGCCTTCTCCACCACGACCACGGACAGGCCCCGCTTGGCCGCCGTCAGCGCGGCGGTCATCCCGGACGCCCCGGAGCCGATCACGACGACGTCGTACTCGCCCAGCACCGGTACGTCCGCGTAGGCGGGGGTCGGCTCCAGCAGTCCCGACGCCAGGCCGGAGGCCAGCAGCACCCCGGCGCCGGCACCGGCCCCGCGCAGCACCTGACGCCGCGACGGACGGTGGCTCGCCGGGTCGTGGGCGGATTCCGCGTGCTCTGACATGGGAGGGCCTCCATCGGGCAGGGCGGGACGGGGCTGGCGCCCGGTCGACCTGACGCTGCGTCAGGAATGTGGCCCGATGACCGTGCAATGTCAAGTGCCGTGCGCGGAACGGCCTCCGGTGAGACGGCCCACCTGCTCCAGCAGCTTCGCGCCGTCCGGTGCGGCGAACCACTCGGCGTGGCCGACGAAGTACTCGTAGGCGAGAGCGGTGTTCTCCGCCGAGCCGGTGACGCCGTGGAAGTAGCCCAGCTCCGACAGCGCGAACTCGGCGTGGACCAGGGGCAGCAGCAGCGGCAGCGCCTCCGCCTCGGCCGGGGCCAGCGGGCGGACCGAGGTGTAGCCGTCCAGCAGCGCCTCCAGGTGCTCCCACTGGACCGGGAAGGAGGGCTGCAGCCACTGGACGGTGTTGCGCTCGATCGCGGTGGCGAGGTCGTGGACGGCGGTGGTGCGGTCGCTGAGGCCGAAGTCCAGCACCGTGGACACCTCGTCCTGCGGCCCCGAGGTGTCCCAGAGCAGGTTGGAGGCGTGCCAGTCGTTGTGGGTCCACAGCGGTTCGAGCGAGCCCAGCAGCGGCGCCAGCCGGCGGTGGAACGGCAGATGGACCCGGTGGACGTCGGCACGCCAGGGACGCTCGGCCAACGCCTCGGCCAGGGACGGCCGTTCGGCCTGGTAGCGCTCCAACTCCCGGACCGGGTCCGCGGCCGCGAACACGGTGAAGGAGGAGACCAGCGGCTGCACCCGGCGGCGCGGCGCGAGGTATCCGGCCGAGGCCAGGTGCAGCCGGCCCAGGGCGGCACCGGCGGCCCGGGCGTGGCCGGGCGAGGTGAAGGCCGACCAGGACAGCGCGTCCTGGTAGAGGTCGGTGCCGGTGCCGGCGGTGTGCACCTCGTAGACCCACTCGCCGAGGGCGACGGCTGAGGCGCCGTCACCTGTGGTCAGCACCTGCACCACCGGGGCGCCCCGGTCCCGGAGGTGGCGCAGGAAGGCGTGCTCCTCGGCGAGTCCGGCCACCGTCCGCACCGCGGAGTGGTGCCGCTTGACGAAAAGGATCCGCTCCCGGGCGACCAGCGCCGCGGCCGAGAGCGGACGGGGGCTGCGCCACAGGATCCGGGGCGCGGCGCCGTCGCCGCCCGGATAGCGGCCCAGCACCTCGGCCACCTCGGCCTCGGTCAGCGGCGGCCAGTCCGGGTCGACCGGGTCGGTGCCCATGCCGTGGGCCAGCAGCCGGCTCATCGGATGCCCGCCTCGGCCGGACGGTCCTGCGGCACGTCACGGTCCTGCGGCACGTGACGGTCAGGCAGCACGTCACGGTCCTGCAGCACGTCCAGGATGCGCCGTTCGGTCTCCGCGAAGGCGGGGTCGGCGAGGGCGTCCAGGCCCCGGGGGCGCGCCAGCGGCACCTCGATCGTCTGCACCACCCGGGCCGGTCGCGGCGACAGCACATGGACGGTGTCCGCGAGCATCACCGCCTCGCGGATGTCATGGGTGACCAGCACCACGGTCCACCCGTACCGCTGCCACATCTCGGCCAACCACAGCTGCATCTCCGTACGGGTGAGCGAGTCCAACGCGCCGAAGGGCTCGTCCAGCAACAGTACCGGCCGCTCCAGCACGACCGTGCGCAGCAGCGCCGCGCGCTGCCGCATGCCGCCGGAGAGCTGGAACGGGTAGGAGCCCTGGAAGCCGTCCAGGCCGAACGCCTCGAAGAGCCCGACGGCCCGCTTCCTGGCCTCCCGTCGGCGGGTGCCCTGGGCCTCCAGGCCGAGGGCGGTGTTGTCCAGCACGGTGCGCCAGGGGAACAGCAGGTCCTTCTGCGGCATGTACGCCACCTGGCGCGAGCGCAGGTCGGCGGGGGCGCCGTCGACCAGCACCGTGCCGGCGTCCGGTGCGTCCAGCCCGGAGACCAGGTTGAACAGGGTGCTCTTGCCGCTGCCGCTGGGGCCGATGACGGCGGCGAACTCGCCGGGCCGGACGGACAGGTCGAGGCCGCGGAGCACGTCCAGCGGACCGAAGGACTTGCTGACGCCCCGGACGTCCAACCGGGGCAGGTCGGGGCCGGGTGCGTCGGTACCGGGGTGCTCCCCGGCCCTGGTCGGGCTCACGATCGTCCCTCCTGCTTCATCGCCCGCTCCCAGGGCAGCACCAGCCGCTGGAGCAGGTAGGTGGCGCCGAACAGCGCGATGCTCAGCAGCGCGGTGACCGCGACCGCGGCGAACACCAGGTCCGTCCGGAACGCGCTCTTCTGTTCCTGCATGTAGATCCCCAGGCCGCTCTCCGCACCCGCGTACTCCGCGAAGACCGCGCCGATCACGGCGTAGGTGATGCTCACCCGCAGCCCGGCGAAGAAGTACGGCAGCGCGCTGGGCACCCGTACCAGCCGGAAGGTGCGCAGCCGTCCGGCGCCCAGCGACCGCAGCAGCCGCATCGCCTCGCGGTCGGTCGCCGCGAAGCCGGCCGCCAGGTTGGCGGCCAGCGGGAAGAACGTGGTCAGGGTGACCACCAGCATCTTCGGCAGCAGTCCGAAGCCGAACCAGATGATCAGCAGCGGGGCCACCGCCACGATCGGAATCGTCTGCGAGGCCACCAGCAGCGGGTAGAGGCCGCGGCGGGCGATGGCGGAGAAGTCCAGCAGTACCGCGACGGTCCAGGCCGCCAGGAACGAGAGGCCGAAGCCGAGCAGGGTCTCCTGGAGCGTGGGCAGGGTGTTGGCCCACAGGTCGGCCCGGTTCTCCCAGCCCTGCTCCCAGACCCGGGCGGGGCTGGGCAGGGTGGTCGGGTCGACGTGCGCGGCGCTGGTGTAGAACTGCCAGCCGGCCAGCAACAGTACCGCGACCAGCACCGGTGGCCAGGCCGCCGTCAGAGCCTGACGGGCCCTCACTTCTGGTCCGGGAGGTAGGCGTTGGTGTAGAAGGCGGAGACGTCGGGGGACGCGGTCAGCTGCTTGCCGTTGGCATCGGCCAGCAGGCCGGCGTTGAACTGGAAGTCCGTGTAGTCCTGCCAGGTCTTCGCGGTCTGGGTGCCGACGCTGCCGTCACTCGCGCGGTAGTACTCCTTGGCGAGCAGTTCCTCGCTCTCCTTGACCAGCGCGGTGTTGGTGAGCACGCTCTTGTTGGCCTTCACCAGCAGGTCCGCGGCCTGGTCCGGGTGGTCCAGCGCATAGGTGTAGCCCTTGACCACCACCGCCAGGAACTTCTTCGCCAGGGCCGGGTTCTTCTTCAGGAAGTAGTCGGAGGAGGCGATCAGCGCGGAGTAGGTGCCGGGGAAGCCGTAGTCGGACAGCTGGAAGTCCTTCAGCGGCTTGCCTTCGAGCTTGGCCTCCAGCCCCTCCCAGGTCGGCTCCGGCATCGCGAAGTCGGCCTTGCCGGCGTAGAGCGCCGCGTAGGCGGAGGTGCTCAGCACCACGGTCTTGAATTCGCCCTTGCCGCCGGCGTTCCGGATCACCTTCTGCAGCAGCGGCTTCTCGTACGGGGCGCCGAAGCCGGCGTAGGTCTTGCCGTCCAGGTCCTTGGGCGAGGTGATGTCGGTGCGGTCGGCCCGCACCGAGATGGTGACGTCGGTCTTCTGGGTGATCGCGAAGACCGAGACCACGTCCTGCCCCGCGGCCTGCGCGGTGCTGACGCCGTCCTGGTAGGAGATGCCGAAGTCGGCCTGGTGGGTGGCGAGCAGCGTCTCGGGGGCGGTGCTGCCGTACGGCAGGATCTTCAGGTCGATGCCCGCGGCCTTGAACCAGCCGAGCTGCTGGGCGACGTAGATACCGGTGTGGTTGGTGTTCGGCGTCCAGTCCAGGGCGAGGGTCACCCGGGTGGTGGCCGCGCCCGCGGCGTCGGCGGCGGCACCGGTGCCGGAACCCGCCTGCGAGGAGCAGCCGGTGGCGACGAACACGGCGGCCGTGGCGGGCAGGAGGGAGCGCAGGAGGGTACGGCGTCTCATGGTTCGGGGTCCTTGGGGTGCGGTACGGCGGGATGCGGGCGGCAGGGTGGCGGGGCGTCAGGACGTCGGGACGTCACGGCGTCAGGACGCGAGCGCGTCGGGGCGTCAGGGCGCTGTCAGTGCATCCGACACAGCGCGCTGCTGACCCGCATCAGGTCGACCGCCATCCGCCGGGTCAGCTCGCTGGCCTGGCAGGTCATGCCCCACTCCCGGTGCGGGAGCGGCGCCGCGCCGTCGGTTCCGGCCACCGGGTCACCGCGCCCCGGCGCCGAGCAGCGGCGCTCCGGTGAAGGACTTCTCCCAGTCGCGGGCGTGCGGGATCGCGCCGTGCTCGGCGAGCCAGTGGGCGTAGGGGCCCATCCTGGTCCCGTCGATGACGCCCCAACGGCCGTCCTGGTCGGTCCAGGTGGGGGCGATCAGGGCCAGCGAGCGGGCGATCAGCGGGCGCGGGAAGTACGGGATCACCCGCTCCAGCGACGCCAGGGTGCGCTGCTGGTCGGCGGCGGCCGAGGCGAAGCCGCGGGCGGTGGCGCCCAGGAACGCCTCGACCAGGGCCGGGTCCCGGGCGAGCAGGTCCTCGGAGGTGCCCAGCAGGTAGCTGTGGTAGCGCGGGGCGCCGATCTCGTCGACCGGCCAGGTCCGCCGCTGCTCCTCGGGCAGGTCGCCGCGGAGTGCGTCCCAGGCCCAGTAGTTGCCGAAGGTGGCGTCCGCCTCGCCGGCGGCGAGGTCGTCCACGGTCAGTTCGCGCGCGCCGGCGTCGACGGTGACCACCGCGTCCGGGTCGCCGCCGTCGGCGGCCACCAGGTGGCGGACCATCGCCACGCCGCGCGGCGTCGGATTGTAGGCGAGCCGGCGTCCGGCCAGCTCGGCCGGGCGGGTGATCCCGGTGCTCGCGACGGTCTGGATCGCTTCCAGCGCACGGTGGTTGACGGCGGCGACGGCGACCAGCGGCTGTCCCTGCGCACGCCGGGCCAGCAGCCGGTTGGGCGGGAAGACCCCGAAGCCGACCTCCTGCCGGGACAGGTACTCCAGGGTGTCGCCGCGCCCCGGGTCCTGGACCACCAGCTCGACGTCGAGCCCGGCCTCGCGGTACCAGCCGCGCTCACGGGCGACATAGAAGCCGGCCGAGTTCGGCCAGGGGTGGAAGTAGTCGAGCATCACGCGGACGGGTCGGACGGGTCGGACAGCTCGGTCGGGACGGACCGGGGGCAGGGACATGGGGGTACTCCGCAGGCGGCACACGGGCGGCAGGGCCCGGTGGGAGGGAACGCAGAAGGGGGGTGGGGAGGGGAGGCCGATCAGGTCAACAACAGGAGGAGGTCGCCGCGACTGCCGTCGGGGGACGCATCTGCTCAGGGACTGCTGCTGACATCGGTACTCCTACGCGGGCACTGAAGTGCTCAAGTGATGCGGTCGGCGTCCCCATGGGGTCCGCCGCGCACATGCACGACCGGACCCAGACGCCCTCTCAGCCCCATCGGGTTGGGGGCTCCCGCGTAGATGGTCGAAACCTTAACCGGAGGAGACCGATCCTGTGCAAGCCGCGTCCGTACAGCGAGACAAATATGTCCCGCTGTACGAGACGCCACGCGATGACCGCTGATCGGCGGGGCTAGCATCCCCCCATGGACGCTTCCCTCCCCGGCCCGCTCGTCGACGCCGCCTGGCTCGCCGCCCACCTGGGCGATCCCGACCTGGTGGTGCTGGACGCTACCGCGCTGCTGCCGTCACCGCGGTACGACGGCGACTACCAGGTGGGCAGCGGGCGACCGCAGTGGCTGGAACGGCACATCCCCGGGTCCCAGCATGCGGACCTGACCGCGGATCTGTCGGACCACGCGGCGCCGTACCACTTCGCGATGCCCTCCCCCGAGGCGCTGGCGGCGGCGCTGCGTCCGCTCGGTGTGGGCGACGGCACCGCCGTCGTGGCCTACGACAGCGGCGGCGGCATCTGGGCGGCCCGGCTGTGGTGGATGCTGCGGAGCCTGTCCGTCCCGGCCGCGGTCCTGGACGGCGGCTGGGAGGGGTGGACGGCCGCCGGGCACCCCACCGCCTCCGGCGAGCCGGCCCCGGCCCCCGACCGCGGCCCGCTCACCCCGCGCCCGCGCCCCGAGCTGTGGGCCGGTATCGACGACGTCGCCGCCGTCAGCAGCGGCGAACGTCCGGGCACGCTGGTCTGCGCGCTGCCGACCCCGGCCTTCGAGGGCACCGCCCCGACCCGCTACAGCCGCCGCGGCCACATCCCCGACAGCCGTAGCCTCCCGGGCCGCGGCCTGCTGGACGACTCCGGCCGCTTCCTGCCCCCGGCCCGCCTGGCGGCCCTGGTCGACCCGGTGCTCGACGCCGCGAGCCCCCGCACCGTCCTGTACTGCGGCGGCGGCATCGCCGCGGCCGGCGCCGCCCTCGCCCTCACCCTGCTCGGCCACGACGACGTCAGCATCTACGACGGCTCGCTGGAGCAGTGGTCGGCCGACCCGGCCCGGCCGCTGGCCCTGGGCGCGGCAGACCCGCACTGACCGCTCGTCGTCCGGCAAACCCGCTGGCCGGGTCGTCGCTCCGGCCGGTACGGTCACTGCCGGCACGAGAACTGACGATCGGGGAGACGGACATGACGGACCAGCGGCGACTCGACCGGATCCAGGGCTGCCTGCTGGGTGGAGCCATCGGCGACGCCCTGGGATGGCCGGTGGAGTTCCAGCGGCTCGACCGGATCCTCGACGACCACGGCCCCTCCGGGGTGACCCGTCTGGTACTGCGTGCCGGTTCCGGCCTGGCCGAGGTCACCGACGACACCCAGATGACGCTGTTCACCGCCGAGGGCCTGCTGCTCGCCGAGGGCCGGCTCGGCGGTGACACCGGCTCGGAGTCGGTCGTCGCGGCGGTCCATGCCGCCTACCAGCGCTGGTTTCTGACGCAGCGTCTGTCAGGTCCGTCCGCCGCCCTCGACGCAGAGGAGGGCTCCCTGCTGCGCGAGCCGTGGCTCTACGCCTCCCGGGCGCCGGGGAACGCCTGCATCTCCGGACTGGTCGAGAACCCGCAGCTGCCAAGGATCGTGACGACCGGTCAGGTCGGCGTCGTCAATCCCGACTCCAAGGGCTGCGGCACGGTGATGCGTTCGGCCCCGTTCGGACTGCTGGGCCTCGGGCCCGAACGGGCGTTCCGACTCGCAGCGGACTGTGCGCAGTTGACCCACGGCCACCCCACCGGCCAGCTGGCGGCCGGGGCCTTCGCCGCACTGGTCCAGCGGCTGGTCGACGGCGTCGACCCGGGCGAGGCGGTACGGCGGACCATCGCCCAGACGGCCGCCTGGCCCGACGCGCACCCCGGCGCCACGGAGACCGTCACCGCACTGGAGCGAGCGGTGCGCCTGGCCGAGAGCGGCGCTCCGGGCTTCGACCTGGTGGAGCAGGTCGGCCTGGGCTGGATCGCCGAGGAGTGCCTGGCCATCGCCGTGCACTGCCTACTGGCCGCCGCCCCCGGCCCGGACGCGACCAGCGAGGACCTGCGCCGTGCGCTGACCCTGTCGGTCACCCACTCCGGCGACAGCGACTCGACCGGCGCCGTCTGCGGCAACCTCCTGGGCGCCGCGCACGGCCTGGCGGCGCTGCCCGAGGACTGGGCGGTCCAGGTCGAGGGCCGGGCCACCGTTCTCGCGACCGGCGCGGCCCTGCACCTCCGCTCGGCCGCCGTTTCCGAGTCCTGATCCCGCACCGATTCAGGATTGTGCATATGCCAATCGAGGGCCTATGCACACAGTTACTGCACGGTTGACAAAAAGGTCGCGGAAACAAGAAATTATCAGCGCCACCGCTACTCATGTCGACCCCGAACCACTAGAGTCCGGCTTGCGTCGGCGCGTCAGCGCGCTGTGCCCCAACTTCACTGCCGGCCACAGTACTTGGCCCATCGGCATACAGCACATTCGTGCACATAGGTCTTGGCGCGCATTTCCCTGGCCCATGGTGGGCATTGGAGGATTGTCATGCCCAGTTCATATAATTCAGACCTCTCCGGCCCGAACGTCACCAGGCGGACGGTGATCCGTGCGACCGCTGCCGGTGCCGTGGTGGCCACCGTCGGCCTCGGCCGGGTCGCGCAGGGCGGCGCCCGGCCGACCGCGGCGTCCCTGGTCGCCGCGGTCACCTCGCCGAACCCGTTGCCCGGCGGCACCCTGGACCCGCTGTCGGTGCCCAAGTACCGGACCGAGCTGCCGAGACTGCCGGTCATGCCGTCCACCGGCACGACCAGCTTCGGCGGGGCCCAGGTGGACGTGTACTCGATCGCGGCCCGCCAGTTCAGCCAGCAGATCCTGCCCGGCTCCTACCCGAGGACCACGGTGTGGGGTTACGGCGTCCCCGGCGTCGCCGGCAGCTTCAACGCCCCGGGGCACACGATCGAGGCGCGGGTCGGCCGCCCGGTCCGGGTGACCTGGACCAACGGCCTGGTCGACAGCGGCGGCGACTGGCTGCCGCACCTGTTCACCGTCGACCCCACGCTGCACTGGGCCAACCCCGGCGGCGGCACCGCCGCCCGGGACACCCGGCCGACCTTCACCTCGACGCCCGATCCCTACACCGGACCGGTACCGCTGGTCACCCACCTGCACGGGGCGCACGTCACCCAGGAGAGCGACGGCTACCCCGAGGCCTGGACCCTGCCCGCGGCCGCGGACCTCCCGACCGGATACGCCGCCACCGGCAGCTACTACGACGCCTACAAGGCGCAGGCGGCCACCCGGTTCGGCGCGCAGTGGCAGCCCGGCTCCTCGACCTACCAGTACCAGAACGACCAACGCGCGGCCGCGCTCTGGTACCACGACCACGTCCTGGGGATGACCCGGCTCAACGTCCAGGCCGGCCTGGCCGGGATGTACCTGCTGCGCGGCGGCAGCACCGACCTCTCCCCCGGGGTGCTGCCCTCCGGTACCGCCGAGATCGCCCTGGTGATCCAGGACCGGTGCTTCAACAGCGACGGCTCGCTCTTCTTCCCGACCAGTCGGACCTTCTTCGGGGACACCACGGCCGGCGGTCCCTGGCTGCCCGTCACCGACGTTCCCCCGTACTGGAATCCGGAGTCGTTCGGCAACACCATCGTTGTCAACGGCGCCAGTTGGCCGGTCTGGCACGCCTCCCGCAAGCGCTACCGGTTGCGCCTGCTCAACTCCTGCAACGCCCGCACCCTGGTGCTCAAGGTCGTCACCGACCCGCTGGCCGACCGCCCCGCCACCGCCGCGCTGCCGATCTGGCAGATCGGTTCGGACGGCGGGTTCCTGCCCGCGGCCGCCCAGCTCAGCCAGGCGCTGATCGCCCCGGCGGAGCGGGCGGACCTGGTCCTCGACTTCTCCGCGGTGCCGTCGGGAACCACGCTCTACCTCATCAACGAGGGCCCCGACGTGCCCTATCACGGCGGGATCCCGGACACCGACTTCGCCGCCGCCGACCACTGGACCAGCGGACAGGTCATGCAGATCGTGGTCGGTGGCGCCGCGACCGACACCAGCGTCCCGCCCGCGCAGCTGCAGCTGCCGGCCGTCAAGGCGCTCGGCAGCGCGGGCCAGACCTTCACCGTCTCGCTCAACGAGGCCGACTCCACCGTCTTCGACGGCGCCCCGGTCATCGGCGCCCTGGGCTCCCTCAACGCGGACGGCACCGGCGCCCTGGAGATGTGGGACGACCCGGTCTCGGTGAAACCGGTCGTCGGCACGGTCGGCGCGTGGGACCTGGTCAACCTCACCGTGGACGGCCACCCCATCCACATCCACCAGACCCAGTTCCAGGTCGTCAGCCGCACCGCGGCCGACGGGACCGTACGCGGCCCGGAGTCCTGGGAGACCGGCTTCAAGGACACGGTCATCGCCTACCCGGGCGAGACCACCCGGCTGAAGGCCGCCTTCGACATACCCGGCCGGTACGTGTACCACTGCCACATCCTGGACCACGAGGACAACGAGATGATGCGGCCGTTCGACGTCCAGTCCTGACCCGCGCGGTCGCCCGGGTCAGGCGTGCGCGTGGTGCGCGTGGTGCGCGTCATGGGCGTGGTGGGTGTGCTCGGCGCCATGGGTGTGGCCGGCGCGATGGGCGTGGTCGGCGTGGTGCGCGAGTCGGGCGTGCGGGTCGGCGCCCTGGGTGAGCGGGTCGGTGTGGACCGTGGCCGCGGTGAGTCTCGGGACCGCGTGGATCAGCGCGTGCTCGGCCGAGACGGCCAGGTCGTGGGCCTGAAGCAGGGTCAGCTGCCGGTCCACGACGATGTCCGCCTCGGCGCGCAGGGCGTGGCCGATCCAGCGGAGCCGTACCTGGTCGACGTCACGGACGCCCTCGACCGCCCGCAGCGCCCGTTCGGCGGCGGCCACCTGCTCCGGGTCGACCGCGTCCATCAGCCGGCGGCAGACCTCGCGGGCGGCCCCGCGGAGCACCAGCACCAGGGCCGCGGTGATCAGCAGGCCGACCACCGGGTCGGCGGCCCGCCAGCCCAGGGCGGCCCCGCCGGTGCCGAGCAGGACGGCCAGCGAGGTGAAGCCGTCGGTCCGGGCGTGCAGGCCGTCGGCGACCAGCGCGGCCGAGCCGATCCTGCGGCCGGTGCGGATGCGGTAGCGGGCCACCCACTCGTTGCCGACGAAGCCCACCACCGCGGCGGCCGCCACCGCCCAGAGGTGGCCGACGTCCCTGGGGTGCAGCAGCCGGTCCAGCGCCTGGTAGCAGGCCAGCGCGCAGGAGGCGGCGATGGTGAGCACGATGGCGATCCCGGCCAGGTCCTCGGCTCGGCCGTAGCCGTAGGTGTAGCGACGGTTCGCGGCCCGACGGCCCACCAGGAAGGCCACCCCCAGCGGCAGCGCGGTCAGCGCGTCCGCCGCGTTGTGGACGGTGTCGCCCAGCAGCGCCACCGAACCCGACCAGACCACCACCAGGGCCTGGACCAGCGCGGTCAACCCCAGGACCAGCAGCGAGAGCCAGAGCGTGCGCATCCCGGCCCGCGAGGTTTCCAATGCCTGGTCGACCCGGTCCATCGGCTGATGGCTGTGCGGTCGGACCAGATGGCCGAGCCGGTGCCGGGCTCCGGCCCACCGTCCGCCGGCCCCGCCGCCGTGGGCGTGGCTGCCCTCGTGCTCATGTTCGTGTCCGTGCCGCGGTGTGCTCTCCATGCGGTCCACCGTGGCAGCTGGAACCCGTTGCAGCCACTCCCCACCTGGCGGCCCCGAGCAGCTGCGACGTCTGTGCAACTGCGGCCGGACGGCGCGTCAGCCGGCGATCAGCACCGCGGCCAGCGCCAGCGCCCCCGGCAGTGCCTGGACCAGCCAGATCCTGCGGTTGGCGGTCGCGCCGCCGTAGATCCCGGCGACCACCACGCAACTGGTGAAGAAGATCTGCGCGTCGTGACCGACCGGGTCGGACGCGATCAGCCCCCAGACCAGCCCCGCCGCGAGGAATCCGTTGTAGAGGCCCTGGTTGGCGGCCAGCGCTGCGGTGTCCTTGGCCATGTCGGCGTCGAAGCCGGAGAGTTCACGACCCTTGGGCCCCTGCCAGAGGAACATCTCCAGGACCAGGATGTAGGCGTGCAGCAGGGCGACCGCAGCCACCAGGATTCCCGCGACGATTCCCATGGCCGTACTCTCGCTGCTCACGCGCCCCTCGCGCAAACCCGGCGCCGGCCGGTGCTCAGCGCTTGAGCGCCACTCCGCCGTACAGCCCGATCCGGTCGTCCCCGGCCAGGACGTGCTGGTCCGGCCGCCACTGCGACAGCAGCACCAGGCCGGGGTCGACCGGCTCCAGGCCGTCGAAGAACGCGGCGATCTCCTTGCTGCTCCGCACGGCGGTCCGCACCGACGACCGGGCGTAGGTCTTCGCCGTCGCCCGGATCCCCTCCGGGTCGAGGTCCGCGGTCACCTGCGACAGCACCAGCACGCTGCCCGGGGCGACAGCGTCCATCAGCGTGCGCACCGCGCCGTACGGGTCGTCCTCGTCGACGACGAAGTGCAGGACCGCGACCAGCAGCACCGCGACCGGCCGGTCGAAGTCCAGGCGGCCGCGTACCTCCGGGTTTCCCAGGATCTCCGCCGGACGGCGGACGTCCCCGGCGACGATCGTCGCGCCTGACAGCTCCGGATCCCCGCGGTGGGCGCGGGCGTGGGCCAGCACCGTCGGATCGTTGTCGACGCCGACGATCCGGGCGTCCGGCCGCACCGACAGCGCGGTCTCGGCCGCGCTGCCGGGAGCGGGCAGGCCGATGCCCAGGTCCAGGAACTGGTCCAGGCCGGTCTCCGCCAGGTGCCGTACGGCGCGGGTCAGGAAGGCGCGGTTGACGCGGGCGAAGTCCCGGACCGGCATTGCCTCCAGGGCCTTCTCCGCAGCCGCGCGATCGGCCGGAGAGTGGTCCTTGCCGCCGAGCAGATACGAGTAGATGCGCGCCGGCGTGGCCACGGTCGGGTCGATCAAGTCACCACCCAGCGGCTCCGGGTCCGGCACGTCGTCCTCCACCCCTTCGGGCACTCCCCCGACGACCTGAGCGTAGCTCGGGGCGTCAGGCGATCCGCCCCGCCAGCAGGTCGTGTCCTGACGAGTGCTCAGTGCCGGTGAACTTGGCGCGCAGGTAGCGCAGGTTGTGGCCGGTGGCGAAGACACCGGTGGGGACCCGGTCGCGGACCGGGACGCCCAGCGCGCGCAGCTGCGCCGCCTTGTCCGGGTTGTTGGACAGCAGGTCCAGCTCCCGCACCCCGAGCGTGGCCAGCATCTGCGCGGCGGCGGTGTAGTCGCGGCCGTCCTCGGGCAGGCCGAGCGCGGCGTTGGCCTGGTAGGTGTCGAGCCCGCCGTCCTGCAGGGCGTAGGCGTCCAGCTTGTTGTAGAGGCCGATGCCGCGGCCCTCCTGGCGCAGGTAGAGCAGGTAGCCACCGGTCCTGGCGATGCGCTCGACGGCCTCGCGCAGCTGCGGTCCGCAGTCGCAGCGGGCCGAGCCGAACACGTCACCGGTGAGGCACTCCGAATGCAGCCGCACCAGCGGGACGGCCGCCGCGTCCGGGTCCCCGAGCCGGACGGCCAGGTGCTCCAGCCCGTCCGCCAGTCCGTGGAAGGTGACCAGCTCGGCGTCCACGCCGTAGCCGTCGCCGAAGCGCAACGGCACCCCGACCCGGGTGCGCACGGTGGCCGCAGGAATCTCGGACATGAAGGCTCCGCTCGTTGGACACAGTCGTTCAGATTCGAACCACTTGAACGCCCCGACAGTACCTTCTATTTCAAATTCGAACAACGAACTTTCGAGCGGGGGTGCGCCGCGATTCAAATTTGAACAACCAGGAGTAGAGTGGGCGCATGGAAGAACCCCGATGGCTGGACGATCGGGAGAAGGCCGCCTGGATCGGCTTCCTCTCGGCCACCAACCTGGTCGCGCGCAAGCTGGAGCAGCAGCTCAAGGACGATGCGGCGCTCTCCCACACCCAGTACGAGGTGATGGTCCAGCTGTCCGCGGCACCCGGTCGCGCGCTGCGGATGACCGAGCTCGCGGACCGGCTGGTCACCTCCAAGAGCGGGCTGACCTACCAGGTCACCCAGCTGGAGCGGGCCGGCCTGGTGGCCCGCCGCTCCTGCCCCAGTGACGTCCGCGGGGTGATCGCCGAGCTCACCGACCGGGGCATGGAGGTGCTGCGCGAAGCCGCACCGGGCCATGTGGCCGCCGTCCGCGAGGCGCTGATCGACGTGCTCACCGCCGAGCAGCTCGACAGCCTGGCCACCGGGCTCGGCGAGGTCTCCCGACGGCTGCGCGGGTCCGCTTCATCCTGAATGCACCCGTGCGCCCGCTGTGCGCGGGCCGTGCGCCGGTCACGTGTCAGCGCGAGCCCCGGCCGTCCGGTCCGGCGCTCGCATAAGCTGCACGGATGAGCATTCTTGATGGCGCCCGTGCGGGCATGAACCCCGACATCCGACCGCAGGACGACCTGTTCGGCCATGTCAACGGCCAGTGGCTGGAGACCGTGGAGATCCCGGCCGACCGGTCGAGCTGGGGTCCCTTCGTGCAGCTCGCCGACACGGCGGAGGAGCAGGTCAGACTGATCATCCAGGAGCTCGCCGCGGGTGTCGCGGCGGACCCCTCCGGAGCCGGCGAGAACGCCCGGAAGATCGCCGCGCTCTACACCTCCTTCATGGACGAGGCGGCCGCGGCCGAGCGCGGCACCGACCCGGTGCGGCCGCAGCTGCAGGCCGTCGCGGAGCTCGGCGACACCCGCGAGTTGGCGGCGTTCCTCGGCGGGTTCGAGCGGACCGGCGGCTCGGGGCTCTTCGGCCTCTACGTCAACACCGACGACCGGGACTCCGACCGCTACCTGGTCAACATCGTCCAGGGCGGGCTCGGACTGCCCGACGAGTCCTACTACCGCGACGAGAAGTTCGCCGAGGTCCGGACCAAGTACGTCGACTACCTGACCCGGATCCTCGGCTTCGCCGACTACCCGGACCCGGCCGCCGCGGCGCAGACGGTGCTGGCGATCGAGACCCGGCTGGCGTCGGGCCACTGGGAGCGCGCCGAGACGCGCGACGTGCAGAAGACCTACAACCTCACCGGCCTGGACGAACTCAAGGCGCTGGCGCCCGAGTTCGACTGGAGCGGCTACGCCGCGGCGCTGGGCGGCTCGGACCTGACCATCACCGAGACGGTGGTGCGGCAGCCCTCCTACCTGGCCCACCTCTCCACCGTGCTGGCCGAGGTGCCGATCGAGCAGTGGCGGGACTGGGCGACGGCCAGGGTGCTGCGCGCCGCCTCGCCGTACCTGGGCGACGCGTTCGTCCGCGCCGACTTCGAGTTCTACGGCAACGCCCTCAACGGCACCCCGGAGCTGCGGGCCCGCTGGAAGCGCGGGGTCGCCTTCGTCGAGGGCGCGATGGGCGAGGCGGTCGGCGAGGAGTACGTCGCACGGCACTTCCCGCCGACCTCCAAGGCGATGATGGACGAGCTGGTCGCCAACCTGCTGCAGGCCTACCGGGAGTCGATCTCCCGGCTGGAGTGGATGACCGAGGAGACCAAGAAGCGCGCCTACGAGAAGCTGGCCACCTTCCGGCCGAAGATCGGCTACCCGGACCGGTTCCGCGACTACTCCGCGCTGCAGGTGGGCCCGGACGACCTGCTCGGCAACGCCCATGCCGCCGCCGCCTTCGAGAGCGACCGCGAGCTCGCCAAGATCGGCGGCCCGGTCGACCGCGACGAGTGGTTCATGCTGCCGCAGACGGTCAACGCCTACTACAACCCGGGCACCAACGAGATCTGCTTCCCGGCCGGCATCCTGCAGGAGCCGTTCTTCTCCCCCGAGGGCGAGTCCGCCGAGAACTACGGCGGCATCGGCGCGGTGATCGGACACGAGATCGGGCACGGCTTCGACGACCAGGGTGCGCAGTACGACGGCGCCGGCAACCTCAACGACTGGTGGACGGCGGCCGACAAGGCGGCCTTTGAGGTCAAGTCCAAGGCGCTCATCACCCAGTACAACGGCTTCTCGCCGCGCGCCCTGCCCGGCCAGACCGTCAACGGCGCGCTGACGGTGGGTGAGAACATCGGCGACCTCGGCGGCCTGACCATCGCTCACAAGGCCTACCTAATCTCGCTCGACGGCGGGAGCGAGGACAAGGCAGCGGCCGACGCCTCGCAGACCCTGTTCATGAACTGGGCCTACTGCTGGCGCACCAAGCGCCGCAAGGAGCAGGAGGAGCAGTACCTCACCATCGACCCGCACTCGCCCCCGGAGTTCCGGGCGAACATCGTGCGCAACCTGGACGAGTTCCACCAGGCCTTCACCACCGCCGAGGGTGACGGGCTCTGGCTGGACCCGGCGGAGCGCGTACGGATCTGGTGAACCATCCGGCCCGGTCCCCCAGCGTGCCGCTGTGCGCACGGGGGATCGGGCCGGAATGTACCTGGTCCCAACATCCCTGGAACAGCTGTGCGTTAGTATCCCCGAGCAGCTGTCGTGAGCGGAGTGGGGCGAGGCGGTATGGCGGAGCACGAGGCGGTCTCCGAGTGGGAGAGGCTCGGCGTCGACACCTCCAAGCCGAGCGTGGCCCGCGTCTACGACGCGATCCTCGGCGGCAAGGACAACTTCGCCGTGGACCGGGCGGTGGCCGCCAAGCGGCTGGAACTCATCCCCGACGGCGGCCAGGGCGCCCGGATCAGCCGCGGGTTCCTCGCCAGGGGCGTGGCCCACATGGCGCGGGCGGGGATCACCCAGTTCCTGGACATCGGTTCCGGACTGCCCACCGCGCAGAACACCCACCAGGTCGCCCAGGCCGTCTCCCCCGGCGCCCGGGTGGTCTACGTCGACCACGATGCGATCGTGCTGGCACACGCCCGGGCGCTGCTCACCGAGACCCCCGACACCCGGGTGATGCTCGGTGACTTCCGCGCCCCGGCCGAGATCCTGGACAGCGCGACCGTCCAGGAGTTCCTGGACTGGAGCCGTCCGATCGGGCTGCTGCTGGTGGGCCTGGTGCACCACATAGCGGACGCCGAGGACCCGGCGGCGCTGGTCCGCACCTACGTGGACCGGCTTCCGGCCGGCAGCTACCTGCTGCTCAGTCACTTCAGCGACGCCAGCGCGGAGGCCCGCGCCCTGGAGCAGGCCTTCCAGCAGATGATGGGCAGCGGACGGATGCGCAGCCCCAAGGAGATCGAGGGCTTCTTCGACGGCCTGGAACTGGTCGACCCCGGCGTGGTCCCGGTGGTCAGCTGGCACCCGGACCAGGCGGTGCCCGAGCCGTCGACGCCCAGCACCCTGCTGGTCTACGGCGGCCTCGGCAGGCGCGCCCAAGCGGGCTGACGGAGGCGGGAACGGCTGACCGCCCCCGCCTACCGCGGGGTCGCCACCGGCGCGGTCGAACCCACCTGGGTGGACGTCGGCGACGCGCCCGATCCCGAACCGCCGTCCCCGTGGATGCCATGGGTGAGGATCCAGGCCAGCGCGGCAGCCGCCAACAGCATCCCGCCCGCCCCCGCCAGCCTCGGATCCATCAGCAGACTCCGCTGCGGCCCCCGGTCGTCGTCCTCGTCCTCGTCCATGCCCCGCCCCCTCCTCAAGCAACTGCGGCCGCGCCGACAGTACCCACGCCACCAACCGTGCGGAAGATTTTCCAGCCGGGGTGTAAGGGATCGGTGAGTCTCACGCGTCGGTGGAGTGAGGCTGACAGTGGCGACGAGAGGGCTTGTGGGGACATGGCGAACACCGTGGCGACATACCTGGATTTCGCCGCCGCCAGGGCCGGGGACCTCTACCGCTCTGCCTGCCTGCTGACCGGGGGCGACACACACCTCGCGGAGGACCTCGTCCAGGAGACCCTCGGACGGGTCTTCGTGCGGTGGAGACGGGTCTCCGGGGCAGACAACCCCGCCGCGTACGCGCAGACCATGCTGGTGCACACCTTCCTGTCCTGGCGTCGGTTGCGCCGCAGCCGGGAGCAGCCCACGGAGGTGCTCCCGGAAGCCGCGGCAGCCTCAGCCGGGGACACCGCCCTGCGGATCACACTGATGGACGCCTTGGCCCGGCTGTCCGCCCGGGACCGCGCAGTCCTGGTGCTCCGTTACTGGGAGGACCGCAGCATCGAGCAGACCGCGTCCGTGCTGAGGCTCTCCCCAGGCGCGGTCAGCACCCGCTCCACTCGTGCCCTGAGCCGACTCCGGTCCCAACTCGGTGACGACGTCAACCTCTTCGCCGAGCACTGAGCACATCCACTCGCCTGCCAACGGAACTCCGAATCACGAAACGGCGGATCCCCATGGACTTTGAGGACCGGTTCGGCCGGGCCCTGCGTGAGGCGGGGCAGCAGTACGCCATCGGGGCGGCAGAGCCGCTGCTCGAACGATCCCTGCGACGCGGCCGGACCCTGCGCGGTCGCCGGATCGCCTACGCCGTCGTGGGCAGTGCCACGGCCGTGGCGGTGGCCGTGGCGGGTACCGCACTGTCGTCACCCGCACCGTCGGCAGTCACCCGGCCGACGGTGGTATCACCGTCCGTATCCGGCGCGCAGATCGTCAGCCTGCTGGAGTCGATGCTGCCACCCGGCAAGGTCACCGCGACGCGGGGCACCGGTGTCGGCGGTGGGCGGCCCGCCTCCGTGACGCCCACCGCCGATCTCGTCTTCAACGACGGCCACGGGGCCGCGTGGTTGGCCATCACCTTCTCCCGGGCGTCGAAGAGCAAACTGCCGACCTGTAGCACCGGGGCCAAGTCCGCCACGGTGCTCAGTTGCTCCGAGAGCGTGCTCCCCAACGGCTCCACCGTCATGGCGTTGAAGGAGAACTTCGGCGGCTCGGTCCTGCTCTGGTCCGTGTGGCTGGTGACCCGGAACGGCGACCGAGCCGGGATCCAGGAGACCAACTCGGCTACTGGTAACCCCAGTTCGAAGGTCTCACGGGCGGCCCCGCCGCTCTCGACGGCGCAGTTGTCAGCGATCGTCGCCGACAGCGCATGGTCGCCGGTGTTCACTGCGCTCCGTGCACCGGCAGGGTCCGCCGGCCAACCGACTCAGGCCCAGGTGACGGCCATCGCCAGACAACTGCAACCGGCCGGAACCGAGTTCGTGGCGCAGAACGGCGCAACCACCTTCCTGGTGAGCAGGAACGGGGTCGTCAGCAATGACATGATCGGGACGCGCCTGTCGATCGCGGTTCAACGATGGCCCGCTCAGGCCAGGAGCGAGATCCGGCCCGACGCGTTCGCCTCCGCGACCCGTCTCCCCGACGGCACCCTGATGACCACCGACCAGTCGGCACCGACGTCCTCGATCCGGGTGTGGAGGATCAGTGTGCTGAAGCCGGACGGGACGCTCGTCGAGCTCAACGAGCAGGCCACCTCCCGAGTCGGGACCACGGTGCATCCCGCCCTCTCCATGGACGAGCTCAAGACCATTGCCCTGAGCCCTCTGTGGAGCCGGTGACCGCACCAGAACCGGCACGGTGCGCCCCTGACCCAGTACCCCTGACCCGCCGGATCCAGCGACTCCGGCGGGTCAGGCTGCCCTGGAGCGGGTGTCACAACTCCCCGCTGCGGGCCTCCACCTGGGCGACGATGCGGGCCAGGGCCTCGGGGGTGGGGAGTGGGGGCGGGCGGTGGCCGTTGCGGAGGCGTAGGGAGACGTGGCCGGCTGCTGCCTCGCGGGGGCCGATCACTGCCTGGTAGGGCACCAGTCGGGCGGCTCGGACGCGGGCGCCCAGGGTGCCCTGTTCCGGGGCGGCAAGCCTGGCACGCAGACCCAGGTCCAGGCAGCGGTCCAACAGCTCGACGGCGGCCGGGAGTTCCGCGTCGGAGACCGGCAGGACCTCCAACTGCACCGGGGCGAGCCAGGCCGGGAAGGCGCCGCCGTGGGTCTCGATGAGATGGGCGACGGCCCGCTCCACGCTGCCGATGATGCTTCGGTGCACCATCACCGGCCGGTGTTTCGCACCGTCAGCCCCGATGTAGTGCAGATCGAACCGCTCCGGCTGGTGGAAGTCGACCTGGACGGTCGAGAGGGTGGCCTCCCGTCCGGCGCCGTCGGTGATCTGCACGTCGATCTTCGGGCCGTAGAACGCGGCCTCGCCCTCCACCGCCAGGTACTCCACCCCGGCGCCGTCCAGCACCTCGGTCAGCAGGGCGGTGGCCCGCCGCCACATCTCCGGTGCGGCGACGTACTTCCCGCCGGGGCCGGGGAGCGACAGCCGGAAGAGCGACGGGCGGATGCCCAGGTCGGCGTAGGCGCAGCGGATCAGCTCCAGGGCGGACCGCGCCTCCTCCGCGACCTGGTCCAGGGTGCAGAAGATGTGGGCGTCGTTCAGCTGGATCGCCCGCACCCGGGTCAGCCCGCCGAGCACCCCGGACAGCTCCGACCGGTACATACCGCCCAACTCGGCCATTCTCAGCGGAAGTTCGCGATAGCTGTGGGAACGTGAGCGGTAGATCAGGGCATGGTGCGGACACAGGCTCGGCCGCAGCACCACCTGCTCGGCGCCGAGGTCCATCGGCGGGAACATGTCCTCGCTGTAGTGCGACCAGTGCCCGGAGATCTCGTAGAGCTCCCGCTTGCCCAGCACCGGCGAGTAGACGTGCTGGTAGCCGGCCCGGCGTTCGACCCCTCGGACGTACTCCTCCAGGGCGTGCCGCACCGCGGCGCCGTCGGGCAGCCAGTACGGCAGCCCCGCGCCCATCAGCGGG
Source organism: Streptacidiphilus jeojiense (assembly GCF_000719095.1). GTDB lineage: Bacteria > Actinomycetota > Actinomycetes > Streptomycetales > Streptomycetaceae > Streptacidiphilus > Streptacidiphilus jeojiensis. The sequence continues at coordinate 56,081 of NZ_JOEH01000013.1, read as the reverse complement.
TCGGTGTCGAACAGGTCCAGCTCGCGGCCGAGCCTGCGATGGTCGTGACGGTTCTCCTGATGCACCTGCATCTCGTCTGCCTGCATCGTGGTCTCCTCGCTGTCGGTGGAGCGAGTGACCGCACGGCGAAGCCCCGGGGCACTCGCCCCGGGGCTTCGGACAGAACGGCTGTCAGCGCGCCGGGACACTCTCCGGCGTCGTCGTGTTCACAGCAGCGCGCTTGTTCATGGCCGCAGGCTAACAAGAACCCGGGCGACCGGGCGATCGATTTTCGCTAGGCTCCAGCTGGACCTGGAGGGACGGGGCGTCTGATGGCGGATGCGGCGGCAGTGGTCGGGACGGTCGGAGCGCTGTGGCGCTACCCGGTCAAGTCGATGCTGGGCGAGCAGCTGCCCGCCGCGGAGGTGACCGAGCACGGGCTGGAGGGGGACCGCAGGCTCGCCCTGGTCGACCGGGAGACCGGCATGATCGCCAGTGCCAAGACCCCTCGGCTCTGGCGCAGGCTGCTCAGCTGCGCCGCGACCGGCGAGGGGGACGGCGGGGTGCGGATCACGGACCCGGACGGCAAGAGCCGGTGGAGCACCGACCCCGACATCGACGACGCACTGTCGGCCGTGGTCGGCCGGGAGGTCGCGCTGGCGGACCGGCCGCCGGAGCATGCGGCGCTGGAGCGGTCCAGGCCGGAGCAGGTGCTGAGCGAGGGACTCGACGCCGAGGTGGAGGCGGACCTGGTCCGGTTCGGTTCCGGCTCCCCCGACGGGACCTTCTTCGACTTCGCGCCGATCCATCTGATCACCGCCTCCACCCTGCGCCGGATCGCCGAACTGCATCCCGACCGCACCTCCGACGTCCGCCGCTACCGTCCCAACATCGTGGTCGACACCGATGGCGCCGGCTTCGTCGAGAACGACTGGTACGACCGGGAGCTGCGGATCGGCGACACGCTCACCCTGCGCGTGATCGCCAACACCCCGCGCTGCGCCGTCCCGACCCTCGCCCATGGCGCCCTCCCCCGCGACACCGCGGCGCTGCGGACCCTGGCCCAGCACAACCGGGTCCCGGTGGTCCCGGGCGGAGGCATCGAGCCCTGCGCCGGGAGCTACGCCCAGGTGGTCCGGCCCGGACGGATCCGTCCGGGCGACCCGGTCCGGCTCTGACCGCCCGCCGTCACCTGCTCGCGGCCAGCCCGACCTGGTGCAGATGGCGCAGCCCCTGGCGGTAGGACTCGATCAGTCCGGTCTCGGTGTACGGGAGGCCGGCGGCGGCGCAGTGCGCCCGGATCAGCGGCTGGGCGGCCCGCAGGTTGGGGCGGGGCATGCTGGGGAACAGGTGGTGGTCGATCTGGTAGTTGAGGCCGCCGAGGAAGAAGTCGGTGAGCAGCCCGCCGCGGACGTTGCGCGAGGTGAGCACCTGCCGGCGGAGGTGGCCCCAGCGGTCCTCGCCGTCCGGGTCGGGCATCTCCATACCCTTGTGGTTGGGGGCGAAGGCTGAGCCGAGGTGCAGTCCGAACAGGGCGTGGTGCAGCGCGGCGAAGGCCAGCGCCTGCAGCGGGTCCATGGAGAGCAGCAGCAGCGTGGCGTAGCCGGCCAGATGGGCCACCAGCAGCGAGCCCTCGACCAGCCGTTCGCGGCCCGACTGGCGCCGCAGGTCCTGCAGGCTGGACACCTTGAGGGCGACGCCCTCCAGCAGCAGCATCGGGAAGAACAGGCCGGCTTGATGACGGGTCAGCCAGCGGGCCAGCCCGGCCCGTTGGGCCGCCTGACGCTGCGTCCAGACGAAGGCGCCCACCCCGACGTCGGGGTCCTTGTCCACGTGGTTGGGGTTGGCGTGGTGCCGGATGTGCTTGTCGGTCCACCAGCCCACGCTCATGCCGAGCAGCAGATTGCCGTGCACCAGGCCGAGTACCCGGTTCACCCGGCGGCTCGCGGCTATCTGCTGGTGGCCGGCGTCATGGCCGAGGAAGGCGGTCCGCCCGCCGAGGACGGCCGCGGGAAGCGCCAGCGCCAGCACCCACCAGGAGCCGCCGAGCAGCACCACCCCGCTCCAGACGGCCGCGGTCAGCAGCAGGTTGAGGGCGATGCTGCGGGCGTACCAGCCGGTCCTCCGCTCCAGCAGCCCCTCCGCCCGGACCCGTTGCAGCAGCGGGGTGAACTCCGATCCGCGGACGGCGGTGGCGCTGAGCGTGGGCGGCATCAAGGTCTCCAGGGGTGTGCGGGCGGCCGGGCCGACCAGGCGTCGTCCCTGCTCACCAACCTATGGATCACCGAACCCGACAACCATGGAGCGCCCACCCGACCGCCTCGGGGGTTATCCCCCCGCCCCCCGGACCGGCAGACCCGAAAACCGCTCGTCCCGACGGGGTCGGCCAGGGCGGGCGGGGTCTGACGGTTCGGTGCGCGTCGTGGGGGCGGCTGCGGCGTGCACCGGATCCCGCCAACCCCATGCGCACGTGCTGTAACTGGTTGACTGCGTTGTGCGTACGCTTTCATACTGGCCCGGGGCGAGGGGTACGGGGCGAGGGGGAAGCCATGATCATCGGTCCGGTCCGAAGGCGGTTGCTGGGGGCTGCCGCGACGGTGTCGGCGGGGGTGCTGCTGGCCGCCTGCGGGGGTTCCGGGGCGGCGTCGAGCCAGGGGACGGCGAGCGGGGGGACGTCGGGAGGGGGCGGTCCCGGCACCACCGCGGCCTCGCCCACTGCCTCGCCGACGCCCACGGAGATGACGACCAGTCAGTACGTCGCCGCGGTCGCCACGATCGACAGGCCGGTCTCGGCCGCGCTGTCGGCGGTCGCCACCGGCGGCTCCAAGGCCCGACTGAACGCCGCGGCCACGGCGCTGCAGACCGCGGCGGGTCGGCTGGACGCCGTGGCGGCGCCGGCCGAGGCCGCCCAGGACACCCAGGACCTGTCCCAGAAGCTGAAGACGTTGGCCGGCGACCTGCAGTCGCTCGCGCAGGGGCAGGACAGCGACGGCAACCCCGTCTGCGCCGCCGCCTCGCCCGCCGTGCAGGCCGGAAAGGCCGGCAGCCTGGCCGCACTGTCCACCCAGCTGAAGGCGATGGCCGCGGCCGGCCACCCGGCCGGGATCACCGTGCCGAGCTTCCCCAAACAGCAGAAGCGCTCGCTGTCCACCGGCACCTACCTCAGGGACACCGACCGCAGCGGCAACGGCCGGCTCACCATCGAGAACGGCGGCGACGGCGACGCGGTGATCACCCTGACCAGGAGCGGATCCCGCTCCTTCGCGGTGTACATCCGCAAGAACGGCAGCTACACCGTCAGGGGCGTGCGGGACGGCACCTACACCGTCTACTTCACCACCGGCTCCGACTGGGACTCCGGCCGCAAGGGGTTCACCTCGGGGTGCGCCTACCAGAAGTTCGACGACACGTTGAAGTTCACCACCAAGTACACCTCGACACAGATCGAGTACACGACCTACACGCTCAGCCTCTACGCGGTGGTCGGCGGGACGGCCAGAACCAGCGACGTCCCGCCGGGCCAGTTCCCGGCGCCGTAGGAACGAACCCGCTGCGGCACCGAGGAGACGGAGCCATGAACGATCGGCTTCGCGGTCGTCGGTCACGACAGAATGGACACGACTTTCGCACATCTCCTCTTCAGAACGGCCCTTATGCTCTAGATTGACCACGGCGGAGCCGCTTGGGGATGAGGCACCGTCAAAATCGCGCTACCGTTCCGGTCCGCGTTTGGGGGCCTTGGGTGTGGGGAACGCCCGGGGGTTTCGCGGGTCTGCACGCACGTCGAGAGCCTGGCAGGACAGGCGATTCCACTGTTGCCTGGCCGGGTTGTTCAAGCAGTGCTGAAGTAGCCGGATGTCTCTCACGAGGACGGAGGCATCCCGGTGGGGGAGGGACGCAGTGTTAGGCGAACATGTCGAACTCACTGATAACCCGGGGGGGGCCGTGCAGCGGACGGAGTTCGTCAACCCGTTTCCAGCAGAGCGCCAACGGCAGGGAAACGGAGCGATCGGTCGGTATGCGATCTACTGGGAGCAGCGGTACCGCCGTGCCGTGATCGTCAGCGACATCATGGCCACCGGCTTCGTGGTGGCCGCGATCGGCGGCTGCTTCGGGGCCAGGCACGCGTCCAACTGGGGCGAGAAGTGGGGGATCCTCGCCATCGGCACCCAGGTGCTGGTGCTGGGCGCGCTCGCGGTGACCCGGTCGTGGGCTCCGGCCGTGCTCGGCCAGGGCTCCGAGGAGTTCCACCGGCTGATCCGGTCGCTGTTCATGGCGGCCGTGGTGCTGGCACTCGCCGGGATAGCCGTCACCTCGCACAACATCAAGCTCTGGGTCTTCGTCGCGGTTCCGACGATCGCTGTGGTCACCATGGTGGAGCGGTACCTGCTCCGGCTGTGGCTGCACAAGCAGCGGAAGGAAGGACGCTGCCTGCGACCCGTACTCGCCGCCGGCAACCTGTCCACCGTGCACGACCTGATCACCCGGACCCGCAAGTTCCCGCACCTGGGCTGGCGGGTGGAGGCGATATGCACCGCGGACGGCCTCGGCCTCGACGGCGACCAGCTGGACGGCGTACCGGTGGTCGGCCGACTGACCGAGGTCGCCAGCCATGTCCGCCGCGACGGCTACCGGGTCGTCGCGGTCACGGCGGACCCGCACTGGTCACCTGACCAGCTGCAGCGGCTGGCCTGGAACCTGGAGGGCAGCGACGCCGAGATGGTCGTGGCCCCGGTGCTGATGGAGGTGGCCGGTCCGCGGCTGCACGTCGACGCGGTGCTGGGGATACCGCTGCTGCGGGTCAGCATGCCGTCCTTCAGCGGGGGTCGCCGGGTGGTCAAGGAGGTCGTCGACCGGATCGGGGCGGCGGTCCTGCTGCTGCTGCTCGCGCCGCTGATGGTGGTCGTCGCGCTGTCGGTGCTGATGGACACCCGCGGCGGGGCGCTCTACCGCCAGCGCCGGGTCGGCAAGGACGGCCGCGAGTTCACCATCTGGAAGTTCCGCACCATGGTCGTCGGGGCGCACGGGGCGCGCGACGCGCTGACCGACCGCAACGAGGGCGCCGGACTGCTGTTCAAGATGCGCCGGGATCCGCGGGTGACCCGGGTCGGCTCGGTGCTGCGCCGCTACTCGCTGGACGAGCTCCCGCAGCTCTTCAACGTGCTCACCGGCTCCATGTCGCTGGTCGGTCCGCGGCCGCCGCTCCCGGAGGAGTCCGCCGCGTACGGACCGGACATCCGGCGGCGACTGCTGGTCAAGCCCGGGCTCACCGGCCTGTGGCAGATCAGCGGACGCAGCGACCTGTCCTGGGAGGAAGCGGTCCGGCTGGATCTGCGGTACGTCGAGGACTGGTCACTCGCCCTGGACGCGGTGATCCTGTGGAAGACGGCGCGAGCGGTGCTCTACGGGCAAGGGGCGTACTGACCCACGGGGGTGGGGTCGTCGCACGGGGGTCGCACGAGGGTCGTCACACAGGTGATCGGCGCGTGGAACGCAGGCCACAAGGGCCTGCCTTGGGGGGAGGGACTAGTCATGAGGATCAGCGTGTTCGGGCTCGGCTACGTGGGCAGCGTGTCGGCCGCGTGCCTGGCCGGCCAGGGCCACGAGGTCATCGGGGTGGACGTGAGCCGGGCCAAGGTGGACCTGGTGAACGCCGGCCGGACCCCGGTGGTCGAGGAGCGGATCGGCGAACTCATCGCCGGGGTCGTGGAGTCGGGGGCGCTGCGCGCGACCGACGACGTGCGCGAGGCCATCATCGGCAGCGATGTGTCGCTGGTCTGCGTGGGCACGCCTTCGGAGCCCAACGGCAGTCTGAGCACCACCTACCTGGAGCGGGTCGCCGAGCAGATCGGCGCCGCGATCGCCGAGCGGGGCGGGTGGCACACCGTGGTGTTCCGCAGCACCATGCTCCCCGGCACCTGTCTGAACCTGCTGGTGCCGATCCTGGAGAAGTGCGTCGGCGGCACCGCCGGGGTGGATTTCGGGGTCGCGGTCAACCCGGAGTTCCTGCGCGAGGGCACCAGCGTGCGGGACTTCTTCGACCCGCCCAAGACGGTCATCGGCGAGCTCGACCCGGCCAGCGGCGACGTGGTGGCGTCGCTCTACGAGGGCCTGCCCGGCGAGGTGTTCCGGGTGCCGATCCCGACGGCCGAGGCGATCAAGTACGCGGACAACGCGTTCCACGGCCTCAAGATCGGCTTCGCCAACGAGCTGGGGTCGGTGTTCCAGGCGCTCGGGGTGGACTCGCACCAGGTGATGGACGTGTTCCTGGCCGACCGCAAGCTCAACATCAGCCCCGCCTACCTGCGGCCCGGCTTCGCCTTCGGCGGCTCCTGCCTGCCCAAGGACCTGCGCGGCCTGGTCCACGCGGCCCAGCGGGCCGACGTCTCGGTGCCCATCCTGGCCCATGTGCTGTCGTCCAACGCCGAACACCTGCAGCGCGCGGTCGAGTTGGTCGAGCGCACCGGCAAGCGCCGGGTGGGCCTGTTCGGGCTGTCGTTCAAGCCGGGCACCGACGACCTCCGCGAGAGCCCGCTCGTCGAGCTGGCCGAGCGGCTCTTCGGCAAGGGCTACGACCTGCGGATCTACGACTCCAACGTGAACCTCTCCCGGTTGCTCGGAGCCAACCGCGAGTTCATCGAGACCCGGCTGCCGCACCTCGCCCAGCTGCTGACGGACTCCATCGACGAGGTGCTGGAGCACGCCGAGGTGTGCGTGGTCGGAACCAGGGACCCGGAGGTGCTGTCGGCGCTCCCCCCTGGCCGGGGCCCGATGCTCATCGACCTCATCCACCTTCCCGACGCCGCGGCGCGTCGGACCGAACCGGGGTACACAGGCCTTGCTTGGTAACACGAACAAAAGCGACGGGCCGGGACGGCGCGCGCTGATCCTGGTGGAGAACCTGTCCGTGCCGTTCGACCGGCGGGTGTGGCAGGAGTGCACCACGCTGCGCGACGCCGGCTGGCAGGTGGAGGTCATCTGCCCACGGGGGAGCAAGCGGGACACCGAACCGGAGGCCGAGATCGACGGGGTGCGGATCCACCGCTACCCGTTGCGCGCGGCCACCGGAGGGCCGCTCGGCTACCTGCGGGAGTACGGTTCGGCGCTGCTGCACACCCTGAGACTGGCCCGCAGGGTCGGCCCGGTCGACGTCGTCCACGCCTGCAACCCGCCGGACCTGCTGTTCCTGCCGGCGCTGTGGCTGAAGCGGCGCGGCGCGCGGTTCGTCTTCGACCAGCACGACCTGGTGCCCGAGCTGTACCTGTCCCGGTTCGACCGCGGCGAGGACCTGATCTACCGCGCCGTGTGCGCGATGGAGCGGCTGACCTACCGTCACGCGGACGTGGTGATCTCCACCAACGAGAGCTACCGGGACGTCGCGCTGCGCCGCGGCGGCAAGCAGCCGGCGGACGTCTTCGTGGTGCGCAGCGCACCCGATGTGGATCGGTTCCGGCCGGTTCCGGCCGAGCCCGAGCTCAAGCGCGGCAAGCCCCATCTGCTGTGCTACCTGGGCGTCATGGGCCCGCAGGACGGCGTCGACTACGCCCTGCGGGCGCTGGCGAAGCTGCGCGACGAGGTCGGGCGGACCGACTGGCACGCGGTGTTCGTCGGCGCCGGCGACGCCTTCGACGCGATGGTGGAGCTCGCCGGGCAGCTCGGGCTCGCGGACCAGGTCGAGTTCACCGGGCGCATCCCGGACGCCGACCTGGCGCGCTACCTGTCCACCGCGGACGTCTGCCTCTCCCCCGACCCGCGCAATCCGCTCAACGACGTGTCGACCATGAACAAGGTCCTGGAGTACATGGCGATGAGCCGGCCGATCGTCTCCTTCGACCTACGCGAGGCGCGGGTGTCCGCCGGTGACGCCGCGCTCTATGCGCCGGCCAACGACGAGGCCGAATTCGCAGTACTCATCGCACAGTTGATGGATGATCCGGAAGAGCGTGCCAGGATGGGCAAGATCGGGCAGGAGCGGATCAGCGGTCCGCTCTCCTGGCGGAACTCGCAGCGGTCGCTGCTCGACGCCTACGCCTCCGCATTCGCCCGCGGTGGCCGCACCCGGGCGTCGAAGGACGAGCAGGTGCGCACAGGGAAGAGGTCGCAGCGGTGAGCGATGACACCATTCGGCTGGCCACGGTCGGGCGGATCCTCCGTCGGCGCTGGCGGCTCCTCGTCATCTTCGCCGTGCTCGGCGCTCTGGCCGGCTACGGCGTCTCACTGCTGTTCCCGGCGCGCTACGCGACCACCACCTCGGTCGTGCTGTCGGGGACCTGGGACGACCGGGCGCTGCTGACCCAGGCCGAGATCGCCACCAGTTCGGTGGTGATCGACCGCGCCGCGGCCGCGCTCCCCTGGGCCGGCGCCGGCGACACCAAGCTGAAGGACCAGGTCGGCGCCGCGGTCACCGACGGCAACATCATCAAGATCTCGGCCAATGCCGACACCCCGGACCACGCCGCGCAGTTGGCCGACGAGATGGCCGAGCAGTACGTCGCCTTCGCCACCCAGATCACCAACACCAGTTCCGGCTCGACCACGGCGGACCAGTCGGCGGCGCTGCGGAAGCTGGTGACGCAGACCAGCAGCAAGATCACCGCCCTGTCCGAGGGGGTCAACCCGGGGCAGACGGTGGAGGGCGTCCAGGCCCGCACCGAGCTCGAACAGCTGCGCAACGACCTGGAGGAGGCCATCACCAAGCTGGACCAGGCCAATCCGGTGTCCGACCAGGGCACCCTGGTCGTGGTCGGGTCGGCGGCCGTGCCGACCAGTCAGGCACCGCCCACCAGGCCGGAACTGGTCGGCGGCGGCGCGCTGCTGTTCCTGCTGTTCGGCGTCATCGGCCACCTCACCGCCGCACGCTCGGGCCGCCGGGCGCGCACCGAGCGGGAGATCACCTCGGCCCTGGGGTCGGCGCTGGTGGGCACCGTCGACGTACCCGTCGAGGGACGCGCGCACGGGCCGCAGGGCCACGGTCCCGGCTCCTGGATGAAGTGGCTGGTGGGCGTCGAGACCCGGTGGGACCTGCCGACGGTGCAGTCCTCTGGCGACGAGGCCAGCCGGCAGATCCGCTACCGGCGGGTCGGCGCCCGGCTCAGGGAGCAGCTGTCGGCCCCCCGGCAGCTGCTGGTCGTCGTCCCGGACGGCGACCGGACCGCCGGCCGCGCGGCCGGGCGGCTCGTCGCCGAGGCCGGCGGCGATCCCCAACTGCGGGTGGCGCTGGTCCCGGTCGACCGGCCGGTGGTGCCGGACCGGATCAGCGAGTCCGGCGCGCTGGTCGTGCTCAGCGCGGGCAGTTGGACCGATGCGGAGCTGGCCGGCATCGCCCAGGCGTGCGAGGAGGCCAGGCACCGGATCGTCGGCTATGTCGTCGCCAGCGCGGTCCGGGCCCGTCCGTCGCGCTCCGCCGAACGCCCCCCGGACAGCGCCGCACCGGCGGTCGCGGTGGGCGCGGACCTGAGCGGAGGCTCGGCATGACGACGACCCTGCCCGAAGAGACGTCCTCCGCCACACCGCTGGTGGACGTGCAGGCACTGGTGGTGGCGGTGCGCAGACGCCGCCGGCTCTGGGGCACCCTGGCGCTGCTGGGGCTGGTCCTCGGCGGGGCGATGGCGGTCCTGCTGCCGGCGCCGCCGACCGCGGCGACCGAGGTGCTGGTCGCGCACGCGCAGGACCAGCCGAACGACCCCGGAACGCTGATCCGCACCGACGTGGCGCTGCTGCAGACCACGGAGATGGCCGGCAAGGCACTGGCGATCCTCAAGTCCACGGAGCGCCCGCAGGACTTCCTGGCCCAGTACCAGGGCATCGGTCTGACCAACAACGTGCTGCAGATCACCGTGAAGGGCACCAGCGCCGCGGACGCGGAGGCACGGGCCAAGGCGCTCGGCGAGGCCTTCGTCGCGGACCACGTGGCCCGGCTGAACGCGGACGCCAACGCGAACGCCAACGCCCTGGTAACACAGGGCAACAGCCTGCGGACCGAGCTCGCCCAGGTCAACAAGTCGATCAGTGACGGATCGTCAGGAACCGACGCGGCGACCCTCGAATCGCTCTACTCCCGCCGGGCCGCGCTCACCTCGCAGATCGACGACTTCGACCAGCGCGCCCAGCAGGCGCGGGTGGGAACGCCCCAACTCATCTCCGGTACCCAGGTCGTGGACAATCCGCACCTGGTCAAGCACTCCGTGCCGAAGACCGTGGCCACCGACGCCGGCATCGGGGGCGTCCTGGGACTCGCCGTCGGGATCGCGCTGGCCGCGATCGGCGCGGTGGTGGCGGACCGTCCGGTGCTGCGCCGGGACATCGCCGTGAACCTGGGGGCCTCGGTCATCGCCGAGCTGCGCGCCGCACCCCACCGGTCGGTCCGGATCTGGCAGCGCCGCAGGAGCAGGGACGCGCGCCAGCGGCTCACCAGGACCCTGGTCCGCACCGTGCTCAGCTCGACCGAACCGGTGTCGTTGCTGGAACTGGGCTGCGCGCAGAACACCGCCGAGATCGCGGTGGACCTGGCCAAGGCACTGGCGCAGGAGGAGCCGCTGGTGGTGGTCGACGGTCTGCCCGGCGGGCGGTTCCCGCGCCGCCAGGAACCGGGAGGCCCGGTGGTGGTCCGCGGCGAGTACCTCGCGACCGTGCCGCCGCAGAGCGACCGGATCGGCGTCGGCTCGGTCGCGCCCGGCACGGCCTGGACCGACCTGCAGTACCTCGGCACCCGCACCGTGCTCGTGGTCCGCGCCGGCAGCGGCAGCGCCGCCTGGCTGCACACCGTGGCCCGGCAGCTCGCGGACCTGCGCATCGCGGTGGCCGGCGTGGTGCTGATCGACCCCGATCCGGGCGACCGGACCGACGGCACCCTGTGGGACGGCGCGCAGAACGCCCTGCGCGGCGTGAACGAGTGGCAGCAGCCGTGGCCGGGTGCGAACGGCAAGCCGGGTGCGACGGGCCGGCCGAGCGGGGGCCCGTTGAAGACCAGACGGCCGGCATGGGCCGTACGGGTCCCGGACAACGACCAGGAGACGCGGTAGACATGTGCGGCATAGCAGGCGCTTACCGATGGCCGGACGGGAAGGCCGTCACCGACCGGCTCACCGACATCCTGGCCCACCGCGGTCCGGACGGCGAGGGCCGGTACAGCCACCCCGTCGGCGACGGCGAGGTGCACCTGGGGCACCGTCGGCTGGCCATCATCGACCTGTCCGAGACCGGCGCCCAGCCGATGGTCTCGGACGGCCTCTCGCTCTCCTACAACGGCGAGCTGTACAACGCGCCCGAGCTGCGCACCGAGCTGGCCGCCGCCGGGGTGCGCTTCCGCGGCACCTCCGACACCGAGGTGCTGCTGGAGGCCTGGCGGCGCTGGGGCACGGACTGCCTGCCCCGGCTGCGCGGCATGTTCGCCTTCGCGGTCTTCGACGAGCGCACCGGCGAGCTGGTGCTCGCCCGGGACCAGCTCGGCATCAAGCCGCTGTTCCTGCTCCGGCGCGGTGGCGGCCTGGTGTTCGCCTCCGAGCTCAAGGCGCTCGCCGCCGTCAGCGGCGGGTCGCTGGAGGTGGACCAGGCAGCGCTGGTGGCCTCACTGCTCTACTACTGGGTGCCGGACTCCCGCTGCGCGTTCCGCGAGGCGGAGAAGCTGCCGCCGGGGAGCTGGCTGCGCTGCCGTCCCGACGGCAGTGTGCAGCGCGGCCGGTTCTGGAACCTGAAGGAGGTCGCCGCCGAGGGGCAGCAGCGGGCCCTGAGCGGCGAGCTGCCGGACCTGGCCGCGGTGATCGAGGACTCGACCAGGCGTCACCTGCTGTCCGACGTCCCGGTGGCGACCTTCCTCTCCGGCGGTCTCGACTCCAGCTACCTGACCGCGCTGGCGGCCCGTCACCAGGCCGGGATCTCCGCCTACACGATCGGGTTCCGGGCCGAGGACGCCAGGTTCGAGGCGATGCCGGACGACCTGCGCTACGCCCGGCAGGTGGCCGCCCAGTTCGGCGTGGACCTGCACGAGATCGAGATCGCCCCGCAGGTCCTGGACCTGCTGCCGAAGATGACGTACCACCTGGACGAGCCGATCGGCGACCCCGCCGCCATCAACACCTTCCTGATCTGCTCGGCCGCCCGGGAGGCCGGGGTCAAGGTGATGCTCTCCGGGATGGGCGCCGACGAGCTGTTCGCCGGCTACCGCAAGCACCTGGCCAACCGACTCGCGGTGCGCTACCAGCGCGTCCCGGGGCCGCTGCGGCGCGGGGTCTCCGCGACCGTGGGCCGGCTGCCGGTCGCCACGGCCAACCGCGGCTACCGTTCGGTGCGCTTCGCCAAGCGCTTCCTCTCCTTCGCCGACCTGCCGGAGGAGACCGCGTTCCGGCGCAGCTACACCATGTACGACCAGGACGAGCTGCTCGCCCTGGTCAATCCGGACCTGGCCGGGACCGTCGACGACGTGCTGACCGAGCACGCCGACGTCTACCAGGACAACGAGCTGGACGACGCCGTCAACCGGATGTGCCTGGCCGACTCCCGGATGTTCCTGCCGGGCCTCAACCTCGCCTACACGGACCGGTCCAGCATGGCCGCCTCCACCGAGGTACGGGTGCCCTACGTGGACGTGGAGGTGGTCAGGGCCGCCTTCAGCATCCCCGGCAACCGCAAGATCGTCGGGCGGCAGGGCAAGGCCGTGCTCAAGGAGGCGGCGACCTCGATCCTGCCGCGGGAGATCGTCTACCGACCCAAGGGCCTGTTCAGCGCCCCGCTGCGGGCCTGGATGAGCCGGGACCTGGCACCGCTGGTGCGCGAGGTGATCAACGACGGCGAGCTGGTCCGCGCCGGGATCCTGCGCCGGGAGGCGCTGGCGCGGATGGTCGCCGAGGACGCCGCCGGGCAGCAGGACTACTCCAAGCACCTGTGGCACGTGCTGACCCTCGAGTACTGGTACCGCGGCGCGATCTCCGGATCGTCCGACCACCACCCGGATCCGACCACCACCCGCACGTGACCGCGTAGGAAACGGCGCAGAAGACCTAGGAGTTCACGTGAAGCAGGTTGTGCAGAACTACAAGAGCGGTGAGCTGGCGCTGCTCGACGTGCCGGTACCGGGGTGCAAGCCAGGCGGTGTGCTGGTCCGGAGCCTCTACTCGCTGATATCCACCGGCACCGAGATGATGAAGGTCTCCGAGGCCGGCATGTCGATGGTGGGCAAGGCCCGCTCGCGTCCCGACCAGGTCGCCAAGGTCATGCAGAGCGTGGCCACCAACGGGCTGGGCGCCACCTACCGCAAGGTGATCAACAAGCTGGACTCCTACACCCCGCTGGGCTACTCGCTGTGCGGGGTGGTCGAGCAGGTCGGCGCCGGCATCGACGACGTGGCCGTCGGCGACCTGGTGGCCTGCGCCGGCAATGAGTTCGCGCTGCACGCCGAACTGAACTGGGTGCCGAAGAACCTCTACGCCCGGGTGCCGGACGGCCTCGCGCCGCGGCACGCCGCCTTCGGCACCGTCGGGTCGATCGCGATGCAGGGCGTCCGTCAGGGCGAGCCGCAGCTCGGCGAGGTGGCGCTGGTCATCGGTCTGGGGCTGATCGGGCAGCTGGTGGTGCAGCTGCTGGCCGCTTCGGGCGTCCGCGTGGTCGGGGTGGACCCGGACCCGACCCGCTGCGAGCTCGCCGAGCGGCTGGGCGCGGCGGCCTGCGGCGATCCCGCCTCCGCCGCCGTGGCGACCGCGGTCGCCGAGCTCACCGACGGTCACGGCGTGGACCAGGTGTACCTGGCGGCTGGCGGCGGCAGCAACCAGCCGGTCGAGCTGGCCGCCCAGCTGAGCCGGGACCGCGGCCGGATCGTCGACATCGGCAAGTGCCGCCTGGACCTGCCCTGGAACGCCTACTACGAGAAGGAGTTGGACGTCCGGTTCTCCCGCTCGTACGGCCCCGGCCGCTACGACCCCGGGTACGAGCTCGACGGCCGGGACTACCCGATCGGCTATGTGCGCTGGACCGAGCGCCGCAACCTGGCCTGCTTCCTCGACCTGCTGGCCCGGGGCAGCGTCGACGTGGAGCCGCTGGTCTCCAAGGTCGCCGACTTCGACGACGCCGTCGAGACCTACCAACTGCTGAAGGACGGCGGCCTGAAGGCCGTGGCGGTGCTGTTCCAGTATCTCGATGCCGCAGCCCCCGAGGCGGCAGTCCCCGAAGCTGAGGAGGTGGCCGCGCCCGTGGTCGGTCTGCCGGCGGTGGCCGCCGCGCGCCCCGCACCGGCCCGGCCGGCCAAGGCGACGGTGCGGCTGGCGTTCATCGGCGCCGGGAACTACGCGACGTCGATGCTGCTGCCGCACCTGGCCCGGCGCGAGGGCGTCGAGCTGGCCACCGTGGTCACCACGACGGCGCTGTCCGCCGCCAACGCGCAGCGCAAGTTCGGCTTCGCCGAGGCGACCACCGACCTCGACGCGGTGCTGGACGACGCGTCCGTCGACGCGGTGTTCGTGGCCACCCGGCACAGCTCGCACGCCGCGCTGACCGAACGGGCGCTGCGGGCCGGGAAGACCGTCTTCGTGGAGAAGCCGCTGGCGCTCACCGGGGACGAGCTGGCCGGCGTGCTCAAGGCGGTCGAGGAGTCCGGCAACGACCGGCTGCAGGTGGGCTTCAACCGCCGGTTCGCGCCGCTGCTGCAGGAGGCCAAGGGCCGGTTCGGCGCCCCGACGGGTCCGGCCAGCCTGCGCTACCTGGTCAACGCGGGCCGGCTGGAGCACGGCAGCTGGTACCTGCGGCAGGACACCGAGGGCACCCGCTTCGAGGGCGAGGGCGGGCACTTCATCGACACGGCCAGCTGGCTGCTGGGGGCCGACCCGGTCTCGGTGTACGCGCTCACCACGCCCGGCAACGAGGACCTCCAGGTGGTGCTGCGCTACCCGGGCGGGTCCACCGCGACCATCAGCTACGTCTCCAACGGCGCGCCCGGCTTCCCCAAGGAGACGCTGGACCTGATCGCGGACGGGCAGGTGCTGCGGCTCGACGACTTCGTCCGCGCCTCGGTGTACGGCCGCAAGCGGTGGGTCAGCTCGCGGCTGCCCAAGGCCAAGGACAAGGGCCAGCGCGCCGAGCTGGACGCGTTCCTGACGGCCGTGCGGACCGGGGGGCCGATGCCGGTGCCGCTGGAGTCGCTGGTCGCCACCACCGCTGCCACCTTCGCCGTGCAGGCCAGCCTGGCCGCCGGCGCCCCGGTGACGTTGCAGGCGTCGGAGCCCTCGGAGTCGTCGGAGCGGACGCGATGAGCGGGGCCACGTCCGCAGGCTGGTACCTCCGCCGGCTGTCCCGGATGGGGCCGCAGGAGGTCGGCGGCCGGGTGGCCGACACGGTGCGCCGCCGGCGCTGGCGGTCCGGGCTGCCCGACACCCCGGGCGTGGCCGGCGCCCGGTTCACCGCGGTGCTGCCCGCCGGCACCCTCGCCGCCGTGCCGCCGGACGCCGCCAAACGCCTGGTCGCCGAGGCGGACCGGCTGATGGACGGTCATGCCGAGTACTTCGGAGTGGTCCGCGACGACCTGACCGCCCCGGACTGGTGGTTCGACCCGAAGACCGGGCGCCGCGCCCCCTCGGGCTACGCCTTCGACGTGCCCTACCGCGACGAGGAGGCGGTCGGGGACATCAAGCAGATCTGGGAGCTGTCCCGGCACCACCACCTGACCGTGCTCGCCGCCGCCTATGCGGTCACCGGCGAGGACCGTTACGCCGAGCGGGTGGCCGAACACCTGCGGTCCTGGTGGGACGTCAACCCGCCGCTGCGCGGGGTGCACTGGACCAGCGGCATCGAGCTGGGCATCCGGCTGCTGTCCTGGGTCTGGGTCCGCCGCCTGCTCGAAGGATGGGCGGGCGCGTCCGCGCTGTTCGAGTCCAACCCGGTGGCGCTGCGGCAGATCTGGCACCACCAGCGCTGGCTGGCCGCCTTCCCCAGCCGGGGCTCCTCGGCCAACAACCACGTCATCGCCGAGGCCGCCGGTCAGTTCGCCGGGGCCTGCGCGTTCGGCTGGTTCCCGGAATCGGAGCGCTGGCGGGACGACGCGCTGCGGTCGCTGGAGCGGCACCTGCGCAGCAACACCTTCGACTCGGGGATCAACCGCGAACTGGCCAGCGAGTACCACGGACTGGTGCTGGAGCTCGGCCTGGCCGCGCTGGCCGAGGCGGACGCCGCCGAGGTGCCGGTCCCGGCGTCGGTCCGGCTGGTGCTGCTGCGGATGACCGACGCGCTGGCGGCCGTCGTGGACAACCGGCTGCGCCCGCCGCGCCAGGGCGACGCCGACGACGGCTACGGCCTGGTGGTGGACGGCGCAGGGACGGACCGCTGGTCCTCGCTGCTGGCCACCGGGGACGCCGTGTTCGGCCGGCTCGACTGGTGGCCCGCGGTGACCGGCACCGATGTGCGCACCCCGCTGCTGGCCGCGCTGGTCCGGCGCACCGAATCGGCGGCGGTCCGCCCGACCCGGCGACCGGACCACTTCGCCGACGCGGGCCTGACCGTGCTGCGCGGTCCGGAGGAGATCTGGTGCCGCTGCGACGGCGGTCCGCACGGCTTCCTGTCCATCGCCGCGCACGCCCACGCCGACGCGCTGTCGGTGGAGGTCCGGCACGACGGGGTGGACGTGCTGGCCGACCCGGGGACCTACTGCTACCACGGGCAGCCCGAGTGGCGGCAGTACTTCCGGTCGACGCTGGGCCACAACACCCTGCAGCTGGACGGCGCCGACCAGTCCGGCTCCGGCGGCCCGTTCCTGTGGACCCGGCACGCCCGCAGCCGGGTGCTGACCGCCGACGCGGCTGACGGCACGGCCGATGCAGGAGTCACCCGCTGGAGTGCCGAGCACGACGGCTACCGGGGCTCCGTGCACCGCCGCCGGGTCGAACTGACCGCCGCCGACCGGCAACTGCTGATCGTCGACGAGGTGCAGGGCCCGCGCCGGGCCGCGAAGCTGGCGTTCCACCTCGGTCCGGCTGTCGCCGCGGAACTGGTGGGGAGCCAGGCCGTGCTCAGCTGGACCGTCGACGGCGAGGACCGCTCCGCGGTGCTCGACCTGCCCGGGCAGCTCGACTGGCAGGCGCACCGCGGTGAGACCGACCCACCGCTGGGCTGGTACTCCCCCGGCTTCGGGCGCAGACAGCCCGCCACGGTGCTGGTCGGCACCGGTGACGTGGACGAAGGGGAGGGGTTCACCACGGTGCTCACGTTCACCTGTTAGGCCGGTAGTTCGCACACAGCTAGGGAGTGGGCACGTGGGGGGGAAGTTGCGGCACTGGGCGTGGTCGGCGGCATTGTCGGCGACGGCCCTGCTGACGATCGCCGGCTGCGGGGGGACACCTGACGTCCAGGTGGCGCCGACCGGCGCGCCGTCCGTCGGAACGTCCGCCGCGCCGACCGCCGTACCCACCTCCGAGCCCGCCGGGGTGGCGCCGGCGTCGGCGACCCCGGTGTGCGACCGGATCCCGGCCGGGCCGGCCACGGCGCCGGCGGGGGCGGTGACGGTCGACCCCGCGGTCGTCGGCGACCTGGTCACGAAGACCGTGAACAGCCCCCCGCACACCACCTTCTGGCTCCGACCGGGTACCCACCGGCTCGGGTCCGGCGCCTTCGACCAGGTCGTCCCCAAGGACGGGGACGTCTACGTCGGCGCGCCGGGCGCGGTGCTCGACGGCCAGAACGTCAACCAGACCGCCTTCGGCGGCAGCGCCGCCGACGTCAGCATCCGCTATCTGACCGTCCAGCACTTCGCCGCGCCGCAGGACGAGGGCGTGGTCAACCACGACTCCGCCGACGGCTGGGTGATCGAGCACACCACCGTCCAGGACAACTCCGGCGCCGGGCTGATGGCCGGCGCCCGCGAGCAGGTCCGCTCCAGCTGCCTGCGCCGCAACGGCCAGTACGGCATGAACGCCTACAAGGGCGACGGCGCCCTCACCGGTCTGGTGCTCCAGGGCGACGAGATCACCGGCAACAACACCGGCGACTGGGAGCGGCGCCAGCCGGACTGCGGCTGCAGCGGAGGCGTCAAGTTCTGGGCCGTCAACGGCGCCGACATCACCGGCAACTGGGTGCACGACAACCGCGGCACCGGGCTGTGGGCGGACACCAACAACAACGACTTCCTTATCGAGGACAACGTCATCGAGAACAACGACGGTGCCGCGCTGATCTACGAGGCCAGCTACAACGCGGTCATCCGGTACAACACGATCCGGCGGAACGAACTGGTCGAGGGGCGGACGGCCGCCGCCGGCGGCGACGACTTCCCCTACGGGACCGTCTACCTGTCGGAGTCCGGCGGCGAACCCCGGATCAAGGCCCGTACCACCCGGATCGACATCTACGGGAACGTGCTGACGGACAACTGGTCCGGGATCACCCTGTGGGAGAACGCCGACCGGTTCTGCAACAGCCCGGCCAACACCTCGTCGGGTGACTGCACCCTGCTGGTGCCGGACCTCAAGACCTGCGCCCAGCCGGCCATCGCCCACGCACCGCTCTACTCCGACTGCCGCTGGAAGACCCAACGGGTGGACATCCACGACAACCGCTTCGTGCAGAGCGGGTCCACCGCCGGCTGCGCGGGCCTGTGCGGCCGGATGGCGGTGCTGTCCAACTACGGCAGCTATCCGGACTGGTCGCCGTACAAGGGCGACCCGGTGGCGCAGGCGATCACCTTCGACCAGCAGAACCGCTGGTACGACAACACCTACAGCGGACCGTGGAGCTTCGTCGCCCACGACCAGGGCGTGGTGCTGAACACCGGGCAGTGGCAGGCGGCGCCGTACCGGCAGGACACGGGCAGCACCTTCGCCCCCAAGGCCGGTGGTTGAGATGGGCCTGGACCTGATGCGCAGCGGCACGCCGCAGGAGCCGGACGACAACGGCGCGGAGCTGGACACCGGTCGGCGCCCCGCCGAACCGCCGAAGCTGGTCGGGACGGCCTGGGGCCTGCTGATCCTCAACACGCTGGGCTCGGCCGGGGCGAAGACCATCGTCCCGCTGCCCCGCTCGCTCATCCAGGCGGTCACCATGGGCGCGCTGGTCACCGCGTTCGTGCTGGCGCTCACGGTCAACCTGCGGCTGCGGATCCGCCCCAGCGCCTACATGCTGCTGCTCTCCCTGCTGCTGGTGGCGAGCGTGGTCTCCAGTGCACGGCTGGAGTCCGGGTACGGCTCGCTGTTCCGCTGCTTCCGGCTGCTGCTCTTCGTCGGCGCGCTGTGGCTGCTGAGCCGCTGGTGGGACGGCAGTCTGACCTTCGTGAGACACCACATCCGGATGTACTTCCTGGTGCTCATGCCGGTGGCGGCCGGTCTGGTCATCTCACCGGGGGCGGCGCTGCCCGGCCTCTACGGCGGCCGGCTGGTCGGCGACCTGTGGCCGCTGACGCCGCCTCAGATCGGCCAGTACGCCGCAGTGATCATCGGGCTCACCGTGCTGCTCGCGGTGGGACGGCGGACCACCAAGACCGGTGCGGCGGTGATCATCGTGCCGTCGTTCGTGCTGCTGGCGCTGACCCACACCCGGACCGCCACCCTCGGCCTGCTCATCGGGCTGGCGCTGGCGATCAGCTCGCTCATCCTGACCAGCGGGGCCGCCCGCCGGTTCTTCTCCTGGGTGGTGGTGCTCGCGCTGGTGGCCGCGATCGGGTTCAGCTCGGCGCTGCAGACCTGGTTCCTGCGCGGTCAGAGCCAGGAGAACTTCGCCAGCCTCACCGGCCGGGCCAAGGTCTGGGACGCCCTGCTGAGCGCCCCCAGGACCGTCTCGCAGGACATCTTCGGCGTGGGCCTGGGCGACAAGTCGTACGGCGGCCTGCCGATCGACGACAGCTGGCTGGCCATCTTCCACGAACAGGGCCTGCTCGGCGTCGCCCTGGTCGCGGCGATCGTCCTGGTGCTGGGCGGCATCGCACTGCTGCGGCCGCCGTCGCTGCCGCGGGCCTGCGCCATCTTCCTGATCAGCTACTGCGTGATCGCCTCGTACACCGAGGTCGGGCTGGGCGACGCCTCCCCGTACCTGCTGCACCTGGCCGTGGCCGCCTCACTGCTGGTCGCGCCCGCCGAAGCCGTACCCATACCGGCGCCCCAGGGCCGCCGACGGCGACTCACGCTGCCCCGCTCCCGGGAGGCGATGCGCACCGCAACCGAGGGACCGGAACTGGAGGTGGCCTGATCATGCATGTCCTAGTCGTGCACAACCGCTACTCCTCGGCGCAGCCGAGCGGGGAGAACAACGTCGTCGACCAGGAGCTGGAGCTGCTGCGCGGGGCCGGCCACCGGGTCGACCTGTTCGAGCGGCGCAGCGACGACATCGCCGCCCGGTCCCTGCCGGGCAAGGCCGCGCTGCCGCTGCTGGTGCCGTGGAACCCGGCGGTCCGCTCCGAGCTCGCCGCCCGGCTCCGCGCCGAGCGGCCGGACGTGGTGCACGTCCACAACGTCTTCCCGCTGCTGTCGCCGGCGGTGCTGGCCGGCTGCGCCGACGCCGGCGTGCCGGTCGTCGCCACGCTGCACAACTACACCCAGGTCTGCGCGCCGGGCACGCTGCAGCGGGACGGCCGGCCCTGCACCGAGTGCGTCGGACCGAAGCTGCCGCTGCCCGCCGTGCGGCACGGCTGCTACCGCGACTCCCGGCTGGCGACGGTGCCGCTGGCGGTCAGCCTGGCGGTCAACCGGCGGCGCTGGTGGTCCGGCGTGGACCGCTTCTTCTGCATCTCCGCGGCGCAGCGCGACGTCCTGGTGCGCTCCGGCATGCCGCCCGAGCGGCTGACGGTGAAGCACAACTTCGTCCCGGAACCGGGCGCGGTGCGCGAGGGCCCCGGCGAGCACCTGCTCTACCTGGGCCGACTCGCCGAGGCCAAGGGGGTGCGGCTGCTGATGGCCGCCTGGGACGAGGTCGCCGCGGCGGGCGGTGTCGGTGTGCCGCTGGTGGTCGCCGGTGCCGGGCCGCTGGAGCAGGAGGTGGCCGAGTGGACCGCGGGCCGGGACGACGTGCGGTTCATCGGCCTGTGCGACCCGGCGGAGAGCCGCAAGGTCGTCGCCCGGTCGGTCGCCGTGGTGGCGCCCTCGACCTGGCTGGAGGCGTTCGGCCTGGTGGTCGTGGAGGCGATGGCGGCCGGGGTGCCGACCGTCGCGGCCGGCCACGGGGCCTTCGTCGAACTGGTCGAGGACGGGGTGACCGGGTTGCTGCACAAGCCCAGTGACGCCGCGTCACTCGCCGAGTGCCTGCGCCGGATCACGGCGGACGGCGGCGCGGAGTCCGGTCCGGCGGCCCGAATGGGTCAGGCGGCCCGGCGCCGATATGAGCAGGGCTTCAGTCCGGCGGTCGGACTGGAGCGTCTGGAGGAGGGATACCGGGCGGCGATCGCGGCCCGGTCCGGCGACGGGGACACCCGCGCGACCACGAATGGGAGCAAGCGATGACACGATGCCGACTCTGCGGCTCGGCGGCGCTGGAGAGCGTCGTCGACCTGGGGGCGACCCCACCGTGCGAGAGCTTTCTCGCCGCGGACCAACTGGACCAGCCGGAGCCGGCCTACCCGCTGCACCTGCGGGTCTGCACCGAGTGCTGGCTGGCGCAGATCCCGCCGCTGATCACGCCGGAGGAGACGTTCACGCAGTACGCGTACTTCTCCTCCTACTCGACCTCCTGGGTGGAGCACGCGCGCAGCTTCGTGGCCGGCGCCGTGGAGCGGCTGGGCCTGGGCCCCGACGCCTTCGCGGTCGAGGTCGCCAGCAACGACGGGTACCTGCTCCGGCACATGGTGGACCGCGGGATCCGCTGCCTGGGCATCGAGCCGTCGGTGAACGTGGGCGCTGCGGCACGGGAGGCGGGGGTGCCCACGCTCACCGAGTTCCTGGGCCCCGAGGTCGCCGCCGCCGTCCGCGCCGAGCACGGCCCGGCGGACCTGGTCGTGGCCAACAACGTGTACGCGCACATCCCCGACGTGGTCGGCTTCACCCAGGGGCTGCGGGCCCTGGTCGCCGACGACGGCTGGGTCTCCATCGAGGTGCAGCACCTGCTCACCCTGATCGAGGAGAACCAGTACGACACCATCTACCACGAGCACTTCCAGTACTACACGGTGGCGTCCGCGATCCGGGCGCTGGCCAGCGGCGGGCTCGCGCTCGTGGACGTCGAACTGCTGCCCACCCACGGCGGCTCGATCCGGCTGTGGGCCCGGCCCGCCGAGGCGGCCGGTGAGCCGAGCCAGCGCGTGTCCGACGTGCTGGCCCGGGAGAAGGCCGCCGGGCTGCAGGAGCTGTCCGGCTACACCGAGTTCTCGGCCCGGGTGGCCAAGGTGCGCAGGGACCTGCTGCGGTTCCTGATCGAGGCGGCCGACCAGGGCAGGACGGTGGTCGGCTACGGCGCCCCCGGCAAGGGCAACACCCTGCTCAACCACTGCGGCATCCGGCCCGACCTGCTGCCGTACACGGTCGACCGCAACCCCTACAAGCACGGCAGGTTCACCCCGGGCACCCGCATCCCGATCCTGTCGCCCGAGCAGATCGGCATCGACAAGCCCGACTACGTGCTCGTCCTCCCGTGGAACCTGCGGGCCGAGCTGGTCGAGCAGTTGTCCTTCGTGCACTCCTGGGGCGGCCGGCTGGTCTTCCCCATCCCGGAACTCAGCATTGTCGAACCGCCCGCCGTCGAGGCGCCAGTCATGAAAGAGGTCACAGCATGAAGGTCGTACTCTTCTGCGGCGGATACGGGCTGCGCATGCGCAACGGAACCTCCGACGACACCCCCAAGCCGATGGCGATGGTCGGCCCGCGGCCGCTGATCTGGCACGTCATGCGCTACTACGCGCACTACGGGCACAAGGAGTTCATCCTCTGCCTGGGCTACGGGGCCCACCACATCAAGGACTTCTTCCTCAACTACGAGGAGACCACCTCCAACGACTTCGTGCTGCGCAACGGCCGGGCCGAGCTGCTGTCCACCGACATCGCCGACTGGACCATCACCTTCGCGCAGACCGGCACCGAGTCGCCGATCGGGGAGAGGCTGCGCCGGGTGCGGCACCACCTGGACGGCGACGAGATGTTCCTCGCCAACTACGCCGACGTGCTCACCGACGCCCCGCTGCCTGAGATGATCGACCGGTTCACCCGGACCGACGCCGGCGCGTCGATGATGGTGGTGCCGCCGCAGTCCTCGTTCCACTGCGTGGACCTGGGCGAGAACGGCATGGTCGGGGGCATCACCGCGGTCAGCGAGATGCCGCTGTGGGAGAACGGCGGCTACTTCGTGCTCCGCCAGGAGGTCTTCGACCACATCCCGGAGGACGGCGACCTGGTCGCCGACGGATGCGCCGGACTGGCCAAGGGCGGCCGGTTGCTGGCGTACCAGCACCGCGGCTTCTGGAAGCCGACCGACACCGTGAAGGAGCGGGCCGCGCTGGACGCCGCCTACGCCCACGGCAACCGTCCGTGGGCCGTGTGGGAGCAGGACGGCCGGACCGCGGTGGGGGCGTCGTGATCCGGCTCGGAACCGGGCGGCCGGACCGGATCGCCGCGCTGGCCGCGCACTGCGACGACCTCGCCATCGGGGCCGGCGGCACGCTGCTGACGCTGTGTCAGGCCCGGCCCGGCATCCGGGTCGACGCGCTGGTGCTCTCCGGCGGCGGCAGCGAGCGTGAGCAGGAGGAGCAGGCCGCGCTGGCCGCCTTCTGCCCCGGCGCCGACCTGCGGCTGACCGTCCTCAAGCTGCCCGACGGCAGGCTGCCGGCCTACTGGCAGGAGGCCAAGGAGGCGGTCGAGGAACTGCGCGCGGGGATCGATCCGGACCTGGTCGTCGCCCCGCGCACCGAGGACGCGCACCAGGACCACCGCGGCCTGGCCCAGTTGGTGACCACCGCGTTCCGGGACCACCTGGTGCTCGGCTACGAGATCGTCAAATGGGACGGCGACCTCGGCCGTCCGACGGCGTACCAGCCGCTGTCGCCGGCGACCGCGGAACGGAAGGTGCAGCTCCTGCAGGAGCACTACCCTTCGCAGCAGCACCGGCCCTGGTACGACCGGGAGGCCTTCCTCGGGCTGGCCCGGATCCGCGGCATCGAATGCAACGAGCGGTACGCCGAGGCGTTCGCCGTCAGCAAGCTCACTCTCGACCTGGGGGCATGACCCATGCGCGTACTACTGACCGGACACCAGGGCTACTTGGGCACCGTGATGGCCCCGGTGCTCGCCGCCGCCGGCCACGAGGTCGTCGGTCTCGACGCCGGCCTGTTCGCCGACTGCGTGCTGGGCCCGCAGCCGGCCGACCCGCCGGGACAGCGAGTGGACCTGCGCGACATCACCGCCGAGCACGTGGCCGGGGTGGACGCCGTGATCCACCTGGCCGCGCTCTCCAACGACCCGCTGGGGTCGCTGGCGCCGCAGCTCACCTACGACATCAACCACCACGCGTCGGTACGGCTGGCCGAACTGGCCCGCGACGCCGGCGTGAAGCGCTTCCTGTACGCCTCGACCTGCTCGGTGTACGGCGCCTCCGGCGGCGACGCCCTGGTGACCGAGGACGCCCCGCTCCGCCCGGTGACGCCGTACGCGGAGTCCAAGGTGCGGGTCGAGGACGACCTGCACAAGCTGGCCGACGACGACTTCAGCCCGGTGTACATGCGCAACGCCACCGCCTTCGGCTACTCGCCGCGGCTGCGCGCCGACATCGTGCTGAACAACCTGGTGGGCCACGCCTACCTGTCCGGTGAGGTGCTGGTGCTCTCCGACGGCACGCCCTGGCGCCCGCTGGTGCACGCGGCCGACATCGCCCGGGCCTTCACCGCCGCCCTGACGGCACCTCAGCAGGCGGTGCACGACCAGGCGTTCAACATCGGCACGGAGGCCAACAACGTCACCGTCGCCGAGATCGCCGGGAAGGTCGCCGAGGCGGTGCCGGGCTCGAAGGTGGTCATCACCGGGGAGAACGGCGCCGACCCGCGGTCCTACCGGGTGGACTTCTCCCGCTTCCGCGCCGCGATACCCGGCTTCGACTGCGAGTGGTCGGTCGAGCGGGGCGCGCTGGAGCTCGCCGAGGCGTACCGCGAGCACGGGCTGACCGCCGAGGCGTTCCAGTCCCGCTTCACCCGGCTCGCCGTGCTGCGCGCGGCCTCCGAGGCCGGCGCCGTCGACGACACCCTGCGGTGGCGTCGGTGACCGGGTCCGGCGACCGGATGCACGCCCTGGTGGAGCGGCTGTACCCGCTCTGCCGGAGCATCACCGGCGACGGTGTGCGGGCCACCCTGGACATCGTCGGCGAGCACATCCCGCTGCAGGTGCACGAGGTACCGACGGGGACCCAGGTGCTCGACTGGACGGTGCCGCAGGAGTGGAACATCCGGGACGCCTACATCGCCGACCCCACCGGACGGCGGGTCGTCGACTTCGCCGCCTCCAACCTGCACGTGCTCGGCTACAGCGTCCCGGTGGCGGCCACCATGCCGCTGGCCGAGCTGCGCGGACACCTGCACACCCTGCCCGACCAGCCCGATCTGGTGCCCTACCGGACCAGCTACTACACGCCCACCTGGGGGTTCTGCCTGTCCCAGGACACCCTGGACGCGCTACCGGAGGCCGACTACGAGGTGCGGATCGACTCCACCCTCGCCGACGGCCACCTCACCTACGCCGAGCACGTGGTCCCGGGGCAGGTCGCCGACGAGGTGATCGTCTCCTGCCACACCTGCCACCCCTCGCTGGCCAACGACAACCTGGCCGGCATCGCAGTGGCGGTCTCGCTGGCCCAGGAACTGGCCCGGCAGACGCCCTGGTACACCTACCGGTTCATCTTCGCGCCCGGCACCATCGGGGCGATCACCTGGCTGGCCCGCAACGCCGAGCGCGTCGACCGGGTCAAGCACGGGCTGGTGCTGGCCTGCGCCGGGGACCGGGGCCAACTGACGTACAAGCAGAGCCGGCGCGGCGACGCGGAGATCGACCGGGTGCTGCGGCACGTCCTGGCCGCCTCCGAACGGCCGCACCGGATCAACGGGTTCACCCCGTACGGCTACGACGAGCGGCAGTACTGCTCGCCCGGGTTCGACCTCGGCGTGGGCTCGCTCTGCCGGACCCCGTACGCCGGGTACCCGGAGTACCACACCTCGGCGGACAACCCGGACTTCGTCAGCCCGGAGTCGATGGAGGACACCCTCGCCGTCTGCCGCGAGGCGTTCGCCGTGCTGGACCGCAACCGCCGCTACACCAACCTCAGTCCTTACGGCGAACCGCAGTTGGGCAAGCGCGGACTGTACGACTCGCTCGGCGGCCGCAGCGACGCCAAGGAGGCCCAGCTGGCCATGCTCTGGGTGCTCAGCCTCTCCGACGGCGAGCAGAGCCTGCTGGACGTCGCCGAGCGGTCCGGCCTGCCGTTCGACACCGTCGCCGTGGCAGCCGACGCCCTCCGGGACGCCGGACTCATCAAGGCGGGGGGCGGATGACCACCGAGAGCGAGACGGTGACGGCGCCGGTGGCCCGGGGCAGGCACGCGCGGCAGAGCGCCAGGCGGGCCGTGGCCGGCCGGCTGTCCTGGGGCCTGGCCGACCAGGCGGCCTGCAGCCTGAGCAACTTCGCCGTGGGCATCTACGTGGCCCGCGAGCTGGGGCTGACCGCGTTCGGCGTGTTCAGCCTGGCCTGGGCGACCTACGGCGTGGTCCTCAACGTCTCCCGCGGGCTGGCCACCGACCCGCTGGTGGTGCGCTTCAGCGGCGTGTCGGTGGAGTCCTGGCGCGGCGCGGTGGCCCGGGCGACGGGTACCGCGCTCGGCGTCGGTCTCGCCATCGGCGCGCTGAGCCTGGCGGCCGGGCTGGTCGTCGGCGGCCGGGTGGGGTCCGCCTACGCCGGGCTGGGCATCATCCTGCCCGCGCTGCTGCTGCAGGACGCCTGGCGGTTCTCCTTCTTCGCCGCCGGCACCGGGAAGAAGGCCTTCTTCAACGACCTGGTCTGGGACATCGCGCTGATCCCGGCCATGGTGGTGGCGGCCCGCGTCGGCAGTGTCCCCGCCTTCCTGCTCGCCTGGGGCGCCTCCGCCGGGGTCGCCGCGGGGTTCGGCTGCCTCCAGTCCGGCATCCGGCCCCGGCTGACCGGAGCCCGCGAGTGGCTCCGCGAGCAGCGCGACCTCGGCTACCGCTACCTGGTCGAGAACGTCAGCCTCAGCGGCGCGTACCAGCTGCGGGCCTGGGGGCTCGGCGCGATCGT
Source organism: Streptacidiphilus jeojiense (assembly GCF_000719095.1). Classification (GTDB taxonomy): domain Bacteria; phylum Actinomycetota; class Actinomycetes; order Streptomycetales; family Streptomycetaceae; genus Streptacidiphilus; species Streptacidiphilus jeojiensis. Next base: position 28,935 of record NZ_JOEH01000013.1, on the reverse strand, counting down.
CGGGGTCAGCTCGGTCGGCGTGGTCCGCGGCGCCGAGCTGCTGCTCGGCCCGTTCTACGCGGTGCTCACCGGGCTGGCCCTGGTCACCGTCGCGGAGGCGGGACGGGTGCTGCGGCGGGCCCCGCACCGGCTGGCCAGCTTCTGCTTCCTGCTCAGCATCGGGCAGGCGGTCGCCGCACTGCTCTGGGGCGGGGCACTGCTGCTGCTTCCGGACCGGGTCGGGGTGCTGGTGCTCGGCACCGTCTGGCACTCCGCCTCGGCGCTGATCGTGCCGGCCACGCTCAGCGTCGCCGGCGCCAGCCTCGGCATCGGCGCCACCGCCGGACTGCGCGCGCTGGGCGCGGCCCGGCTCAGCCTGCGCTGCCAGCTGTTCGCCTCCGCCTGCTACGCCGTCGGCGGGATCGGCGGGGCGGTCGTGGGCGGCACCGTCGGCTCGGCCTGGGGCGTGGCCGCCGCGACCATCAGCAGCTCGGCCGTGTGGTGGCTGCAGCTGCGGTCGGCCCTGCGCGGGCGCGACCTCCAACCCATCCCCGAAGTGAGGACGCCATGACAGCGCCCAGGACCGCCCGGCCCAGGCTGAGCATCGGTCTGCCCGTGTACAACGGCGAGGAGTACCTGGCCGAGTCGTTCGACGCCCTGCTCGGCCAGACCTACGAGGACTTCGAGCTGGTCGTCTCCGACAACGCCTCGACCGACGGCACCGAGGACATCTGCCGCCGCTACGCCGAGAAGGACTCCCGGATCCGCTACCTCCGGCTGCCCCGGAACATAGGCGCCACGCCCAACCACAACCATGTGTTCGACGAGTCCCGCGGCGAGCTGTTCAAGTGGGCCTCGCACGACGACCTGTACGCCCGGGACCTGCTGCGGCTCTGCGTGGAGGCGCTGGACGAGCGGCCCGACGTGTTCCTGGCGCACACCGGCCAGGCGGTCATCGACGGCGACGGCAAGGTGAAGGTCCCCTACGAGTACACGCTCGACACCGACTCGCCGCACGCGCCGGTGCGCTTCCGCAGCCTGCTGTTCCAGCCCGGCGGCGACGACTTCTACGGAGTGATGCGCACCGACGTGCTGCGCCGGGTGAAGCCGCTGGACAGCTACCACCACGCGGACCGCACCTTCGTCGCCGAACTCACCCTGTACGGGCGCTTCCACCAGGTGCCGGAGGTGCTCTACTTCCGCCGGGACCACCCCAACCGGGCCGAGCGGGCCAACCCGAGCAAGCGCTCCCGCTGCGTCAACCTGGACCCGCGCCGGGCCGGGCCGCTGCACCCGACGCCCCGTCTGCTCACCGAGTACGTCTGGGGCTTCGTCTCGGCGATCCGGCGGGCGCCGATCTCCCCGGCCGACCGGCGCGAGTGCTACCGCCACCTGGCCGCCTGGATGACCAGCCGGGCCAGGCCCGGCGCCGCCGGCGAACGGGTCGAGGACCGGGCCCCGGTCGACCCGGCCGGGCCCTCCGTCTCCATCGACGCCCTGGTCGCTGGCCGTGAGGGGAGGCAGGCATGACACCGGTTCAGGAAAAGGGTGCGCGGCGGACCCCGGTGCGGGTCGGGGTGTTCGGCCTGCTCGGATCCGGCAACCTCGGCAACGACGGGTCCCTGGAGGCCGTGCTCGGCTACCTCCGCGCCCAGCACCCGGAAGCGCGGGTCGACGCGCTGTGCGGCGGCCCCGAGGCGGTCACCACCCGGTTCGGGATCCCCGCGGTGCGGATGCACTGGTACACCGGGGAGTACCGGACCGCGTCCCGTGCCGGTGCGATCGCGGGCAAGGGCCTGGGCAAGTTCGTCGACATCGTCCGCACCGCCGCCTGGGTGCGCCGGCACGACGTGGTGATCGTGCCGGGCATGGGCGTCCTGGAGGCCACGCTGCCGCTGCGGCCCTGGGGCTTCCCCTACTCGCTGTTCCTGCTCTGCGCGTCCGGGCGGCTGTTCGGCACCCGGGTCGCCCTGGTCAGCGTCGGCGCCGCCACCATCGGCCGGCGCTCGGTCCGCACCCTGGTCAGCTGGTCCGGACGGCTGGCCGCGTACCGGTCCTACCGGGACGCCCAGTCCCGCGACGCGATGCGGGCGATGGGCGTGGACACCTCGCACGACGAGGTCTACCCGGACCTCGCCTTCTCGCTGCCGTCGCCGCAGTCGAGCGCGCCCACAGGCCCCGGGGGCCCGGTCGGCGTCGGCGTGATGGCCTTCCACGGCGGCAACGACGACCGCGCCCGGGCCGAGCAGATCCACCGCCGCTACCTGGACGGGATGACCCGCTTCATCCGCACGCTGGTCGAGGAGGGCCGGACGGTCCGGCTGATCACCGGCGACGACGTGGACATCCCGGCGGTCGCCGAGGTCCTCGACGCGGTGGACTCGCCGCTGGTCACCCTGGCCGAGATGGCCTCGCTGGCCGACCTGATGAAGGAGGTGGCCGCCGTCGACACCGTGGTGGCGACCCGTTACCACAACCTGATCTGCGCGCTGAAGGTCGGCACGCCGACCCTCGCGCTCTGCTACGCGGCCAAGAGCGAGGCGCTGCTGCAGGGCATGGGACTGGGCGAGTTCTGCCACCCGGCCCGCGAGGTCGACGCCGACCGGCTGCTGGAGCAGTTCCGGGAGCTGGAGCGGCGCTCGGCGGAGCTGCGCCGGGAGCTCCCGGAACGGACCCGGGCCGCCGCCGAGCAGCTCCAGGACCAGTTCGCCGCCCTGAGCGCGGTCCTGTACCCGGGGACCGGCAACGTCCACGCCTCGCCCGAGGCGCCATGAGAGTGGAAGGAACACAGGCAACTGCCATGAAAGCCACCGAAGTCCCGGCGATAGCCGGCGCATACCTCTTCGAGCCGACGTCGTACGCCGACGAGCGCGGCTTCTTCTGCCGCACCTTCGACGCCGACGTGGTCCGCTCGGTGGGCCTGGACCCGGACGCCTTCGTCCAGGACAGCGTGTCCCGCTCGGTCCTGGGCGTGCTGCGCGGCCTGCACCTGCGCTCCGGCGCCGGCGAGGCCAAGCTGGTCCGGTGCTCCTACGGGAGGGTCTTCGACGTCTTCGTGGACCTGCGGACGGACTCGCCGACCTACCGGAACTGGGCCTCCTTCGAACTGTCCGGGGAGACCCAGGCGTCCGTCTACATACCGGCAGGATGCGCCCACGGCTTCCAGGCTCTGACGGAGACCGCCGACGTCTCCTACCGGATCGACCGTCCTCATGATCCGACCGAGGACGTGACGATAGCGTTCGACGACCCCGACCTCGCCATTCCCTGGCCACTGCCGATCACGTCGATGTCACAGCGGGACCGGGAGGCACCGAGCCTCGCCGAGGTCCTGGAGCCCAAACAGATTTGAGGTCCGCATGGACACCAGAGAACTCCTTCTGACCCGCTCGAGTCAGGCGAACGAGCGGCTGCACGCCATGATCCCCGGCGGCGCGCACACCTACGCCAAGGGGGACGACCAGTACCCCGAAGGCCTGGCCCCGGTCATCAGCCACGGCCACGGCGCCCACGTCTGGGACGTGGACGGCAACCGCTACCTCGAGTACGGCTCCGGCCTGCGGTCGGTCAGCCTCGGCCACGCCCACCCGCGCGTGATCGAGGCGGTGCGGCGGGAACTCGACCGCGGCAGCAACTTCGTCCGGCCCTCCATCATGGAGGTCGAGGCCGCGGAACGCTTCCTGGCCACGGTGCCGACCGCGGAGATGGTGAAGTTCGCCAAGAACGGCTCGGACGCCACCACCGCCGCGGTGCGCCTGGCCCGCGCGGTCACCGGTCGCCCCCGGGTGGCCGTCTGCGGCGACCACCCGTTCTTCTCGGTCGACGACTGGTTCATCGGCACCACGCCGATGTCCGCCGGCATCCCTGCGGCGATCACGGATCTCACCGTGGCGTTCCCCTACGGGGACCTGGCCGCCACGGAGGCGCTGCTGACCCGGTACCGGGGCGAGATCGCCTGCCTGATCCTGGAACCCGCCACCTACGCGGAGCCGCCTGTCGGGTACCTGGCGGGCCTCCGCGAACTGGCCCACCGCCACGGCTGCCTGCTGGTCTTCGACGAGATGATCACCGGGCTGCGCTGGTCCGAGGCCGGCGCCCAGGGCCTGTACGGCGTCGCCCCCGACCTCTCCACCTTCGGCAAGGCGCTGGGCAACGGCTTCGCCGTCTCCGCGCTGGCCGGGCGTCGCGAGGTGATGGAGCGGGGCGGGCTGCGCCACCCCGGCGACCGGGTGTTCCTGCTCTCCACCACGCACGGTGCGGAGACGCACTCGCTGGCCGCCGCGATGGCCGTGCTCGACACCTATGTCGAGGAGGGCATCACCGCGCAACTGCACGCCCTCGGCGAGCGGTTGGCCGCCGGCGTCCGGGACGCCGCGGCCGTCCACGGGGTCGCCGACCACCTCGTCGTCCGGGGCCGGGCCAGCAACCTGGTCTTCGCCACCCTCGACGAGAAGGGGGAGCCGTCGCAGGAGTACCGCACGCTGTTCCTGCGGGAACTCCTCGCAGGCGGGGTGCTGGCCCCGTCGTTCGTGGTGAGCAGCGCCCTCAGCGAGGACGACATCGACCGTACCGTCGACGTGGTGGCCCGGGCCTGTGCGGTGTACCGGAGGGCACTGGACGCCGCCGACCCGACCCCCTGGGTGCTCGGACGGCCGGTGAAGCCGGTGTTCCGCCGACTGGCCTGAACCGGTGTGACACCCCGTCAGCGCCGCTCCCGGCGACCGAAGTCGATGGTCCTGTCCACCAGCCACGCGGTCGCCGGCACCACCGCCAGCGCGGCGCACCAGCCGCCGAGGACGTCGGTCGGGTAGTGCGCGTCCAGGGCGACCTGTGCCCAGCCCATGGCGGCGCCCGCCACCAGCGCCGCCGTGAGCACCAACAGGCCGCCGGCCAGCGCGCCCAACCACTCGGCCGCCAGCAGCGCCACCACGAGGGCGAGGGCGGTGGCGAAGGCGGTGTGTCCGCTGGGGTAGGACAGGTTCGCACCGTTGATGGTGCGTCCCACCACGTGCTTGAGCAGGCTCGTCGACACCACGGCCAGGCCGGTCCCGGCCGCGGCGAGCACCGCCGCGCGCGGACGGCGCAGCAGCAGGCACACCAGCACCACCGCCACGACCAGCGTCACCGCCCCGGTGGGCTCCCCCATCGCGTCCAGGTCCAGGGCGACGGACAGCCCCCGGGGTTGCGGACCGACCACCGCCGACCGGATCCAGGCGTCCGCCGCCCCGGGCCGGTGGTGGTCGGCGTAGCAGACCCCGAGCACCGCGACCACCAGCGCGGCGAGGCCGGCGACCAGCCCCAGCCAGGTGCGCAGCGCCGGGGGGAGCGCCGGGTGCACCGGGCGCTCCGGCCGGCCGGTCCCCCGCCCACGCACGTCGTCGCCCTCCGCCTGCCGGATGTCCGCCTGCCGGATACGAATCAACTCCCGCTCCCGTCCGGACCGTCGACGTCATCCCGTGCGCCGCGGCCGTGGCACCACCCCCTGCGCAAAGGTACGTCAGAACCGCAGCCGTCGGACGGGTTGCGGCCGGAGAGGGAATCGCATAGCCGAACTCTTACCGGTGGGCTCCCCTCGCGCCGGGCGCGGGCGGTCGGCTCAGCGCAGGTGCCGGGAGATCCACTGGAAGGCGGTCGGCAGCATCTCCTGCCAGACGTCCATGTTGTGGCCGCCGCGGGCCACCGTGGCCACGTCCCCGCTGGCCGGCGCCCGCAGCGCGCCGACCAGGGCGCGGGCGTCCGACACGGTGTCACCGTCCTGCAGGCTGCCGGTGAGCAGCAGCGCGATGTCCGGCTGACGGGCGGTCCGGCGTAGCACCAGCAGCGGGTTGTTGGCCCTGGTCAGCGCGGGGTGGTCGGTCACCGCCGGGGCCTCGGGGGCGTTGTAGCCGGAGATGCTGACCGCGGAGTGGTAGACGCCGGGGTGGTGCACCGCCAGGTCCGTGGCGCAGTACCCGCCCGCCGAGTAGCCCATCACCGACCAGTCGTAGGGGTCGTTGGACACCCGGAACCGGCTCTTGACGATCGCCGGGACATCCTTGGCGAGCCAGGTGTCGGTCTTGGGCCCGCCGGGGAGGTCGGCGCAGCCGGCGTCGTCGGTGCCGAGGGTGTTCGACTTGGCCGCGACCAGGATCATCGGCCGGGCCTGGTGCGCCTCGACCAGCCGGGCCAACTCGTCCTGCCCGTTCATGGCGTCGAACCAGGACATCGGCGTGCCCGGCTGCCCCGGCAGCAGCACCACCACCGGGAAGCGCTCGCCGGCATGGGCCGGGTCGTCGTACTCCGGCGGCAGCCAGACCAGCAGCTGTCCGTGGATGTGCGACCGCGGCCCGATCGGGTCGGCCACCTGCAGCCCCTGGGATCCGGTGTGGAAGCTGGCCAGCACCGGCATCGCGGCGCTCAGCGAGCTCTGCCGGACGCCCGCGGTCCCGTCCTCGAACGACGCCGCCCCGGTCTGCGTCCCCATCAGGTCCGACCAGGAGTCGTAGAAGGCGTAGCTGTTGTTCACGCACACCAGCACCACCAGCACCGCCGCACCCTGGGTCACCGCCAGCATCAGCAGCCGGACGCCGACCCTGACCGCCTTCGGGCCGGGGAGCCTGTTCCAGACCACCAGCGTGAGCAGGGTCAGTACCAGTGCGAACACGATGGTCGCGACGAGGAACGGAGAACCGTTCAGGGCCATGCGTCACCCTCCGGGTGCGTTCAACCGCTGTGGCAGTCGGATGCTGTCCGTCGTGGCGAAAACCCAACCTCAAGATCGGCTGCGCGGGTGGACGCCGTCAGCCAAACCTCTCCCGGCGGCCTTTCGGACGCATGGTCAGATTGTTCCTGACGGTCCGCCACGAGCCGACAAAACAGCAGGTCAGAGCGGTTTCAATGGCCGCCGCGAGACCCTCCCCCGCGCTGCTCCAAGCAGGTGGCCGGCAGCCGACGCCCCGTCAGGGCGCGGTCAGCCGGCGCACCGCCTCCACCACGGCGGCCCGCTGCGCCGCGGCGTCCGCGAAGGTGGGCCGGGCCAGCGCGCCGTAGGTGCTGGGCCAGGCCCGCACCAGCGCCATGATGAACACCAGCAGCGACGCCGGATCGAGACCGGCGTCGTGCTCCCGGGCCGTCGACAGCACCGCCAGCTTCTCGGCGGTGGAGCGCTCCTCCGCCTCCGTGGACGGCGAGCCCTCCAGGGTCCGCCACAGGGCGATCCGGTGCCGTTCCGGATGGTCGATCAGGAAGTCGAAGAGCCGCCCCGCGTAGCCGGGCAGGTCGTCGGCGGTGAGCGGGACCGCCTCCAGCAGCTCGCCGAGGGAGTGCTCCTGGACCGCGGCCAGCAGCCCCTCCTTGTTGCCGAAGTACGCGTAGATCATCCGCTTGTTCACGCCGGCCTGTGCGGCGACGCGGTCGATCCGCGCGCCGGCCTCGCCATGGGCGGAGAACTCGGCGGTCGCAGCGAGGAGGAGCTTCTCCCGGGTCAGGTCAGGATCACGTGCCATGCCTTCGATCATAGGTAACCAATTAGTTCTTGACAACCATTGGGCCCCAGAGTAGACAAGTAACCACAAGGTTACTTCAAGGAGGTTGTCGTCATGACATCCAAGACCGCGACATCCAAGACCGCCACAACAAAGACCTGGTTCGTCACCGGGGCCTCGCGCGGCTTCGGCCGGGTGTGGACGGAGGCGGCGCTGGAGCGCGGCGACTCGGTCGCCGCGACCGCCCGCGACATCAGCACCCTCGCCCCGCTCGTCGAGGCCTGGGGCGACGCGGTCCTGCCGATCGAGCTCGACGTCACCGACCGGGAGGCCGCCTTCGCCGCCGTCGAGAGCGCCCGGGCCCGGTTCGGCACGCTCGACGTGGTCGTCAACAACGCCGGCTACGGGCTGTTCGGCATGGTCGAGGAGGTGACCGAGGAGCAGGCGCGACGGCAGCTCGACACCAACCTGCTCGGCCCGCTCTGGGTGACCCAGGCGGCGCTGCCGGTGCTGCGCAGCCAGGGCCACGGGCACATCGTCCAGGTGTCCTCGGTCGGCGGCGTGTTCTCCCTGCCCGGGCTGGGGGTCTACCACGCCTCGAAGTGGGGCCTGGAGGGCATGACCAGCAGCCTGGCGATGGAGGTCCGCTCGTTCGGAATCAAGGTGACCCTGGTCGAGCCGGCCGGATTCGCCACCGACTGGCAGGGCCCCTCGGCCGTGCGGGCCCCGGAGTCTCCGGCCTACGCGGACTTCCGGGCCAACCTGCCGGTCAGCGCCTCGCCCCGGCGCGGCGACCCCAGGGCCACCGCCCAGGCGATCCTGGCGGTCGTCGACGCCGAGGAGCCGCCGCTGCGCCTCTTCTTCGGCGACCAGCCGCTACCGCTGATGCGCGCCGAGTACGCCAGGCGGATCGAGGAGTGGGAGGCCTGGGACGAGCTGGCCCGGAAGGCCTTCGGCTGAGACCCCCACGGCCCGGTGTCCCGAGGTCTCAGCCCTCGACCGGAGCCGGACCGGCGTCAGCTGTCCGGGCGGCCACGAAGCCCACGACGACCCCGGCGAAGCGCTCCGGCTCCTCGATGTGCGCGAAGTGGCCGCTGTCCTCAAAGACGGCTCGCGACGATGTTGACCGGACGCTGGCGAACCCCGTCGGCGAGATCCCCCTCCATCCCGCGGACCAGCAGCTCACGCCCGCCCAGCCGCTGGGCACCGACGTACAGGTCCACGTCAGCCGTCCAGCGCTCCGCGACAAACGCCTCGAACCGACCCTGCTCCGCCGCCGCCAGGGTCTCCCCCGCCTGCCGCCGGCTGGCCTCCGCCAGCCCCGAGGCATCGCCGTGCGCAGCGCTCGCAATACCGGCCAACTCCTCGCAGAGCCTGGCCCGCGCCTGACTGAGCCTGCTCCGCACCGTCCCCACCGGAACACCGCAGGCCCGGGCGATGTCGTCGTACGAGGTCACCCCTTCGCTGAAGTGCCGCAGCACCAGCGGCAACCGCAGGGTCGGCGAGAGCCGCTCCACGGCCTCCCACACCCAGTCCCGCATCGCGTTCCGCTCCAGCCACCGCTCCGGATGCGCAGCGTCGTCCGGGACCGGAACCCACTCCCCGACGGACCCGACCGCCCGCCTCTGCCGCAGCAAGGCCCGGCAGCAGTTCCGCACGACCATCCGCAGCCACGCCCCGACCGCCTCGGGATCACGCACCTCAGCGACCCGCCGCAACGCGATCAGCGCCGCATCCTGCAACACGTCCTCAACATCCGCCCCCGGCCCGAGCAGACTCACCGCCACCGCCCGCATCCCCGCACCATGCCGCTCAATCAGCAGCCCAACAGCCGCCACCTCACCGCCCCGAGCGGCCTGCACGAGATCCACATCCACCTGCGCGTCGACATCCACAACCCTCAGCCGTCCCGATCCCGCCGGCCGGTCTTCCTGGGTTCGCCGGTCCGAAAGGCGATCATGCAGGCCAGGGTGAAGAGCAGACTCGCCAGTCCGACTGCATTGTCCGCGCCGGGCGCCACACCGGTGAGGTGCCAGACCCCGGCTCCGACGAGGACGAGAGCACCGCCGAAGAAGCCGAATGCGGCCCCCAGCCGAAACCGGGCCGCCCAACTCAGCGGGGCACTGACCACGGCGGGCACGTCCTTCGCCTGCCGCAAGGTGATGTAGGCGTCCATGCCCGCGGTCACGGCGCCGACCGCCTCGGCCGCCTCACCTCCCGGCGCACAGACGAAGCAGACGTCCTCGCCGGCCTCGACGACGGCGGTCAGCGGCACGCTCGAACACCAGTCAATCTTGAGCTGAAGCCGATGCTCCCCGGCAGGTACAGCGAGACGCAGCGTCTGCCCCCGTCCGATCAGCCCGACCTGAACGCCGTCGACGAGCACCGCATAACGCCGAAGCACATCCCGGTAACCGCCCTTGTCCCTCGACAACACGATGCTCCCGCACGCATCCGGCGAGGCTCCCCCGTCATCCATCGTCACGCCATGCCCCCACTCTCAACTGCGCCACCCGCGCGCCGGAGCATACTCACGCGGCAACCGGTCAGCCCGCCAAGGGCGCGACTCAGGGGGGTGCACATGCATTTCACAGGAATATCGAATCCATTCCCATGTGCCCACGCGAGGCAGAAAGAGTAAGAGCACAGAAAGAAAGCAAGGTTGAAGAATCGTCAAATAGCTGGAGAGGCGGACACATGGGACACCCCCGCACACGCGAGCCGCGCAATACTGTGATCCTTTGCATCTCCGCTGGCCACCAGCATGCTCGACAGTACCGTGACTAGCAGGATGCTGTGTCAATCCTGTCTCCGGGGGGCTGTCGACCGGCAACCAGTCAGCCAGTCTCTCGCAAATGAAAGTACGCATAACCCGCAAGTGGCATGCCGACTTTCTCTCAGCTACCCACCGGTGCACCAGTGCCTTCCTCCCGGAGTCCTCGATGCGTTTTCGTCCCCTGGCCGTCTCCACCGTCCTGGCCCTGACCGGCGCCGGCCTCACCCTGGCCAGCCCTGCGGCCAACGCCGACAGCACCACCCTGTACGTCAACCCCTCAGCCACGACTGGCTGCTCCGACACCGGTCCGGCCACCGCCGCAGACCCGCTGTGCACCATCCAGGCCGCCGCCGACCAGGTCCTGCCCGGACAGACCGTGCAGATCGCCCCGATGATGTACACCGGCGCGGTCACCCTGACCCACTCGGGCACGCCCGACGCGCCCATCACCTTCACCACTGCACCTACCACGAGCCTCCCAGCGGAGCTGGAACCGAGCACCGGCCCGGCCCTGACCATCACTGGCGCGCACGACATCGTCATCAACGGGAAGTTCGATCTCCTCAACTCCGGGACCGCACTGGCAATCACCGACTCCAACCGGATCACCGTCCAGAACGGCATGCTGGGTTCGCCAGGCACGGGGTACAGCACCGCACCGGACATCGTCCTGTCCGGCAACACCAGCCAGGTCACACTGACCCGTGACCTGATCTCCCAGGCCAGTTTCCATCAGGTCAGCATCGGAGCGGGCGTCAGCGGCACCGTGCTGTCCGACGACGTCATCAACGCCACCCTCGGCGGCTCGGCGGTGACCGCCACCGATGCGCCGGGCACCGTCCTGGTCAACGACACCGTCCTGGACCGATGCACCGACACCGTCCACCTGGCCGGTGCCTCCACCGGATCCACCCTGGCGAACAACATCATCACCATGGTCAGCTCGGAGACCACCACCTCCTCCTACTGCCCACCCACCACCGACACCGCCCAGATCAGCGTGGACGCCGCCGCCACTACCGGCACCACACTGGACTACAACGTGGTCCACCCCGCCGCTGGCGTGTCCCCGTACGAATGGGCGGACACCGCCTACACCGACCCCGCATCCTTGAACACCGTCACCGGCCAGGGCGCCCACGACCTGGACGCCGACCCCCTGCTCACCACCTACGCCCCCTCTGAGGGCTCCCCCGCCATCGACTCCGCAGACGCCACCGCCACCGACGCGCCCGCACTCGACTACCGCGGCGATGCCAGAGTGGACGACCCTCTGGTGGCCAACACCGGTACCGGAGACGGCACCATGGATCGCGGTGCATGGGAGTACCCCGACCCCATTACCTTCACCAGCTTCGCGCTGACCCCGGGGCAGGGCCCGTACCCGCTGAACGTGACTGCGACCGCCACCGTGCACAACCCCTGGGGCTTTGCGGTTTCGTACACCTTCGACTTCGGCGACGGCAGCACTCCTGTCACCACCGACAGCTCCACCGCCACCCACACTTACACCACCGCCACCCCCAAGGGCGGCGACATCATCAAGGTGACCGCAACCTCCGACGGCCGAACCATCGCCAGCTTCTACGCCAGCCCCACCGTCACCGCCCCGACCCCGTTCACCCCGAAGTTGACGCTGACCCGCACCCCCGCCACCCCGCTTGCCGTCACCGCGGACACCACCGGCTCCACCGACGCCTGGCAGATCACCGACACCCGCATCGACTTCGGCGACGGCACCCCCGTCACCGACTCCACGACCCTCGGCCAGACCAGCCACACCTACACGACCCCGGGCCGCTACACCGTCACCGCCACCGAGACCGACTACACCGGCGCCACGCTCACCACCACCCAACCGGTGACCGTCGGCAGCTCCTACGTCCCCGCCGGACCGGTGCGCATCCTGGACACCCGCAACGGCACCGGCGCCACCAAGGCCATCGTTCCGGCCGGCGGCACCCTGAACCTCAAGGTCACCGGCGCCCACGGCGTCCCCGCCACCGGCGTCACCGCCGTGGTACTCAACCTGACCGCGACCGCGCCCCGTCGCCGCCGACGGCACCATCGCCCTCACCGCCAGCCCCGGCGCAGCCGTCCACCTCATCGCCGACCTCCAGGGCTACTACACCACCAACACCAACTCGGCCGGCGCCAGCTATGCCAGCATGATCCAGGATCGGCTGTTGGACACCCGGCAGAGCAACACCGTCCACACCGGCCCGCTCAGCGCCGGACAGACCATCACCCTTCCGGTCGACGGCGACCAGCCCACCACCTACGCGGCGCTGCGCGTCACCGCCACCGCACCCACCACCGGCGGCTACCTGACCGTCTACTCGGGCGACGCCGCCCGACCGACCATCTCCACCGTCAACTTCGCCGCCGGGCAGACCGTCTCCAACCTCGTCATCGTCCCGGTCGCCTCCGACGGCAGCATCAAGGTCTACAACAGCACCGGCAAGACCCAGGTCCTGGTCGACCTCGTCGGATCCTTCACCGATGCCACCATCCCCAGCTACGCGATGGGCAATCCCTTCACCCCCACCACCCCCACCCGCATCCTCGACACCCGCAACGGCACCGGTGTCGCGGCCGGCGTCCTGGGTACCAACAAGCGGCTCGACCTCAAGGTCTCCGGCACCGGCACCGTCCCCGCAGGGGCCACCGCTGTCCTGGTCAACCTCACCGCCACCGGGGCCAGCGCCGGGGGCTACCTCACCACCTACGCCCTGGGCACCCCCCTGCACACCAACTCGACCCTCAACTTCACCGCCGGCGAGACCGTCCCCACCCTCGCCCTGATCCCCGTCAGCGCCAGCGGGTACATCAGCATCTACAACTACACCGGCACCACCAACGTGGTCGCCGACCTGGAGGGCTACTACGCCCCCTGACCGACCGTCATCCGCTACCCCTCCTTCCAGCAGATCAGCACCGTGGTGGCGACGGTCCTGGCCGCCGACGCGCGCGGCCGGACCGGCTTGCCGAAGGTGGGCGGGAGCGCGCTGACGTCCACGGTGAGCACGGTGGCGTCCTTGCGGAGCACCACCGTCCCGTCCGGCTCGGCGAAGGCCGCGTCGCCCAGGCCGGTGAGCGGGGTGGCGCCGGGGGCCGCCTGCCTCAGGCCGTCGAACCAGGCCCGGGTGGCGGCGCCGTCCGGCAGGTCCTTGACCGAGAGCAGCATGGAGCCGTCGCGGTAGACGTAGCGGCAGGAGTAGAGCCGGTCCTTCCAGGTGGGGCTGACCGGTTCGGTAGTGTCGGTACCGAGGGCGCCCGAGATGTCCTCCTGGGCCTCGGTCGCGCAGACGATCCTGGCTGCGGAGGAGGGTCCCGCCACGGCCGAAGCCGAGGGCGTCGCGGATGTGGCGGGGCGCGCCGAAGCGCACCCCGCCACGGTGAGCAACAGCAGGGCGGCCCCCACCAGGTGGCCCGTTCGTCGGTTCATGCCGGTTCCTCCCAGTGGGGGCACAACTACTGTCGGTTCGTCAGGAAGGGAGCATGTACTGGTCGTTCAGTACCGCGCCCTTCTGCGGCTGGTTCTGGTCGTAGCCGCGGTCGTCGCACTGCAGTCCGCCGACGATGCAGTGGGTGACCATCGCGGCCAGGGTCGCGGTGTCCCATCCGTTGTAGAAGTCGTAGTGGAAGGAGAATCCGCGACCGCTGGACAGGTGCACCTGCGACATGTCGCCGTTCACCGGGAAGGCCATCTTGAACTCGATCATCGGCACGGCGACCGGGTGGTCGGCCGGGCAGACGCCGTTGATCGGGTAGGCCATGTGGCTCTTGTGGTCCGGGGTGTCCAGGTGGATCCCGTCCCAGCAACTGGGAGCCTGGTAGCGGATATCCAGCTCGCTGCCGGCCGGGCAGCTCGGCGGGATGTCGATGTTCCCGTAGCTGTTGCCGCACTCCCAGCCGGAGACCCAGCCGGGGTCGGTGGAGAACTGGGTGGCGGTCGCAGCCGGGCTGCCGACCAGGAAGCGCAGCCCGGTCGGGAACGGCCGGACGCTGGTGTAGTCGATCACTCCTGACTTGTAGTAGATGGTCTGGGTGCCGACCGGCAGGACCTGGGTCGTCCCGTTGAGCAGGGTCGGCATCCAGTAGCCGGACTTGTCACCGGGCGCCATGCAGGTGGTGCCGCCGGCCTGCAGCGAGGCCTCGGTGGTGGCCGCATTGGTGCTGGTGTTGCCCATGAAGGTGTGCAGGTGCGAGGCGCCGGGCTGCCCGGGGAAGACGATCGGGTCGTCCGGGAGCACGTGGTTGGCACTGCACTGCGCCTGGAACTCGTGGAAGTACGCGTTCGGCGGCACATAGGTGGACGGGGTGACCCCGGTGACCGGCGGGTCAGCGAGGACGTAGCCGGTGCCGCTGAGCGTCACCGAGCCGTACACCTTGAACTCGTAGAGCGAGTAGCCGTACTGGGTGCCGCGCGCGGTGGCCAGCATCCTGATGTAGCGTCCGGTCCCGCTGACGTTCAGCACCTGGTTGCCGCCGGTGCTGGTGGTCGTCGAGTAGATCGACGTCCAGGTGCTGGCGTCCGGCGAGGTCTGGATCTGGTAGGCGCTGGCGTACGCCGCCTCCCAGTCCAGTTCGACCTGGTTGACGGTGGCGGTGCCGCCCAGGTCGATCTGGATCCACTGCGGGTCGCTCCAGGCGCTGGCCCAGCGGGTGGTCGGGTCGCCGTCGACGACCGCGCCGGCCGGGAAGTTGGCGCTCTCCAGCGACGAGGCGACGACCGGACGCGACTGCGAGATCAGCGTCCCGGTGGCCGCGCTGGCCCCGGCCATCGAGGCGCCGAGGCCGATCAGCGACAGCAGCAGCGCGAGCACGACGGGCAGCGCCGTCCTGCGCGGCGGCAGCCGCCTGGACCCGGAGCGGGTCCGGTGACGGACTTTCATGAAGACCTCCTGGTGGGTGGGTTGGTATCGCAGCCGCAGCGCCTGCCTCAGGCGTAGACGCCGAACTCGTACAGCGAGTAGCCGTAGGCGCTGCCGCGCTGGGTGAGGTTCAGCCGCACGTAGCGGCCCGACCCGGAGACGTCGAAGTCGTCGACGCCGCCGGTGCCCGTGGTGGTGGAGTAGACCGTGGTCCAGTTGGTGCCGTCGTTGGACACCTGGACCTGGTACGCCTTGCCGTACGCGGCCTCCCAGCCGAGTTGGACGTGGTGGATCGCCGTGGTCTGGCCGAGGTCCACCTGCAGCCACTCGGCGTCGTCCCAGTTGCTGGCCCAACGGGTGGTCCAGTCACCGTCGGTGGCCTGGCCGGGGGTGAAGTTGCCGTTGGCGGTCTGGAAGGAGGAGGCCGTGGTGGGCTTGCCCTTGGCCACGTCGGTCCCGCTCACCGGCGGCGCGACCACCTTGAACGAGCGGGTCTCCACCCCGACGTTGCCGTGGCCGTCGTAGGCGTAGACGTAGACCTTCCAGACGCCCAGGGTCTTCGGCGCGGTGGCGGTGAACTGCCCGTTGCCGGTCTGGGTGAAGGTCACCTGCTGCAGCCCGGTGCCGCCGTCCACGTACTTGCTGGTGTACATCAGGTTGTAGCGGATCAGGTCGCCGTCCGGGTCGGTGGCGTTGGCGTTGACGGTGAAGGTGCCGCCGGACGGCACCGCGGTGGTGTTGCTCAGCGTCATGCTGCTGATCACCGGCGGGGTGTTCTGCTGCGGGGTGCCGCCGTAGTCCTTGGCCACCGCGTAGTAGGCCAGCCGCTTCCAGGCCTCCGGGATCAGGTTGAACCAGATGCCGCCGAAGTCGTTCTCCTGGCCGTAGTTGAACAGGGTCCCGCCGAAGGAGACCCCGGTGTGGCCGGAGATGCAGTTCCAGGCGCTGGTGTAGCCGTCCCGCATCTGCACGTCGGTGGGCTGGGTGGGCACGCCGTTGGCGTCGTTGGGGACCTCCCACTCCCCGGAGTCGCCGGACTCGGTGACGATGTAGGGCTTGGTGTAACCGCCGTTGACCCAGTCGGTCTTGACGCTGCACACCGCGCCGTAGGAGTTGACGGCGTAGAGGTCCAGGTCCGGGGTGTACTGCTTGTAGTACGGCCAGGCGCCGGTGTAGGCGTCGGTCGAGGTCACCGGGTGGTTGGGGTCGGCCGCGTGGATGGCCTGGACGATCTGCTCCACGTACTGGGCGTAGGCGATCCGCTGCTGCTCGACCGCGGCGCCGGTGTAGTGGTCCTGGGTGGTCAGGATCACCTCGTTGCCGACGTCCCACATCAGCACCGCCGGGTCGTTCTTGTAGGCGTTGACCCAGGCCACGATGGAGTTGAGGGTGCTGGTCTTGTACGCGGTGTCATTGACGTAGTCGGCGCCCTGATTCAGCCAGAAGCCGTTGATCACCTTGACCCCGTACGCTGCGGCCGCGTCCAGCAGCGGCTGGGTGGTGCCGTCGGTGCCCCAGGTGCGGACGGTGTTGACGCCCAGTGACTTCAGGTCCCGCATATGGGCGGCGGCGGTGTCCGTGGACGGGCCCCAGGTGACGCCCTTGACCTGGTACGGCGCCCCGTTGACACTGAGCTGCCAGTTCCCCTGCGAGCCGGTGACGTGGACGTTGCTGGCGCCGGTCGGCACCGCCGGGTCGGTCAGCGGGGTGGGCGGGGTGCCGGTGGTGGTGGACACCGTGACCGCGCCGATGCTCAGCGTGCCGCCGGAACTGGTGGCGCTGCTGGGCGAGGTGCAGCCGCAGACCGCGTTGGGGTAGGAGCCGCCGATGGCCAGGTCGGCGACCAGGTAGAAGCCGTGGTCCACGGCCGCCTGCCAGGTGGCGACGCCGACCTGGGACTCGTTGACCTGCCACACCTGCTGGTTGTCCAGGTAGTAGCGGATCTGCTCGTCCGACTGGGTGCGGTCGATGATCTCGGTGTAGGTGTGGTACCCGGTCTGGCAGTTGGTGCAGCTGGCCAGTCCGCTGGTCATGCCGTTGTACTCGTTGCAGTTGCCGTTGGGCGCGGTCCCGCAGTGCAGCGTCGCCGAGAGCTGGCTGCGGCCGTTGACGTCCTCCAGGATGTCGCTCTCGCCCATCTGCGGCCAGGTGGTCATGTCGCTGCGGTACTGGGCGCCGACCGCCTTGAAGGCGGGCCAGTAGCCCAGCCCGTTGGCCGGGTTGGGCTGCTTGACGGAGGCGGAGATCATCAGCTGGCCGCCGGCGGGCGCGGCGAAGTCGCTGCGCTGGGTCTCCACCCGGCCCGAGGTCCAGTTGCCGCTGCCGTCCCTGACCGCGGTGAGGTTGAGGTGGCCGCTGCCGTCGACCGCGACGTTGGCGGCGCTGTTGGTGTCCGTCTCGACCTCGCCGGTGCCCCAGTTGGCCGAGCCGTTCTGGTACTGGGTGCCGGTGTCGGTGATCCAGTTGGCCGAGGAGGGCGCGCTGCCGGAGCCGCCGGCGAAGTTGTCGCTCCAGACGGTGGTCCAGTTGCCGGGCGGGGTGGTCCCGGTGGCGGTCGGCGTGGGCGTCGGGGTCGGCGTGGGCGTGGCGGTCGGCGTCGGGGTCGCCGAGGAGGCCAGGCCGTACACCTGGAACTCCCACAGCGAGTAGCCGTAGCCGTTCTCCCGCACCGTCCCGTACATCCGGACGTAGCGGCCGGTGCCGCTGACGTTCAGGGTCTCGGTGCCGCCGGCACCGGTGGTGGTGGAGTAGATGCTGGTCCAGTTGCTGCCGTCGTTCGAGACCTGGATCTGGTACGCGGTCGCGTAGTTCTCCCAGTTCAGGACGACCTTGTCGATGCTGTAGCTGCTGCCGAGGTCGACCTGCAGCCACTGCGGGTCGCTCCAGGCGCTGGCCCAGCGGGTGCCGGTGTTGCCGTCCACGGCGTTGGCCGCGGCCAGCCCGGCGCCGGTGGTCTCGGTGGACGACGAGGTGGCCGGCTTGCCCTGGGAGAGCAGGGTGTCGGCCGCACGGGCCGTGATCGGCCCAGCGACCAGGGCGTAGAAGAACAGCGAGAGCGCGACGACGGCCAGCGCCGCCGTTCTCAGCACGGTGCGCGCGGAACCTAGGGGTGGGGCTCCCATGAGGACTCCTGACAGGGGGCGGGTCTGAGGTTCGGAGAGCGCTCACCCAGAGAGCGCTCTCCCATCGGGCGATGGTTGCGCTCTTGTTTCACGGTCGTCAAGAGTTTTGTCAGAAGAGGGTGTTCCGGTACTGAGCGGCCGTCATAACTGGCTGCATTAGCAGACATTCAGGACACGGCAACCGTGTCACAGCCCTTGACGGACCGCACCGGAATACGGAATCTTGAGCCGGATGGAGAGCGCTCTCCATTCCCTTGGAGGACGCTCCGGGCGGGGGTGCCTCCCCGCCCGGAGCGGAGGGCGGGCCCTCCGACCAGCGGTTCCACCCAGCCACTCAGCCGGACTGCCGCACCACCAGCACCGGGTCGAACACCGCCGACCTCGGCCCGTCCGCCCGCCCCTCGATCCGGTCCAGCAGCAGCCGCGCCATCTCCGCCGCCATTTCCTCCACCGGCTGCCGCACCGTGGTCAGCGCCGGGCGGCTGGCCACCGCTGCGCTGCTGTCGTCGAAGCCGACCACCCGGACGTCCTCAGGAACCCGCCGCCCGTGCTCGCGCAGGATGTGCAGCGCCCCCTGCGCCATCAGGTCGTTGGCGGCGAACACCCCGTCCAGGTCCGGCCGTTCCAGCAGCAGCCGCTGCATCGCGGCCTCCCCGCTGGCCTGGGTGAAGTTCCCCTCGGCCGTCGGCACCAGCGGCTCGCCGTGCCGGGCCATCGCCTCCAGGAAGCCGTCCTGGCGCTCCCGCGCCGCCCGGATGTCCAGCGGCCCGGAGATCACCGCCACCCGCCGGCAGCCCTGGCCGACCAGCCGGTCGGCGGCCAGCCGAGCGCCCTCCTGGTGCGCCAGGTCCACGAAGCCGATCGGGACCGGCCGGGCCGGCCGGGCGAAGAGCACCGCGGGCAGGCCGGCCGCCACCAGCTGCTCCGGCAGCGGGTCGTCGGCGTGGGTGGAGACCACCAGCGCCCCGTCCGCGCTGCGCTGCCGCAGATAGGCGATGACCTCCGCCCTGGCCTCCTCGGTCTCGGCCAGCATCAGCACCGGGTGCATCCCGCGCGGCCGCAGGAAGCCCATCACCCCGTTGACCACCCGGCTGAAGAAGGGGTCGGTGAAGAACCGGGTGCGGAACTCCTCCTCCTGCCCCTCCCCCGCGCCGGAGGCCACCAGCGCCACCGATCCGCTCCGCCGGGTGATCAGCGAGCGGGCCGCGCCGTTGGGCACGTAGCCCACCGCGGCGACGGCCTGACGCACCGTCTCCTGGATCGCGGGGTCGACATTGCGGGTGCGGTTGACCACCCTGGAGACCGTGGCCCGGGAGACACCGGCCACCCTGGCCACGTCCTCCAGAGTCGGAGCGGTTCCGGCGGCGGCGCTGCGGGGCTCGTCCATGCCGTGTTTATAACAGAACCGGAGAGCGCTCTCCACCCCCTTCCGGCAACCGCCGGGTTCCACCGGAGGCATCACTGAGCCTAACTCACTATTAGCCGGAATAAAGATGAGCTATGCTCCGTTGGACGGGAGGAAGCAAGCCCGTCCTCCCTACTTCCCGGAGCCGCCCATGCGCACCCCAGGTCCCGACTGGACTCCACCCGCCCGCAAGCCGGGCGCCCCCAAAGCACCCGTGCAGCTGCGCCGCATCCTGCGCCTGTTCCGCCCCTACCGCGGGAAGCTGATCGCCGTCGGCGCGTTCGTCGGCCTCTCCTCGCTGGTCTCGGTGGCCTCGCCGTTCCTGCTGCGCGCCGTCCTCGACACCGCCATCCCGCAGGGCCGCACCGGCCTGCTGAGCCTGCTGGCCCTCGGCATGATCGCGGTCGCGGTCGCCAACTCCGTCTTCAACGTGCTGCAGACCTACCTCAGCACCAGCGTCGGCCAGCGGGTCATGCACGACCTGCGCACCAGCGTCTACGCCCATCTGCAGCGGATGCCGCTGGCCTTCTTCACCCGCACCCGCACCGGCGAGGTGCAGTCCCGGATCGCCAATGACATCGGCGGCATGCAGTCCACCGTGACCAGCACCGCGACCGCGCTGGTCTCCAGCCTCACCACGGTGGTCGCCACCGTGGTCGCCATGGTGGCCCTGGACTGGAAGCTCACCATCGTCTCGCTGCTGCTGCTCCCGCTGTTCGTCTGGATCAGCCGGCGGGTCGGCAACGAGCGCCGCAAGATCGCCACCGAGCGGCAGAAGCAGCTCGCGGCGATCTCCTCGATCATGCAGGAGTCGCTGTCCGTCAGCGGCATCCTGCTCGGCCGCACTATGGGCCGCTCCCGCGGCCTCAGCGACGAGTTCGCCCGCGAGTCCGACGCCCTGGCCGACCTGGAGGTCCGCGCCGACATGGCGGGCCGCTGGCGGCAGTCCACCATCCAGATCGTGATGGCCGCGATGCCCGCGGTGATCTACTGGGCGGCCGGCCTGACCAGCGGCTCCGGCCACACCACCGCGGTGTCCATCGGCACCCTGGTCGCCTTCACCTCGCTGCAGCAGAGCCTGTTCCGGCCCACCGTGCAGCTGCTCCAGGTCGGCGTCGCGGTGCAGGTCTCGCTGGCGCTGTTCCAGCGGATCTTCGAGTACCTGGACCTGGTCCCGGACATCACCGAACGCCCCGACCCGGTCACCCGCAGCTCGGGCGCCGGCGAGGTCCGCTTCGACCACGTGGGCTTCAGCTACGAGCCCGGCAGCGGGACCCGACCCACCCTGGACGACATCGAGCTCACCGTCCCGGCCGGCACCAGCCTGGCCGTCGTCGGCGAGACCGGCTCAGGCAAGACCACCCTCAGCTACCTGGTCCCCCGGCTCTACGACGTGACCTCGGGCCGGGTGCTGATCGACGGCACCGACGTGCGCGACCTCAGCTTCGCCTCGCTGGCCGAGACCGTCGGCGTGGTCTCCCAGGAGACCTACCTGTTCCACGCCTCGGTCGCGGACAACCTGCGCTTCGCCAAGCCCGACGCCACCGACGAGGAGCTGTACGAGGCGGCCCGCGCGGCCCAGATCCACGACCACATCGCCTCGCTGCCGGACGGCTACGAGACGATGGTCGGCGAGCGCGGCTACCGCTTCTCCGGCGGCGAGAAGCAGCGGCTGGCCATCGCCCGCACCATCCTGCGCGACCCGCCGGTACTGGTCCTGGACGAGGCCACCAGCGCCCTGGACACCCAGACCGAGCAGGCCGTCCAGCAGGCGCTGGACACCCTCTCGGCCGGCCGCACCACCATCACCATCGCCCACCGGCTGTCCACGGTCCGCGACGCCGACCAGATCGTGGTCCTGGACGAGGGCCGGATTGCCGAGCACGGCACCCACGACGAGCTGCTCGCCCTGGGCGGCCACTACGCGGCCCTGGTCTCCCGGGACAGCACCCTGGAGCCGGCGGCGTGACCGGAGCGGGCCGCCCGACCCCGGCCGGTTTCTCCGGAAGGGTCTGCCGGCCTCAGGAGGTCAGCGTGAACGTACCGCTGCCGCCGTTGGCAAGGCAGAAACCGCTGTCCGTGACAGCTTCGGCGTTGAGCGAGTAGGTGCCCTTCGCCGAGTAGCGGTGGGTGGCGATCGTGATGGGGGCGGAACTGCCGGGGAAGTCGGATGACGTGGTGGAGCCGTCGCCCCAGGTGATGGTGGCCGTGTAGGTGCAGCCGCCCGGCTCCTGCGCCTGCACCTGGACCGTCGGGTTGTTGCTGCTGCACGTGGTCGCCCCCGGCGTCAGCACGCACTCGGCCCCCATCGTCTTCGTCGGCGAGGCTGCGGCCGTGGTGGTTGCGGCGGTCGCCTTCGCGGTGGTGGCGGTCACCGACGCGGGCTGGGTGGCGGCCTTGGTGGAACCCTTCGAGCCGGAACCGCTGCTGCCACCGCTCCCTGCGGTGCCACCGCCCGTGCTGGACCCGGAGGAGGTCGGCGCCGCCGACGAGGAGGCGCCCGCGGCGGCGGATGCGGTGCTGGAAGCGGACCCGCCTGCGGAGGCCGAGGCCGTGGAGCCGACAGTGGCCGGGGCCGAGGACGATGAGCCCGGTCCCGAGGCGGTCGGCGCGCCGCCCGCGGTCTGGGCCTGGGTGACCTGCGGCAGGAGCTCCACGGTGAGGACGGCTGCGGCGGCCACGACCACTGGGAGCACGAACAGCAGCAGGCGCCTGGAGCGGCGGCGACGCCGGACCGAGGTGGGCTGTTCCTCCGGCGCGGCCCCCGGCCCGGCGTTCGACCCGGAATTCGATCCGGAATTCGGCAGGGTCGGGGACGGCACGGGAAGGACGTGCCGATCCGGTGGTGTGGCGGCGAAGGCTGCCCGCTGGGCCAGCAGCTCCACGACCGGCTGCGGCCAACCCGGGGCGGGTGAGGCGACCTTGCCGTCCGCGAGGCGGTGCAGCCGCTCCGCGGTGGGGCGTGCCTGCGGGTTCTTGTCCAGACAGGCAGCGACGGTCTCGGCCAGTTCGGGGTCCACCGCGTGCACTGCCGCGAGGTCCGGCTCGCCGTGCACGATCTGGTAGAGCAGCCCCACTCCGGAGCCGTCCCCGAACGGCGGCCGCCCGGTGGCGGCGTAGGCAATCAGCGAGCCCAGCGCGAAGACATCGGTCGCGCCGGTCAACTTCCCGGTCGCGTTGGCCTGTTCCGGGGACATGTAGGCGGGCGTGCCGACCGCCACACCGCTCTGGGTGAGCCGGCTCTGGTCAGCGGCCCGGGCGATGCCGAAGTCGATCAGGCTGACACCGTCCGGGGTCAGCATCACATTGGACGGCTTGAGGTCCCGGTGCACCATGTCCAGCGCGTGCACCATCCGCAGTCCTGCCGCCGCCCCGCGCAGCAGCAGCCACAAGGCGTCGATCGGCAGCGCACCGCCGTTCAGGGCCAGTGCCTGGGTCAGGGTGATGCCGGGTATGTAGGCGGTGGCGAACCACGGCGGCCGGGCCTCCCGGTCGCCGGCCAGCAGCGGCGCACTGGCCGCGGCCGGCAGCCGGGCGAGATTGTCCAGCTCGTGGCCGAAGTGCCGCCGGAAGTTCTCGTCCTCGGCGAGGTGCGGCAGCACCTGCTTGACCGCCGCGTACCGGCCGTCGACCACGCCCAGGTAGACCCGGCCCATACCGCCGGACCCCAGTCTGCCGAGCAGTGGAATCGTCCCGACAGCAGCCGGATCGTCCGTCTCCAGCGGCTCGGCCCCGCTGCCGGCGAGATCGAGCCGGCTCCCCCTGTTCCCCGTCACAGCCCGACACCCTACGACACCGAACTGAGGATCACTCACAGCGGGCCGCGAAGCGCCGACTTGGCGTGCCCCCTGCCCGGCGCCGGGCTGCGGCGCGATACTCCGGTTCATGACATCGACTCAGGAGTCGTCCCCGGTTCGCCTGTTGATCGTCGGCGCGGGCTCGCGCGGCAGCGGCTACGCCCGCTACGCCGTCGGTACCGGCCGTGCCGTGGTCACTGGCTTCGCCGATCCCGATCCGCGCCGGGCCGGCGAGGCCGCCCGCGAGCACCCGGCAGCGGCGGCCTTCGCCGACTGGCGCGACCTGGCCGCCGCCGGCGTCGGGGCGGACGCGGTGGTCATCGCCACCCAGGACGCCGACCACGTGGAACCCGCCCTCGCCTTCGCCGCCGCCGGCCTGCACATCCTGCTGGAGAAGCCGATGGCCACCAACGAGGCCGACGCCCGTAGGATCGTCGAGGCGGTGCGGCAGGCGGACGTGCTGCTGGCGGTCTGCCATGTGCTGCGCTACACCGCCTACACCGCCGGGGTGCGGGCCATCGTCCAGTCGGGCCTGCTGGGCGAGATCGTCTCCGTGCAGCACCTGGAGCCGGTCGGCTGGTGGCACCAGGCGCACTCGTTCGTCCGCGGCAACTGGCGCCGCGAGGACCGGGCCACGCCGATGCTGCTGGCCAAGTCGGGGCACGACCTGGACTGGCTGTCGTTCATCGTCGGCCGCCGGGTGCACAAGGTCTCCTCGTTCGGCGGGCTGCGGCACTTCCGCCCGGAGCACCGGCCGGAGGGCGCCGCCGACAACTGCCTCGACTGCCCGGTCGAGCCGCAGTGCCCGTACTCCGCGCCCCGGCTCTACCTCCGGGTCCTGGCCGAGAGCCTCGCCGACGGCGAGGAGGGCCGGCTGCACTGGCCGCTGTCGGTGGTCACCGCGGAGCGGACTCCGGACGGCGTGCTCCAGGCGCTCCGCGAGGGCCCGTACGGGCGCTGCGTCTACGGCTGTGACAACGACGTGGTGGACCACCAGGTGGTGAACCTGGAGTACGAGGGCGGCACCACCGCCTCCTTCACCATGACCGCGTTCACCGCGATGGGGCCGCGCCGCACCCGGATCTTCGGCACCCACGGCCAGTTGGAGGGCGACGGCACCACCGCCACCGTCACCGACTTCCGCACCGGCGCCGGCACCGTCCACTCCTTCGAGACCGACCCCGACAGCGCCGCCGGCGGCCACGGCGACGCCGACGACCGCCTGGTCGACGCCTTCCTCGCCGCGGTGAGCAGCGGCGACCGCACCCTGATCCACTCCGACCCGGAGACCAGCCTGGAGGCGCACCTGACCGCCTGGGCGGCCGAGCGCGCCCGTCACAACAGCACCGTGGAATACCCCTGGGGGGTATAGTCGTTCGTCAGGACGCAGACACCCTGACGCGACTACTCACCCCGGACGGCGCGAGATGAACGACCTCTGGCACGCCCTCACCCATGCACTCTCCATCACCGGAGCCATGACCTGGGAGATCACCTGGGCCCTGATCCTGGGATTCACCCTCTCGGCCGTCGTCCAGGCGGTGGTCCGCAAGTCCACCGTCGTCCGCCTGCTCGGCGACGACCGTCCGCGCACGCTGGCCGTCGCCTCGCTGCTCGGCGCCGCCTCGTCCTCCTGCTCCTACGCCGCGGTGGCGCTGGCCCGCTCACTGTTCCGCAAGGGCGCGAACTTCACCGCGGCGATGGCCTTCGAGATCGCCTCGACCAATCTGGTGGTCGAACTGGGCGTGATCCTGGCCCTGCTGATGGGGTGGCAGTTCACCGCGGCCGAGTTCGTCGGCGGCCCGATCATGATCGTCGTCCTCGCCGTCCTGTTCCGGCTGTTCCTGCGGGACAAGCTGCTCCGCGAGGCCCGCGAGCAGGCCGACCACGGCCGGGCCGGCTCGATGGAGGGCCACGCCGCGATGGACATGTCCGTCGGCGGCGAGGGGTCCTTCGCCCGGCGGCTGCTCTCCCGCGAGGGCTGGACCTCGGTCGCGCACGTCTTCGTCATGGAATGGGCGGCGATCCTGCGCGACCTGGTGGTCGGCCTGCTGGTCGCCGGGGCGATCGCCGCCTGGGTCCCGGACAGCTTCTGGCGCACCTTCTTCTTCGACGGCCACCCGCTCGCCGCGAAGCTCTGGGGCCCGGTCGTCGGCCCGCTGGTCGCGGTCTTCTCCTTCGTCTGCTCCATCGGCAACGTCCCGCTGGCGGTGGTGCTGTGGAAGGGCGGCATCAGCTTCGGCGGCGTGGTCGCCTTCATCTTCGCCGACCTGCTGATCCTGCCGATCCTGAACATCTACCGGAAGTACTACGGCCTGCGGATGACCGCGCTCCTGGCCGCCACCTTCTACGCCGCGATGGTCCTGGCCGGCTACCTGGTCGAGTTCGCCTTCGGCGGCCTGGGCCTGATCCCCGACCAGTCCCGGGCCAGGATCCCCATGGACGGCGTCAGCTGGAACTACACCACCTGGCTCAACATCGCCTTCCTGCTCCTCGCCGCCGCCCTGCTCTACCGCTTCGCCCGCACCGGCGGCCGCCAGATGCTCCGCATGATGGGCGGCGCCCCGGAATCCCCCGACAGCGCCGGCCACGACCACACCGCCATGGACCACCACCACATGTGAGCAGGCGTCAGTTACCGTGCCGGCCCGCGTAGTAGAGCAGCATCGCGAAGCCGGCGAACACGTGCAGGCCGATGACGTAGATGAAGACGCGGATGCCGACCCGGCGCTCGGTCCGGGTGCTGCCGTCCTCGACGGGGTACTGGGTGGTGGCCATGGTGGTCGATCCCTTCGGTTCGGTTCAGTGGATGCGGTTCAGTGGATGCAGAGGTCGGCGGTCGGCGACTGCAGCAGGGTGTGGACGAAGAGCAGCTCGACTCCGGGCTGCTCCTCGGCGACCAGGCGGTGCGGTCGCATGGAGTCGAAGTGGGCGGAGTCCCCGGGGGCGAGGAGGTGCTGCTCGCGGTCGAGGGTGAGCAGCAGCCGTCCCTCCAGGACGTACAGCCACTCCTCGCCCGGGTGGACCCGGACCACCGCGTCCTGCACCAGTACCGGGATGTGCACCCGCAGGGCCTGCATCGCACGCCCCGGCACCCCGGCCGGGCGGTAGGTCCAGCCCCCGGCCACGGTGGGCTCGCCCTCCCCCGCCCTCAGCACCGGTGCCCTGACCAGCGGCGACACCTCGCTCTGCTCCCCCAGCAGGACTTCGACGGGGACGCCGTACGCTCGGGAGAGGCCCAGCAGCACCGGTAGCGAGGGCTGGCGCTTGGAGGTCTCCAGCCGGGAGAGGTGCGCGGGCGACAGCCCGACCCGTGCGGCCGCCGCCTCCAGCGTCAGCCGACTGCGCAGCCGCCGCTCCCGCAACCGGGCCCCGAGCCCGGGCACCTCACCGGTGATGTCCATGGCACCAGCGTCACACCGGATGCGAGGCGTGGGCAAGCATCTTGCCTCTGAGGCAAAAGGCGGTGTCCAAGCGACCGCGGAGCCCTGGCCGTACGGCTGCACGACGGGCATGATGTCCGCCGTGAAGGCCTGGATACTCGCTCGCCCCTGGTGGCAGGAACTGCTGATTCTCTGGCTGTTGTACAGCGTCGCGGTCCTGGGCGCCTCCGCCGTTGCCGACATCGCGCTCGGGTGGACGGACCTGCTGCCGGGCGACCCTTACGCGTTCCTGATCTGCACCCTTGCGTGGGCCGCAGCCTTCACCGTGTTCATGCGCCGACAGCGGCGTCGCAGCTCGGCCCTGAGTTCGGAGGCGCAACGATGACCCGCACCGCTGCTCGCCGCTGGGAATTTCTCGGGCTGGCTTCCGTCACCGGCCTGGCTCTCAACAGCCTCCTGGCCTTCATGACCGACGGGTGGCGTACCGGGGTGGCCGACCTCGTACTCGTCGAGGGGATCGCTGTGGCCCTGGTTCTGCACCATCTGCGGAGTCGCCGCTCACGGACGAACTATGCCGCGGCCTGCAGTACTCGCAACGACAACGACACTACGGTTGCGCCATGAACGTCATCATCTTCGGCGCCTCCGGCATGGTCGGCCAGGGCGTGCTGCGCGAGTGCCTGTTGGACGAGCGGGTCGGGCGGGTGCTGGTGATCGGCCGTACCGGCACCGGGGTCGAGCACGCCAAGCTGCGGGAGCTGGTGCAGGCGGACACCGCCGACCTGTCCGCGGTCGCCGACGAACTGGCGGAGTACGACGCCTGCTTCTTCTGTCTGGGCGTCTCCGCGGCGGGCATGAGCGAGGACGCCTACCGGGCGATCACCTACGACCTCACCCTCGCCGTGGCCCGCCCGCTCGCCGAGGCCAACCACGGGCTGGTGTTCTGCTACGTCTCCGGCGCCGGGACGGACAGCTCCGAGCAGGGGCGGGCGATGTGGGCGCGGGTCAAGGGCCGTACCGAGAACGAGCTGCTCAGGCTGCCGTTCCGGGCCCACATGTTCCGTCCCGGGTTCATCCAGCCGCTACACGGCGCGGTGTCCAAGACGCGTTTCTACCGCATCGCCTACACCGTGCTGGGCCCGGTCCTCCCGCTGATCCGCCGCCTGGCGCCCAACCACGTCACCAGCACCGAGCAGCTGGCCCGGGCCATGCTGGCGGTGGCCACCGCCGGCCCCGTCGACCCGGCCGACACCCCGCACGTCCTCGACCCGGCCGCCATCAACCGGCTCGCGGCGCAGCACCCGGCCTAGGAGGCAGCCCTCGCCCGCCGCACCGCCCTACCGGCGTGCGAAGATCGACGGAGGTTGACGTCAGAGCGCGTGGGAGTGATGAGCGGCATGGGCGATGTGATCCTGGTCCGGCACGGCGCGACCGACTGGAGCGAGGCCGGGCGGCACACCAGCTACACCGACCGGCCGCTGACCCCCAACGGCGAGCGGCAGGCCCGCGCGCTGGCGGGGATGCTGGCCGAGCACCCGATCGCGGTGACGCTGTGCAGCCCGATGCTCCGGGCCCGGAGCACGGCGAAGCTGGCCGGTCTGGAGAACCCCCGCATCGTCGAGGACATGCACGAGTGGGACTACGGCGGCTACGAGGGCATCACCACCGCCGAGATCCACCGGACCCGCCCGGACTGGGACCTCTGGACGGACGGTGTGCCGCCGGGCCCGGAGGGCCACCCGGGTGAGTCGCCCGAGGAGATCGGCGCCCGCACCGACCGGGTCCTCGCACTGGTCGACAAGGAGCTCCGGGCGGCCGACGGCGGGGACGTCGTCCTGGTCGCCCACGCCCACTTCCTGCGCGTGGTGACCGCCCGTTACCTGGGGCTGCCGCCCGCCGACGGCTCGCTCTTCATGCTGGCCACCGGCACGATCAGCCGGCTCGGCGTCGAGCACGGCAAGCACGCCATGGCCGCCTGGAACGAGCGCCCGCGCGGCTGAGTCCACGCGCCGCGCCCTCCGCCGCACACCCGCGCCGCACCCGCCCCAAGGCCCCCCCCTCCCCCCGCCTCCCCCCCCCACCCGGACCCCCGCCCCCCGCCGCGCGGGCCCCAGCCCCCGCCTATTCTCCTAC
>NZ_JOEH01000012.1 GCF_000719095.1 Streptacidiphilus jeojiense | reverse complement strand
GTACTGCAGGGGGGACCCTGTGGGAGAGTAGGACGCCGCCGAACAACCATTAACAGAAAGCCCCCTGACCACCGGTCAGGGGGCTTCTCTGCATTCCCCCACCAGCACCGGCAGCGGGCTGGGGAGGCCGGCCGCCACCGCGGGCTGGCGGCTACTGCTGGTGGCTTACATGGCGCCACCGTTGCCGAATGGCGCGTCCGTGGCTTGTTGCTGTTGCTCGGCTCCGCCTCGCGGGCCAACGACAGCGGGGGAGCGGGGCCGGTCCTGGGCGCCGTTGCCGGGTGCGGGCGCGCAGAAACGGTTCTGCGGCCGGGTCTCGCGTGAACCGGGGTCGATTCCGGGACGTCGGGTCACTCGTGGTACGCCAGGACCGGGTCAAATAGGGCATTACGGCATGATCGAGTGACACCTTGTCCCGAAAGTGACCCCGGTTCAGTCCAAGGCCCGCTCGCACCTCGGCAGGAACGTTTCTGCACCGCCCCGCGTCCACCCGCCGCCCGGCAACGGACCCCAACCCGCCCCCGGCTCCTCGCAGTTGGCCGCGAGCGGAGCGAGCCACCCCAGCCATCAACACACCAACGCGCCCCACGGAACTGACGAACGATCACCGGGAGCGAACACGCACCGGAAACCCGGCCACAGGACGGGGGCTCGGCAGCAGAACAGACCCCGCACCACCTCCAACCTGCCCCGACCTGCCGCTGATGCCGTGCGCTCGGTGTTCCCGCCGAAAGGTGTTCGAGTCAGCTGCGCCAAGTAGGTTGCAAGATCGGAGCGGGGCCGCGAATGTGTCGGTAACTGTGTTCAACGGCACCATACTTGGAGGCGAATCAGACAATGACCGACCAGGGCTCAGCCCCATCCTCGACCTCGGAATCCACCTCGACCGAGAGTCCGGCAGTACCGCTGCCGGGTGTCTACCGGGTCGACCCGGATCAGACCGTGATCCGGTTCCGAGCTCGTTCCATGTTCGGCCTGGTTCCGGTGAGCGGTACGTTCACGGTGGGGCAGGGGGAGTTCACCGTTGCCGAGGACGTCGCGGCATCGACGATCGACGTAACCGTGCTGGCGGAGAGCTTCGCGAGCGGTAACGCCAAGCGGGATGAGCACATCCGCTCCGCCGACTACCTGGAGGCGGCCGCGCACCACGACATCGTGTTCCGAAGCGCGAGCATCCAGCAGGGGAGCGCGACCACTGCCCCCGGTGAGCTCACCGTTCGTGGCGTGACGCAGCCCTGCGTGCTGACTATCGCCACGGTGACCGGCGACGACAAGACCGTGACGGCCAAGGCCACCACGACGGTTGACCGCTATGCGTTCGGGCTCACCAAGCAGAAGGGCATGGTGGGACGCCAGACCAGTCTGGAGATTGACGTCGTTGCCGTTCGGGAGTCCGGCTCGGCCACCTCGGTGGTCTCGAGCGAGGCTCCGGCTGAAGCCGCCGAGGAGGTCGCTGTGCCGTCGGCTGCGGCTGAAGCCCCGGTTGAGGCCCCCGCTGAGGCTCCGGCTGAGGCTCCGGCTGAACCGGTGGCCGAAGCCTCCGTTGAGCCCGTCGCCGAGGCTTCAACAGCGGCTCCGGCGAAGGAGGCGACGGAGGAAGCGTCAGAGGAACCGGCCGAGGCGGCGACCGCCGAGACGGCGGCTGAGGCCTCGACCGAGGCCGCCCCGGAGGCTGCGACCGAAGCGCCGGAGCGACCCGCGGACTAGCGCCAGGACCAGGACTGGGCGAGCTGCCAGTGCCCGCCTGGGCCCAGCCAGGTGTGGCCTGGCGGTCGCCTCCGTGCCCCGCTCAGGCCCCGCTCCCGCCACGGGTTCACCCGTGGCGTTCGGTGGCCCAGAGCAGTAGTCCTGCCGCGGGGAGTGCCGCGCCGAGGGTGGCGACTGCCGGCCACCCGTCGGCGCGGTAGGCCGTGGAGGCGACTTGTGAGCCCAGTGCGCCGCCGAGGAAGAAGGTGGCCATGTAGGCGCTGTTGAGCCGGGCGCGTGAGGCCGGGTCGAGTTGGAAGATGACGTGCTGGCCCAGGATGAGGGTGGTCTGCACGGCCATGTCCAGCAGGATCGCCGCCGCGCCGAGGGCGATGATGCTGTGTCGGCCGACGCCGGCGAGGCCGAAGGCCAGGGCCGCGGTGAGCAGCGCCGCTGCCGTCATCGGTCGGCCCAGGCCGCGGTCGGCCCAGCGCCCGGCCAGTGGCGCGATCAGCACGCCGCCCGCGCCGACCAGGGCGAACAGGCCCACGCCCAGCTGGTTGTAGTGGAAGGGCGCGCCGGTGAGGACGAAGGAGACGGTGGTCCAGAAGGCGCTGAAGGCGCCGAACATGGTCGCCTGGTAGAGGGCTCGCCGTCGCAGGGGCGGGTGCTGCCGCATCAGGCGGGCGGTGGAGCGCAGGAGCTCCGGGTACGGCGCGCCGGTGCGCGGTCGCCGCGTCGGGAGGGTCGTGCGGAGCACCAGGGCCAGGACGGCCATCAGTGCGGCCGAGGTGAGGTAGACCACCCGCCAGTCGGTGGCCTGCGCCAGCAGGCTGCCGAGGGTGCGGGAGAGCAGGATGCCGGCCAGCAGCCCGCTCATCACCTGTCCGACGATGCGGCCGCGGATGTGGCTGGGGGCCAGATCAGCGGCGTACGGCACGAGGATCTGGACCACGACGAGGGTGGTGGCGAACAGCAGCGTCGCGCCGAGCAGCAGGGCGTATCCGGGTGCGGTGCCGGCCACGACCAGGGAGGCGGCGGTGATGCCCAGCAGCACCGTGACGAGTCGTCGGTTCTCCAGCCGGTCGCCCAGCGGGACGATGAACAGCAGGCCCAGTGCGTAACCGATCTGGCTGATCGTCACAAGCCACCCGGCGGTGGCCGCGTCGATGCCGAAGACCTGGCGCAGGCTGCTGAGCAGTGGCTGGGCGTAGTAGAGGTTGGCGACGGTCAGTCCGCAGGCCACGGCCAACAGCAGGACCAGTCGGCGCGGCGGTTCTCCCGCCCCGGTCGAGGCGAGTGCGCCATCGACCTCGCCCTCGGTCTCGACGGCGGCAGTGGCAGCGGCAGCGGTGAACTCGGGCGGCGGCTGGGACACGTGTGTCCCCCCTTCGATGGCAGCGGTCAGGTGAACCAGTCAAACCGGTTCCCGACGCTACCAGTTAAACCGGTTCGCGCAGTACTGTGTTCCGCATGACGGTCACTACTCGTGCAGCTGGGGAAGCAGCGGACAGAGGGGCAGAGGTGGTCCGCTTCCGGGAGGGAGCGGGCAGGCTCTCGCTCGACTTCATTCGTACGCTCCGGTACCGGGGCACCATCGGTTCCGTCGAGGAACTGCCCGACGTGTCAGCCCTGGTGGCCTGGATCACGCAGTGCGGCCCCTGTGCGCTGGCGCTGGATGCCGAGCTGGTCGATCCGACCGTGGTGCGGGATGCGCGGAGCCTGCGGGAGGCGGTCCACGAGCTGATCTCCGCCGCACGCAGCCCGGGCGGGGTGAGCTCGTCCAGTTTCCTGTCCCGTGAGCTGGTGAACCGGGCGGCTGCCGTCGCGGCTCCGACGCCGCGCGTCGACCCGTCGGGGGCTCTGCTCTGGATTGCCACCGATCCGGTCGCGGCCACGCTGTCGCTGGTGGCGAGGGACGCCGTCGACCTGGTCACCTCCCCGGCGATGGAGCGGGTGAGGGAGTGTGCCGATCCGACCTGCGGGGCGCTGTTCGTCGACAACTCCCGTCCCGGAAAGCGCCGGTGGTGCTCGATGGGCGCCTGCGGCAATCGCGCGAAGAAGAGCACGATCCGCAGCAAGGCCGCCCAGAACCGGGACCAGAGCCGGGATCAGGGGAAGGACCAGGGGAAGGACGGCTCGGCCTGAGTCGGGCGGGGCTTGGCCCCAACCCGCTCCCGGTCAGTGCTGGACGGCGGCGGCCGGGGTGGCAGGCGCGGTCGGCAGCAGACCCAGGGCCCGGAAGCTGATCCGCTGGTCGAACCAGAGCAGGGTGACGGTCGCGGCGGTCATCAGGAAAGCCATCGTCAGGTGGCCCGCGGCGCTGGTGATCTGGGCTCCGGCGAGGCCGAGGAGCAGGTGCGCTCCCGCCCGCAGCGCGATCAGCCCGATGGCGATGGCACGGGTGCGGCTGTTCTTCAGCATGGCCTTGACCAGCTTGCGACGCTTTCCCAGGACCGTGATCCCGACGATCATGTTCACCGCGCCCAGTGCGGCGAGCACCGTCCAGGCGTCGGGGCTGGTCTTCAGGATGTCGTAGGCGCCACCCATCAGGCCCTCGAAGCCGAAGAACCAGACAGGCAGCGGCTTCAGGTTCTTCAGCGCCTCGGCATCGGCCTGCGCCTTCGCCTCGGCCTTGGCGGTCTGCTCCTCCACCGAGACGGTCTTCTTGCTGAACCTGTCGGAGATGCTGATGCTCATGGTGTGTCCGCCCCCTGGGTCGTTCCGTCGATCCGCCGGCTCCCTGCCGACATGGATCATCCTGGCCCGGATGAGGGGCGCTGCAGCAGAGCCGCACATCCCGACCTGAGCAGTACATTTGTCATACGCGGCTCAGGTCCGGACGTCATTTCCGCAGCTCACTACGGTTCCTGAGTCGGTCCCTGTCCCTCTTCCCGCCCCTGCCCCTGGTCCGGGCCCTGTACGTCCTGCACCGGATGCAGTTGCACACCGGCCTGCTCGGCCAGCGCGAGGTCCAGGCTCTCCCTGCGGATCCGGCGGTCCAGGTACAGCAGGCCGTTGGTGAGCGGCGTCAGCGGCATCGCGAGCACCGTGACGAGCGCGCCGCCGGCTGCCGCCGTCAGGTAGAAGAACGCCACCGCGCCGAAGCCGATGTGCGGCGTGGCGGCGGTGTCGGGGGTCCGCGAGAGCTGGTCGAACACCGGCAGCGAGCCGATCACCACGGCGGGGATCAGGATGAGCTGACCGACGACCGAGCCCACCAGGCTGACCAGGTAGGGGATGCCGAGGCTCCGCCACCAGGCTCCGCCGTTGAGCTTCCAGGCCCGACGCAGGGCGGCGACCGGCCGCTGGTTCTCCAGCACCACGACGGGGATCACCAGTACCAGCCGCACCGTCACGTACAGCACCGCGACCATCGCCGGCAGCCAGAACAGCAGCAACGTCGCCCCGAAGGCCGCGCCGCTCTGTGCGGCGGCGCCGATGGCCGCGGCCAGGCCGACGGCCACCACCAGTACGGCCAGGACGCCCCCGGCGAGCAGCAGGCAGACCGCGAGCACCCGCCACAGGTGCGGCCTCGACTCCCGCCACACCTGGCGCACCGTCACCTTCTGTCCCAGGACCGCATGGCGCAGCACCGCGGTGCTGGTGGTCGAGCCCACCAGATAGCAGGCCAGGGCGCCGAGCGCGATGATGAGGACGGCACCGCCGCCGAAGCCGGCCATGGTGAGGCCCTGTCCGGTGCTCGGGGTGAACGAGGAGTTGTCGCTGGCGGCGTCGTAGATGCTGTGCAGCGGGCCGTAGGCGAAGGCGGCCAGTGTGCCGAGCAGCAGGGCGCTGCCGAGGGCGGTCAGCAGCAGCGGGACGTAGACCGCCAGGAAGTGGCGGCGCAGGGTGCCGAAGACCCCGCTGAAGATTTCCCCCACGGACAGCGGGTGCAGCGGTATCACGCCCGGCTTGGGCGGACGCGGCGGCAGCGGGACGTAACCCCAGCCGGGATAGCCGGGATGGCCGGGATAGCCCGGAGAGCCGGGGTAGCCGGGCCCGCCCGGACCACCGGGTGGCCGGCCGCCCGTGGCCCACCCGCCGGGACCGCCGCCGGGCCCACCTGGTCCGCCGGGACCGCCCCACCCCGTGTTGCCGCTCATCGCTCCGCTGCTCTTCTCTCTCACGTGCTCGCTCCTGTGGAGTCACGAGCGTACGGGAGCGCCTTCCGTCGACGAACCTTCGATGCGGAAGCGTTGTGCGGCCTTCCGGTCCGCGAGCAGCAGCAGTTCGCCCTTGTCCAGGGCCCCGGGGGCGGTCGCGGACTCGGTCTCCGCCGGGCCGGACCCCAGCGCGGTCAGCAGGCCGTCGATGCCGGGGGCCGGCAGCGGGCCGAGCACGGCGCGGGCGTCCGCGCTTGTCCACAGGCTGTGGACGGCGCGCTCGTCCCAGCGCAGCCGGGCCTGTTCGGGGGAGCGGAAGACGGCGACCCCGGCCAGGCCGAGCGGGCCGCCGCGGGCCATCAGTTCGGGCAGGCCCGGGAAGGGCGCGACTGCGGCCGCGTTGTCCAGCAGGCAGAGCAGTGGTGGGTCGAGCCGACCGGAGGATGACCGTACGGCCATGCGCCGGCCGCGCTCGACCACGTCTTCCACGAGCGCGCTCAGCAGGGGCATCACGCTGCGCTGTGCGGAACCGTTACTGCCGACCCTGGTCTCGGTGGCGCGACCCAGTACGTAGAGCGTTCCCCGATGGCGCAGGACTGACTCCACATCAAGACTGTCAGTTGCCGAGGAAGAGGCTGAGGGCGCGCAGGCCTGCTGCACCTGGAGTTCGGACAGCGATTCCAGTGCGCCGCCGATGCGTTGCAGCGCGGAGTCGCGCAGCTCGGTCGAGTGGGTGAGCACCGTCTGCAGTTCGCCGTCCCAGCCGTCAGCGGCGGTGTGCGGGTCGGCGTTGCGCAGGATGCCCAGCGCCTCCTGGCGGTTGGTGCCGGAGGCCCAGCGCTGGATGTGCCGGAACGGGCGCCCGTCCAGCGCGGCAGCGTGCAGCCAGCAGCGGAGCACCGTCTGCGCGGTCTCCTGGATGCCGCGCTCGTGCGAGGCGCTGGAGGAGCTGGTGGAGCCGTCGCCGCGGGCTGTCGGGGCAAGCAGCGCACGGGCCCGGGCGGAGGCGACCGAGGGGTCGTCACAGTGGTCGTGCGGGGCCCAGCGGACCCGGGCGTCGGGGTCGTCGAGGGCGTCGACCAGTCGCAGCGGGTCGTAGAGGCGGGCGTCCCGGTGCGCGGGACGGGCCTCCCAGAGCGCGAGGTCGTCGGTGACGACGAGGACCGCCCCGGTCGCGGTCTCCACGGCCCGCTGCAGCAGCCGGCGCCGGTACGGGGCGGCTCCGACGTCCGGCACCAGCAGCGCGGTCATGCCCGCGGGGAAGGCGAAGGCCCGGGAGGCCGGGGCCGGGGCCGGAGCCGGAGCGGCGGCAGGGGGAGGCCCGCCGGCGGTCTTGTGGATGGAGACGGGGGCGGAGCCGGTGACGGGCCCGGCGAGCGGTGGCGCGGTCCGGGGCTCGGGCACCGGAGCGGGCGTGGGCATCGCAGCGGGCGCCGTCGTCGCGGCACCCGTCCGTGCGGGCCCCGCCGCCGGATAGGACTCCTCCGCCCGGTACGGCTCCTGCTGCCGGTACGGCTCCTGCACCCGGTGCGCCTGCCGCGCGCTGCGCAGCCGCATCCACGCCGTCAGTATCGTCAGCGCCAGCGCGATCAGCAGTGCCAGCAGGACGAAGAAGGTGCTCCAGAAGGCCGTCGGCGACGGCAGCTGCGGCACCGGCGTGCCGGGCCAGGCCGCGCCCATGCTGTTCGGCTGGGTGGCCAGGTTCCGGATCGCCGTCGGCGTCCCGGCGAACGGCAGCGGATGCGGCAGGTGACCATGGGTCACCAGGGCGCCCAGGGCCGTGGACAGCCACACCAGGGTGGTGGTGCCGAGCAGCGTCGCCAGTACCCCGACGATGGCTCCGTCCGGTATGCCCCTGCGCGGCGGTACGCCGGCGCCGCTGCTGCCGTCCCAGCTCCTTCCGTCCCCCGGCCGCCCCCGGCCGCCCGGCTGCATCGACGACATCATGCCGCCGGGTCGTCCGCGAGCTGTTTGGAAGCCCGGGTGCGTTCGATGATGGCGTCCTCCGTCATCGCGCGGTCGGTGAAGACGAGCGGTCTCTCGTGCTCGGTGATCAGGTGCTTCACCACCTGGACGTTGCCGTTGACGTCCCACACCGCGATACCGGGCGACAGCGTGGGGATGATCTCCACCGCCCAGCGCGGCAGGCCCAGCACCCGTCCGGTGGCGCGTGCCTCGTCGGCCTTCTGCATGTAGATGGTCCTGGTCGAGGCCATCTTCAGGATCGCCGACGCCTCCTTGGCGGCCGCGCCGTCCATCACGTCGGAGAGGTGGTGCACCACCGCCACGAACGACAGGCCCAGCCGCCGTCCGAACTTCAGCAGCCGCTGGAACAGCTGGGCCACGAAGGGCGAGTTGATGATGTGCCAGGCCTCCTCGACCAGGAAGATGCGCTTCTTCCGGTCGGGGCGCAGCCAGGTGTGCTCCAGCCAGACGCCGACGATCGCCATCAGGATCGGCATGGCGATGGAGTTGCGGTCGATGTGCGACAGGTCGAAGACGATCAGCGGGGCGTCGAGGTCGATGTCGGTGGTGGTCGGCCCGTCGAACATGCCGCGCAGGTCGCCGTCGACCAGCCGGTCCAGGACCAGGGCGACGTCCAGGCCCCAGGTCTGGATGTCCTCCAGGGAGACGCCCAGTGCGTCCACGGAGTCGGTGTTGGGGGAGCGCAGCGTGTCGATGATGTCGCCGAGGATCGGCTGGCGCTCGGTCCTGGTGGCGATGACGTGGGCGTGCGCGGCCTTCAGCGCGAAGCCGGCCCGCTCGTCCAGGCCGCGGCCCATCGCCACCTCGATGATGGTGCGCAGCAGTGCCAGCTGGCCGGTGAGGGTGATCGCCGGGTCCAGCGGATTGAGCTTCACCCCGCCGTTGAGGGCCGCCTGCGGGTCGAGGCGCACCGGCGTTATCCCCAGCGCCCGGGCGATCAGGTTCCACTCGCCGACGCCGTCCTCGCCCTGCGCGTCCAGCACCACCACCTGGCGGTCGCGGAACCGCAGTTGGCGCAGTACGTAGGTCTTCTCCAGCGCCGACTTGCCGTTGCCGGACTCGCCGAGCACCAGCCAGTGCGGGGCCGGCAGCTGTTGCCCGTACAGCTGGAAGGGGTCGTAGACGTAGCCCTTGCCGCTGTAGACCTCCCGGCCGATGATCACCCCTGAGTCGCCGAGCCCGGGCGCGGCCGTCGGCAGGTAGACCGCCTGGGCCTGGCCGGTGGAGGTGCGGACCGGGAGCCGGGTGGTCTCCATCTTGCCGAACAGGAAACTGGTGAAGGCGTCGGTCAGGCCGCCCACAGGTGCTGCCATGCAATGCCTCCAGGGTCTGCGGGGATCGGGGGACTACGGGTTCGCGGGACTGCTGGCTCGTGGGTCTGCGGGGTTCGCGGGACGGGGTCAGCGGCGGATGCCGGTGGCGAACGGGAGGGTGTTGACGAAGGCCCGGTGGTGCTCCCGGTCGCACCACTCCAGCTTGAGGTAGCTCTTGCCGGCGGAGGCGCGGATCGTCCGCTTGTCCCGGGCGAGCGCCTCCGGCGTGCGGGAGCTCACCGTGATGTAGCCGACCAGGTTCACGCCCGCCGCGCCGGAGGCGAGGTCCTCGCCGCGCTGGTCGACCCGGCCGCTGTGGGCCGCGTCGCGCGGGTCGACGGTGCGGTTCATCTTCGCCTGGCGGCTGGCCTCGGCGTCGTCGTTGGTCTTCTCGGTCAGCATCCGCTCGATGGCGACGTCGGTGGGCTCCAGGTCCATGGTGACCGCGACGGTGCGGATCACGTCCGGGGTGTGCACCAGCAGCGGGGCCAGGAAGTTCACGCCGACCGGGGTCAGCGGCCACTCCTTCACCCACGCCGTGGCGTGGCACCAGGGCTCGCGGGTACCGGACTCGCGGGTCTTGGCCTGGAGGAAGTTGGCGTCGGTGGCGTCCAGCTCGGCCGGCCAGGCGTTGCGCCGGGACATCGCCTGGATGTGGTCGATCTGGTGGTCCGGGTCGTACATGGAGTGCAGCAGGGACGCCAGCCGGGCCTGGCCCAGCGGCTGCCGGACCCGGATGTCGGCCTCGGCCAGCCGGGCGCAGATGTCGGTCAGCTCACGGGCCATCACCGCGGCCAGGCCCTCGTCGCCGCGTGCCCTTATGTGCGCGGTCCGGCCGATGGCGTGGGCCTCGGCGGCCAGCTCCCTGGTGTACGGCATGCAGGCGACCAGGTAGGCGCGGTGCTGCTCGGAGGAGGTGGAGACCATCGACTGCAACTGGTCGTAGGACTCCTTCAGCCACTGCGGCGAGTCCGGGTCGCCGCGCCGGGCGACGTCCTTGGCGTGCGCGTCCGGGTCGGCGGGCAGGGTGCGCGCCAGCACCTGGAGCCGGGTCACGAAGCCGTCGCCGTTGGCGACGTGCTTCAGCAGCGTCCCGAAGCGCTCGACCAGGGCCTCCTGGTCCTCGGAGTCGCGCAGGCCGACGCCCGGTCCCTCGATCTCGATCGCCGCGGTGACGGTCTTCCGGGTGAGGTGCAGCAGCACGGTCACCTCGTCCGGGCCGAACGGCGCGGCGAGCCAGCGGATCCGTCCGATCCCGGGCGGCGGCCCGATCTCGACCTCCCGGCCGTCCAGCTTGGTGCCGGCCTCCATCACCCCGGACCGGTAGGTGGCCATGGCCGAGGAGCGGACGGTGCGGCGGTAGCTGCGGTTGATCTCGGCCCACTTGTAGATGGTCCGCTTGCGGTAGGGCAGGTAGACGACGGCGAAGGCCATCAGCGGGAAGGCGACCAGGCCGATCAGCCGCAGCGGGAGGAAGGAGGTGAACAGCAGCCCCCACATCATCCCCAGGAACGCCCCGAAGATGATCAGGAAGACCTCGCCGGTCTCCCGGTTCTTCCCGATCAGGGCGTTCGGTTTGGCCTTGCCGATCAGGTAGGTGCGTCGGTAGCCACCGACTGGCTGGGTGGTCACGGCCGCGCCCCCTTGCTCATGGTGCTGTTACCCGTACCTGCGGGGGCGCGGTCGGACACGCCCCCGTTGTTCTGTGCCGGGGGCGCGGCTGCGCCGCCCCGGGGGCCTCGTGAGCCGTGCGCGGCGATGCCCGGTGTGACGCTGCCGCCGCCCGCGCCGCCGCCGCGGCCGCCGCCGCCCTGTTCGGACTCGCGTCCGGCGTGGGTGTTGATGCCCTGCTTCATGAAGTTCGCGGGACCGTTCACCACGGCCGAGCCCGCGCTCACCGCGGAGGCGCGGGCCTGGCGCATCGCCGCCATGTCGTCGCCGAAGCCCGGTACGAAGCGGTAGATCGCGGTGCTGGCGAAGATCGAGAGGGCGAGGATCGCCAGTCCGGCGAGGACGGTGGAGAAGGCGTCGTTCGCCCCGGCGTTGGAGGCGATGGCTCCGGCGAGGCCCAGGATGATCACGATCACGGGTTTGATCAGGTCCACCGCGACCATCAGCCCGGCCCAGCGGCGTACGTGCTTCCACAGCTGACGGTCCACCAGGCCCGCGTAGACGGCGGTGCCGAGGAGCGCGCCGACGTAGAGCATCGCGGCCCGGATCAGCATCTCCAGCCACAGCACGGCGGCGGCGAGGATCGCCACCAGGGAGACCAGGACCTGGATGATCGGGCCGCCACCGAGGTTCCCTCCGGTGAGGGTGTCGGCGAAGGTGCCCAGGTAGTTGGTGGTGTCGGTCTTGGTCCCCGACGCGATGGCGGCGGTGATCCCGTCGGTGGCGCTGACGACGGTGTAGAGGACGAGCGGGGTGAACGCGGAGGCGATCACGGTCAGCCAGAGGAAGCCGACGGCCTCTCCTATCGCCGTGTAGATCGGCACACCGCGGACGGCCCGCTTGGCCACGGCGAGGAGCCAGAAGATCAGCGTCAGGAAGGTGGAGGCGGCGAAGACCACGGCGTACTGCTTCAGGAAGGTCGGGTTGGTGAAGTCGACATTGGTGGTCGAGTTGATCCCGTCCGAGAGCTTCCGCACCACCCATGCGGCGGCGGTGGAACACCCGTTCGCCAGCGACTGCAACGGGTCCAGCGTGGAGGTGCTGGGGAGCGGGGAGGTGTTGGAGTTCTGGTTCTCGCACAGTGACTTGCCCAGCCCGACCAGGCCACTGCAGTTCTTGGGGGTCGCCGACGGAGACGGGGAGGCCGGGGCTGCGGCTGCCAGGTTGGCCAATGACAGCATGGCCAACTGAAGCAGTGTCACCGAGCCACCGATTACGGCGATGCGGCGCTTACCTGGCATAGCGGAACCCCCCGAACTGCGAAACAGCGCTGCTGATGGCACCGGAGTCGGAGGCGGCCTGACTGCCACTGATCGGGACCGGTCCGTCCTTCTGGTTGTAGCCGGACATCTTCCAGTCTCCGTTCACCCAGCGAAGCTGCAGCACCTCGGTGAACCAGTACTCAGCGACCGGCTTGACCGACCCGGTGCCGGCGATGCCGCCGAGGGCGTTGCACCACACTTCTACGGTGGCGGTACCGCTGCTGTAGCTGTCGTTCTTGCTTCCGACCGGGATCGTCCGGGACACGAAGGTCTGCCCGGCCGGTGCGGCGCCGTTCACGAGTCCGAAGGTCTTCGCCTGGGCCTGGTAGGAAGTGTCCGACCGCGCCTGCAGGGCCGACTCGGCCGAGGGGTCGGTGATCGTGTGCAGTATCGTGTGCCGGCTCGCGTCCGCGTACATGTCGGCCGAACCCAGCGCCACCGCGTAGTTCACCGCTGCTGACTGGGCGCCCTCGCTGGTGTGCGGGAAGCCGGTGGCGATGCCGTTCTGGGTGGTGGTCACCGGTTGGGTGCCGGTCGGGGCCGTGGCCTGGTCGCCGGAGGTGCCGGTGGCGGCCTTCGCCGCCCCGCTCGACGGCGTCGAGCCCGCGGCGGTCGTGGATCCGCCGGTACGGTTCAGCACCGCCACCGCCAGCACCAGCACCGCCACCATCGCCAGGACCGCGACCAGCGTCCGCAGGGATCGACGACCACCCGCCTCCGGTGCGCCGGGTGACGGAGTCCCGGCCGGATAGCGGGTACGCGTATGCGGCTGGTCGTCAGGCGCTGACACAGCGGCCCCCTTGGGACGAGGGTGGGCAGGTAGACAGTTGTCGGCTTACGGGCGGACAGGGACGATGCGGACAGGGACGATCGCGACAGTGGCACCCGGACGGCGGCCCGTGGGGAGAGCTTTGCCGAACCGGTACATATCGTCGTACGGCAGGGTGATCAGATTAGACGTCTCGTCAGATCGCCATGCCATACACAATGGTGAACAAGGTACCGAGCGATCCGATGATGAACACGCCGGTCAAACCGGCGACGATCAGTCCCTTCCCCTGCTCCGCACTGAAGGTGTCCCGCAGTGCCGTGGCGCCGATCCGCTGCTTCGCCGCGCCCCAGATGGCGATGGCGAGACAGCCGAGGATGGCGACGGCCATGATGACCTCCACCATCGTCTTGGCCTCGGAGCCGAGACTGGCGAAGGGGCCCCAGTTGGGGGCGATCCCGCCGATGATGGTGTTGATGTCACCCTTGCTGGCACTGAGATACAAAACAATCACCTACCTGATCATCATTCAAAGCCCAGCACCCGGCCGTGGTGTAGGGCCCGGCCCTATTGTTGGCCAGAACCGAAGTCGACTTGGCCACTTTCCAGAGGATCGTCGTTGAGTTGTGTGCCACAGATGCCAACATTGGGCCTCATGGGTCCTGCAGCAGCTTGGTCGAGCCTACCGCTAACCGTGTGTATCACCAGTGATTGCGCAGAGCAACGCCCTGGTCCAGACTCTGTGGGGGCATCTGCGGGCACTCGAGGCAAAGGCCGGTGGCACATGCGCTCTACCTCGCCACTACTACACTCCCCCCTTCCCGACATCCTGGCGCCCGACCTCAAGACGCCCGACATCAAGACGCACGGCGCTTCGTGACGGCCCGTCGGGCCTGGGCCCTCATCAGCGGAGGCGGCGTCACCGCTCTCGGTGTCGCACTCTTCGTCGTCATTGGCACATACACCGCCTCCGGGTCGATGCTGCAGGCCCAGGCCCAGGGGGCGGTGCAACTGGCGCCCGGGACCGTGCCGTCGAGCTATGCCGCGCTGATCCAGAAATGGGGCACCCTGTGCCCCGAACTGACGCCCCCTCTGCTCGCGGCGCAGATGTACCAGGAGAGCGGGTTCAACCCCAAGGCGGTGAGTCCGGTCGGTGCGCAGGGGATCGCCCAGTTCATGCCGGCGACCTGGGCCATCTACGGGATCGACCCCACTCATACCCATACACCGGACGTGTGGAACCCCGCGGATGCCATTCCCTCCGCCGCGACCTACGACTGCGCCCTGGCCAAGGACACCGCCAACGTCCCCGGCAACCACACCTCCAACATGCTGGCCGCCTACAACGCGGGCCCGTACGCCGTCATAAGCGCCCAGGGCGTCCCCTCCTTCTCGGAGACGCAGAACTACGTCACCTCCATCACCAAGCTGGCGGAGTCCTTCACCGGGGCCACCACCATCAGTTTCTCCAGCCAGGCGGCCGGGGCGATCTACTACGCCCAGAGCAAGCTGGGCACCCCGTACCTCTGGGGCGGGGAGGGGCTGGCCTCGCAGAACTACCGGTTCGACTGCTCGGGGCTCACCCAGGCGGCGTACGCCAGCGTGGGCATCACCCTGCCGCGGGTCGCCGCCGACCAGTGGTACGCCGGTCCGCATCCGACCCGCAGTCAGCTCCAGCCGGGCGACCTGGTGTTCTTCTCGCACGACCCGCACGACCCGACCCAGATCCACCATGTGGGGATCTACGTCGGCGGCGGCATGATGATCAACGCACCGCACACCGGAGCGGTGATCCGCTACGACTCCGTCGACTCCGAGGGCGACTACTTCGGCGCCACCCGGGTCACCGCGGGCGGTGCCGCGGCCCTGCCGACCCTGCAGCCCGGCGGAACCATCGCCAACGGCGGAGCACCGGTCACCAGCTGAGACGCGGGGCCGGCCCGCTGGTCCCGGTCCCGTCCCCCGGCCCCGTCCCCGTCTCACTCCTTGAGCAAGTGTCACGGACC
Source organism: Streptacidiphilus jeojiense (assembly GCF_000719095.1). GTDB lineage: Bacteria > Actinomycetota > Actinomycetes > Streptomycetales > Streptomycetaceae > Streptacidiphilus > Streptacidiphilus jeojiensis. The sequence continues at coordinate 168,278 of NZ_JOEH01000012.1, read as the reverse complement.
GGGACCGGGCTTGTGGCGGAGCCGTGAGCGTCGCGTCACGTTCCAATAACTTCGGCCGCCCCCGGAACACTTTGGGTGATTCGCGCCGTTGTGCCCGATGCAGGGAGAGGACACTTGACCTTGCCGTACCGGAGCCCCGGCGTTCGGGACTCCTCTCCGTCGAAGCACGGCGAGTCGGGCGAAGAGATCGCGGAGGTCTGGCGTGGCGACGGTGGTGCTGCTGTCCGACGGCGAGGGCGGGGACATCGACTGGTCCCTGACCTCCACCATCAACGGTCTGGCCCGCGACCTTCCGCAGGCGGTCGACAGCGTGCTCGGGTTCCTCGGCGAGTACGGGGTGCCGCTGGCGTCGGTGCTGGTCCTGCTCGGCGCCTGGTTGCAGGCCCGGCGCCGCCCCGACGCGGCCGAGTCGGTGGCCGGAGTGCTCTGGGCCGGACTGGCCGCCGGTGTGGCGCTGATCCTGAACGTCCCGGTGCGGGCGCTGGTGGAGCGGCCCCGCCCGTTCGTCTCACATCCCGGGCAGCTGGACCTCTTGATGGACCATCAGGCCAACGGCTCGTTCGCCAGCGACCACGCCACCTTCACCATGGCGCTCGCGGTCGGCCTGCTCCTGGTCATCCGCAGGTACGGGATGATCGCGCTCGGCCTGGCCGGGTTCGAGGGCCTGCTGCGGGTGTTCATGGGCGTCCACTACCCCACCGACGTCGTCGGCGGCTTCGCCCTCGGCACGGCCACCACCCTGCTGCTGGCGCCGATCGCGATGGCGGTGCTGGCCCCGCTGGTGCATGCGCTGACCCGCTCCTCGCTGGCGCCGCTGGTCCGTTCGGAGCGCCGGGTCCGCGGCACCCGGGCGACCGGCCGGCCGAGCACGTCCCTGGCCGGCGCCCCGGACAGCCCCGACACCCCGGACGAGCTGGCCGCATAGCGGCGCCGCGTCACGGCGCCGTGCGCACCGGCCCCACCCGGGCCGCCGCTCACCCCAGCGGCACCGACTGCGGGAAGTGGAACATCCCGCCGGGGTCGTAGGTCCGCTTCACCGAGCGCAGCCGGGCCGCGTTGCTGCCGTAGTAGGCCTGCTCCCAACCCGTCAGATGCGGGTCGATGTAGTTCTGGTAGGCCTGTCCGCTCGAGTACGGGCGCATCGCCGACCAGACCCCGGTCAGCCAGGACCAGGAGCGGTCCGCCCCGTTTCCGCCCACCACACCGTCCGGGTAGTTGGCGGTGTACTGCGCCATGAACAGCCCGTCGCGGTGCACGAAGGCGGTGTCCGCGGCGCCGACCCGGTTGATGGCACCGCCCAGCGCGTCGAAGGCCACCCCCGCGCTGCCGCCGGCGGGTCCGGTCCGGGGGTAGCGGTTGATCGCGGCGACCAGGGCCTCGGCCCCGGCCTCGCTGAGCGGGCGGGTGAACACGTCCGACTTGGCGCCGTAGGACTCACGGGTGACCCGGCCCGAGGGGTTCTGCCCCGGCAGGCTGCCGGCCAGGTGCGAGGCGGCCTGGGACCACCCCGACACCCCGCCCATCACCTGCATGGTCTCCAGGTAGGAGCGGGTGTGCAGGGACACCGACGAGGGGGTCACGGCCAGCCGGTCGACCTGGTTCGACAGTTCGCTCTGCGGGCCCAGGTAGTTGACGGTGGTGCCGAGCTGGGTGCGTCCGTCCGCCCACACCAGCAGGTGCAGGTCGGCCCAGAGTGCGTCAGGCGCGCTGGGCGCCCAGGCCTGCCAGGCCCGGATCACCGCGGCCGCCTTGGACCACGGCCAGCTGAGGAAGCCGTAGGCGCACTGCGCCGCCGGACGGGTGCGGAACGACAGCGAGGTGACCACGCCGAAGTTGCCCCCGCCCCCGCCGCGCAGGGCCCAGAAGAGGTCGGGATTGCTCGATGCGCTGGCCGTGCGGATCTGCCCGTCGGCGGTCACCACCTCGGCGCTGCTGAGGTTGTCGCAGGTCAGGCCGTAGGCGCGACCGGTGACGCCGACGCCGCCGCCGAGGGTGAGACCGGTCACGCCGACCGTCGGGCAGGAGCCCGCCGGGATGGTGACGCCCCGTCCGGCCAGGCCGGTGTAGACGTCGATCAGTCGCGCTCCCGCCCCCACCGTGGCGCTGCCGCCGGAGGCGGAGACCGAGCCCAGTTTGCCGACGTCCAGCACCAGGCCGCTCCCCGAGGACCAGCCGCCGTAGCTGTGCCCGCCGCTGCGCGCGGCCACCGGGACCCCGTGCCTGCGGGCGAAGGCCAGGCAGGTCGCCACGTCGTGCGCCCCGGCGACATAGGCGACGCCGCTCGGCTGCAGCGAGTCGTACTGCGGTTGGAAGAGGTGCCGGGCCGAGTCGTAGCGGCTGTCGCCGGGCCGGATCAGCAGCCCGTCGAGGTCCTTGGCGAGCGCGGTCCAGTCCGCGGCCCTGGCCGGGGTGGTGGCGGCGGTCGAGGCGGAGGGGGCGCTGGAAGCGGACGAGGAGGTGGTCGAAGCGGTCGCGACCGCGGTCGTCCCCGAGCCGGCCGCGGTCGTGCCGGTGCCGCCGCCCTTCGAACAGGCCGTCAGACCCGCCACCGCGACCGCGCCGGCGGCCCCGGCCCGCAGCACGGTCCGCCTGGAGGTGATCGTTTCGTCCATGCCGGACCTCTTCTCGGAGCAGCAGCCGCACCATCTCGATCGCTGTGACGTCGGAACCGTACCCGCCGGTTCGCCCCGCACTGCGGTACCTACTGCTCCGCCTCGTGTTTCGCGGCGTCCTTGCGGGCCTTGTCCCGTGAGCGCCGGGCCGCGGACACCCAGCCGCAGCTGCAGCGTGCCGTCGCGAAGGAGCCCTTCTCCTTGACGGTCGTGCTGTGGGTCACGGCCGTTGGAGCGGTCCCGGGGATTCCGGGTGCCCCCGGCGGCCCGGGTATCGGGGACGGGGAGTCCGACTGGTCGCTGTGCACACCAGCCACGGTAACCCGGCCCGATCCGGAACCACGTCCCCCGGTGGGCCGTAACCTCCGGCACCTTCCCTCGTTGGTGCTGGGGAGCCCGGATTCGGGTGTTGGAGTTGGTGCAGGTGCTGTACGAGGGATGGGTGTGCTCCGTGGTCAACCGACAGGGCCTTCGCGCCGCAGGCGCCGTATCGGTCGCCGCCGCCATGACCGGCCTGCTGGCCGGGCTGCTGTCGGGCTGCTCCAGTGCGGGGAGCGGCAGCAGCTCCGACGCGGCCGCGGCTGCGGCGAAGGCGGGTTCCTCGGACACCCTCGCCGCGGATCCGCTGACCGCGGTCCGGAACGCCGCCGACATCACCGGCCGCACCGGTTCGGTGCAGGACACCACCACCCTGCAGACCTCCTCGCCCAGCAAGAAGGTCACCCTGCACGGGACCGGCGTGTACGACTACAGCACCCGTCTCGGCCGGATGGAGGTCACCGTCCCGCCCGGCGGCAGCACCACCGGCAAGCTCGTTGAGGTGGTCAGCCCCGGCATCGTCTACATGCAGAACAGCGGGGCCAAGGTCCCGGCGGGCAAGTGGGTGGAGGTCAACGTCCAGCAGCTGGCCGACGGGAACCTGGTGAGCAGCGGGGCGACGGATCCCGCCAGTGCCGCCAACGCCCTGCGCGGGGTGCTGACCGCGAAGCTGGTGGACTCCAGTACGGTCGGCGGCGTCCTGCTCAAGCACTACAAGGGCACCCTGGACCTGGCCAAGGCGTCGGCCGCGACCGGTGGCGGCGCCGGGGCCGGCCTCGCCCTCGGGGCCAGGACGTTCACGGTCAAGCAGGTTCCCTACGAGGTCTGGCTGGACGCGCACGGCCGGATCCACCGGATCACCGAGGACTTCACCTTCAGCCAGGTCGCCGGCTCGACCGCGGCCAAGGACCAGGTCCAGGTGGTGTCGGACTCGGTCTTCTCGGACTTCGGCGTCCCGGTGAAGGTGTCGCTGCCCGCGTCCAAGGACATCTACGGGGCCCAGTCCTCGAAGTGACGTCCCCGAAGTGACGCAGTGGGCTGCTGTGGGCCTGGCGGCTCCGGTAGTGCGGTTGTCCCAAACGGGGGGCAGGGAAATGACCCAGATGTGCCATGCGCGCCCCCAGTGCGCTCCCTACTCTGGTCGGAGGGTCGACTACTCCGTTCCCTGACGAGGAGGTGGTTCGTGTGGCTGCGCACGACCCGGTGGCCCTCGCGGAGATTGAGCTGTACGGCGAGTTGATCATCGCCGCTGCGGCCACCCCGTTCGACCGCCTCTCGCCGGACCGCATCGACCAGGTTCTCCGAGTGGCCGCGAACCGTCCGAACGATCATGCCGACGACGAGCCGGAGCGACAGCTTCCGAGGGTTCCCGCCCAGCGCGAGGGCCTCGCCTAGTCAGCTCCGCAGCAGGCGGGCGATGGCCGCCGTGGCCTCGGCGACCTTGTCGTCGCCCTCGGGCTCACCGCTGTCGACCGCTTCTGCGACACAGTGCCGCAGGTGGTCCTCCAGCAGGCTCAGCGCGAAGGACTGGAGCGCCTTGGTACTGGCCGACACCTGGGTCAGGATGTCGATGCAGTAGACGTCCTCCTCCACCATGCGCTGAAGCCCCCGGATCTGACCCTCGATCCGGCGCAGCCGCTTGATGTGCGCGTCCCGTTTGGGACTGTATCCGTGCGGACCGTGCGGGGACTCCGGGGACGGCGCCGCTTCGCCGACCGCCTCCGCTACTGCTGCCGCTGTGTTTTCCGCCACCCCTCCATCGTATGGCGTGCGGGTGGGGACGGGGCATTCGTGAAGACGCTGTGAACGCGGCGGCATCGGGGGGAAGCTTTCCGGCCGACCATCCGTCACACTGATGGTGCACAGCCCCTGCGCGGCATCCTGCTGTTCTGTAGGCGAGGATGAATCCAGGCACGGGTGCCGGCGCTGCCACCCCAGTGGACCCCAGTGGAAAGGCGGAGCCCACGCAGCGCCTAGCATCGCATCGACCGCACCCTGTACTTCGGAGACCTCTGTGCGTATTCGTCTGACCCCCCGGGAGACGAGCTTCTATGACATGTTCGCCGCATCGGCGGACAACCTTGTCACGGGCTCGAAGCTCCTGCTGGAACTGCTCGGCGCGGACGTCTCAGCGCGGCCGGAACTCGCCGAACGGATGCGCGCCGCAGAACACGCGGGCGACGACACCACGCATGCGATCTTCCACCAGTTGAACTCCTCCTTCATCACCCCGTTCGACCGGGAGGACATCTACAACCTGGCGTCGTCGCTGGACGACATCATGGACTTCATGGAGGAGGCGGTCGACCTGGTCGTCCTCTATGAGATCGAGGCCCTGCCCAAGGGCGTCGAGCAGCAGATCGAGGTGCTGGCCCGGGCCGCCGACCTGACGGCCGCGGCCATGCCCAACCTGCGCACCATGGACAACCTCGCGGAGTACTGGATCGAGGTCAACCGGCTGGAGAACCAGGCCGACCAGATCCACCGCAAGCTGCTCGCCCATCTCTTCGGCGGCAGCTACGAGGCCATCGAGGTGCTGAAGCTGAAGCAGATCGTGGACGTCCTCGAAGAGGCCGCCGACGCGTTCGAACATGTGGCGAACACGGTGGAGACCATCGCCGTCAAGGAGTCCTGAGCCCGTTGAACATGCTCGGACTGATCCTTGTCGTGGGCGTGGCGTTCGGCTTCGCCTACACCAACGGATTCCACGACTCCGCCAATGCGATCGCGACCTCGGTGTCGACCAGGGCACTGACGCCCCGGGTCGCGCTGATGATGGCCGCGGTGATGAACCTGGCCGGCGCCTTCCTCGGGGTCGGTGTCGCACAGACCGTCAGCAAGGGGATCATCGAGACGCCGCACGGCACCAAGGGGATGGTGATCCTCTGGGCGGCGCTGATCGGTGCCATCACCTGGAACCTGATCACCTGGTACTTCGGCCTGCCGTCCTCCTCCACCCATGCGCTGTTCGGCGGGATGGTGGGCGCGGCGATCGTCGGTGGCACCGACGTCTACTGGTCCGGGGTGTGGGAGAAGGTGATCATCCCGATGATCACCTCACCGGTGGTCGGCCTGATCCTCGGCTTCCTGGTGATGCTCGCCATCATGTGGATCTTCCGTCGGGCCAACCCGCACCGGGCCAAGCGCAACTTCCGGATGGCGCAGACCGTCTCGGCGGCGGCGATGGCGCTGGGCCACGGGCTCCAGGACTCGCAGAAGACCATGGGCATCGTGGTGATGGCGCTGACCATCTCCAACCACTACTCCGGCACCGACATCCCGATCTGGGTGAAGGCCAGCACCGCGCTGGCGCTGTCGCTGGGAACCTGGGCCGGCGGCTGGCGCATCATGCGCACGCTGGGCCGGAAGATCATCGAGCTGGACCCCCCGCAGGGGTTCGCCGCGGAGTCGGTCGGCGCGACGATCCTGTACGTCACGGCCTACGCCTACAAGGTGCCGGTCTCCACGACCCACATCATCACCTCGGCGATCATGGGTGTCGGCGCGACCAAGCGGGTGCGGGCCGTTCGCTGGGGCGTGGCGAAGAACATCGTGATCGGGTGGTTCCTGACGATGCCCGCTGCGGGGATCGTTGCCGCGGTGGTGTTCTGGATCAGCTGGGCGATCATCGGCTGACCCGCCGTTCGGGGTTCTCGCGCAGTTCCCCGCGCCCCTGAAAGGCCAATGGTGAAGGGCCCGCTCACAGGTGAGCGGGCCCTTCCAGTACTCCGTGGCGGCACCGCCTAGCAGCGCCACGGAGTAGTACACGCGCGCAGAGATCCGCCAGGCACCTCTTTTAGGGGCGCGGGGAACTGCGCGAACAGCAACCCCGAACGACGGGTCAGCCGAACCGCCCCGAGATGTAGTCCTCGGTGGCCTGGACCGACGGGTTGGAGAAGATCTTCTCCGTCGCATCGATCTCGATCAGCCGACCCGGCTGACCCACCGCCGAGAGGTTGAAGAACGCGGTGCGGTCGCTCACCCGCGCGGCCTGCTGCATGTTGTGGGTCACGATGACGATGGTGAACTGCTCCTTGAGCTCCCCGATCAGGTCCTCGATGGCGAGGGTGGAGATCGGGTCCAGGGCGGAGCAGGGCTCGTCCATCAGCAGGACCTGGGGCTCGACCGCGATGGCGCGGGCGATGCAGAGGCGCTGCTGCTGGCCGCCGGAGAGGCCGGCGCCGGGGCGGTCGAGGCGGTCCTTGACCTCGTTCCAGAGGTTGGCGCCCTTGAGCGAGCGCTCCACCGCCTCGTCGACCATCTTCTTGTTGCGCACCCCGTTGAGCTTGAGGCCCGCCGCCACGTTCTCCTTGATGGACATGGTGGGGAAGGGGTTGGGGCGCTGGAAGACCATGCCGACGGTGCGGCGCACGGCGACCGGGTCGATCCCGTTGCCGTACAGGTCCTCGTTGTCGAGCATGACCTTGCCCTCGACCCTGGCCCCGGGCACGACCTCGTGCATCCGGTTCAGGGTCCGCAGGAAGGTGGACTTGCCGCAGCCGGACGGGCCGATGAAGGCCGTCACGGAGCGGGGTTCGACGGTCATGGAGATGTCCTCGACCGCTCGGAAGTTGCCGTAGTAGGCGTTCAGCCCGCTGACGTCGATGCGCTTGGCCATGATGTGTGGTGTCCGTTCGATGAGTCTGGGGTGTGACGTGACCAGCCGACGCGCGTCAGCGCGAAGCCTTCGGGGCCTTCCAGCGGGCGATCCCGCGGGCGACCAGGTTGAGCAGCATGACCAGCGCGATCAGCACCAGCGCACCGCCCCAGGCCCGCGCCTCGGAGGCGTCGGTCCCGGCGGAGTACTGCTGGTACACATACAGCGGCAGTGAGGACTGCGGGTCCTTGAAGGGATTGGTGTTGATCACATCAGTGCCGAAGACCAGCATCAGGATGGGTGCGGTCTCGCCGATGATGCGGGCGATGGCCAGCATCACGCCGGTGGTGATCCCGCCGATGGCGGTGGGGAGCACGACCCGGAGGATGGTCAGCCACTTGGGCACGCCCAGCGCGAGACTGGCCTCGCGCAGCTCGTTGGGGACGAGCTTGAGCATCTCCTCGGTGGAGCGGACCACGACCGGCAGCATCAGGATCATCAGCGCCAGGCTGCCGGCGAAGCCGGTGTACTGCTGGTCGAGGATCACGATCCAGAAGGTCAGGATGAACAGGCCCGCGACGATCGAGGGGACACCGGTCATCACGTCGACGAAGAAGCTCACGGCCTTGGCCAGCGGGCCGCCGGTGCCGTACTCGACCAGGTAGACCGCGGTCAGGATGCCGAGCGGGGCGGCGACCAGGGTGGCGATGCCGACCTGCTCCAGGGTGGCGATGAGCGCGTGGTAGAGCCCGCCGCCGACCTGGTTGGGCGAGATCAGGTTCATCGAGTGGGTCAGGAAGGTGCCGTTGATGACCCCGGCGCCCTTGGAGATGGTGTAGTACAGCAGGCCGAACAGCGGCAGCAGGGCGAGCAGGAAGGCCACCCAGACCAGACTGCTGACCAGGCCGTTCTTCGCCTGGCGCGGACCCTCGACCTGACGGGCCAGCAGGTACTGGCCGACCACGAAGAAGATCGCGGCCATCAGGCCCCACTGGAGCTTGCTGGTGATGTCGAGGCCCAGGCCCAGGCCGACCGCCAGGGCGACGGCGACCACGATGGTCGCGGCCGGGGCCCAGCGGGGGAGCCGGCGCTCCTTCAGCGAACCGTTCAGCGGGGAGCGGCGCGGGGAGGTGGTGATGGTGCTCATCAGGCGTTCGCCCCCGAGTATTCCTTGCGACGGGCGATGATCAGGCGAGCACCACCGTTGACCAGCAGCGTGATGAGGAACAGGACCAGGCCGGAGGCGATCAGCGCGTCACGGCCGACACCCTGCGACTCGCCGAACTGGGTGGCGATGTTCTGGGCGATGGTGCTGCCGCCCGGGTCGGTGAGGTGGAAGCTGAGCAGCAGGCTCGGGGAGAGCACGGTGGCCACGGCCATGGTCTCGCCGAGGGCGCGGCCGAGGCCCAGCATCGAGGCGCTGATGATCCCGGAGCGGGCGAACGGGAGCACCGAGGTGCGGATGACCTCCCAGCGGGTGGCGCCGAGCGCCAGTGCCGCCTCCTCGTACATCCGGGGCACCTGCAGGAAGATCTCGCGGCTGACCGCGGTGATGATCGGCAGGATCATGATGGCCAGCAGCACGCCCACGCTGAACAGGCTGCGCGGCTGGGCGCCGGGCTGGGACTGGCCGAAGATGTAGGTCCAGCCGAAGTACTGGTTCAGCCAGGCGTTGACCCCGAGCATGTGCGGCACCAGGAACAACGCGCCCCAGAGGCCGTAGACGATGCTGGGGACGGCGGCGAGCAGGTCGATCACGTAGCCGAGGGCCTGTGCCATCCGGCGCGGTGCGTAGTGCGAGATGAACAGGGCCACCCCGATCGCCACCGGCACGGCGATGATCATGGCGATGACGGCGCTGACGACGGTGCCGAAGGCCAGTACCGCGATCCCGAAGGAGAGCGGGGCCCCTTCCTGGGTGTTCCACTCGAAGGTGGTGAGGAAGTTGCCCTGGTCGTGGCTGATCGCGTTGACGGAGCGGATGGTGAGGAAGACCGCGATGGCGGCCATCACCACCAGCAGCACGATGCCGGAGCCGCGCGAGGAGCCGGCGAAGAGCCGGTCGCCTATGCGGACCTTGCCCCTGCCCCGCTGGGGGCCGGCCAGGGCGGGAACGGTTGCGGACGTGCCGGAACCCCGCCGCGGCCCCTTGGGGCTGTCGACGAGGAGGTCGTCCTTGGAGGGTGGCACGTCCTGCGGAGGTGCCGTGTCGGGTGTGTCCATGACTTCTCCGGTCTGGGTGGCGGCGTCGTGGGGACGTCGCCTGGCGGCGGTGCACCGGACTGACGGTCGGTCGGAACTGCGGATGCGGTGGAACGGGTGGTGCAGATTCGGGTGGTGCCCGGTGGCGCCGGCCGGTCCTGTCTCCCCCCCAGGGACAGGACCGGCCGGCACCGGCTGTGGTGCTGCGTCCTACCGGGTGGGACTAGGAGAGCGCGGCGATCTCGGCGGCGACCTTGGCCTGGAGCGCGGCCGGCAGCGGGAAGTAGCCGAGCGAGCCGATCGAGCTCTGGCCGGCGGCGCTGACGGTGTAGTTCAGGAAGGCCTTCAGGGCCGGCAGGGTGGCGGCCTTGTTGCCCTTGTCGCAGACGATCTCGTAGGTCAGCAGGGTGATCGGGTAGGCACCCTCGGCCTTGGTGGCGTAGTTGAGCTTCTGCGCCAGGTCCGCGCCGGTGCCGACGGTGGTGGCGTCCGCGACCGCCGCGGAGGCGTTGGCGGCGGTGGCCTCGACCGGGGCGGAGGCGCCGGTCGCGATCTTCGCGGTGCTGATGTTGCCCGCGGTGGCGTAGGAGAGCTCGAAGTACGAGATCGCGCCCTTGACCGACTTCACCTGGGCGGCGAGGCCCGAGGAACCGGTGGCGGACTGGCCCGACTTGGCCGGCCACAGCTTGTTGGCCGTGTAGGGGAAGTCGGAGGCCGCGGTGGCCGCCAGGTAGGCGGTGAAGTTGGCGGTGGTGCCCGAGCCGTCCGAGCGGTGGAAGGTCTGGATCGCCAGGTTCGGCAGCGTGGCGGTGGGGTTGAGCGCCTTGATGGCCGCGTCGTTCCAGTTGGTGATCTTGCCGTTGAAGATCTTCGCCAGGGTGGGGGCGTCCAGGATCAGGCCGGTCACGCCGGGGACGTTGTAGCCGATCGCGATGGGGCCACCGACCATGGGCAGGTCGATCGCGGTGCCGCCGGGGCAGGCGCTCGCGGCGGCGGCGACGTCGGCCGGCTTCAGGGCGGCGTCGGAGCCGGCGAAGGCGACCTTGCCGGACTCGAAGCTGGTGATGCCGGCGCCGGAGCCGTTGGCGTTGTAGTTGACGGTCACGCCGGGGCACTTGGCCTGGAAGTCCTTGACCCACTGGGTCACGGCGTTGGCCTGGGCGGTGGAACCGGCGCCCAGCAGCTGGCCGCTGCCGCAGTCGGAGGCGGCCGCGCTGCTGGAGCCCGCGGCGGCGGTGGTGGCAGCGGCGCTGGTGTTGCTGCTGCTGGCGTTGTTGTTGTCGGAGCCGCACGCCGCGAGCGTCAGCGAGCTGACGACCGCCACGGCGCCGATGGCGAGGGCCTTGGTGCGGCCGTTCCGCTGGAGCTTCACTTGGTGTCCCTTTCTGGGGGCCGCAGGCCGGGACCACCGTTTCGGTTGGCTCTGACCTGGGGCTTCGCTGATGTCCGGGGCCTGACGACCTCCGATAACCAGGACGTTAAGCCGGTGAGGTGAAGCGCCAGGCCAGCCCAAATGAACGGAAGGTGAACCTCGGACGGACGCCGGGATACGCAGTGCGGTAGTAACGGTTTCGCCACGGTGACAGCACGACCGGATAAACCTGACGGTTTTTCAGGGACGGCGTCAGAACTGCTCGCCGAGCAGCTCCTCCAGCAGCGCGTCGACCAGCTCGCGGTCGTGCTCGTAGCTCAGCCGCTTGCGCGCCTCGGCGGCCGGCAGCCAGACCAGCCGGTCCACCTCGCGGTTGGGCGCGAAGGCCCCGCTGACCCGGACCGCGGCCCAGTAGCGCACCCGCTTGGGCCGGCCCCTGACGGTGTAGTGCCGGGTCGGCAGCCGGAAGCACAGCCGCACCCGGAGGCCGGTCTCCTCCAGCGCCTCCCGCCGGGCCGCGTCCTTGGAGCGCTCCCCGGGCTCCAGCTTGCCCTTGGGGAAGGTCCAGTCGAACCGCTTCGGCCGGTGCACCAGCGCCAGTTCCGGCTCCTCGGCCGACCCCTTCCCCGGCTGCCACAGCACCACTCCGGCGGCCCGGATCGGCTGCTGCTTGACGAGAAGGACCCGGTCGGGCGAGCGGTCGGAGTTCAGCGAGTGGTCAGCCATGCGTCGGTCAGCCATCCGGAGCGGTAGAGGTCGGGCCAGGTCGTGCCGAAGGCGTGGCGCGTGGCTTCCACCTCCAGGCGTTGATCAGCATGGACCACGCCGAGGACGTAGCCGGTGGCGGGGGTTATCCGGGGCGTCAGCGCGGCCAGGGCGGCGGCCTCGGCGGCCTCGGCCGCGTCGCGGTGCCGGCCGAGGATCCGGCCCAGCTCGGTGAGGGCCGCCAGCGGGGGGCCGGCCTGCCGGCCGAGCAGCGGTGCGCACAGCTCCAGCGCGTAGCGGGTGCGCTGCACCATGCCGTGCACCTGGCGCCAGGGCTGGTCGTCGCCGGGTTCGTGCAGGCAGTCCCCGTTGTAGGCGACGGCCGCGCGTTCCAGCGGCAGCGCCTCGGCGGCCGCGGTCAGCGCGGCGGCCTCGGCGGCGGCGCAGGAGAGCAGTTCACCGGCCGGGGCGTCGCTGCCGCCGGCCCGCAGCGGCAGGTCGGAGACCAGCAGCGTCATCCGGTCGGCCAGCGCGTGGAAGCGCGCCGAGCCCAGCTCCTGCAGGGCGGCGGTGTGGGCCCGGGAGCGGCCCAGGGTGAGCTGGCGCTCCAGCAGCGCCCGGGCCTTGGGCGCGCCCGGGTGCCGGGCCAGCAGGCCCTCGGCCTCGCGCGGACGCGGGACCGGCCCGGCGGTGGCGGCCGGCAGCTGACCGGACGGGAGCTGACCGGCGGGCAGCTGAGCGGCGTTCGCGGCGGGGTCCGTGCTGGTGAGCGAGTCCAGGCCGGCCAGCAGCCGGCTCAGCCTGCGGCCGTAGGCCCGTTCCTGGCCGAGGACGGCCCCGAGCCGGGACAGCTCCTCGCGCATCTCCCGGGCCCAGGCCGGGTCCAGCAGCGACTCGAAGGTGTGCAGCGCCGCGCCGACCCGGCGCAGCGTGTGCAGGTCCACCGAGGGCAGACCGCGCAGGAAGTCCCCGGCCTGCGTCGCGAGGTGCACCGAGAGGAGCTCGGCGGCGGAGCCGTCGTCCAGCAGCGCCGAGACCCGGCCCGGTGGGCTGCCCGGGTGCGGCCGACTCTGGTGCGTCACCCTCTTGGCAGCCGACGGGGCCTCTGCGGCCGGGGTTGCGTCGGTCATGGTGCGTAAGTCCCCGTCGTCGTCGTTGCGGTCCCCGGGCGGCCCTTCGGGGCGCCCCGGTGTGTCAGGCGGTCGAGCCACTCTGGCCCCAGCCACCGGTACTGCGCTTGCGCCGCCGCGAGTCGATCAGCAGCTCCTGGACGTTGCGCAGGGGTCTGCCCTCGGCGTCGTGGGAGTGCCTGGTCCAGGTGCCGTCGGCGCCCAGGTGCCAGGACGAGGTGTCGTCGGCGGTGCCCAGGTCCAGCAGCCCGGCGAGCTCGCTGCGGTGGCCCGGGTCGGTGACCCGCAGCAGCGCCTCGATCCGGCGGTCCAGGTTGCGGTGCATCATGTCGGCGCTGCCGATCCACACCTCGGGGTCGCCGCCGTTGCCGAAGACGAACACCCGGGAGTGCTCCAGGAACCGGCCGAGGATGCTGCGGACCCGGATGTTGTCCGAGAGTCCGGGCACTCCGGGCCGGATCGCGCAGATCCCGCGCACCCACACGTCGACTGGTACGCCGGCCTGCGAGGCGCGGTAGAGGGCGTCGATGACGGCCTCGTCCACGATGGAGTTGACCTTGATCTGGATCCGGGCAGGACGGCCGGCCCGGTGGTGGGTGATCTCGTCGTGGATCCGCTGGACCAGGCCCTGCCGCAGCGAGCGCGGGGCGACCAGCAGCCGCCGGTAGGACTCCCGGCGGGAGTAGCCGGAGAGCCGGTTGAACAGGTCCGAGAGGTCCGCGCCGACCTGCTGGTCGGCGGTGAGCACGCCCAGGTCCTCGTACATGCGGGCGGTCTTGGGGTGGTAGTTCCCGGTGCCGACGTGCGCGTAGCGGCGCAGCGTGTCGCCCTCCTGGCGGACCACCAGCGACAGCTTGCTGTGCGTCTTCAGCCCGATCAGGCCGTAGACCACGTGGCAGCCGGCCTCCTCCAGCTTGCGGGCCCACTTGATGTTGGCCTGCTCGTCGAAGCGGGCCTTGATCTCGACCAGGACCAGCACCTGCTTGCCGGACTCGGCGGCGTCGATCAGGGCGTCCACGATCGGGGAGTCGCCGGAGGTCCGGTACAGGGTCTGCTTGATGGCCAGCACGTCGGGGTCGTTGGCGGCCTGCTCCAGGAAGGCCTGCACCGAGGTGGAGAAGCTGTCGTACGGGTGGTGCAGCAGCACGTCGCGCTCGCGTACGGCGGCGAAGATGTCCGGCTGGGAGGCCGATTCGACGTCGGACAGGCCGCGCGCGGTGCTCGCGATGAACGCCGGGTACTTCAGCTCGGGCCGGTCCAGCCCGGCGATGGCGAACAGCCCGGTCAGGTCCAGCGGCCCGGGCAGCGGGTACACCTCGGACTCGGAGATGTTCAGCTCGCGGACCAGCAGGTCGAGGACGTAGGGGTCGATGGACTCCTCGACCTCCAGCCGCACCGGCGGCCCGAAGCGGCGCCGCATCAGCTCCTTCTCCAGGGCCTTGAGGATGTTCTCGGTGTCGTCCTCCTCGACCTCGAGGTCCTCGTTGCGGGTCACCCGGAAGGCGTGGTGCTCCAGCACCTCCATGCCCGGGAAGAGCTCCTCCAGGTAGGCGCCCATCACGTCCTCCAGCGGGACGTAGCGCTGCGGCGAGGCCTCCAGGAAGCGGTGCAGCGACTGCGGGACCTTGACCCTGGCGAAGTGCTTGTGGCCGCTGATCGGGTTGCGCACCACCACGGCCAGGTTGAGCGACAGGCCGGAGATGTAGGGGAACGGGTGCGCCGGGTCGACCGCGAGCGGGGTGAGCACCGGGAAGATCTGCTGCCGGAACAGGACCAGCAGCCGGCCCTGCTCCTTGTCGGTCAGATCGCTCCAGCGCACCAGTTCGATGCCCTCGGCGGCCAGCTCGGGCAGCAGGTCCTGCTGGAAGCAGGCGGCGTGCCGGGCCATCAGCTCCCGGGACCGGCCCCATATCTTCTCCAGCACCTCGCGCGGCTGGAGCCCTGCGGCCGAACGGGTGGCGACGCCGGTGGCGATCCGGCGCTTCAGGCCGGCCACGCGGACCATGAAGAACTCGTCCAGGTTGCTGCCGAAGATCGCCAGGAACTTGACCCGTTCCAGCAGCGGGGTCTCCGGGTCTTCGGCGAGCTCCAGCACCCGCTCGTTGAACGCCAGCCAGCTGCGCTCCCGGTCCAGGAAGCGGTTGGCGGGCAGTTCCTCCTCGAACTCGGCGAACTCGGCGAGCTCCCGGCTGTCCGGGAGCAGCGTCGGGACGCCGTTGGCGGACACGGCGGTGGTCGCAGGGGTGGTGGCCGGTGTGGCGGCAGGTCGGGCGGCGGTCATGGTGGGCAGCTCCTCCTGCAGGGTGTCCGGCATCGTCGTTGCCCCTGCGGCTTGCATTTCGTGATCTTTGCAACGGCGTCTGAACTGGAAGTGAATAGCGGGTGGCCTACAGGAAAGCTGACGCGGACGCCTCAGCGCGGGCCACTCAGTCGCTGCTCAGCCGGTACATCAGGTCCACCTCGTACACCGTGAAGCCCAGTTTCTCGTATACCCGCACGGCGGCCGGGTTATCGGCGTCCACGTAGAGCAGCACCGTGTCGAGGCCCCGGTCCCGGCCCAGGTAGCGCAGCCCGACCGAGGTCAGCGCCCTGCCGAGGCCGTTGCCCTGCTCGGAAGGACTGACCCCGACGACATAGACCTCTCCCATGTCCCCCTCCACCTTGGTCCAGTGGAAGCCGACCAGCTCGTCGCCGCGGGTGGCCAGGAAGAACCCGGCCGGGTCGAACCAGGGCTCGGCGAGCCGTTCGGCCAGGTCCTGCTCGGTCCAGCCGCCCTGCTCGGGGTGGTGGGCGAAGGCGGCGGCGTTGAGCGCCAGCCAGGCCCCGTCGTCCTGGCCCGGACGGAAGCTGCGCAGTTCGACGCCCTCGGGGAGGGTGATCTCCAGGTCCTCCACCGGGAGCGGGCGGCGCATCTGCCGCAGCTCCCGCACCAGCTCGAAGCCCAGCTCCTCGGCCAGCCGCCGGGCCCCGGGGTGGCCGCCGTGCGCCCAGGCCGTGGTGGCACCGGCCGCGACGGCGGCCTGCGCCAGCGCCCGTCCGTGGCCCCGGCGGCGCCGGGCCGGGGCCACCGCCAGCTCGGCCGTGCCGGAGCCGTCCACCTGGGCGTAGCCGACCAGCTCGCCGTCGTCGTCCCGCTGCAGCAGGTGCCGCACCCCGGGCCTGGGGTTCCGCAGCGCCAGCCGCCCCTGCTCCGAGACGGCCGTCCGGCCGTCGCTCCGCTCCGCCGTCGCCAGCAGCAGCTGTATCGCCGCCAGCTCCGACCCGTCCACCGTCTCGACCACCTGAACCGCGTCCATCCTGCGACTCTAGGCCGCTCCGTCCACCGCCCGCACCGGCACCACCGCGATGGCGGCCACTCCGCAGACGGCCGCGCAGGCGAAGGCGGTGCCGTAGCCGGAGGCGCTGATCAGCGCGCCGACCACCGGCGGGGCCAGCGAGGCGGTCAGGTTCTGGCCGATGTTCTGCACGCCCAGGGCCCGGCCGGCCCAGCGGGGCCCGGCCAGCTCGGCCACCGAGGTGAACGACAGCCCGTTGGTGCTGGCGGAGAGCCCGCAGAGCAGGACCAGCAGCACCACCGACGCCGCCGAGGGCCACCACTGCGCGCAGGCGGCCAGCAGCAGCGAGGCGGCGCCCACCGCGCCTGCCAGCGCCCGCATCGGCCGCAGCCGGCTGCCGACCGCGTCGGACCAGCGGCCGGCGCCGATCCGGCAGCAGGCGGCCAGGGCCTGCCCGCAGGCCATCAGCTGGCCGGCCGCGACCGGCGACCAGTGCCGGACGTCGGTCAGGAAGACCAGCCCGAAGGCGCCCACGGTGAACTGCGGCCACACCATCAGCGCGCTGGCCCCGTGGATCCGCCACAGCGTCCGCGAGCCCCGGTACGGCGAGGCCGGACGGGCGCCGCCGGGGGCGGTCCGCGGCGGCCGGGGAGGGTCCACCACCAGCAGCGCCACCAGCACGGTCATCACCGCGCTCAGCAGGGTCACGAACAGCAGCGCGCCGCGCAGCCCGTACGCCGCCGCCAGCGGGGGCATCGACACCGCCGCCACCAGCATCCCCAGCGGGGTGGAGGTCTGCCTGATGCCCATCGCCAGTCCGCGCTGCTCCGGCGGGAACCAGCCCAGCACGACCCGTCCGCTGGCCGCCGACACCGAGGCCCCGGCCGCGCCCGCCAGCGCGAACATCAGGCCCAGCAGCACCAGGCCGTGGACCAGCAGGGCGGCGGTCAGCGCCAGCGTCGCCAGCCCCAGGCCGGACGCCAGCACCACCCGCTCGCCGTAGCGGTCGGCGGCGGCGCCCCACGCGTACAGGGCCAGCAGCAGTCCGACGGTCGGGCAGGCCACCAGCAGTCCGGCCTGCGAGAGGCTCAACCGCTCGCTGCCGCGGAGCACCGGAATCAGATAGGGAAGCCCGTAGACGAAGGCGAACGAGCTGGTCTGCGCGGCGGTGCCGAGCGCCAGCATCAGCCAGCGCCGGCTGCCGCCCCCGGCCGTCGCGGCCGTCCCGGTACCGGCCTTCGTGTCGGTGATCCCCATGGCTGTGCCTCCCCGCAGTCGCTTCTGCCTGCGGGGCCATCATGGCGGACCATCCAGTTGTTGGGACAGATCGTCTCAGATCCCGGACTTCAGCTCCTCGTCCGCGGTGATCTGCGGGGTGTTCTGCACGGTCGGCGGGGTCGGCGGCGGGGGCGTGGGAGCCCCGGGCAGCTGCACCGTCGCCAGCGCGCCGCCGGTCGAGCCGTCCGGCCCGGGCGCCGCCGCGGCCAGCGAGACCTCGCCGCCGGCGTCGCGGATGGTCTGCGCGACGATGGCCAGGCCCAGGCCCGACCCCGGCATCTGCCGGGCGGAGGGGGAGCGCCAGAAGCGGTCGAAGACGTGCGGCAGGTCCTCGGTCGGGATACCCGGACCGTGGTCCCGCACCGTCAGGGTGCCGAAGCGGAGCGTGACGTCGATGCTGCCGCCGGGCGGGCTGAACTTCACCGCGTTGTCCAGCAGGTTGATCACCGCACGCTCCATCGAGTGCGCGTCGGCCCGTACGTACCAGGGCCGCAGCTCGACGTTGAAGACCAGCCCGGGACCGCGCAGACGGGCCCGGTCCAGCGCGCGGGCGGCGATGTCGTGCAGCGGCAGCACCTCCAGCGGCTTGGAGCCCTTCGGCCGGGACGGCCGGGACAGCTCCAGCAGGTCCACGATCAGCGTGGACAGCTCCACCATCTGAGCCTTCATATTGCCGAGCATCCGGTTGCGGGTCGCCTCCGGCAGCGCCCGCCCGGTCTCCTCGCTGCGCACCAGCAGGTCGACATTGGTCCGCAGCGAGGTCAGCGGGGTGCGCAGCTCGTGCCCGGCGTCCGCGATCAGCTGCGACTGCCGGTCCCGGGAACTGGCCAGTGCGGTGCTCATGGAGTTGAAGGACTCGCTCAGCCGGGCGATCTCGTCCTTACCGGACACTGCGATCGTGGTTCCCAGCTCCTCGGTGCGGGCGATGTGCTCCACGGCCTCGGTCAGCCGGTCCACCGGTCGCAGCGCGGTGCGGGCCACCCACAGCGCCGCGGCTGCGGATCCGATGATCACCAGCAGCGACACCCCGGCCATGATCAGGGCGAGCTTGTCCAGGGCGTCCTGGACCGGCGCCAGCGGCTGGGCGACGGCGATGGCGAGGTTCATGTCGGTGCCGTTGACGTTGTAGCTGCCGACGCTCACCGTGTAGATGCGCACCGAGGCACCGCCCACGGTGGTGCCGTTCCGCAGGCTGCTCCGCGCGTTCGGACCCGAGGTGCCGCTGGAGGCGATGGCGTAGTCCGACGCGGTGGGCTTGATCGTGCTGTCGGAGTTGGTCGGACAGGACGTCCCGGTCGACATGATCAGCGTCGTGCTGTTCTGCACCGGCTCCTGGTCCACCTTGGAGCAGGCCCTGGCCACGTAGTTCAGCGTCCCGACCGGGTTCGGGTTGACCGACGACTGCAGGGTCGCGTCCACCTGACTGATCATCTGGTCCTTCGCGAAGAACCAGCTCACGGCGGCACAGAGCAGTACGGCCACGGCCACGGCCACGGCGGACATCAGTGCCAGCCGGCCCCGCAGCGTCATCCGGTTGAGCCAGCCGCCGCTGCGGGACCGCTTGGCGGGTTCCTCGGCGGCGGGCTCCTCGGCGGCGGGTTCCTCCGCGGCGACAGCCGTGTCCGCGCTCACGTCCCGCTACCTGCGCGGAGCGCGTACCCCACGCCGCGGACCGTGTGCACCAGCCGGGGCATCCCGCCGGCCTCGGTCTTGCGGCGCAGGTACATCACGTACACGTCCAGCGAGTTCGACGACGGTTCGAAGTCGAAGCCCCAGACGGCCTTGAGGATCTGCTCGCGGGTCAGCACCTGGCGCGGGTGCGCCAGGAACATCTCCAGCAGCATGTACTCGGTGCGGGTCAGCTCCACCGGCTGGCCCGCCCGGGTCACCTCGCGGGTGGTGGTGTTCATCCGCAGGTCCTCGAAGGCGAGCACCTCGTCCTCGGCCGCGCCGCCGACCCCGGCCGCCTGGGCGATGGAGTTGCGCCGCAGCAGCGCCCTGACCCTGGCCAGCAGCTCGTCCAGTTCGAACGGCTTGGCCAGGTAGTCGTCGGCGCCCACGTCCAGACCGGTGACCCGGTCGCCCACCGCGTCCCGGGCCGTCAGCATCAGCACCGGGACGGTGTCCCCGCGGGACCGCAGCCGGCGGACGGTGGTCAGACCGTCCATCCGCGGCATCATGATGTCCAGCAGCACCAGGTCGGGCGACTTCTCGGCGATGGCGTCCAACGCCTCCAAGCCGTCCGAGGCGGTGGTCACCTCGTAGCCCTCGAAGGCGAGGCTGCTCTCCAGGGCGTCGCGCAGCGCGGGCTCGTCGTCGACGACCAGGACACGGGCGAGCGCGTCCTCGGTCGACGACGGGTCGTTGGCTGCGGGCTGCGCGGCGGAGGCACTCATCTGGCTGTTTCCTCGGATTCCTCGGGTACGGACACGATGGCATCTGTCCGCGATTGTCCGTCACGGGCAGGCCCCGCGTCAGGACGACGTCGTGTCGTGACTCCGCGACTTCGCGCCGCGGGCGTCAGGAGGTGATGTTCTGCCCGGCCTGGAGCTGCGGCAGGACCGCCTTCACCGCGTTGATCGGGATGGCGAAGCCCAGGCCGACGCTGCCGGCCTCGCTGCTGGAGCTGCTGCTGGAGGACGAGCTGTACATCGAGGCGTTGATCCCGATGACCTCCCCGGAGCTGTTGAGCAGCGGGCCGCCGGAGTTGCCGGGGTTGAGCGAGGCGTCGGTCTGGATCGCGCTGTAGGTCGCGGTCTGGCTGCTGGAGGAGCTGCCGGAGCCGGAGGAACCGCTGCCGCCCTGCTCACCGGACCAGCTCGGGAAGCCGAAGCCGCCGTTGGACTGGGTGGTGCTCTCGCTGACGTCCACGGTGACCTTGCGGTTCAGCGCGCTGACGATGCCGGAGGTGACGGTGCCGGTGAGGCCGTCCGGGTTGCCGATGGCGACCACGGAGTCGCCGATCGCGACCGAGCTGGAGTCGCCGAGCGAGGCGGGCTTGAGGCCGCTGACGTTCTCCGCCTTGATCACGGCGACGTCCAGGCCGGCGTCGGTGCCCACGATGCTGCCGGTGGCGGTCTTGCCGTCACTGAAGGTGATCTTGATGGTGGCGCTGCTGTCGCTCGCCGCCGCGGAGATCACGTGGTAGTTGGTCAGGATCTGGCCGGTGGAGGTCAGGATGATGCCGGTGCCGATGTCCTCGCTGTTGCCCGAGTCCACCGTGATCTGCACGGTGCTGGGCGTGACGGCGGACGCTATCGCGGCGGTGTTGCTGGTGGTCTTGGAGTCGGAGGTGACCACCGCGCCGGTGCTGTAGTTGGCGGTGGTGCTGCGCTGGGCGCTGATCACACCGCCGGCGACCCCGCCGGCCAGCGCGGAGACCAGTGCCACGGCCGCCACCAGGGCGATCGGACGGCGCAGCAGGCTGCGCTTCTTCGGGGCGGGCTCGGCCGCGTGGTGGGCGAGCTCGCCGGGGCCGCCGTCACCGGTGCCGCCCCAGCCACTGCCGCCCGCGTACGGCGCGGGGGCGGGCATCGGGGGGCCGGGGAGCGGTGCGGGGTTGCCGGGGAAGACGGTGCCCTCGATGGGCGCCTCGCCGTAGTGGGCCGCCGGCGCGTGCTCCGGCATGGGGGGCAGCGGCACCGTCGGGTCGACGCCCGCGCCGTCACCACTGGTGTAGGGGTACACGCCCGGCTCGGGGGCGCCTTCAGAATTCCGGTGCGTCTCGCTCATGGCTTCAATTTCCGCCCGCAACATGAGAGCCCACTGAGAGCAAGCTCATAGCCCCACGAAAGAATCAAGGCCCATGCTCCGCTCAGATGAGTGTCGGCTCCACGCCGGGTCAGAGCTGCGCTCCGGCCCTCCGACGGTACGTTCCGCCCGGCCTATCCGCAGCCGCAGGAGCGCCTGGTCACCAGCCTGCTGGGGAAGCGCCGCACCCGCGGCGTGTCCGATCCCGGCACCAGCAGCGAGTCGTCCAGCACCAGGTCCACCGCGGCCTTGGCCATGGCGTCCCGGTCCGAGGCGATGGTGGTCAGCGGCGGGTCGCAGAACGCCGCTTCGGGGATGTCGTCGAAGCCGGCCAGGGCCAGGTCCTCGGGGATCCTGACGCCGACCTCGCGCGCCGCCCTGGCCACGCCGATGGCCTGGTCGTCGGTGGAGCAGAAGATCGCCGGGGGGCGGTCGGGGGAGCGCAGCAGCTCCACGGCGACGGCCCTGGCCCCGTAGCGGTCGAAGGGCGCGTCGATGAGCCGGCCCTCGGTGCCCAGGCCCGCCGCGCTCATGGCCCGGCGCCAGCCCTCGATGTGGTCGATCACCGGGTCGCCCGGGGCGGGCGAGGCGACCGGGCCGCCGAAGCAGGCCACATAGGGGTGCCCGTGCCCGAGCAGGTGCTCGACGGCCAGTTGGGCGCCGCCCACGTCGTCGGTGACCACGGCGACGTCCTCGGCGCTCTCCGGGCGGCGGTGCAGCAGCACTACCCGGGAGTCGTCCTGGGCCGCGAACTCGGTCGCGGCCTGCTGCGAGGGTCCCTGGCTGATCAGGATCAGCCCGGAGACGCGCATGCCCAGGAAGGCCCGGACGTAGTGCATCTCACGGTCGCCGACGTAGTCGGAGTTCCCTATCAGCACGATCTTGCCGCGCTCCGAGGCCACCCGTTCCACCGCGTGCGAGAGCTCGGCGAAGAACGGCTGGCGGGCGTCGGGCACGACCATGCCGATGAGGTTGGTACGGCGGCTCGCCATCGCCTGGGCGACGCTGTTGGGGCGGTAGCCGAGTTGCGCTATCGCCGCGAGCACGCGTTCGCGGGTCGCCGGGGCGACCGGGCGGGGGCCATTGTTGATGACGTAGCTGACGACCGCGGTCGAGGTCCCTGCCAGCCTGGCCACGTCGTCGCGGGTCACCTTGGGCACGGCGGCAGTCTACGCGCCTCACCGAACTGTGGTGGACCTGTCCAGAACCGAGCACTCCGGTCGGTGACCGAGCGGGCGTGCGGAAGGTGTCCGGAAGCCCCCGGACACCTTCCGCACGCCCGCTGGAACGGAGCGGCGGCTCAGACCTCCGCGTCCGCCTCGATCGGCTCGACGGCACCGACGGCCGGCGGGAACGCAGCGTCTCCGTCGGGGCGGGGGATGCTCCCCTTGTCGCCCTTCTCCGGCACCACGAAGCGGTAGCCGACGTTGCGCACCGTGCCGATCAGCTGCTCGTGCTCCGGGCCGAGCTTCGCCCGCAGCCGGCGGACGTGCACGTCCACGGTGCGGGTGCCGCCGAAGTAGTCGTAGCCCCAGACCTCCTGCAGCAGCTGCGCCCGGGTGAAGACCCGGCCGGGGTGCTGCGCCAGGTACTTGATGAGCTCGAACTCCTTGAAGGTCAGGTCCAGCACCCGGCCCTTGAGCTTGGCGCTGTAGGTCGCCTCGTCCACGGACAGGTCGCCGTTGCGGATCTCCATCGGGCTGTCGTCCTGGACCACCTGCATCCGGCCGGTGGCCAGCCGCAGCCGCGCCTCGACCTCGGCCGGGCCGGCCGTGTCCAGCAGCACGTCGTCGATGCCCCACTCGGCGGTGACGGCGGCCAGGCCGCCCTCGGTCACGATCAGGACCACCGGCGCACCGGGTCCGGTGGAGCGGATCAGCTGGCACAGGCTGCGGATGTGCGGCAGGTCGCGGCGGCCGTCGACGAGGACCACATCGGCACTGGGGGTGTCCACGAGGGCGGAGCCCTCGGCGGGGGCCACGCGTACGTTGTGCAGCAGCAGGCCGAGTGCGGGCAGTACCTCGGCGGACGGCTGCAGGGCGTTGGTGAGCAGCAGCAGAGAACTCATACCCGGTTAGTCCCCTTTCCGGGTGGGACGGTGAGGGTGGCGGCTCCGTGGGTTCCGGCCGGGCACACGGCGTTGTGCGTTCCGTCCGGAGAAGCCTCTCGCAGGTCACGCGTTCAGGATCTGTAACCACAAAAGGACCCGGGGGCGACTCTGCCCGGATCCCTTGGAGAAGGAGAATAGCCCACATGGACGCTGTCGCGAAGGGTCTGACCAGGACTGGTACGGATGTGCGGCCATGGAACGCCCCCGCCGAAGCACTGCTGCTGACTGTCGACGGCGTACGTATCCATGCAGCTCACCGCCCGCTGAGCGGTTCCGGGGAGTCCGCTGGGAGGGACCTCGCGGTGGTCGTCGCGCACGGCTTCACCGGCGCGGTGGAACGGCCCGCGCTGCAACGCGCCGCCGGGGTGCTGTCCCAGTATGCGGGCGTGGTGACCTTCTCCTTCCGCGGCCACGGCAGGTCCGGCGGGCTGTCCACGGTCGGCGACCGGGAGGTGGACGACCTCCAGGCCGCCGTCGACTGGGCCCGCTCGCTGGGTTACCGCCGGATCGTCACCGCCGGCTTCTCCATGGGCGGCGCGGTGGTGGTCCGCCACGCCGCGCTGTACGGGGGAGTGGCGGCGGTGGCCACGGTCAGCGCGCCGGCCCGCTGGTACTACCGGGGCACCGTCCCGATGCGGCGGCTGCACTGGGTGGTGATGCGCCCGCTGGGCCGGGTGGTGGGCCGGCTCGGGCTGCGGACCCGGATCGACCCCAAGGAGTGGCAGGAGATCCCGGTGCCGCCGGTGGAGGCGGCGGCGCTGCTGGCCGAACGGGGCATCCCGCTGCTGGTGGTGCACGGGGACAGCGACCCCTACTTCCCGCTGGACCACCCGCGCTCGCTGCATCGGGCCGCCGCCGCGAAGGGCAGCTCGCAGCTCTGGATCGAGCCCGGCTTCGGCCACGCCGAGAACGCGGCGGACGAGGCGTTGCTCGAACGTGTGGGCGAGTGGCTGACCAGCGAGCGGTGACGGAAGCGGGTCCAGGAGTCCATGATGGCCCGATGCGAGGTTCCACTGAGGAGGGTGAGATGACCGCTGGTCCGGCATCCGCCGAGGCAGCAGGCGTACAGGAGGGTGTGCACCATTCCTCCGGGGGGCGACCCCCGGTACCGACCGGAGTGATCCGCTACTGGGCGGCGGCCAAGGCCGAGGCGGGCACGGGCGAGGAGCCCTACCGCGCGGCGACGCTCGCCGAGGCGCTGGAGGCCGCGCGTGCGCTGCACGCCGACCGGCCGCGGTTCGCACAGGTCCTCGGCCTGTGCTCGTTCCTGGTGGACGGCGACCCGGTCGGCAGCCGCGACCACGCCGACGTCGAGCTGGCGCAGGGCGGCACCGTCGAGGTCCTGCCGCCGTTCGCGGGAGGGTGACGCAGAGCATGTCCGGATATTCGGGTTCCCCCATCTTCCCCGCCGAGGGCCGTCAGCCGTCCGAGTGGAACGAGGCCGAGCAGACCTCGCTGCTGCCGCCCTATCCGCAGGGTCCGCCGGACGCCGCCGCGGCGCCTCCGCCGACCTCGCGCTTCGGCCAGATCCACGAGCGCTACGCGACCACCGAGGTGCCGCTGCCGCAGGAGCTGATCCAGCCTCAGTTCCCGTCCCAGGAACAGGGCCAGGGACAGGGGCAGGGACAGACCGGTCCTGGCTGGCCGTCCGAGTGGGAGCGCGGGGCGGCCCCGGCCGCCGCGCCGGCGCCGCCGACCGGCTGGCAGCCCCAGCAGCAGCCGGGCGCCCAGCAGTGGCAGCAGCAGCCGGGCGTCCCGCCGCAGGCCCAGTCCTGGCCGGCCCCGGACGCCGAGGCCACCGCCTTCCTCCCGCCGGTTCCGCCGCAGCCCGGCGCCCCCGGCTGGCAGCAGCCGGCTCAGGGCGCCGACGCCTTCCTCCCGCCGCAGGCCCAACCCGGTGCCCAGCAGTGGCAACAGCCCGGCGTCCCGCCGCAGGCCCAGCCCTGGGGCACCCCGGACGCCGAGGCCACTGCCTTCCTCCCGCCGGTTCCGCCGCAGCCACAGCCCGGCGCCCCCGGCTGGCAGCAGCCGGCTTCGGGTGGCGACGCCGAGGCCACCGCGTTCCTCCCGCCGGTTCCGCCGCAGCCGCAGCCGGGCACCCCCGGCTGGCAGCAGTTGGGCACCCCGGGCGGCGACGCGGAGGCCACCGCCTACCTGCCGCCGGTGCCGCCGGCCGGCGCGGCCGCCCCGCCGTACCCGGTCCAGGCGGCCCGGGGGGCGGAGGCCCCCGCGCCCGAGTACTTCGACGCCCTGGGCTCCCAGCCGCAGTCCCAGCCGCTCGCCTACGGGGCACCGACCTCGCTCCGGGAGACCTTCGCCGCCGCGCAGCCCACCGGACCGGCCGGGGAGTTCGCCCCGCCGCCACCGCAACCGCTGGAGGCGCAGCCGGGCGGCTCGCTGCGCGAGGCCTTCGCGGCGGCGCAGCCCACCGGTCCGACCGCCCCGGAGGCCGCGGCCCACCCCCAGGGCCCGGCCGCACCGGCCGTTCCCGCCCAGGCCGCCCGCAAGGGCTCGCCGATCGTCGACCCGGGCATCCAGCCCGCCGCCGCGACCGCGGCGATCGCGGTGCTGCTGACCCTGGCCGCGCTGCTCGGCCGTCCCGCCCTGGTCGTCCCGACGCTGCTGCTGCAGGCGGTGACCTCCGCCGGATGGTTCCGACTGAACGGCATGTGGCCCGCCCGGCAGGGCATCGCCCTGGCCGCGCTCGGCGGCGTCACCGCGGACGCGGCGATGCTCGCCGCCTCCGGCGGCACCGCGCCGGCCGTGCTGGCGGGCACCCTCGGCGGGTTCTTCCTGCTGGTGCTGATCCTGCAGATCTTCCGGCCCAGCAACCCCGACGAGCGCTTCTACGCCCTGACGGTGAGCGCCTCGGCGACGGTGATGACCGTCCTCGCGGGCTGCTTCCTGGCCGCCGGGTCGGTCACCCACCACGGCTGGTCGACCGGCGCCGCGGTCACCGCGGGCGCCCTGTCCGCGGCCGTCGCCACCGCGGTCTCCGCACTGCCGATGCTCCCGGCCAAGGCCGGCTTCGGCGCCGGTGCGGCGGCCGGCCTGCTGGTCGGGGCCCTGCTGGGGGCCGCGACCGGACTCGGCGCGGGCGGGGGCCTGCTGCTCGGCCTGGCCGCGGGCGCCTGCGCCCTGGTCGGGCGCCGGGTCGCCGGGTACGACTTCCCGTCCCGCTTCGTCCATCTGACGGCGGGTGTCGCGGTGCCGCTGGCCTGCGCGGCACCGGCGGTCTTCCTGGTGGGTCACCTGCTCGCGGGGTAGACGTGGCAGCAGTACCCCGGGCGGTCCGCGGAACCGCGGACCGCCCGGCCGCTGTCTTCTCCGGCACGTCCGTCCAAGGAGGACTCCATGCGCGCCGCGCGCCGACTGCTGATCGTCCTGATCGTCCTCGCCGCCCTGTTCGTCGCGGCCGACAGGATCACCCTGCACTTCGCCGAGAGCGAGGCCGCGAGCAAGATCCAGTCCGAGCGGAACCTCTCGCAGAAACCGAGCGTCAGCATCGGGGGCTTCCCCTTCCTGACCCAGCTCGCCTCGAAGAAGTTCGACGAGGTGAAGATGAGCGCCTCCGACCTGACCGTGAACGACGGCAAGGGCGGGCCCAACATCCAGCTGCAGAACTTCCGCATCGACGCCAAGAACGTGAAGGTCACCGGCAACTACAGCGGGATCGTCGCCGGCAGCGGCACCGGGACCGCCCGGATCTCCTACGGGGACCTCTCCGCCGCGCTGCCGAACCAGGTCACCGTCGCCTACGGCGGCACCCCGGGCAAGGTGAAGGTCTCCGGCAAGGTCGACCTGCCGGTGCTGGGGTCGCAGCAGGTCTCCGGCACCGCCGACATCAGCGTGGTGGACGGCAACGGCATCAGCCTGACCAACCTCAGCGGGATCACCGGGGTCGACCCGACCGTGGCGAGCCTGGTCGCGTCCTTCCTCCAGCCCAAGCTGCAGCTCGCCGGTCTGCCCAGCGGCCTCAGGCTGGACTCGGTGCAGCCGGGCCCGGACGGCATCGACATCAGGGTCTCCGGCACCAACGTCTCGCTCAGCAACTAACGGGTGTCCCGATCCGCGAGACGGGGTGTCCACCGCCGTCTCGCGGATCGGTGGAACACCCCTCCCCGGTCCCCCCGCGCCCCCGTCCGCACCCGGCCGGATCCGCGGCTGCTGCCGTTGATATCAACATACGGACCGTTTCATCTCAGAGTTCAAGACACCGATGACAGCACGCGCTCCGTTCCCTAGCATCGGAGCCATGAAGCGACAGGCGGATCTCACGAAGCGGCGGGCGGTAGACCTGTGCCGCGTGGCTGCCTGCCTCTGTCGAATGCGCTGACAGGGCGTCGCTCCGTCCGTTTCCAGGACGGTTCCGCCCGCAGGCCGCGGGCTCGCTGAGCCCGCAACACCGCGTACATCTCGCAGACCACCGCCGCGCTGTCCCACGATCCGGACTCCCCTCCGGACGCACGTCCGCGCGGCGCCGCTCTTCCGCAACTGCCCCGGATGGAGAATCCCCATGAGCCGCAGTGACGTCCTGGTAAGCGCCGACTGGGTCCAGGACCACCTGGACGACCCGAAGGTCGTCGTCGTCGAGGTTGACGAGGACACCGCCGCGTACGACAAGAACCACATCCGCAACGCCGTCCGGATCGACTGGAAGAAGGACCTCCAGGACCCGGTCCGCCGCGACTTCGTGGACCAGGCCGGCTTCGAGGCGCTGCTGTCCGCCAAGGGCATCGCCAACGACGACACCGTCGTCCTCTACGGCGGCAACAACAACTGGTTCGCCTCCTACGCCTTCTGGTACTTCAAGCTGTACGGCCACGGCGACGTCCGCCTGCTGGACGGCGGCCGCAAGAAGTGGGAGCTCGACTCCCGCGACCTGGTCGACGGCTCGGCTGTCCCCGAGCGCGCCGCCACCGAGTACAAGGCGCAGGCCCAGGACACCTCGATCCGCGCCTTCCGTGACGACGTGGTCGCCGCGATCGGTGCCAAGAACCTGGTCGACGTCCGCTCGCCCGACGAGTTCTCCGGCCGTCTGCTCGCCCCCGCGCACCTCCCGCAGGAGCAGTCGCAGCGCCCCGGCCACGTCCCGAGCGCCCGCAACATCCCGTGGTCCAAGAACGCCAACGACGACGGCACCTTCAAGTCGGACGAGGAGCTGAAGGCCCTCTACGAGGAGGAGAACGTCGACCTCTCGAAGGACACCATCGCGTACTGCCGCATCGGCGAGCGCTCCGCGCTCACCTGGTTCGTGCTGCACCAGCTGCTCGGCCAGACCAACGTCAAGAACTACGACGGTTCCTGGACCGAGTACGGCAGCCTCGTCGGCGTTCCGATCGAGCTCGGCTCCAACTGACCCCCTGAAGGAGAACACCATGTGTGGAGCGAAGGCCGGCGGCCCCGATCTGGCAGGAGTTGACGTGGCGAGCGAGACCATCATCCAGGGTTCGGTGACCCGGGACGGCGAGCCGGTCAACGGCTATGTCCGTCTGCTCGACGAGGGCGGCGAGTTCACCGCCGAGGTGCCGACCTCCGCGACCGGACAGTTCCGCTTCTTCGCGGCCCCCGGCACCTGGACGCTCCGCGCCCTGGTGCCCGGTGCGACCGTCGACCGCGTGGTCGCGGCCCAGCAGGGCGCGGTGGCCGAGGTCGCCATCGCCGTCTGACCGGCACCAGCAACAAGGCCCCGCCCGGGAAACCTGGCGGGGCTTCGTTGTGCAGCGTCGGCGGGCGCGTCTTTTGCTTTTAGGGGCGCGAGGAACTGCGCGCTCAGCCAAAATCGACCGTCAGTAAACCAGTGCCTGCACCCCGTCCCCCATAACCTCGCTCACAAAAACCTGCGCGCCGGCAATCCGAACCCCCTTCAAAACGTCGGCGGCAACGATCCCCCGCCGCGCCGCACACTGCGTACACAACGTCACCCGCCCCGCACCCAGCACCGCGTCCAGCAGCTCCGGCAGCGGCGCCGCCTCAGGGAGCTCGAACTCCGCTGCCCGCCCCGGCAGGGCGAACCACGCGGACTCGCCGGTGAGCCACAGCGACACCTCCACCCCGCTGGCGACGGCGACCGCCGCCACCGTGAACGCCTGCGAGCACCGCTCCGGCGCGTCCGCTCCCGCGGTGACCTTGATGACCAGCTTCTTCGACATACCGCCACCCTAGAAGCCCGACGTGGCGGGGCTCACCGCGAGTGCCCGCCCTCCGGCGACTAGAATCGGCGGAAGACCCTTTCCCTCCCCCGAGGAGCACGCGCGTGTCCAGCCTTGAGTACTTCTTCGACGGCCTGCTGATCGTCATCGCACTCGCCGTCGTCTGGTTCGCCGTGTTCTCGGTGAAGAAGCTCTACCAGGGCCAGCGCTGACATGGTCGCCAAGATCGAGGTCCCGTCCGGCCTGCACAAGGACGTCGTCTCGTTGGCCTTCCTGCTCGGCACCTGGGAAGGGGCCGGCGTCCACGACTTCCCCGGCGCGGAGAAGTGCAACTTCGGCCAGGAGATCGTGTTCCGCCACGACGGCCGGGCGTTCCTGGAGTACCGCTCCCGCAGCTGGGTGCTGGACGCCGAGGGCAACAAGGTGCGTCCGCTGGAGAGCGAGACCGGTTTCTGGCGGGTCACCAGCAACCAGCACGGCACCAGCGGCGCCCGCGAGGTGCAGTTCTCCTCGGTCCGCGACGACGGCACCGTGGAGATCTGGTACGGCGAGCTGGCCGACGGCAAGCCGCAGATCGAGCTGGCCACCGACGCGGTCGCCCGGATCGAGGGCGCGGCTCCGTACAGCGGCGGCAAGCGCCTGTACGGGCTGGTCAACGGCGAGCTGATGTGGGTGGGTGAGAAGTCCGCCCCCGAGGTGCCGCTGCGCCCCTACATGTCGGGCCAGCTCAAGAAGGTGCTGAACCCGGCGCAGCTGGTCCAGGACGTCTCCGACCTCCCGGACGACGGCATCGCCTTCTTCCGCTGAACAACACAGCAGGGCCGCCCGCTCCCGCACCCCCATAGACTCGGGGTGCGGGCTTTTTGGGGCGCGCAGTCCGGCGTGCAGAGGGGCGACGTGGTGAGCGGCATCGACTGGCAGACGGATCTGAGAGCGCGTGGGTACCGGCTCACCCCGCAGCGCCAGCTGGTGCTGCAGGCCGTGGACAGCCTGGGCCACGCCACGCCCGACGACGTCCTCACCGAGGTCCGCCGCACCGCCACCGGCGTCAACATCTCCACGGTCTACCGCACGCTGGACCTGCTGGAGGAGCTCGGACTGGTCTCGCACGCCCACCTGGGCCACGGCGCGCCCACCTATCACCTGGCCGACCGGCACCAGCACATGCACCTGGTCTGCCGGGACTGCGAGAAGGTCACCGAGACCGATGTCTCGCTCGCGGCGCCGCTGGTGGAATCACTGAGGGCCAGCCATGGTTTCGCGACTGACGTGAAGCACTTCGCCATCTTCGGCCGTTGTGCCGACTGCTGCCGCAAGACCGGCCCGACCGAGGACGCTGACCAGTGACGACCACGCAGACCACCCCCGCCAGCCCGCTGCTGACCTCCGTCCGCGGCGCCGTCGCCGCCGACGGCGTGGACGCTCCGGTCGCCGCGCACTACGGCGAACTCTCCCGCGAGCAGCGCGAACTGGTCGCCGGGAGGGGCTTCGTCGACCTGTCGCACCGCGGTGTGGTCACCGTCAGCGGCCCGGACCGGCTGAGCTGGCTGCACCTGCTGCTGACCCAGCACGTCAGCGAGCTGCCGCCGCAGCAGGCGACCGAGGCGCTGATCCTCTCCCCGCACGGCCACATCGAGCACGCCCTCTACCTGGTCGACGACGGCGCCACCACCTGGATGCACGTCGAGCCGGGGACCCAGGGCGAGCTGGTGGCCTACCTGGAGAAGATGAAGTTCTTCAACCAGGTCGAGATCGCCGACGCCACCGCCGACTACGCGGTGGTCTTCCTCCCGGCCGGCTCCACGGCCTCGGCCGAGGGCGCCGCCGCCGTCCGCGAGCTTCCCTACGGCCGCGACCTGTTCCTGCCGCGCGCCGGGCTTGCCGAGCTGACGGCGGGCTTCGGCGCTCCGTCCGGGCTGTGGGCCTACGAGGCGCTGCGGATCGAGGCGCACCGGCCGCGGCTGGGCTTCGAGACCGACCACCGCACCATCCCGCACGAGCTGGGCTGGCTGGAGACCGCGGTCCACCTGCAGAAGGGCTGCTACCGGGGCCAGGAGACGGTGGCCCGGGTGCACAACCTGGGCCGGCCGCCGCGCCGCCTGGTCTTCCTGCACCTGGACGGCAGCATGGAGGTGCTGCCGCCGCACGGCACAGAGGTCCGCCTCGCCGCGGACGGCGCCGATGGCCGTTCGGTCGGCTTCGTCACCTCCTCGGCCCGGCACCACGAGCTGGGCCCGGTGGCGCTGGCGCTGGTGAAGCGGAACACCGCGCCGGACGCCCCGCTGCTGGCCGGCACCGTGCCGGCGGCACAGGAGACCGTGGTCCCGCAGTAGCTCGGCCTCCGACGGCGGCTCAGAACTCCAGCAGCACCGTGAACGGGCCGTCGTTCACCAGCGAGACCTTCATGTCCGCGCCGAAGCGGCCGGTCTCCACGGTCGCGCCCAGCGCCCGCAACTGCGCGACGACCTCGTCCACCAGCGGCTCGGCGACCGGCCCCGGCGCGGCGGCGTTCCAGGTGGGGCGGCGGCCCTTGCGGGCGTCGCCGTAGAGGGTGAACTGACTGATCACCAGCAGCGGTGCGTCCAGGTCGGAGCAGGACTTCTCGCCCTCCAACACCCGAAGGGACCAGAGCTTGCGGGCGAGCAGCGCCGCCTGCTCTGCGGTGTCCTCATGGGTGACCCCGACCAGGACGCAGAGCCCCGGGCCGAGGATGGAGCCCACCACCTCCCCCTCGACGGTCACCTTCGCTTCGGTCACGACCTGAGCCACAGCACGCATGGCCCCATTCTGGTGCAGTCCCCGGCTGCTCCGACCAGGGGGCTTGCACGGATCGTCCGCACGCCCCCTCGCCGACCGCCCGCAGGGCGTTGCGCAGGGAATATGCACCGGTCGTATGAGCCACCCGAATTCGCCAGGGGGTCCGTTGCGGCCGATTGGGTGCAGCTCGCCTGCGCTGGGCAGGTAGGGAGTGGGAGCATGCGAACTGAACGTACGGGCTGATGGTGCGGCGGCTGAGTGTGCGACGACTGAGTGTGCGGCGCGGGACGGACGATTTCGGGATGGCGAGTGTGGTGGGCGACAGGTACGACACGGGGACGGATCGCATCCCGGCGCGGGGGCGGGGGACCGCCGTACCCGGGGCACCGGCCGTACCCGTGGGAGCGGACGCGCTCGGCCGCCTCGGCATCGAGGAACTGCGGACGCTGCGGCGCCAGGCCCAGGAGGACGAGGCCGACCTCTCCTACCTCCGCCGGCTGCTGCACGGCCGAGTGGACATCCTGCGCGCCGAGCTCACCCGCCGCAGCGGGCGGACCGCGGCCGCGAACACCCTTCTGGAGCAACTGGCCGCGATCCTCACCGACGTGCCCTCCCAGGTCCGCAACTCGGCCCGGCACCTCACCCTGAACACCCCGCGCAGCGAGGAGTTCCAGGCCCTCGCCGACGAACTGATGGACGACGTGGCCCTCGCCGACCTGGAGTCCCAGTCGGACGTGGCGCTCCAGGCGGCCTGCATCAGGCTCACCGCCCATGAGCGGATGCTCTCGGGGCGCAGGCAGGGGCTGCAGCGGACGGTGGACGGTTGCAGCGCGGAGATCACCCGCAGGTACCGTGAGGGGGAAGCGCGCGTCGACGATCTGCTCTCCGGAGGCTGAACCACCATGAACACCCAGGCCACCCCGGTCGTACCGCAGCCCCCCGTCCCCGACTCGGCGGTGCTCGCCGAGGTGGTCCGC
The DNA here is from genome assembly GCF_000719095.1 of Streptacidiphilus jeojiense. Classification (GTDB taxonomy): domain Bacteria; phylum Actinomycetota; class Actinomycetes; order Streptomycetales; family Streptomycetaceae; genus Streptacidiphilus; species Streptacidiphilus jeojiensis. Next base: position 135,043 of record NZ_JOEH01000012.1, on the reverse strand, counting down.
TCGGGATTCATCGAGGGCCGGCACCGCGGCTCCCTGGTGGTCCTGGCCGCCGACGGCTCGGTCGACTTCGTCCTGGGCGTTCCGGAGCTGCCGGTCTTCCCGCGCTCCAGCAACAAGCCGATGCAGGCGGCGGCGATCCTGCACACCGGACTCCACCTCGACGGTGAACTGCTGGCCCTGGCGGCGGCCAGCCACTCCGCAGAAACGTTTCACCTGGACGGTGTCCGCAAGATCCTGGCCGGGGCCGGGCTGACCGAGCAGGCACTGCAGACCCCGCCCTCGCTGCCGCTGGACCCGGTCGAGTCGGAGGCCTGGATCCGCTGCGGCGGCCACCCCGAGCCGATCCTGATGGACTGCTCGGGCAAGCACGCCGCGATGCTGGCGACCTGCGTGGCCAACGGCTGGGACACCGGCTCCTACCTGGAGCTGGAGCACCCGGTGCAGCAGCAGGCGCTGGCCACGGTGCAGCAGCTGAGCGGTGAGCAGGTCTCCGCGATAGGCACCGACGGCTGCGGTGCGCCGCTGATGGCGGTCAGCCTCACCGGTCTGGCCCGCGCGTTCCGGGCCATCGCCCTGGCCGACCCGGGCACCCCCGAGCGGCGGGTCGCCGACGCGATGCGGGCCCACCCGGAGTACGTGGCGGGCACCCGCCGGATCGACACCTGGCTGATGCGCGGGATCCCCGGGGCGGTGGCCAAGATGGGCGCCGAGGCGGTCCAGGCGGTGGCCCTGGACGACGGCCGCGCATTGGCCTTCAAGATCGAGGACGGCGGCTACCGGGCCGTCGGACCGGTCCTGGCCGCGGCGCTCCGCCGGATGGGCGTCACCGCCGCCGGCGACGCCCTCGGCCGCATCGCCTCCGCCCCGCTCTACGGCGGCGGCCACCCGGTCGGCGAGGTGCGCGCGGCGTTCTGAGGGTTCTTCGGCTGCGGGAGGTGCCTGGTTGATCGCGCAGTTCCCCGCGCCCCTGACGATTGCAACTGGCTCAGTTGCAGCACCTCAGGGGCGCGGGGAACTGCGCGACAAGCCATGCACATCTCGCACCCGAAAGCCCGTCAGGCCCCGTCGCCGCCGGTCAGCCGGGTGAACGCCTCCAGATTGCGGGTGGACTCCCCCCGCTTCGTGCGCCACTCCCACTCGCGCCGGATCGCCGTGGCGAACCCCAGCTCCAGCAGGGTGTTGAAGGGCTCGTCCGCGCTGCTCAGCACCGCGCCCAGGAGCCGGTCCACCTCCTCCGGCGTCACCGCCGCCAGCGGCAGCCGGCCGGCCAGGTAGACGTCGCCGAGTCGGTCGATCGCGTAGGCGATCCCGTACAGCCGGGTGTTGCGCTCCAGCAGCCAGCGGTAGAACGCCTCGTGGTTCTCGTCGGGGTGGCGGACCACGAAGGCGTTGATGCTGAGGGTGTGCTCGCCGACCCGCAGCGAGCAGGTGGTGGAGAGCTTGCGGGTGCCCGGCAGGGTCGCCACGCAGGTGTACGGATCGCCGGAGGGCTGTTCCCAGGCCACCCCGGCGTCGTCCAGTGCCGACCGCAGTACCGACAGTGCCCGCGCGCGGGCACTGTCCTCGTCCTCGACGTCCATGCCCTGACGTTACCGCGCGGTACCCAGCGCCTCGCGGTACACCTCGATGGTCTCCGCCGCCGCGCCGGTCCAGCCGAAGTTGCCGGCGTGGCAGGCCGCGGCCGCGCCCATCCGCAGGCCCAGGTCCGGGGCGTCGACCAGATGGTGCAGCGTGTGGGCCCATTCGCGGGGGTCGTGCCCCTGCACCAGGAAGCCGGTCTCGCCGTCGCGGACGGCCACCGGCAGGCCGCCGACCGAGGCGGCGACCACGGGAGTGCCGCAGGCCTGGGCCTCCAGGGCGACCAGTCCGAAGGACTCGCTGTAGGAGGGCATCACCAGGGCGCTGGCGGCGCGGTACCAGTCGGCGAGCTCGGACTGGCAGACCGGGGGGTGGAACCGGACCACATCGGATATGCCCAGCTGGGCGGCTAGCTTGTGCAGGCTCTCGGGACGGGCCAGCCCGCTGCCGCTGGGTCCGCCGACGACCGGGACCACCAGCCGGTCACGCAGTGAGGGATCCCGCTCCAGCAGTTCGGCGACCGCCCTCAGCAGCACGTCGGGGGCCTTGAGCGGCTGTATCCGACCGGCGAAGAGCAGCACCGTCGCGTCCACCGGCAGGCCCAGCCGGGCCCGGATCTCCGCGCGGGCGGCCGTCATCGCGCGGGGCCCGCTATGGTCCACCGCGTCGCCGACCGTGCCGACCGGTGTGGCCGTGGCCGGCCGGAAGACCTCCAGGTTCACCCCGGGGTGCACCACGGAGAGCTGGTCGGCCCGGGCACCGTAGTGCTCGGCCAGCTCGTGCGCCTCCTCGGTGGTGTTGGCGATGAGGCGGTCGGCGGCCTCCACGACCTGGCTCTCGCCGATGATCCTGGCGGTGGGCTCGGGGGTGTCGCCGACGGCGAGAGCGGCGTTCTTGACCTTGGCCATGGTGTGCATGGTGTGCACCAGCGGCACGCCCCAGCGCTCCGCCGCCAGCCAGCCGACCTGGCCGGAGAGCCAGTAGTGGGAGTGCACCAGGTCGTAGTAGCCGGGCCGGAAGCCCGCCTCGGCGCGGAGCACGCCGTGGGTGAAGGCGCAGAGCTGCGCGGGCAGGTCCTCCTTCAGCAGCCCCTCGAAGGGGCCCGCGGTGACGTGCCGGACCAGCACGCCCGGGGCCAGCTCCACGGTGGGCGGCAGGTCGGACGCGGTGGCCCGGGTGAAGATCTCCACCTCGACGCCCAGGGCGGCCAGCCGCTTGGAGAGCTCGACGATGTAGACGTTCATACCCCCCGCGTCACCCGTTCCCGGCTGGTGCAGCGGGGAGGTGTGCACGCTCAGCATTGCCACGCGGGCAGGGCGCAGGGTCACCGCTCGTCCTTTCGCTCCGGCTCCGGCCGCACCGCGACCCGTCAACAGTGGGGGAACAGAATCCCGCGCCCGGTGATTCCCCCTTTTCCGGGGCCATCTGCCCTGAACAGCCGTGGTATCGCCGGAGCGGGGCCGCGTAGGCTGCCTGACATGCGTGTACGTACAGCGGGCGGCCGGGCCGCGCGTCCGGTGGGGGCGGTGACACGAGGTACCACCAATCCCAATCGGCTGCGTCGTATGGACCGCTGGATCGTGGCGGAACTCACCCCGGCGCTCCGGGCCGCGGACCCGCCCCCGGTCGCGGTCGACCTCGGCTACGGCGCGGCTCCGTGGACAGCCGTGGAACTGCGCAGCCGCCTGGCGGCGGTCCGGGCGGACGTGCGGGTGGTCGGCATCGAGATCGAACCGGAGCGGGTCGCCGTCGCCCAGCGCTATGCGAGGCCTCCGGAGCTGACCTTCCGGCGCGGCGGCTTCGAGGTCCCGCTGGACGGCCTGGACGGCCAGGAGGGTGCGGGCGGCCCGGGCCGGGCTCCGGGGGCCGGGGGCGCGCTGCTGATCCGGGCCGCGAACGTGCTGCGCCAGTACGAGGAGGCCCAGGTGGCGGAGGCTTGGGCGCTGCTCCGGGCCCGGCTGGCGCCGGGCGGACTGCTGGTCGAGGGCACCTGCGACGAGATCGGCCGCCGCCACGTCTGGGTGGCCCTGGACCGCGAGGGCCCCCGGACGCTGACCCTCGCGGCCCGCCTCGGCGGCCTGGAGCGCCCGTCCGACCTGGCCGAACGGCTGCCCAAGGCGCTGATCCACCGCAATGTCCCGGGCGAGCCGGTGCACGCCTTCCTCCGCGACCTGGACCGGGCCTGGGCCGCGGCGGCGCCGTACGCGGACTTCGGCGCCCGGCAGCGCTGGATCGCGACCGCCCGCACGGTGTCCGCCGACTGGCCGCTGGTCGGCGGCCGGCGCCGGTGGCGGCTGGGGGAGTTGACGGTCCGTTGGGACGCGGTCGCACCGGCTCCGGCCTGACCGTGCGGGCGGCGGCCGGTTCGATGACCATTCTGGGGGTGGTCCGGCCGGACTAGCAGGCGATACGAACCACTTTCACTCGAACGAGTTATCGAATACTTATGGCGTGTTGACGCCCCCTCAGTCCACCATGGACCCATGCCCCAAGCCCGGTCCCGTGCATCACAGGCCCAACTCCCGGCGCACGGACTCGAACACCTCGAACGCCTCGCCCCCGAACAGCACGAACCGCACCTCGACCACCTGACTCTCCGTCCCCAGTGCCACCTCCTGCACCGTCCGCAGCGCGATCCTCGCGGCATCGCGTACCGGCCAGCCGTAGATGCCGGTCGACACGGCCGGCACGGCCACCGTCCGTGCCCCCAACTCGTCCGCGACGCGCAGCGATTCGCGGTAGCAGGAGGCCAGCAGTTCGGCCCGGCCGGGTTCGCCCGCCGCATACCGGGGGCCGACCGTGTGGATCACCCAGCGCGCAGGCAGCCGCCCGGCCGTCGTCGCCACCGCCCTGCCGGTCGCCAGCCCCTTGCCGTAGTGCGAGGCCCGCAGCGCCCGACAGGCAGCCAGAATCTCAGGCCCGCCCTTCCGGTGAATGGCGCCGTCGACCCCACCGCCACCCAGCAGCGAGCTGTTGGCGGCGTTCACCACCGCGTCCACCGCCTGCTCGGTGATATCACCCTGAACCGACGTGATCTCCATCACGCACTCCCTTCGATCGGTCGCACGCTATCGCTCCAGTTCCGGTGCGGGCAGCGGGTTATTCGTCGCCCCGGGCGTCCCGTCGCAGGCCACGGGTACCGCAGGTCACTTCGGCAGCTGTGCGGCCCGGTGTGCGGAGGGCCTGTGGAGATCACGTTAGGGTCACGGGAACAGAGCAGGTTCGTGGTGTCTTATGGGCACTGCGTCCGCCGGTCAACCGTTGCACAGCCAGGGAGAGGGAGGTATCGCTGATGCCCGCGATCGAACGCGCGCACGACCCGCAGTCGAGCATGGCCAGTCCGCGGCCGATACCGCGCCCGCGCCCTGCCACGGTCTCCGCCGCGCCGGCCCCTCCCGCGGTCACCCCGGCCGGTGGCGCCCTCTCCGTGCTGCTCATCGACGACAGCCCGCAGGACGCCGAGGCGTTCCACAACCTGCTCGCCGAGGTCGGCCCGGAGGTGGAGCTGCGCTGGGCCCGAACCCTGGACGCCGGCACGGCCATGCTCAACGCCGACACCGCCTGCGTCCTGCTCGACCTGGAACTCCCGGACAGCGGCGGTCTGGACGGCCTGCGCCGACTGCTGCGCCGCGCGCCCCGCACCGCCGTGCTCGCCGTCACCAGCACCGCCGACGTGCACCTCGGCGCCGCCGCGGTCGCGGCCGGCGCCCAGGACTTCCTGGTCAAGCAGGAGATCGACGGCCGGCTGCTGACCCGCGCGGTCCGCTACGCCGTGGAACGCAAGCGGGCCGACGAGTCCCAGCGCAGGCTGGTCGAGGCCGAGCTGCGCGGACAGGAGAACGCCCGCCTGCAGCGGCACCTGCTGCCCACCCCGCTGCTGGAGGGCTCGGGCCTGGCCTTCCACGCCCGCTACCGCCCCGGCCGCCGCCGCGCGCTGCTCGGCGGCGACTTCTACGACGCCGTGCGCACCGCCGACGGCACCGTCCATGTCGTCATCGGCGACGTCTGCGGCCACGGTCCGGACGAGGCCGCGCTCGGCGTGGCGCTGCGGATCGCCTGGCGCACCCTGGTCTTCGCCGGGCTCCAGGGCGAGGCCCTGCTCGGCACGCTGCAGCGGGTGCTGGAGCACGAGCGCCGCAGCGAGGAGATCTTCGCGACCCTCTGCATGCTCGCCATCGAGCCCGAGAGCGAGTACGCCGAACTGCACCTCGCCGGCCACCCCGCGCCGCTGCTGCTGCGCGAGGACCGCGATCCCGAGCTGCTGCCCTACGACTTCGGCGGCCCGGCCCTGGGCCTGCTGCCGATGCTCGGCGACACCGGGGAGGAGCAGTGGCCGCCGCGCAAGGTCAGGCTGGGCGCGGAGTGGGGGCTGATGCTCTACACCGACGGCCTGATCGAGGGCCGGATAGGGGCGGGCACGCGCCGACTCGGCCAGGAGGGGCTGATCGCCATGATCGGCGACCATCAGGAGAGCGGTCTGCGCGACGAACTGCTGATCGACACGGCCATGTCCGAGGTCGAGGACCTCAACGGCGGCGCGCTCGCCGACGACGTCGCCGTGCTGCTGCTCACCCGCAGCGGCAGCGCGCCGGTCACCTACGTGTAAGTCCTACGCCCGGCCCCCGGCGCCGGCAGGGGACCGCGGGGGTCACCAGGGTCCGTACGGCCCCATGTTGCTCCGGTCGTCCTTCTTGCCGCCCAGGCGGCCCTTGCCGCGCCGCTGTGGCGAGATCGCCCGGATCCGGGGGCGCACGTCCACCATGTAGACGATCGCCGCCACCAGGCCGATCAGGCTCAGCATCTGACCCAGGCCGGGCACCGAGAAGATGCTCACCGCCACCGCCAGGCCCAGCACGATCAGCCAGAACGGCTTGGTCTGCTTGTCCACGGCCCGGTAGGCGTCCTCGCGCCGGAACGCGGCGTCGATGAAGACGAACACCTTGAACGCGAGCAGGGCGAGCATCAGCCACCCCAGCACATTGCTGAACCAGTCAACCAGGATGCCGCCAGCCAGCTGCTCGACCATCACATCTCCTTAGGCCCCGCACAGTCCTGCCGGATTCTGCGGCACATCGTCCCACGGGGCTGCCCCCGCTGGATTGAACGAAAGGAACGCGCCGGAGGTGCCCGACGCGTCCCTTCCTTCCCTGCTGACCGCCTGTTCAGGCCTCGATCAGGCCCGGTCCTGGTCCCGATCAGGACTTGGGCGTGCTCTTCCGCGGCGTGGTGCGCTTGGCGGCCGGCTTGGCCGGGGCCTCCGGCTCGACCGCAGCGGCGACATCGGTGGCCTTGTCGGCGGCGGTCGCGGCGACCTGGTCGACCTCGGCCGCGAAGGCGTCGGCCTTGGACTCGGCCTTGCCGGCGATGCCGACGAGCTCGTCCGCGGTCTCCTTGCGCTGGCGGTCCACCACGACCTTGCCGCGCTCGGCCAGCTCGTCGTAGACCTCGCGGGCCTTGACGGCCAGCTCGGCGGCCCGGCCGACCGACTGCAGCGCCAGGTCCTGGGCCTTCTCCTGCAGCGACTTGAAGTCACCGGGCAGGCTGGACACCGTCTCGCTCACCTTGGCCTGGGCCTCGGTCAGCCGCGCCTGGGCCTCCTTCAGCCGGGTCGCGGCCTGCTCCTGCACGACCTTGCGGTCGGTGGCGGCGAGGGTGGCCGCCTTCTCGGGCACCTCGCGCAGCTTCTCCACCGCGAGGTCGCCGGCGCCCGCGAGCGCGTACAGCGGCGTGGGGTCCGAAAGGGTCTTGCGCAGATCGTCAGTGATGGGCATGGGAGTTCCTCCCCTGGTCGGGATCTTCGTGGGTCCTGCCGGCAGGTGTCCCCGCCTCCGCCTCGCCGGTCTCGCCCTCGTGGGCGTTCTCCTTGAGGAAGGAGTCGTAGACGGCGAGCAGCACCTGCTTCTGCCGCTCGTTGATCAGTGAGTCCGCGAAGATCGCCGCCCGGAGTTCCAGGCCGGCCTCCTCGCGCTCGTCGAGGATCCCCGCCTGCACGTACAGCGTCTCCGCCGAGATCCGCAGCGCCTTGGCGATCTGCTGCAGGATCTCCGCACTCGGCTTCCTCAACCCGCGCTCGATCTGGCTGAGATACGGATTGGACACCCCGGCGGCGTCGGCGAGCTGACGCAGTGAGTACTGCGCATGCCGCCGCTGCTCACGGATGTACTCGCCGAGCGAGCCGACGTTCAGTGAGGCCATGCCTCCACCATGCACCTCTGGTGCTAACTATTGCAAGCACATCGCTTGCAACTGTGACCCATGTCGCCCACCGCATCACTCGATCCAGTGACTCAGGGTGTCCTTCCGCGGGTCCTGCCGTTCGCTGACCGATCATCAGGGCGACGGACACGTCTTTGAAGAGGAGAGTCCGGATGCCGAGAAGCAGAGCCGGAGTGCGCAGCGGGGCCGGGGTGCTGGCCGCCGTGCTGCTCGCGGTGGCCACGGTGGTCGGGCTCCCCGGGTCGGCCGCTGCCGCCGACCTCTTCGCGCCGAAGGTCGACATCCGGCTCGGCAAGCAGCCCACGGCGATCGCCAGAGCCGATCTCGCCGGGAACGGCCGCGGTGACCTGGCGGTCGTCGACCAGGCGGAGGACAACGTCTCGGTGCTGCTCGCCAATGCCGACGGCAGCTTCCGGCCCCGGGTGGTGTACGCCACCGGGAACCACCCGCAATCGGTCACGGCGGTCGACCTCAACGGTGACGGCAGGCTCGACCTGGCCGTCACCAACTCCGGCGACGGGACGCTCTCGGTCCTGCTGGGCAACGGCGACGGCACCTTCCAGCCGCAGTTCAGGGACCCCGCGGGCAGCCCCGAGCCGACCAGGCTCGGGGTGGGCGACTTCAACGGGGACGGCAGGACCGATCTGGCAGTGGTCTCCTTCTACGACGACACCGTCACGGTGCTGCTGGGCAACGGCGACGGTACCTTCCGGGCCGGCCAGGTCTCCACGACCCACGACAACACGTTCGGGATCGTGGTCGGCGACTTCAACGGGGACGGTCACCCCGACCTGGCCTTCACCGTCGAGGGCGCCAACGTGGTGCTGGTGCAGCTCGGCAACGGCGACGGCACCTTCCAGCCCGAGCGCAGCTACTCCACCGACTCCTTCGCCGGGCAGGACTCGCACCCGACGGATCTCGCGCTGGCCGACTTCAACGGCGACGGACGGCCCGACCTGGTGACCTCCGACGTCAACGGCGACTCGGTGTCGGTGCTGCTCGGCAATGCCGACGGGACCTTCCAGCCGCAGCACGCCCACCCCACCGGAACCGAGCCGGTGGCGGTGGCGGTGGCCGACTTCGACGGCGACGGCCGGGCCGACGTGGCCGCGACCGACTACAAGGACGACACGGTGTCGGTGCTGCTCGGCAACGGCGACGGCACCTTCCGGCCCCGGCAGACCTATCCGATCGACCGGGACTCGTGGCAGCTGGTGGCGGGCGACCTCAACGGGGACGGCAGGCCCGACCTCGCGGTGGTGGGTCAGACGGACAGGGTGGTGTCGGTGCTGCTGAACGCCCTGAAGAAGTCGGTGACCACCGCCCTCTCCTCCTCGGCCGACCCCGCGCTCTTCGGCCGGCCGCTCACCCTCACCGACACGGTCTGCCCGGTCGGCGCCGGGCGCACGCCGACCGGTACGGTGACCTTCGCCGACGGCGCCACCGTGCTCGGCACCGCCGCTCTGGCCCCGGACGGCGGCACCGGCTGCGCCCGCGCGGTGCTCGGCTGGCCGCGCCCGCTGCCCGGATCGCACGCGGTCACCGCCGCGTACTCGGGCGACGACAGCTACCTGCCAGGTCCGCTGGAGACCCTCACGCAGCGCGTCGACTGCACGCGCACGATCACCGGCTCGGCCGGCTCCCTGGTGGTCACCGACCCGAGCACCTGCCTCGTCGACGCGACCGTCGGGTCGGTGCAGATCCAGCCCGGTGCGGGCCTGTTCGTCGGCGACTCGACCGTCAACGGCAGTGTCAACGCCCTGAACGCCGGCCCGATCGCGGTCTGCGCGAGCACGGTCGCCGGCTCGCTGCAGATCGTCGGCTCCAGCGGCTTCGTCCAGATCGGCGGCCCCGACGGCAGCGGCTGCGCGGCCGACCGGATCGCCGGCTCGGTGGAGCTGCGGGCCGACCAGGGCGGCGTGGACCTGGTCGGAAACCGGATCGGCGGCACCTTGGACTGCGCCGCCAACACGCCCCCGCCCGGCAACGAGGGGAAGCCCAACACGGTGACCGGCCCGCGAACCGAACAGTGCGCGCTGCTCTAGCCGTTCGGTCCCCTGACGCAGCAGCCGTCGATGGCTGCTGCTGCGTCAGGGGCAGGCCGCGACCGGCGGGGCCTCACTGTTCGCAGACCTCGCCGCCACGGTGCCGCCCGCGCCCGTGCCTGCCTCCGCGCCGCTGCGTGGCCGCAGCGCGCCGGCGAGCAGGGCCATCAGCGCCGCCATCACCGTGACCAGTCCGAACGCCGCCGGGTAGGAGAAGGCGCCCGCGGTCCAGCCGGTCGCGGCCGGTGCGATCAGGCCGGACAGGTAGGTGATGGTGGCGACGCCGGCCACCCCCTCGCCCGCCGACGCGCCGGTCCGGCCCGCCGCGGCGAAGACCAGCGGGACGACCACGGCGATGCCGATGCCGATCATTGCCAACCCCACCATGCACAGCCAGGGGGTGCGGGCCGACACCATCACCGCGCCGCCGGCCGCGGCGAGGCCGCCGCCGGCGCGGACCACCGCCACCGCGCCGAACCGGCGGACGAAGCGGTCGCCGAGCAGACGGGTGGCGGCCATGCAGGAGGCGAACAGGGTGAAGGCCAGCGCGGCACCCCCCGGGCCGGCGCCGGCCACCTTGGTGACGTAGACCCCGGCCCAGTTGGTGCTGGCCCCCTCGGTGAAGGTGCCGAAGAAGCCCACCACGCCGATGCCCAGGATCGCCCTGGTCGGCAGTGAGAAGCGGCGCGGGGCCGGGGCGCCGGCCGCTGACGTGCCGTCGGGTGCCAGGCCCCGTCCGGCGACCAGCGCGACGGCCAGCAGCAGGGCCGCGGTGGCGAGCAGGTGGGGCCGTGCCCCGATGCGGTAGTGCGCCGCCAGGATGCCCAGGCCGCCCGCCAGCAGGCTGCCGACGCACCAGAGCCCGTGCAGCCCGCTGATGATCGAGCGTCCCAACCGGTGTTCCACTGAGACGGCGTGGGCGTTCATCACCACGTCGCTGATCCCGGCCCCGGCGCCGAACAGCAGGAACGCCCCGAACAGGAAGGGCGGCGAGGGGGCCAGTACCGGCAGCGGCAGCAGCACGCACCACAGGGCGATCAGCAGCCGGACGGTGCGCCGCCCGCCCAGGCGGTGCGCGAGCCGGCTGGCCATCGGCATCGCCACGAAGGCGCCGACGGGCGGGCAGAAGAGCACCATGCCCAGGAGTCCGGGGCTGAGGTGGTAGTGGGAGCTGAGCCAGGGGATGCAGGTGGTCAGGGTTCCGGCCACGGCCCCGTGCACGGCGAAGACCAGGGCGATGGCGCGGTGGTGCGTCAGGTGTCGGGTCACGGGGATAAATTATCAGGCAGGCTTCCTGATGAAAAGAGCCAACAGGCAGGTTCCCTGACTAATATGGCCGCATGAGCGTTCCCACCAGCAGCCGCACCCCTGCCTCCGCGAAGACCGTGACCGCGGCGAAGACTGTGACTGGGGCGAAGACCGCGACTCCGGCCATGGCCCGCGCGATCAACGACCGGTTGGCCCTGGACCTGCTGCTGGAGCACGGACCGCTCTCCGCCCCCCAACTGCGCGACCTCACCGGACTGTCCCGCCCCACCGTCGCCGACCTGGTGGAACGGCTGCGCGAGGCCGGCCTGGTCGAAGCAGGCGGTGAGTCCGGCGAGGAGCGGCGCGGTCCCAACGCCCGGCTGTACGCGCTGGTCGCCGGGCGGGCCCATGTCGCCGGGGTGGACGTCCGGCGCCGCGGGGTCGAGGTCACCGTCGCCGACCTGACCGGACGTACGGTCGGCCGGGCGGAGGGACCGTCAGGACCCGACCTGACGGCGGACATCGCCCGGACGGTGACGGAGGCGGCCGGGGGCCGCCCGCTGCACGCGGTGGTGCTGGGGGCTCCCGGGCTGGTGCACCCGCACACCAGCGACCTGCGCAGTTGCGCGGGGATCGCGGGATGGAGCGACGACCTGCTGCCCCGGCTCCCGGAGCGGCTCGCGGTCGACGGCGTCCGCCCCGAGGTGCTGCTGGAGAACGAGACCAATCTCGCCGCCGTCGCCGAGCTTCGGACCGGATCGGCCGTGGGACGGGAGGACTTCGTCCTCTTCTGGCTGGACGAGGGGGTCGGCGGAGCGGTCGTCCTCGGCGGGCGGGTCCGGCGCGGGGTCTCCGGCGGCGCCGGGGAGTTCGGAACGCTGCAGGTCGTCGGCGGCGACTTCTGCTACGCGGTGAACCCGCGGACCGCGGCCGACCTGGGGGACGCGGTGCTGGCCGAGCGGATCGCCGCCGGGGCGGCCGACGTGGTCCGGGTCCTGGATCCGGGCCTGGTGGTACTCGGCGGCCACGTCGGCCGTGCAGGCGGCGAAGCCCTGGCCGCCCGGGTCGCGGACCACCTCTCCAGGCTCACCCCCGTACCCACCGAGGTCCGCGCGACCGCCGTCGAGGACAACGCCGTCCTCCAGGGCGCCGTACTGACAGCCCTCGACCTCACCCGCGACCGCGTCTTCAGCCCGGCCACCTGACCCTGCCGCGTCGAGCCCCCTTCCTGTCGTCCTTCTTCCGACGTCCCGTCGCATTGCATCGGCCGCTTCGGGTCTGCCAACCTTCGTCGCTGCGGCAAAGCGACGAGTGGGGGTCCTGTGGGAGAGACGCTTTTCGTGAGGTTCCAGGGGACGAAGCCCAATGCGAAGGGGCGCTTCCCCGGTGTGTTCGCCCTGGCCAACGGCCTTGGCCGAGCCGGTGCGTTGAGCGAGGAGGAACACCGGTTCTGGCGGTCGGGCAACGACTGGTACGAGGCCAACTTCACCAACCCCTCCACCGTCGACCCGACGGTCTATGACCGCGTCCTGAACCCCGGGGCCGAAGCCTGGTTCAAGGCGATGGCCGGGGAGGTCATCGACCGGGTGAACGGTTATCTCGAACTCCTGGCCGCGCACGGAGTCTCCTGTGAGCGGCTCGAATCCTCGGCCCCCGGAAGAGTCATCTACGAGGATGACGACCAGATCGTTGTCGTGCCGTGGGAAGCGGCCAGCCCTTCGGCCTGAGCGCCAACCGGGTCGAGCTCTGCGAGCCGGGCGTGCCCGGACAGGGGGGAGGAACCAGCCGGTCAGCGGGCTGACGGGGCGGGTGCCAGGCCGTCGGCGATCAGGCCGGTGAGGACTGCTTCGCCCAGGGTCTGGACGGCGGACTGCGGGCGGACCATCACGGTGATCTCCTTGATCCTGTTCTGCTCGTCGAAGTGCAGCAGGTCGATGCCGTGGATCTGCTTGCCGTTCACGGTGGCGCGGAACAGCAGGATCGCCGACGCGGCCTCGGCGCCGTCGCTGCTGGTCTCCGAGACGCCGTCGAACCGTCCGACGTAGTGGAAGTCCTCGAAGGTGCGCAGCAGGACCCGGAACAGGCCCAGCACCATCGGCCTGCCCTCGAACGGCGTGAACTTGACCGGGCTGTAGAGCCGGACGTCCTCGGTGAACAGGTCCTCGAGAGCGGTCAGGTCGTGGCTGTCGACGGCGCTGCGGAAGCGGTCCGCGGTGGCGGCGGTGGTGGCCATGGGCCCTCCTAGATACTCATGGATATGACTATTCCTGTTCATGACTACCATGGGGAACGGACCGGTGAACAGGGGCGATGCAGGAGAGGTGGTTCCATGGCGCTGCGTCACGCCGTGCTGGCGGCACTGCTGGACGAGGAGTTGAGCGGTTACCAGCTGACCAAGGCGTTCGACATGGGCGTGGCCAACTTCTGGCACGCGCTGCCGCAGCAGCTCTACGCCGAGTTGGCCAAGCTGGAGCAGGACGGGCTGATCGCGGGCCGGGAGGTGGTCCAGGAGGCGCGGCCCAACAAGCGTCTCTTCCAGGTGACCGCGGCCGGACTGGCCGAGCTGGAGCGGTTCGCCGCGACCGCCACCAAGCCCTCCTTCATCCGCGACGACCTGCTGGTGAAGGTGCAGAGCGCCGACCATGTCGACACCGGGGCGCTGATCGCCCAGCTCACCGAGCGGGCGGCGTTCGCCGAGGCCAAGATCGGGCTCTTCGACGAACTGCTGCGGAAGATGCGCGGTGACCGCAGCGAGCAGGAGTACCTGCGCCACGGCGAACGGATCGGCCCCTACCTCACCTGCCTGCGCGGCCTGGCCTTCGAGCAGGGCAACCGGGACTGGTGCGAGCGTGCCGTGACGGTCCTGCGGGAACGGCGATCCGGCTCACGCCCGGCCGTCCGCACCACCGTCGCCACTCAGCAGCCGGACGGCCCTGAGTAGCCGCGCCTGCCTGGTCTCCGGCGTGAGCGCCTGGAGCAACGGCAGGATCAGCTGGTAGCGACCGGTCCTGTCGAGCGCCTCGAATGCCCTCCTGGCCTCAGGATCCGCATCGAGCGCCGCCGTCAGGTCGGGCGGTGTCGTCGCCGCCTTCTGCGATGCGTAGGCCGCCGCCCACCGCCCGTCCTGCTGCGCCCTGCGGACCTCGGCCAGCCCGGGTTCCCGCATCCGTCCTGCGGCCACCAGCTCTGCCACCTTGTCGACATTCACCTGCGACCACAGGCTCTTCGCTCGACGCGGCACGTACTTCTGGAGGTAGTACTGCCCGTCGAACGACCGCCGTTGCCCGGAGACCCAGCCGTAGCAGAGCCCGACGTCGACCAGCTCGTCGTCGGTGACCGTCGGGATGCCGGAACTCTTCTTGGCCACCTTGATCCATACGCCCTCGTGGCGCAGGTGATGATCGGTCAGCCAGCTCTCGAACGCCCCGGCGTCCGGAAAAGCGATGATCTCCACCCCGTCGAGTTCATCCATGGGCCAGGCCCTATGCGGCGGGGTGGTCCGCAGCGAGCAGCCAGCGCCAGCGCCGTCTCTCGGTGACCAGAGTGGCTGCGGCCAGCAGGCTCACCACGACCGCCGCCCAGGCCGGCCAGGCCACCCAGGAGGAGACCACGGCCGCCGCCAGCTGCAGCAGCACCAGCAGGACGGTGGCCCAGCCCGGGACCGCGACGATCACCCTGGCCTTGTCCCCGGGCGTGGAGAACACCGTCGGCAGGCCGATCAGCACCAGCACGGACAACGCGGCCAGCAGCCACGAACGACCGGACAGCGCCCAGGGCGTGGCCACCCACGCGACAAGCTCCGTCGCGAAGCGCAAGACGGAGGCGACCCGGTCGTCCGGCGGCCCGGAGGACGCGTCTGCTGCAGCGGCGTCAGTCACCAGGGGACGATCTCATGCCGGCCCCGGTCATGGCCATGGGCGGAGCCCGACCGGGTCGGATCCCGCGGAGCGGGTCAGGCGCCGGCGGGTGGGCGGAACGCGTCGGCGTTGCGGGTGCACCATTCGGCGAAGGTGCGTGGTCGGCGGCCGAGGAGTTGCTGGACGGTGTCGGTGCGCAGGCCCACGGTGTCGGCGCGCATCAGTGCGAATCCCTCGGTGATCGCCTCGGCGAGGGCCGGCGGCGCCCCTGCGGGGAAGCGGAACCGTATCGCTTCGGCCGGGGTCGCGGCCGTGCGGACCTCGATGGCGCGGCCGACGGTCTCGGCGATCACCCGGACCTGCTCGGCGACGGTGAAGGTCTCGTCCCCGGTGAGGACGTACTCGGCGCCCTCGTGGCCCTCCTGGGTGAGGGCGACGGCGGCGACCGCGGCGATGTCCGCGGGATCGATCGGGGCGTAGCGCCCGGGGCCGACCGGGTCCAACACGTAGCCGCCCTCGCGGATGGTGCCGGTCCAGTCCAGGGCGTTGGTCATGAAGCCGCCGGGTCGCAGGAAGGTGGCCGGTATGCCGGATGAGCGGATGATCTCCTCGCGCTCGTGGTGCCAGCGGCCCATGGCGGGCATGGGATCGCCGAGCACATTGGCGGAGGACAGGTGGACGATGCGGCGCACCCCGGCGGCCCGGGCGGCGGCCACCGCATGGTCGGTGCCGGCGGTGTCGATGCCCTGGGTGAGCAGGAACAGCGCGTCGGTGCCGGTGAAGGCGGCCTTGATAGTGGCCGGGTCGTCCAGGTCGCCGACGGCCCGTTCGGCCCGCGCGGGCAGTCCCGAGGCCCGGGCCGGATCGCGCACCAGGACGCGGAACGCGGCACTGGTCGAGTCGAGTTCACGGACCAGCTCGCGACCGATGTTTCCGGTGGCTCCGGTGATCAGCAGCATGGTGTCCCTCCGACAAGTCATTAGCCGACTATCGATTTCAGGGGAACGTTAGCCGGTATACGATGAGCCGTCAATCGACCCCTGACGACACCTGACGTCCCCTGTCGACCCGAGCGGTCGGCTCTCTCCCGACCTGCCGGAGGCTGTGATGCCGGACTTCCTGGACCTGCACGGCAGCACCAACAAGGTGGTCCGGGCCCTGGCCGAGGCCGGGATGCGGCGTCATGGACTGCACCTGGGACAGAACCTGCTGCTCGCGGAGCTCTGGAGGCAGGACGGCCGCACCCCCGGCGAGATCGCCGCCGCGGTCAACGTCACCACGCCCACCGTCGTGAAGATGGCCACCCGGATGACCGCCGCCGGTCTGCTCACCCGGCGTCGTGACGAGCGGGACAACCGCCTGGTCCGACTCTGGCTCACCGACGCGGGGCGCGCGCTGCAGGGCCCGGTCGAGGCCGAGCGGCGGAGCCTGGAGCAGCAGCTCACCGCGGACCTCAGCGGGGCCGAGCGCGAGCAGCTGATGCAGGCGCTGGCGAAGGTCCACCGCACCGCGACCGACCTGCTCGGCGGTCCCGTCGAGCCGACGGGCCACTGAGCCGCTCGCCCGCAGCTCTTCCCGCCGGCGCAGTTTCCGCCACGGTTTCTGAGTGAATGTCAGTACGGATCGCATGCCATCGACCTACCCTGGCGGCTGACAGCACCGGGGAGCCGAGCGGTACGGGGGAGGCGGGGGCACCGTGGCACAGGAGGCGGAGCAGCCGGATCGGACGGGCAGGACCGACAGAGCGGGCGGAACGGACAGCACGTACCGGACGGACAGGACGGACAGCACGTACGGGACGGACCACGCGCCGTCCGCCGACCTGAACATGGACATACCGCATCCGTCGCGGATGTACGACTACTACCTCGGCGGCAAGGACAACTTCCCCGCCGACCGCGAGGCCGCCGAGCAGGTGCTGAGCATCGTGCCGGAGATGCGGATGGCCGCCAGGATGAACCGGGCCTTCCTGGGCCGCGCCGTCCGCCACGCGGCGGCCGCCGGCATCGTCCAGTTCCTGGACGTCGGGACGGGCATTCCGACGGCAGGCAACACCCATGAGGTCGCCCAGCAGGTCAACCCGCGGGCCAGGGTCGCCTATGTCGACAACGACCCGATCGTGCTCACCCACGCCCGCGCGCTGATGGCGGGGCCGGGCCACGGGGAGACCCACGTGGTCCAGGCCGATCTGCGGGAACCCGCACGGATCCTGGGCGATCCGACGGTACGGCGGATCATCGACTTCGGCGAACCCGTCGCCCTGGTCCTGGCCGCGATCGTGCACTTCGTCCCGGACGAGGACGGTCCGCACGACATCGTCGAGCAACTGCTGAAGCCGCTGCCGGCCGGCAGCATGCTGATCCTCAGCCATGGCTCCTGGGAGGCCGAGGGCGAGGACTTCTCCGACCGCGCCGAGCAGATCAAGACCCCCTACAGCCGCGCCAGCGCGCAGCTGCACCTGCGCTCCCGCGCCGAGATCGACCGGTTCTTCACCGGGGTGGACGTGATCGAGCCCGGCGTGGTGCCGGTCTCCAACTGGCGGGCCCGGGCGACCCACGAGGAGTGGCTGGGCGCCCGAGGCTTCTTCGGCGGCGTCGGCGTCAAGCCCTGACCGTCGTCAAGCCCTGACCGTCGCGGCCGTGGTGGCTGCCGGGCCTCCGCCACGGAGCGGACGATCATGGCAGGTGAGCAGGGTCAACCCCCACGCGCCCGCTACGTTCCGCCCCCAGGTTCCGCTCCCAGGACGTCCGCGCCGTCACAACGGCTGCGTTCCGTCGGTCAGAGCAGTGACCGACGCGACGAAGGAATGGGATCGATGGACGACGAGACGAACGACAAGGAGTTCCTGGCCCGGCGCTTCGAGGAGTACCGCGGCCATCTGCGCTCGGTGGCCTACCGCATGCTCGGCTCGCTCACCGAGGCCGACGACGCCGTCCAGGAGGCCTGGCTGCGGCTCAGCCGCACCGAGGAGCGGGCGGAGGCCGAGGAGATCGAGAACCTGGGCGGCTGGCTGACCACGGTCGTCGCCCGGGTGTCGCTCTCCATGCTGCGCTCGCGCCGGATCCGCAGGGAGGAGTCGCTGGACGCGGAGTTCTTCGTCCCCGATCCGATCATCGAACGTATCGAGGGTGGTACGGGTACGGGCGGCAGCGCCTCCGACGATCCCGAGCAGCAGGCGCTGCTCGCCGACTCGGTCGGGCTGGCCCTGCTGGTCGTGCTGCAGACGCTGACCCCGGCCGAACGGCTCGCCTTCGTGCTGCACGACATGTTCGCGGTGCCGTTCGAGGAGATCGCCCCGATCGTGGAGCGCACCCCGGCCGCCGCCCGGCAGCTGGCCAGCCGGGCCCGCCGCCGGGTGCAGGGCACGGCCCCGGTCCCCGACCCCGACATCGCCCAGCAGCGCAGGGTCGTCGACGCCTTCCTCGCCGCGGCCCGGGGCGGGGACTTCGAGGCGCTGCTCACCGTCCTGGACCCGAACGCGGTGCTGCGCGCCGACGCCGGCGTGCTGCCCGGCGCCGCCGCCTCCCGTCTGGTGCGCGGTGCGCATGCGGTGGCCGAGCAGGTGATGGGCTTCCGCCAGCTCGCCGAGTTCTCCCGTCCGGCGCTGGTCAACGGGGCGTACGGGCT
Organism: Streptacidiphilus jeojiense; assembly: GCF_000719095.1. Lineage (GTDB taxonomy): Bacteria > Actinomycetota > Actinomycetes > Streptomycetales > Streptomycetaceae > Streptacidiphilus > Streptacidiphilus jeojiensis. Next base: position 116,472 of record NZ_JOEH01000012.1, on the reverse strand, counting down.
GGTCACCGCGCCCGGCGGGGTGCCGGTCTCGGTGGCCGGGTTCACCGTCGTCAACGGCAGGATCCTGGAGATGAACCTGCTCGCCGACCCCGAGCGGCTCGGCCGTCTGGACCTCACCGTCCTCGGAGCCTTCCCGGCGGCGGAGGAGAAGTGACCTGGCCCTGACCCGACCCTCCGTCAGCTGACCCTGACCCGACCCTCCGTCAGCCGGCCGTGGCCGCCGCCCCGTCGGTGGCCTCGGCGAAGGCCGGGGTCCGGTACGCGGCGGAGACCGTCGTACGGTCGAACACCCGCCAGGTCGCGGCCGAGACCAGGGCCGCGACCACGAACCCGGCCCAGTAGGGCGCGGTGATCCCGAAGCGTGCCGCGACCACGCCGCCGAGTACCGCGCCGACGCAGTTGCCGCCGGCCGCGACGAACAGGTTGGTGCTGCCGACCCGTCCCTGCATATGAGGGGGCGTCAGCCGCTGCCGCAGCGAGCTGGCCACGATGGTCCAGAGCGAGCCGTGCAGGCCGAAGGCGAAGAGCGCGAAGCCGATGAACCAGGCGCTGTGCGAGGTGGCCAGCGCCAGGTGCAGCCCGGCCTCGACGAGCAGGCCGACCCTGATCGTCCAGGTCGCGCCGACCCGGCCGATGAGCCGGTCGCCGACGACCGACCCGAGGATGCCGCCGACCGCCATGCAGGTGAAGAGCGCGCCGTAGCCGACGGAGCCGAGGTGGAGCCGCTCCCTGGCCAGCAGCACCAGTACGGCGGTGGCGGCGGTGAGGGTCACGTTCAGCAGTCCGATCAGCACCGCCATGGTGCGCAGCAGCCGCTGCCGCATCAGCCAGCGGAAGCCCTCGCCGATGTCGGCCAGGACCGAAGAACGCGGCGCGCGCCCGGTCCCCGGCCCGGCCCCGGCCCCGTCACTGGCCCCGGTTCCCGCCCCGTCCCCGGCCGCGGCCTTCCGTGGCTCGGCCCGGTACCTTCCGGCGACGGTCCCGATCAGGACGGCGCTGGCCGCGTAGGTCCCGGCGTTGACGAAGAAGGGGATGCTCGCCGCCAGCAGGAACAGGAACCCGCCGAGGGGCCCCGCGACCATCTGCTGCATCAGCGTCACCCCGCCGACCAGCCAGCCGTTCGCCCGCTCCAGCCGCTCCCGCGGCACCACCGCCGGGATCATCGCCTGGCTCGCCGAACGGAACACCACCTCACCGGTGTTGACGACGAACAGCACCGCGTAGAGCAGCGCGATGCTGGGGTGGCCGGTCGCGATCGCCGCCGCCAGCGCGGCCATCGCCGCCACCCGGACCCAGTCCACCACGATCATCAGCCGCCGCCGGTCCACCCGGTCCACCAGCACCCCGCCGGGCAGCGCGAACAGCAGCCACGGCAGCCAGGCGACCCCCGCCGCGGCCGACACCACCACCGGGTTGCTGGTACGGGACGCCACCAGCAGCGGTGCCGCGATCGTGGAGAGCCCGCTGCCCAGGGCGGATGTCGTACCCGCCGCCCACAGCCTGGCGAAGCGCGGGCCCAGTGGAGCCGGGGGAGAGGGCGGAGCGGGCTCCGGCGTTCGGGGCGGTTCAGGCATTTCGGGCGACCGGTCGCATGCCTGCTGATCCCTTGCCATGAGCACGAACCTACCAACGGGGCCCGACAACACCGAAGGGGTTTTCCGTGCTTGAACATGTTCAAAAATCCGTCTAGAGTCCTGACCGACGCAGAAACTGAACGCGTTCAAAACTCTGGCACGTCTCTCACACGAGGTGCACCATGGACCGCACAGTCATCACCTATGTCCTCTACCTGGCGCTCAGCATCGGGCTCACCATCTGGGTGGCCCGCACTCTCAGTCACAGCGGCAGGGTCTTCCTCGCCGACGTCTTCCACGGGAGCGAGAAGCTCGCGGACGCCGTGAACCACCTCCTGGTGGTCGGCTTCTACCTGGTCAACCTGGGGTTCGTGGCCCTCTGGCTGCGCGGCGGCGACACCGACGTGCAGAACGTCAGGGGCATCTTCACCGCCCTGTCCTACAAGGTCGGCACGGTGCTGCTGGTCCTCGGCGTGCTGCATCTGCTGAACGTCTACGTCCTCAATCGGATCCGCCGCCGCGGCATGATCGACAGCGAGCAGCGCCCGCCGGTCCCGCCGCAGGGCTGGACCCCGGCCGCGCCGCTCCCGCAGGCCTGAGCCGGTGCCGCTGATGACCTCCGCCGACCAGGACCGGGACCAGGACCGGGGCTCCGGCGACGCCCCGGTCCTGCGGTTGACGGTCCTCTACGACCCCGGCTGCCTGCTCTGCCGACATGTCAAGGGCTGGCTGGAGCGGCAGCGCAAGCTCGTCCCGATGGACTTCGTCCCGGCCGGATCCCGGCAGGCGAGGGGGCGCTTCCCGGCCCTGGACCACGCCCGCACCCTCCGCGAGATCACCGTGATCGGCGACTCCGGACAGGTGTACGAGGGGTCGGCGGCCTGGGTGGTCTGCCTCTGGGCGCTGCACGGCTACCGGGACATGTCACACCGCTTCAGCACCCCGGCCGGGGCACCGCTCGCCAAGGGCATGGTCCTCGCCGCCGCCAAGTGGCGCGCGCGGTCCAAGCGGCCCCGGCGCAGGCCTTCCGGCCGACCGACTGCACAGGGGACAGCCGGTCGGCCGGGAACAGCGCCGGTCCGGATAGGGGAATGGGTCTGGAACGGTCGCCACTGGGAGGCAGCTGCCGCCGCGTCCGACTGCGGCGACACCTGTACCCCGCCGGGCGGCTAGCCTCAGGAACGTGAACGACGCCGTGCCGACCGAGCCCCCCGCCCCCGATCCTGCTCCGGCCACCCCGGGCCAGGCCCCGGCCCCAGCCCCGGGCTCGACCCCGGCCCCGGTCTCGGCCCCGGTCTCGGCGAAGGGCGAGCAGACCCGGGCCCTGATCCTGGAGACCGCGATGCGGCTCTTCCAGGAGCGCGGCTACGACAAGACGACGATGCGGGCCATCGCCGCCGAAGCGGGAGTCTCGGTCGGCAACGCGTACTACTACTACGCCGGCAAGGAGTTCCTGATCCAGGGCTTCTACGACCGGATGACCCACGAGCACGCCGTCGACGCCCGGGCCCGTCTCGCGGGCACCACGGACTTCGCGGAGCGGCTGCAGATCGCCCTGGAGTCCTGGGTCGACTGCGCCGCCCCGTACCACGAGTTCGCCGCCCAGTTCTTCCGTACGGCGGCCGACCCCAACAGCGCTCTCAGCCCGTTCTCCAACGAGTCCCACCCGGCCCGCACCACCGCCGTCGCCATCTTCCGCGAGGTGATCGACGGCTCCCAGCTCGGCCCCAAGCTCGACCCCGAGCTGGAGGAACTCCTCCCCGACCTGCTCTGGCTGCACCTCATGGTCATCGTCCTCTACTGGGTCTTCGACCGCACCGAGGACACCGAACGCACCCGAGCCTTCGTGGCCCGCTGCGCCCCCTTCGTCGCCAAGGTGGTCGCCCTGTCCCGCTACCGGGTATTCCGCCCCCTGGTCCGCGACGCGGTCGACATGATCCAGGACTTCGTCCTCCCCACCATCGGCAAAGCCGCCCCGGCCCAGGGGCGGCGAGGGGTCAGAACCCGTCCGGGCACCACGGCCTGAAGTCCACTCGGAGCAGTGCGTCGGCCCGGGCTGCGCCGCCGGGGCGGAGCTCGTCGACCAGGCCGGCCGCGTGCAGCCGGGCGGTGGAGTCGTTGCCGGTGTACAGGGTGCCCAACTCGCGGACGTCCAGGGCGAGATCGGCCTGCTCGCCGTCGTCGGCGCGGGTGCACCGCCCGGTGCCGTCCGCTGCCGCCTCCAGGGCCCAGCGGCCGTCGACGTAGCCGAGACGGTCGGTGACCTGGAGGACGACGCGGCCGGCTGCGGCGTAGCTGCGGGCGGCGAAGGCGGTGGGGGCGTCGAGGATCCGCAGCCAGACGAAGTCGGAGCTGCTGTCGCCGCCGTCCACACACGCGCGGGGGTCGTCGAGGAGCAGCGGCAGCGGGTCGTCCGGGGCGATGTTGGGGATCTCGACCCGCTCGATCCAGTCGACCTGCAGCGCGTAGCGCCACAGCGCGGCAGCGGCGGCCCGGTCCACCGCGAAGTGGTCACGGACCTTGAGCGCCGAGCGGGTGATCATGTTGGGCCACTCGTCGGTGACCGTGTACGCGAGCAGCCCGGCCGGACGGCCGGACGGATCGCGGTAGATCACCACCAACGGTTCCTTCCAGGACTTGTCCGGGTTCTGCAGATCCCCGCTGCGCAGCCGCCAGTTGATCGCCTTGCGGTCGATCGCCCCGGGCTGGGTGCGCCGGAAGCGCTCGTGCAGTTCGGGGCCGTTCTTGCGGTACTCCTCCATCGTCTGCAGCTCGAAGCTGCCGCCCTCCGCCGAGGCGGGGACGCGTACCCCGCCGGCCAGCCGGCTGTGGACGGTCACACCCTTGTGCTGGGTGGCCGGGCCGAAGCCGAACCGGCCGTAGATGCGGTACTCGGCGGCGACGAGGATGGCGAGGCTGTCGCCGCGTTCGGCGGCGGTGGCCAGGTCCCGGGTCATCATCCGGGTCAGCAGACCGCGCCTGCGGTGGGTCTGCGAGACGGTGACGTTGGTGATGGCGTCGGTGGTCAGCGAGGCACCGCCGGGCACCGTCAGCTCGCGTACGGTGCTGCGGAACGTGCCCACGCAGCGCGCGCCGTCGAAGGCGCCGAGCGAGCGTCCGGGGACGAACTGCTCCCGGATGAAGTCCGGTGACCCGTCGCCCTTCGCCTCCATGAACCCGCTGCTCAGGGCCCTGCCCCACTCGGCGAGGTCCCCTTCCTGCACCACTCGGATCTCGATGCCGTCGCTGTCCGTCTGCCCACGGGTCGTCAGTGTCGTCGCCATACCGGGCACCTTACGATCCCGTCCCCCGGACGGCATCCGGGTTTCTCCGACGAGATGCCATGGAATGCCATGTCCTGCCACCCCGCAGGAACGGTTCGGCGCTCCGAGGACGGAACCATGCTGGTTGAGGGCCGGAGATTCCGCCTACGCTGGAGACAGTCGTGGACCCTTCCGGAGGAGACATGAGTACCGTGCTGACACCACCTGAGGAGTCCCTCACTCCGGCACCCGTGCCGGACTGGCTGATGCCGCCGCCGCAGGGCTTCACGGCAGAGGATCTCGACCGACTCACCGGCCTGCCCCCGCACACCGAGCTCATCGACGGGAGTCTGGTCCTGGTGAGTCCACAGGTCGATTACCACGCGCTGGCCATCTCGTTGTTCGAGACGGCCCTGCGCCGACAAGCCCCCGACACCCTTCGTGCCCGACGTGAGATGACGGTGCGGCTCGGAAAGCGCCAGCGTCCGGAGCCCGACCTGCTGCTGATCCGGGCCGACGCCGATCCCGGCCCCAAGCGCACCTTCTACCAGCCCTCGGATGTGCTCCTGGTCGCCGAGGTCGTCTCCGAGGAGTCCGCCGAACGCGATCGCAAGCGCAAGCCGCAGCTGTACGCCAAGGCGGGCATCCCGCACTTCTGGCTGGTCGAGATCGTGAACGCGGCGCTCGAGGTGCATGTCTACCAACTCGACGAGGTGACCGAGTCCTACGCACTGCTCGGCATCCACCGCGACCGGCTGGAACTCCCCGCGCCCTTCCCGGTGGACATCGACCTCACGGAGTTGCAGCGGATGTGACCGCGGGCCCCTCCGCGACCACCACCGTGGGCGCGGGCCCGGTGTCCCGGCCGCGCAGCAGCCAGACGTAGCCTGCCGCCGCCACGGCACCCAGCAGGGTGCAGCTGAGCCAGACCGCACCGGCCCCGGAGGAGGCCAGCAGGAAGCCGGCCAACAGGGGTGCCAGGAACGAGGCCCCGGACCAGGCCAGCGAGTAGACGCCCTGGTACCGCCCCCGGGCGTGGACCGGGGAGAGTTCGGCGACGATGGCCATGCCCGGTGGGACCCGCAGCATCTCGCCGGCCGTCCACACAGTCACCGTCAGGGCGTAGAACCAGGCACCGCCCGCGAAGGCGGTGAGGCCGAATCCGCAGCCGGTGAGCATCGCGGCCACGCTCAGCATCAGCGCCCGGCTGCGGCCTTGGATGATCCGCGTGATCGGGATCTGCAGCAGCACGATCAGCACCCCGTTGAGACTGACCACCAGGCCGTAGTCGGCGGGGGAGAAGCCCTGACGGCCCATCACGATGGGCAGGGCGATGCTGCCCTGGCCGTCCACGAAGGCGGCCAGGAAGGTCAGCCCGACGAACGCCATGAAGACCGGGTCGCGCAGCACCGCCCCCAGCCCGACCGGAGCAGGAGCAGAAGCAGCAGCGGAAGCGGGTGCCGCCGCCGCAGGCGCCGCCGGTGCGCCGGCCGCCTCGGGCCGGGTCTCCGGCACACGAGTGAACACCACCACCGCGCAGAGCAGGGTCGTCGCCGCGTCCCCGACGAACAGCAGCAGGTAGCCGTGCGCCGCGATCAGCCCGGCTGCCGCCGCCGAGACAGCGAAGCCGATGTTGATGGCCCAGTAGTTGAGCGAGAAGGCCCGCACCCGGTCCTCGGGCCGGACCACGTCCGCCATGATCGCGGAGACTGCCGGACGGGAGGCGTTGCTGGTGAAGCCCAGAACCGCAGCCGCCGCCGCGATCGCCCAGGCCGGATGCGCCAGGCCCAGTACCAGCGTCATCACCGCCGTGCTGGTCTGGGCGACCAGCAGCGTCGGGCGCCGACCGATCCGGTCCGCGAGCACGCCCCCGGCGACCGAGGCGGCACTGCCGCCGAGCCCGTAGAGCGAGGCGACCAGGCCGGCGAAGGCGGGGCTGAAGCCCCGGTCGATGGTGAGGTAGAGGGCCAGGAAGGTCACCACGAAACCGCCGAGCCGGTTCACCAGGGTGCTGGTCCAGAGCCACCAGAACGCCGCAGGCAGCCCGCCGACCGTTTCCCTGGCCGCCGTCGCCAGCCGCTCGCCCGGGCCGGGCCGATGCAGGGGTGACGAGGGCGTTCCAGGCATGGCAGTGCTCCTGAGCGGCAGAAGTAAGTGTCACATAAGCGCTTCGGAGATTACCCACCGGACCGCCCGGGGCGCCACCCGTTAAGTGAAAGACGCAGCGTGCTCGACTAGGCTTCTGGCCATGGCTGAAGCTCCCTACCGTCTTGTCCTGCTCCGCCACGGCGAGAGCCAGTGGAACGAGAAGAACCTCTTCACCGGCTGGGTCGATGTCGACCTGAACGAGAAGGGCGAGAAGGAGGCCGTACGCGGTGGCGAGCTCCTCGCCGCCGAGGGCCTCCTCCCCGACGTTCTGCACACCTCACTGCTGCGCCGAGCGATCCGCACCGCCCAGATCGCCCTCGACCGGGCCGACCGCCACTGGATCCCGGTGCGTCGCTCCTGGCGCCTGAACGAGCGTCACTACGGTGCGCTCCAGGGCAAGGACAAGGCCCAGACCCTGGCCGAGTTCGGCGAGGAGCAGTTCATGCTCTGGCGCCGCTCGTACGACACCCCGCCGCCCGTACTCGCCGCCGACGCCGAGTACTCGCAGGCGGACGACCCCCGCTACGCACTGATCCCCGCCGACGTCCGGCCGCAGACCGAATGCCTCAAGGACGTCGTCGAGCGGATGCTGCCCTACTGGTACGACTCGATCGTCCCGGACCTCGCGGACGGCCGCACCGTCCTGGTCACCGCGCACGGCAACTCCCTGCGCGCCCTGGTGAAGCACCTCGACGGCATCTCCGACGCGGACATCGCCGCCCTCAACATCCCCACCGGAATCCCGCTCCTGTACGAGCTGGACGCCGACTACCAGCCGCTCACCAAGGGCGGCCGCTACCTGGACCCGGAGGCGGCCGCCGTCGCCGCCCAGGCCGTGGCCAACCAGGGCAAGAAGTAACACCTTCGGTGATCATGAACCCCACCTGCGCCTATGGCGCAGGTGGGGGCTGCCGCGTTTCTCGGGCCGTCTGTGGGCCGTCAGTGCGGCCGATCTTGAACCTTGAATACGTCTGTAATGGCCTTGCTGGCGCGGGCCCGGCTACTGCTGGACGGCGGGTAGAGCATCAAGGCCGCGAGCGAGTACCTGGGCCACTCCGACCCCCGACTCACACTCAAGGTGTGCGCCCACCTCATGCCAGCACCGACGCGTAGAAGTGCCGCAGGGCGTGCATGCCGTTCTCGCGGGACGCGGCGCGTTCTCGGCTCCATGCCTTGGGGATGATGACGACGGCAGCGAGGGCGAGCTTCCAGTGGTCTTCATTCAGCCCAGACCGCCAGATGTGGCTGCCGATCGGGTCGGTGAAGATCAGATGCCGGGTGAGCGGCGTACCACCCGAACGCAGCCACGGCAGCGTGATAGCCACTGGCGGGTACTTCTCCATGTGCGCCTTGATGGCGACGGCGACCGGCTCAGGCAGCGCACACCCCGAAGCTTGCTGCCTTTCGCGGGCGCGAACACGGGCACGTTCCGGCTCAGCTTGATTTCGCCCTGTCGGAGACCGCAGCCGGCCCCCATGTCCACGGTGAGGCGGAAGCAGTCGGACATGGCAGCCCGGACGGCGAAGACCTGTTCCGGAAGCCAAGGCACCACGCGGCGCTCTCCCACGATGGGGAGCGATACCGTGCGCGAGTTGCAGGGGTTCCGGGGGATGAGCGATGCCAGCCTCGTGCGCCAACTATGGCTGCGGCTGTGGCCGCGTAAATACGTTTCGTCTCCCTACGACAGTCAGTAGATTCTGTGGCACAGGGATGGAGTGAGGAGGGGCAGCGTGACCGTGGACGACTCCTGGAAGCCGGAGTACGACTCGCTCGCACGGGGGTTCCTCAAGCGGTACTTTGGCCCCCACGCGAACCTCGCCATCATGTTTCCCTGCATGCGTGTGGACTACCGCTGGGCAGAGCACCGACCCCGGGTCGGGGACTCACGGGTTCCTGCGAAGAACAACACGGAATATCACGGCCTTGAGCGCCATGCCTGGCAGTATCACGTCACTGCCCAGTACGAAGAGGCTTACCACCACTTCCTGATGGCGGCCTATTGCCGGCTGGGTGACGAAGACGTCTTCGGCCGACTCGACGAAGCGCATCTCAGGGCAGTGCGTTTCTGCGTACGCCACGCATTGTTCAACAGGGACCTGGCCGTGGCGCAAGCGGGCCGCAGGCGTTGGCCTGATCCTGCCGCCTACGCGATCGACGAGGCTAGGCTTGATCGTTTGGCTCGGCGAGCCGACGATCAGCTGACCACAGCGTTCAAGGCTCTCTTGCCACCCAGTGAAGAACACCCAGCGCCAGGCGCTTGACGGCTCCCTGACGTTGGAGCACTTCAAATTGGCCAGTCCCGCCAGATGAAGTGCTCCGCCACAGGGCCACCTGGAGCCCGGTAAGTCGGTCGAGGGCGCCCAATGGGTCGGCCGCAGCGAGGCCGAGGAGGAGATCGTCAACAGCGGACGCACGGGCGTACCTGGACCAGATCACTGACCTGGCGAAAGCCAACCGTCCACAGTCCGAGCGCACCTCTCAGTAGTGCCGCATTCGGGGGCGATCATGGCTTGGGCAGTGTAGATTTTACTTCTTGCAGTTCGAGCGAAGGCGGGTTTAGCGTGAGCTTGCCAGCTAATAGGCCATATCAGAGCTACATGCCTGCGATTCTTCAGGATCCCGTGAGGAAAGCAAAATTTTGGAGCGAATCGGCGTCGTTTCCACTTCTACTAGAGAACCTGCGTAGACATGCTGAAATTGCAGAAGTAGGGCGAGCGAGGTTTCCTGGGACCCTTGCTCAGAAGAACAAGGCTTGGCGGGAGTATCGAAATTTTCTCCGTCAGGCACTGAGTAACTATACAGCTGCTATTGACGTACCTAATAGGTCTGCATGCCTCCTCTATTATTATGCAATGCTAAACTTTGCTAAGGCGGAGTTGCTCAGCAATCGACCTAATGACATCTCCGGAAAATTTGTTGGCCACGGCCTCAGTTTCAGCCCGAAACGTGCGCAGACGGTTGCAGGCGATGTTCTCGAAGTTAAGGAGGGCGTTTTTCGTTGGCTCTATGAGGAGCGTACGGGTCATTCTCTACCGAAGGGGACTAGGCTGTCCGTAAAGCGACTCCTTGCTCAGATTCCCGAGGTGGGAACACAAGTCGCAGACGCTGGCCTCGGTGAGTGTCAGATTGTAGGTGCAAATATTTCACTGGCGATGGATTCCTCCAATTCTTGGACCATGCTGCTTGTCCAAGACAGGGGTAGAGGTCTACCGAGTCGAACAGAGAAGATCCTGCTGAAGAGCTACCGCCAGGTGCGGATGGTGGACCATTGGCGTGACATATTCGCAATTAGCAAGCGCGCTCTTGGTAACGGCAGTCTCTACGAATCCTTGGATCTCGCACCAAATGCGGCACCCGCTGTTCCCAACTTTGACCTGGCTCTGGCGAATGCCATGAAGATTCGGGATATAGTGGGAATGCGCACGGATGAGTTTCATGACTTTATGATATGCCCGACCATGGGTGGGAATAAGTCAATTCCGATGCCATCTTCGCTGGCGCGGTATGCAGTGACCTATTATGCTTCTTCTCTTGTGCGCTACAAGCCATCCGTGTTTGACTTGCAGATCTACCCTAAGCAGGCATACATGTTCGATGCGATTGCGCGCGAGTGCGCCCTTCCTATGCTGCTGGACACGCTTTCCGCCCTTGAGGGGGCGGACCAGATTTTCAACGAGCAAGGGGCGTATCGGGTATAGGCGTACGTGCTTCTGTCGCTCTTCGGATCGCTTTCTGGGCCGTCCGAGGTCCATCGACGTCCACGAACGCTGACGGTTGTCGACAGGTCGTTACCTGGTTAGCCACGTACAAGTGTTGCTGACCAGCCAGGGAGAACGGGGCGGGCCCAGGGCAAGAAGAAGTAGGCCCGAGCACCGAACGCAACGCAGAGGACCCCGACCGACGGCACACCACCGTCGGTCGGGGTCCTCTCGTCTGCGGTGGCCGGCGGCCGGCGACCGGCGGCCGTCAGCAGCGGCGCGTCAGTGGCAGCAACCGCCGCCGCACTGGCAGGTGCCGCCGGACTGGCAGCCGCAGCCGCAACCCGAGCCGCAGCCGCAGGCGGCCACCAGTGGCAGCGGGATGCGGAGCGTCTGCTCGGGGCCGGGTTCGGTGGGATCAGCCCTGATCGGGGCGGGCGGGGTCGGGGACTGAGTCATCGGTGGTGGACCTCCTTCAGGCGGTCATGCCTACGACTCAGTGAAGCCCCCCGCCTACGCAGCGTCAACGGGCGTACGGGATCATCCCGTACGCCCGCCCGCGCGCCCCCGCTGCCAAGGGCTGTCGTGCGGCTAGGCCTCGGGCACGAACTCGTCGGCGTGCTCGCCGGTCACCAGGAACACCACGCGCTTGGCGACGGACACCGCGTGGTCCGCGAAGCGCTCGTAGTAGCGCCCGCACAGGGTCACGTCCACGGCCGTCTCGATGCCGTGCCGCCAGCGGTCGTCCAGCAGGTGCGAGAACAGCTGGCGGTGCAGCTCGTCCATCGCGTCGTCGTCCCGCTCCAGCTCCAGCGCCGCGTCCACGTCCTTGGACGCGATCACCTGGCCGGCCTTGGCGACCAGCCGCTGGGCCAGCTGGCCCATCTCCAGGACGATGGGGTGCAGGTCGGCGGGGACCGCCGACTCGGGGTAGCGCAGCCGGGCCAGCTTGGCCACGTGCCGGGCCAGGTCGCCGCTCCGCTCCAGGTCCGCGCTCATCCGCAGCGAGGTGACCACGATGCGCAGGTCGGTGGCGACCGGCTGCTGGCGGGCCAGCAGGTCGATGGCCCGGTTCTCCAGCTCGTGGTGCAGTGCGTCGACCTTCTCGTCCGCGGCGATGACGCTCTCCGCCAGTGCGAGGTCGGCGTCGAGCAGCGCCGTGGTCGCCCGGCCCATGGCGGACCCCACCAGACGGGCCATCTCGACCAGGCCGTCGCCGATCGAATCGAGTTCCTCGTGGTAAGCGTCGCGCATCGGTCCTGTCCTCCTGCTTGTCCCAGCTGTCTGTACCAGGGCTGTCCGTGTTAGGGGCGTGCGAGTCAACCATGCGCCGTTCGGACGTACCGCTTGCTCAGTGCGAGTGAACCACTTACGACGCCAAGGTGAATTCTCGGCGACCTGGGGCTGATGCCCTTATCCAGGGGTTACAGCAGGTCACTACCATGCGCTTACGCTGAACGCATGGACGTGACCGTGGCTGAAGCCGCAGCGAGCGCGCTAGCCGGGCTCGGAGTCGGCCTCACCGCCGCGCTGTCCTTCCGCTGGAGCGAGAAGGATCGCAAGAAGAGTGCCAAACGGGTGGAGCAGCAGCCCGAGCCCGAGCTGCCGCCCGGTGTCGACACCGTGCTGTCGGTGCTGCGCTCCTGCGCGGTGGTGCTCGACGACAGCGATCAGGTGATCAAGGCCAGCTCGGCCGCGTACGCCCTCGGACTGGTCCGGGGCGGTGCCATCGCGGTGAACGAGATGCTCGCCATGGCCCGGCTGACCCGGCGCGACGGCGAGATACGGCAGGCCGACCTGGACATCCCCCGGGGCGGCGGCAAGCAGACCGGTGACGCCCTGGCGGTCTCGGTCCGGGTCGCCCCGCTCGGTTCCCGGCTGGTCCTGGTGCTGGTCGAGGACCTGACCGAGGCCCGCCGGATCGAGGCGGTCCGACGCGACTTCGTGGCCAATGTGTCGCACGAGCTGAAGACCCCGGTGGGCGCCCTGTCCCTGCTCTCCGAGGCCGTCCAGGACGCCAGCGACGACCCCGAGGCGGTCCGCCGCTTCGCCGGCCGGATGCTGATCGAGGCCACCCGGCTCACCAGCCTGGTCCAGGAGATCATCGAACTCTCCCGGGTCCAGGACGACGACCGGCTGGTCGACGCCGAGCCGGTCGCCGTGGACGAGCTGGTCGCCGAGGCGATGGACCGCTGCCGGCACCAGGCCGCGGCCAAGCAGATCACCATGGCGGCCGGCGGGATCGCCGGCCTCTATCTGCACGGCAACCGCGGCCAGCTGGCGGCGGCGCTGGGCAACCTGGTCGAGAACGCCGTCAACTACAGTCCGGTACGGACCCGGGTCGCCATCGCCGCCCGCAAGGTCCCCGGCTCCAGGGTCGACACGGTCGAGATATCGGTCACCGACCAGGGCACCGGGATCTCCGAGAAGGACCGCGAGCGGATCTTCGAGCGCTTCTACCGGGTCGACCCGGCCCGGTCCCGGGCCACCGGCGGCACCGGCCTCGGCCTGTCCATCGTGAAACACGTCGCCGCCTCCCATGGCGGCACGGTCTCGGTGTGGAGCGTCGAGGGCCAGGGCTCCACCTTCACCTTGCGTCTCCCCACCACCACCCCCGCCGGCACGGCGACCACCGCCGGCACCGACGCCGCAGCAACCGCCGAGACCGACATCGAGTCCGACATCGAGTCCGACAGCGAGATCGGTATCGACAGCGACGTCGACGGCCGCACCGAAGCCGAGCCCGAGCCCGTGACCGAACACCCCCTGCCTGTCCACCACCCTGCCCCGGAGGTCCAGTCGTGACCCGTGTGCTTGTCGTAGAGGACGAGGAGTCCTTCAGCGATGCCCTGTCCTACATGCTCCGCAAGGAGGGTTTCGAGGTGGCCATCGCCGCCACCGGCCCCGACGCACTGGACCAGTTCGAACGCAACGGCGCCGACCTGGTCCTGCTGGACCTGATGCTGCCCGGACTGCCCGGCACCGAGGTCTGCCGCCAGCTGCGGGCCAAGTCCAGCGTCCCCGTGATCATGGTCACGGCCAAGGACAGCGAGATCGACAAGGTGGTGGGCCTGGAGATAGGGGCTGACGACTACGTCACCAAGCCCTACTCCACCCGCGAGCTGGTCGCCCGCATCCGCGCGGTGCTCCGCCGCCGCGGCGAGCCGGAGACCACCGTCGGCGGCCCCGGCGCGCTGGAGGCTGGACCGGTCCGGATGGACGTGGACCGGCACGTGGTGACCGTGGATGGCGCCAAGGTCGACCTGCCGCTGAAGGAGTTCGACCTGCTGGAGATGCTGCTGCGCAACGCCGGTCGGGTGCTCACCCGGATGCAGTTGATAGACCGCGTCTGGGGTGCGGACTATGTCGGTGACACCAAGACCCTCGACGTGCACGTGAAGCGCCTGCGGGCCAAGATCGAGCCGGACCCGGGGGCCCCGCGCTACCTGGTCACGGTCCGCGGCCTCGGCTACAAGTTCGAGCCGTAAGCCGCCGGAACCCGCCCCACCCACCTCATGGCTGTGCCCCGGACGGATGAAGCGTCCGGGGCACAGCCATGAGGTCTGCCGTCCGGCCTCAGGGGGTCGAGGTCGCCGAAGCGGAGGCAGAGGCGGAAGCGGAGGCCGAGGCACTGGCCGAGGCGCTCGCCTTGCCCGTCGCCGGGGTGGTGGCGGGAGTGCTGGCGGCCACCGTGGGGGCGACGGTCGGCGCGTACGAGGTGTACTCGCCGGTGCCCGCGTTCACCAGGGCCTGCACGGTGACCGACCCGGCGTTGGCGAAGGTGAAGGTGATCGTGGCGTTCTGCCCCGGCTTCTCGTTGAGCGTCGGGACGGTCGCCGCCACCTGGTCCGGGCCGCTCAGCAGCAGCGAGCCGCCGGCCGGGACGGTCGCCGCCCCGCTCAGGGTCGCCTGGGTGCTGCCGTCGACGGTGACCCCGGTCAGGGTGTCGTCGGCGGACCCGTTGTTGGCGATGTTGACGGTGACGTTGGCAGGCGCGTTGCCGGCGGCGTCGGTGACCACCACGATGCCGTTGAGCTTCAGGGCCGAGTCGCCCTTGACGATGGAGGTGGCGGCGCTGTCGGGCTTCACCTGCAGGGTCGCCGCGTTGGACCCCGCGGAGCAGGCGGCGAGGATGGGAGCGGTCGCGAGGATGACGGCGGCGACTGCGCCGCGACGAAGACTGCGGCTCACGGCGGTGACTTCTCCTTGGACGTGCTGGGTCCTGGCAGGACGGCTGTCTGTGGGAGACCGCCGCGATCAGATTACCGAGCCTCTTTATCCGCTCCACACGGGGTGGCCCCGTGTCGCGTCCCCGTCCCGAACGCCACACCCGCCCCGGACATCTGCGAAAGCCGTTCAGTCGAAGATCAGATAACGTTTCGATTACGTCTTCCGCGTAAGATCAATAACGGGTCGGCGAGGTGTGACCGGTTCGTGCGCAAGCGCTCCGACCTGCGGGAAGCTCTCCTCGAACTGGGGTCGCAGCACGCGGCAGGGGTGGTTGTCAAGCCCTGAGACTGGCTCTGACCTGCGAAAACACCCTTCGGATATGGCTGCAACCGTGTTATTCTGGAAAGCCACGGAAGGGGTACCTGTCACATGACGTTCAAGGTTGGCGACACCGTGGTCTACCCCCATCACGGGGCCGCGCTGATCGAGGCAATCGAAATTCGCCAGATCAAGGGTGTGGACAAGACCTACCTGGTGCTGAAGGTGCAGCAGGGTGACCTGACGCTCCGCGTACCTGCGGAGAACGCAGAGTTCGTAGGCGTCCGCGACGTGGTCGGCCAGGATGGGTTGGACCGGGTCTTCGAGGTGCTGCGTGCACCGTACACCGAGGAGCCCACCAACTGGTCCCGCCGCTACAAGGCGAACCTGGAGAAGCTTGCTTCGGGTGACGTTATCAAGGTCGCGGAGGTTGTGCGCGACCTTTGGCGACGTGAGCGCGAGCGCGGGCTGTCCGCTGGTGAGAAGCGGATGCTGGCCAAGGCCAGGCAGATTCTGGTCAGTGAGCTGGCACTCGCTGAGAACACCAACGAGGACAAGGCCGAAACGCTGCTCGACGAGGTTCTCGCCTCCTGAGCCTGGTTGAGTCGCTGTTCGGCCGAACAGTCCCTCGTGCACAGCTGTAGTGGTGCATGCAGTGTGAATCAGCGCCCGTCGTTGCCACGGCGGGCGCTGAGTCATGTCCACCGGGCGCCGGGCGATGGAACCTTGAGTGAGGAACCCCGCGCGCGGGCGGCCGGGCCGCGCCGGTACTGTGCCGTTCCGGGAGTGGTTGCCACCCCCGGTGCCGGGACGAGCAGGACGAACTCCACGGAAGGCGCTCGGCCCAGCACGCCTTGGCCATACCCACTTCGCCGAAGGAACAAAACCTGAACGCCGCAGCAGTGGTCCCCGCCGCAGGTCGGGGCGAACGACTGGGCCCCGGTGCCCCCAAGGCCCTGCGAGAACTGGGTGGTGTGCCGCTCCTGGTGCACGCCGTCCGCGCGCTGGCGCGCTCCCGCGCGGTGACCCTGGTCGTGGTGGTCGCCCCCGTGGACGGCGTCGCCCAGGTCCGCCAACTGCTCGACGACTACGGCGTGGACGGGCACGACAGTGCCCGGATCGCGGTGGTGCCCGGCGGAGCCACCCGGCAGGAGTCGGTCCGGCTGGGCCTGGCCGTGATCCCCGAGGACGTCGACGTGGTGCTGGTGCACGACGCCGCCCGGCCGCTGGTGCCGGTGGACGTGGTGGACGCGGTCGCCCGTGCCGTCGCCGACGGCGCCGAGGCGGTGGTCCCGGCCGTCCCGCTGGCCGACACGGTCAAGCAGGTGCGGCCCACCGGTGTGCCCGGCCGTCCCGAGCCGGTGGTGGCCACCCCGGACCGGTCCACCCTGCGCGCGGTGCAGACCCCGCAGGGGTTCCGCCGCGAGGTGCTGCTGCGGGTGCACGAGAAGGCGCTCAACGACGGGATCGAGGCCACCGACGACGCCGGGCTGGTCGAGCGCTACGCCGGCAGCGTGGTGGTGGTGCCCGGGCACGAGGAGGCGTTCAAGGTGACCAGGCCGCTGGACCTGGTGCTGGCCGAGGCGGTACTGGCGAGGCGGAGGGCGCTCGATGAGTTCTGAACCCGTGGTGAGGCTGCCCCGCACGGGGATCGGCACGGACGTGCACGCCTTCGAGGCCGGCCGCGAGCTCTGGGTGGCCGGGCTGCGCTGGGACGGCTACGAGCACGGCCTGGCCGGGCACTCCGACGGCGACGTCGCCGCCCACGCCGCCTGCGACGCGCTGTTCTCCGCGGCCGGGATCGGCGACCTGGGTGCGCACTTCGGCACCGACCGGCCCGAGTGGTCCGGCGCCTCCGGGGTACGGCTGCTGGCCGAGGCCGGACGGATCGTCAGGGCGGCCGGCTTCGAGATCGGCAATGTGGCGGTGCAGGTCGTCGGGGTGCGGCCGAAGGTCGGCAAGCGGCGCGAGGAGGCGCAGCAGGCGCTCTCCGCCGCGCTGGGCGCCCCCGTCTCGGTCTCCGGGACCACCACGGACGGGCTCGGCCTGACCGGGCGCGCCGAGGGGCTCGCGGCGCTGGCGACGGCGCTGGTGT
This sequence comes from Streptacidiphilus jeojiense, assembly GCF_000719095.1. Classification (GTDB taxonomy): domain Bacteria; phylum Actinomycetota; class Actinomycetes; order Streptomycetales; family Streptomycetaceae; genus Streptacidiphilus; species Streptacidiphilus jeojiensis. Next base: position 99,206 of record NZ_JOEH01000012.1, on the reverse strand, counting down.
ACCCGGCGTCCTGAGGGGCCGTCACTCCTTCGGGGGCGGCATGGGAACGGCCGGGCGCAGGCTGAGACCGGCTCTCCGCGTGGACGGACCGCACCCAGCAGCCCCGGGGACATCCCGTAAAAGCTACGGCGATGTGAACGGATCCGGGCCCTGTGCCCCGTTGGGGCCAGGGCACCCCGCTCTTCCCACTACGCTTGACGGTGTGAGTATTCGCCTGTACGACACCAGCGCCAGCCAGGTACGCGACTTCGTCCCGCTCGTGCCGGGCTGCGTCTCGATCTACCTGTGCGGTGCGACCGTGCAGGCCGCCCCGCACATCGGGCACATCCGCTCCGGGCTGAACTTCGACGTGATGCGTCGCTGGTTCGCGTACCGGGGCTACGACGTCACCTTCGTGCGGAACATCACCGACATCGACGACAAGATCATCGAGAAGTCGCGGCTCTCCGGACTGCCCTGGTGGCAGATCGGCTACGCCAACGAGCGCGCCTTCAACGAGGGCTACGACGCGCTGGGCTGCCTGCCGCCGACCGGGGAGCCCCGGGCCACCGGGCACGTCCCGGAGATGATCGAGATGATGCGGACGCTGATCGGGAACGGCCACGCCTACGAGGCGGACGGCAACGTCTACTTCAGCGTCACCTCCTACCCGGACTACCTGTCGCTGTCGCACCAGGAGCTGGACAACCTGCGCCAGCCATCGGGCGAGGGCGAGACCGGCAAGCGGGACCAGCGCGACTTCGCGCTGTGGAAGTCCGTCAAGCCCGGTGAGCCGAGCTGGGAGACACCGTGGGGGCGCGGCCGTCCGGGCTGGCACCTGGAGTGCTCGGCGATGGCGCACAAGTACCTGGGCGCCGCCTTCGACATCCACGGCGGCGGGCGCGACCTGATCTTCCCGCACCACGAGAACGAGATCGCGCAGTCCAAGGCGTTCGGCGACGACTTCGCCTCGTACTGGCTGCACAACGCCTGGGTGACGCTCAGCGGCGAGAAGATGAGCAAGTCGCTGGGGAACTCGGTGCTGGTCTCCGAGATGGTGCAGAAGTGGCGGCCGATCGTGCTGCGCTACTACCTGGGCACCCCGCACTACCGCTCCACCATCGAGTACAGCGAGGAGGCCCTGCGCGAGGCCGAGACCGCGTTCGCCCGGATCGAGAGCTTCGCGCAGCGGGTCGTCGAGCAGCACGGCGAGGTCACCGCGGCCGTGCACGTGCCCCCGGCGTTCGGCGAGGCGATGGACGACGACTTCGGCGTTCCGCAGGCGCTGGCCATCGTCCACACGGCCGTCCGGCAGGGCAATGCGGCGCTGGCGGCGGACGACAAGGAGAACGCGGTAGCGCGTCTGGCCGAGGTCCGTGCGATGCTCGGTGTGCTGGGTCTCGATCCGCTGGACGCCATGTGGGCCGGTCCGGCACAGGGTGAGGACCTGCACGGTGTGGTGGACGCGCTGGTCAAGCTGGTGCTGGAGCAGCGGCAGGCGGCGCGCGAGCGCAAGGACTACGCGACCTCCGACGCCATCAGGGACCGGCTCACCCAGGCCGGGCTCGCCATCGAGGACCGCGCCGACGGCTCGCGCTGGACGCTCGGCTGATCAAGCGTATGCAAGCACGCATACGGGTACGTACGCAGATTTTGTATTCATGGAAGCAGGACTGAACTGATGGCCGGCAACAGCCAGCGCAGGAACCGCCGCAACCCCGGCTCGAAGAAGGGCCCGTCGGTCGGAACCGGTGGCCACAGCCGGAAGGCACTGGAGGGGAAGGGCCCGACGCCCAAGGCGTCGGAGCGCAAGGGGCACAAGAAGAACCGGATGGCCAACGCCGCCGCCAAGCGCGCCACCACGGGCAACAAGTCCCGTGGCTCCGCGCGACGCGGCGGCAAGGCGAGTTCCGAGCTGGTCTACGGCCGCAACTCGGTGGTCGAGGCGCTGCAGGGCGGGGTGCCGGCCTCGGCGCTCTACGTCCAGCAGTTCATCGACAACGACGAGCGGGTGCGCGAGGCGCTGACGCTGGCCAACGAGCGGGGCGTCCCGCTCATGGAGGCCCCACGGATGCAGCTGGACAACCTCGCCGAGGGCCACAACCACCAGGGCCTCATCCTGCAGGTGCCGCCGTACGACTACGCGCACCCGGACGACCTGCTGGCGCGGGCCGCCGACAACCACGAGGACGCGCTGATCGTGGCCCTGGACGGGATCACCGACTCGCGGAACCTGGGCGCCATCGTCCGTTCCGTGGCGGCCTTCGACGGGCACGGCGTGGTCATCCCCGAGCGGCGGGCCGCCGGGATGACGGCCGGCGCCTGGAAGACCTCCTCCGGCGCGGCCGCCCGGGTCCCGGTGGCCCGGATGACCAACATGACCAGGACGCTGGAGGCCTACCAGAAGGCCGGCTGCTTCGTGGTCGGCCTGGCGGCCGACGGCGAGGCCGAGCTGAGCGACCTGGAGGCGCTGACCGGCCCGGTGGTGATCGTGATCGGCTCGGAGGGCAAGGGCCTGTCCCGGCTGGTCTCGGAGACCTGCGACCTGACGGTGCGGATCCCGATGCCCGGCGCCGCCGAGTCGCTGAACGCGGGCGTCGCGGCCGGCATCGTGCTCTACGAGGCCGCCCGGCTGCGCAACAAGCACTGATCGGACCGGACAAGGACGTTCGACACGTCGTCACCCTCGCCGTACCGCTCGTTCGGGCGTATGAGCGAGGGTTTCGGCGTGTCGCGGGGGATCGCCGGATCGGGTGACCCCCGGGGGTGTCCAAATGGCCTCTCGCTCGGTTAGTGAGATGTGGACACCAGAACACCTAACCGCCCTCAGGGGGGACGCGACGAGGGGAGCGACGGTGGACCGGGGCTGTACGCGGTCAAGGTACCGACCGACCCGGCCCGGCTGAGCAGCACGACAGCGAGCTTCCGGGTGCGCCTCGGCGCCGCCGTGACCCCGCTGATCGATGCTCAGGTGGCCGCGCCCGCCTTCGCCGCGCCCCCCGTCGACTCCGGCTACTCCGGGATGAACGCCGACCAGACGCAGCCGATGCTGGTCCTGACCCCGCTGATGGAGGCGGGCGCCCTGGCGGGTGTGGCCGGAGCGGCCGGGACCGCGGGAGCGTCGGGCCTCGCCGGCGAGGCACGCCCGCGGCGCCCGCGCCGGGTCACCCCGATCACCTGGACCGGCGGGGCCGCCCCGCTGCTCGACGCCGTGCGGCAGGGCGGCGTCGGGCCGGACGCCGCCACCGGGGTGCTCCCGGTGCAGTCGTCCGCCTCGCCGGTCGAGACGCAGCTGATGCCGCAGCTCCCGGTCCCGCCGGAGGCCGAGGACGGCTACGGCCAGGGCCTGGGCCACGCCCCGGGCGGCGCCCCGGACGACGGGGTGACCTACGTCGGCGGGCGGCAGCCCTGGGGCTCCGGCCCCGAGTACCAGTTGGAGGCGCGGGAGTCGGGAGAACCGGTTCGCCACGCCTGGTACCCGGGCCGCCGCGTCGACCTGGGCCTGGTGCTGCTGCCGCTACGGATCTTCCTGGGCGGCATCTCCATCTACGCCGGGTTCAGCAAGGTCTCCGACCCCGTCTACTTCGACGGCGGGGTTCGCGGCTCGATGATGCACTGGCTGCAGTCGCTGCACCCCTGGCCGATGGCCCAGCCGCTGATGCAGTTCGCCCTGGCGCACCCGGTGGGAGCCGGGCTCGCGGTCGCCTTCATCCAGATCGTGGTGGGCGTGCTGTCCATCCTCGGGCTGTGGCAGCGGCTGGCGGCCGGTACGGCCATGCTGCTGTCGGCGGCGCTGCTGGTGACGGTGAGCTGGCGGACCGGCCCGGCCTACGACGCGCCGGACATCATCTTCCTGGCCGCCTGGAGCCCGCTGCTGCTGGCCGGCGCGCCGCTGTTCTCGCTGGACGGACGGCTGGCCATCGAGGCCTGGCACCGGCTCGGCGAGCGCACCCCGGTCGCGGTGCTGCGGCGGCGGGTGCTGCGCCGCGGCTTCGTGGTGGCGACCGTGGTGATCGGCGGCACCCTGCTGCTGGGCTCGGCGCTCGGGGCGGCGGTGCGCGACCACCGGATCGGGACCACCGTCGTCCCCTCGGAGTCCGGAGTGCCCACCGACTACCCGAGCCCGGTCTACCCGAGCACCGGCGCCCCGGCGGCGGGCGGGCAGGGGTCGGCGCACCCGTCCTCGGCCGCACCGTCCGCCTCGAACTCGCCGTCGGCCGCGGCGACGACGGCGGCCCCGTCGCACCGACCGACCCCGCGGCACAGCAGCAGCACCCACAGCGGCAGCTCGTCCAGCACGGGTACGGGCGGCAGCAGCCCGTCGTCCGGTGGCGCCAGCAGCACGCCGTCGCACCACCACAGCAGCTCGCCGACGCCGAAGAGCAGCAGCGGTGGCACCAACGGGGTGATCGGCGGTCTGCTGGGCACCAGCGCCCCCGCACCGCTGCCGCTGCTGGGGATGCCGGGCAGCGGCGCGAGCACCGGCGGAGCCCCGGTGACCTGAGCGCCGGTCCCCCGACGCGCGAGCGGGGAACAGGAAGCGGGGAACGGGGAGCGGCCCCGGAACGACGTCGATGTCGTTCCGGGGCCGCTCTGCTGTCGGGCCGGCCGGACTGCCGGTTCTCTCGGCTTACTACTGGGAGTCGCGGGCTGCGGCGAGTTCCTTGGCGGCCTCGGAGAGGTCCTTCGCGGTGTCGATGGCGCGCCAGTAGACGCCCTGGGGCAGCTCCCAGCCGGACAGGCGCCGCTCACGGGCCAGCCGGGGGAAGGTGCTGCGCTCGTGGTCGCCGAGGTCGGGCAGCATGCCGGTGAACGCTGCCGAGAAGACGTACACGCCGGCGTTGACCAGGTACGGCGACGGCGGGGCCTCGATGAAGTCGAGGACGTTGCCGAACCGGTCGGTCTCCACGGTGCCCCAGGGGAGCCGTGGACGGGCCAGGGAGAGGGTGGCGTGGGCGTCGCGCTCGGCGTGGAAGTCGGCCATGTCGCGGAGCCGGAAGCGGGTCCAGATGTCGCCGTTGGTGGCGTACCAGGGCTCGTCCTTGCGGGGGAGCGCGGTGGCGGCGAACTTCAGGCCGCCGCCGCGGCCGAGCGGCTCGGTCTCCACGACGGTGGAGACGTTGAGGGGGAGCGCTGCGGTCTTGAGCCAGTCCTGGAGGACCTCGGCCAGATGGCCGCAGGAGATGACGACATCGGTGACGCCCTCCTCCGCCAGCCACTGGAGCTGGTGGCCGACGATCGGAATCCCGGTGCCCGGGATCTCGATCATCGGCTTGGGACGGGTGTCGGTGTAGGGGCGAAGCCTGGATCCCTGTCCACCGGCCAGGATCACGGCCTGGGTCACCGGAGGGGACGAGAGCGGCGAGCGCTCCATGGAGGGGATGAGGTCAGCGGTCATGGGGAGAACCCTAGACGGAGCTGCGCCGCTCCCGTACCAGGGCCTGACGGCGGAGTGGGCACGGGAGCAGCTGGTGGTACGGGTGGAGCGGGCGCGGCGTGTGGTGCGCGTGGTGCGGGGGGACCGGGGGTCAGCCCGCCGCGGAGAGGGTGCCGACGGCGAAGGAGCCGTCGCAGACGGGGCGCGCGAAGGACTGGGCGCGCTTCACGTCGCCCTGGTACTTGCGCACGGCGGCCTGACCGAGGTCACGGGCGAGGTCGGTGCAGTAGCGGGTCAGCGACGGCTGCTGCTGCATGGCCTGCGCCAGCTGGTCCAGGGCGGCGCCCGGGTCCTGGGTGCGCAGGGTCTGCAGCAGGCGGGCCCGGAGCGCGTCCTGCGGGGTGGTCGCCTGCTGCCGCACCGCGTCGGAGCTGTTGCCGGAGGTACTGCTGGAGGCGGCCAGGACCTGCTGGTCGCCGGAGCCGGACGGAGCCCAGGGGACGCGGGTCACCGCAAGGGTGCCGGTCGTCACGAGGATGACGGGCAGGACGAAGGCGAGGGTCTTGCCGAGGCGGTTCGCTAGCTGCTTCACGACCAAGATGGTAGCGATGGGTGATGATTTGGCGACATTCGGTCACTCCAATGAGTGATGCCATTTTTATCAAGCGCGCCGTCGGACCATCCGGACATGAAAACGTCCCCGACGGCCGTGGTGGCCATCGGGGACGTTGTCGACTTGTCGTCAGTCGCTGAGGCGGGCGCCCGAGGAGGTGGAGAAGACGTGCGTCTCGCCGGCGCGCGGGACCACGTGCAGGACCTCGCCCTTCTGCGGGACGGCGCGGCCGCTCACGCGGACCACCAGGTCCTTGGACTCGTCGCCGACCTTGGCGGTGCCGTAGACGTAGCCGTCGGCGCCGAGCTCCTCGACGACGTTGACGGTGACGGCCAGGCCGGCGCCGCCCTTGGCGAGCGAGTCCCCCTCGCCGACCAGGTCCAGGTGCTCGGGGCGGACGCCGATGGTGACGGTGCGGTCGCCGGCGGAGGCGGCCTCGTCCACGGCGGCACGGGAGACCGGGATGACCGACTCGCCGAACTTGACGCCGCCGTCGGCCAGCGGGACCTCGACCAGGTTCATCGCGGGCGAGCCGATGAAGCCGGCCACGAACAGGTTGTTCGGGCGGTCGTACATGTTGCGGGGGGTGTCGACCTGCTGGAGCAGACCGTCCTTGAGCACCGCGACCCGGTCGCCCATGGTCATGGCCTCGACCTGGTCGTGGGTGACGTAGACGGTGGTGATGCCCAGGCGGCGCTGGAGCGAGGCGATCTGGGTGCGGGTCTGCACGCGGAGCTTGGCGTCCAGGTTGGACAGCGGCTCGTCCATGAGGAAGACCTGCGGCTCGCGGACGATCGCGCGGCCCATCGCGACACGCTGGCGCTGACCGCCGGAGAGCGCCTTCGGCTTGCGGTCGAGGTACTCGGTCAGGTCGAGGATCTTGCCGGCCTCCTCGACCTTCTTGCGGATCTCGGCCTTGTTGACGCCAGCGATCTTCAGGGCGAAGCCCATGTTGTCGGCGACGGTCATGTGCGGGTACAGCGCGTAGTTCTGGAACACCATGGCGATGTTCCGGTCCTTGGGGGGGAGGTGCGTGACGTCGCGGTCACCGATGCGGATGGAGCCGCCGTTCACGTCCTCCAGGCCCGCGAGCATCCGCAGGCTGGTCGACTTGCCGCAGCCGGAGGGGCCGACGAGGACGAGGAACTCGCCGTCGGCAATGTCCAGGTCCAGGGCGTCGACGGCAGGCTTGGTGCCGCCGGGGTAGATCCGGGTGGCCTTGTCGAAAGTCACCGTAGGCATGCTGCTGCTCTCCTTCACCGGCAGGAACGTGCCGGACGATCCGAGTAAAGGCGGATGGTGGTTCGCCCCTCCGCGTACCCGCCGTGCCGACCCGCCGGAGCGGCGCGGTGCGATGCGCTGATGAGGTCTAGTCCACCCGCGAAAGGTGAACTGCAGGTGACGCTACCTGCCAGGATGCGCCCCTGTCAGTACCTTCCGAGCACCCAAAACGACCACCTCTGCCACTTATAACCCCCCAAATCACCTGAACCAGGACGCCCACCCCCGACAAAACAACGACCAACCCGACCACCCCGCCCGGTAGACTGCCCTCGGTCCTGCCGTGGCACGCCGCGGACAGGCACCACGCCTCCTTAGCTCAGCTGGCCAGAGCAACGCACTTGTAATGCGTAGGTCGTCGGTTCGAATCCGACAGGGGGCTCACGCCGAAGCCCCGGTCAGATCGCTCTGACCGGGGCTTTCGTGACTAACGAAGCCGTCTGCGGCGGCCGGCCCCGGGGGTCCTTGATGGGGCTGGTCTCAGTTCGAGCGTTGTCCTGGCCGACAGAGACCTTCTCCATGCCTCCTCAAAGATGCGGATCAGCGTTGGCGGAATGGGGAGGATGGGTCAGTTGAGAGCGAGACCGTTGCCCTTGCACGGCGAACGCGAGGAGGCTCATGCCAGTGCAGTCATGCGGGGCTGTGCCATTGAGTGCCACGCAGCCTGACTGTTGAGTATCAGCTGAGAGGTTGGCTTACAAGCGGTCAAGGAGTTCGCGCTTCTTCGAGTTGAATTCCTCGTCGCTGATGACCCCGGAAGCATGCAGTTGAGACAGCCTGGTGATCTGGTCTAGGACGTCAGGCTGTGAAGGCGGAAGTTGTGGTGAGGGCTGGGTACTGCTCGATGTCGTTGCACTCCGGATCGCATCCGCGAGTGGTGCGAGATCGCGGGAGAGGATGTCACTGATCTTCTCGCTGTTGCCGGCGACAAACAGGACAAGAGTGCCCAACCCCAACCGTTCACTGGTCGTAACGGATGAGATGCGGCCTAGCGGGAAGTCAACCAGCCCCTGCCCCGTAAGACCATGTCGCAAGTACAGAACGCGGCGGTCGGTCAGGGCCACGATGCCTTTGGCATTGCCGTAGGTGCCCGAGGCCAAGAGCCGCACAGTCTCTCCGTCGGCCAGGTGCTCCGGGAGCTTTTTGATCTCGCGTTTGCTGCCCAGTGTCCAGTTGAGACGGGCAGCGGCCTGCGCGATATCTTGCCTCTCCCCAGCTGTACCCAGCTTTGCGACGAGGTTGCTGCCCTTCTGATGCTCCACAGACAGCAGAGCATCGTTTGAGTGCACATGAGCAAAAGCGGCGTCGATCCCAGCGCCCCGGTTCCTCTCGATGATCGACGTCAAGAGCTCGTGGAGTTCCTGGAAGTCCCGGCGCTGGTGGTGGGTGAAAATCACCGTGTTTTGATCGGTCAACGCGTCTGCACCGCCCAACGTAGTCAGCGGCGCACCCCCTAGCCCAAGACGCAGCCGACCGTTCTTCACCATGGTCGCAGCGGTGATATCCACTGCGCTGATGGCAGACAGGGGGATCACCCGCTCTGGGATGGTCTGCTTCGACAGCTTCGCCATTGCGCCATGCCTCGTCAGCACGAGGTCGTCTCCCGTGATCTCCACGCTGCCGTTGTACCCCTTGATCACAGTCACGAAAAAAGTGTCGCGCGCATCGGGGGAACTTGCATGGCAGCAGCCCCGTACTGGTTCCGGTAGCCGGCGCCACTCGGCAGTTCTCGGAGCACGGAATCGAGCGGCCGCACGAATGATTGAGAGGGCCTACCCCAGTTGGACAGGCCCTCTTGCACACGGTCAGCGGGAAAGATCTTCGCCGTTAACGGGACCTTAGCTGTCGCGTGTCAGTATTGCGGTGATAGGGCTGCCTCCCGCCGTCTGTGTAAACAAGAGCGTCCCGTTTTCCTGGAGATCCAATTTGAAGTCACCGCCCGTGCAGGTGCCGCCGGCGGTTGTCTCGCTTCCGAGGACCTCGCCGGGATGCGACTCGTCGAGTACCCAGGTGCCGGTGCAGTTCAACGTAGGGTAGGTCGCTGTAGCGAAGGCCTCCGCGATCTTTGCTGTGTGGATTATTACCACTTCCGGAGCCGCCGACTGATTTGTTCCCTCTTCGCTTCCTCGCCATGTGCCGAGCCATGCTGCGTTCGGGAAAACCGCTGATGTCACTGCGGCAACAGACGGGGGCGTTGATGATGGTGTTGGGGGCTGCGGGGATGCGGGCAAAGTGGCGGAAGGAGACGGCACGTTCGACGAGCCCTGCGCAACCGGGCTGGTGACTGGCGTTGACGGGTTCGAATCGCTGTGCGTAAGAACCAAGCCGAGTACCGTGCCCAGACCCGCGAGCAGCGTCCCGACTGCGGCAATGATCGCAGGCCAGTTGTTTCCCCCGCCTCCAGAGCCACTTCCCCCTGATGCCCTAGCGTTGTGTGGTCCTGGTACTCCTGTTGTTCCTGACAAGCCGGTCCCCCCAGGCTGTCTCGATACCTGATATATATGTGTCCAACCACTGGGAGCATGATCGGGTTTCTGGATCTGAAATCCAGATCCGGAGCACAGCTGACGCGTTCTCATGTGGCCAGTTTGAGTATGTCAGTGGCGTGTTCCGGGTGCCGCCTCTTCGGATCAACTGCAGCTGGGCTATTGCTCTAGCCATGCGCTCGCGTCGGACCAGCCGTGCCGATCCGCTCGTGCCGCATGCGGTTTCGGGTAGTTCTGGTGTCGGCGTAGAGGATGGCCAAGTGAACGGTTGAGAGAGCAGCCCTTCCCTCGTAGGGAGGGTTGCTCCGCGGCGCGATTAGGGTGCGTGGGTCGTCCGTCCGAATCCGACAGGTGGCTCCAGCGGAAGGCCCAGTCGGAGCGCTCCGACCGGGGTTGCTGTGGCTAACGGAGACGTCTGCGTCAGCGGGCCCGAGCTCCGAGTTACGCCTGGGATTGGGGCGTGTGCTATCCGGGCTCTGGCCCCGAAGTGGCCAGGTCTAGGTGCCGTGGATCGTCTGCATCAGCCACTGGGCGAGCCTCTGAGTCGGTGGCCAGGCTTGGCCTACTTCGTTCCATCACATGGGAGCGGTCGGATCGCGGAAGTCCACCATTGACCATCCGGTGCAGCCCCAGTCGTAAACGGGGACCACGCCGGCTGGGATTCGGCCCTCCGGGTCCGGTCCGGGCTCGGACAGTTCGGCGAGGTCGGCCAGGTTGCCTTTGGTAGGCGTGTCCGCCTCGCACACCGACGATGCCAGACATGGGGCCGAACCCGCCGTTGGCGACCTCGGTGTACAGACGTCGGAGCAGGCTCGGCAGAGGGTATCCGATGGTCACCTCAGCCTCAGCGATTGCTTGAGCCGGAGGGGGCCATGCTTGCCCAGCCACTGCTGCTCGTACTGCGGCTACGGTGAGTGGTGTCCAGTCTGGTTCGGTCCACAAGATGACTGTGTCTGTCACGTGTCTGAGTCGACGGCGCGGCACGGGGCATCCAGAGGCAGCCGTGGTCATGCATGAGGTCAGGCTGGTACTCCGAACGGTACCGATCCAATGGGAGATCAAGCATCGAGGCCCGGCTTTGAACCGCTGCCGTGAGGTGCGTCCAACCGACGAAGAGGACGTAGCTGAGGATCTCGATCAGACCCGATGGCACCCCAGAATGCAGCTCAGTTCCGGCCGGTGAACGAGGGGAAGTCCAGTTCGCATGCAAGCAACTGGTGTGACTGGCCTTCGGTTTCCATAGCTCCGACACCAATTGTGGATCATCTGCAGCATGCTCCCAGATCGGCCTGCCTTCCAGCTCCGCGAATCTTGTGTCTGTCGTTCCGAGGACTTCTGCCGACCCACCCGCGCTACGGACTAGAGTCTTGCCGTTACTGCTGGTCGAGGGGCCAGCGTGCGGCTTGAGGACGATGTCGTCCCGAGGGGAAGGCCTGGACGCATGAGTCGTCGCTCCAACGGGTTGATCGGTACTTGGGCCGAGGCACAGCGTCAGCAGCAGCGGCAGCAGGAGATGCAGCGCCGGGCACAGGCACAGAACCAGCGTGAGCAGGAGCGACAGCGGCGGGCGCATGAACGTGCACTCGCCCAGAGTGAGCGCGAGCGGCAGGCCGCGTACAGGCAGCACAGAGATGAGGACGCGAGGCAGCGGACCGCGGAACTGGAGGCTCGGGTCCAGGCTCTGACGAACCTGCTGGCCTCCGGATGCCGGGCTCCGGCGTTCAGGACGGCATGCCTCACGCACTCTGAGCAGATCGAGGCGTTCTCCCCCGGCCAACTTGCCTCACCCGTCCCGATGCCGGATCCGAGCCAGTATCAGGCCCAGGTCGGAGGTTGGACGCTCGGTACGAGCCGCCGGGCACGAGCGGAGGAGGAGGCTCGGGCACGTTTCGAGCATGACTGGCACGTTGCTCAGGCTGCGGAGACCTACCGCCAGCAGCAGTTGGCGGATTACCGGCAGCAGTACGACCGGTGGGCCCATGCGCGACTGGCCGAGATTCGGCGGCACAACGCTGGAATCATGGAGATGGCAGCAGCTCTCCGCAATGGTGATCCCGAAGCGGTGGTGCAGTATTTCTCAGCAGCCCTCTACGCGTCCGCGGCATGGCCGGAGGGGCTGCCACGTCAAGTATCCGCAGGCTACGACTCTGCTGCTCGCCAACTGGTCCTGAATTGGGAAATGCCGAGGTATGAAGTCGTACCGGAGACAAAGTCGGTGCGATACATGCCCACCGCTGACCAGGACAAGGAGACAGCCCGTCCCGCTGCGCAGCGCCGGTCGCAGTATCGGGATATTCTGGCGCAGTGTGTTCTGCTGACATTGCGCGAGCTCTTCGGAGCGGATGAGTTCGGCGTACTTGATTCGGTTGCGCTGAATGGCTTTGTGGATGACAACGATCCGGCGACCGGCAGACGAGCCCAGGTCTTCCTGGCCACAGTCATGGCTACCCGTTCGGCTTTCAGTACTCTGAATCTGGAACTGGTCAACGCAGTGGATTGCCTGGTCGACGGGCTTCGGGGGCAGCTGTCCGCACGTCCCGACCAACGTGCCGCAGTACGCCCGGGACGACTGCCCAGCAATGTCGGGAGCGGTGTCGCCTCGCACGGAGGTGACGACGAGGAGCCGGATCTGTACGAGATGGATCCGATCGAGTTCGAGTCGCTCGTCGCGGAACTGTTCCGTGCCATGGGTATGCAAGCAGTGACGACACAGCGCTCGAATGACGGTGGGGTGGACGTCGATGCAGTGGACCCCACGCCCATCCGTGGCGGAAAGATCGTCGTGCAGGTGAAGCGGTATCGCAATACCGTGCCTCCCACAGCCGTCCGTGACTTGTACGGAACCGTTCAGAGCGTCGGTGCTAACAAGGGTGTCCTCGTTACCACCTCGGGCTTCGGCCCTGGTTCGCATAATTTCGCCAACGGCAAACCATTGGAGTTGGTGTCGGGTGCCGAGTTGGTGGACCTGTTGCACCGTCATGGGTTGCGCGGCCGACGGGGCGACGCCGGGCATGGAGCGGCCCCACAGCATGCGGCCCCGCATGTGCCCGACCCGGGCGGCGACGATCACTATGTCCTCGGTATGTCGTGGTCGGGAGACGTCGCCTTGGATGTGTGCGCGATGGTGTGCTGCGGGAACCGAGTACTGAGCGACGACCACTTCGTGTTCTTCAACAATCCCCGGACTCCCGATGGCTCGGTCTGCACGGTGGCCGACAACTCGCATGACAAGGCCGCGATTCGCGTGGCGTTTGATGCGATTCCGAGGGCAGCAGACCGGCTCGTGCTCGTCGCTGCGATCGACCCGTCGGTGAATCCGCAGGCGGATCTGGCAGGTTTCACAGACGCCAGCATCAGGTTGTTGGATACCACCGGAGCCGAGGTCGACCGTCTGTCTGTCTCCGACGGCCGCCCAGGTGAGACTGCCTTGGTGCTCGGTTCCTTTCGCCGGCGCGCCAGCAGTGACTGGGAATTCGTGGCTGGAGGCAAGGGGTACACGGGCGGTCTCGGGAGCATGATCCAGGAGTACGGAGTCACCGTCTCGTAGACGGTGTGCTTGCGGTCGACGACGGTGACGCGCAGGGAAGCGATTCCGACCGGTATTGCTGGCTGGCGAAGTCCCGGCGCAGTCAGTGCATGGGGGGCGGTGGGCCGAAGCCTTCGGGGGGTGGTGGGGGTGTCTCTTCCGCGGCGGGCATCGGTGGCGGCTGCGCTGTGTTGGGACGGGTCAGGCGGGAGCGGGCGCGGCCGAGGGTGGCGCGGCTCTTCTCGGCTGCGGCTGCGGCGGCACGGCCCAGCTCGGCCTCCCTGGCCGTCGGAGCCGCTCCTGCACCGCGAAGCGCTGGGCGCCGGCCTCGACGCCCTGGCGCATACCGTCCCAGGCTCTGCGGCCGCCGTCGGCGGTGGCCCGCTTCAGTTCCAGCGCCCGGCGCGTTGCCTCGGCCTCGGCCACCGCCTGCGGAGCGTTGGCCACCGCCGCGCGGGTGCCCACCGCGGCGGCCTGGACCGCCTGCACATGCTGAACGGCCGCCGCCGGCAGCCGGAGGCTGCTGCCGACGACCGCCCCGGAGAACCGGTCCGCGAGCGACCGGCCCGACGGGGTCAGCACAGGAAGCGCGTTGCACCAGAAGGCCACTACCGCCACCCCCCAGCAGACCAGCGAGAACGTGAAATCGCCGGACACCAGCAGACAGCAGGCGATCGAGTAGAGACCGAGGTCCGCCGTTGTCGCAACCGCAGCGCGCCTGGCCGACTGTCCACGACGGAGTCGTTCCCCGTCCCGCCGCGACACCCGCAGGCCGAGCAGGGCCATGCCCAGGGTTCGGCCAGCCAGCGCCGTCATCAGGAACTGGTAGAGGAAGAAACCGAGAGCCAGGGCCAGGAAGGCCTCCTGGACGTCCCGCTCGACGTCGTGCCACAACTCCAGTCCGCTGCCCGTGGCGGCGGTCAGGGTATGTCCGTGCGAGGAGAGCACCTGCCAACTCCCGGTCCCCACCGCGCCCGCGAGACTCGGGACGTCCGTCACCAGCACACTGATCCGATGGAACGTCAGACTGGCCAGCAGGGCCGCCAACCCGACCGCCAGACAGAAGTCCACCAGCCAGGCCAGCCCCCGCCGCCACCTCGAAACCGCGCGTTGCACCGGAGCCCCCGTTCCCAACGGCATCGCAAACGGCGCGATCGTACGGCCGGTCGCTGTGAACCCGATGTCAACCGGTCCTAGGTCAGGCCCGGGCGGGCCGGCCGAGGTGTTCTGTGGTGGTGCCGAAGGGGAGGAAGACGGTTCGGGAGGTGAGGAGCCAGGTGGTGTCGGTCCTGCGGAAGGTGTCCTCGTAGTGGCCGACGTTGGTGGGGAGTCTGGGGGGCAGCATGCCGTCGGTGTGGCCGTCGACGCGGTATGTGGCGAAGTACGAGGTCGCGCTTGCCTGTTCGGGGGTGTGCACGGTGACCAGGATGTTGGTCGTCATCCGGCGCGAGAGGCGGTCTGCGGGGCGGGAGCCGAAGTAGGTGCGCAGGGCGTCGCGGCCCTCGATCCGGCGGCTGTCGTAGGGCCATTCCCAGACGCCGTCCGGGGTGAACAGGTCGGCCACCGTGCTCGGGTCGCCCAGGTCGAGCCGTCGGAGGAACTCCACGAGCAGTCGCTCGCAGTCACGTTCGGCGAGGAGGCGTTCCATCGGATCGAGCGACTCGGTGTCCATCGCCCATTCCTAGCAGCGCGCCGCACCCGGCTGCGAACGCATTTCAGTGGGTCGGGGGCTGCGGGGTGACCAGGGGGATGAAGATGTCGTCGACGATCTGGCGCAGGACGTGGTCGGGGACCGGTTTGAGGGTCATCATCGCCTCGTTGCGGAACAGGTCGAAGGGGAGGTCGACGATCCGGGGGGTGAGTCGGGCCGGGTCGATCTCGCCGCGTTCGACGGCCCGGTCGACGACCTGCCGGACGGCGGAGCCGCGTTGGCTCAGGAACGTCTCGCGCAGTTCGGACGGGGTGGGGCCGGTCTGGTTGTAGTAGCTGCCGAGCATGCTGCTGACCAGGGCGGCCATCGGGTTGCGGGCGTTGTTGGCCTGGCCGAGCAGCGCGAGCAGGTCGCTGCGGAGGGTGCCGGTGTCGGGGACGACGGGCGTGTCCGCGGCGCCGCGGTGGCGGACGGTGTCGCGCAGCAGGTCCTCACGCGTCTTCCAGCGGCGGTAGAGCACGGGCTTGCTGGTCCGGGCCCGGGCGGCGACGGTGTCGATGGTGAAGTGCTCGTAGCCCTCGGCGGTCAGCTGCTCCCACGCCGCGTCGAGGATCGCCCGTTCCAGCTCGGCGCCGCGACGGCGGGTCTGCACGGTGGCGCCGGCCTGCTCGTCGCTGTTCTCCTGGATCTCGCCCATGCCGGTATCTTCGCCGCCCTGCGGACCTGGGTTCAAACCGCCTGCCCTTCCGCTTCGGCGGAAGGGAGCGCGAGCGCGGGGACGAGAGCCGCGACCGTGATGCCGGTGGCCCACCAGAAGGCGCCCTGGAAGGCGCTGGTGGCGCCGTGGACGAGCAGGGACTGGAGGGCGACGGCGACGATCGCGATGCCGAAGGAAGTGCCGACCTGCTGGGCGATGCGGGTGTTCATGGTGGCGTGCGGGATGCCCGCCGGCGGGACGTCCCGGTAGGCGACCGCCATCGGCGGGATGAGCACGGTGCCGATTCCGAGGCCGCGGATCAGCAGTGCGGCGGCGAGCAGCCACTGACTGGTGTGCGGACCGGCGAGTGCGAACGGCACCGTCGCAGCGGCTGCCACCAGGAAGCTGGCGACGGTGACCGGGCGGGCGCCGAAGCGGGTGACGAGCGTGCCGACGGTGAGGCGGGCGGCCAGTGAACCGATGCCCTGGGGGATGAGCAGCAGCCCGGCGTGCAGCACGCTCTCGCCGCGCAACTGCTGGTAGTAGAGCGGCAGCAGGAACATGCCGGCGTACAGGGCGGCGCCGGCGGTGAACAGGACCGCGGAGGCGCTCCCGAGCGAACGCAGCCGCAGCAGCCGGACGTCGACCACCGACGGCCGGTCGCCGGGCCGTGCGGCCCGGACGGTGAAGACGCCGAGCAGCGCGGTCCCGGCCAGCAGCGGGACGAGTACTTCGGGGTGGCCGACCCCGCCGTCCTGGGAGAGGTTCGAGAGGCCGAGCACGATTCCGGTGAGCGCCGGCGCGAGCAGGAGCAGCCCGGTCAGGTCCAGGCGCGTCCGCGGCGTGCCGGGTTCCGGGCGGTCGGCGGGCAGCAGTCGCTGCGCGAGCACCAGTCCGACCGCGATCACCGGCACGTTGACCAGGAACAGCCAGCGCCAGCTGAGCCAGTTGAGGATCACCCCGCCGAGCACCGGGCCGAGGACCGGTCCGAGCGCCAGCGGCAGGCTGATGGTGGCGATCAGCCTGCTGCTGGTACGCCCGCCGGCGGCCCGGACGCCCAGGGTCTGCATCAGCGGGAAGATCAGGCCGGCGGCGAAGCCCTGCAGCACCCGGAAGCCGATCAGGCTCGCGTCGTTCCAGGCCAGCGCGCACAGCGCCGATCCGGCGACGAAGAGCACCAGCGCGGCCGTCCAGAGGCGTTTGCCGCCCCACCGGCTCTCCGCCCAGCCGGTCACCGGGATCGCGACGACCATGGCCAGCAGGTAGCCGGTGGTGACCCACTGGATGGTGCCGACCGTGGAGTGCAGGCTGACCGTCAGCGTGTGCAGCGCGATGGTGACCATCGTCGAGTCCAGGATCGCCGCGATCCCGCCGACGATCAGTGCGAGCACGGCGTTGCGGACCTGCGGAGTCAGCTTTTCGCTGGTCCCGGTGTCCGTGCGTTCGACCGATGTGTCAGTCACCGCGAACCCCTCTCGGCCAATTGGATACTAGTTAGTATCTTCATGTGCGGAGAGGGGTTGCGTCAAGATACCTATTGGTTTCTTAAATCTGCGGAAGGGGCCCGGCTCAGCCGCGCCACCAGGTGTCGAGGGGGGTGACCGGAACGGTCCGCTTGTGGCGGGTGGTGCGGTAGACCGACTCCACCTTCGCGGCCACTTCGGGGGTGACGTCGGCACCCTCCAGGTAGTCGTCGAGCTGGGCGTAGGTCAGGCCGAGCGCCACCTCGTCGGGCAGTGCGGGACGGTCGTCCTCCAGGTCGGCGGTCGGGACCTTCTTCCAGACGCTGGCCGGTGAACCCAACTCCTGCAGCAAGGCCGCACCCTGACGCTTGGTCAGTCCGGTCAGCGGGGTGAGGTCGACACCGCCGTCACCGTACTTGGTGAAGAAGCCGGTCACCGCCTCGGCCGCGTGGTCGGTGCCGACGACGAGCAGGTTCAGCTGTCCGGCGATCGAGTACTGGATCACCATGCGCTCGCGGGCCTTGATGTTGCCGCGGACGAAGTCCCGCAGCCTGGGCTCGTTGCCGAGCAGCTCCCGCAGCCCGAGCGCCGACTCGGCGGAGACCGCGTCCGCACTCGGCTTGACGTTCACCGTGATCGACCGGTCGGGCCGGATGAAGTCCAGGGCGATCTGGGCGTCGTGCTCGTCGGCCTGGACGCCGTAGGGCAGCCGAACGGCGACGAAGGTCGCCTCGTGGCCCTCCTCGCGCAGCTCCTCGGCGGCCAGCTGGCACAGCCTGCCGGTCAGTGTGCTGTCCTGGCCGCCACTGATCCCGAGCACATAGCCGGTGGCCGGGGTCGACCGCAGGTACTCCTTGAGGAAGTCGACCCGTTGCCGGATCTCGACCTTGGGCTCGATGGTCGTCCTGACGCCGAGTTCGGCAAGAATCTGTTCCCGTAGGTTCGCCATCTGCCCAACTCTACTGGTCAGGGCGGGTCCGCCCGCCGGCTTCCGGCGGGCGGCAGCGTCTCGGCGCTCTTCGCTCGGCGCTCTTCGCTCGGCGCTGTTCGCCTCAGCGCTCCTCGCGGAACTCGACGTGGCGGCCGGCGCGCGGGTCGTACTTGCGCAGCACCGTGCGGTCGGGGTCATTGCGGCGGTTCTTGCGGGTGACGTACGTGAAGCCGGTGCCGGCGGTGGAGCGGAGCTTGATGATCGGGCGCAGTTCGTTGCGGGCCATGGCCGTCCCTTCGTCCTTCTCGTCCTCTGGTGCTGCCGGGCGAAATGGATGTCGTTTCCATCACGCCCACGGTGTTCACAACCGGGGGACAGGTCCGGGCATTCCCGCGCATGGCCCCCGGTTTGCCGGGCACACGCCGGAGTGAACCCGGTTCCGGGTCATCAGGGCTCAATTCGGGAGGCACTGTGCTCTGGCTCGTCCTGCTCATCATCGAAGGCCTGATCATCGGCATCCTCGCCAAGATCGTGGTTCCGGGCCGCAACCCGGTGCCGATCTGGCTGACCGTCATCATCGGTATCGCCGGTGCGCTCATCGGCAACTGGATCTCCAACTACGTGGGCGTGCGGCACACCAGCGGCATCGACTGGATCCGGCACCTGCTGCAGATCGGGGTCGCCGCGGTGTTCGTGGCGCTGGCCACACCGACCTATACCGGTCGCGGCAGGGCCCGTCGCTGAGATTGCGTCACCGGTAAGCGGGCACACGCCGTTCGAAGGAGGAGGATGAAATGGGTTTGGTCATTCTGGTTCTACTGCTCGCCCTGATACTCGGGGGCGCGGGTTTCGCACTGCACGTGCTCTGGTGGATCGCCCTGGTCGTCCTGGTGATCTGGGTCCTGGGATTCCTGTTCCGCGGGGCCGGGACCGGCGGCGGCCGTGGTCGCTGGTACCGATGGTGACCGGCTGAGATCCGGGCAGGAGCTGCAAGCGGGAGGGGTCCGGGGCCGAAAGGCCCCGGATCCCTCCCTTTCGCACGGTCTGCCGGGATCACGGACGGCGGCACTTGGGCAGGAGTTCGAAGAAATCCCACGGATGCTCAAAACCGCTGGTCAGGCCAGTCTTTGATGTCCACTGGGGGTGGTTGCACAGGGTTGCCGTCCGGTTGCGGCCCGTGTTGACCCTTTGCAGGGTGAACACGTCAGCTGTTCAACATAAGGAAAGGCATTACCCATGCACGTTTCTCGCAGGGCCAGCCTCGTGGTCGCCTCCCTCACCTGTGGCGCCCTCGCGTTCGGTGCCGCAGGAACGACCATCGCGCTCGCGGAGCAGCCCGCCAGCGGCAGCGCCGTGCACCCCGCGGCGGCGGTCCCCGACACGTCCGCGGCGCTGGCGGTGCTGTCGCAGTTCGGTGCGGTCGGGAAGGTAACCGACGCGGTCACCGCGGCGGCAGCGGCGACACCCGATCTGGCCACGGTGACCAACCTGGTCGCCACCGCCAAGACCGCTCTGGCGAGTGTGGTCGGCACGGCTGCGCCGGCTGCGAAGGCCGGGCACCGTGCGGCGACGCCCGACCCGAACGCCCTGGTCGCCCAGGCCGTGGCCCAGGTCAAGACCGTCCTGGACGATCTGGTCGCGGCCGTGACGTCCAAGGACCCGGCGAAGATCGCGGCCGCCCTGACCGCCGCCGTCCCGGCCGTGGTCAACCTGGTCGCCAGCCTGCTGCTGGGCGGTGGCCTGCCGCTGCCGACCCTGCCCGGACTGCCCCCTGTCTCCCTGCCGTCCCTCCCGGTCTCGGTTCCGTCGCTGCCCGTCGCGGCACCGTCGCTGCCCGGGGTCCCCGGTCTCTGACGGATCCGCCCCAGTCCCGCAGCCGGGCTGACCGTGTCCTCCGGCACGGTCGGCCCGGCTGCGTCCATGGCCGGGCCGACCTGCCGTGGGCAGGCGGCGTCAAGGGCGTGTCAAGGTTCCGCCAGAGGCCGCAAGCAACGCGTCAACAGCGCGCTAGTACCGGCCTGACATGCGCTTTCCTGGCAAAGCCGGAGTGATGCCGGTACCGGTCGGGAGCCCTCCTGGCAGGTTGGGAACCAGTTGATTCCAGGGGTGCATACCTCATGCTCGACGTGCTTTTTGTCGGGGTGACGATCCTTGTGTTCGCCGTCCTCGCTCTGATCGCCAAGGCGGTGGAGAAGCTGTGAGCGCCGACAACATCGTGGGCCTTGTGGTCGCGGTGGCCCTGGTCGGCTATCTGATCGCGGCTCTCATCCTCCCGGAGAAGTTCTGACCATGAACTCTTCTCTTGCGGGCTTTCTGCAGGCCCTGGCGCTGGTCGGTGCGTTGGCACTGTCCTACCGGCCGCTGGGCGACTACATCGCCCACACGCTCACCTCCCGCAAGCATCTGCGGATCGAGCGCGGCATCTTCAAGCTGATCGGCGTCGACGGCGACGCGGAGCAGACCTGGGGCGCCTACCTGCGCAGTGTGCTGGCTTTCTCCTTCGTGTCGGTGCTGTTCCTGTACGGCTTCCAACGGCTGCAGGAGCACCTGTGGCTTTCTCTGGGTTTCCCCGCGGTCACGCCGGCGATGGCGTGGAACACCGCGGCGTCGTTCGTCACCAACACCAACTGGCAGTCGTACTCGGGCGAGTCGACGATGGGCCATCTGGTGCAGATGGGCGGACTGGCGGTGCAGAACTTCCTGTCCGCCGCCGTCGGTATCGCGGTGGTGGCCGCGCTGATCCGCGGGTTCACCCGCAACAAGACCGACCACCTGGGCAACTTCTGGGTCGACCTGACCCGGATCACGCTGCGGGTGCTGCTGCCGATCTCGTTCGTGTTCGCGCTGGTGCTGGTGGCCGGCGGCGTGGTGGAGAACCTGCACGCCGCCCAGATCGTGCACACCCTGTCCGGTGCCACCCAGTCCATCCCCGGCGGTCCGGTGGCCTCGCAGGAGGTCATCAAGCAGCTGGGCACCAACGGCGGCGGCTTCTACAACGCCAACTCCGCCCACCCGTTCGAGAACCCCAACCCGTTCACCAACCTGCTGGCGATCTACCTGATGCTGGTGATCTCCTTCGCGCTGTGCCGCACCTTCGGCAAGATGGTCGGCAGCCACAAGCAGGGCTACACCATCCTGTCCGTGATGGGCCTGTACTGGATCGCCTCCGCGTCGCTGATCACCTTCTTCGAGCACCAGCACTCGGGCATCGCCGCGCAGATCGCCGGTGCGGCGATGGAGGGCAAGGAGGTCCGCTTCGGGATCCCCGGCTCCTCGCTGTTCGCCGCCTCCACCACGCTGACCTCCACCGGTGCGGTCAACTCGATGCACGACTCGTTCACGCCGCTGGGCGGCGGGACCGCGATCCTGAACATGATGTTCGGTGAGATCGCGCCGGGCGGCACCGGATCGGGGCTGTACGGGATCCTGATCCTCGCGGTGGTCACCGTGTTCGTGGCGGGCCTGATGGTGGGTCGCACCCCGGAGTACCTGGGCAAGAAGCTCGGTGCGCGGGAGATGAAGTTCGCCTCCCTCTACATCCTGACCACCCCGGCGATCGTGCTGTGCGGGACGGGTCTGGCGATGTCGCTGAAGGCCGGTCACGGCGGCGGGATGAACAACACCGGGCCGCACGGCTTCTCCGAGGTGCTGTACGCCTTCACCTCGGCGGCCAACAACAACGGCTCCGCGTTCGG
The DNA here is from genome assembly GCF_000719095.1 of Streptacidiphilus jeojiense. Classification (GTDB taxonomy): domain Bacteria; phylum Actinomycetota; class Actinomycetes; order Streptomycetales; family Streptomycetaceae; genus Streptacidiphilus; species Streptacidiphilus jeojiensis. Next base: position 77,507 of record NZ_JOEH01000012.1, on the reverse strand, counting down.
CGGCATCACCGTCACCTCGACGCACTGGGAGACCGCACTCGGTCTGGCCATGCTCTTCGGCCGCTTCCTGCCCATGGTCTTCGTCCTCGCACTGGCCGGGTCGCTGGCCAAGCAGGCACCGGTCCCCGAATCCACCGGCACGCTCAGGACCAACACGCCGCTGTTCGTCGGCATGCTCTCCGGCGTGATCCTGATCGTCGTCGGTCTCACCTACTTCCCGGCTCTGGCACTCGGGCCGCTCGCGGAAGGGCTTCACTGATGTCCACCCCCACTCTCCACGACCCGGCCGTCGAGCCGGAGGCGCTGCTGCCTGCGGGTGAGACGGAACACCGGCTCTCGGCGGGTCTGCTCGACCCCAAGCAGTTGCTCACCTCCTTCCCCGACGCGATCAAGAAGCTCGACCCGCGGGTGATGGTCAAGAGCCCGGTGATGTTCGTGGTCGAGGTCGGCTCGCTGCTGACCACCATCTCGGCCATCGAGAAGCCCAGCGTGTTCGCCTGGGTGATCACCGTGTGGCTGTGGCTGACCGTGGTCTTCGCCAACCTGGCCGAGGCCGTGGCCGAGGGCCGCGGCAAGGCCCAGGCCGACACCCTGCGCCGCACCAAGACCGACACCGTCGCCCGCAAGGTCCAGGGCACCTGGGCGCCGGGCGCCACCAATGTCACCGAGGCCGAGGTCCCGGCCACCGAACTGAAGCTGGGCGACTACGTCGTGGTCGAGGCCGGCCAGATCATCCCCGGCGACGGGGACGTCGTCGAGGGCGTGGCCTCGGTGGACGAGTCGGCCATCACCGGCGAGTCCGCACCGGTGATCCGCGAGTCCGGCGGCGACCGCTCCGCGGTCACCGGCGGCACCAAGGTGCTCTCCGACCGCATCGTCGTCAAGATCACCTCCGAACCCGGCAAGACCTTCATCGACCGGATGATCGCCCTGGTCGAGGGCGCGGCACGGCAGAAGACGCCCAACGAGATCGCGCTGAACATCCTGCTGGCGTCGCTGACCATCGTGTTCCTGCTGGCCGTGGTCACCCTGCAGCCGATGGCCAAGTACGCCGGGGCCGAGCAGACCATCATCGTGCTGGTCGCGCTGCTGGTGGCACTGATCCCGACCACCATCGGCGCACTGCTGTCCGCGATCGGCATCGCCGGTATGGACCGGCTGGTGCAGCGCAATGTGCTGGCCATGTCCGGACGCGCGGTCGAGGCCGCCGGCGACGTCTCCACCCTGCTGCTGGACAAGACCGGCACCATCACCTTCGGCAACCGACAGGCGGCCGAGTTCCTGCCGATCGACAACGTGACCGACCGTCAGATAGCGGACGCCGCCCAGCTCTCCTCGCTCGCGGACGAGACTCCCGAGGGCCGCTCCATCGTCGTGCTGGCCAAGGAGAAGTACGGACTGCGCGAGCGCGTCCAGGGCGAGCTGACGCACGCCACCTGGATCGAGTTCACCGCCCAGACCCGGATGTCGGGTGTGGACCTGGACGAGCCTTCCGGGGTGCACGCGGTGCGCAAGGGCGCGGCCGGATCGGTCGCCGCCTGGGTGCGGGAGAACGGCGGAACCACCGGCCAGGAACTGGAGATCGCCGTCGAGCGCATCTCCAACCGTGGCGGCACCCCGCTGGTGGTGGCCGAGAAGCGCGGCAGCGAGCCTGCCCGTGCCCTGGGCGTCATCTACCTCAAGGACGTGGTGAAGCCGGGGATCAAGCAGCGGTTCGAGGACCTGCGGGCGATGGGCATCCGCACCGTCATGATCACCGGTGACAACCCGCTGACGGCCGCCGCGATCGCCGAGGAGGCCGGCGTCGACGACTTCCTCGCCGAGGCCACCCCCGAGGACAAGATGGCCCTGATCAAGAAGGAGCAGGCCGGCGGCAAGCTGGTCGCCATGACCGGGGACGGCACCAACGACGCCCCGGCCCTGGCCCAGGCCGACGTCGGCGTGGCCATGAACACCGGCACCTCGGCCGCCAAGGAGGCCGGGAACATGGTGGACCTGGACTCCAACCCCACCAAGCTGATCGAGATCGTCGAGATCGGCAAGCAGCTCCTGATCACCCGCGGCGCGCTGACCACGTTCTCCATCGCCAACGACGTGGCCAAGTACTTCGCGATCATCCCGGCCATGTTCGCCTCGGTCTACCCGGGCCTGCGGCACCTGAACATCATGGCCCTGGACAGCCCCAAGTCCGCGATCACCTCCGCGATCATCTTCAACGCCCTGATCATCATCGGCCTGATCCCGCTGGCCCTGCGCGGAGTGCGCTACAAGCCCTCCTCCGCCCAGTCCCTGCTCCGCCGCAACCTGGGCATCTACGGCATCGGCGGCCTGATCCTGCCCTTCGTCGGCATCAAGGCGATCGACCTGATCGTGCAGTTCATCCCCGGACTGCACTGAGAGAGTGTGACGACATCATGGCCAAGCCCCTCCCCACCGCACTGCGCAACCACCTGACCGGTCTGCGGCTGCTGCTGCTGTTCACCGTCCTGTGCGGCCTCGCGTACCCGCTGCTGGTCACCGGGATCTCCCAGGTCGCCTTCTCCAGCCAGGCCAACGGCTCGCTGGTCAAGGGCAAGGACGGCACCGTGGTCGGGTCCTCGCTCATCGGACAGAACTTCACCACCACCTCGGCCGACGGCAAGACCGTCAGCCCCGACCCCAAGCTGTTCCAGTCCCGGCCCTCGGCCGCGGGCGCCGACGGCTACGACCCCACCGCCTCGGCCGGTAGCAACAAGGGCACCAACGACGCCGGCCTGGCCACCACCTACACCCAGCTCAAGGCCGCCATCGCCAAGTTCAACGACGTCAGCCAGAGCCAGGTGCCCCCGGACGCGATCACCGAGTCCGGCTCCGGACTGGACCCCGACATCAGCCCGGCCTACGCCGCCATCCAGGTCAACCGGGTCGCCCAGGCCCGCGGCCTGACCGACGCCCAGGTCCAGGCCCTGGTCGCCAAGTACACCCAGAGCCGCACCCTCGGCTTCCTCGGCGAACCCCGCGTGGACGTCCTCAACCTCAACATCGCCCTCACCAAGCTCGGCTGATCCTCGGCAGTGCTGACGGCGACGACCGGCTGAGGCGGATCAGTCGGTCATCGCCATCCGGTCGATGCCCTCGCCGTCCGGGGAGAGTGTGAAGGTGAGGGTGGACGGGCCGTTGTAGCCGCCGTCGGTGCCGATCGTCACGATCAGCACCGGCGGCGGCTGCGTGGACCAGCGATGGACCGTCAGCCGGCCGTTCAGGCCCAGGAACTCGCGGTCGCTCCAGTCGCGGACCTGCTCACGGCCGACGAACACCCGGCCCCAGTCGTCCACGACGCCGTCGGTGCCGAAGAGTTCGGCGAAGGCGTCGGAGTCGCCCCGGTCCACCGCGTCCAGGAGACGGCGCACGGGGGTCGGCAGGAGCGTGTCGGGCGGGTGGCCGGGGCTGCTGTTCATGCCGTCCAGCCTCGCCGAAAGCGCCGTTGCCCGCCCCGGTCCCAGGACCGGTGCGGGCAACGGACTTTCGTCCTCAGCCGCTGGTCGCAGCGGACCGGTCGGGACCGGCTCAGACCACTGCCTCCAGTACCTGGCACAGGGTGTCCAGGGCCCCGGTGAAGGCGTGCTCGGCCGGTGTCCCGTAGCCGACGACCAGGCCGTCCCCTGCTTCGGGGCGGGGGACGGCGGGGTGCCGGAAGGAGTCCAGGCCCTGTACGGCCAGGCTCAGCCAGTCGGCGCTGCGCAGCGCCTGCTGCTCCGTCCCCGGGGGCAGTCGCAGCACCACGTGCAGTCCGGCGGCGATGCCGCTGACCCGGACCGAGGGGACCCGCTCGGCGAGCGCCGCGACCAGCCGGTCGCGGCGTCGGCGGTAGCGCAGCCGCATCGCCCGCAGATGGCGGTCGTAGCCGCCGGAGGTGATGAACTCGGCCAGGGTCAGCTGGTCCAGCACGCTGGGATGCCGCTCGTCGGCCTGCTTGGCCGTCACCACCCGTTCCACCAGGTGTCCGGGCAGCGCCATCCAGCCCAGCCGGAGTGCGGGGGCGAGGCTCTTGCTGGCGGTGCCGAGGTAGACCACGCGTTCGGGGTCCAGGCCCTGGAGCGCGCCCACCGGCTGGCGGTCGTAGCGGAACTCCCCGTCGTAGTCGTCCTCCAGTACCAGGCCGCCGGTGGACCTGGCCCAGTCGACCGCGGCCGCGCGCCGGTCCGGGTGCAGCGGCACCCCGGTGGGGAACTGGTGCGCGGGGGTGAGCAGCACCGCGCCGTGGTGTCGACGAGTCGTCAATTGCGTTGTATCAGCACCGTGGTGATCTACCGTCAGGGGAACGCTGGTGAGCCCGCCGGCAACGGCCAGATCGCGGTGGACGTCCAGGCCGTAGGACTCCATGGCGAGCGTGCGCACGCCGTCGGCGCGCAGGACGCGGCTCAGCAGCGAGAGTCCCTGGGTGAATCCCGAGCAGACGACCAGCTGCTCCGGGGTGGTGCGCACGCCGCGGGCCCGGGACAGGTACTCCGCCAGCGCCTCGCGGAGCGGCTGGCAGCCGCGCGGGTCCCCGTAGCCGAACATCTCGTTGGGCGCCGTCGCCAGCGCCCGGCGGGCGGCGGCGAGCCAGGCCGTGCGGGGGAACGCGGAGAGGTCGGGGGAGCCGGCGTAGAGGCTGGTGGAGGTGTGGAAGGGGGCGAAGGGTCCCAGCGGGGCCGGGGGCCGGACCGGCTTCGCCGACCGCTTCCCGCGACGTCCGCCGTCCGGGCCGGTCACCCGTCGGGCCACCCGGGTGCCGGACCCCTGGCGGGCCGTGAGCCAGCCCTCGGCCACCAGTTCGCCGTAGGCGTCCGCGACGGTGTTGCGGGCCACCCCGAGGTCGGTGGCCAGCGAGCGCGACGGCGGCAGCCGGGTCCCGGGAGCGAGCCGCCCGCTGCGGACGGCCTCCCGCAGCGCGTCGGTGAGCGAGGCGCGGACGCCGCCGGGGCCGCCGAGGTCCAGATCGAGGTGGAGGTCGACGGTGCCGGGCTGATTGGCCCACTGATCTGCCATGGAAATGGACCATACTCCTGCGCTACTTGCCTCGTAGGTTGGTGTCCGTGACCACGATCGACACGTCCGACAGCCAGGGAGCCCACATGTCCGGCCAGCGCATGAACCTCGCCAAGCTCGCCCCCGAGGTCTACCAGGCGATGGTCGCCCTCGACCGCGCCGCCAGCCGGGGCGTGGACCCGGTCCTCGCCGAGCTCATCAAGATCCGCTCCTCGCTGCTCAACCACTGCGCCTTCTGCCTCGACATGCACACCCGCGACGCCCGCAAGGGCGGCGAGACGGAGGAGCGGATCTACCTCCTCAGCGCCTGGGAGGAGGCCGGTCCGGTCTTCACCGAGAAGGAGCAGGCCGCGCTCGCGCTCACCGAGGCCGTCACCGTCATCACCGACGGCTTCGTCCCGGACGAGGTCTACGCCCGCGCCGCCAAGCACTTCGAGGAGGCGGAGCTGGCCCAGGTCATCGCGCTGATCCTCACCATCAACTCCTGGAACCGGATCGCGGTGACCACCCGGATGCAGCCGACCCTGGGCCGCTGAGGATCAGCGGGCCGCCGGAGCGGCGGGGGTGGCGGGGGCCGCGACGGTGGGGAGCGGCTCCACGCCGACCTCGGTGACGACCGGGCCCTGGGCGGCGGGTGTCGACGAGGTCTGCGCGATGCCCGCGCCCACCAGGACCAGCAGCCCGCCGACGATCTGCGGCAGCGCCAGGTGTTCCCCGAGCAGCACCCAGGCCAGCACCGTCCCGACCACCGCCTCCAGGCAGGCGACGACCCCGGCGACCTGAGCCGACAGATGGCTGACCGCCGCCACCCCGGTCACATAGGCCACCACGGTCGCGACCACGATCACCCAGCCGAGCAGCAGCAGCGCCGGGACCTGCCGTCCGCCCATGGAGACGTCGTGGCCGAAGACCGACCAGTCGATGTTCCACGGCCGGGATGCGACGGTGAAGACGATCGCACCGACCAGCAGCCCGTAGGCGCTCAGCGCGATGGCGTCCACCGGCTTCTCGGCCTCCGGGCCGTCGGCGGAGCTGTTGGCGGCCCCGGCGCCGACGCCTTCCGCCAGGACGAAGTAGGCGACCTGGCAGAAGGCCGCGCCCAGCCCCAGCGCCACGCCCCAGGGGTTGAGCCCGCCGAGCCCGCTCCAGATCTGCACCACGCAGCACAGCCCCAGCACGGCGAGCAGCGCACCCAGCGCGGCCCTGCGGCCGACCTTGCGGCGCTGGACGAAGCGGATGTAGCCGAGCAGCAGCGGCGGGCCCAGGTACTCGATCAGCAGTGCCACGCCGACCGGGATCAGCGCCAGCGAGGCGAAGGACAGGCCCTGGCAGCCGGCCACCGCGAACAGCCCGAAGCCGAGCACCAGCCCGGGGCGGCGGCGCGGCAGGTCGCGGTGCTTGACCAGGACCGGCAGCAGGATCAGCACGGCGCCGGTGGCCCGCAGCCACACCACGTCCATGGGGCTGAGGCCGGCCTCCATCAGCGGTTTGGCCGCCGTCCCCGAGCCGCCGAAGGCGCAGGCGGAGATGAGGATGAGGACCAGGCCGGTGAGCCGGTGCGGGGTGCGGGCGGTGCTGGGCATTGGGCCATTCTGGCAGCGGGCGGCTCGCCTCCGACAGGGGTTTAGTGGCAGGACGGTGCTGTACAGGTTGTACGGGGTGTACAGCGGCGGCGATCCCTACAGGCCAGGACGACAGCTCAGCACGACAGCTCAGGACGACCGTTCAGGTCACCGCCCCAGCCGAGGCCGTGAAGCGCTGCTCGCGCCAGACGCCGGACTCCAGCACCTCCCGCAGCGCCGTCGCCGCGTCCAGGACGTCACGGTGGCTCAGGTAGAGCGGGGTGAAGCCGAAGCGCAGCACGTCCGGGGCGCGGAAGTCGCCGATCACGCCGCGTTCGATCAGCGCCTGCATCACGGCGTAGGCGTGCGGGTGCCGCAGCGAGACCTGGCTGCCGCGGCGCGACGGCTCGGCGGGGGTGAGCGAGGGCAGGCCGAGGGGTGCGGTGAGCTCCAGGAAGAGCGAGGTCAGGCTGAGGCTCTTGGCGCGCAGCGCGGTGAGGTCGACCTCGTCCCAGAGGTCCAGTGCCGCCTGCAGGCCGGCCATGCTCAGCAGCGGCGGAGTGCCGGTGAGGAAGCGTCCGATGCCGTCGGCCGGGCGGTAGCCGGGTTCGAAGGCGAAGGGGTCGGCATGGCCGAACCAGCCGGTGAGCGGCTGTTCGGCGGCGTCGTGGTGGCGGGCGGCGGCGTAGAGGAAGGCGGGGGAGCCGGGGCCGCCGTTGAGGTACTTGTAGCTGCAGCCGACCGCGAAGTCCGCACCGGCGGCGTCCAGTTCGACCGGCAGCGCGCCGACCGAGTGGCACAGGTCCCAGACCACCAGCGCGCCGTGCCGGTGCGCGAGTTCGGTGATGCCGGCCATGTCGCGCAGCTCGCCGGTGCGGTAGTCGACGTGGGAGAGCAGCAGCACGGCGGTGTCGTCGGCGAGCAGGCCGGCCAGCGAGTCCGTGGTCCAGCCGTCGCGGTCCAGCAGCCTGCGGTCGCGGGCGGCAACGCCGACGCCCTCGGTGAGGTAGAGGTCGGTGGGGAAGCTGCCCAGCTCGGCGACCAGGACCCGACGGTCCGGACGCAGCCGCCGGGCCGCCGTCAGCACCTTGAAGAGGTTCACCGAGGTCGAGTCGCAGACCACGGTCTGCCCGGGCGCGGCGCCGACCAGCGGGGCGATCCGGTCGCCCAGGCCGCGCGGCAGGTCGTACCAGCCGGCCTCGTTCCAGCTGCGGATCAGGCCCTCGCCCCACTCCTGCCGCACCAACCGGGCGATCCGCTCGGGGGTGTGCACGGGGAGCGCGCCGAGGGAGTTGCCGTCCAGGTAGAGCACGCCTTCGGGGAGGGTGAACCGGGAGCGGAAGCCGCGCAGCGGGTCGGCGGCGTCGAGGGCGGCGATGTCCGGGGCATCGGCGTCCGGGCCGGTGACGTCCGGGTCGGCGAGGTCGACGGTGGTGTCCGGGCGGTCAGAGGTCATTGCGGGCGCTCCAGAGCTCGGGGAAGACATCCTGGTCGGCCGCCTTGCGCAGCCAGCTGAGTCCGCTGGAGCCGCCGGTGCCGGGCTTGGCACCCATGGTCCGCTTCACCGAGGCGAGATGCCGCTGCCGCCAGCGGGTGACGCGTTCGGCGACGTCCAGCAGCAGTTCGCCGAGGAGTGCGAGGTCGCGGTGGTGCGTGCCGTCGTCGCCGCCCCGGTAGACCTCGGTCCAGCCCGCGGCGTCGGCGGTCAGTCCGCGCCGCCCCAGCAGCGCGGCGACGTCGTCGTAGAGCGAGGGGCCGTGCAGGGTCGCCGCGAGCTCGGCGTGCACCCGGGGGTGGCCCGCGTAGAGCTCCAGCAGCCGCTCGTGCTTGTTGCCGAGCAGGAACTCCAGGTGCAGGTAGGCGTACGACTGGAAGCCGCTGGCCTCGCCCAGGTACGGGCGGAAGGCGCTGAACTCGACCGGCGTCATGGTCGCCAGCAGGTCCCAGGAGCCGACCAGGACGTCCTGGACGCCGAGCCCGCGCCGCAGCGCGGCGGTGGCGGCCGGCAGGTCGTCGGCGCGCAGCGCCTGCTGGGCCAGCGTCCACTCCTGGCGGAGCTGGGCGAACAGCAGCTCCATCACCTGGGTGGCGACGATGAAGGTGCGCTCGCCGGGCTCCTTGCTGCGCGGGTGCTGGAGCGAGTGCAGCTCGTCGATGCCGGCGTAGGCGGTGTACGGGGTGGTGGGCTCGCCGAAGTCGAGCCGGGGGGAGGTGGTGGGGGTTGCCATCGGGGTGCCTCCGTCGCTTGCTTCCGGTCCGGCTGCGCTGCGGGCTCGCTCGCCTCTGTCATTCTGCGCGGCGGAGGGCCCTCGCTGAATGGCCGACGGATGCCCGTTGGGCCGTTCTGCCTACCATGGGGAAGGTGCACGCCCCCATCGGGTTGCCGATCGACAGGCGGACAGGAGGCGACCGGTATGGACGCCGTGGACCGGCGGCTGCTGGCCGAGCTGCAGCAGGACGCCAGGCTGTCCTTCAACGAGCTCTCGCGCCGGGTCAACCTGTCCTCGCCGGCCGTCGCCGAACGGGTGCGCAGGCTGGAGGCGGCGGGGGTGCTGACGGGGTATCACGCACAGGTCGACCTGGTCCGGGCCGGGCGGCCGGTCAGTGCCCTGGTCCAGGTGCAGTGCTACGGACCGCGCTGCGTACTGCGCGACCCGGCCGTCGCCGACTGGCCGGAAGTACTGCAATTGCACCGGGTGACCGGAGGAGCCTGCTGCGTGCTGATGGTGGCGGTAGCTTCGATGGCGGAGTTCGAATCGCTCATCGACCGACTGGCCGAGTACGGGCAGCCCTCCAGCACCATGATCCTGTCCAGTCCGGTGCTGTGGCGGCCCGTCGAACCGGCCTGACCAGCTGGCCCGAAGGAGTTACGGCATGAGTGAGGTGCTGAACCGCCCGTCCCCGCCGCCCGACCACACCGCGCACTACGGCTCGCACCGGGAACAGGTCGTCGACCTGCGGATGCCCAAGGAAGGACCGGCCAACGGCACCCTGGTGGTGCTGATCCACGGCGGCTTCTGGCGCGCCGCCTACGACCGGACCCACACCGGCCCGCTGGCCGACGCGCTGGCCGCGGCCGGCTACACCCTCGCCGTCCCGGAGTACCGGCGGGTCGGCTCCTTCGGCGGGGGCTGGCCGGGGACCTTTGACGACCTCTCGGTTTTCCTGGAGATGCTGCCGCTGATCAGCACCGCCCACGGCATCAGGACCAAGCGCACGGTGCTGGTCGGGCACTCGGCCGGCGGCCACCTCGCGCTGTGGGCCGCGGCCCGGCACCGGCTGCCGGCCGGCTCCAACTGGCGGACCGACTGGCGTCCTGACGCGGTGGTCGCGCTGGCCGGGTGCTCCTCGCTGGCGCTCACCGACGTCTGGGAGCTGAGCCGGGGCGCGGCGGCGGAGCTGCTCGGCGGCGGCGTCAACGACGTCCCCGAGCGCTACGCGCTGGCCGATCCGGGCGCGCTGCTGCCCCTGGGCGTCCCGGTGACGCTGCTGCACGGGACCATGGACGACGACGTCCCGGTCGACATGAGCCGCGAGTTCGCGGGGCTGGCCCAGCGGTCCGGTGATCCGGTGCGGCTGGTGGAGCTGCCCGGGATGGACCACTTCGGGCTCATCGATCCGCTGTCCACGGCCTGGCCGCACCTGCTGGAGGCCATCGACGACGGGGGCTGACTGCGGGCTGACGATCCGACATTCCCATAACCGGATGTACGAACAGCGGCTGGGACTACCCCGATTGGGTGTCGAACATGTGCACTCGATCAGGGAATAGCCCTCCCCATTCCCGTCCGCCACCCTGGAATCGCAGGTCACACGCTTTCTGGGGAGGCAGCAGCAGATGACGGACGAGCAGACGGCTCTCGGCACAGCAGCAGCGAAGAACCTGGCGACCACCACCAAGACCGCCCCGCAGATGCAGGGCATCACGTCCCGGTGGTTGCTGAAGATGCTGCCGTGGGTGCAGGTCGCCGGCGGCACCTACCGGGTCAACCGGCGCCTCACCTACGCCACCGGACGGGGGCGGATCAGCTTCGCGCAGACCGGCGCGGAGGTACGGATCGTCCCCCCGACGCTGGCCGAACTGCCGGTCCTGCGGGGGTTCCAGGACCAGACGTTGCTCATCGAGCTGGCCGGCCGCTTCGAGCAGCGCGAGTTCGAGCCGGGCGAGGTGGTCGCCGAACTCGGCGCACCCGTCGACCACGTCCTGGTCGTCGCGCACGGCAAGATCCGCAAACTGGGGGACGGCAAGTTCGGCGACCACGACGCGGTCCTCGGCACCCTCGCCAACGGCGACCACTTCGGCGACGAGTCGCTCACCGGCGAGGCCACCGCATGGCCCTGGACCGCGAAGGCGGCCACCGCCGGCACGCTGCTGGTGCTGCCCAGGGAGGCCTTCGCCGACCTGGTCGGCCGCTCCGCGGCGCTGCAGGCCCAGGTCGACGGCTACATCGCCGAGTCCTCCTGGGCCCAGGACAAGCACGGCCAGGCCGCCATCGACCTGGCCGCCGGGCACGAGGGCGAGGAGCAGCTCCCGGGCACCTATGTCGACTACGAACTCGCGCCGCGCGAGTACGAGTTGAGCGTCGCGCAGACCGTGCTGCAGGTCCACAGCCGGGTCGCCGACCTCTACAACCAGCCGATGAACCAGATCGAGCAGCAGCTCAAGCTCACGGTGGAGGCCCTGCGCGAACGCCAGGAGCACGAGCTGATCAACAACCCGGACTTCGGGCTGCTCCACAACGCCGAGCACGAGCAGCGGATCCACACCCACGGCGGCCCGCCCACCCCCGACGACATGGACGAGCTGCTCTCCCGCCGCCGCGGCTCGCAGTTCTTCCTGGCCCACCCGCGCGCCATCGCCGCGTTCGGACGGGAGTGCAGCAAGCGCGGGCTCTACCCGGACTCCGTGGACGTCGGCGGGCACCGGATCCCGTCCTGGCGCGGGGTGCCGATCTTGCCCTGCGGCAAGATCCCGGTGAACGGCGGCCACACCAGCTCGATCCTGGTGCTGCGCACCGGCGAGGACAACCAGGGCGTGGTCGGCCTGCACCAGACCGGCATCCCGGACGAGTACGAGCCCGGCCTGTCGGTGCGGTTCATGGGGATCAACGAGAAGGCCATCATCCAGTACCTGGTCAGCACCTACTTCTCGGCCGCGGTGCTGGTCCCGGACGCGCTCGGGGTGCTGGAGAACGTCGAGGTCGCCCATCCGCGCGACTGAGCGCCCGGCGCCAACCGTCCGCCGTCCGCGCGAGCTCAGCCGAGAGAACCAGGAGCGTGGCCATTTGAGCTGGTCAGACGTGGCGATCTTCGTCGGATCGCTGGTGCTTGCCGCACTCGTGCTGTGGGTGCTGCAGCTCTTCGTCCCGCACCCCCGCCGGGAGCTGCACAACGATGTCGCCGGCTTCATCTTCGCCGGCGTCGGGGTGATCTACGCGGTCCTGCTGGCCTTCGTGGTCATCTCCGTCTGGGAGAACGTGGACGCGGCCCGGCAGACCACCTTCAAGGAGGCGGACGCGCTGGCCGGCGTTTACTGGATCTCCCGCGACCTGCCGCTGCCGATCGGCGCCACGATCGAGCACGACACCCTGGACTACGCGCACACGGTCCAGGACACCGAATGGCCCCTGATGGGGTCGCACCGGAGCAGTCCCCAGGCCACCCAGGAGGTCTATGCCATCCGTGCCGCGGTGAACTCCTTCCAGCCGACCACCCCGCAGCAGGAGGTCCTCTACGAGCACGCGGTGACCCATGTCGAGGACCTGGCCACGGAGCGGCGGGCGAGGCTGACGGAAGTGGAGGACTCGGTCCCGCCCATCCTGTGGGGCGCGCTGATCCTGGGCGCGGTGGTGACCATCGGCTTCACCTATCTGTTCGGCCTGTCCAACACCCTGGTCCACACCCTGATGGTGCTGTCGCTGACAGCGCTGGTGGTCGGATCACTGATCCTGGTGAAGGAGATGAACTACCCCTTCCTCGGCGTCACCAAGGTCGAGCCGACGGCCTTCCAGGTCTTCCTGGACCGGCTGCCGGCGCCCCGATGACCGGCCTGCGACGCCCAATCGCCCACTAGGACGGGATCTGACCTAGTTGGTCCGTAGCGTGGGGGCTACCAACTTCCCAGAAGAGAAAGCGGTGGCCCCCATGCCTGTACTCGTTTCCGCGGAGACCGACGAGCGTGCCGCACTGCTCCAGTTCGTGGAGGCCCAGCGCGGCGCGCTCCGCCGTGCTGTGGGCGGTCTGACCGAGGAGCAGGCCTCCTCCCGCCCCACGGTGAGCGAACTGTCGGTGGCCGGAGTGCTCAAGCACTGCGCCGAGATGGAGAGCAACTGGGTCCGGGTGATCCTGGCCGGCCGGCCGTCGCTCCGGCAGCGGGACCAGTCCAACTGGGGCGACAGCTTCCGGCTGGTCGACGGCGAGACCGTGGACGACGTGCTGGCTTTCCAGGAGGCCGTCAGCGCCGAGACCGCCGAGATCATCGCCGCCCTGCCGGACCTCGACGTCGAGGTCCCGCTGCCGGAGGCGCCGTGGTTCCCGCAGGGTTCGCACCGCTCGGCCCGCTGGATCCTGCTGCACCTGGTCGAGGAGCTGGCCCGGCACGCCGGCCACGCCGACATCCTCCGCGAGTCGGTCGACGGGGCCACCGCGTTCGCCCTGCTGGGCTGGTAGCTCCGGCCCACCCAAAACCTTCCTCCACGAAGAGCCACCCCTCCCGTTCCGGGCCGGGGTGGCTCTTCGTGCTTCCGGTGCCGCAGAAGCTGTGTAACGTCCGCCCGGCCCCTCCGCGTCATAGGTGCAGAGAACGGAACGGTAACCACTCCACCCGGGGGCTCAGTGAAACAGGCACAGATCGACGAGTACCTGGACTTCGCGACCGCGCGCAGCGGACACCTCTACCGGACGGCGTGCCTGCTGGCCGGCGGGGACAGCCATCTGGCCGAGGACCTGGTGCAGGAGACGCTGGGGCGGCTGTACGTGCACTGGCGCCGGGTCTCCGGCGCCGACAATCCGGCCGCGTACGCGCACACCGTGCTGGTGCGGGCGTTCCTCAGCCACCGGCGCCGCCGCAGCAGCGGCGAGCGCCCCACCGGGTACCTGCCGGACGGGGCCGACGGGGCGTCAGCGGCAGCGGGGCAGGGGGACCCCGCGCTCCGGCTCACCCTGCTGAGTGCGCTCCAGCAACTCACGGTCCGGGACCGCGCCGTGGTGGTGCTCCGCTACTGGGAGGACCGCAGCGTCGAGGAGACCGCGACCGCGCTGCGGCTCAGCGCCGGCGTCGTCCGCACCCAGAGCTCCAGGGCGCTCAAGCAGCTGCGCCAGATCCTCGGCACCAGCCTCGGCGACCTCGCTCACCGCTAGCCGGCTCCTGCTCACTCACCTCATCATCACCCAATCGAGAGGGTGGCCCTGCCATGCCCTTTGAAGACGAACTCACCGAAGCACTCAACGACACCGCCCACAGCTTCCAGCCGGATCTGACCTCCCTGGTGAACGCCGGAGTGGGCGACGGCCGCCGGCGCAACCGCCGTCGCCGCGCGCTGGGCGTGCTCGGCACCGTCACCGCGCTCGCGGTGGTCGGCGTCGGCGGGACCTTCGCGTCCGGTGCGCTGTCCAGCGACCAGGGCACCGGGAAGTCCGCCGGCCACAGCGTGGCGACCGGCAAGCCGGCCAAGGTCCAGGTCGCCGACGCGGCGCCGGTCAGCGCCCAGGAGATGGTCGCCAAGCTGGAGTCGCTGCTCCCGCACGGGACCTTCAGCAGGGCCACCGGGACCGGGACCGAGGAGGGCGGCGGCAGCAAGGGCGGCGGCGCGGGCGCGTACCTGGTCTTCCAGGACGGCCACGGCGCGGTGCAGGTCAGCGTCAACGTCGAGCACCACTACGCCAGTGCGGCGGACGCCTCGGGTCAGCTCAGCTGCCCGAGCAAGATCGATTCTCCGTACGACATCTGCTCGGTCAAGCGCAACGCCGACGGCTCGGTGCTGGTCGTCCACCAGAGCCACGAGTACACCAACGACCCCGGCAGCACCAAGGAGTGGTTCGCCGTCCTCACCCGCAGGGACGGCTCCCAGGTCACCTTCGACGAGTTGAACTCGGACCAGGAGAAGGGCGCCGCGGCGACCAGGACCGATCCGCCGCTGTCGCCGGCCGCGATGGCCGCGCTGGTCGGGAGTGACACCTGGGCACCGGTGATCGCGGCGCTGCCCGCGCCCGCCTCCCAGCCCGGCAGCGGATCGGGTTCGGGCTCGGGTTCGGCCGATCCGGGCAGCGGGGCGCAGGTGCTGGCCAAGCTCAGGTCGCTGCTGCCGAGCGGGGTCGGCGTCTCGCAGACGCGGACCGACAGCGGCTTCGCCGAGGTGCTGCTGACGGACGGCAAGGGGTCGGGCTTCCTGACCGTCTCGGTGGTGCCCGAGTCGGCTCCGGCCACCAAGCCGGGGCAGAGCGGGCCTCCGGCCGCCGACCCGTTCGCGGGGGCGACCAAGCTGTCCGACGGTTCGCTGCTGCTGGTCAAGCAGCAGCAGCCGGAGAAGGGCCCGGCCGGGGTGCTGCAGTGGAGCGCCTACCTGAAGACGGCGAAGGGCACCGTCGTCTACGTCGACGAGTACAACGACAAGGCCTACCAGACGCCCAAGGACCGGGCCGTGCCGGTGCTGACGATCGCTCAGCTCAAGCAGCTCGTCACCAGTCCGGTCTGGGGCGGCTGACCCCGGCGGCCGCCGTCGAGCGGGTACGTACCGGGCATCCCGTCGGCTGTGCCAAGCTGGCGGGATGTCGACGATCCGTTCGTACCGCCCTGCCGATCTCGAAGCCCTGTACGACGTCTGTATCCGTACCGGGCACAACGGCGGTGACGCCACCGGGCTCTACCAGGATCCGCGGATCCTGCCCGACATCTTCACCGGGCCCTATCTGGCGCTGCGGCCGGAGCTGGCGTTCGTACTGGCGGACGAGGAGGACCGGGCGGTCGGCTACATCATCGGCGCGGCCGACACCCCGGCGTTCGTCGACGACTTCCGGCGGGACTGGCTGCCCACGGTGGCCGGGCGCTACCCGGAGGGCAGCGGTGCCGGGCGGGACGCCCAGCGGATCAGGGAGCTGCACCATCCGGAGTGGATGTGGCACGAGGAACTCGCCGAGTATCCGGCGCACCTGCACATAGACCTGCTGCCCGAGGCCCAGGGCAAGGGCGCGGGGCGGGCCCTGATGGGCACCTACCTGGCCGCGCTGCGGGAACGGGGGGTGCGGCGGGTGCACCTGGGAATGAGCGCGGCGAACCACGGTGCCAGGGCGTTCTACGACCGGCTGGGGTTCCGTGAACTGCACCGCACGGGGGATGGCGGAGGGGTGACGCTGGGTCGCGAAACCGACTGAGGGATCGCGGCTGCGGACCGTAGTTGGCGGGCTGCGCAGTTCCCCGCGCCCCTGGGGGGCTGCAACTGACCCACTGTGAGTAAGTTGCAGCCCCCTCAGGGGCGCGGGGAACTGCGCGACCAGCCAACTACGGTCCGCACTGAACCCCTAGAGGCTGACCCCGAAGTCGCGGGCGATGCCCGACAGGCCCGAGGCGTACCCCTGGCCGATCGCGCGGAACTTCCACTCCGCGCCGTTGCGGTAGATCTCGCCGAAGACCATCGCGGTCTCGGTCGCGGCGTCCTCGGAGAGGTCGTAGCGGGCGATCTCGGCGTCGCCGTTCTGGTTCACGACGCGGATGAAGGCGTTGCGGACCTGGCCGAAGTTCTGGCTGCGGTTCTCGGCGTCGTAGATGGAGACCGGGAACACCAGCTTGTCGGCCTCGGCCGGGAGGCCGGCCAGGTTCACCTTGATCTGCTCGTCGTCGCCCTCGCCCTGGCCGGTGAGGTTGTCACCGGCGTGGACCACGGTCTGGTCCGGGGTGGCGGTGTTGTTGAAGAACACGAAGTGCTTGTCCGAGAGGACCTTCCCGGAGGCGTCGAGAACGATCGCGCTGGCGTCCAGGTCGAAGTCGGTCCCGGTGGTGGTGCGAACATCCCAGCCCAGGCCCACGGTGATCGCCGTGAGACCGGGTGCCTCCTTGGTGAGGGAGACGTTTCCGCCCTTGGACAGGCTTACCGGCATGGTGGGGCCCCTTCCTGTTCCTGCTTCTCGTTGGAGTCGCTCTCTGCCGGTAAGAACGTGGGGGGAGCCTCTTACGGTTCCCGCTCTACGGCAGCCGGGGAAAGCGGGCCTGGACCTCCCAGACCGTGGCGTTGTCGGCCAGGCCCTCGTGCAGGTCGCACAGGTCGGCGATCAGGTCCTGCAGGAAGTCCCGTGCCTCCCGGCGCAGTTCCGGGTGGCGGACGGTGAGCGGCGGGCCGTCCACCCAGTCGGCGCGGATCTCCACCCAGTTGAAGCGGCGGCTGAACCGCAGCAGGTCGGCCGACTCGGTGAAGTCCAGCTCGCTGCTCTGCAGGGCGGAGCCGCGGCCGCCGGTGGGGTCGCGGTCGATCTCCTCGACGATGTCGCACAGCGCCCAGGCGAAGTCCAGCACCGGGACCCATCCCCAGGCTGTGGACAGGTCGGTGCGGCCCTCGCCCTGGATGTGGACGTCGCCGCAGAACAGGTCGTGCCGCAGGGCGCGGGCGCCGACGCTGCGGTAGTCGGTCTGCGGGGGGTCGGGGAAGCGGGTGGACAGCGAGTAGCCGAGGTCGATCACCGGACGATGGTCGCACGGTGCGGTCCGGGGGATTTAAGCCCTGGCGGAGCCGGGCGGGAAGCGGGGATCATGGGGGCATGTCCCTTCCCGTCCGCGTCCGTGGCTCGGTCGTCGTTCCCGACGCCGAGCTCCAGTGGCGTTTCTCGCGTTCCTCGGGCCCGGGCGGCCAGCATGTGAACACCTCCGACACCCAGGTGGAGCTGCGCTTCGACATCGCCGCCTCGGCGGCGCTGCCGCAGGTGTGGAAGGAACGGGCGCTGGAGCGCCTGGCCGGGCGCCTGGTGGACGAGGGCGTGCTGGTGGTGCGGGCCTCCGAGCACCGCTCGCAGTGGCGCAACCGGGAGGCCGCCGCGGTGCGGCTCGGGGCGCTGCTGAGCGATGCGGTGGCCCCGCCGCCGCGGGCGCGCCGGGCGACCCGGCCCAGCCGCGGTGTGGTGGAGCGCAGGCTCACCGACAAGAAGCGGCGGGCGGACGTGAAGCGGGGGCGTTCGGGCCGGTTCGACTGACGCCGGGTCAGCGCGGCCGACGGGTCGGTGGCCGCCGGGTCAGTCCAGCCGGCGGTACTGCCCGTGGAAGTAGACCAGCGGGCCGCCGTCGTGGTGCGCGATCCGCGCGTCCAGCACCCGGCCGATCAGCAGGACGTGGTCGCCGGCGGATATCCGCTGCTCGGTGCGGCACTCCACGGTCGCCAGCGCTCCGTCCACCAGCGGGGCCCCGCTCGCCGGGCCGCGGTGGTGCGGCAGGTCGGCGAAGAGCAGCCGGTCGCTGATCCGGCCCTTCATGGCGAAGCGGGCCGCGGTCTGCCGCTGCTCGGCGGCGAGGATGGAGACCGCCCAGTGGTCGACCCTGGTGAGCGCCTCCTCCATCCGGGAGTCCTCCCGCACGGACACCAGGACCAGGGGCGGTTCCAGGGAGACCGAGAGGAAGGCGGTGGCGGTCATCCCGATGTCCTCGCCGCGCGGCCCGTCGTCGGGGTCGTGGGCGGCCAGCAGGACCACGCCGGAGGCCAGCTGGCCCAGGGCGGCCCGGAAGGCCTCAGAGGTGGCCTCCACGGCTTCCGCGGCCGGTGCGGCGGCGGAGGCGGGGGCGGCGGGACGGTGCGGGGAGGGGGTTGCGGCTTGGTACACGCTACGCACGGTATCTTCGCCCGACCGCGGTCCGCATCGGACCTGGGACCGAGCCCGCCCCCGGGCGAAGGTCCTAGGCGGGCCGGGAGCGGGTCTCTGCCGTCGTGAAGTGACGGAACAGACAGAGGAGTGTGGGGGAAACGCGCGTTTTCACCCTTAGGAGTGAACACTTAGGCCTTGGCGGCGGGATGATGCCTTCAGTTCTTGGCACGCCCGTCCGAGGTAGAGGGAGGGGCCCGGGTGCGTATTGGCACGGTTTGCCCAGGATGAACTGGTTATCGGGACTGGCGAGTTGTGTGAGTTGGGTCACAAGTGACGTTCATTTGCTGACCCAGCGTGCCGATTGATGTGCTCCCTGTGATTCAGTTTGTTTGGCAATCGGACCATAGGCATGACAGGCACCACGCGGGGCCGGCTCTGCGCAGTCGTACT
This sequence comes from Streptacidiphilus jeojiense, assembly GCF_000719095.1. Lineage (GTDB taxonomy): Bacteria > Actinomycetota > Actinomycetes > Streptomycetales > Streptomycetaceae > Streptacidiphilus > Streptacidiphilus jeojiensis. The sequence continues at coordinate 58,707 of NZ_JOEH01000012.1, read as the reverse complement.
ACTGAGACGTCATCAGGACGTACCGTCAGGTCGCATGTCACGGAGGGAGTGCGTGATGGACACCGAGTCCGAGCCGTACGTCCGACTCGCGACCCTGCGCACCCTGCACCGCGTCATCGCCGACCTCAACGCCGCCCGCAGTCTGGCCGGAACCCTCCAGGCGGTGGTCGAGGGGGCCGTGAACGGCCTCGGCTTCGAGGCCGCCGTGGTCAACCTGGTCCGTCCGGACGGGGACCTGGTGATCGCCGCCGTCTGGGACGGCGCCGCCGAGGAGAACACCGAGGGCGGCATCGACAGCCTGCTCGGCCAGGTCGGCTCCCGCGAGTCCTGGAACCGGCTGCTCAACGTCGGCGAGGTCTGGGGCTCCCTGGTCTTCGTCCCGCACGAGCGCAGCTGGGCCTGCAACCCCGACATCCCGACCTGGGGCGGCATCTCCGGGGGCGAGCTCGCCCCGGTCGAGTCCGCCTCCTTCGACCCCTGGCACCCCGACGACGTGCTGCTGGCCCCGATGTACAGCCTCGGCGGCGAGCTGCTGGGAGTGCTGTCGGTGGACCGCCCGCGCAACGGGCGCAGACCCGGGCAGTGGACCCGGGAGTCGCTGGAGATGTTCAGCCAGCAGGCCGGGATCGCGATCGGCAACGCCCGGCTGCGGGCCGAGATGCAGCGGGCGCTGATCCGGCTGGAACGCGAGCAGCACACGCTCCGGGCCAGCGAGGAGAGCTTCCGCCAGGCCTTCGAGTACGCGCCCAGCGGGATGGCCATCACCGAGCTGCACGGCGCCCAGCGCGGCAAGCTCACCCGGGTCAACGACGCCCTGTGCCGGCTGCTGGGCCGGCCCAGGGCCTCGCTGCAGCGGCAGGGGTTCGAGGACCTGGTGCACCCCGAGGACGAGGGCCTGCTGCGCCGGGTCTCCGCCGAGAACGGTCGCGCCGAGGTGCGGCTGGCCCGGCGGGACGGCGGCTACCAGTGGGTCTACCTGCGCAACTCGGTGGTCGCCGACACCGAGGAGGGGGCCCGCTTCCTGCTCACCCATGTCGAGGACATCGAGGACCGCAAGCGCCATGAGCTGCAGCTGGTGCACCGGGCCAGCCACGACGCGCTGACCGGCCTGCCGAACGCGGCCGAGCTCAAGGCCCGGCTGCGGGTGCGGCTGTGCGAGCACCCGCAGGAGCCGGACGTGCGCGCGGTGGCCGGCGCGGCCGGCGGGCCGGAGGACCACGGCTACCAGCTGGCGAGCTACGGCGGCAGCCCCTACGAGGGCGGCTTCGACCACGTCCACGCGGTGCTGCCGGAGGACCCGGCGGCCGAGGCGCGCGGCGGGCGCGGGCTCGCGGTGCTCTTCTGCGACCTGGACGGCTTCAAGTCGATCAACGACCGTTTCGGCCACGGCGCGGGCGACGCGGTGCTGATCGAGGTGGCCCGGCGGCTGCAGCACGTGGTCCGTGAGGGCGACACCGTGGCCAGGCTCGGCGGCGACGAGTTCGTGGTGCTGGCCGACGGCCTGGGCCGGGACGAGGCCAAGGACCTGGCCGGGCGGCTGCGCACCGCGATCATCCCGCCGATGCGGGTGGACGGGCGCGCGGTCCGGGTCGGTGTGAGCCTCGGCATCGGCTGGGCCGGCTGCGGGATGTCCATCGACGAAGTGCTGCACACCGCCGACGAGCGGATGTACCTGGAGAAGCGGGCCAGGGCCGGGGCCGCGAGTGGCGGAAACCGTTCGCACCGGCGCGCGGGCTGACCCGGGGGCGCGGGCGGCGGACGGCACTTCCGGTCCTCCGGCGCTTACCTGCGTGTCGCCCGAGCCGGGTAGTGTGCACGGGATAGGGCGTGCCCGCCGACCCCGGCGGGCGGGTGTGACGCCTGGTGTCGATCATGTAGCGTGACCCTTCCTCCGCTCGTGCGGGAGCGGATGGTCTTCCACTGCTGGGGAGTTGATATCTCGATGTCGCCCGAGAACCAAGGCGTGCCCGAGGACGACGACCCGTTCGCCTACCTGTACCGGGGCGAGGGGGCCGACGGCGGCGCCGCGCAGGAGACCGCGCCGCTCCCCGGCGTGCCGCGCACCTCGTACCAGCACGCCACCCAGGTCGGCCGGACCCAGTACGGCCAGCCGCGCCCGCAGCAGGGCCCCGGCCAGGGCCAGGTGCCGGGCCAGGCCGGCTACCCGGGCCCGGGCCAGTCGGCCTACGAGGACCAGCCGACCGCGCAGTACCGGGCACCGTCCCAGGCCCCCGGCGGCTACCAGCCGCAGCAGCCCGGGTACCAGCAGCAGCCCGGCTACCAGTCCGCCGAGCCCGGCTACCAGCCCCCGCCGCCCGGCGGGCGGGCCGGTGCCCGCTCCGGCGGCCGCAGCGGCGGTCGCGGAGTGATGTACGGCACCGTCGCGGTGGTCGTGGCCGTGGCGATCGGCATCGGTGTCGCGGTCTTCAGCAACCAGGGCAAGCCGGTCGGTGCCACCGCCGGCGCCGGCACCAGCGCGGCCGCCTCCACCGGGGCGTCCGGCCAGGGCTCGGACAGCGCCTCGGCGTCCGCCTCCGCCTCGGCCACCGGCGCGCTGCCGGCCCCGACCGACGCCGACAAGCTGACGCTGGGCGGCGGCGCCGCGGTGATGAACAACCACAAGGGGGCGGCCTCCTCGGACGGCGGCTTCGTGCCGCTCACCGCCCAGGGCCAGAGCATCACCTGGACCGTCACCATCCCCACCGACGGCCAGTACTACCTGTGGGTGCACTTCGCCAACGCCGGCGCCGACAGCGCGGCCACGGTCACCGTCAACGGCACGGCGAACACCTCGCCGATGAACCTGTCGAACTTCACCAAGGCCACCGACTGGGACAAGGCCTGGCAGTCCTCCTGGACCCAGGTGGACCTGAAGGCCGGCAGCAACTCCATCGTGATCAGCGACAGCGGCGCCGGCCAGGGCAATGTGAACATCGACCAGCTCGGGGTGACCAAGGACAAGACCCGTCCCTGGTCGTAGCCCCCGCACCGTCCTACGCCGAAGCCCCCGCGGTCGTCTCCGCGGGGGCTTCGGCGTGGAACGGGGGCGTGGAACGGCGGGCGGCGGATCAGACCTGGGCCGGGGACCGGAACCGCTCCGCGCCGACCACCCACTCGCCCCGGCGCATCACCGCCACCAGCTCGTGGGCGTCGTCCAGCACCACCAGGTCGGCGTCCTTGCCGGTCTCGATCGAGCCGACCCGGTCGGCCACCCCGAGCAGCCGGGCCGGGTTCAGCGACAGCACCTGGGCCGCGCGGACCAGCGAGAGGCCGTTCAGCGCCACCGCGCGGCGGAAGGCCACGTCCAGGGTGAGCGTGCTGCCCGCGATGGAGCCGCCCTCGACCAGCCGGGCCACCCCGTCCTCCACCCGGACCTGGAGCGGGCCGAGCGGATAGAGCCCGTCGCCGAAGCCGGCCGCCGACATGGCGTCGGTGATCAGCGCCACCCGGTCCAGACCGGCGCCGGTCATGGCCAGGTCGACGACGGCGGGGTGCAGGTGCACGCCGTCGCCGATCAGCTCGACGGTGATCCGCTCGTCCTCCAGCAGCGCCACGATCGGGCCGGGCGCGCGGTGGCCGATCGCCGGCATCGCGTTGAACAGGTGGGTGGCCACCGTGGCGCCGGCCTCGATGCCCTCCAGCACCTTGTCGTAGTTGGCGTCGGTGTGGCCGATGGCCGCGATCACGCCCAGCTCCTTGAGCAGCCGGATCGACTCGATGCCGCCGTCCAGCTCGGGGGCCAGGGTGACCATCTTCGCGGTGCCGCGGGCGGCGTCCACCAGCTTGCGGACCAGCGCCGGGTCGGGGTCGCGCAGCAGGTCGGGCTGGTGCGCCCCGCAGCGGTTGATGCTGATGAAGGGGCCCTCGAAGTGCAGCCCCGCCAGCAGCCCGTCCTCGACCAGCTCACTGAGCACCGAGGCCTGCCGGCAGACCTCGTCGATCTCCCCGGTGACCATGCTGGCGAGGGTGGTGGTGGTGCCGTGCTCCAGGTGGGTACGGGCCGCGACCAGGGCCTCCTCGGCGATGCCGGAGGCGTAGGAGGCGCCGCCGCCGCCGTGGACGTGGATGTCCACGAAGCCGGGGACCACGGTGAGGCCGCCGAGGTCGAGCGGAGGTGCTGCTCCGACCGGGGGAGCCGGGCTGCCGTCGGCGGTGCCGGCGTCGGCGTCGGCGCTGCCGACCTCGACGCTGCGGACATCGACGATCTGACCGTTCTCGATGGTCAGCCGTCCGCTGTCGACGACGCCGGTGGGCAGGACGAGCCTGGCCCCCGTCAGCACAGTGCGGTCCGCGTTGCTCACGCGGTCACCTCCAGTGAGAGCAGATCCCAGGCGAGCAGCCCTGCGCCCAGGCATCCGGCGGTGTCTTTGAGCATCGCCGGTACGAGCGTGGGGGGCACCTGGAACGTGATCCGTTCCTGGAGCGCCGCACGCAGGGGTGTGAACAACGTTTCACCGGCTTCGGCCAGCCCGCCACCGAGGATCACGGTGCGGGGGTCGAGCAGGCTCTGCACCACGATCAGGCCGTCCGCGAGGGCGGCGATCGCGTCGGCCCACACCTGCTGGGCGCGCTCGTCCCCGGCCTCGACGGCCCGGGCGCAGTCGGCGGCGTCGGCCTCCGGGTCGCCGCTCGCCGCGGCCCAGGCCCGGGTGACGGCGGCGGCGGAGGCCAGGGTCTCCAGACAGCCGCGGGCCCCGCAACCGCAGGGCGGCCCGTCGGGACGGATCACGATGTGGCCGATCTCCCCGGCGTTGCCGTGGGCGCCGGCGTCGATCCGTCCGCCGATCCCGTAGCCGCCGGCTATCCCGGTGCCCAGGGCGACGAAGAAGAACCGGTCCGCGCCCCGCCCCGCCCCGATCCGGCCCTCGGCGAAGGCCCCGGTGCGGACGTCGTGCCCGAGCACGACGGGCAGCGGCTCGCCGTGGTCGGACAGCCGCTCGCCGAGCAGCTGCCGCAGCGGCAGGTCGCGCCAGCCCAGGTTGGCGGAGAACAGGGCGATGCCGTGCTCCTCGTCGATGGTCCCGGGGACGGCGACGCCGGCGGCCGAGGCGGCGGTGCCGTAACGGCGCAGCCCCTCGTCGCGCAGGTGCGCGGCGAAGTCCAGGATGCCGGCGACGACCGCGTCGGTGCCCTGCTCCCTGCCGGTCGGACGGCGCTCCACATGGAGCAGGGTGCCGTCCTGGGCGACGAGCGCGGCTTTCATGCCGGTCCCGCCGACATCGAGTGCGATGACGTGCTTCACGGGGGACAGTGTCCCTTTCCAAGGGAGTAGAGGTCTAGTCCAGTTTGCTGATTGGTCTGGTCCAACCAGCAACTGGGCCGGAATCGGTGGATTTGTTGCCGTGCCACTACCGAGCGTCACGCAGCAGTGACACCGTCCTGAGCTGCGGGGATGTCGATCGACCCTGCTCTGTGGTCTAGACCAAGTGGAATCGCAGGTCACCGGCCCAGCGATTCCGCAAGGCTGTTCCACAAAATTCATCGGGAGAACCTGCGCGATCGTCACTGTAGGACATCTGGATGCCCCCAAAGGCAGGGTGACTGACGGATATTCAGACCTTTTGTCCGAATAGTCGTTGCGCAGGCTGCAACGAAGTCCAGCGATTCGGTAAATGGTGTAGACCTCTTGCGCGACGCGTGGCCAGACTGACCGTCACAACGGGGACGGCAGATCTCGAGGCACCACTGCCGACCTTGGACTCACATTCGGACCCGGCCAGGACCGGGTTCGCATCTGCGAAGGCGGTAGTTCCAGTGAAGCGTCGTTTGCTTGCTCTCTCTGCGCTCGGTGTTGCGGGCGTGATGGCCCTCACGGCCTGTAGCAGCAGTGGTTCGAAGTCGTCCGGGTCGAGCTCCAGCGGCAACGTCACCCTCAAGCTGCTCGCTCCCGACTACGGCACGCCCGGTGGCCCGGACAGCTCCCAGAAGTACTGGCAGGGCATCGTCGACGACTTCCACAAGGCGAACCCGACCATCACCGTCCAGGTGCAGATCGTCGCCTGGACCAACTGGGACCAGGTCGCCACCCAGCTGCAGAACAAGCAGTACCCGGACATCCTGCTCGGCGACGCGCCGCAGGAGCTGGCCGCGAGCAACCTGCTGTACCCGCTCACCGACGTGATGTCGGCCAGCACCATCAGCAACCTGATCCCGGTCTTCGCCAAGCAGGAGGAGACCGACGGCGTCGCCTACGGCGCCCCGTTCACCACCAGCTCCCGCGCGCTCTTCTACAACAAGAAGCTGTTCGCCGCGGCCAAGATCGCCTCCCCGCCGAAGACCTGGGCCGACATCCAGACCGACGCCGCCAAGATCAAGGCGCTGGGCAACGGCACCATCGGCTACGGCCTGCCGCTCGGCCCCGAGGAGGCCCAGGCCGAGGCCTACCTGTGGATGCTGGGCAACGGCGGCGGCTACGTCGACTCCTCCGGCAAGTACGACATCAACTCGGCGAACAACATCGAGACCTTCAACTTCCTGACCTCGATGGTCAAGGCCGGCGACACCGAGCCCAGCCCGGCGACCGTGAACCGCACCAAGGACATCTGGGCCGGGTTCGCCGACGGCACCGTCGGCATGGCCGGCGGCTCCGGCGCGCTGATCCCGTCCATCACCAAGGCCGGCAAGCTGACCAAGGACGACTACGGCGTCGTCACCATGCCCGGCAAGACCGGCCCGCTGACCCAGGCCCTCGCGGTCCACGACGACATCACCGCCTTCAAGTCCGGCGGCCACGCGGCCCAGATCAAGCAGTTCCTGGACTTCGCCTACGCCGACAAGTACCAGATCCAGTTCGACAACGAGTACTCGCTGCTGCCCGCCACGACCAGCGCGTCGCAGTCGCTCTCGGCCTCGGACCCGGTCGCGGCCGGCTTCCTGGCGACCGTCCCCAACGCGGTGGTCTACCCGACCAACTCCAACTGGGACACCCTCAAGTCGAAGATCCAGCAGACCATCGGCACCGCGGCCCAGGGCACCGACCCCAGCAAGGTCCTCGGCGCGCTGCAGACCTTCGCCACCGCCAACAACTAGTCCATCCGCACGAAGTCAATCCGCACTGCCGGCGGCCGGCGCAGCGAGTCCTCTCGCTGCGCCGGCCTCCGGCGCGCACCGCATGGAGAAGACCATGACGCAAACGACTCATGCCGGCGTGCGGGGGTCGGCTCCCGACCCGGGCGGCGCACCCCGGCGACCGCGCCGCAAGGGTGGGCTGGTACGGGCACTGGCACCGCTGCCCTGGATCGGTCCGGCCACCGGCCTGATCCTCTTCGTGGTGATCTGGCCGGTCATCGCGATGTTCCAGACCTCCCGCGAGCACTACTCCTCCCTGGGCGTGCTGGTCGGGTCCGCTGGCTGGAACAACTTCACCAGACTCTTCGACGAGGCCGACCTCGGCGGGGTCGTCGTGCGCACGGTCGTCTGGGTCGTGGCCGTGGTCGGGGCGACGGTGCTGATCTCGCTGGGCGTCGCCCAGCTGTTCAACAAGGAGTTCCCGGGCCGCCGCTTCGCCCGCTGGGCCCTGATCGCCCCCTGGGCCGCGTCCGTGGTGATGACCTCGATCATCTTCAAGTGGATGCTGGACCCCAACAACGGCGTCGTCTACGTGCTGCTGAAGCAGCTCGGCCTGGTGAAGAACTTCAACACCAACGACACCAACTGGCTCGGCGACCCGACCACCGCCTTCTGGTGCGCGGTCTTCGTCGCGGTCTTCGTCTCCATCCCGTTCACCACCTACGCCCTGCTGGCCGGCCTGCAGGCGGTCCCCTCCGACGTCTACGAGGCGGCGAAGCTCGACGGGGCCAACCCGCTGCGGACGTACTGGTCGGTCACCCTTCCGCTGCTGCGCCCCGCGCTGCTGGTGGCGGCGCTCATCAACGTGATGAACGTCTTCAACTCCTTCCCGATCATCTGGGAGTTGAGCGGCGGCGGCCCCGGCAGCCAGTCGGCCACCACCACCATCTTCATGTACCAGCTCAAGCAGTCGAGCATCGGCGAGGCCGCGGCGATGTCGGTGGTCAACTTCGGCTTCATCATCGTGATCGTCCTGCTGTTCCTGCGGGCGTCCAAGTGGAACTCCGCGGAGGACTGACATGACCACCCAGAGCATCGCCGCGCCCGCGCGGTCCCGCCGGAGGCCCGCAGAGCGCCGCAACCTGCCGCGGCTCAGGACGGTCGTCCTGGCCGGCAGCGCCTATGTGATCGGCCTCGTCTTCCTGCTGCCGTACATCGAGATGGTCATCACCGCGCTGCGGCCGGCCGGTGAGATCAAGGACCGCGACTACCTGCCGCACCACTTCGACTTCTCCAACTTCACCAACATCTGGTCCACCGGGCTCGGCACCAACCTGTCGGTCAGCCTGGAGATCGCGGTCGGCTCCACCGCGCTGGTGCTGCTGGTGGCGATCCCGGCCGCCTACTACACCGCCCGGCGCGACTTCCGCGGCAAGAAGGTCTTCCTGCTGCTGGTGCTGATCACCCAGATGTTCCAGCCGACCGCGATGATCGTCGGCATCTACCGCGAGTTCCTCACCTTCAACATGATCGACTCGGTCTGGGCGCTGATCCTGGTGAACGCCGGGTTCAACATGGCCTTCGCGGTGTGGATCCTGAACGCCTACTTCGGCGCGATCCCCAAGGAGATCGAGGAGGCCGCGGTCGTCGACGGCTGCAGCCGGATCGGCGCGATGTTCCGGGTGATCATCCCGCTGGCGATGCCCGGCATCGTCACCGCGCTGATCTTCACCTTCATCGCCGCGTGGAACGAGTTCATCGTCGCCCTGACGCTGATCTCCTCGCTCAACAAGCAGCCGCTGACGGTCAAGACGTCGGACTACATCGGCCAGTACTCCACCGACTGGCAGCACCTGTTCGCCGGCTCGGTGATCGCCACCATTCCGGTGATCATCCTGTTCGCCCTGATCGAGGGCAAGGTCGTCTCCGGCCTCACCTCCGGCTCGGTGAAGTAGCCCTTCCGGGCAGGCAGCACGAAGCGCGGGTCCCGGTGGTTCCCGGGGCCCGCGCTTCCGTCGTTCCGTCTTTTCGTCCCCCGGTCAGCCGAGGGTGATGTGGTACGCCTTGCGCAGGGTCTCGTGGACCGTCCACACCGTCCGGTCGCCCTCGCGCAGCACGCAGGCGTCGCCGGGGCCGACGTCGAAGGTGTCGCCGCCCTCGACGGCGATCGTCGCCCGGCCGCTGACGACCACGAACAGCTCGTTCGCCTCGGTGTCGCTCACCGTGCCCGGGGTGATCTGCCAGATCCCGCGGATCTGCCGCCCGTCCTCGGACTCCCACAGGACCTTGCCGGAGACCTCGGGGCTGCCCGCGATGATCTGCGACGGGTCGAGCGGATCGGGCTCCAGATCGGCGTCCGGGATGTGTACGGCGAAGCTCATGCTGGTCATGGCCTCGACGCTAGCCTCCGGGGGCGGCGGCCGGGCAGCAGCAGTGTGTGTCGTACCCGGGCGGCAGAATGACAGGTCGTATCGTCATACGGAGCGGAAGGGCTGGGCGGGTGGACGAACTCACCGATCGGGACCGCGCCGTCCTGGCGCTGGAGGCTCGCGCCTGGCGGACGCCAGGGGCGAAGGAAGCGGCGATACGGGAGCAGCTGGGGCTGGCGCCGGTGCGGTACTACCAGCTGCTGAACGGTCTGCTGGACCGTCCGGAGGCGCTGGCCCACGACCCGGTGCTGGTCAACCGGCTGCGACGGTTGCGGGAGGCGCGGCGGGCCAGGCGTTAGCGGTCGGGTGCACCTGAGTGCGTGGTTGTTCGCGCAGTTCCCCGCGCCCCTGGGGGTCTGCAACTGGCCCAGTTGCAACCAGCTAGGGGCGCGGGGAACTGCGCGACAAGCCATCCACTACGTAGGGTCGGACACATGGCTCTCCCCGAACCCACGTTCCCCGCCGGCGAAGCCGGTCTCACTGCGATCAGGAAGAACCCGGCCCGCGCCGTGGCGGCCTTCGACTTCGACGGCACCCTCGCCCCGATCGTCGCCGACCCCGAGCAGGCCCGCGCCCACCCCGGTGTGGTCCCCGTGCTCGCGCGCCTCGCGCCCCGCCTCGCCGCGGTGGCCGTGGTGACCGGCCGCCCCGCGGCCACCGCCGTGGAGTACGGCGGGTTCGCCGGCGTCCCCGGCCTGGAGCACCTGACCGTGCTGGGCCAGTACGGCCTGCAGCGCTGGGACGCCGCCACCGGTCGGCTCACCACCCCCGACCCGCTGCCCGGGATCGCCCTGCTCCGCGAGGAGCTCCCCGGACTGCTGGGCGGCCAGGCCGGCGTCTGGCTGGAGACTGGTGTCTTTGTAGAAGACAAGGGCCACGCCCTCGCCGTGCACACCCGCCGCACCGCCGACCCCGACGCCGCCCTCGCCGCCCTGGACGCGCCGTTGCGCGCGGCCGCCGCCCGGCACGGGCTCGCGGTGGAGCCCGGGCGGATGGTGCTGGAACTGCGTCCTCCGGGGATGGACAAGGGCGTGGCCCTCACCACGTTCCTGCGCGAGCAGGACGCCGCCTCGGTGCTGTTCGCCGGCGACGACCTGGGCGACCTGGCCGCCTATGACGCGGTCGACGCGCTGCGCGCCGCGGGTACGGTCGACGGCCTACTGGTGTGCAGTGCGCCCACGACCGGTGAGCCCCCGGTCCGGGCCCTCGCCGACCGGGCCGACCTGGTGGTGCCGGGCCCCGAGGGCGTCGTCGCGCTCCTGGAGGCGCTGGCCGACGCCCTCGGATGCTGACCGGCATCAACGGTTCGTAGTCTGACCATCCGTCAACGAAGGGCTTTTTGCCGGATAACGGTGGCATTTCGAGCCATGCGGCCGGTCCCCCGAGGCGCTACCTTCCCTGTGACGCATGGGGGTAGCGACAATGGATTGGACCGTACCCGGATACCGGCACACCCGGGAACTGGGATCAGGAGCGAGCGGGCGCGTCGTGCTGGCGCTGCACGAGGAGACCGGCACGCCGGTCGCCATCAAGTACCTGGGGGAGGAGCTGCGGCTCGACCCGGACTTCCTGGAGGAGTTCCGCGGCGAGGCGCGACTGCTGGGCGACCTGGACACGCCGCACGTGGTGCGGCTGTGGGAGTACGTGGAGGGGGCGCAGGGCGCCGCCATCGTGATGGAGCTGGTCGACGGCATCGCCCTGCGGGCGCTGCTGCGGCAGGCCGGGGCGACCGGACCGGAAGCCGCCCTGGTGGTGCTCAAGGGCTCGCTGCTGGGCCTGGCGGCCGCGCATGCGATGGGGGTGGTGCACCGGGACTACAAGCCTGAGAACGTCCTGGTCGACGCTGACGGATCGTCCAAACTGGTCGACTTCGGCATCGCCGTGCGCAACGGCGATGCCGGCGGCATCGCCGGCACCCCGCCCTACATGGCACCCGAGCAGTGGGCCGGCGATCCGGCCTCCGCGGCGGCCGACGTCTATGCCGCGACGGCCACCTTCTTCGAGTGCCTGACCGGCCACCGGCCCTACCCGGGCACGGAGTTCGCCGAGCTGGTGGTGCAGCACACCGAGGCGCCCATCCCGGACGAGGAGGCACCCGAACCGGTCCGTCCGCTGATCCGGCGCGGCCTGGCCAAGACCGCGGGGGAACGGCCGGACAGCGCGGCGGAGTTCGTCGCCGAGCTGGAGGCGGTCGCGGGGACGGCCTACGGCGAGGACTGGGAGGAACGGGGCCAGCGCAAGCTCGCTGCGCTCGCGGCGCTGCTGCCCCTGCTGTTCCCCTCGGCGGGGGGCCTGCCGGACGGCACCACGGCGCTGGCCAAGACCACGCTGGGCGAGGGGCCCGGGGCGGGGGCTGGCGCGGGCGCCGGGGCGGGAGCGGGGTTCGGCGGGGGGCTCGGTGGCCGGATCATCCGCAAGCGGGTGCTGGTCGCGGGTCTCGCGGGCGGCATCGTTCTGGGCCTCCTCGGCGGGGGCTACGCCTCCGGCGTCATAGGCGGGACCACCACCACGGTGGCCGACCCGGCCCCGATCGTCGTCACCAGCGTCTCGCCCTCCGCCCCACCGGTGACCGTCACCCTTCCCCCCGGCACCCCCACCCCATCGGCTTCGGCCTCTGCATCACCCTCACTCTCGGCCTCGGCCTCTGCAACCTCGCCCCAGGGCGGGACCCTACCCACCACTCCGACCCCGACGACCGCCCCACCGACCACAGTCGCACCGACCTCTGCCCAACCCACCACGGCGGCCCCGACCGCAACCAAGCCGACCACGGCACCACCTACGACAGCGCCACCCACGACCGCACCACCCACCATCACCGTGCCCTCCGTACTGGGGGACGCTGTCGGCACGGCCCAAAGGGTCCTCGTGGCGGCTGGCTTCGCGAAGGGCAGCATCGGCGTGAACCAGACCTGCGACGCGAATGGGCCGGGCGTGTATACGCAGAGCCTGGCCAGCGGTCAGAAGGTAGCTGTCGGCAGCACAATCCAACTTACGGCTCAGTACGCCGACTGTGTCGTGTACCCGAACGAGGTGGACCAGTACGCAAGCGCAGCGCTCAAGGCTCTGCAGAGCGATGGCTTCACCGTCTCTGACCCGAGTTGTGCAACGTCAGTCACGGGAGCGGAGCCCGTTGTCGTCGCGCAGGCGCCCGCCGTGGGCAACGGGTATCTACGAACATCCACCACGGTCACGCTGACATGCCGCGCCATCACCATCGGCTGACCCGGCTCTATGCACGAGCACCAGGGAACCCTTCAAGACCGAGCGGAAAGGGTCGCACCGATGACTCCCTACGACGAACCCCAGGACGCGCCTCCGCCGGAGAACCGTACGGTGAACCTTGGCGGGTTCGGTGCTCCTCCGCCTGACACCGGGACTGTGCACCTCGGTGGGGGCTATGCGCCTGCGCCGGGGTACGAGGCGCCGCCTTCGGTGTTCGCGCCGGTCCCCCCTCCGGAGGAGCAGGCGTCGGCGGAGAGCCTGATCCGGTTCGGGCCCGGGGTGCCCGACCCCAGGACCGCGCGGACCATCGACGTCTGGCAGGGAAACGCTCCCGGGCCGGAGGCCGCCCCGCACCACGGGCGGTCCGAGGAGAAGCGACGCCATCCCGGGCGCTACGTCCTGGCGGGCCTGGTGCTGCTCGCGGTCATCGGCTTCCTGCTCTGGCAGCACTTCGCCACCCCGGTGTCGATCAGCTCGGTGACGGTCGCCGCGGACAAGGCCAATCTGACCTGCGGTCAGACGGAGCTGGTCACCGCCACCCTGCACACCAACGGCGGGTCCGGAAAGGTCCACTACCAGTGGGTCCGCAGCGACGGCACCGTCAGCGGCACGCTGACCCAGTCCGTCCCGTCCGGCGTGCACCAGGTGCAGCTCCCGCTGCGCTGGACCGTCACCGGGCAGGGCAACTTCCAGGGGACGGCGACCGTCAAGATCCTCTCGCCCGGTTCGGCCACCGGCACCGCCGTCTTCAACTACTCCTGCAGCTGATCACCCGCCAGGGCCCGGTACTGCTCCAGGAACCAGGCCGACGGCGGCAGCGCCGTGCCCGCCTCGGCCAGCCGCTTGCAGCGGTCGGCCCGCTCCGCCGCGGGCATGGTGAGTGCGGTGTGCAGCGCCTCCGCGGTGGCGATGACGTCGTACGGGTTGACGGTGACCGCGTCCTCGCCCAGCTCCTCGTAGGCGCCGGCCTCCCGGGACAGCACCAGGGCGCAGCCGTCGTCGGAGACCACCGGGAGCTCCTTGGCGACCAGGTTCATCCCGTCCCTGATCGGGTTGACCAGGGCCACGTCGGCGAGCCGGTAGGCGGCGAGCGAGCGGGCGAAGTCGTCGTCGACCGCGAGCAGCACCGGCTGCCAGTCGGGGGTGCCGAACTCGTCGTTGATCTCCTGGGCGACCCGCAGCACCGAGGCGGTGTACTCGCGGTACTCCGGCAGGTCGTGCCGTGACGGGTAGGCGAAGGCGATGTGGACGACCCGGTCCAGCCATTCCGGGCGGGTGTGCAGCAGGTGCCGGTAGGCGTGCAGGCCGCGGACGATGTTCTTGGACAGCTCGGTGCGGTCGACCCGGACGACGGTGCGCCGGTCGCCCACGGCCTCGCGCAGGGCGGCCAGCCGGGAGTCGACGTCGGGCCGGTGGGCGCGTTCGCGCAGGAAGTCGCCGTCGGCGCCCAGCGGGTGCACGCCGAGCCGGGTGGTGCGGCCCTCGTGGGTGACCGTCAGCGCGCTCCGGTCGACCTCGGCGCCGAGGACCGTCTCGCAGCAGTCGGCGAAGGCCGAGGCCCAGCGGCGGGTGAGGAACCCGGCCCGGTCCGCGCCGAGGATGCCGACCAGCACGTCCCTGGCGATGTCGTCGGGCAGCAGCCGGTAGTAGTCCGGCGGGGCCCACGGGGTGTGCGAGAAGTGGCCGATCCGCAGGTCCGGGCGCAGCTCCCGGAGCAGCCGGGGTGTCAGTGACAGGTGGTAGTCCTGGACCAGCACGGTCGCCCCGGGCGCCGCGGCCTCGGCCAGGGCCTCGGCGAAGGCCCGGTTGTAGGCCTCGTAGGAGGCCCACTCGCGGCGGAAGGAGGAGCCGAAGACCGGCGTGGTCGGGGTGTTGTAGATCAGGTGGTGGACGAACCACAGGGTGGAGTTGGCGATGCCGTTGTAGGCGCGGGCGAAGGTGCCGGCGTCGATGTCCAGCATGCGGACCGAGGGGTCGCCCAGCTTGCCCTGCCGGGTCGCGGCGCGGTCGCCCTCGGTGAGTGCGGCGCAGACCCAGACCGACTCGATCTCGTCGCCGATGGCGCTGAGGCCGGAGACCAGCCCGCCACCGCCGCGGCGGGGCGTGAGCGTGCCGTCGTCCTCCACGGTGAAGGAGATCGGCCCCCGGTTGGAGGCGAGCAGGACCCGGGCCTGCGGCGGTGCGGACGGACTTGCGTTGACCATGGTGCAGAGCCTTGCCTGTGCGGAGCGGGGTCAAACGTCCGGGCCGGTCAGCGTGGCAATCGGCGGACGTTCGGTGGTCGGGAGGTCGACCGTGGTCGGGGTGAAGCCGGACGCGGTGCGGGTGAACTGGGTGAGGGTCGGGGTGGCCAGGTCGTCGGTGGCCTTGATCCGGTTGCTGCGGGCCAGCCGGTCCAGGGCGGTCAGCTGGATGCTGGCCGCCATCCGGCCCAGGGCCAGCGCGTCCTGGTGCCGGTGGTGCCGCACGCCCACGTCCACCTGGGCCAGCGCGTCCAGGCCGGCCAGCTCCAGGGCGTCCACCAGCAGGCCCAGCTCCACCCCGTAGCCGGTGGGGAAGGGCAGCCGCTCCAGCAGGCTGCGCCGGGCCGCGTACTCGCCGCCGAGCGGCTGGACGAAGCCGGCCAGCAGCGGCCAGTAGAGGTTCAGCAGCGGGCGGGCGACCAGCTCGGTGACCCGGCCGCCGCCGGCCGGGATGCTGCCGGTGTCGGTCTCCAGCGGCCGGTCGTACATCGCCTTGACGAAGGCCACGTCCGGGTCGGTGAGCAGCGGTCCGATGATCCCGGAGACGAAGGCGGGGTCGAACTCGCGCAGGTCGGCGTCGATGAAGCAGACCAGGTCGCCGCTGGTCACCAGCAGTGAGCGCCAGAGCACCTCGCCCTTGCCGGGCACGGCGGGCAGCTCGGGGAGCACCGAGTCCCGGTGCACCACCGTCGCCCCGGCGTCGGCCGCGGCCTGCGCGGTGCGGTCGGTGGAACCGGAGTCGACCACGACCAGCTCGTCCACCAGCGGCACGGCCTCCATCAGCTCGCGGCGGATCGCGGCGACGATCCCGCCGACGGTGGCCTCCTCGTCCAGCGCGGGCAGCACCACGCTGACGGTGGTGCCGCCGGCCTGCTTGGCGGCCAGCAGGTCCGGCAGCGGTCGGTCGGCGGCCGTCCAGGAGCGGCGGCGCAGCCAGTCGGCGACCTCGTCAAGCACAGGACTCCTCGGGTGGTGGCACCGGAACTCCGGTGGTGCCGGGTGTCTCGCCTCGCGGACAGCCAGTGATCGGCGGGCGGGGCTTCGGTTACAGTCTTGGGGACGACACGTTGCCGCCGCACGGCGGGTCCAACGGTTGTCACCACAAATGCCTTCCGGGCAGCGTCCGCAGCGAGCTGCGGAGCCCGGATCGCCATAGAGCTCATCCAGAGGGACTGAGGGAACGGCCCGTTGAAGTCCCGGCAACCCTCCTGCCAGCAAAGCCGCAGCTCAAGCTGTTGAGGCCCTGGTGGGGAAGGTGCCAATTCCGTCCTGCGGCGAGACGCGCCGCGGGGAAGATGAGGAGAGAGGGCCTCGCCATCATGGCTGCTGTAACCACCGAGTCCGTTGTGACCGCCGAATCCTTCGGACCCGCCGTCGCGCTGTCCTGCCGGGAGTGCGGCGCGCGTACCGCGCTCGCTCCGGACTTCGCCTGTATCGAGTGCTTCGGACCCCTCGAGGTGGCCTACGAGCTGCCCACCGGTGACCCCGAGGCACTGCGTGCCCGCATCGAGGCGGGCCCCACCAACATCTGGCGCTACGCGCCGCTGCTGCCGGTCCCCGCCGACGTCGCCTCCCGGCCCAACCTGAACCCCGGCTGGACCAAGCTGGTCAAGGCCGACAACCTGGCCCGCGAGCTGGGCGTGACCGGCGGCCTGTACGTCAAGGACGACTCCGGCAACCCCACCCACTCCTTCAAGGACCGGGTGGTCGCGATCGCCGTCGAGGCGGCCCGCACCTTCGGCTTCACCACCCTCTCCTGCTCCTCCACCGGCAACCTGGCCGGCGCGGTCGGCGCGGCGGCCGCCAGGACCGGGCTGCGCTCGTGCGTGTTCATCCCGCACGACCTGGAGCAGGGCAAGATCGTGATGGCTGCGGTGTACGGCGGCGAGCTGGTCGGCATCGAGGGCAACTACGACGACGTGAACCGCTTCTGCTCGGAGCTGATCGGCGACCCGGCCGGCGAGGGCTGGGGCTTCGTCAACGTCAACCTGCGCCCCTACTACGGCGAGGGCTCCAAGACCCTGGCGTACGAGATCTGCGAGCAGCTGGGCTGGCGGCTGCCGGACCAGATCGTGATCCCGATCGCCTCGGGCTCGCAGCTGACGAAGATCGACAAGGGGCTGAAGGAGCTGATCGCCCTCGGCCTGGTCGAGGACAGGCCCTACAAGATCTTCGGGGCCCAGGCCGAGGGCTGCTCCCCGGTCTCGGTGGCCTTCAAGGCCGGCCACGACGTGATCCGGCCGCAGAAGCCCGACACCATCGCCAAGTCGCTGGCCATCGGCAACCCGGCCGACGGCCCCTACGTCCTGGACATCTGCCGGCGCACCGGCGGCGCGGTCGAGGATGTGAACGACGAGCAGGTGGTGGACGCGATCAAGCTGCTGGCCCGCACCGAGGGCATCTTCGCCGAGACCGCCGGCGGGGTGACGGTCGGCGTGCTGCAGAAGCTGATCAAGAACGGGCTGCTCGACCCGACCGCCGAGACCGTGGTCCTCAACACCGGCGACGGTCTGAAGACCCTGGACGCGGTGGAGCCCACCACCGGCCTGTCCGCCACCATCCGTCCCACCCTTGACTCGTTCCGAGAGGCTGGCCTCGCATGAGTGTCTCCGTCCGCATTCCGACGATCCTCCGCACCTACACCGGCGGTGCCGCCGAGGTCGCGGCCGAGGGTGCCACCCTCGCCGCGGTCATCGACGACCTGGAGGCCAACCACACCGGCATCCGCGGCCGGATCCTCGACGACAGCGGCAAGCTGCGCCGCTTTGTGAACGTGTATGTGAACGAGGACGACGTGCGCTTTGCCGACGGCCTGGAAACGGCCACTCCGGACGGCGCCGGGGTCTCGATCATTCCCGCCGTCGCGGGTGGCTGAAATTCGCCGCAGTAATCGCGGGCAGGCCGGGGCGTCCCTTCGGGGGCGTCCCGGCTTTCGCTTTGTCACCTCCCCTCGTGGTGCGCCCTGTCGCGGGCCGGCCGTGCCCCGGTGCGGTGCGGGGGTCCGGGAGAGGTAGAGTGGCTTCCGGTTACCCCTGTTGCTGAGCGGCCAATCCCCACCTGTCCCGTTGACTGAGACAGCGGTGGGCGCAGAGCTGTCACTGGGGCGTCAGAAATTCTTAAGCGAAATGACACATAGGTCCACTATGTCCGGGTCATTTTGCGGACCTTTGTTGCGATAACAATCGCTCCGCCCGTTAAGGCCTCCCAAGAATTCCCTCACTTATGCCCTGTTGCTGAGGGCACCCGAGTGGATACATTCAGCGTCGGTCGAAGCGTTGCGGGTTGCGCGGCGCCTTCGGTCCGGTCCGCGGAGTGCGGTCCGTGAAAGGGCCAGTAATAGGGGAGTTTGGAATGGCTCAGGGCACCGTCAAGTGGTTCAACGCGGAGAAGGGGTACGGCTTCATCGCGGTCGACGGTGGTGCGGACGTGTTCGTCCACTACAGCGCGATCCAGATGGACGGGTACCGGTCGCTCGAAGAGGGCCAGCGGGTCGAGTTCGAGATCTCGCAGGGTCAGAAGGGTCCGCAGGCGGACATGGTCCGCGTGGTGTGACCGCTCGGTGAGCGATCGCTGACTAGTGACAGGACCGGCCGAGCCTCGTTCCGAACGAAGCACAACGCAGGTCTTCCGGTAGGCCCGTACCCCTCGGGGTGCGGGCCTACCGGCGTCCGGGGTCCCCGGCGGGCGGCTGTCTGATCACCCATCTGCTTGCACTCAAGGGGGCAGAGTGCTAATCATTGGCGTTAGCACTCTGAGGTAGAGAGTGACAACGGGCCGGGTAGGTGAGGCCCCGGACGCGGCGGGAAGTGACCGCCGCAGGCCGGGTCCGTCCGTCGCGGGCGCCAGCGCGGTCCACACGCAGCCACCCTGTCCGGGAGGACCACTTCCATGGCCAAGATCATTGCGTTCGACGAGGAAGCTCGTCGCGGCCTTGAGCGCGGGATGAACCAGCTCGCCGACGCTGTCAAGGTCACGCTCGGCCCCAAGGGCCGCAACGTCGTCCTGGAGAAGAAGTGGGGCGCCCCCACGATCACCAACGACGGTGTCTCCATCGCCAAGGAGATCGAGCTCGAGGACCCGTACGAGAAGATCGGTGCCGAGCTCGTCAAGGAGGTCGCCAAGAAGACGGACGACGTCGCGGGCGACGGCACCACCACCGCCACCGTGCTCGCCCAGGCCCTCGTCCGCGAGGGTCTGCGCAACGTAGCCGCCGGCGCCAACCCGATGGCTCTGAAGCGCGGCATCGAGAAGGCCGTCGAGGCCGTCTCCGCGCAGCTGCTGGAGCTGGCGAAGGACGTGGAGACCAAGGAGCAGATCGCCTCCACCGCCTCCATCTCCGCCGCCGACCCGCAGATCGGCGAGCTCATCGCCGAGGCGATGGACAAGGTCGGCAAGGAAGGCGTCATCACCGTCGAGGAGTCGCAGACCTTCGGCCTGGAGCTCGAGCTCACCGAGGGCATGCGCTTCGACAAGGGCTTCATCTCCGCCTACTTCGCCACCGACCTGGAGCGTATGGAGACGTCCTTCGACGACCCGTACATCCTGATCGCCAACTCCAAGATCGGCGGGGTCAAGGACCTGCTCCCGATCCTGGAGAAGGTCATGCAGTCCGGCAAGCCGCTGCTGATCATCGCCGAGGACGTCGAGGGCGAGGCCCTGTCGACCCTGGTCGTCAACAAGATCCGTGGCACCTTCAAGTCCGTCGCCGTCAAGGCCCCGGGCTTCGGCGACCGCCGCAAGGCCATGCTCGGCGACATCGCCATCCTCACCGGTGGCACGGTCATCTCCGAGGAGGTCGGCCTCAAGCTGGAGAACGCCGGTCTGGAGCTGCTGGGCCGCGCCCGCAAGGTCGTCATCACCAAGGACGAGACCACCATCGTGGACGGCGCCGGCGAGAGCGACCAGGTCGCCGGCCGGGTCAACCAGATCCGCGCCGAGATCGAGAACAGCGACTCGGACTACGACCGCGAGAAGCTCCAGGAGCGCCTGGCGAAGCTCGCGGGCGGCGTGGCCGTCATCAAGGCCGGCGCCGCGACCGAGGTCGAGCTCAAGGAGCGCAAGCACCGCATCGAGGACGCCGTCCGCAACGCGAAGGCCGCTGTCGAGGAGGGCATCGTCGCCGGTGGTGGCGTCGCGCTGCTGCAGGCCGGTGTCGCCTTCGAGAAGCTGGAGCTGGAGGGCGACGAGGCCACTGGCGCCAACATCGTCAAGGTCGCGCTCGAGGCCCCGATCAAGCAGATCGCCTTCAACGCCGGCCTCGAGGGCGGCGTCGTGGTGGAGAAGGTGCGCAACCTTCCGGCCGGCCACGGCCTGAACGCTGCCACCGGCGAGTACGTCGACCTGGTCGCCGCCGGCATCATCGACCCGGCCAAGGTCACCCGCTCCGCCCTGCAGAACGCGGCCTCCATCGCCGCGCTCTTCCTCACCACCGAGGCCGTCATCGCCGACAAGCCCGAGAAGGCCGGTGCCCCCGCGGGCGGCGGCATGCCGGGTGGCGACATGGACTTCTGATCCTCCGGATCAGTCGTTCCAACCTGTTCGAACTGCGAGGCGGTCCTCCCCGGTCAAGGGGAGGGCCGCCTCGCGGCATCATGGGGGTATGGATGCCGAGACCGTCGAGACCGCACTGCACAGCGCCCGGGCCGGGGTGCTGCGCGACCTGACCACCCGCGACATCGCCGATGCCGGGGTGGTCTCGCTGCTGGAGGACGCGGTGGCGCAGCGGCGCTGGTGGGTGGAGCAGTGGCCGGACGGCGCGGAGTTCCTGCTGGGGCTGGTCGCCCAGGACATCCAGGACGCCATGCTGGACTCCTACGGGCGCTGGCCGCTGTGCGGGTCCTGCGCGGTGGAGGGCGAGCTCCAGGCGCTCAGTGTGGAGCCGGAGCTCGGTCCTGACCCGCACTGGGTCTGCGAGAAGGAAGGCATCGTGGTCGCCCCCGTCGGGAGCCTGGGTCCGGCATGATCCTGATCGATCCGCCGGCGGTGCCGGGGCACGGGCGCATGTGGTCGCACCTGGTCAGTGACAGCTCGCTGGAGGAGCTGCATGCGTTCGCGCGGGCGCTGGGGGTGCCGGAGCGGGGGTTCGAGCGGGATCACTACGACGTGCCTGAGCGGTTGTATGCGGCGGCGGTGGCGGCGGGGGCGGAGGCTGTGAGCAGTCGTGAGCTGGTCCGGAGGTTGACGGAGGCGGGGTTGCGGCGGAGGAAGCGGGCGCGGTGAGCGTTTGGGGTGGTTGCTGTTCGCGCAGTTCCCCGCGCCCCTAAAGGCGCATGTGCAACTGAGCCAGTTGCAGACCCCTGGGGGCGCGGGGAACTGCGCGACAAGCCAGCTACGGACGTAGAGCGCTCAGCTCGCACAGGAGGTTGCTCCTGGCCGCGACGGCGTATACGGACTGCGCAGCAGGGGTGCGGTAGAGGCGAGGGAGTGCGAGGAGTTGCTCCAGGACCGCCGCGCGACCTTCGCGGAAGGCGTCGTCGGGGACGAAGGCGTACTCCTCGCGGACGGCCGCCGCGTACGCGGCGTAGGCCGCGGGTGTGCCGCCCAGGACCGCCAGGTCCGCATCGCAGAGGACGGCGCCGTTGCGGTCGCCCGCGGCCGCCTCGTGGGTGGCGGTCAACCGGACCAGTCGGGCCGTCTCCGCGGTGACCGTAGCCGGAACCCCTGCCTCCGGCAGCACCCGTTCGGCGAGCCTCGCGCTGCGCTCCTCGTTCTCGGACCGCTCCGGCGCGTAGACGGCGTCGTGGAACCAGGCGGCGAGACGGACCGCGTCGGGGTCCTCCGCCTCGTCCGCGAGCTCGTCGGCGACGTCCAGGACGGCGGCCAGATGGCGCAGCGTGTGGTACTTCCGCTGGGGCTCGGACCAGCGGCGGAGGAGTTCGTCGCCGAAGGGTGCGGGGGCCGCCGACCCGGGGGCGGCGACCCGTCCGAGCAGGGCGGTCCAGCGGTCCAGCAGTGCCGCGGCCAGCGCGGTGTCGGGGTGCGGGGGCGTCGGCATGAGGCCATTGTTGACCAGAGTGGTCGTGGAGTTCATGCGATCAAGGGACGATCAGGACTCGCCGTGCGGCGGCCGGATATGGCAGGCTTAGCAATATGTCTAGACCAATCTTCGAGGTTATCGCCACGTCCGCGCAGGATGCGGTGGCAGCGGCTGCCGGTGGTGCCGACCGCCTGGAGTTGGCCGGTGACATGGCGGCCGACGGACTCACCCCTTCCGTCGAGGAGTTCGCCCGGATTCGTGCCGCTGTGCACATCCCGCTGCGGGTGATGCTGCGCGACGGGGACGGCTTCCTGCCGCGCGATCTGGACGCTCTCACGCGCAAGGCCGAGGCGCTGCGCGCCGAGGGTGCGGAGGAGTTCGTACTGGGCTTCCTGACCCCCGAGGGGACGGTCGACCTGGACGCCGTGCGGACGGTCCTCGAAGCGATCCCCGGCTGCAGCTGGACGTTCCACCGGGCCCTGGACAACGCGGCGGACCGGGAGGCGGTCCGGGCCGCGATCGACGGGCTTCCCGGGCTGGACACCGTACTGACGGCAGGGGCGGCGACGGGCGTTGCCAACGGGCTCGGGGTGCTGGCGGCGGAGGTCGCCAGGGCCGGGGAGCCGGGGTACCGGCCGCGGATCCTGGTGGGCGGGGGGCTCAAGGCCGAGCATGTGCCGGGGCTGCTGGCGCAGGGGATCGACGGGTTCCACGTGGGTGGGATGGTTCGCAGCGGGGGGTGGGACACGCCGGTGGACACCGGGTTGGTGCAGGAGTGGCGGCGGTTGGTGGACTCCGAGGCGCACGCGGCGGCCTGACGGGGACCACCGGGGGTGGGGGAACCGCGCGGTTCGGCGTGCACCTGAGTGCATGGTTTGTCGCGCAGTTCCCCGCGCCCCTGTCGTGGCTGCCCGTCAGCTGATGAGTGCGGCCGGGAGCGGGCGGGTGTGGAGGACGGTCAGGCCTGAGACCGGGCGGGTGAGGCAGACGTAGAGGCGGCGGAGGCCGGTGCGGGGGTCGGGCTCGGCGTCGACGATGGCGGCCGGCTCGTCCAGGACGACGTAGTCGTACTCCAGGCCCTTGGCCAGGGAGGCCGGGACCAGGGTGAGCCGGGAGTCGGCGGAGGTCTCGGTGCCGGGGTCCAGGTAGGGCATCCCGGCGGCGTCCAGCGCTGCGGCCAGCAGCGGGATGCGGTGGTCCGCGGCGATCAGGCCGATCGAGCCCTCCTGGCGGAGCGTCTCGCGGCAGGCGGCGACCACGGCGTCGGTGAGGGCGGCCGGGGTGGAGGAGACGGTGGCGTCCAGGGCCGCGGCGTCGTCCAGTGCCGCAGCGGGCGCCGGGATGTGGCGGACCGTCAGCGCGCCGTGCGACTCGCGGACCGAGTCGGCCGGCTCCAGGTCGGGGGCGATGCCGGGCAGCAGCCGGGAGGCGTAGCGGATCACCTCGCTGGGGACGCGGAAGGTCTTGGTCAGCGCCTCGATCCTGGAGCCCGGCTTGCCCAGGTGCTCCAGCGCCTCGGCCCAGGTCCCGGTGGCCCACGGGGTGGTGCCCTGGGCGATGTCGCCGAGGACGGTCGCCGACCCGGTGGTGCAGCGGCGGCCGACGGCGCGGTACTGCATCGGGGAGAGGTCCTGGGCCTCGTCCAGCACCACGTGGCCGAGCGAGTGGGTGCGCTCGACCAGGTCGCGGGCCTCGTCGACCAGGACCGCGTCGGCGAGCGACCAGGGCGCGGACTTCACGCTGCGCGGCGGCTTGGCCCAGAGCACGGTCCGCTGCTCCTCGGGGGAGAGGACGCCGTCGGCGCACTCGGCCAGGAAGTCGGCGTCGGAGAGCAGCCGGAAGACCAGCTTGGCCGGGTCGACGACGGGCCAGACGGCCTTGACCGCGGCCTTCACCGCGGGGTTGCGGGCCACCGCGTCCTGGACCCGGTCGTCGGGCGCCTCGCCGCCGTTCTCCATCTTCACCAGGACGGCGTGCGCGATCCGCTGCGGCAGCGCGGCCAGTGCCGCGCCGTAGCGGATATCACGGTCCATCAACTCCTGTACCAGCTCCTCCAGCTCGTAGGCCGGGATGCGCCAGCGGCGCGAGCCGCGGACCACCACGCAGGGCTCGGTGGGCATCCGGACGCCGGAGCGGACGGCGCGCTGGAGCACCTGTGCCATCCGGGCGTCGCCCTTGACGATGGCGGCGTCGGCCGGGTCGGTGCCGGTTACCGCGACCTGGGAGACCAGCTCCTCCACGGTGGCCTGGGCCACGTCCAGCTCGCCCAGGGCGGGCAGCACCTGCTCGATGTAGTGCAGGAAGGAGCGGTTGGGGCCGATCACCAGGGTGCCGGTACGGGCCAGCCGCTCCCGGTGCGCGTAGAGCAGGTAGGCGACGCGGTGCAGGCCGACGGCGGTCTTGCCGGTGCCGGGCGCCCCCTGGACGCAGACGGTGCCGTGGACGTCGGCCCGGACGATCTCGTCCTGCTCGGGCTGGATGGTGGCGACGATGTCGCGCATCGGGCCGACGCGGGGGCGTTCGATCTCGGCCGTGAGCAGCGCGCTGGCCTGCTCCACCTCGTCGGCGTCGGTGAGGTGCTCGTCCTCGTAGGCGGTGAGGTCGCCGCCGGTGTAGCCGAAGCGGCGGCGCAGCCCCACGTCCATGGGGTCCTTGCGGCTGGCCCGGTAGAAGGGCTGGGAGACCGGGGCGCGCCAGTCGATGACCATGGGGTCGCCGTCGGCGTCGTGGACGTGGCGGCGGCCGATGTAGAACTGCTCCCCCTCGGCGCCCTCGGCCTGGTCCATCCCGGGCGCGTGCAGGTAGTCCAGGCGGCCGAAGAACAGCGGGGTGTGGGCGAGGTCGGCGAGGGCCTTGATCCGGTCGGACATCTCGCGCTGGAGGATCGCCGCGTTCACCCAGTTCCCGGTGACGTCGGCGAGGTCCAGCGACTCCACGTCGGCACGCATGGCGCGCAGCGCTGCGCGGGAGCCGGCGAGGTGGTCGCGTTCGCGCTGCAGGGGGTCGGATGACGGAACGGGGGTGTGATCGCTGTGGAGCGAGGGCACGGTGAAGCCTTCCCGGCTGCGGGACACCGGGGGGTGCCCGGCGCGCAGCGGTCTCAAGGGTCGGTGATATTGAGTTCGGAAGCCGCCCGGTACCGGCCGGGCGGCGCACTCCCTTGGCACTCCGGGGTCGGAGGGGGAGGCGGCAGAGCGGACATGCTAGACCCACGGGCGGGTCGAACGCCAACGAATTAATGAGGCGGCTCAGGGAGAACCCTGACTCCAGGGGGAGGCCGGGTACCCCGTTCGGAGGACATGGGCCGCCCCCGGGGATCGCCCTGCGGTCCGACGACCGGGCGGACCGGGAAACCTACGGTTGAAGCATGGCTACCGCACAGATCTCCCCGAAGGCCGTGGCCGGCCCGAGCGCCCGCCACGGCAGTACCCCGATCACCTCCGACCAGCACCGCGACCGCCGGCACCGGCCGCTGCGCAGCGCCGTGCGCGGCACCGGGATCTTCCTCGACACCGCCTGGCGGGTGGTGCTGCTCGGCCGCGAGGGTTTGTGACCGTTCGGTCACCGCTGTCACAGCCGTGTCACCGGAGCAACCAGGGGCCTCCCGGACTGCGTATAAAGATCACGTGAGGCCGGGACCACAGCGGGGAAAGTTCCGCATCCGGCCTGCTGGTGGGGGTTCTGATGAAGGTTCAGCTGCGTACTCGGCGGGTTGCTGCGACGGTCGGCATGGCGCTGGCGGCGGGGGTGGCACTGACTGCCTGCCAGGGGAGCGCGACCGGCAGTGTGACCGCCGGGGGTGCCGCTGGGAGCGGTGGGGCGTCGGCCTCGGCGGTGGCGAGCGCGGGCGGCGGTTCCACCGGGGGCAGCGGCTCCAGCGGCAGCTCCACCGGGGGCGGCACCTCCGCTCCGTCGGCGGCGCCCACCAACGGTGGTTCGGGCGGCAGCGGCTCCAGCGGCAGCGGTTCGGGCGGCACCACGACCACCTCGGTGACCGGCGCCAGCTGCAAGACCTCCGACCTGGGCTTCTCCTTCGGCCCCGACAGCGGGGCGCAGTCGGTGGGCAGCCAGGGCGGGATCGGCGTGGTACTCACCAACCGGGGCGGCAGCAGCTGCACCCTGCACGGTTTCCCGGGGGTCGACATCGTCAGTAAGAGCGGCACGCACTGGTCGCTGGCCCGGCAGTCCAAGAGCGTCGGTACGGTGACGCTGAAGCCGGGCGCCACCGCCTCCTTCGAGATCACCTACCTGCCGTTCGACTCCGCCAACTCCGGCGGCTCGGTGGCGTTCAACGCCGCGAGCCTGCTGGTCACCCCGCCCGGCGAGACCCACTCCGCCACGCTGAAGTGGGACTTCGCCGATGTGATGGACCAGAGCGGCGCCACCCACCCCGGCAGCTACGTCGGCCCGGTCGTGGCCGGCAACGGCAGCTGACGGACGGTCAGCTGGTCGGGGGTCAGACGTCGTCCCCCGCCAGCACGTCGTCCGCGTCGACGATCCGGTAGGCGTAGCCCTGCTCGGCCAGGAAGCGCTGGCGGTGCGCCGCGAAGTCCTGGTCGATGGTGTCGCGGGCGACCACCGAGTAGAAGTGCGCGGTGTGCCCGTCCGCCTTGGGGCGGAGCACCCGGCCCAGCCGCTGGGCCTCCTCCTGGCGGGAGCCGAAGGTCCCGGAGACCTGGATGGCGATGGTGGCCTCGGGCAGGTCGATGGAGAAGTTGGCGACCTTGGAGACCACCAGCACGGTGATCTCGCCGTTGCGGAAGGCGTCGAAGAGCTTCTCCCGCTGCGGGTTGCTGGTCTCGCCCTTGATCACCGGGGCGTCCAGGGCCTCGCCCAGCTCGTCCAGCTGGTCGATGTACTGCCCGATGACCAGGGTGGGGATGCCGCGGTGCTTCTCCACCAGGGCCTGGGTGACCCTGCGCTTGGACGCGGTGGTGGCGCAGAAGCGGTAGCGCTCCTCGGGCTCGGCGGTGGCGTAGGCGAGCCGCTCGCTGTCGGTCAGGGTGACCCTGACCTCGACGCAGTCGGCCGGGGCGATGTAGCCCTGGGCCTCGATCTCCTTCCAGGGGGCGTCGAAGCGCTTGGGGCCGATCAGCGAGAACACGTCGCCCTCGCGGCCGTCCTCGCGGACCAGGGTGGCGGTCAGGCCGAGGCGGCGGCGGGCCTGGAGGTCGGCGGTGAACTTGAAGACCGGCGCCGGCAGCAGGTGCACCTCGTCGTAGACGATCAGGCCCCAGTCGCGGGAGTCGAAGACCTCCAGGTGCGAGTAGACGCCCTTCCGCTTGGTCGTCATCACCTGGTAGGTGGCGATGGTGACCGGGCGGATCTCCTTCCTGGTCCCGCTGTACTCGCCGATCTCGTCCTCGGTCAGCGAGGTGCGCTTGACCAGCTCGTGCTTCCACTGGCGGGCCGAGACGGTGTTGGTGACCAGGATCAGCGTGGTCGCCTTGGCGGTGGCCATCGCCGCCGCGCCGACCAGGGTCTTGCCGGCCCCGCAGGGGAGCACCACCACGCCGGAGCCGCCGTGCCAGAAGCCCTCGACCGCCTGCTGCTGGTAGGGGCGCAGCGACCAGCCGCTCTGGTCCAGCTCGATCGGGTGCGCCTCGCCGTCCACGTAGCCGGCCAGGTCCTCGGCCGGCCAGCCGAGCTTCAGCAGCACCTGCTTGATCTGCCCGCGCTCGGAGGGGTGCACCGCGACGGTGTCCGGGTCCAGCCGCGCCCCGACCAGCGGGACGATCTTCTTGGAGCGCAGCACCTCCTCCAGCACCGGACGGTCGGTGCTGGTCAGCACCAGTCCGTGGACCGGGTGCTTGGACAGTGTGAGCCGTCCGTAGCGGGCCATGGTGTCGGCCACGTCCACCAGCAGCGCGTGCGGCACCGGGTAGCGAGAGTAGGTCACCAGCGCGTCCACGACCTGCTCGGCGTCGTGCCCGGCGGCCCGGGCGTTCCACAGCCCCAGCGGGGTGACCCGGTAGGTGTGGACGTGCTCGGGCGCCCGCTCCAGCTCGGCGAAGGGCGCGATCACCCGGCGGCACTCGTCGGCCAGCGGGTGGGCGGTCTCCAGCAGCAGGGTCTTGTCGGACTGGACGATGAGCGGGCCATCGGACACGGGTGGGCCTCCGGAGTACCGGGAAGAAGGGCAGACCCTCCAGTGTGCCAGGCCCGCGCGGTCGCCCGGGCGGGTCAGCCCGCGGTGGGCGGCAGCAGGTGCTGGGTGAAGAACTCCAGGGTCATCGGGATCACCTTCTTGAAGTCGGAGGTGAGGTGGTCGCCGTGCGGGAGCTCGTAGTAGCTGAGGTGCAGCGGCTTGTTCTTCCTGGCGACGTCCATGAAGGCGGCCACGACCTGCTTGCCGTAGGCCTCCTTGCTGCCGATGGTCACCAGCATGTCGATGTCGGCGGTGTTCCTGGCCACCATCAGCTGGGGGTCGTTGGCCTGCTGCTCCTTGCTGTGGCCGCGCCAGTAGTACGAGTCGGGGATGAAGTAGCCGTCGACCGGGACCGCGGCCCGGAAGGTCTGCGGGAACTGCAGGGCCAGCTTGGCGCTGCAGAAGCCGCCGGTGGAGGCGCCGGTGACGCCCCAGCCGTCGCGGCTGCGCAGGGTGCGGAAGTTGGCCCGGACGAAGGCCGGGATGTCCACGCCCATCCAGGTCCCCATCTTGGGCTGGCCCGGGATGTCGCTGCAGTCCTGGAGGTACCAGTCGCTGTCGTGGAAGTTCTGGATCGGCATGATCATGATGAAGGGGCTGGCCTTGCCCTGCTTCGCCAGCGCCACGTCCATCGCCTGGACGCCCAGCTGCCGCTGGTCGGTGTAGGTGTTGTAGCCGGCGCTGGAGCCGCCCGAGTAGAGGGTGATCACCGGGAAGCCGTAGTCCTTGTACTTCGGGTCGTTGTACTGCGGCGGCAGCCACACCCAGACCTTGCCGCTCACGCCGGACTTCGCGCCCTTGAGGGTGGTGACGTAGATCGGGCCGACCGAGGTCTGCTGGGAGACCGTCAGCTCGGTCCGCGGCCCGGTCGGCAGCGAGACGACCGTGCTGCTGGGGCTGGGGGCCGGGTTCGGCGGTGTGGACGCGGGAGCGCTGGCGGTCGCGGAGCCGGTGCCGGCGTCCTGCGAGCGGGAGGCGTCGTGGTGCGCGGAGGCACCGCAGCCGGTGAGCGCCGTGAGCGCGGCCGCTGCCAGAGCGGTGAGGGTGAGCAGGCGGCGGGTGGTGCGTGGGCGCATGGCGGGGCTTCTCCGGCGTCAGGGGGGCGCGAGTCCGTCGCCTCGCACCCCTGATGACATGAGAAAACCGTGAAAAGGTTGCAGGGGTGACGGCCGTGGTCCGATCTGGTCCCGGCTAGGAGCCCGCTGCGGCGTCCCGGGTGAGCTCCGCCACACCGGTGATCCGGTGCAGGCTGAAGGTCCGCACCTCCTCGCGCAGGTGGTCGTAGGCGGTGACGAAGCCACCGCCCACCTGCTTGGGCTCCACCACCCGCTGGCTGGCGGCGCCGTCCGCGTTGACGTAGCCGATCCAGACCCGGTCGCCGATCAGGGTGGCCGCCTGGAGCGCGGCCAGGGTCTCCGCGGCGGTGGTGCGCGGGAGCGCGGCCGGGGCGGGCGGGGCATCGGTCGGTGCGGAGGCCGGCTGCACCGCCGTGGCCGCCCGGTCGCCGGCCCTGACCGCCTTCACCGCCGCGGCCAGCAGCCCCTCCGGCACCGCCGGCGGCCCGTCGGTCACCGGGACCGGGGCGCTGCGCGGGGGCGTCCGCAGCGCGTCCGTGCGGGCGATCAGCACATCGCCTTCGGCGGACTCGGCCGCGGGCGCGAAGCCCATCGCCCGCAGCTGGGTGAGCAGCGTGCCGGGGTCGACCTGCGCCGCCAGCACGGTCGGGGCGAGCCGGCGCAGCCGCAGCTGGACCGCCCTGCGGTCGGCCAGCAGCTCGTTCAGCAACGAGTCGTCGTCGCAGCGCAGATAGGACGAGGCGGCGCCGACCCGGAGCACGCCGTGCCGCCGGGCCACGTCGTCCACCAGGTAGCTCAGCGGCTGCGGGACCGGGGTGCGGGAGTGCCGGGCCAGGAAGGCGTGCAGCTCGTCGGCGCTGCGGCCGGCGTCCAGGGCGCGGCGCACCGAGGCCGGGGTGAAGCGGTAGACGGTCGCGCCGCCCTTGGACTCGATGTCGGCGGCGACGGCGAGGGTCTGCGCCAGCGCGGTGTGCAGCGGGCCGGGGGCGATGGCGGTGAGGTCGGGCTGCAGGATGACGTGGTCCAGCGGCTCCGGCAGCAGCGGCGCCAGCACCGGCAGCGGGTCGCCGCCGTCCAGCAGCCGGCGGGCGTGGCCGGCCAGCGCGCCGCGGCCGGTGAGCCCGAGCTGCTCGGCCTCGGGCAGGGTCCAGTCGACCAGCCGGTCCCGCAGCGAGGCCCCGCGCAGCGGGGAGCGCCAGCGCAGGTGCTCGCGCAGCGCGGCGGGGTCGGCCGCGGACCCGGCCGGGAGCCCGGCCAGCAGCTCCAGGACGGCCTGGCGCAGCTCGGGGGCGACCGGGCGGTCCAGGTCGTTGCCGAGGGCGGCCAGCACCTTGTCCTTGGCGTCGCGGCTGCCGACCAGGGCGGAGACCCGGGTGGACGCCAGCCAGGAGCGGACCAGCAGCAGCCAGCGCTCGGGGACGGGCTGCCGCAGCCACTCGTCGAAGAGCGGGGTGGGGGCCCAGCGCTCAGCGGTTTCGCCGTCGGCGGCGAGCAGCCCCGCGCCGTAGGCGAGTTCCAGCCAGAAGGCGGCCTCCTGCTCGGTGCGCTCCAGCGCGACCGCGGTGCGGCGCAGCTCGCGCACGCCCAGGCCGCCGGTGCGCAGCACGCCCGGGGCCTCGGTGCTCCACAGGTCGAGGACCTCCTCGACGGTGCGGACCGCGGTGAAGGCCTGGGCCGCGGCGGTGCGGTCGGTCTGCCCGGGGTCGTGGACCGCGGCGGCGGTGACCGCGGGCGGCAGCGGCTCGACGGCGCGGTGCGCGCGCCCCCCGCGCAGGTGGAGCGCCACCTCGCGCGGCAGCACCACGTTCTCCCGGCCGGCGGGGAGCAGGATGCCGCGCGCCTGCAGCCACTCCACCGGGGTGCGGGCGTCGGCGGCCCGGACCGGGCGCGGCGGTGACGCACCGTAGGGCGGGCCCCACATCAGCCGGCGCAGCACGTCCTTGACCCCGGGCGGGGCCCCGGCCAGCAGCGCGGTGGCCCGGGGGCGGTCCTGGAACAGCGCGGCGAGCGCCGCGACGGCGCTGACCGGGTCGTGGGTGGCCGGCAGTCCGGCGTCGGCGAGGATCTCCTGGAGCCGTCCGGGCGAGAGCGGGGCGCCGCCGCCCGAGGAGGCGGAGGTGGCCTCGGCGTAGGTCGGGCCGAGGCCGGTCGGCCCTGGCGCCCCGTTGGTCGGCGCGAGCACGTCGCGGGCGGTGCGCACCAGCCGCAGCTGGTCGGCGCCGCCCCAGACCAGCGCCTGGGCGCGCAGCGCGGCCAGAGCGCCGGGCAGGGCCGCGGTGACGGCCTGCACCGGGGTGTCCTGGTCGGCGGTGTCCCCGGCCGGGGTGTCGTGGTCCGGGACGGTGCCGGTGAGCAGGTCCAGCAGGGTGGCGTAGGAGCAGGCGTCGGGGGCGACCGCAAGGGCCTCGGCGGTCTGCAGGGTGAACTGGTCCAGCCGCTCCAGCGCCCGTACCACCGAGGCGCGGGTGGACAGCCGGGTCGACAGCTGGGTGAGGTCGCTGGGGACCGGGTGCAGCAGATCGGGCCGGGCCCGCAGCAGCTCGGCCAAGCCCTCGTCGGGCCGGGCCCGCAGCTCCTCGGCCAGGGTGCGCGGCACCGGTGCGGTTGCTCTGGCCCCGCCGTTCCTTCGACTGCTCATCCGACCCAGGCTAGTCGGTCCCGGTGGCGGCGGGCACTGTCCGGCGGCCGGGAGGTGGATCCGCCGGCTCCGGCGGGCCGGGCCCGGGTGGGCGTGCCGGGGTGGTTCTCCGGGTACGGGAGTGGCAAGTATCTGGCCACCCCTAAGCTCTGAAGCGCGCGCAGTGGGTGTTCGACCGGGGAGGGCGACCGCAGGTATGGGCATCGAGAGCGAGCAGCTCGTCTACGACTACCTCAGCCGGGTCGGCGACCTGGCCCAGGCGACCGCGCTCACCGCCGCTGAGCGGGCCCGGCTGGTCTCCGGGCTGCGCGAGACCATCGACAGCAGGCGGCCGGGCAGCGGCACGGCGGCCACCCGGACCGGCAGCCGCGAGGCCGCGGCGATGAAGAAGGTGCTCGACGGGATCGGCCGTCCGGACGAGGTGGTGCGCAGGGCTGTGCACGCCGGAGTGCCGGAGGCGCGTGAGACGCAGGGAGGCGCGCGGAGGCGTGCCGGGGCGGAGGCCGGGCCGTCCGCGCCCCCGGCGCCGTCCGTGCCGGTGCAGGGCGGACCCCCGGCCGCCGAGAGCGACTGGTGGCGCTTCGGACGCGGCAGCGCCGACCGGGGCGGCAGGGGCGCAGCGGGGGGAGGCGGCCGGGGCGAGAGCGTCTACGCGGACCGCGACCGCTACGACGACGGCTTCGAAGGCCTGGGCGGCGGGGCGGGCTTCGGCGGTGGGGCGCTGCCCGGGTCGGAGTACGGGGACCAGGGCGAGCTGCCGGGCTGGCGGGCCAGCTACGAGCCGGACTTCCTGGACCCCGACTACGTCGACCCCCGGACCGTGAAGGTGCCGGAGCAGCGCCGACCGGAGCAGGCCGAGCCCGAGCCGGAGCCGCCCGCGCCCCCGCCGCGTCCCGGCCTGCTGCGCCGGGCGTTCGCCCGTCCGGCCCCGGCCCGGCCGGCCCCCGAGCCGGTCGAACCGGTGGCGGCGGTCCCGCTCGGGCCGCTGCCGCTGGTGGAGTCGCTGGCGGTGCTGGTGCTGGCGAGCGGCGCGGTACTGGCGCTCTGGTACGTGGCCGTGCTCGGCTGGTTCCTGGCCTACTCGGCCCGTCGGCTGGGGCGCGGCGCCGCCCGGTTCGCCGGGCTGTGGGTGCCGGTGCTGGTCGCCGCGGTCTGCGGGTTCTGGTTCTACGGGCACACCCACGGCAGGCCGCCAGGACAGCAGTTGACGGACGCTCAGTTCAAGGCCGTGCTCAGGTCCACCATCGCGGTGTGGCTGCGCGCGGCCGCGGCCTGCTCGGCGTTGTTCCTGGCCTGGCGGATCGCGGTGTGGCGGCGGCGCTGAGCCCGGCCCTCATCCGGGCGCTCGGATCCGGCTGCCTCAGATCCTGGTCGCGGTGGTGTAGCGGATCGTCGAACGGCGGGTCAGGCCGCCGTCGCCGGAGACGGACTCCAGCTCGGCGAAGGCCGCCTTCCTGGCGTCCTCGCGCCGCTCGGGCGGGATCAGCTCCAGCAGGGCGGCCCGGCGTCCGCTGTTCCAGATCGCGGTCCACCACTGCTCCGGGTCCCGGTAGCGGGCGGTGTCCTCCTCGTCCGCGATCTCGACGCCGCCGAAGCCGGCCTGCTCCAGCAGGGCGGCGATCTGCTCGGGGGTGTCCAGCAGGCCGTTGCCGCCCTTGTTGGTGGTCCACTCGCGGACCGACTGCTGCGGTTCGGCGAAGGCCAGGGCGGCGCGCACCGGCCCGTCCCAGGCCGGGTCGGCGGGGCCGAAGCTGCTCATCGCGAACCGGCCGCCCGGTGCCAGCAGCCGGTGCACGGAGGACAGGACGGCGGCCGGGTCCGGGGTGATGAACAGCATCAGGCCGGCCAGCACCGCCTCGAAGGAGCCGGTCGGGAAGCCGGGGTCCTCGGCGTCGTCGACCCTGACCACCAGGTTCCGCCAGCGCCGGGCGGCGATCTCGGCGGCGGTGGCCTGCACCATGGCCGGGGAGAGGTCGATCCCGACCGCGTAGCCGTCGGGTCCGACCGCCTCGGCCGCGGCGAACAGCACCGCGCCCCGGCCGCAGCCGAGGTCGAGCACCCGGTCCCCGGGGCGCAGCCGGGCGCGGCGGACCAGCTCCGCCCCCAGCCGGTGTACGGATCCGCCCGAGTCCGGGGTCCCGTACACCTCGGCGACCAGGTCGAATCCATGGGCGATGGCTGCCTTGCGCTTTGCTGACTGCTTGGCCTGCTCTGCTGTCGTCGGCATCCTGCCATGGTGGAACGGGGTGACGTGGGTCACAAGAGGCGTAACGCAATCAGCTCCTGAGGAACCGTTGGAGTTGCGAGAGCACCAGGTTGGCGCCGGTGTAGCCGATGCCCTGGAACCACAGTTCGTCGTCGACGGCGAAGGCCCGGTGCGCCTTGACGGCTCCCAGGGCCTGCCAGGCACTGCTTCCCACCACCTTGGCGGTGCCGGCCTTCGCGGCGTCCCCGTAGGTGGCGTGGAAGATCGCGGTGCCGTCGAGGGCGCCGAGCTGGGCGGGGTCGGTGAGGGTGGTGTCGAAGACCGCGCCGGACTGCGCGGCGGGCCGCCCCAGGTCGAGGTCGGCGAGGACCACGCCGAGGAAGTTCCGGGTCGCGTAGAGCCGGGGGTCCTCGCCCTGGACGAAGCGCACCAGGCTGATCTGCTGCTTCTTCGCGGCGTCGGTGCCGCCCAGGGACTGGATCACCTGCGAGACGTGCTGGGCGTAGCCGGTGGTGACGGGGGCGACCGAGGCCTGCTGGTTGAGCGCGTCGGCGTGGGTGCGGAAGTTCTGCTTCCAGGGGTAGCCGGTGGTCTCGGTGAGCACCGTCGGTGCGATCGCGGACAGGCTCTCGTAGCGGGAGCCGTCCCTGGCCTGGTTGGAGAGGATCAGGTCGGGGGCGAGCCTGGAGATGGCCGCCAGGTCGGGGTCGCCGATGACGCCGGTCGAGGCGATGCCGGCGAGCCTGGCGCTGCCCCAGTAGTCCGGCAGCGAGGCGTCCGCGGCGGCCCGGGAGGCGCCGACCGGCGTGAAGCCCAGGGTGAGCACCGAGTCCAGCTCGGCGGTGTCCAGGACGACCACGCGCCGCGGGGCGGAGGGGACCTCGACGGTCCCGGTGGCGGTCTGCACCGAGCGGGTCGGGGTGGCCGAGGCACTGCCGGGGGCGGTGCCCGAAGCGCTCCCCGAAGCGCCGCCGGAACCGCTGCCGCCACCGCTGCAGCCGGTCAGGGCGCCCGCACCCATCAGGCCCATTCCGGCGAGCAGGCTGCGGCGCGGAATCTGACGGGGCATGACTTCCTCCGGTGATGGCTTTTGTCACCTTTGGGAAGTATGTCCCCATGCCGCGCCCCGTAGGGTGATCGACATGACTGGACGTAGCGCTCCCACCGTCGGCTTCGACCTCGACATGACCCTGATCGACTCCCGACCCGGGATCAAGGCGGTCTACGACCTGCTCGCCGCCGAGACCGGCACCGACATCGACAGCGATCTCGTGGTCAGCCGGCTCGGTCCGCCGGTCGAGCAGGAGCTGGTCAACTGGTTCCCGGCCGAGGCCGTCCAGGCCGCTGCCGACCGGTACCGGGCGCTCTACGCCGAGCACGGGGTCCAGGACTGCCTGGCCCTGCCGGGCGCGTACGAGGCGCTCGCGGCGGTGCGCGCCCACGGCGGACGCTCGCTGGTGGTCACCGGCAAGCACACGCCCAACGCCAAGCTCAACCTGGACGCGCTCGGCCTGGTGGTGGACGGGCTGTACGGCTCGGTCTTCGGGGCGGAGAAGGGCACGGTGCTGCGCGAGGAGGGCGCCTCGGTTTACGTCGGCGACCACCTGGCCGACGTGGTCGGCGCGCGGGCCGCGGACGCCGTGGCGGTCGCCGTCGCCACCGGCCCCTACGGCGAGCGGGAACTCGCGGAGGCCGGCGCCGACATCGTGCTGGCCGACCTGACCGGCTTCCCGGCCTGGCTGGATTCCTACTGCCGCGCTTAGCGCCGTGTCAGGCGGCGCTGCGCCGCTGGGCGCGGGCCGCCCGTAGCAGCCCCACCAGCGCGACGGCGAAGCCGACCGGCATCACCATGCTCACGAAGTACGCGGCCGAGGGCAGCGGCGTCAGGCCCAGGAACAGCGGGGCCACCGTGACGACCGTGGCCACCGCGCCGATGACGAACAGGATCGCGCCGACCCGGACCAGGGCGTCGCCGGGGTGCTGAGTTTCAGTAGTCACCCCTCAAGGGTATGCACGTCACGCACGGGGATTGCGCCGAGACCGTCCGGAAGCAGCCCCGTCGAAGGATCGGGGGTGTGTCATGGCAGCGGCGAAACCGTGGGAGAAACAGCCGGCGAGATCGCGCCGCCGGACCTCGGATCCCGGCAGGCCGTCAGCCGCATCCGGGGAATGGACTCGATCTGCACACGGCCGACCTGGAACAATGGCCCGGCACTGATGTGAACAGCCCAAGTGTCGACGGGGCTGCTTGACGCAGCGTCGGCACCACCCCCGCCACACCGTCTCCGCCGCAGGCACCGTCCTGCTCCCAGCTTCTGCCTGTTCTTTCCCTCAACCCATCTCTCACCAGCGACGAGGTCTCCGATGCCCACGGGCAAGGTCAAGTGGTTCAACACC
Source organism: Streptacidiphilus jeojiense (assembly GCF_000719095.1). Lineage (GTDB taxonomy): Bacteria > Actinomycetota > Actinomycetes > Streptomycetales > Streptomycetaceae > Streptacidiphilus > Streptacidiphilus jeojiensis. Next base: position 22,361 of record NZ_JOEH01000012.1, on the reverse strand, counting down.
GAGAAAGGCTTCGGCTTTCTCTCCAGCGACGACGGCGGCGACGTCTTTGTGCACTCCAAGGCGCTTCCCAGCGGGGTCGAGGCGCTGAAGCCGGGACAGCGGGTCGAGTTCGAGATCATCGCGGGACACCGCGGTGATCAGGCCCAGAAGGTGACCGTGCTGGACGACCTGCCCTCCCTCGCGGCCGCCAACCGGCGCAAGCCGGACGACCTCGCGCCCATCGTGCAGGACCTCACCACCCTGCTCGAACGCATCCTGCCCGGCCTGCAGCGCGGGCGTTACCCCGAGAAGCAGGCCGGACACCAGGTGGCGACCCTGCTGCGGGCGGTCGCCGACCAGCTGGACGTCTGAGCGGTCGTCAGCGAAGGCGAGTCGCGCCGGGGAAGGCCAGGGCCTCCGGCGCGACCGCCGGGACCAGGCCGGCCGCGGCGGCCCGGTCCAGCAGGCCGTGCACGGCGGCGTAGCCGGCCTCGCCGAGGTCGGCGGTGAACTCGTTGACGTAGAGCGCGATGTGCTGGTCGGCCACGGCCGGGTCCATCTCCTGGGAGTGCGCCAGCACGTACTCCCGGCTGGCCTCGGGGCTGGCCCAGGCGTACTCCACGCTGGCCCGGATCGCCGCGGCGAGCTCGGCCAGCTTCTCGGCGCCGAGCGAACGGCGGGCGATGATCGCACCCAGCGGGATCGGCAGACCGGTCGCGGCCTCCCAGGCCTCGCCCATGTCGGCCAGGGAGCGCAGCCCGTACTGCTGGTAGGTGAACCTGGCCTCGTGGATCACCAGGCCGGCGTCCACCTTGCCGTCCCGCACCGCGGGCATGATCTCGTGGAACGGCAGCACCACGATCTCGCCGAGACCGCCGGGGACCGCCTCGGCCGCCCACAGCCGGAACAGCAGGTACGCGGTGGAGCGCTCGCTGGGGACGGCGACGGTCCTGCCGGCGAGGTCCGCCGGGTCGGCCGAGGCGTCCGGTCCTGTCAGCACGAGCGGGCCGCAGCCGCGGCCCAGCGCGCCGCCGCAGGGCAGCAGGGCGTACTCGTCCAGCACCCAGGGCAGCGCGGCGAAGGAGATCTTCAGCAGGTCCAGCTCGCCGCGCTCCGCCAGGCCGTTGGTGATGTCGATGTCGGCGAAGGTCACCTCGGGCGCGAACGGCGCCGGGACCAGGCCGTGGGCCAGGGCGTGGAAGACGAAGGTGTCGTTGGGGCAGGGCGAGTACGCGGTGGAGAGAGTCGCGGCGGTCATGCCTTCGACCTTAACCCTCGTGCTGTGCGCGGTGGTGAAGCCGGTCGTAGGGCAGCAGCGCGAAGGCCCGTTCCAGGGCGGCGAAGGCCTCGCCGATGCGCCAGGCGGCGCGGTCGCGCGGGCCGACGGCATTGGAGACGGTGCGCAGTTCCAGCACCGGGACGCCGTGCGCGGCGGCGGCCTCGGCCACGCCGAAGCCCTCCATGGCCTCGGCCACGGCGCCGGGGTGGCGGCCCGTCAGCTCGGCGGCGCGGGCGGCGCTGCCGGTGACGGTGGAGACGGTCAGCACCGGACCGACGGCGGTCGGCAACCCGGCCGCCCGCAGCGCGGCGGCCACCGGTGCGGAGTGCGCGGTCCGGTGCCGGACCCGGCCGAAGCCCAACTCGGTGACGGTGGCGAAGCCCTCGGGGGTCTCCGCGCCCAGGTCGGCGGCGACGATCAGCTCGGCGACCACGGCGCAGCCCAGCGGCGCGAGCGGGGCGAAGCCCCCGGCGATCCCGGCCGAGACGACCAGGTCGTACTCGGCCAGGGTGAGTGCGGTCGCCGTTCCCGCGGCCGCGGCTGCGGGGCCGACCCCGGCGGCCAGGACGTCCACCGGGCCGCAGCGCTCCAGGGCGTAGCCGCCGGGCAGTTCGTGGGGTACAGGGCCGCTGTGCGGGATCGCGGTCTGCACGCCGCGCAGCACCGCCGCCGCCTCGGGGGCGACGGCGGTGACGACGAGCAGACGGGGGAGGGGGGCGCTCACCGGGTAGGTCGGGTCAGCTCTTGACGGCGACCTGGAACAGCCACTCCCCGTACACGGTGCTGGTGCCGTCGCCCTCGACGACGAGCACCGGGGCGCTGGTGGGGGTGGAGCCGGTGGTCGTGTCGGTGACCATCAGCGCGGACACCGACAGCGGGCCCTGGTACTGCTTCTTGGTCGGCGAGACCGGGGCGATGCTGGTGCTGCGGGCGAACCAGCCCTTGTCCTTGACGTCCTTGCCGACGTCGATCGCGTAGGTGCCGTTGGGGCTGACGTTCAGGGTGGGGATGTTGCCCTTGGTCAGCTGGGCCGTGATGACGGCGCCACAGGCGGTCTGCTGCGCCTTGGTCAGCGCCTTGCCGCCGTTGTAGCAGGAGTCGGCCGCGGGGGCGATCTGCTTCCAGGTCGAGCCGGACACCACCTGGATGCTGGGCACGGGCTTGCCCTGGCTGTGGGCGTACGGGATGGCGAAGCCGAGCGTGCCGACGCCCACGACGGCGACGGCTCCGAGGGCGAGGACGGCGCGGTTGATGCTCATGGTGCATGAGGCTACCGTCCGTCCGCTCGCACGGTGCGTCGGGGGCGGCCAAGGAGGGTCCCCGCCTGCGGCTCCTGCCTGGTTCGTCGCGCAGTTCCCCGCGCCCCTGAGGGGCTGCAACTGGCTCAGTTGCAATCGCCAGGGGCCGCTACGCCAGGTGGGGACGGCCCACCCGGGTCGGGAGGCGGACCAGGCCGCGCAGGGCGAAGGCCAGGGACAGCAGCAGCAGGCCCGCGGCGGTGCCCATGCCGACCTGGCCGACCAGCGGCAGCACGATCCCCAGGCCGCCGCCGACCACCCAGGTGAGCTGCATCAGGGTCTCGGAGCGGGCGAAGGCGGAGGTCCTGACCTGTTCCGGGACGTCCCGCTGGATCAGCGCGTCCAGGGCGACCTTGCCCAGCGACTGGGTGATCCCGGCGGTGCCGGCCAGCAGGGTCACCGTCAGCATGCCGTAGGCGAGGGTGGCCGCCAGCGCTGCGGCGGCGGCGAAGGTGAGCATCAACGTGACGAGGATCTCAGGGGCGCGGGAGCGCAGCCAGGAGCCGAGCGCCGTCCCCAGCGCGTTGCCGATGCCCAGTGCCCCGGCGGCGATGCCCAGGGCCTCGGTGGGGTGCAGGCCGGCCAGCGGGTGCTCGCGGAGCAGGAAGGCCAGGAAGAAGGTCAGGAAGCCGGAGAGGCCGCGCAGGGTGCCCTCGGCGGACAGGGCCAGGACCACGGCCGGGCCGACGGTGCGCAGCCCGACCTTGGCGGCCGGCGCGGTGGTGACCCCCGGCGGTGGCTCCTCGGGCTCGGCGGCGGACCGGTCCCTGTGTAGCGACTCCTTGTCCAGCGACACGGGTTCCGGCCCGGCCGTTCCGGCAGCCGCGGGGCCGTGCAGCAGCGCCCGTGCCTCGCCCTTGGCCAGGTCCACCTGGTGCGGCAGCGAGAAGGCCAGGAAGGCCCCGCCCAGGTACACCAGGAAGGCCCCGCGCAGCGGCCAGGTGGGGCCGATCAGGTGCAGCCCGCCGCCGATCGCACCGGCCACACCGGTGGCCAGCAGCCCGGCGAGGGTCACCCGCGAGTTGGCCTTCACCAGCGTCACCCGCTCCGGCACCAGCCGGGGCACCACCACGCTGCGGACCACCCCGTAGGCCTTGGACGCCACCAGCACGCCCAGCGCCTCCGGGTAGACGGTGAGGCCGCCGCCCGCGATGGAGCTGGTCATCATCCACGCGATGGCCGCCCTGACCAGCATCGACAGCGCCATCGCGGAGCGCCGACCGCTGGGCAGCCGGTCCAGCAGCGGACCGATCACCGGGGCCAGCAGCACGAACGGCGCCATGGTGATCAGCAGGTAGAGGGCGACCCGGCCGCGGGCCTCGCCGGTGGGCACCGAGAAGAAGATGGTGGAGGCCAGCGCGACGGTGATCATCATGTCGCCGGCCGAGTTGACCGCGTGCAGCTCGATCAGCTTGGCCAGCCCGGACTCGCCCGCGCCCTCGGCCGAGGTGGCCCGGCGGATGCGCCGGCCCGTTCCGTGCAGGGCGTGGCCGAGGCCGCGGGCGGTGGCGGAAGCCCCGCGGTGCAGGGCGGCGGCGGTGCGGCGGGCGCGGCCGGGATGATCGGGGTGACCGGGGTGATCAGCCGGGTGCGACCCCGTCGCCGTCGTCTGCCGTTCGCTCGGCCCGGACGGGGAGGGGCTGTCGGTGCCTCGGGGGGCGGAGGACCCCACGGGCGCGTCGTCGGCCACGTCGCCATCCTGCCCGACCGATCGGCTGTCATGCTGGCTTTCTGCTATGAGCCGATCAGTGTGGCGCGGACCCGAGTGGTCACAAGTGGTAAGGGACTGTCCCCTCCGGCCGCGCGACCGGTACCGTGCACCCAGTGGCATTCCGCCGTTTCCGGCGGGGACGCCGCGCCAATACCTTTTCGCACCGCCCAGCAGTACCGCGTGACCGTCCTGCGGCGGTCCGGCCGCGCCGTCCTCGGCGCAGCGGGACCGGCCCGCGGAGTCGCGCAGCAACGCAGAAATGGGGACGTCTGTCGACGCCCGCGGCAGGCGTACCACGCCATGCCGCCGGAGACGGTGGCGTACCGGAGACAGTCTTTGGGAGAGAATCGATCCTGTGATGAGTGCTGCGACGACGCGAAGCCGTACCCCTGACCGGCTCTGTGCGGAAGCTGTGGACTTCGCCCGGGCCGCCGCCGTGGAGGCGGCCGGCGAGGCCGCCGTCGGCGAGCACCTGGGCGTGGAGGTCGACGGCGAGCGCGTCGTTACGCACTACTTCGCGACCAACGAGTGGGCCTACCGGGGCTGGCGCTGGGCCGTCACGGTCACCCGCGCCTCCCGCAGCAAGCAGGTCACCCTTGACGAAACGGTGCTGCTGCCGGGTGCCGACGCGCTGATCGCGCCGCAGTGGGTGCCCTGGAGCGAGCGGCTGCGCCCTGGCGACATGGGCCCCGGCGACCTGCTGCCGACCGACGAGGACGACCTGCGGCTGGAGCCCGGCTGGTCCGGCGAGGACGAGCCGGCGCCCAACTCCGCCCTGGCCGACGCGGCCGCCGCGGAGGCGGCCGTCGCCGCGGACATGGAGCTGGCCACCCCGACCGAGCGCGGCTCCATCGCCTCGGTCGCGCTGGAGCTGGGCCTGGGCCGGGCCCGGGTGCTGTCCCGGCTGGGCCTGCACCTGGCCGCGGACCGGTGGGAGAAGCAGTTCGGCGCGCACACACCGATGGCCCAGGCCGCCCCGGCCAACTGCAACTCCTGCGGCTTCCTGATCCCGGTCGCCGGGACGCTCAGCCAGACCTTCGGCATCTGCGCCAACGAGTTCGGCCCGGCCGACGGCCATGTGGTGGCGCTGGACTTCGGCTGCGGGGGCCACTCCGAGGCCGCGGTGATGCCGGCCCCGCCGCAGCCCCCGCCGCCGGTGCTGGACGAGTTCAGCGTGGAGAGCTTCCCGCTGCACCCCGACCCGCACGGCGGGTCGGTCGGCGCCGACGACCCGGCCGAGGAGCTCGGCCACAGCTGATCCGCTGTCAGCCCACGCTGATGGCCTCCAGCTTGGCCCTGAGGTAGGCGGAGGAGTCCACCGGCTCGTACGCCACCGGGCCTCCGACCGGGGCGACGGTGGTGTGCGGGTCGCACTCGTAGAAGTAGACCAGCGACATCAGGTCCTCCTCCGGGGCCTCCGGCGACGGCGGCAGCACCTGGTGCCGGCCGGACTTCCAGCGGTCGCCGGTCCAGCGCGCCATCAGGTCGCCGATGTTCACCGTCAGCGCGTCCGGGTCGTACGGGGCGTCCTCCCAGCCCACGCCGCCGTCGGCCGGGTCGATGTAGACCTGCAGGCCGCCCTTGCCCTGCTGCCGGTCCAGCAGCGTGACCGTGCCGAAGTCGGTGTGCGGGCCGATCCGGAACTGGCCCGGCTGCGGTTCGCCGACGACGCCGGTGCCCGGGTACCAGTTGATGTTCAGGGTGTAGGTGGGGTGCGCGGTGTGGTCGGTGAAGAAGGTGGTCTGCTGCCCGAGCGCCGCGCCCAGCAGCCGCAGCACCTCGTCGGCGACCGAGCGCATCGTGGTCATGTACTCCTCGACGGTCTTCTGCAGCGCCGGGGCCTCGGCCTCCGGCCAGCGGTTCGGCTGGAACCAGAAGTCGTCGATCTCGGCGTCGCCGGAGGGGCGGTCGGCGCCGACCGTCCAGGACTCCTTGAGGTCCGGCGGGGTCTCGGTGCCCTCCGAGTAGCCGTTGGCCTCGGCGCCCTTCGCCAGCCAGCCCCGGCCGCCGACGCTCACCCCGTACCGCTGCTTGACTGCCGTCGGCAGCGCGAAGAACGCCCGGGCTGCCTCGCGCACGCCCTCGCGCTGCTCGCGGCTCACGCCGTGTCCGGTGATCAGCAGGAAGCCGGCCTGACTCAGCGCGGCGTCCACGGCGGCCGCGGTACGGGCCCGGGCGTCCGGGTCGCCGGACAGCCAGGGGGCCAGGTCGATCACGGGGATACGGGGGGACATGCTGTACCTGCCTTCGTCTGTTCTCGTCATTCGCCGATGTCCTCGAACCACAGCTCGGGCTTGGCCCCAATGAAGTCGCGCATCAGCGCCGTGCACTCCGGGTCGTCCAGCAGGACGACCTCGACACCGTGCTCGGCCAGCCAGTCGTGGCCGCCGTGGAAGGTGGCGGCCTCGCCGATGACGACCCGGCCGATGCCGAACTGCCGGACCAGGCCCGAGCAGTACCAGCACGGCGACAGCGTGGTCACCATCGTGGTCCGGCCGTAGCCGCGCAGCCGTCCCGCGTTGCGGAAGGCCGCGGTCTCCGCGTGCATCGACGGGTCGCCGTCCTGCACCCGGCGGTTGTGCCCGCGGCCCAGCAGCTCGCCGTCCGGGCCGAAGAGCGCGGCGCCGATCGGGATGCCGCCCTCGGCCAGGCCCGCCCTGGCCTCCTCGACGGCGACCGCCAGCAGATGTGAGGTGTCTGTCATGGGTCCACTTTCCCGTTCCCGAAACACCGGGGCAACGTGCGGAAAGTACGCTCCAGGCCACCTCGCCGCTGACGCCGTGTCGTCCCTGCCTTTCCCCTGTGAACGATCTGCCCCGGGAGTCGCCTTGGCCGCACTCACACTCCGCGAGATCCTCTCCTTCGACGTCCTCGGCGATGCCGCGCCCGAGATCCTGTGCGGGGGCAAGGGCCTGGACCGGCCGGTGCGCTGGGTGCACTCCAGCGAGATCTACGAGATCGGCCCGCTGCTGTCCGGCGGCGAACTGCTGCTCACCACCGGCCTCGGCCTGGCCGGGGCGGACGCCGGCGCGCGTCGCCACTACGTCCGCGAGCTGGCCGAGCGCGGGGTCGCCGGCATCGCCGTCGAGCTGGGGCGCACCCTCACCGAGATGCCGTACGAGCTGGTGGACGAGAGCCGCAGGCGCGGTCTGCCGCTGGTCGCGCTGCGGGCGGTGGTGCCCTTCATCCGCATCGCGGAGGCCGCCAATACGGCCATCGTCACCCAGTCGCTGACGGACCGTCCGCACCCCGCCCACGACCGGGACGGACGGGTCTCCGCCCTGCTGGTGGAACTCGCCGAGGGCACGGCGCTGAGCCAGTCGGACGTACTGGCCCGGGCCAGGGCCCTGGACTTCGCCGTGGACCGGACGCACCGTCTGGTCGGCGCGGCGGCGACCGGGCCCGGCGCGGCGGCGGTCGCGGTGCTGGACCGTGCCGCCGAACTGCTCGGCGGACGGCTGCTGCGGGCGGCGGGGGCGGACGGTGTGGTCGCCGCGCTGGTGAGCGTTCCGGCGCGGGTGAACGGCAGCGGCGACGCGGTACGCGCGGTGCAGGGCGCGGTCGTCGCGGCGGCGGGGGAGGCTGCCGCGGGGGCGGCGCTGACGGTCGCGCTGGGGCCTGCGGCGCCGGGGGAGGCGGCGTGGAGCCGCTGGGGCGAGTCGCTGCGCGAGGCGCGCACCGCACTGACGCTGGCGCTGAGCGTTCCGGCCGCGGAGCCGCAGTGCTGCGAGGGCGCGCTGGTCACCTCGTCCAGGGCGCTGGCCCTGGAGCGGCAGCTCGTCGGCGACGGGCTCACCCCGGCCTCGCGGGACCGGCTCGCGCAGCTGGTCAGCCGGGCGCTGGGGCCACTGCTGGAATGGGAGGCGGCGCACCCGAGCGACCTGGTCCGCACCCTGGAGGTGCACCTGCGGAACGGCTGCAGCCCGACCCGTACGGCAGCGATCCTGCATGTGGGGCGGCAGTCGCTGTACCAGCGGTTGGAGCGGATCGAGTCCCTGCTGGGACTTCCCGTCGGCGAGGCCGACGCCCATGCGGAGCTGCTGCTGGCCTGCTGCGCGCAGAGGTTGCTGCGGGCCGGGGATTGATCGTGCGGGTGGGTGCATGGTTGGCAGCGCACGCTGTTCAACAGGCACAGCCCCGCGCCCCTGAGGGAGTGCAACTGAGCCCGGTTGCAACCCGCTACGTCGTGGGTGGTTGCCGTTCGCGCAGTTCCCCGCGCCCCTAGCAAGTGCAACTGAGCCAGTTGCAACACCTCAGGGGCGCGGGGAACTGCGCGGACAGGAACCGTCGCTGACGGTCAGGCTTCGGCCGGCTCCGGCGCCGATGCCGGGATGCCCTTGGTGGAGCCGGTGACCGGGCCGAGGCCGGGGACCAGGCGGAGGAGCAGGTACAGCGCGCCGGCGATGACGAACCCCCCGGCGAAGGCGATGTCGCCGAGTGCGGGGACGTGCTTGGGGAGGACGCCGGTGTAGTCGGTCTGGTTGGAGAAGAGCCAGACGCCGAGCCCGGTGCCGGCCGCCATCGCGATCGGCGCAGCCCAGTTGCTGAAGGCCTTGTTGCCCAAGAGCGAGGCGATCTCCTCGTCGGACTGCCCGCGCCGCAGCACCCGGTCGGTGAAGACGATGGCCAGCCAGGGGCCGATCCAGTAGGTGATGACCAGCAGGAAGTTCTCGTACTTCGTGCCCGAGTCGTGCAGGCCGGACCAGGCGACCAGGGTGCCGGCCACGCCGAAGACCAGCGCCACCGTCGCACGGCGTACCGCCGCCGGGAGCTTGATGCCCATGGCGACGAAGGAGAGCGAGCCCGAGTAGATGTTGAGGGCGTTGGCGGCGATGCCGCCGACCGCGATGGCCAGCAGGGTGAGGTCCGCGAGCCAGGTCGGCAGGGCGTGGGTGAAGGCGGCGGTGGGGGAGAGGTCGGTGGGTGCGGCGATCGTCGCCGATGCCGCGCCGACGATCTCCAGCAGCACGCAGGAGAGGAAGACGCCCAACGCCGGCCACAGCCCGACCGCCCACTTGGGTGCGGACTTGGGCAGGTAGCGGGTGTAGTCGGAGCCGTACGGCGTCCACCCGGCGGCGTAGCCGAAGGTCGCGCCGGCGGTCAGCAGGAATGCGCCGGGGAAGGCGTGCGCACCGGTCGCCGCAGAGACGTCCGACTTGCTGAGGATGACCCCGGCGGCGATCAGGAAGACCACGGCCAGCAGCGGGAAGGTGTACTTCTCGGCGCTCTGGATGAAGTTGTGGCCGAAGTAGGCGATGCCGACCTGCAGCACCACCACGATGAACAGGCACAGCAGCGCGGGCCAGCCGAGCAGCGTGTTCAGCGCGTACGCCGCGCTGACGCTGTTGACGGCGAACCAGCCGATGCCCGCGGTGAGGGCGTTGAGGCCGGCCGGCAGGGCGTTGCCCCAGTAGCCGAAGGCGCTGCGGCCCGCGACCATCTGCGGCACACCGTGGCGGGGGCCGCTGAGGCCGAGGAAGCCGTGGGCGACGGCGCCCAGGCCGGTGCCCAGCACGATCGCCAGCACGGCCTGCCAGAAGCCGAGACCGAAGACGCCGACGGCCAGGACGCCGACGAAGACGGTGGCGAACTCCATGTTGGGGGAGGTCCAGGTCCAGAGCAGTCCGAGCGGTCGGCCGTGTCTGGCGGCCTCGGGCACGGGCTCTGCACCGGTGGGTTCGACGGCGAGTACGTGGTCGCCGTACTCGGATATCTCTGTGGGGGCGGCGGTCATAGGGTCAGTGTCGGCGCCCGTAAGGAACCCGTAAACGGTCGGAACGACGGGTCTACGCGGGGTTACTGCGTACGTTCTGTACGTCGGCCGGTGCGTTACCGGCGGTGTCCGTGCGGGGCAGCCTAGCCCGTGGACGATACTGGCACGTATGGCATACGACGATCTTCGGTCCTTTCTTCGGGCGCTGGAACGGGAGGGCGACCTCCGGCGGATCAAGGTGGAGGTCGACCCGTACCTGGAGATCGGGGAGATCGTCGACCGGGTGCAGAAGGCCAAGGGCCCCGCGCTGCTCTTCGAGAACGTCAAGGGCGCGGCGATGCCGCTGGCGATGAACGTCTTCGGGACGGAGCGGCGGCTGGCCAAGGCGCTGGGCCTGAAGTCGGCGGAGGACATCTCGGAGAAGATCGCCGGCCTGCTGAAGCCGGAACTGCCGCACGGCTTCACCGGGGTGCGGGACGCCTTCGGCAAGCTGGCCGGGATGACCCACGTCCCGCCGAGGAAGGTGAAGCAGGGCGACGCACCGGTGCAGCAGGTGGTGCTGACCGGCGACCAGGTGGACCTGGACGCGCTGCCGGCGCTGTTCACCTGGCCCGGCGACGGCGGCTCCTTCTTCAACCTGGGCCTCACCCACACCAAGGACCCGGACAGCGGCATCCGCAATCTGGGCCTCTACCGGCTGCAGCGCCACGACCGGCGCACCATCGGCATGCACTGGCAGATCCACAAGGACAGCCGCAACCACGCCGCCGTCGCGGCCAGGCGCGGCGAGCGGCTGCCGGTCGCGATCGCCTTCGGCTGCCCGCCGGCGGTGACCTACGCGGCCACCGCGCCGCTGCCCGGTGACATCGACGAGTACCTGTTCGCCGGCTTCGTGGCGGGCGAGCGGGTGCGGATGGTGGACTGCAGGACCGTTCCGCTGCAGGTTCCGGCCGACGCCGAGGTGGTGCTCGAAGGCTGGCTGGAGCCCGGGGTGACGCTGCCGGAGGGTCCGTTCGGCGACCACACCGGCTTCTACACCCCGCAGGAGCCGTTCCCGGCGCTCACCATCGACTGCGTGACGATGCGGTCCCGACCGCTGCTGCAGTCGATCGTGGTCGGCCGGCCGCCGACCGAGGACGGCCCGCTGGGGAAGTTCACCGAGCGCTTCTTCCTGCCGCTGCTGAAGATCATCGTCCCGGACATCGTCGACTACGACCTGCCCGAGGCCGGCGGCTTCCACAACTGCGTGATCGTCTCGATCGACAAGAAGTACCCGAAACACGCCCAGAAGGTGATGCACGCCATCTGGGGGGCGCACATGATGTCGCTCACCAAGCTGATCGTGGTGGTGGACGCGGACTGCGACGTCCACGACTACCAGGAGGTGGCCTGGCGGGCCCTGGGCAACGTCGACTACAGCCGCGACCTGAGCGTGGTCGAGGGTCCGGTGGACCATCTGGACCACGCCTCGTACCAGCAGTTCTGGGGTGGCAAGGCCGGGATCGACGCAACCCGTAAGCTCCCCGAGGAGGGGTACACCAGGGACGGGGGCTGGCCGGAGATGGTCGCCTCGGACCCTGAAACGGCCGCGACGGTCTCCCGTCGCTGGAAGGAGTACGGGCTGTGAGCGCCACCGCCGCCGTCCCGGTCGTCGAGACACCGGGCAGGACCAAGGCCTTTCTGCGGCTGGTGATGATCGAGCACTCGGTCTTCGCCCTGCCCTTCGCCTACATCGCCGCCCTCACCGCCATGTTCCTGGAGAACGGGACGGTGCACTGGCTGCAACTGCTGCTGGTGACCCTCGCCATGGTCGGGCTGCGCACCTTCGCGATGGCCGCGAACCGGATCATCGACCGCGAGATCGACGCCCGGAACCCGCGCACCGCCGGGCGCGAACTGGTCACCGGCGCGGTGTCGCTGCGCACCGCCTACGCGGGCTCCGCGGTGGCGCTGGTGGTCTTCCTGGGCGCCGCCGCGCTGCTCAACCCGCTCTGCCTGGCGCTGGCCCCGATCGCGGTCATCCCGATGGTGGTCTACCCCTACGGCAAGCGGTTCACCGACTTCCCGCACGCCATCCTGGGCCTGGCCCAGGCCATGGGCCCGATCGGGGCCTGGCTGGCCGTCACCGGGGCCTGGTCCTGGGACGCCCTGGTCCTCGGCCTGGCGGTGGGCGTCTGGATCGGCGGCTTCGACCTGATCTTCGGCTGCCAGGACGTCGCCGCCGACCGCGCGGACGGCGTGCGCTCGGTCCCGGCCCGCTTCGGCGTGGACGCCGCGCTCCGGGGTGCGCGCGGGGCGCACCTGGTGACGGTGCTGCTGCTGGGCTGGTTCGCGGTGCTCACCGACGCAGGCTGGGCCTTCTGGCTGGGCCTGGTCGTGGTCTGTTGCGCCTTCGTCTACGAGCACTCCATCGTCAAGCCCGGCGACCTGTCCCGGCTCAACCGGGCCTTCTTCCAGGTCAACGGCTTCGTCGGGATCTCGCTTTTCGCCTTCGCCCTGCTGGACCTGGTACTCCGCGGCCTCGGCGCCTGAGCGCCGCAGCAGCACCCGTGCCCCCGGGTAGGGTCGGACAGGTGGAACGACAGCGAGAGCCGTGGGTGGTCGGGGTTTCCGGGGCGTCCGGGACGGCGTACGCCGCGGCGGTGGTGCGTGGGCTGCTGGCGGCGGGGGAGGCCGTGGACCTGGTGGTGAGCCGGGCGGCGCGGCTGACGGTGCTGGACGAGACCGGGATCGCGTTCCGGGACGGGCACTGGCAGGAGGACCTCCGGGAGTGGCTGGAGCAGCCGCTCGACGCCGGGAAGCCGCAACTGGGGAGCCTGGACGGGGTGCGCTACTGGGCCGCCGGCGATCTGGCGGCCGGGCCCTCCAGCGGGTCCTACCCGGCCCGGGGGATGCTGGTGGTGCCGTGCAGCACGGCCTCGGTGGCCGGGATCGCGCTGGGGCTGTCGAAGGACCTGCTGCAGCGCGCCGCGAGCGTCACGCTCAAGGAGCGGCGGCGGTTGGTGGTGTGCGTCCGGGAGACGCCGCTGAGCGGCCAGACGCTGCGTCAACTGGTGGCGCTGGACGACGCCGGGGCCGTGGTGCTGCCCGCCTCGCCCGGGTTCTACGCCGGGACGCGGAGCGCCCAGCAACTGGTGGACTTCGTCGCGGGGCGGGTGCTGGACGCGGCCGGAGTGCCGCACGACCTCTACCGGCGCTGGGTCGGCGAGCTGGGTACGGCCAGGCGGGCCGATGCCTGAGTGAGGCAGCTCACGTTCCCGGGGTATTGTCGTTGGGATGTCAGGGTCGACAGCTCGGGAGTCTTCGATTCCGGATAATGTCGGCTGGTTGCCCAACGATCGGAAGGCGCGGGATTCCAGCATGGACGCGGTGGACAGACAGCTCATCCAGGCGCTGCGCGAGAACGGCCGGGCGTCCTACGCCGAGCTGGGGCGGCTGGTCGGCCTCTCCGGCCCCAGCGTCACCGACCGCATCAACCGCCTGGAGCAGGCGGGCATCATCACCGGCTACCGGGCGACGGTGAACCCGGCCTCGCTGGGGCTGGGCGTGACCGCGCTGATCGGCCTTCAGTTGTCGGACGCCGCCGACCACGAGGACGTGGCGCACCGGCTCCGCGACCTCTCCGAGGTCGAGGACTGCTGGTTCATCGCCGGCGACGACTCCTACATGCTCAAGGTGCGGATGCCGGACGTGGACGGGCTGGAGTCCATCGTGAAGCGGCTCTCCGGGACCAAGGGCGTCGCCAGGACCCGGACCACGGTGGTGCTGTCCACCAAGTGGGAGAACCGGGCGACCGAACTGCCCGACACCGATGCCCTGACCGACCGGAAGGCGTGAGCCGCAGATGGCCCTGGTGACCCTGGACGACCTCCGCGACGCGCAGAAGCGGATCGCCGGCGTGGCGGTGCGCACCCCGCTGATGCCCTGTCCGTGGGCGCAGACCGACACGCACACGCTGCACCTCAAGCCGGAGGGGCTGCAGCCGACCGGTGCCTTCAAGATCCGGGGCGCCTACAACCGGCTCGCCGCGCTGACCGCGGAGGAGCGGGCCCGCGGCGTGGTCGCGCAGTCCAGCGGCAACCACGCGCAGGCGGTCGCCTACGCGGCGCGGGAGCTGGGGATCAAGGCCGTCATCGTGATGCCCGACACCGCGCCGGCGGTGAAGGTCGAGAGCACCCTGTCGTTCGGCGCCGAGGTGGTCCTGGTCCACATGAGCGAGCGCGACACCACCCCGGCCGAGCTGGTCGCCGAGCACGGCTACGTGTGGGTGCCGCCGTACGACGACCCGTTCATCATCGCCGGTCAGGGCACGGTCGGCCTGGAGATCGCGGAGGACGCGACCGCGCTGGACCTGGACCTGCGCACGGTGCTGGTGCCGGTCAGCGGCGGCGGCCTGATCGGCGGGACCGCGGCCGCGCTGAAGCTGACCATGCCCGGGGTGCGGATCATCGGCGTCGAGCCCGAGCTGGCGGGGGACGCCGCCGAGAGCTTCCGCACCGGCGAGCGCAAGGTCTGGCCGTTCGAGCAGACCCACCGCACCATCGCCGACGGCCTGCGCACCAACTCGCTGGGGCTGCTGCCCTGGGAGCACGTCCAGGCCTATGTGGACGACATCATCACGGTGACCGAGGACGAGATCCGTTCGACCGTCGCGGTGCTGGCCCGGCGCGGGCGGCTGGTCGCCGAACCCTCGGGCGCGGTCAGCACGGCGGCGTACCTGCACCACGCGGATCAGCTGCCGCAGGGGCGGAGCATCGCGGCGGTGGTGAGCGGGGGGAACGTGGACCCGTCTCTCTTGGCGGATTTGCTGGCGTAGGCTCGTGCAGGTCGTGCACGTGGTGTGTCGGGCAGGTTGGAAAGGGCTGAGGGCCGGATGGACGCAGGACTGAAGCGGGAGCTCGAGGCGAAGGTCTACGCCGGGGAGCGGCTGTCCCGCGAGGACGGCATCGCCCTCTACGAGACCGACGACCTGGCCTGGCTGGGCGGCCTTGCCCACCATGTGCGGACGCAGAAGAACGGCGACGTCGTCCACTTCAACGTCAACCGCCACCTCAACATGACCAATGTCTGCACGGCCTCGTGCGCCTACTGCTCGTTCCAGCGCAAGCCGGGCGAGAAGGACGCGTACACCATGCGCATCGAGGAGGCCGTGCGGCTGGCCAAGGCCATGGAGAACGACCAGCTCACCGAGCTGCACATCGTCAACGGCCTGCACCCGACGCTGCCCTGGCGCTACTACCCGCGGTCGCTGCGCGAGCTCAAGGCCGCGCTCCCGGACGTGGCGCTGAAGTGCTTCACCGCCACCGAGATCCACCACTTCGAGAAGATCTCCGGGCTGTCCGCCAGCGAGATCCTGGACGAGCTGATCGACGCCGGCCTGGAGTCGCTGACCGGCGGCGGCGCCGAGATCTTCGACTGGGAGGTGCGCCAGCACATCGTCGACCACGACACCCACTGGGAGGACTGGTCGCGGATCCACCGCCTGGCGCACTCCAAGGGCCTGAAGACCCCGTGCACCATGCTCTACGGGCACATCGAGGAGCCCAGGCACCGGGTGGACCACGTGCTGCGGCTGCGCGAGCTGCAGGACGAGACCGGCGGCTTCCAGGTCTTCATCCCGCTGCGCTACCAGCACGACTTCCACGACTCCAAGGACGGCATCGTCCGCAACCGGCTGCAGGCCCGGACCACCATGGCCACCGGCGCGGACATGATCAAGACCTTCGCGGTGTCGCGGCTGCTGTTCGACAACGTCCCGCACGTCAAGGTGTTCTGGGTGATGCACGGCCTGGACGGCGCGCAGCTGATGCTCAATCACGGCGCGGACGACATGGACGGCTCGGTGGTCGAGTACAAGATCACCCACGACGCGGACGGCTTCGGCACGCCCAACAAGCTCAGCCGCGACAACCTGCTCGACCTGATCCGCGACGCCGGCTTCCGCCCGGTAGAGCGCAACACCCGCTACGAGATCATCCGCGAGTACGACGGCCCGGTCGCCGACCGCCGCGAGACCCCGCAGCCGATGCGCTTCTAGTCACCCAGGAACCTCCCGCACCATGGCACTTGTCTTCACCCTCGACCCGGAGCTGACCCTGCGGCTCCGGGCCGGGATCATCGACCTCTGGACCGACGTCAGCAACGCCGGCGGGGCCGTCGGCTTCGTCGCGCCGGTCAGCACCGAGCGGGTCCGGCCCACCGCGGAGAAGCAGTTCGCGGGAGTCGCGGACGGTCCGGACCGGCTGCTGATCGCCCGTGAGGCGGACACCGGCGAGCTCGCCGCCTGCCTGTTCTTCGAGGACCAGCGCTTCGAGCTGATGACGCACTGGCAGCTGCTCAAGCGGGTCATGGTGCACCCCCGGTTCCAGGGCTCCGGCTACGGCGCCGAGCTGCTGGCCGAGGCCGAGCGGATCGCCAGGGGCTGGGGCCTGTCCGGGCTGAAGCTGACCCTGCGCGGGGGCCGCGGCCTGGAGACCTTCTACGGCCGCAGCGGCTACAAGGAGGTCGGCCGGGTGCCCGGCGCCATCCGGGTCGCGCCGGGCGAGGAGTACGACGACGTCCTGATGTGGCTCGACCTCAGGTGAAGCGGAGTGACGGCGGCCTCTTCAGGGGGGCGTTGAAGATCCGCCCCGACCGCGTGCTGTACTGGACAGGTCGTCCGGAATCGCTCGGAAGAGAGAACCCAGCGCCGTGAGCAGCAAGTCACACGCCACCCTCCGCTACACCTCCATGCGGTTCAGCATGTTCGGCGCCGTCTTCGTGGTCGTCCTGGTGCTGGCCCACTTCAAGCTGATGCCGGTGATGGCCGGAGCCTCCGGCGTCCTGCTGCTGCTGATCATCTCCCTGCTGGTGTCGGGGCTGCTCAGCTATGTGCTGCTGAGCCGTCAGCGGGACGAGGTGTCCGCGCAGATCACCGAGACCATCGAGGGACGCCGCAAGCGCGGCGCCGGGCTGAAGCAGCGCATCGCCGCGCAGACCGCCGCCGAGGACGCCCTCGACGACGCCGTCCGCGCGGACGCCCAGTAGCAGCAGCTCCTGAGGGACCGAGGGACACCCCGCTGAACACCCCCGCCGACCTGCCCCACCGCCCGACCGGGCGCGATGTGGCACGCCTCGCGGGGGTCTCCCAGGCGACCGTCTCGCTGGTCTTCTCGACCGGCGAGACCGCCCGGGCCAGGGTCTCCGCCGCCACCCGGGACCGGGTCAGGGCGGCCGCGGCCCAGCTCGGCTACCAGCCCCAGGCAGCCGGACGGCAGCTGCGCCTGGGCCGTACCGGGCTGGTCCACCTCGCCGTGCCCAATATGCTCGGCCCCTTCTTCGCCCGGGTCCTCGACGGTGCCCAGGGCGCGGCGACCGCGCACGGCCTCGCCGTGGTGGTCAGCTCCGGCTGGGACGGCGACACCCTGGCCCGCGCCTGCGGCACCGGGCAGTTCGACGGCCTGCTGCTGTGCTCACCGGACGACAGCCAGCTGGGCGAGCTGCCGGCCCCGCTCCCGGTGGTGTTCCTGGACGCCGACCCGGCCGGGGTCGCCGACTCGCCGCTGCGCCGGGCGCTGGAGCTGGACGTCGCCGGGGGCATGGCCGCCGCGGTGCGGCATCTGCGTGAGCTCGGACACAGCCGGATCGGGCATCTGCGCTCCACCGACTCCGCCTACACCTTCCGCTCCCGGCAGGCCGGGTTCGAGCGGGCGGCGCTGGGCGTCGAGGTGGTGGAGGCCGGGGTGTCCATCAACGGCGGCCTGGAGGCGGGACGGGCGGCCGCCCGCACCCTGCTCGGCCGGGCCGACCGCCCGCACGCCCTGGTCTGCGACGACGACGTGGTGGCGGCCGCCGCGTACCACGTGGCCGCGGAGCTGGGGCTACGGATCCCTGACGACCTGTCGGTGGTCGGCATCGACAACATCCTGGCCGCCCAGCTGCTGTCGCCGGGGCTCACCACGGTGGACCTGCCCGGCGAGCGGCTGGGCAGCGCCGGCCTGGACCTGCTGGCCGAGCTGATCAGCGGCGGCCGCCCGCCGGGGCCGGCGCCGCTGCAGACCACGCTGCTGCTGCGGGGCTCGACGACAGCCGTCGAGAGACGGCAGGTAGGCTCAGAGGGTGGACCCCAAGACTCGTAGCAGGATCGTGAGCGGCGCGCTGGTGCTGCTGCTGTTGGCCGTCGTGATCGGCGCCATCGCGCGCTGAGCCGGACGCGTAGACGACGGAGGGCTGTCCCGCTCAGCGGGACAGCCCTCCGTTGTTCGTCCGCTCAGGTCAGAGCTTCTCGATGACGTAGTCGATGCACACCGTCAGCGCCTCGACGTCGGCCGGGTCGACGGCCGGGAACATCGCCACCCGCAGCTGGTTGCGGCCCAGCTTGCGGTACGGCTCGGTGTCCACGATGCCGTTGGCCCGCAGCACCTTGGCGACGGCCGCGGCGTCGATCGACTCGTCGAAGTCGATGGTGCCGATCACCTGCGAGCGCTCGGCCGGCTCGGCGACGAACGGGTTGGCGTAGGAGGACTTCTCGGCCCAGGTGTAGAGCCGGGAGGAGGAGTCCGCGGTACGGGCCACCGACCAGTCCAGGCCGCCGTTGCCGTTCAGCCACTCCAACTGCTCGTTCAGCAGGAAGAGGGTGGACAGCGCGGGGGTGTTGTAGGTCTGGTCCTTCGACGAGTTGTCGATGGCCGTCGGCAGGTCGAAGAACGGCGGGATGTAGCGTCCCGAGCCGGCGATCTCGGCCGCGCGGGCCAGCGCGGCGGGGGAGAACAGGCCGATCCAGAGGCCGCCGTCGGAGGCGAAGCACTTCTGCGGGGCGAAGTAGTAGACGTCCGTCTCGGCGATGTCGACGGGCAGGCCGCCGGCGCCGGAGGTGGCGTCCACCAGGACCAGCGAGCCCTCGTCGGCGCCGGCCACCCGCTTGATCGGCATGGCGACACCGGTGGAGGTCTCGTTGTGCGTCAGCGCGTAGACGTCCACGCCGGCCTCGGCGGCCGGGAGCGGGTGGGTGCCCGGGTCGGACTTCACCACGGACGGGTCGGCGAGCCAGGGCGCGGCCTTGGTGGAGGCGGCGAACTTGGAGGAGAACTCACCGAAGCTCAGGTGCTGGGACTTCTCCCGCACCAGGCCGAAGGCGGCGATGTCCCAGAAGGCGGTGGAGCCGCCGTTGCCGAGCACCACCTGGTAGCCCTCGGGGAGCTGGAAGAGGCTGCTCACGCCCTCGCGGACGCGCCGGACCAGGTTCTTCACCGGGGCCTGGCGGTGGGAGGTGCCGAGCAGCGAACTACCGGTCGCGGCGAGGGCACTCAGCGCCTCGGGGCGAACCTTGGACGGACCTGCGCCGAAACGGCCGTCAGCGGGCCTGATGTCAGCGGGGATCTGGATCTCAGCCACAGCCCGCATGCTACCGGCTGTTCTTGTTCGTCCAATGGCGGGTCCGCGAGATGAGACACCATCGGGTGACCATGCACTACCCAGGGGCGCGGGGAACTGCGCTGCCGACCATGCACCTCCGTGGAGGGCTGGCAGCGCAGTTCCCCGCGCCCCCGAAAGCGGGCGTTCAGCGGGCGATGTCGTCGAACCCGTCGACCTCGTGCGGGCTGCGCGAAGCCGGGCCGATGTAGCGCGCCGCGGGCCGCACCAGGCGGCCGGTGCGCTTCTGCTCCAGGATGTGGGCGCTCCACCCCGCGGTGCGGGCACAGGTGAACATGGAGGTGAACATGTGCGCCGGGACCTCGGCGAAGTCCAGGATGATCGCGGCCCAGAACTCCACGTTGGTGGCGAGCACGCGGTCGGGACGGCGGGCGTGCAGCTCCTCCAGCGCGGCCTTCTCCAGCGCCGCGGCGACCTCGTAGCGGGGAGCCGACAGCTCCATCGCGGTGCGCCGCAGCACACGGGCGCGCGGGTCCTCCGCGCGGTAGACGCGGTGGCCGAAGCCCATCAGCCGCTCGCCCTTGTCGAGGGCGTTCTTGACCCACGCGGTGGCGTCCCCGGTGCGCTCGATCTCCTCGATCATGCCGAGGACGCGCGACGGCGCACCGCCGTGCAGCGGCCCGGACATCGCGCCGACCGCACCGGACAGCGCCGCGGCGACGTCCGCGCCGGTGGAGGCGATGACCCGGGCGGTGAAGGTGGAGGCGTTCATGCCGTGCTCGGCGGCGGAGGTCCAGTAGGCGTCGATGGCCTTGACGTGCTTGGGGTCGGGCTCCCCGCGCCAGCGGATCATGAAGCGCTCGACGATGGTCTCGGCCTTGTCGATCTCGCTCTGCGGGACCATCGGCAGGCCCTGGCCGCGGGCGGACTGCGCCACGTAGGAGAGGGCCATCACGGCCGCCCGGGCGAGGTCGTCGCGGGCCTGCTCGGGGCTGATGTCCAGCAGCGGCTTGAGGCCCCAGGCCGGGGCCAGCATGGCCAGGGCGGACTGGACGTCGACGCGGATGTCGCCGGAGTGGATCGGCAGCGGGAACGGTTCGGCGGCCGGCAGTCCGGGGTTGAACTTGCCGTCGACGAGCAGGCCCCAGGTGTTCCCGAAGGACACGTGGCCGACCAGCTCCTCGATGTCGACCCCGCGGTAGCGGAGCGAGCCGCCCTCCTTGTCGGGTTCGGCGATCTCCGTCTCGAACGCGATGACTCCCTCGAGTCCGGGTACGAAATCGGACATCAGGCGGCTCCTCTTGATCGACGTCGGTGACTGTGGTGTGGCCAAGTCGTCGGCTGTGGTGACTGTGCTTCCGCGCGGTTGCGCGGCAGTACGGGTGCGGGCATGTGGCACGCAGTGTCAGGGTGGCAGGCACTGGGTGCATTGCGCCAGAGCCCACGACGGTAATGCCCCCCAGGAGGGTCCGAATCACACCCGGGTCGAACGGAATTCCAGCATCCGGACGATCCGGCGCCCGGACACCCTATCTCTCGACGTCGAGATTTTGTACTGGTGAAAGGTAGTGCCGGTGCACACGTGGGGGATGATGGCGGCGTGCAGCCTCAGGATGTCGCGGCGATGCGCCGCCAGTACCTCGCCGCCGGCCTCGACGAGTCGGAGCTGGCCGGGGAGCCCATGGACCAGTTCGACCGCTGGTTCGCGGACGCGGTGAAGTCGGGTGTCGACGAGCCCAACGCCATGGTCGTCACCACCGCGGGGGCGGACGGGCAGCCGAGCGTGCGGACCGTCCTGCTCAAGGGGTACGACCGGCGCGGCTTCGTCTTCTACACCAACTACGGCTCCCGCAAGGGCACCGAGATGGACGCCAACCCCAGGGTCGCGCTGCTCTTCCCGTGGCACCCGCTGGGCCGTCAGGTGATCGTCACCGGCCTGGCCGAGCGGGTCGGCCGGGACGAGACGGCGGCCTACTTCCGCAGCCGTCCGCACGGCTCCCAACTCGGCGCCTGGGCCAGCGAGCAGTCCCGCCCGGTCGCCTCCCGGGCGGAGCTGGAGCAGCGCTACACCGACCTGGCCGCCCGCTACCCGGAGGGCGAGGGCGTCCCGGTGCCCCCGTTCTGGGGCGGCTACCGGATCGCCCCGCTGACCGTCGAGTTCTGGCAGGGCCGCGAGAACCGGCTGCACGACCGGCTGCGCTACGAGGCGGCGGACGCCACGGGGTGGCGCGTCGAGCGGCTCCAGCCCTGAGCGGCACATCTCGGCCAGAACGCCGCTGCATACCGGACCATCGATTCATGCGGTCTTGCCCCGGCGGCTGGTATGGGTGACGCTAATTCAGAATCTATGCGCCCTGTCGAGCTTCGTGCTGGAACGGCCACGGAGGGGAGTCACTGACAAGGGGTACGACGGGGGCGTCACTGGAGTCGTGATTCAACAACTCGAAGGCTGGTCCTTGTGAATATGACTGCTCCCACCACCTCCGACGCAACGATCCCACCCCATGGGCCCGCGGGCGGCCCTGCACGTCGCTCCCTGGCAGAGCTTGCAGACACCCGGCCGTCCACCTCCACCGTCCTCCGGCGGGTACTCGGAGAGGACCACAGGAAGCAGGTCGAGGTCGCGGCATTCGGTTCCTCGATCTGAGACCTGGTCCTGAGGTTTCCGGACCGCGGAATTCCTGATTCCGGGCGAGCGACTGCCGCTCGCCCGGTCATGTCTGCCCGTATACGCCAAGCTCTTTCCGTCGAGTGAGCGCTTGCTGTCTGCTTTGCGCGATACCGTTGTCCTGAAACGCTCCTGATGGGGCGTCGGACAGTGGCGTGCCCGGGAGGACAGCGGTGACCGAACGTACGACGGGCGGGGCATCGGAGCCGCGGGGCGACGGGCCGTCCTTCTTCGTCAGCTATGCCCGGCCCCCGGGCTCACCATCGAGGGACGACCCTTCGCCGATAGGCGAACTGGTCCAGGACCTGAACTTCGAGATCGGCCAGCACGTCCGGCAGGGCACCCGCCAGGTCCGGCCCGGA
>NZ_JOEH01000011.1 GCF_000719095.1 Streptacidiphilus jeojiense | reverse complement strand
AACCCGGAAGCTAAGCCTCACAGCGCCGATGGTACTGCAGGGGGGACCCTGTGGGAGAGTAGGACGCCGCCGAACAATCATTAACAGGAAGCCCTCTGACCACCGGTCAGGGGGCTTTTCTGCATTCCCGCACCAGCGCCGGAAGCGGGCTGGGGAGGCCGGCCGTCGTTGGTGGGGCGGCTGCTGTGGGTGGCTTACATGGCGCCACCGATGCCGAATGGCACGTCCGTGGCTTGTTGCTGTTGCTCGGCTCCGCCTCGCGGGCCAACTACAGCGGGGGAGCGGGGCCGGTGCCGGGCGCCGTTGCCGGGTGCGGGCGCGCAGAAACGGTTCTGCCGCCGGGCCTCGCGCGAACCGGGGTCGATTCTCGTACGTCGGGTCACTCGTGGTACACCAAGACCGGGTCAAATGGGGCA
Organism: Streptacidiphilus jeojiense; assembly: GCF_000719095.1. Taxonomy (GTDB): domain Bacteria; phylum Actinomycetota; class Actinomycetes; order Streptomycetales; family Streptomycetaceae; genus Streptacidiphilus; species Streptacidiphilus jeojiensis. The sequence goes on along the minus strand of NZ_JOEH01000011.1, from coordinate 283,592 downwards.
TTACGGCATGATCGAGTGACACCTTGTCCCGAAAGTGACCCCGGTTCAGTCCAAGGCCCCGCTTCTCGGGCCCCGAAACCGCACTGGCCTCGGCAGGAACGTTTCTGCACGCCCCACCCCGCACTCACCCGCCGCCCGGCAACGGAGCTCTACCCGCCCCCTGGCTCCTCGTAGTTGGCCGCGAGCGGAGCGAGCCACCCCAGCCACCAACACACCAACGCGCCCCACGGAACTGACGAACGATCACCGGGAGCGAACACGCACCGGCAACCCGGCCACAAGACGGGGGCTCGGCAGCCAAACAGATCCCGCACCACCAGCCCCGCCCGCCGCGACCCTTGGCTGGCGCAGAAGAGTGGAGTGCGGTGGAAGTGGTGTGAGTTGCGCTGTGGTGTGGCAACGGATGTGGCTGTTCGGCCCTGTTCGAGGGCTGCTCAGCGAGAGGACTTCTATGCGTACCGGACGACTCGTCGGTGCCGGACTGGCAGGGGTGGCACTGGCAGCCATCCTGGCCGGTCCCGCTCTGGCCGACAATCTTCCCGAGACCGTGTCCGCCACCGGTTCCCCGAGTGGCGTGACCGCTGTCTGTCCCCAGGGACTGCTGCCGGCTGACAACTGGACCATCACCAACGGCGACGGCACCCCGCTGGGCAAGGATCAGCGATGGACCTGGCGGACCTACGAGGGAGGTCGTGCTCTCACGGTCTGGATCGGTGGGTACCTCAATTCGCCGCCCCCGCCCCCGAGTATCACCCTGACGGTTTCCTGCACCTGCTGAGCAGTCGGCACCGCACCGGAGAGCGTGTCCTCGTCCGCCGCCGTGAAGTCGGTTCCGCGGCGGTGGATGAGGGCACCGAGTGCGGTCGCCGCCGTCCGGACGTCCGGATCTCTAGCGGGTCTCGTCGCGGAGCCGGTCGTACTGGGCGAACTGGTCGACCAGGGACTGCGGGGCGGTGTCGTCGAAGCACAGCACGAGATTGTCGGCGGACTCGGCGGCCAAGGTTTCGCTGCGCGGGAACAGCTTCTCCTCGTAGGCGGCGAGGGCCTGTTCGGTGTCGCCGGGGTGGGCGGCGAGGGCCAGGGCGAGTTCGGCCCCGTCGAACATGGCGAGGTTGGCGCCCTCGCCGGCGAAGGGGGACATCAGGTGGGCGGCGTCGCCCAGCAGGGTGACGCCGGGCGTCCGGTCCCAGCGGTGGCCCACCGGCAGCGCGTGGATCGGGCGGGGGATCAGAGCACCGTCCGCCTCGGAGACCAGGGAGCGCAGGCGCGGGTCCCAGTCTGCGAAGTGGGTCAGCAGTGCGGTCTTTGCGGCCTCCGCGTCACTGAAGTCGACCGTGGCGGCCCAGTCCTCCGGCGCGGTGAGCGCGGCGTAGACGTGCAGGCTGCCGTCGGGCTCGTTGTGGGCGAGGAAGCCCTTGCCCGGGCCCAGCGCGAAGAGCATCCCGCCGCCGACGAGTTCGGCGGCCTCGCGATGCCGGGTGTCGGCGTCCTTCAGGTCGAACTCGACGAAGGACAGGCCCGAGTAGACGGGGGTGGCCTGGGAGACCAGGGGTCGGATCCGCGACCAGGCGCCGTCGGCGCCGATCAGCAGGTCGGTGGTGAACTGCGTCCCGTCGGCCAGGGTCACCTCGTGCCGGCCCGCGTCCAGGGGGCGGGCGGCGGTGATCTTGCTGCCCCAGTGGACGGTGCCCTCGGGCAGCGAGCCGAGCAGCAGGTTCCGGAGCTCGCCGCGCTCGACCTCGGGGCGGGTGCCGTCGCCCTCGTCCTCCTCCTTGCGGAGCACCACGGCGTTCCGGTCCAGGATGCGCATGGCCTCGCCGCCGGGCAGTACCAGGGTCCGGAACTGCTGGTACAGGCCGGCGGCGTGCAGTGCGGCCTGGCCGGTGTCCTCGTGGATGTCCAGCATCCCGCCCTGGGCGCGGGCGGTGGCGGAGGCGTCGAGGTCGAACACGGCGGCTTCGATGCCGTGGGCGTGCAGGACGCTCGCGAGGGTCAGGCCACCGAGTCCGGCGCCGACTACTGCGATGGGGTGGTGTGTGGTGGTGGTCATCGGCTGCTCCTGGATCGTGAGGTGGGTTCTTCGGCACCTGCTCTCATGACTCCAGGATGACGAACATGTTCGTTACGGTCAAGTTTCCCACGAACATGTTCGCCCAAAGGGGTGATCAGACCCTTGCCACCAGCAGTTCCTCACCGCTGGAGGTGCCGAGCCCGTCCGTCCGGTCGGCGAAGTAGCGCTGGTTGAGCATGGCTGCCGAGATGTGCTCGGCTTCCTTGAAGCCGGCGGCCTCGGCCATGGCCAGGATGTCCGGCGGGGCGAAGAAGCTGAGGAACGGGGTTCCGGCGGCTCTGGCGCCTTCCGTCGCCGCTCGCATGCCGGCGCGCTTGTCCTCGTCGAGGAGGTCCGCGGGCAAGTGGAAGGTCATGGCCAGGGTGGAGCCCGGGGCCAGGGAGGCGAGCCGGCGCAGCATCGCCGCGTTGGCGTCCCTGGTGAGGTACAGGGCCACGCCGGCCGAGGCCACCACGGTGGGGCGGTCCGGGTCGAAGCCGGCGGCTGCCAGCTCGTCCCACCACGATGCACCCGCCTCGAAGTCGACCGGCACCAGTCGGAGCCAGTCCGGGACGCCGTAGCCGAGTTCGTCCAGGCGTCGGCGCTTCCAGGCCTGGGGTTCGGGCTGGTCGACCTCGAACACCCTCAGTCGGGAGGCGATCTCGGGTCGGCGCTGGGCGAAGGTGTCCAGGCCGGCTCCCAGGATGACGTACTGGGTGACGCCGTGTCCGGTGGCCTGCTGTGCCACCAGGTCCTCGATGAACCGGGCCCGGGCCACGATCGAGGCCCGGAACCAGCTGGTCCCGTTCGGATCCATGTCCCCGCGGCTGCGCCAGCCGTCGTCCGGGGCGACCAGTTGCAGGCCGACCTCATCCTCGAGGACGTGCGGCGGTGCGTCGACCTGGACGTGCAGGGCCCGCCAGAGGGCCACCCGCACTGCGGTGCTGTCCGGTGCTGCGGTGCGTCGTTCGTCGGACATGGCGCGATCAGCCCTTGCCTGGAGCCTGGAGGCTCCACAGGCGTCCGTCCGGGTCGCGGACGGTCATCTCCCTGGTCCCGAAGTGGGTGTCCTCGAACGGGGTGACCACCTCGACGCCGGGGCCCGGCTGGAAGGTGTCCTCGTCGGTCACCTGCAGCACCAGCCGCGTTTCCGGCTCCTTGCTCTCCGGGACCTCGGCGATGAAGAGGTAGGGGCCGTCGCCGTTGCGCAACTGGCCGGAGTTGTGGCCGGTGTCGAACTCGAGCCGGTAGCCCAGCCCCTGGAAGAACTTGGCCGCCCTGCCCCAGTTGTGGGTCTCCAGGAACACGGCCTCGATGCCCTCGGTCGTCGTCATGTCGGCTCAGCTCTCCTTCTCGGACGTTGGCTCTGGCTCACTCGGGGCGTCGTCGAGGTAGGCGCGCAGCGCTGCGGCGACCAGCGCCGACAGCGACAGCTCCGATTCGATGGCCCGGTGCTTGACCTGCTTGATCAAGCCGATCGGCAAGTACACGTTGAACTGCTTCACATCCTCGTCGCCCACATGAGCATGCTAGCAAACTATCCGGCTAGTGGCAGGGTGAGGATGCGGGAATGCCGATCGGGGTCGAGGGCGGACGCCCAGAGGGGTGGGGCGGCGGTGGCCGGGACCTCGTGGAAGCCGGCCCGGAGGAAGACGCGGGCATGGCCGGTGGTGGCGGTGTAGACGGCGGGGAGGTGGTCGGCCTCGGCCCGGGCCAGGGCTCGGGCCAGCAGCAGCGACCCCAGGCCGGCGCCCTGGGCGCGGCGCAGGACGCAGAAGTTGTGCAGCACCCCGGCCGGGCGGCCGTTCGCGCCCGCCCCGTCGGCCCCGCCCGCCCCGCCCACCTCGCCGGTGGCCCGACCGCGTGCCGCGGCCGGGTAGTGGCGCAGGGCCAGGCAGCCCTGGGGTGTGTTGCGGTCGTCCTCGGCGACCAGGAACTCGTGCGCGGTGGCGGTGTAGAGGCCCGGTGGGCGGTGGCGGAGTTCGCCGGAGCGCATGAAGGGTGTGGAGAGCAGGTAGAGCGTGTAGGCGTCGGCGGCCCGGGCCGGGCGGATCCGCCCGGCCGTCAGCGTGGTGCTCATCGTTCAGGCACGGCTCGCGGAGGGCTGCCGGGAGCGCAGCGATTCGAAGATCTCGCCTGCTCGGACCGCGGTGTTGGACAGGAGCGTCGAGGTGATGCCGTGGGTGTGCTCGGTGCCGCCCTGGAGGTAGATGCCGGCGGTGGTGCCCGGTGCGAGTTCGGCGCGGTGGTCGCGGCCGACGCGGACCGCGTCGGTCTCGTCGCGCAGGCAGAGCTTGGCGGCGTCGCCGAGGAAGGTGGAGAGGTCCCGGGGCCGGTAGCCGGTGGCGTGCACCAGCAGGTCGGCGGAGAGCACCTCGCGCTCGCCGGTGGGCAGGAACTCCACGGTGACGTCCAGGCGGTCCTGAAGCTCGGTCACCTCGCGGATCCGGGAGACGTTGAGCATCCGCAGCCGTTCCCGGCCCTGCACCCGCTCCCGGTACCTGGTCGCATAGAGGGACTCGATCAGTTCCTGGTCGACCACCGAGTAGTTGGTGCTGCGGTGGTAGTCGAACAGCGCCTGCTTCACCGCGGGCGGGGACTGGAAGTAGAGGTCCACCGCCTCGGGGTCGAAGATCCGGTTGGCGAAGGGGCTGTCGTCCGCCGGGGTGTAGCCGTACTTGGCGAAGACCGCGCACACCTCGGCCTGCGGGAAGCTGCGGTGCAGGTAGTCCACCGCCTCGGCGGCGCTCTGTCCGGCGCCGAGGACGACGGCCCGGCGCACCGCAGTGCCGGTCTCGGCCCGCTCGGCCCGCTCGGCCCGCTCGGCCAACTCGGCCACCCGGGGCAGTAGTTCGCTGGTGTGCCAGACCCGGTCCGAGCGGACCGTGCCGGGCGGCAGGTGGGGTTCCAGGCCGACGGCGACGCACAGGTTGCGGGCCCTGCGGACCACGGTCCCGTTCCCCGGCGCGTCGGGATCGCGGCTGACCACGTCGAACCAGTGGACCTCCCCGTCGGGTCCGGTCACCGGCTCCACCGAGACCACCTCTGAGGAGTAGTCGACCAGGTGGGCGACGCGGGCGGCGGCCCAGTCGAAGTAGTCGTGGAACTCGATCCGCAGCGGGAAGAGGGTCTTCGCGTTGAGGAAGTCCACCAGCCGGCCCTGCTCGCGCAGGTAGCAGAGGAAGCTGTAGTCGCTGGTCGGGTTGCGCATGGTGACCAGGTCCTTCAGGAACGAGACCTGCATGGTCGCGTCGTCGATCAGCATGCCCCGGTGCCAGCCGAACCGGGGCTGCCGCTCCAGGAAGGCGGCCCGGATCCGCCGGTCCTCGGGGACGGCGGCGTTGTGCTCCTCGACTGCGATGGCCAGTGCGAGATTTGACGGGCCGAAACCGATGCCCAGGACGTCGTGGATCTCCGTGCGCGGAGTGTTCATTGCGTGGTGCCTCCCTTGACCAGCGACAGACTAAGTAAGGTTAGGCTTACCTTGCAACATTGCCTCTGCATCACTGCCCTCCGAGAGGAACTTCCATGCGGGTCGTCATGTTCGGTTATCAGACCTGGGGCCACCGGACACTCCAGGCCCTGCTGGAGTCGGAGCACCAGGTGGTCCTCGCCGTCACCCATCCGCGCAGCGACCATGCGTACGAGCGGATCTGGAGCGACTCGGTGGCCGAACTGGCCGAGAAGCACGGGGTTCCGGTGCTGCTGTGCAGCCGCCCTGACGACGCGTTGCTGGCGGCCGTGCGCGAGGCCGAGCCCGATCTGATCGTGGCCAACAACTGGCGCACCCTGCTGCCGCCGGAGATCTTCGACCTGCCCCGGCACGGCACCCTCAACGTCCATGACTCGCTGCTGCCGGCCTACGCCGGCTTCTCGCCGCTGATCTGGGCGCTGATCAACGGCGAGCGGGAGGTCGGGCTGACCGCGCACCGGATGAACGCCGAACTCGACGCCGGGGACGTGCTGTTGCAGCATGCAGTGCCGGTGGGCCCGGAGGACACGGTGACCGACCTGTTCCACCGCACGGTGGACCTGATCGGCCCGCTGGTGCAGGAGTCGCTGGACCTGATCGACTCGGGGCGGGCGCAGTGGACCGCCCAGGACCGCAGCCGGGCCAGCTTCTTCCACAAGCGCTCGGAGGAGGACAGCCGGATCGACTGGAGCTGGCCGGCCGAGTCCATCCAGCGCCTGGTCCGGGCCCAGTCCGACCCGTACCCCAATGCCTTCGCCTACCACCGCGGGGAGCGGATCCGGATCGTCGCGGCCGAGGTGTCGCAGGCCTGCTACGGCGGCACGCCGGGGCGGATCTTCATCAGGGAGGGAGACGGCGTGGTCGTCGTCGCCGGGGCGGAGGCCCGCAGCGGGCGGCTGCGCGGCCTCGCCGTCACCCGGGTGCGCACCGAGGACGGTACGGAGCACGCGGCCACCGACTACTTCCGCACCATGGGCGGCTACCTGACCGCGCGTCCGTGACGGCCGCACGCACCGTGGTCGTCAAGTACGGCGGCCACGCCATGACCGAGCCGGCGCTGCGGCGGGCCTTCGCCCGGGACGTGGTGCGGCTGCGGGAGGAGGGGCTGCGGCCGGTGGTGGTGCACGGCGGCGGCCCGCAGATCGGCGCGGAGCTGGACCGGCGGGGCATCAAGACGCCGTTCCTGAACGGCCTGCGGGTCACCGGCCCCTCGGCGCTGGACGTGGTCCGGATGGTGCTGGCCGGACGGGTCCAGCCGGAGCTGGTCGGCCTGCTCAACGAGCACGGGCCCTATGCGGTCGGGCTCAGCGGGGAGGACGCGCGCACCCTGACCGCGGAGCGGCGGTACGCCGAGGTGGCGGGGGAGCGGGTGGACCTCGGGCTGGTCGGCGATGTGGCGCGGGTCGACACCGCGCTGCTGGAACTGCTGCTGGACCACGGCCACATCCCGGTGCTCTCCTCGCTGGGGCGCGGCGAGGACGGCCAGGTCTACAACGTGAACGCCGACACGGCCGCGGGCGCGGTGGCGGCGGCGCTGCGGGCGGAGACGCTGGTGGTGCTCACCGACGTCCCCGGCCTGTACGCGGACTGGCCGCGGAGCGAGCGGGTGGTGGACCGGATCGGCGCGGGAGAACTGGAGCGGATGCTGCCGGGGCTGAGCGGGGGGATGGGACCCAAGATGGAGGCGTGCCTGCGGGCGGTCCGCGCGGGGGTGCGGTCCGCACGGGTCCTGGACGGACGGTCACCGCACGCCCTCAGGGCCGGGCTGGCCGGGAGCGCCGGTGCGGCGGGCCCAGCGGGCAGGACGGGCACGGCGAGCGTAGGGACGACGGTTCTGCCGGACGGGCGGTAGCCGGTGAGTGGTGGGTGACGGGCCGTCAGTGTTGTGCCGGCGGCCCGTCACCCGCGCCCACGGGTCAGCCCGTCGCTGTGGCGGGAGCGGGAGCGGGAGCAGGGGTGTGGTGGCGGCCCATGGGGATGACCATGGGGGTGCCGCTGACCGGGTCCTGGGCGACCTGGCAGCGGAGGCCGAAGACCTCCTCCACCGTCTCGGCGGTGATCACCTCGGCCGGTTCGCCCTGGGCGACGATCCGGCCGGACTTCATCGCGATGATGTGGTCGGCGTAGCGGCAGGCCTGGTTGAGGTCGTGCAGCACCATCACCACCGTCCGGTGCTCGTTCCGGTTGAGGTCGGTGACCAGGTCGAGCACGTCGATCTGGTGGGCCAGGTCCAGGTAGGTGGTGGGCTCGTCCAGCAGCAGCACCGGGGTGCCCTGGGCCACCGCCATGGCGATCCAGGCGCGTTGGCGCTGGCCGCCGGAGAGCTCGTCGACCGGGCGGTCGGCCAGCTCGGTCATCCCGGTGGCGGCCAGTGCCGCGTGCACGGCCAGCTCGTCGGCCCGGGACCACTGCCGCCACCAGGTCTGGTGCGGGGAGCGGCCGCGGTTCACCAGGTCGAGCACGGTCATCCCCTCCGGGGTCACCGGCCCCTGCGGCAGCATGCCCAGGCGCTGGGCCAGTTCCCGGGTCGGGATCGACTGCAGCACCCGGCCGTCCAGCTCGACAGTTCCCCGACGCGGCGTCAGCAGCCGTGCCAGTGCCCGGAGCAGGGTGGACTTGCCGCAGGCGTTGGCGCCGACGATGGCGGTCACCTGCCCGGGCGGTACGGCGAGGTCGAGGTCGCTGACGATCTGCCGGTCGTCGTAGGCCAGGTGCAGCGAACGCACCGTCAACTCCGGGTGGGCGGGGCTCTCCGTGCGTTCCGTGCGTTCAGTGCGTTGCGTGCGTTCGGTGGCAGCGGGGGGCGTGGGCATGGGTTCAGCCTCCAGATCCGGCGCGGTTCGCGCGGGTGAGCAGCCAGAGCAGGACCGGCGCGCCGATGACACCGGTGACGATCCCGACCGGCAGCTCGGTGCCGGGGATCACCTCGCGTGCGACCAGGTCGCCGACGAGGACCATCAGTGCCCCGGTGAGTCCCGAGGCGAGGGTGGGCGGCCAGGCGGTGCCGGCCAGCCGCTGGGCGGTCTGCGGTGCGGCCAGGGCCACGAAGGCGATCGGGCCGGCGGCCGCGGTGCCGAAGGCGATCAGGCCGACGCCGGTGACCAGGACGGCCAGCCGGACCGTCTGCACCCGGGTGCCCAGCCCGGCCGCGACGTCGTCGCCCAGCTGCAGCGTGCGCAGCTGACGGCCCAGCAGCAGCGACACGGGCAGCAGGACGAGCAGGGCCAGGGCGAGCGGGCGGGCCTGGTCCCAGGTGCGGCCGTTGAGGTTGCCGACCAGCCAGCCGATCGACTCGGACGCCTGGAACCTGCTGCCGTTGGCGACCAGGTAGTCGGTGGCGCTGGAGCAGATCCAGGACACCCCGATGCCGATCAGGATGATCCGGTAGCCGGTGCTGCCGCGCTTCCAGGAGAGCAGGTAGACGATCAGGGCGGTGCCCAGCGCGCCGAGCAGGCCCAGGGTCTGGGCGCTGACGTGGCTGTCCCAGCCCCAGACGATGCCGGCCACCACGGCCGTGCCCGCGCCCTCGGTCAGGCCGATCATGTCCGGGCTGGCCAGCGGGTTGCGGGTCATCGTCTGGAAGAGCGCGCCGGAGATCCCGAAGGCGATGCCGACCAGCAGTCCCACCACCGCCCGTGGCAGCCGCAGGTCGCGGACCACCAGCAGGGTGCCCGGATCGCCCTTGTCGACCAGGGCCTTGACCACGCCCAGCAGGCTGACCGGGTAGTCCCCGATGGAGACGCCCCAGCAGAAGACCAGGAAGACGGCGACGGCGAGTCCGGCGCTGACGGCGATCAGCCGCGGTCGCAGCAGGGCGGAGACGGGCGGCACGGCCAGCCGCAGTGCGCGTACCCGCGGTGCGGCGGCGGAGTCCGCCGTGGGGAGGGTCATGATCAGATCTCCGCGAGTCGGCGTCGGCGTACCAGGGCGATGAAGAAGGGGCCGCCGATGAAGGCGACGATGATGCCGGCCTGGACCTCGATGGGGCGTTCGACCAGCCGGCCGACGATGTCGGCCAGCAGCAGCAGGCAGGGGGCCAGTACTGCGGAGATCGGCAGCAGCCAGCGGTGGTCCGGGCCGAGGCCGGCCTGCTGGGCCACGATCCTGGCCGCGTGCGGGACCACCAGGCCGAGGAAGACCACCGGGCCGATCACCGCCACCGCGCCGCCCGCCAGCAGCACGATCGCGACGACGCCCTGGAAGCGCACCAGGCCGAGCCGGCGTCCGAGTGAGGCCGCCACGTCGTCGCCCAGCGCCAGGCTGTTGAGCGCGGGCGCGCAGCTCAGCGCGAGCAGCGCGCCGAGGGCGAGGAAGGGCAGGAAGTGCAGCACGGTGGAGCCGGTGGCGGTCCCCAGTGAGCCGGCCGACCAGAACCGGTAGCGGTCCAGGGCGTCCGGGTCGGTGAGCACCACGGCGCTGGTGAGTGAGGACAGCAGCGCGGTGACGGCCACACCCGCCAGGGCCAGTTTGACCGGTGTCAGTCCGCTGCGGCCGGTGCGGCCCAGCAGGTAGACCACGAGGCTGGCGGCCATCGCGCCGGCGAAGGCGAACCAGATGTAGCCGAGCAGCGAGCCGAGCCCAAACAGTTCGATGGCCAGCACGATCGCGAAGGACGCGCCGGCGCTGACCCCGAGGATGCCGGGGTCGGCCAGCGGGTTGCGGGTCAGTGCCTGCATCAGCGCGCCGGACAGGCCCAGTGCCGCTCCCGCGGTCAGGCCGAGGGCGGTGCGCGGGACCCGCGCCGACCAGACGATGTCGTGCACGTCCTGGTCAGGGGGATGGCCGAGCAGGGTCCTGGCGACCTCGATCGGCGGGATGCTCCGGGCGCCAAGTGACAGCGACAGCAGACAGATCGCCAGCAGAGCGGTGCCGAGCAGGGCCACGAGCAGGGTGGGGCGAAGCGCCGCGCTCCGGGTCACCGGCGGGCCTCCTTGGGGGTGCCGTCAGGGGAATAGCTCTTAGGTTAGGCACACCTTAGCTTGATCGGCCTGGAGGGTTCTAAGTTAGGTAATCCTTACCTTAGTATGGCGACTGATCGTCCGGCTTCGCGCCGGTTCCGCACGTCCTGAGAGGCACGGTCGACTCGGTGTCCGGTATCCAAGAAGTGACGGCGTATGAGGGCTCCGACGCGGCCCCCCTCCCCGAGGAAGGGCTGCTGACCTGGCCCGAGCTCTTCGCCGAACAGGTACGGCTGCGGCCGGACGCCGTGGCGCTGGTCTTCGAGGACGTCGAGCTCAGCTATGCCGAGCTGGACCGGCGGGCCAACCGGCTCGCCCATGCGCTGATCGCCCGTGGCGCCGGCCCCGAGCGGGTGGTGGCGCTGGCGCTGCCCCGATCGGCCGACCTGATCGTCGCCGAGGTAGCGGTGCTGAAGTCCGGCGCCGCCTACCTGCCACTGGACACCGACTACCCGGCCGAGCGGATCGGCTACATGCTGGCTGACGCCGCTCCGATCTGCCTGGTCGGCACCGTCGGGACGGTGGACGGGATCGCTTCGCCGGACGGTATGGCGGTGCTGGCGCTCGACACCGACGAGGCCGAGCGGGAGTTGACGGGCCGTCCGAGCCACGACCCGACCGCGAGCGACCGTGGCGTACTGGCGCTCGGCAACGCCGCCTATGTGATCTACACCTCCGGATCCACCGGCCGGCCCAAGGGCGTGGTGCTCTCCCACACCGGGGTGGCCAAGCTGGTGGCCACCCAGAGCGAGCGGTTCGGGATCGGCCCGGGCAGCAGGGTGCTGCAGTTCGCCTCGCCCAGCTTCGACGTCGCCTTCTGGGACCTGTGCCTGGGGCTGCTCTCCGGCGGCCGGCTGGTGGTGGTCCCGTCCGAGCGGCGGGTGCCGGGCGCCCCGCTGGCCGACTACGCGCGCGAACACGGCGTCACCTTCATGATCCTGCCCCCCGCGCTGCTCGCGGCGATGCCGGCCGACGTCGAACTGCCGCCCACCGCAACGCTGCTGGCCGGCACCGAGCGGGTCTCGCCGGAACTGGTGAGCCGCTACGCCCGGGGCCGGATGATGTTCAACGCCTACGGCCCCACCGAGGCGACCACCAACTCCACCCTGGGCCTGTGCGACCCGGACATCCCGGCTGGCTCCATCGTGCCCATCGGCGTGCCCGACCCGGGGACCTGGGCCCATGTACTGGACGACCGGCTGGAGCGGGTCCCGGTCGGCGAGCCGGGGGAGCTCTACCTCGGCGGGTACGGGCTCGCGCGCGGCTACCTCGGACGCCCGGACCTGACCGCCGAACGCTTCGTCGCCGACCGCTTCGGCGCACCCGGCGCCCGGCTCTACCGCACCGGTGACCTGGTGCGCTGGAACGCCGAGGGCAGGCTGGAGTTCCTGGGCCGGGCCGACGCCCAGGTCAAGATCCGGGGCTTCCGGATCGAGCCCGGCGAGATCGAGTCCGCACTGCGCCGCCACCCGGCCGTGGACCAGGTCGCGGTGGTGGTCCGCGAGGACCGCCCCGGCGACCGGCGGCTGGCCGCCTACGTCGTCCCCGCGCTGACGGGCCGGCCGGGAGCGGGACAGGCGGGAGAGGAGAAGACGGGAGCGGGCGAGCCCGGGCAGGATGCCGCCGAACAGGTCGAGGACTGGAAGGAACTGCACGAACTGCTCTACGCCGCCGCCGGTTCCGAGGGATTCCAGGAGAACTTCGCCGGCTGGAACAGCATGTACGACGGCCTGCCCATCCCGGTCGCGGAGATGCGCGAGTGGCGCGACACCACCATCGCCGCCATCCGGGAGCTGAAGCCGCGCCGGGTGCTGGAGATCGGCGTCGGCAGCGGGCTGGTCCTGTCCCGGATCGCCCCCGACTGCACGGAGTACTGGGGCACCGACCTGTCCGAGCAGGCCGTAAGCGCCCTGCGCACCCAGGTCGACGCGGTGCCCGGACTCAAGGACCGGGTACGGCTGGAGGCCCGTCCGGCGGACGACCTCGTCGGGCTGCCGGCCGGGCACTTCGACACCGTCGTCATCAACTCCGTGGCCCAGTACTTCCCCAGCGCCGAGTACCTGGCTGCGGTGGTGCGCGCGGCCGGTGCGCTGCTGGCCCCCGGCGGCAGCCTGTTCGTCGGCGATGTGCGCAACCACCGGCTGCTGGACTGCCTGCGCGCCGCCGTGGAGACCCGGCGGCAGACCGACCCGGTGGACGCGGCGGCGCTGCGGGACGCCGTCGAGCGCTCCACGGCCTGGGAGGGCGAGCTGCTGCTCGACCCCGACTTCTTCGCGGCGCTGGAGGGCTTCGACGCCGAGATCCGGGTCAAGCGCGGCGACCACCACAACGAGCTGACCCGCTACCGGTACGACGTGGTGCTGCGCAGGGCGGGCGACGCGCCTGCGCCAGCGCCGGAGTTGGAGCCGGAGGCCCGGCTGGACTGGGCCGAACTGGGCTCGCTGGCGGCGCTCGACGACCGGTTGGCGGCGGACGGCCGTCCGGCCCGGCTCCGGATCACCGCCCTGCCCAACGCCCGCTTGACGGCCGACCTCGCCGACCTGGCCGCGGTGCGGGACGGTGTCCGCCGCCCCGGCACGGTCGGGGTGGATCCGGAGGAACTGCACGCACTGGGAGCCCGGCACGGCTACCAGGTGGCCGTGACCTGGAACGGTTCGGCCGACGACGGCAGCCTCGACGCGGTGCTGGTCGCCGGGGGGCTTCCGCTCGGCGCGGTCTACCTCCCGTCCGGGGCGGAACGGCAGGCTCCGACGGCCAACCGGCCGGTGCCGTTCCGCGACGTCAACGCGCTGATGCGGCGGCTGCGTTCGTTCGCGGCCGAGTCACTGCCGGACTACATGGTGCCCAGCGCACTGGTTCCGGTGCTGCGGATTCCGGTGACGCCCAGCGGCAAGATCGACCCGGCCGCCCTGCCGGTCCCCGACTACGCCGCCCTCAGCGCCGGCCGGGCCCCGCGGGACGAGCGCGAGGAACTGCTCTGCGCGGCCTACGCGGAGGTGCTCGGTCTGCCCGCGGTCTCCATCGACGACGACTTCTTCGCCCTGGGCGGCGACAGCATCGTCGCCGTCCGGCTGCTGATCCGGGTGCGTGAGGCGGGACTGCGGATCAGCTCGCGCGAGGTGTTCCGGCACCGCACGGTCGCCGCGCTGGCCGAGGTGGCAGTCGTCCACCAGGAGACCGCAGTCGACGACGCGCCGCTGATCCGGGTCTCGGACGCCGAGCTGGCCGAGCTGCAGGGCGCAGACCCGCTGACGGTACGGGAGCTGCTGCCGCTGGGGCCACTGCAGCAGGGCTTCTGGTTCCACTCGCAGCTGGACGGACCGGAGCGGGACGCCTATGTGGTGCAGCAGGTCCTGGAGTTGGCCGGGCTGGTCGATCCGGCCGCGCTGCGCCGGGCCGCCCAGGGGCTGCTGGACCGCCACGCGCCGCTGCGGGCCGGATTCCGGCAGACCGCCGAAGGCCGGGCGGTGCAGATCGTCCCCGGTCCGCTGGAGCTCCCCTGGCGCGAGGTGGACCTCTCGGCGCAGGACGCCGAGGTGCAGCGGTCGCTGGCCGACGCCGTGGCCGCCGACGAGCGGGCGGCCCGCTTCGACCTCGCCCGTCCGCCGCTGCTGCGCTGCGCGCTGATCGGACTCGGGGACGGACACAGCCGACTGGTGCTGACGTTCCATCACATCATCGCCGACGGCTGGTCACTTCCGGTGCTGCACCAGGAGTTGCTGGCCGGATACGGCAGTGACGGTTACGGCAACGGCCACGGCAGCGGGGCGGCCGAGCTGCCCGCCCCCGCGCCCTACCGGGAGTACCTGCGGCACGTCGCCGGCGCCGACCAGGACGCGGCGCGGGCGGCCTGGCGCACCGCACTGGCCGGGTTGGAGGAGCCCACCCGGCTGGTGGCCACCGCCCCGGACGGCAGCGCACCGCGGCCGGGACAGGTCCGGGTCGAGCTCTCCGAGCGGCTGACCGCCGCGCTCTCGGCCCGGGCGCGCGAGCACGGGGTCACCCTGGGCACCGTGGTCCAGAGCGCCTGGGGCCTGCTGCTGGGGCGGTTGACCGGTAGTCAGGACGTGGTGTTCGGCACCACCGTCTCCGGGCGTGACGCGGCGGTCCGCGGCATCGAGTCGATGGTCGGACTGTTCATCAACACCCTGCCGACCCGGTTCGCCTGGCAGCCCGCCGACCGGTTGGCGGACCTGCTCGGACGGCTCCAGGAGCAGCAGACGCAGCTGCTGGAGCACCAGCACCTCGGCCTCGCCGAGATCCAGCGGGTGGCCGGACCCGCCGGCGTCGGCGAACTCTTCGACACCCTGGTGGTCTTCGAGAACTACCCGACCGGGAGCGGCCTCACCGACCCCTCCGGCGCGGTGCGGATCACCGGCCACGAGTTCCACGACACCGTGCACTACCCGCTGGCCCTGATCGTCAAGCCCGGTGCCCGGCTGGACCTGCGGCTGAAGCACCACACCCAGCGCATCGACGCGGAGGCCGTGCAGCGGATCGCCGACCGGCTGACCCTGGTGCTGGAGGCACTGGCCGCCGACCCCCGGGCGCTGGTCGCCGACCTGGACCTGCTCAGCGCGCAGGAGCGGGCCCAGGGGCAGCTGCTCGGCGCCGAGCAGCCGGTCCCCGGCACCAACCTGACCGCCGCCATCGCCG
The DNA here is from genome assembly GCF_000719095.1 of Streptacidiphilus jeojiense. Lineage (GTDB taxonomy): Bacteria > Actinomycetota > Actinomycetes > Streptomycetales > Streptomycetaceae > Streptacidiphilus > Streptacidiphilus jeojiensis. The sequence goes on along the minus strand of NZ_JOEH01000011.1, from coordinate 268,456 downwards.
ACCAGGTGCGCCGCACCCCGGACGCCACGGCGGTGCTCTTCGAGGACAGCAGCGTCAGCTACCGCGAACTGGACGCCCGTGCCGAGGCGCTGGCACAGCGGCTGGTCGCGCGCGGGGCCGGACCGGAGACAGTCGTGGCGGTCGCGGTGCCGCGCTCGACGGAGCTGATGACGGCCCTGCTCGGGGTATTGAAGTCCGGGGCCGCGTACCTGCCGGTGGACACGGACTACCCGGCCGACCGGGTCGCCCACATGCTCGCGGACTCCGGGGCGAGCGTCGTACTGGCCACCGCCGCCACCGCTGGGCTGCTGCCCCAGGATTCCGGACGCGCGCTGCTGCTGGTGGAGGAGAGCGAGGCGGTCCAGGCCCGGCCGCTGCCGGCGACCGGCCCGGACCACCCCGCCTACCTGATCTACACCTCCGGCTCCACCGGCCGTCCCAAGGGCGTGGTGGTCACCCACCGCGCCATCGTCAACCGGCTCGCCTGGATGCAGGGCGAGTACGGCCTGACGGCCGAGGACCGGGTGCTGCAGAAGACCCCGTCCAGCTTCGACGTCAGCGTCTGGGAGTTCTTCTGGCCGCTGTGCCAGGGCGCGGCCGTCGTCCTGGCCCGACCGGACGGGCACCGCGACCCCGCCTACCTGGCCGGGCTGATCCGCGAACGGGGGGTCACCACCCTGCACTTCGTCCCGTCCATGCTGGAGGCCTTCCTCCAGTCGGAGGAGATCACCGCCGACCCCGGCTGGGCCCGCAGCCTGCGCCGGGTGTTCAGCAGCGGCGAGGCCCTTCCGGCGGCGGCAGCGGAGCGCTGGCGCGAGCTGACGGCCGTCCCGCTGCACAACCTCTACGGGCCCACCGAGGCCGCGGTGGACGTCACCCACCACGCCTACGACGGTGCGGCCGGGACCACCGTGCCGATCGGGCGCCCGGTCTGGAACACCGGGCTGCGGGTGCTGGACTCCTGCCTGCGCCCGGTGCCGGCCGGGGTCCCTGGCGAGCTGTACCTGACCGGCGTTCAGCTGGCCCGCGGCTACCACGCGCGGCCCGCACTGACAGCCGAGCGCTTCACCGCCGACCCGTACGGCCCGGCGGGCAGCCGGATGTACCGCACCGGGGACCTGGTGCGGCTTGGTCCGGACGGCGCGGTCGAGTACCTGGGCCGTACCGACCGGCAGGTCAAGCTGCGCGGCAACCGGATCGAGCCGGGCGAGGTCGAGGCCGCGCTGACCCGGCTGCCCGAGGTGGCGCAGGCCGCCGTGGCGGTGGTGGGCACCCAGCTGGTCGCCTATCTGGTCCCGGTCGCCGATCCGTTGGACCTGACGGCTGTTCAGAACGCCTTGGCGGCCGAGCTGTCGGCTGCGCTGCTACCAGGCGCCTATGTGCTGCTAGAGGCGCTGCCGCTGACGCCGAGCGGCAAGCTGGACCGGGCCGCGCTGCCCGCACCGCAGTCGGTGCGCGCCGAGCTGCGCGCACCGCGCGACGGGCGCGAGCAGACGCTGACCGAGATCTTCGCGGCCGTGCTGAAGCTGGAGCAGGTCGGCATCGACGACGACTTCTTCCTGCTCGGCGGCGACAGCATCAGCTCCATCGGCGTCTCCAGCCGGGCCCGTCGGGCCGGCCTGGCGCTGAGCCCGCGCGAGGTCTTCGAGCACCGCACCCCCGCCGCGCTGGCGGCGGCCGCGGGCGCGGTGGCGGAGCCGGACTCCGGGGCGTCGTCCTTCGGTTTCGAGCTGAGCGAGGAGGAGGCCGCGCGGGTCCGTGCGACCAGCCCGGGCCCGGTGGCGGACGTCTGGCCGCTGGCCCCGCTGCAGGAGGGCCTGTTCTTCCACGCCACCTACGACGCGACTGCCGTGGACGTCTACACCGCCCATGAGTCCTTCGACTTCGCCACCCCGCTGGACGCCGGGCGGCTGCGTACCGCCGCCCGGCTGTTGCTGGCCCGCAACCCCAGTCTGGGCGCCGGGTTCACCAGCGACGGGCTGAGCCGCCCGGTGCAGTTCATCACCGCCGGCCTGGAGCCGCCGTTCCAGGAGGTCGACCTCTCCGGGTTGCCGGCCGAGGAGCAGCAGGCCCGCCTGGACGCCCTGATGGACGAGGAGCGCACCCGCCGCTTCGACCTGGCCCGCCCGCCGCTGTTCCGGCTGCTGCTGGTCCGTCTCGGCGCCGGGCGCGGGGACCGGCTGGTGATCGGCCGTCATCTGCTGCTGTGGGACGGCTGGTCCGCCTGGCTGTTCCTGGACCAGCTGTTCGCGCTCTACCAGAATGGCGGCGACGAGTCCGTCCTTCCGCGTCCCGGCTCCTACCGCTCCTACCTGACCTGGCTGGAGGCGCAGGACAGCGCCGAGGCCACCCGTGCCTGGCGCTCGGCCCTGGCCGGCCTGGAGGAGCCCACGCTGCTCGCGGCGTCCGACGCGGGCCTGGAGCCGGACATCCCGGAGAGCCTGGAGACCGACCTGCTGGACCGGTCGGCGGACTGGCTGCGCACGGGGGCGCGCCGGCACGGCCTGACCATGAACACCGTGCTCACCGCCGCCTGGGGCCTCACTCTGGCCGCCGTGACCGGGCGCACCGACGTGGTCTTCGGCACCGCGGTGGCCGGGCGGCCCAGCGAGGTGCCCGACGTCGAGAACGTCATCGGGATGTTCCTGAACACCGTCCCGGCCCGGATCGCCTACGACCCCGCTGAGTCGGTACTGGAGCTGGCCCGCCGGATCCAGGACGAGCGGCTGGCGCTGATGCCGTACGAGTACCTGGGGCTGGGCGTGCTGCAGGCCGAGACCGGCCACCGGCGGCTGTTCGACACCCTCTTCGTGCTGCGCGACGCCGACACCGGGGACCGGCTGGCCGAACTGAAGCAGCGTCATGGCGCCACCGCCGTCTCCAACATCGACGCCACCCACTACCCGGTCACCCTGATCGTGACACCGGGCGAGCGGATCAGGATCACCCTGGCCCACCGGCCCGACGCGGTTCCGCGCGAACAGGCCCAGGCGCTGCTGGACCGCTTCACCACCCTGCTGGACCGCTTCACCCGGCAGCTGGACGGGCAGGTGGCGGCCCTGGACCCGCTGCTGCCGGCCGAACGCGCCGCGCTGCGGCAGGAGTGGGCGGCCGGCCGGGTCCCGGCGCCGGAGCTGACCATCGCCGAACTGCTGGCCGAGCAGGCCGCCCACACCCCGGACGCCGTCGCGCTGGTCTTCGGCGACGAGAGGCTGACCTACGCGCAGCTGGACGACGCCGTCAACCGGACGGCCCGGCTACTGCTGGCCCGGGGCGCCGGGCCGGAGCGGATCGTCGCGCTGGGGCTGCGCCGGTCGATCGAGACGGTGGTGGCGCTGTTCGCGGTGCTGCGTACCGGCGCCGCCTACCTGCCGCTGGAGCTGGACCATCCGGACGACCGGCTCGCCGGGATGCTGGACGACGCCCGCCCCGCGCTGCTGCTGGCGGAGTCGGCGGTGGCCGGGCGCCTGGCGCAGGCCGCGCCGGGGACGCGGCGGGTGCTGCTGGACGACGCCGCGGTCCGTGCCGAACTGGACCGGCTGTCCGGAGCGCCGATCACCGAGGAGGAGTGCCCGCGGTTCAGCCTGGAGCACCCCGCCTACGTCATCTACACCTCGGGCTCCACCGGCCGTCCCAAGGGCGTGGTCACGCCCTACCGCGGCCTGACCAATATGCAGCTCAACCACCAGCGGGAGATCTTCGACCCGGCCGTCGCCTCGGCCGGCGGCCGGCGGCTGCGGATCGCGCACACCGTCTCCTTCGCCTTCGACATGTCCTGGGAGGAGCTGCTCTGGCTGGTGGAGGGCCACCAGGTGCACATCTGCGACGAGGAGCTGCGCCGCGACGCGGAGGCCCTGGTCGACTACTGCGCGACGCACTTCATCGACGTCGTCAACGTCACGCCGACCTACGCCCATCTGCTGCTGGAGCAGGGCCTGCTGGACGCCCCGGGGCACCGGCCGCCGCTGGTGCTGCTCGGTGGCGAGGCGGTGTCCGAGGCAGTCTGGAACCGGCTCAGGGACACCGAGGGCACCTACGGCTACAACCTCTACGGTCCGACCGAGTACACCATCAACACCCTGGGCGCCGGCACCGGTGACAGCGCCACCCCCACCGTGGGCCGGGCCATCCGGGGCACCCGGGCGCTGATCCTGGACCAGTGGCTGCGACCGGTCCCCGACGGTGTGCCGGGGGAGCTCTACATCGCCGGGGTGGGGCTGGCCCGGGGCTACCTGAACCGCGCCGACCTGACCGCCGAGCGCTTCGTCGCCGACCCGCACGGTCTGCCGGGGGAGCGGATGTACCGCACCGGCGACCTGGTGCGCCGCCGCGCCGACGGCAACCTGGACTTCCTGGGCCGTACCGACGACCAGGTGAAGATCCGTGGCTACCGGGTCGAGCTGGGCGAGATCGAGAGCGCCCTCAACCGGCTGCCGGAGGTGGCCCAGGCGGCCGTGGTCGCCGCTGACGACAGCTCGGTTCCCGGGGCCCGTCGACTGATCGGGTACCTGGTGCCCGACGCTGGTGCGGACCGCTCCGGGCTGGTGCCCCGGGTCAGGGAGGAACTGCGGCGGCAGCTGCCCGACTACATGGTCCCGGCGGCCTTCGTCACCCTGGACCGGCTGCCGGTGAACGCCAACGGCAAGCTGGACGTGCGCGCGCTGCCGCAGCCGGAGCCCTCGGTGGCGCTGGGCGGCGGTCGCGGGCCGGAGACGGTGGCCGAGGAGGTGCTCTGCGGACTGTTCGCCGAGGTGCTGGGACTGCCCCGGGTCGGCGCCGAGGACGGCTTCTTCGACCTGGGCGGGCACTCCCTGCTCGCCACCCGGCTGATCGGCCGGGCCCGCACCGCGCTCGGGGCCGAGCTGGCGATCCGCGACCTGTTCGAGGCCCCCACCCCCGCACTGCTGGCGCTGCGCGCCGAGGCCCCGGGCCGGCCGGCGCGTCCGACGGTCACGGCGCTCGCCGACCGCCCCGAGCTCGTGCCGCTCTCACCGGCGCAGCGGCGGCTGTGGCTGGCCGAGCAGTTCGGCAGCGGGGACGCCTACCACTTCCCGCTGGTCTTCCGGCTGCGCGGGAGCTTGGACCTGGAGGCGTTGCGGCAGGGGCTGGTCGATGTGACGGAACGTCATGAGGCCCTGCGTACGGTGGTGGTGGAGCAGGGTGGTGAGCTGTACCAGCGGGTTGCTTCGGGCGTTGAAATGCCGTTCCGGGTCCAGGGCTGCCCGGAGGGCGAAGTCGCCGGGCGTGTCGACGAGTTGACGGCCCTGCCGTTCGACCTGGGGCGCGGGCTGCCGCTGCGCTGCGATGTGCTGAGGGTGGGTCAGGACGACCAGGTGGTCGTCATCGTGCTGCACCACATCGCCACCGACGAGTGGTCCGACCGTCCGTTCCTGGCCGACCTGGGCACCGCCTACCGCGCCCGCGCGGCGGCTGGGGCCCCGGAGTGGGCGCTGTTGCCGGTGCAGTACGCCGAATACACCCTCTGGCAGCGGCGGCTGCTCGACGCCGACGGTGCCCGGCAGCTCGACTACTGGCGGCAGGCCCTCGCCGGGCTGCCGGAGGAGTTGGCGCTGCCGCTGGACCGACCGCGTCCGACCGAGCCGACCGGTCTCGGTGGCGCGGTGGAGGTGGAGCTGCCCGCCGCGACTGCCGGCGCCCTGCGCGAACTGGCCATCGCGACCGGCACCAGCATGTTCATGCTGTTCCACGCCGCGGTCGCCGCCCTGCTGCACCGGCTCGGCGCGGGGGAGGACATCCCCGTCGGCGCGCCGATCGCCGGACGGACCGACAGCGCGCTGGACGACCTGGTGGGCTTCTTCGTCAACACCCTGGTGCTGCGCACCGACCTGTCCGGCGACCCGGGCTTCGCCGAACTGCTGGCCCGGGTCAGGGAGGCCGATCTGGCCGCCTTCGACCACCAGGACCTGCCCTTCGACCAGTTGGTGGAGGCGGTCAACCCGCCCCGGCTGCCGGGCCGCAACCCGCTGTTCCAGGTGATGGCCGGCTACCACTACCGCCCGCAGGGCGAGCCGCAGCTGCTGGACCTGCCCACCGAATGGCTGCCGACGCAGAGCGGCAGCGCCAAGTTCGACCTGGACTTCACCTTCGTCGACCACGCCGCCGAGAACCGGATCACGCTGCTGCTGAAGTACAGCGCCGAACTCTTCGACCGGAGCACGGCCTCGGGCATGGCCGCCAGGTGCCTCCGGCTGTTGCAGGAGGCGGCAGCTGCACCCGACCGTCCGCTGCGGGAGCTGGAGCTGCTGGACCCGGCCGAGCGGAAGTTGGTGCTGGAGGGTTGGAACGATAGCGACCACATCGTGCCGGCGGTGACGCTGCCGGAGCTGTTCCGGGAGCAGGTGGCCCGGACGCCTGATGCGTTGGCATTGGTCTTCGGTGACGAGCGGTTGAGCTATGCCGAGTTGGATGCGCGGGTGGAGCGGACTGCTCGGGTGCTGGCGGGGCTCGGTGCGGGTCCTGAGCGGACGGTGGCGGTGGCGTCGCCGCGTTCGATCGAGCTGGTGGTGGCGCTGCTGGCGGTGCATCGTGCGGGGGCTGCCTATCTGCCGTTGGATCCGGAGTATCCGGCCGAGCGGCTGGCGTTCATGCTGGCTGACGCCCGTCCGGTGTGTGTGGTCCGGGAGGGGTTGCCGGAGGGTCCGTTCGGTGAGTTGCCGTCCGACTATGACCCGCGTGATCCGGCGTATGTGATCTACACATCGGGTTCGACCGGGCGACCCAAGGGCGTCGTGGTTCCGCACGGGGGTATCGCGAACCGGCTGTTGTGGATGCAGGCCGAGTACGGGCTGACGGCTGCGGACCGGGTGCTGCAGAAGACGCCGTCCAGCTTCGACGTCAGCGTCTGGGAGTTCTTCTGGCCGCTGATCACCGGCGCCGCCCTGGTGCTGGCCCGACCGGACGGTCATCGGGACCCCGAGTACCTTGCCGGGCTGATCCAGGACGAAGGCGTGTCGACGGTGCACTTCGTGCCGTCGATGTTGCGGGCCTTCCTGGACGAGCCGACCGCCGCCGGATGCACCGGGCTGCGCCGGGTGCTGTGCAGCGGCGAGGCGTTGCCGGCCGAACTGGCGGACCGCTGCCTCGCGTTGCTCCCGGCTGAGCTGCACAACCTCTACGGGCCGACCGAGGCGTCGGTGGACGTCACCGCCGTGCGGGTGCACCCCGGTGGCAGGCAGGTGCCGATCGGGCGGCCGGTGTGGAACACCAGGGCGTATGTGCTGGACGCCGGGCTGCGTCCGGTACCGCCGGGCGTGGCCGGCGAGCTGTACCTGGCCGGCGCCCAGCTTGCCCGGGGGTATCTGGGCCGGCCCGGACTGACCGCGGAGCGCTTCTGCGCCGACCCGTTCGGGCCGCCCGGGGCGCGGATGTACCGCACGGGCGACCTGGCGCGCTGGAACAGCGAAGGGGTGCTGGAGTTCCTGGGCCGCGCAGACGACCAGGTGAAGCTGCGCGGCTTCCGGATCGAACTGGGCGAGATCGAAGCGGTGCTGGGCCGGCACGAGACGGTGCGGCAGGTGGCCGTGGCCGTGTACGAGCAGCGGCTGGTCGCCTATGTGGCGCCGGGTTCGGCCGACCTGGCCGCACTTCGGGCCCACGCGCGGGCGGTGCTGCCCGAGCATATGGTTCCCGCCGCCTTCACTGCCCTGGACGCACTGCCGTTGACGCCCAGCGGGAAGCTCGACCGCAAGGCCCTGCCCGCGCCGGACTTCACCGCGGAGTCGACGACGGCACTGCCGCGCTCTCCGCGCGAGAAACTGCTGGCGGGACTGTTCGCCGACGTCCTGGGACTGGAGCGGGTCGGGATCCATGACGACTTCTTCGCCCTGGGCGGGCATTCGCTGCTGGCGATGCGGTTGGTCAGCCGGGTCCGCACGGTGCTGGACGCGGAGTTGGCCCTGCGCGCGGTGTTCGAGGCCCCCACGGTGGCCCGGCTCGCGGCCCGGTTGACGGGCGGCGGGGGCAGCACTCCGCTGCCCGCCCTGCTCCCGATGGAGGACCGTCCTGAGCTGCTGCCGTTGTCCTCGGCCCAGCAACGGCTGTGGGTGCTGCACCAGTTGGAGGGCCCGACGCCGACCTACAACCTCCCGGCGGCCTGGCGGCTGGTGGGCGAGCTCGACCGCGACGCTCTGACGGCCGCCGTCCATGACGTGATGATCCGTCATGAGAGCCTGCGCACCGTCTTCCCGACCCGGGACGGGCGGGCGCACCAGCTGGTACTGGACCCGGAGCGGTTGCCCGGGGTGGTCCACGTCGAGCAGGTGGATGAGCAGGACCTTGCGGGGCGACTCGCCGAGGCTGCCGCGCAGGGCTTCGAGCTGGACCGGGAGCCTCCCCTGCGTGCGCATGTGCTGTGCACCTCGGGGCAGGAGCAGGTACTGCTGGTGGTGGTCCATCACATCGCCACCGACGAGTGGTCGGACCGGCCGCTCTGGCGCGACCTGGCCACCGCCTACCGGGCCCGGATCGAGGGGCGGGCTCCTGAGTGGGCTGCGCTGCCGGTCCAGTACGCCGACTATGCGCTCTGGCAGCGGGAGTCCCTGGGCGAGGCCGTCGAGGCAGCTGAACTCGCCTACTGGCAGCAGGCTCTGGCTGGGATCCCGGACGAGCTGGCGCTGCCGGCCGACCGTCCGCGTCCGCTGGAGAGCAGCCACCGGGGCGGGGCGGTCGGGCTGACGCTGAGCCCCGAGTTGGCCGGCGCTCTGCGGGCGCTGGCCCGGGAGCGGTCCGTCAGTATGTTCATGCTGGTCCAGGCCGCCGTGGCGGCGCTGCTGCACCGGCTGGGCGCGGGGGAGGACATCCCCCTGGGCGCGCCGATCTCCGGGCGCAGCGACGAGAAGCTGGAGGAATTGGTCGGCTTCTTCGTCAACACGCTGGTACTGCGCAGCGACCTGTCCGGTGCGCCGTCCTTCGGCGAACTGCTGGCCCGGGTGCGGGAGACCGACCTCGCGGCCTACGAGCACCAGTCGCTGCCGTTCGAGCGGCTGGTGGAGGCGGTCAACCCGCCGCGCTCGCTGGCGCGGCACCCGCTGTTCCAGGTGATGGTGGTCCACCTCGCGGCTCCGGGCGGTGTCCCCGATCTGCCGGGGCTGTCCGCCACCCCCGAGCCGCTGGACCAGCACACCGCCAAGTTCGACCTCAGCTTCGACTTCGTGGAGCAGGGTCCGGACGGCGGCATGCAGAGCTGGATCGAGTACAGCGCCGACCTCTTCGACCACAGCACGGTCGAACGGCTTGCGCAGCGGCTGCTGCGACTGCTGGAGCAGGTCGCGGTGGCCCCCGACGTCCCGCTGCGCGAGATCGAACTGCTGGACGGCTCCGAGCGCGACCAGGTGCTGGGTGAGTGGAACGAGACCGACCACGCCGTTCCGGCGGTGACGCTGCCGGAGCTGTTCCGGGAGCAGGTGGCTCGGACGCCGGATGCGTTGGCGTTGGTCTTCGGTGATGAGCGCCTGAGCTACGCCGAGTTGGATGTGCGGGTGGAGCGGACCGCTCGGGTGCTCGCCGGGCTCGGGGCGGGTCCTGAGCGCACGGTGGCGGTGTCGCTGCCCCGGTCGGTGGAGCTGGTGGTGGCGCTGCTTGCGGTGCACCGCGCCGGGGCCGCCTACCTGCCGCTGGACCCGGACTACCCGGCCGACCGGCTGGCCTACATGTTGGCGGACGCGCAGCCGGTCTGCGTGATCGAGGACCGGCTGCCAGAGGGACCGTCCGGCGAGCTGCCGACCGGCTACCACCCGAGCCACCCCGCCTACGTCATCTACACGTCGGGGTCCACGGGTCGGCCCAAGGGCGTGGTGGTGCCGCACCAGGGCATTGCCAACCGGTTGCTGTGGATGCAGGCGGAGTATGGGTTGACCGCTGCGGACCGAGTGTTGCAGAAGACGCCGTCCAGCTTCGACGTGTCGGTCTGGGAGTTCTTCTGGCCGCTGATCACCGGCGCCGCCCTGGTGCTGGCCCGACCCGAGGGCCACAAGGACCCCGCCTACCTGGCCCGGTTGATCCAGGACGAGTCCATCACCACCTGCCACTTCGTGCCGTCGATGCTGCGGGCCTTCCTGGACGAGCCGACCGCTGCCGGCGCCTCTGGTCTCCGCCGGGTGCTGTGCAGCGGCGAGGCGCTGCCGGCCGAACTGGCCGTGCGCTTCCATGCCCTGGTGCCAGGGGTCGAGCTGCACAACCTCTACGGGCCGACCGAGGCGTCGGTCGACGTGACCGCGACGGCCGTGCTCTCCGGCAGCAGCCGGGTGTCGATCGGGCGGCCGGTGTGGAACACCCGCGCCTATGTGCTGGACGATGCGCTGCGCCCGGTCCCGCCGGGCTGCACGGGTCAGCTCTACCTCGCCGGGGTCCAGTTGGCGCGCGGCTACCTCAACCGTCCTTCGCTGAGCGCCGAGCGCTTCGTCGCCGACCCCTTCGGCGCACCCGGCACGCGGATGTACCGCACCGGCGACCTGGCGCGGTGGGACGGCGGCGGGGAGCTGGAGTTCCTGGGCCGTGCCGACGACCAGGTGAAGCTGCGCGGCTTCCGGATCGAGCTGGGCGAGATCGAGTCGGTGCTGAGCAGCCATCAGAGCGTGGCCCACGCCGTCGTGGTGGCGCGTGAGGGCCGTCTGGTCGGCTACGTCGTGCCAGCTGCGGGCGGACCCGCGCCGGAGCCGGCCGCGCTGCGGGCCCATGCCGCCGCGGAGCTCCCGGAGCACATGGTGCCCGCCGCCTTCGTCGTCCTGGGGGCGCTGCCGCTCACCCCGAACGGCAAGCTGGACCGCAGGGCGCTGCCCGCGCCCGACTTCGCCGCCGGGACCACCGACACCCAGCCGCGCACCGCGCGCGAGGCCCTGCTGTGCGAGCTGTTCGCCGCCGTGCTGGGCCTGGAGCGGGTGGGGGTCGAGGACGACCTCTTCGCTCTGGGCGGGGACAGCATCGTGGCCATGCAACTGGTCGGTCGGGCCCGGGCGGCCGGTCTGGGCTTCACCCCCCGCGATGTGTTCAGGCACAAGTCGGCTGCGGGTCTGGCCGCCGTCGCCGGGGAGGTGTCGGCCGTCGCTCCGGCCGCCGATGCCGCGCTGCTCGACCTCACCGAGGCCGAGCTGGCGGAGCTGGGCGCCGACCCGGCGGTGGCCGAGCTGCTGCCGCTGACGCCGCTTCAGGCCGGCCTGCTGTTCCACGCCTCCTTCGACTCGGGCGCGGAGGTGCCGGACGTCTACACCGTCCAGATCAGCCATGACCTGGACGGTCCGCTGGACCCGGCCGCGCTGCGCGCTGCCGGTCAGGCACTGCTGGACCGGCACGCCAACCTGCGGGCGGGCTTCCGCCACCTGGCCTCCGGCCGTCCCGTTGCCGTGGTGCCGCGCACGGTCACGCTGCCCTGGCGCGAGCTGGACCTCTCGGGTCTGGACCCGGAGCAGTTCGAGGCGCGCTGGAGCGACCTGCTGGCCCAGGAGCGCCGCCGCTTCGACCCGGCGGTGCCCCCGCTGCTGCGGCTGCTGCTGGTCCGCTGCGGACCCGAGCGGCACCGGCTGGTCCTGTCGCACCAGCACCTGCTGCTGGACGGCTGGTCGCTGCCGCAGCTGATGGACGAGCTGGCCGAGCTCTACGCCGGACGCGCGCCGCAGCCGGTCGCCCCCTACCGCGACTACCTGGCCTGGCTGGCGGCCCAGGACGCCGCCGCGTCCGCCGACGCCTGGGACAAGGCCCTGGACGGGCTGGAGGAGCCGACCCATCTGGTCCCCGCCGACCCCGAGCGGGCCCCGGCGGTGCCGCAGACCCGCACCCTGCTGCTGACACCGGAGCTGACCGGCGCGGTCACCGCTGTCGCCCGCTCGCGCGGGCTGACCGTCAACACGCTGGTCCAGGGCGCCTGGGGGCTGCTGCTGGCGCGGCTCACCGGCCGGAGCGATGTGGTCTTCGGTGCGACCGTCTCCGGGCGGCCGGCCGAGCTGGAGGGTGCGGAGTCGATGATCGGACTGTTCATCAACACCGTGCCGGTGCGGGCGAGGATCGACGAGAGCGAGTCGCTGGCCGCGTTCCTGGACCGGCTGCAGGACCAGCAGTCCCAGCTGATCCCCCATCAGTACCTGGGCCTGTCCGACATCCAGCGGCGGGCCGCACTGGGCGACCTCTTCGACACGCTGGTCGTCTTCGAGTCCTACCCCGGCGGTGAGGGACCCGGCCTCGGGGCCGAGCAGGGGCTGCGCAGCAGCGTCCGGGACCACCGGGACGCCACCCACTACCCGCTGGCCTGGGCGGTGGAGCCCGGCGAGCGGCTGTCGCTGACGGCCGAGTACCGGTCCGACCTGTTCGACGCGGCCGCCGTCGAGCGGATCACGGCCGCGATGGTCCGGCTGTTCGAGGCCATGACCACCGACCTGGAGCAGCCGCTGGCCCGGGTGGACATCCTCGACCCCGCCGAGCGCCGTGCCGTCCTGCAGGACTGGAACGCCACCGCCCTGCCGGTCGGGGCCGATGCGCCGGGGACGGTCCCGGCGCTGTTCGAGGCGCAGGTGGCCGCCGGTCCGGAGGCCGTGGCGCTGGTCTGCGGTCCGGTCTCGCTGACCTTCGGCGAGCTCAACGGCCGGGCCAACCGGCTGGCCCGGCTGCTGGTCGAGCGCGGCGCCGGCCCCGAGCGGATCGTCGCACTGGCCCTGCCGCGCACCGAGGACTACCTGGTCGCGCTGCTGGCCGTGCTCAAGGCCGGCGCCGCCTACCTGCCGCTGGACCCGGACCTGCCGGCCGAGCGGATGCTCGCCATGCTGGACGACACCGCGCCGCGGCTGCTGCTGACGACCGGTCGGCTGGCCCCCGGGCTGCCGCAGAGCGCGGTACCCGTGCTGCTCCTGGACGCGGACGCGACCCGGCAGCAGCTGGACGCCTTCGCGGCCGGGAACCTGCCGCAAGGACCCGACCCGCGGCACCCGGCGTACGTCATCCACACCTCCGGCTCCACCGGGCGCCCCAAGGGCGTGGTGGTCTGCCACAGCAGCGTCGCCAACCTGTTCCGCAGCCACCGCCGCACACTGCACGACCCGGCCAAGCGCCGCACCGGCCGGCAGCGGTTGCGGATCGGGCACGCCTGGTCCTTCTCCTTCGACGCCTCCTGGCAGCCGCAGCTGTGGCTGCTGGACGGGCACGCCCTGCACATCCTGGACGACGAGACCCGGCACGACCCGGAGCTGACCGCGGCTGCGATCCGGGACCAGGGGTTGGACTTCATCGAGGTCACGCCCTCGTTCCTGGGCCAGCTCGCCGACAGCGGCCTGATCCAGGACGGCGAGTGCCCGCTGGCGGCGGTCGGCGTCGGCGGCGAGGCGGTGCCGGACGCGCTCTGGCGCCGGCTGGGCGCACTGCCCGGCACCGAGGCGTTCAACCTCTACGGGCCCACCGAGGCCACCGTGGACGCGCTGGTCGCCCGGGTGGGCGACAGCGAGCACCCGCTGGTGGGCCGGCCGGTCGGCAACACCCGCGCCTACGTCCTGGACGCGGCGCTGCGGCCGGTGCCGCCGGGGGTCAGCGGCGAGCTGTACCTGGCCGGTGCCGGCCTGGCCCGGGGGTACCTGGGCCGGCCGGACCTGACCTCGGAGCGTTTCGTCGCCGACCCGTTCGGGGCGCTGCACGGCGACCCCGGCTCCCGGATGTACCGCACCGGCGACCTGGCCCGCTGGAACGGGCAGGGACAGCTGGACTACCTGGGCCGCGCCGACGACCAGGTGAAGCTGCGCGGCTTCCGGATCGAACTGGCCGAGATCGAGGCCGTGCTGGCCCGGCACCGGGACGTCGCCCAGGTGGTGGTGGTCGCCCGTGAGGACCGGCCCCGGGTCAAGCAGCTGGTGGCCTACGCGGTTCCGGCTGAGGGTGCGGGCGGGCTGGACCCGGCCTCGCTGCGGGCAGCCGCGGCCGCCGCGCTGCCCGATTACATGGTCCCGGCGGCGGTGGTGGTCCTGGACGCGCTGCCGCTGCTGTCCAACGGCAAGCTGAACCGCAGGGCGCTGCCGGCGCCGGACTTCGGCGCCGACGGCTCGTCCGGCGGCCGTGAGCCGCAGGGCGAGCTGGAGCAGCTCCTCTGCGGGGTCTTCGCCGAGGTGCTCGGCCTGCCGGACTGCGGGGCGGACCAGGACTTCTTCGCCCTGGGCGGGGACAGCATCGTGGCCATGCAACTGGTCAGCCGGGCCCGGGCGGGCGGACTGCGGATCACCCCGCGCCAGGTCTTCCAGCTGCGGACCGTGGAGGCGCTGGCCGGGGTCGCGCTCCGGTCGGCCCCCGCGGCGGCCGGGGACCGGGCGCACGACCGGGGCACCGGTCTGCTGCCGATCACCCCGATCATGCATGCGTTGCGTGAGCAGGGCGGCCCGTTCCAGGGCTACCACCAGGTCGCGCTGGTGCAGACACCCTCCGGGCTGGACCGGACCGGGCTGCTGACGGTGCTTCAGGGGCTGGCCGACCACCACGACATGCTGCGGGCCCGGCTGGAGCGGATCCCCTCGGGGAGCTGCGTCGGCGGCGCGGGCGCGGAGCAGTGGTGGCTGCAGGTCCCCGCGCCAGGCGCGGTGGACGCGGCGTCCTGGCTGGTCGAGGTGGACGCCGCGGGCGCCGACGAGGCCGGGCTGCGCGCGCTGGTCGCCGAGCACGCCCGGGCGGCCCGGGACCGGTTGGACCCGGAGTCCGGCCGCATGGTCCGGGCGGTCTGGTTCGACGCGGGCCCCGGGGCATCCGGACGGCTGCTGCTGATGGTCCATCACCTGGTGGTGGACGGCGTCTCCTGGCGGGTGCTGCTGCCCGACCTGGAGACGGCCTGGCGGGACGTCACGGCGGGCCGGCAGGTGACCCTGCCCCCGGTCGGGTTCTCCTTCCGCCGCTGGTCCGAACTGCTGGAGCGGCGCGCCGTCGACCCGGTCGCCGAGGACGAACTGCCGCTGTGGAGCTCGATCCTGGACGACGCCGACCCGTTCCCGCTGGCCCGGCCGCTCGACCCGGCCCTGGACACCGTCGGCACCGAGCGGCAGCTCACCCTGACCCTGCCGCCGGCCCGTACCGCGCCGCTGCTCAGCCGGGTGCCGGCCGCCTTCGGCGCGACCGTCAACGACGTGATGCTGACCGCCCTGGCCCTGGCCGTCGCGGACTGGCGCACCCGGCAGGACCCGCAGGACCGGGCCACCGCCGTGCTGGTGGACCTGGAGGGCCACGGCCGCGAGGAGGAGCTGGCCGGGGACGCGGACCTGTCGCGCACCGTCGGCTGGTTCACCAGCGTGGTCCCGGTCCGGCTGGACGTCGGCGCGGTCGACCTGGGCGGTGCACTGTCCGGCGGCCCTGAGCTGGACCGCGCGCTGGAGCGGGTCAGCGGGCACCTGGCGGCACTGCCCGCCTCCGGCCTGCACCACGGGCTGCTGCGCCACCTCAACCCGGTGGCCGGCCGCGAGCTGGCCGAACTCGGCACCCCTGGGATCGAGTTCAACTACATGGGCCGCTTCGGCCACCCGGAGGCCACTGACTGGTCCTACGCGCCCGAGGGCGATGCCGCGGATCTGGACGGCGACCCCGGGATGCCGCTCTCGCACGCCCTGACCGTGAACGCGCTGACCGAGGACCGGCCCGAGGGGCCCGAGCTGGCGGCGCACTGGTCCTTCGCCGCGGGCTTGCTGTCCGAGGCGGCGGTCAGGGACCTGGCCGAGACCTGGTTCCGGGCGCTGGAGGCCCTGGTGGACCGGGCCGAGGCGCTGGAGCACACCAACCCCCTTACGAACCTTCCTTCCTGAACAGAGCTCAACCCGCAACCCCTGCAAGGAGAGAACCACGATGAGCAACAGCAACCCCTTCGAGAACCCCGACGGCGTCTACACCGTCCTGGTCAACGAGGAGGGCCAGCACAGCCTGTGGCCCGACTTCGTCGACGTCCCGGCGGGCTGGACGGTGGCCCACGGGCCGGCCGCCCGTCCGGAGTGCCTGGAGTACATCGAGGCCAACTGGACCGACCTGCGGCCCAAGAGCCTGGTGCGGCAGGACGGTTGACCCGAGAACGCCGAAGGGGCCGGCCCGCGAAGACGATTCGCGGGCCGGCCCCTTCGGCGTACTGCGGTGGGCGGGATCAGGAGGTCGGGGTGACCACCTTGGTCGCCGGGTTGCCGTCCACGGCCTCGGACAGCATCGGCACCAGCCGCTCCAGGGTGTAGGGCAGGCTCAGCACCGAGACGAAGGAGGTCGCGTTGCCGAAGTCGCTGCTGCTGGGGACGAACACCTCGCGGCCCTGCTTGACCACCGCCAGGTCGCCGTAGAGCTTGTTGGCGTGCAGCGCGGCCTCGTCCTTGGCCGGGTCGTCCACCAGCCAGACGATGGCATCGGTGTTCAGCAGGTCGGTGCGCTCGTTGCTGATGTTGTCGCCGAACTGGTTGCCGATGACCTTGTCCAGGGTCGCGGGCAGCTTGAAGCCGAGCGAGGTGAGCATGCGCGAACGCGGGTCCTCGCTGCCGTAGACGAAGAAGCCCTGGTACGGCGTGGCCATCACGGCGGTCTTCCCGGCGAACTCCGGGTGTGCCTTGGCAGCGGCGGCGAAGTCGGCGTCGACGCCCGAGACCAGGGTCTTGGCCTCGGTGGCCTTGCCCAGCGCCTGGCCGATGATCTCGGTCTGCTGCTGCCAGGGGACCCCGTAGTCGTTGTAGCCCTTGGGTGCGGCGACCACCGGGGCGATCTTGGACAGGGTCTTGTACTGAGCATCCGTCAGGCCCGCGTACACCGCCAGGATCAGGTCCGGGTGCAGCGCGGCGATCTGCTCGGCATTGGGCCCGGTGCCGGGGTCCTTCAGCACGGTCGGCAGCGCGGCGCTGCCCAGCTTGGCGGTGGCCCAGGGGCCGATGGCGCCCTTGTACGCGCCGAGCCACTCGGTGGTGGCCACCGGTACCTGACCCAGCGCCAGCACCGCGTCCTGGTCGGTCAGTCCGACCGTGACGATGCGCTTGGGTGCGGCCTTGACGGTGGTGCTGCCGAACTTGTTGGCGATGGTCACCGGGAAGGCCGAGCCCGCGGTGGCACTGGCCTTGGCGTCGCCGGCCGAGGCGGTGGTCTCGCCGGTGCTGGAGCCGCAGGCGGTGGCGGCGCCGAGCAGGACCAGGCCGGAGGCCAGTGCGGTGGCGGTGCGGGTGCCTCTCGGGAAGGAGCGCATGAGTCATGTCCTTTGGTTCGCTGTGGTGATGCCGTGGAGGGAAGGTCTGTTGGGGTCAGTGGGTGGTGCCGGTGCGGGTCCCCGACCAGGCCGCCCACAGGTCGGCGTAGCGGCCGCCCGCACTGCTGAGCCGGTCGTGGGTGCCGCTCTCGACGATCCGGCCGCCGTCCATGACGACGATCCGGTCCGCGGTCGCGGCCTGGCTGAGCCGGTGCGCCACGATCAGCGCGGTGCGGCCCCGCAGCGCTTGTGCGGTGGCGGCCTCCAGCAGGAGGGCTCCGGCGCTGCCGGCCTCCGCGGTGGCCTCGTCCAGCACGGCGACCGGCGGGTCGGCCAGGATCAGCCGGGCCAGTGCCAACTGCTGGGCCTGGGTGGGGGTGAGGCGGTGGCCGCCCTCGCCGACCACGGTCCGCAGCGCCTCGGGCAGCGCCTCGGCCCAGGCCAGTGCGCCCACCTTGTCCAGGGCGGCGCGCAGTTCGGGTTCGCCCGCGTCGGGGCGGGCCAGCCGGAGGTCGTCCGCCAGGGAGCCGGCGAAGACATGCACCTCCTGGGTGACCAGTCCGACCGGGAGGCTGTGCGGGTCGCTGTCGTTGAGGGCGGTGGCGAGCCGGACGGTGCCGCTGGTCGGGCTGTGGATGCCGGCGATCAGGGCGGCCAGGGTGCTCTTGCCGGCGCCGCTCTCGCCGACCAGGGCCACCTGCTCGCCGCGGCGCAGGGTGAGGTCGATGCCGTGCAGCACCGGCCGGCCGGGGGCGTAGGCGTGGCCGAGGGCGGTCACCTCGACGGCCGTGTCGGTGTCGGTGTCGGTGCCGGACGCGGAAGGCAGCGGCGGGTCCTGATGGTCCGCCAGATCGGTGACGCCGACCAGCCGGGCCAGCCCCGCCCCGGCCGACTGCATGTCGTCCAGCAGCACCAGCGCCGCGTTGACCGGGTCGAACAGGCTGTGGAAGTACAGGGCCGCGGCCGTGGCCACGCCGATGCTCGCGGAGCCGTCCCGTACCAGCAGCAGGCCGGTGAGCAGCACGGCGGCCAGTCCGACGTACTCGGCGACGTGCAGCCGGCTGTAGAAGCCCAGGATCAGCCGCACCCCGCGCATGGTGATCTGCACCGCGGCCCAGGAGCGCTGCTCCACCCGTTCGGTGTGCGCCGCCTCCAGCCGGAAGGTGCGGATGGTGGCCGCTGCCCCGACGGTGTCCAGCAGTTCCTGCTGCTGGGCGCCGGTGGCGATGCGCTCGGAGGCGTAGAGCGGTACGGCCCGGCGCAGGTACCAGCGGGCGGTGGCCGCCTGGATCGGCACGGCCAGTAGCGCCGCCAGCAGGAAGCGCCAGTCCAGCAGTGCGAGCGCGCCCAGGGTCAGCACGATCGCCAGCGCCGAGCGGACCAGCTCAGGCAGGGCGGTGCGGACGGCCTCGGCCACCCGGGAGACGTCCCCGGTGACCCTGGCGGTGAGATCGCCGGAGCCGGCCCGCTCCAACTGCTGCTGCGGCAGCCGCAGCGCCCGTTCGACGAAGTCCTCGCGCAGTGCGGCCAGTACGGTCTCGCCGAGCCGGGCGGTCAGCGAGCGGCCGAGCGCGGTGGTGGCGCCCTGCACCACAGCGACCAGCACCAGCAGCACGGCCGGGAGGGTCAGGGCGCCGGGGCCGCGGTGGTCGGCGACCAGGTCGACGATGTGGCCCAGCAGCGGCTGGGTGAGCAGTCCCACGGCGGTGGCGCCGGTCATGGTGGCGAGTCCGGCGAGGGCCAGTGCTCGGCGCGGGCGCAGCAGGCGCCGGACCGCGGCCAGGGTCTGCGCCGGGTCGGCGGTGGGCAGCAGTTCCCTGGTCGGGTCGGTGCCGCTCATGCCAGCACCGCCGCGCAGTAGCCGGACTGGCGCTGGATCAGTTCCAGGTGCGGGCCGGTGTCGGCGACTCGTCCGTGCTCGATCAGCACCACCCGGTCGGCGACCGCCAGCAGTGCCGGGCTGGTGGTGATCAGTACGGTGGTGCGGCCGTGGCGCAGGGTGCGCAGGCCGTCGGCGATCGCGGCCTCGGTGACCGCGTCGACCGCGGTGGTCGGGTCGTGCAGCACCAGGACCTCGCGGTCGGCGGCCAGGGCCCGGGCCAGCGCCATCCGTTGGCGCTGGCCGCCGGAGAGCGAGCGGCCGCGTTCGCTGACCGGGGTGTGGTAGCCCTGGGCCAGGGCGGCCGCGACCTCGTCGGCGCCGGCCGCGGCGGTGATCGGGGCGAGATCGGTCGACGGGTCGGCGGCGGCGGCGACGTTGTCGTGCAGGGTGCCCGCGAAGAGGTCGGCGTCGTGCTCGGCGACCAGCACCAGCGAGCGCAGTTCGGCCGGGTCCAGGGCGGTCAGCGGTATCCCGTCCAGCTCGACCGCTCCGGTGCCGGGGTCCTGCCGCCGGGCCAGGCACTGGATCAGCGCGGTGGCGTCCGCGGGGTCGGCCACGGCGACGCCCAGCAGTTCGCCGGGGGCGATGTCCAGGTCCAGGCCGCGCAGGCTGCCGTGGCCGACGCCGCGCAGCCGGAGGCCGCCGCGCACCGGTGTGGCCGGGGGCAGCGGCTGGGCGGTGGTGATCTCCGGTGCGGCGGAGAGGACTTCGGCGATCCGGCGGGCCGAGGCGCGGCCCTGGGCCAGGTCGGCGTTGACCCAGGTGAGCGTCTCCAGCGGGCCGAGCAGGAACATCGCCAGGCCGACGGCCGAGACCAACTGGCCCAGGCTGATGCTTCCTTCGGCGGCCAGCCGGCCGCCGACCAGGGCGATCACCGCGATGAAGACCCCGGTCAGGGCGAGCACCAGGCCGTTCTGCAGCGCCTGGGCGCGGGTGGCCCGCAGTGTCGCGGCCAGTGAGTCGCGGCTGGTGCGGCGGTAGCGTTCGACCGCGGCGGGGACCGCGCCGAGGCCCTTGAGCACCCGCAGTCCGGCGACCAGGTCGGCGGCGACGCCGGAGGCGTCCGCGGCCCGCTCCTGTTCGGTCTCGCTGCGCTGCTCCAGCGGCTTGCTGAGCAGATGGCCCAGCGCGGTCATCGCGGGCGTGCCGAGCAGGACCACCAGGCCCAGCGGCAGGGAGGTGCGCAGCAGTACGGCTGCGGCGACCACCAGGCCCATCAGTGCCGAGATGCCGAACACCAGCCCGGTGTTGACGGCGCCGACGCGCCGGGCGTCCTCGGTGGCCAGGGTGGCCAGTGCCCCGGGCAGCCGGCCGTTCTCGGCCCCGCCGGCCGGGTGCAGCACCCGCCGGACCAGGTCCATCCGCAGCCGGTGGCCCGCCTGCTCGGCGGCGCGCTCCCCGGCCCGGGCGCCGAAGCGGAAACTGAAGGAGAGTCCGACGTAGACCGCGGCGAGCACCACCAGCCAGCCGAGCAGTGCCGTCAGGCTGCCGCGGGCCACCGCACGGTCGACGACCACGCCGATCAGCACTGGCACCATCGCCTCGCCGGCCTGGTGCCCGGCCCCGAGCACCGCCCCGGTCACCACGTCGCGCCATTCGCCGCTGACCGCCCGGCCCAGTACCGCCCGTCCGGAAACGCGCACCCTCACCCCTCCGCACAGCTCGGCAGCATGGAAACAAAGGTGAGGCTAACCTAAGTTATCTGCCGTAGCCAGCTCGCCCGGGGGCGTCAGGTCTCGCGGCCCCCCGAGGCCGACACCAGCGACTCCCCGGCGCCGGACCGGTAGTAGAGGACCGAGCGGCCGGACCGCCTGCGCCGCACCAGCCCCGCGTCGTGCAGCACCCTGAGGTGCCGGCCGACCGAACCCAGGCCCTGTCCGGTCAGGGCGACCAGCTGGGTGGTGCTCTTGGGTGTCGCCAGCAGCACCAGCACCGCGGCCCGTCCGGGACCGAGCAGGGCGGCCAGCGCCCGGGGCGCTGCGTCCGGCCGGCCGGCCTCGGCCAGGGCGCCCGAGCAGGGGTAGACCACGGCGTAGCGGTGGTGCGGCAGCGGGGCCGGCGGATCCCCCTCCACGCCGTCGGCCGGCTTGGGGGACCAGGAGACCCAGCCCTGACGCGGCGTCACCGGTACGAACAGCAGCTGCGCTCCGGAGATGTCCCGAGGCGGGTAGTCATGGACGTTGACCTGCAGCCGGCCGTTGCCCAGCCAGCGCATACCCCGCCGCATGGCGTCGAAGGCCCCGGCCCAGCCGCCCTGGCTCAGCTCGGCGGTGCGCGCCACGATGTCCGCCTCCAGCACCCGCCGCCGCTGCGGCCAGTACGGCAGCACGGTCTCCGTCCACACCCACTCCAGCAGGCCGGCGGCGCGGTGCGGGAGATCGGCGCGGTGCAGTTCGGGCGGCAGCGGGCCGCCCAGCGAGACGGTCAGATTGGTCCGGGCGACCTCGGGGGAGGCCTCGCGCACCCGCGCCACCTCCTGCTCGAAGGCGGGATCGGGTGCCGCCCCGGGTGTGGGGGTCAGGAAGTCCGCGATCCAGCTGCGGCCCAGGGCGGACCGGATCAGCAGCGCGGTGACCGGGTCGGCGGCCAGGCGCCGCCGGTAGGCGGCCAGGTGCGCGTCCAGCCAGGCCCGCTCGCCGGGATGCGCGGCGGTCCCCCGCTCCAGCGCCTTCAGGCTCGCGGTGGCCTCGGCCAGCGGGGACAGCACGAACCTGCTGCCCGCGAGGGTGTCCGCGTCGACCTGCCACCAGCCCATGGTTTCGCCTCCGCGCGAAACTCTAACGCCCCCGAACAGCACCACCGGAGACTGCGGCATGCGCACCTACCAGGAGCTCTTCCGCACCCCCGAGTTCACCCCCTTCTTCCTGGCCTCGGCGGCCGGGATCGGCGCCTCCACGGTCAGCGGGCTGGCCCGGGGCACGCTGGTCTTCGGCGCCACCGGCTCGCCGCTGCTCTCCTCGTTGGCCATGTTCGGACCCTCGCTGGCCCAACTGGTCGGAGCGGCAACCCTGCTGTCGGCCGCCGACCGGCTGCCGCCCCGAGCGGCGATGAGCGGCCTGACGCTGCTGTCGGCCCTGGCCACCGCCGCGCAAGCGGTCCCCGGCCTGCCGGTGTGGGCCGTCTTCGCCCTGCTCGCCGGACAGGGGCTGATTTCCTCGCTCGGCGGCGGGGTCCGCTACGGACTGCTCAACGAGATCGTCGACCGGGACGGCTACCTGCTCGGCCGCTCGCTGCTGAACATGGCCACCGGCACCCTGCAGATCTGCGGATACGCCGTCGGCGGGCTGCTGATCGCCGGGATGTCGCCACGCGGCACGCTGCTGGTCGGCGCCGCCCTCTACACCTGCGCGGCGCTGGTGGCGCGGCTCGGCCTCGGCGCCCGGCCCGCACGCTCCGGCGGGCGGCCCTCGGTCACCGAGACCTGGCGGAACAACGCCCGGCTCTGGTCCGCGAAGCCGCGCCGCTACGTCTACCTGGCGCTGTGGGTGCCGAACGGGTTGATCGTCGGCGCCGAGTCGCTCTTCGTGCCGTACGCGCCGGGTCGCTCTGGACTGCTGTTCGCCTTCGCGGCGCTGGGCATGCTGGCGGGGGACACGCTCACCGGCCGCTTCGTCCCGGTGTGGTGGCGCGAGCGGCTCGGGGCGCCGCTGCGGCTGCTGCTGGCCGTCCCCTACCTGGTGTTCGCCCTGCGGCCCTCGTTGCCGGTTGCGTTGGTGGCGGTGCTGCTGGCCTCGGTGGGCTACGCGGCCAGCCTGCTGCTGCAGGAGCGGCTGATGGCGCTGGTGCCGGAGGAGCTGAGCGGACACGCCCTGGGGCTGCACTCCTCGGGGATGCTCGCCATGCAGGGCGTGGGCGCGGCCCTGGCCGGGGCGGTCGCCACCAGGACCTCGCCGGCGGCGGCGATGTCGCTGATGGCGGCGGCGTCCGTGGCCGTCACCCTGTGCCTGGCACCGGGACTGCGGGGCCCGGTCCGGCCCGAAGAGCGGCAGCCCGAGGTGCCGGTGGCTCAGCACTCCTGAGGTATCACCATTGACGAACCGTCAGCAGCCTCCGCAGTCGCAGCACTCACAGCATTCGCAGCACTCCAGCGCCTCGCAGCAGTCCCCGTCGCAGCAGTCCAGGTCGCTGCAGGGGCCCTGGCGGCGGCGGCCGTTGCAGGGGTCCTCGTAGTCCTCGCGGCAGCAGGCCTGGCAGGTGCAGCAGAGCAGGGCCCACATCGCGCAGCCGGCCACCGGGTTGCGGCGGCGCGGCGGGGGCGGCGGCGGGACGTCGAAGGGGCCGCGCGGACCGGCCGGGCCGTACGGGGCGGCCGGACCGAAGGAGCCCTGGGCGCCGGCGCCCGCGTGGGCGAAGGTGCGGCGCACCGCGGCGGCGGTCTCATGGGCCAGCAGCCGGTGGGCCAGCGTGCCGTCGCTGAACTCCACGTCGCGCAGCGCCAACCGGATGCCGTGCACGGCGTCGTCGCACAGCCGCCGGGCCTCGTCGGTGCTGGTGCCGGTGGCGAGCAGCGGGTTCCAGGCGCCGGTGGCCCGGTCCTCGGCCAGGTCCTCGACGGCGTCCAGCAGATGGGCCAGCCGGCCGAAGAGCCGGCCGATCTCGGCCAGCGGGGCGCGGTTGCCGGGGCGGCCCGCGAGCACGGCGGTGTGCTCCAGCGCCAGCGAGGTCGCGTGCTCGGTCGGCGCCGTCACCAGCAGCACCGAGCTGCCGGGCAGGGCGGCGCGTTCCAGCGTCCCCTGCCGGGCCAGGGTGTCGAAGAGCAGGCCGGTGTCGAAGCCGAGGCTGCTGCCGCCGCTGCGGCTCTGCCGTCCCCAGCGCTCGGCCACCCCGCCGGCCGCGAGCGCCACCGGGCGCCGGGCGTAGGCGCCGTCGCCGTCCTCGACATGGTCGCGGACCTTGGCCGAGGCCAGCGCCAGCGACACAGCGGCGGCCAGCCTGGCCCCCTCGCCGCGGGCCACCGAGGCGGTGCGCATCCCGCGCAGCGGACAGGGGCCCGCCTTGCGGCGCCCGCCGGCCGGATCGTCGCTCTGCGCCTCGACCAGCACCGAGACGATCAGCCCGTCGTAGTTGGTGGCGGTCCGGGCCAGCTGGCCGTGGTCGTCGCGCAGGGCCAGGCACAGCCCGCACAGGTGGGCGGTCCAGGACTGGTGCAGCGCCTCGGTGAGCCGGTGCCGGCAGGGCCTGATGATTCCGAACATCCGCGCGTGGGGGCCTTTCCGAGAGACGAGGGGCATCCGCCTGACGGCGTACCAGGGGAGCCTAGTGCGAGCCGTGTTCGAGAGGCAGGGAGACCGCTGATCTGGCCGCCACCGCCTCGGTGCTCGACCGGGCCGCACGCCGGCCGAAGCGGCGGGTCCGCTCAGGGCGGTTACGCTGGCCCGATGACGGCGCAGCAGATCCCCTACCTGACCGTCTCGACGCCGGACGGCCCGGTCGTGCACGAGACCGAGGTCAAGAAGTCGCGCTTCCTGTGCTCCCTGCTGCGGGTGCAGGACGAGGCCGAGGCGCAGGCGTTCGTCGCCTCGGTGCGGCGGCAGTACTGGGACGCGCGGCACAACTGCACCGCCTTCGTGATCGGGGACCAGCCGCGCCGCGAGCGCTCCAACGACGACGGCGAGCCGGCCGGCACGGCGGGGGCGCCGATGCTGGAGGTGCTGCGCCGGCGCGGGCTGACCGACACGGTGGCGGTGGTGACCCGGTACTTCGGCGGGGTGCTGCTGGGCGCGGGCGGCCTGGTGCGCGCCTACGGCGGCGCGGTGTCGGCGGCGCTGGACCAGGCCGTGGTGGTGGAGCGGCGGCTGGTGGCCCTGCTGGCCGTGGGCGTGGACCACCAGCGGGCCGGACGGTTGGAGAACGACCTGCGCGCCGCCGGGCACCTGGTCCGGGAGGCCGTCTACACCGGGTCGGGGGTCCGCTTCGAGATCGGCGTTCCGGCCGGGGAGGTGGCGGCTTTCGAGGCCTGGCTGGCAGCGGCGAGCGCGGGCGCCGCCGAGTTGGAGCCGATCGGGACCGAGCGCGTCGACGTGCCCTGGGGCGGGGTCCGGCCCTCCCGCTGACGGTTGTGGGGACCCCACAAGGTCGACAAGGTCAACTCGGTGCGCTGTGGCGCCCCTGCGCGGCTCGATCATCGTGACAGTGTGGAGGTATGCAGCAGAGGCCGCAGTGCTGACGGCTCGTCGGCACAGTGCGGCCTTCGTTTGTTTCCTACTGACGGGAGTGCGGCGATGGCGATGGGGACGATCGAGGTCGCGGTGACCGGACTGGGTGCCAGCACCCCGCTGGGCGGGGACATGGCCGGCACCTGGGAGGCGATGCTCGCCGGACGCTCCGGGACGTCCGTGATCGCCGAGGACTGGGCCGCGGCGCTGCCGGTGCGGATCGCCGCGCCGCTCGCCGTGGAGCCGACCGAGTCGCTGTCCAGGGTCGAGGCCAGGCGGCTGGACCGGTGCGAGCAGCTCGCCCTGGTCAGTGCCCGCGAGGCGTGGGCGCACGCCGGGCGGCCCGAGGTGGATCCGGAGCGCCTGGCCGTGGTGATCGGCACCGGCACCGGCGGCGCCCGCTCTCTGCTCGACCAGGACGACCTGCTGGAGCAGTACGGGCCGCGCAAGGTGTCCCCTTACACCGTGCCGATGCTGATGCCCAATGGTCCGGCCGCCTGGGTCAGCATCGACCTCGGCGCGCTTGGCGGGGCCCGTACCCCGGTCAGTGCCTGCTCCTCGGGGGCGGAGGCGATCGCCATGGGCCTGGACCTGATCCGGCTGGGCCGGGCCGACGTGGTGGTGGCCGGCGGCACCGAGGCCTGCCTGGCCCCGCTGCCGCTGGCCGGGTTCGCGCAGATGACGGCGCTGTCGACGCGCAACGAGGACCCCGGCGCGGCCTCGCGCCCGTTCGACCTGGACCGGGACGGCTTCGTAATGGGGGAGGGCGCGGCGGTCCTGGTCCTGGAGCGCGCGGACCTGGCCCGGGCCAGGTCCGCCCGGGTGCACGCCCTGCTGGCCGGGGCGGGCGTCACCTCCAGCGCGGTGCACATCACCGCCTCGGACCGGTACGGCCAGGTCCGGGCCATCGGGCAGGCCCTGGCCGACGGCGGCCTGGGGCCGCTGGACATCGGGATGGTGCACGCCCATGCCACCTCGACCCCGGCCGGGGACCTGGTCGAGGCCGAGGCGGTGGCCGACGCCGTCGGCACCCACCCGGTGGTCACCGCGACCAAGTCGATGACGGGTCATCTGCTCGGTGCCTCCGGCGCGCTGGGCGCCGCGGTGGCGGTGCTGTCGCTGCGCGAGGGCGCCACCCCGGCGATCCGCAACCTGGACCGGCCCGATCCGGAGGTCAAGCTCGACCTGGTCCGCGGCAACCGCCGCCGGGGCGTCTGGGAGGCGGCGCTGGCCAACTCCTTCGGCTTCGGCGGGCACAACGTCACGCTCGCCTTCACCCGCGCCTGAGCTGCTACGACGTGCACGATCCGCCCGTTTCTGCCGGGTTCGGACGTTCTGTTCATGTGAGTTGTGGCACTAACCAGCCCGGTTAACCTGCTGTTCACACATGGGCAACAGGAGGGAAATTGCGGCCTGTGAGTCTCGGGCGCAGAAAAACAGCGGACCTCCTCAGCGTCGCGGAGCACCGCAACGCGTCACCGCATCGTTCCCACCCCACCGCGAGGAATGCCGCCCGTGAGCTTCAAGGCTGAGTACATCTGGATCGACGGCACCGAGCCGACCGCCAAGCTTCGTTCGAAGACGCGTGTCCTGGCCGACGGTGCAGAGCTGCCCACCTGGGGCTTCGACGGCTCCAGCACCAACCAGGCCGAGGGCCACGCGTCCGACCGTGTGCTCAAGCCGGTGTTCTCCTGCCCGGACCCGATCCGCGGTGGCGACAACGTGCTGGTGCTGTGCGAGGTCTTCAACATCGACGGCAGCGACCACGAGTCCAACACCCGCGCGCTGCTGCGCCCCATCGCCGAGCAGTTCGCGGCGCAGGAGGCCATCTTCGGCATCGAGCAGGAGTACAACTTCTTCAAGGACGGCCGTCCCTTCGGCTTCCCGGTCAACGGCTACCCGGCCGCCCAGGGCGGCTACTACTGCGGCGTCGGCGCCGACGAGGTCTTCGGTCGCGAGATCGTCGAGCTGCACCTGGACCGTTGCATCGAGGCCGGCCTGGCCATCTGCGGCATCAACGCCGAGGTCATGCCCGGCCAGTGGGAGTTCCAGATCGGCCCGGTCGACGCGCTGACCGTCTCGGACCACCTGTGGGTGGCCCGCTGGCTGCTCTACCGCACCGCCGAGGAGTTCGACGTCGCGGTGACCATCGACGCCAAGCCGGTGAAGGGCGACTGGAACGGCGCCGGGGCGCACACCAACTTCTCCACCAAGGCGATGCGCGAGGGCTACGCCGCGATCATCACCGCGTGCGAGTCGCTGGGCGCCGACCAGGAGAAGGTGCTGGAGCACGTCAAGCAGTACGGCCACGGCATCGAGGACCGTCTCACCGGCAAGCACGAGACCGCCCCGTGGAACGTCTACAGCTACGGTGTCTCGGACCGCGGCGCCTCGGTGCGCATCCCGTGGCAGGTCGAGGTCGAGCAGAAGGGCTACATCGAGGACCGTCGCCCCAACGCGAACGTGGACCCGTACGTGGTGACCCGCCTGCTGGTCAACACCTGCTGCACCGCGCTGGAGAAGGCCGACCAGGTCTGATCCGCAGCTGAGCCCAGAACACGCAGCGCCCGCCGGGACTCCCGGCGGGCGCTGCGTGCTGGATCCTGTCGATCAGGCGTTCTTGATCAGCGAGACCTCGAACTCCAGCACGACCTTGTCGCTGACCAGGACGCCGCCGGTCTCCAGCGGGGCGTTCCAGGTGATGCCGTAGTCCTTGCGGCTGATGGTGTGCGAGCCCTCGAAGCCCAGGCGCTTGTTGCCGAACGGGTCGGTCGCCGCGCCCTCGAACTCGAAGTCGATGGTGATCGGGTGGCTGACGCCCTTGATGGTGAGGTCGCCGCTCAGCTTGGCGTTGTTCTCGTCGACCAGCTGGGCACTGGTGGAGCGGAAGGTGATCTCCGGGTAGTTGTCCAGGTCGAGGAAGTCATTGGTGCGCAGGTGGCCGTCGCGGTCGGCGTTGCGGGTGTCGATGCTGTCGACCTTGATGGCGAGCTCGGCGGTGGACTGCTCGGGCTTCTCGGCGTCGATCACGACGGTGCCGGTGAACTCGTTGAAGGAACCGCGGACCTTGGTGACCATCGCATGCCGGGCGACGAAGCCGATGCGGGTGTGCGCCGGGTCGATGGTGTAGGTGCCGGACAGCTCGGGGGTGATGGCGGCCATGTTGCGCTCCTCGATCGTTGTTCGTCAGTGGTTGATGTGTCACCTTGATAGTGGCGCAGGATGGATGATGTGTCAACCAAGAGAGGTAAGGTGGTTTCATGAACGACATCGACACCGCTGCTGAGCCGCGCTGGCTGAACGACACCGAGCAGCACGCCTGGCGCAGTTTCCTGCGGATGCAGGCCCAGCTCACCACCCGCCTGGGCCGCGAGCTGCAGGCCGAGTCCGACCTCTCCATCGCAGACTACGACGTACTGGTGCATCTGACAGATCTGGAGGGCGGACGGCGCCGGATCCTCGAACTGGCCAGGGAACTGGACTGGGAGAAGAGCCGGATGTCGCACCACCTGGCCCGGATGGCCAAGCGCGGACTGATAGCCCGCGAGGAGTGCGAGGCCGACGGACGCGGCGCCTTCATCGCGATCACCCCGCAGGGGCAGGCCGCGATCGAGGCGGCGGCCCCGCGCCATGTGGAGACGGTCCGCCGGCTGGTGTTCGACGCGCTCACCAGCGAGCAGGTCGCCGCACTGGGCGCGGTCTCCGACCGGATCCTGGAGCAGCTGGGCACCCCCGCGCCGAGCTGCGAGGACTGAGGCCGGTCACAGCCCTTCGGCCGCGAGCTCCCGGACGGCGGCGACGGTGTCGGCGTCGGCCGGGCCCTTGTCCTCGCGGTAGCGCAGCACCCGGGCGAAGCGCAGGGTCAGCCCGGCCGGGTAGCGGGGGCTGCGCTGCACCCCGTCGAAGGCGATCTCGACCACCAGCTCGGGCCGGACGTGGACCACCCAGTCGTCCCGGCGGACCTCGCGGAGCAGCAGCTCACGGGTCTGGAAGGCGAGGATCTCGTCGGTGAGGCCCTTGAAGGTCTTGCCGAGCATCACCCATTCGCCGGTACCCGGCGGCAGTCCCTCGGCGCCGTCGGCCCGCGCGCCCAGGTGCAGGTTGCTCAGCCAGCCGCTGCGGCGGCCGCTGCCCCACTCGGCGGCCAGCACCACCAGGTCCAGGGTGTGCCGGGGCTTGACCTTGATCCAGCCGGCCCCGCGCCGCCCGGCCGCGTAGGGCGCGTCGGGGTCCTTGACGACGACTCCCTCGTGGCCGTGGGCCAGCGCGTCCCGGAAGAAGGCATGCGCGGCCTCGTCGTCCCCGGTGAGCAGCCGGGGTACGCGCAGCTCCGCCGGCACGGTCGCCGCCAGCGCCTCGACGCGGCGCTGGGCGGGCTGGTCCAGCAGGTCGGCGCCGTCCAGGTGCAGCAGGTCGAAGAAGAAGACGCTGAGCGGGACCTCCTCGCGCAGCGCCGCCGCGTCCTTGCGGGAAGCGGTGCGCGCGGCGGTGACCTGGAACGGCCGGGGACGGCCGTCCGGGCCCAGCGCCACCGCCTCGCCGTCCAGGACGGCCGAGCGCAGCGGAAGGGCCCGCACCGCCTCGACGACCTCGGGCACCCGGCCGGTGATGTCGTCCAGGCTGCGGGTGTAGACGCCGACCTGGTCGCCGTCGCGGTGCACCTGCACCCGGATGCCGTCCAGCTTCCACTCCAGCGCGGCCGGCCTGACCCGCTCCAGGGCGGAGCCGACGTCCGGCGCCGAGGCCGCCAGCATCGGGCGGACCGGGCGGCCCAGTTCCAGGCCGAAGGCCCGAAGGGCGGCCGATCCGCCGGTCATCGCCGCGTCGGCGACCGCCGCCGCCGACCCCCGGAACATCAGCGCCCTGCGCACGTCCGCCACCGGCACCCCGGCGGCCTTGGCGACGGCGTCGCCCATCACCGCGTCCAGCGCGCCCTGCCGCAGGTCCCCGCCGAGCAGCCCGCGCAGGAAGCCCTGCTCCTCGGCCGTGGCACGGGAGAACAGGCCGGTCAGTAGCTGCTGCCGGGCGGCCTGGGAGCCGGGCCCGTGGACCTCGGCGATCTGCTGCAGGATCCGCTCGGTCTCGGCGACGCCCAACTGCGGGCGCTCCGCGGCGGCGGGCAGGTCGCGCAGCGCCGCCGGTCCGACGCCGACCCGCATCCGGCGCGACTCGCCGGACAGCAGCACCACCGCCGCGTGCAGGTCGGCCCGGTCCAGCCCGCGGAGCAGGTCGGCGAGCAGGGCGACCTTGGCGTTGCGGGCCGGCTCCGCAGCGGTGGCGTGCGAGACCGCGGCTACCTGCTGAAGCTGCATGGGGTCATTCTGGCCCGGCGCGGCCGGGGCTGCCCGCGGGCCGCCCGCGGGCAGTCCTCGATCATGATCTGCATGATGGACGCATGGGCGATTGGTGGTACCGCAACATCACGGAGCCCGGCAAGCTGCCGCTGCTGCTGGCACTGGCCTCGTTCATCATCACCTTCCTGGTCACCCGGCTGATCACCCGACTGATCCGGGCCGGCCGGGGCCCGTTCCGGGACATCACCCCGGGCGGGGTGCACATCCACCACGCGGTGCCCGGGCTGGTGCTGACCGTCGTCGGCGGGTTCGGCGCGGTCGCCACGGATCTGCACAGCGCCTCGGCGAGCGTGTGCGCGGTGGTCTTCGGCGTCGGCGCCGGCCTGGTGCTCGACGAGTTCGCGCTGATCGTGCACCTGGACGACGTCTACTGGAGCGAGGAGGGCCGGCGCAGCGTGGAGGTGGTGGTGCTGGCGGCGGCGCTGGGCGGGCTGGTGGCGCTGGGCTTCTCGCCGCTGGGCGTGGACGACCTGTCCGGCCAGCAGGCCGGCGACCGCGGTTCGGTGGTGACCACGCTGGTGGTCAACTTCCTGCTGGTGGTCCTCGCGCTGCTCAAGGGCAAGCTGCGGATGGCGCTGATCGGCGTGCTGGTGCCCTTCGTGGCCCTGTTCGGGGCGGTACGGCTGGCACAGCCCGGGTCGTACTGGGAGCGCCGCTTCTACCGGCGGCGCCCCCGTGCGCGGGCCAGGGCCCGGCTGCGTGCCTACCGGCACGCGCGGCGCTGGTCCCGGTTGGGGCGCCGGTTCAACGAACTGGTCGGCGGCGCCCCGACCGGGGAGGCGGCCCGGAGCGACCGCCCGGGCTGAGCCGGTCGCCGGCTCTCAGGGCGTCGGGCTCAGGACACGACGTCCTTGGCGCGGAAGTGGCGGAAGGCCAGGGCGAACAGCACCAGGGCGTAGCTCACCGACACCGAGACGCCCTTGGCCATGCCGCTCCACTGCGGATCGGTCTGCAGCAGGTCGGCCCAGGAGTAGGCCCAGTAGGTGGGCAGGAAGTCGCGGACGCTGCCCAGGGCGCTGATCGCGCCCAGGATGTTGCCCAGGATGGTCAGGCCCAGGGCGCCGCCGACCGCGCCCAGCGGCGCGTCGGTGACCGTGGAGAGCCAGAAGGCCAGCGCCGCGGTGACCAGTTGGCTCAGCAGGATGAATCCGATCGCGACCAGCAGCCGCACCACGGCGGTACTCGTGGGCAGCGATCCGCCGGCCGGCAGCTGCAGCGGCTTCCAGTGGTAGGCGGCGGTGCCGGCGGCCAGGGCGACCAGCGGGACCAGCAGGGTGGCGACGGTGCTGAAGGCCAGAGCCACCGTCAGCTTGCTGACCAGCAGCCGGGTCCGCGGCACCGGCGCGGCCAGCAGGTAGCGCAGTGAGGACCAGCCGGCCTCCGAGGCCACCGTGTCGCCGAAGAACAGCGCGACCGGGACCACCAGGAAGAAGCCCGAGGACAGGAACAGGCAGGTCGCGGTGAAGTTGGCGCCCGAGGCGGTGGCGACGGTGAGCAGCCCGTTCTGGTTGCGTTCACCGCCGGGGCTGCCGCCGACCTGGAAGGCGATCAGGATGATCAGCGGCAGCAGCACCACCAGCGCGCCCATCGCCAGGGTGCGGCGCCGGCGCAGTTGGCGGACCGCCTCCACGCGCAGCGGCAGGGTGCGGCGCGCGGTGCTGCGATTCTTGAAAAGCCCGTGAGCTGTGGCCGGGGCGCCCGAGGGCGGGCCCGACGGGGCGTCAGTGAGCGTGCTCATCGGGCTGCTCCTCCGATCAGGGTGAGGAACGCGTCCTCCAGGCGGCGGTGCGGGCCGAGGCTCTGCACCGGGATCTCCAGTCGGACCAGGTCGACGGTCAGCTCGGCGGCGGTGGCCCCGTCCAGCCGTACCAGCAGGCCTTCGGCGACCGGCTCGGCCGAGGCCACCCCCGGCAGTGCCGCCACCTTGCCGACCAGGTCGGGGTCGAGCGGCTGCTCCGTGCCGACCAGCAGGGTGTCCCCGGAGCCGACGATCTCGGCGACCGGTCCGGCCTGGGCCAGCTGCCCGTGGTCCATCACCACCAGGTGGGTGCAGGTCTGCTCGACCTCGGCCAGCAGATGGCTGGAGACGATGACGGTGCGTCCGGCCGCGGCGTAACCGACGATCACATCGCGCATCTCGCGGATCTGCGGCGGGTCCAGTCCGTTCAGCGGCTCGTCCAGGATCAGCAGGTCGGGCAGGCCCAGCATGGCCTGGGCGATGGCCAGCCGCTGCCGCATGCCCTGCGAGTAGGTTCGCACCGCGCGTTCCACGGCGTCGCCGAGCCCGGCGATGGCCAGTGCCTCGTCCAGGTGGGCGTCCTCGGCGGGGCGTCCGGTGGCCTGCCAGTACAGCTCCAGGTTGGCCAGTCCGGACAGGTGCGGCAGGAAGCCGGGGCCCTCGACGAACGCGCCGACCCGGGAGAGCACCGGCGCGCCCGGGCGGATCGGCTGCCCGAAGACCCGGATCTCGCCGCTGTCCGGGCTGATCAGGCCCATCAGCATGCGCAGGGTGGTGGTCTTGCCGGCGCCGTTGGGGCCGAGCAGTCCCAGTACCTGGCCCGGCTCCACCTGGAAGGACAGGTCGCGCACGGCGTAGCGGTCGGCCGATCCGGCGTAACGCTTCGTCAGACCCTGGATCCGCAGCGGTACCAGCACCAGTTCCGGGTCGGCGGCCGGCTGCCCGGCCCGGCGGCGTAGGCGTCCGGTGCGACGGTTGCGCCCGGTGAGCAGCAGCGCCGCCGCGACCACCAGGGCCAGCAGCGGCAGGCCCCAGACCCACCAGGGCAGCGGGGAGGCAGCGGTGCTGAGCGCCGGGTCGGTGGGCACGCTCAGGTCGTTGCCCAGCAGCGACACGGTGTAGGAGGCGGGCGCGGCGGGGGAGGCGTAGGCCAGGTCGGTGGAGGACAGCACCAGCTCCAGCCGGTGCCCGGCCGGGACCTGGTGGTCCACGGTGGGCAGGTGCACCAGCACGTCGGCGCCGGCCCTGGCGCCGGTCACCCGCAGCGGGGTGACCAGTTGCGAGGGCAGCACCTTGCTGCCGCCGGTGCCGGGGGCGACGTCGTAGAGCTTGGCGAACAGCACCGCGTCGTCGCTGTCGGCGCGGACGTGGATGCG
Source organism: Streptacidiphilus jeojiense (assembly GCF_000719095.1). Lineage (GTDB taxonomy): Bacteria > Actinomycetota > Actinomycetes > Streptomycetales > Streptomycetaceae > Streptacidiphilus > Streptacidiphilus jeojiensis. Next base: position 234,787 of record NZ_JOEH01000011.1, on the reverse strand, counting down.
TACGGTGGGGGAGCCGGTGATCCGCAGTGAGGTGGTCAGCGGTTGTGAGATGAACTCGGCGGACTGGCCGGGGAAGTCCAGTGAGAGGCCGACGCCCAGGCCGGAGAGCTGGCTGAGCGAACCGATCCCGGGCAGCGCGGAGATGGCCGGCGGTGCGCCGCCCGGTGGGTTCTCGAAGGTCTGCGGCGGGCCGGAGAGGGAGACCGCGACCGGGGAGTTCTCCAGGCCGGGGTAGGAGTCGGCGCTGGCGCCCTGGAGGGTGACGGTGCCGCTGGTGCTGTCGACGCCGCCGCTGCGGCTGACCCGGAAGGCCGGGCCGGTGCCGACGGCGGTGTCGCGCTTGAGGTAGCGGTCGAACCAGGCCGAGGTGCGCTGTTCGATCCGGGCCGACTCCAGGTCGCCGCCGTCGTGGCCGCCGGCGATCCAGTCCACCGACACCGGGGCTCCGTTGGCCTTGATCGCGGCTGCGGCCTGGTCGGCCTGGTCCAGCGGGAACAGCGAGTCGGTCTGGCCCTGGACCAGCAGCGTCGGGACCTTGATCTGCTTGGCCACCGCCGAGGGGCTGCGCTGCTCCAGCAGTTGCTCGGCGGCCGCGTCCGGTTTCCCGGAGACGGCCACCCGCTGGTACATCGCGCACAGGTCCGCGGCGAAGCGGCCGCAGGTGGAGTCGTCGGTGGCGGTGATCCGGGGGCCGGCCTGGCGGGTCGTGGTGGTCGCGGACTGGTCGGTGGAGCCGGTGGTGAAGAAGATCCCGGCCCACAGCTTCTTGAACACGCCGTCGGGGAACAGCGCGTCGGACAGGTTCCAGTAGGTGATCTCCGGGGCGATGGCGTCGACCCGCTTGTCGTATCCGGCGGCCAGCAGGGCCACCGCGCCGCCGTAGGAGGCCCCGGCGATGCCGACCCGGGGGTCGCCGGGGGCGTCCAGTTGCACGTCGGGCTGCTTGGCCAGCCAGTCGATCAGGCCGCTGACGTCGGCGACCTCGCGCTGCGGGTCGTTCAGGCCGATGTCGCCGCCGGAGGCGCCGAATCCCCGTGCCGACCAGGTCATCACGGCGTAGCCCTGGCGGGCCATGGTCTGCGCCTCGCCGGTCAGGTCGTCCTTGTTGCCGCCGAAGCCGTGGGCCAGTAGGACGGCCGGGCGGCGGACGCCGGGGGAGCCGGAGGTGAAGTAGGAGGTGTCGATCCTCACCGTGGTGCTGCTGCCCGGCGACTCGGGCAGTGCCAGTACCTGGTCGGTGCGTTGCACCGGCGTGGGGCCGTGGTCGGCGACGGCGGTCCAGGTGCCGGCTCCCACCAGCAGGGCTGCGGCGACCGCGCCCGCGAACAGTGCTCGCCGCGGGCGGAGCAGTCGAAATCCCATACGGGGGGTGCCTTTCGAAGGGGCGTCAGGAGCTCAGTGGGTCCGCGTTCGGCGGATCACTGCTGGGAGAACGATCCCAGACGCGCGCTGGTGCCCTTCGACCAGGAGGAACTGCGGGGGTGTCGGGCGGACCGCCGCGCAGCCCACGCGCGCCAGGAAGCGCGGGGCTGCACGGGGTGGTCGCCTCGGCCGTGAAGGCAGTCCTGATGACCACTGGTCAGATCACCTGGGGAGGCTGAGTACCAAGGTGACGTGACACCACGCGCAGTGTCAAGACCGCCTCGGCCGGCCCGCTCCCCGGGTGGTTCCGGGGCCGGGTCAGTTCGGCACGGTGTCCGTGAAGTGCGTGCCGGCCGCCTCGTAGGCGTTGACGGCGCTCTGGACAGTGGCCGGGGACTGGGCGCCGGAGGCGTTGTAGTAGACCCAGTTGACCTTCTCGTCCCAGGTGCGGGCGCCGGTGAAGGGCAGGTCGATGAACCACTCGTTGAAGTCGATGGTCATCTTCTCGCGCGGGTAGTACTTGCCGGTGCTGGAGAAGACCTGGGTGCCGTCGATGTAGTAGGTGACCGTGCCGCCGGCGACGGTCGCGACCAGGGTGTGCCAGCCCTGGAGGCTGCCGATGGTGTCGTTGGTGACCCGGTCGAAGGCGTCGGAGCTGTACCAGGAGGTGGTGTACATCGAGTTCGCCGGGCCGCCCCAGCCGCCGTTGGGCAGGTACTCGAAGTCGTCCTCGCTGTAGAGCGAGTCGTCCGGGGTGATGGTGTAGAAGGTCTCGTTGACGTGGTCGCCGTTGGCGCCGCTGGTGGGGGCGTCGTTGAAGTAGACCCGGGCGGCGTAGGTGCCCTCGAAGAACTTGCGCTGGGTGGTGTCGATCTCGGCCTGGGTGGTGCCGGCGGTGGTGCCGTCGGTGGTGGCCTGCAGCTGCATCACCCGGCCGCCCTGGGCGGTGGAGTCGCTGGGGAAGCTGATGGCGTTGGCGGACCAGGTGTTGGCAACGCCGGGGCCGCCGGAGCCGGTGCGCACCGTCCAGTCGTGCGCGGCCAGGGCGGGGTCACTGGGGCCGGTGTAGTGGAAGTCGTCGAACAGGGTGGCGCCGGAGGGCGGGGTGGTGGATCCGCCACCGCCGGTGGGCGTCGGGGTCGGTGTGGGGGTGGGGCTGGAGGTCGGACCGCCGCCGCCGGCCGGTTCGGTGCCCCAGACCAGGGCGCCGCTGCGGTAGGCGGTCACCGTGCTGGACGCGGTGTAGGAGGTGTCGGCTCCGTTGAAGGAGTAGTCGTTCGCCTGGTTCACGTTCTGCCAGTCGCTGCGGTAGAGCCGCAGCTGCAGGTCGCCGGTGCTGGCGCCGGGGGCCAGCGATCCGGCCCCGGCGCCGAAGCTGATCTGCAGGTAGTGGTCGGCGGTGGCGCTCGGTGTGGCCAGTGCGGCGACCGTGCCGGTGACGTTGGAGCAGCTCACCACGGCCCAGGCGCAGGCGAAGGTGTACGAGGAGGCGCCGTCGGCGGTGAAGTAGTAACGCAGTGTCACCTGGCTCAGCGGGACGGCGGTGGTCGAGTTGTTGACGACCTGGAACCAGGGCTCGGCCTCGTCGGCGCTGGCCCCGGTGGTGGTCTTGTACAGCACCGACAGTGCGGGGGAGTCGGCGTGTGCGGGGTGCACGGTCGGGTACAGCGCGGTGGCCGCGCAGACCAGTGCGGCGGCGCCGGCCAGCAGCGCCCTGCGGGTCCGGCGGCGGAGGTCGAGCGGTGTGCGGTGGGGGTGGACGTGCTCCATCGGTGCTCCTCGGGAGATGGGAGGTGCGAACGCGGCACGCCGTACGGAGTCCGCGCGCCAGGAAGCGCGGATCCCGTACGGCCCGGTGCAGCCGGCACAGCCCCGTCGGGCTGACCACTGGTCATTAACTGCTTGCCGGTTGACGTACAAGGTGGGGCCTTGTTCTGCGGCTGTCAAGGGCCTGATGGGTGCTAATGCATTGGAAATACTGGTATCCGCAGGTCGGAGCGGACATTTCTCCGCGGGGTATTGACATGACCAATGGTCACCTGGGAGCGTCTGCGCTCATCAGCCGACGAGCCGGGCCCGCCACGGTGCGGGTCCCGGTGCGGCGACGTTTTCCGAGGAGGATTCCGTGCACAAGAGAGCCCTGTCCGCGCTTGCCTGCGGTGCTGTGCTGGCCCTGTCCGTGACCGCCTGCGGCAGCAGCGGCGGTAGTACCGGCACCGGGGCCACCGGGTCGGCCGGCTCCTCCGGAGCCGCCTCCGCCGCCGGGAAGACGATCACGGTCTGGTACATGGACGGCGACCTGAGCACCAAGGCCACCGACGCCATCAACGCGGCCTTCGAGAAGGCCACCGGCGCCAAGGTGAAGGTGCAGATCCAGGAGTGGGACAACATCAACACCAAGATCAGCACCGCGCTGGCGCAGGACAACCCACCGGATGTGCTGGAGATAGGCAACACCGACGTCCCGCTGTTCGCGGCCAACGGCGCGCTGAGCGACATCACCTCGGACAAGGCCGACCTGTCGGCGGGTCAGACCTGGCTGTCGGGCCTGGCCGACCCGGCCACCGTGGACGGCAAGCTCTACGCGGTGCCGCTGTTCGCCGGCAACCGCGCCGTGGTCTACAACAAGACCATCTGGTCCAAGGCCGGGGTGACCGCGCCGCCGACCACCATGGCCGAGTTCACCGCGGACCTGGCCAAGATCAAGGCGGCCAACCACGCCGCGGACTTCTCCCCCTTCTACTTCCCCGGCGAGTACTGGTACGGCGCGCTGCAGTTCGTCTGGGACGCCGGCGGCCAACTGGCCACCCAGAGCGGCGGAAAGTGGACCGGGGCGCTGGAGTCACCCGCCGCCCAGCAGGGCCTGCAGGCCTGGAAGGCCTTCCAGAACACCTACTCCAGCGCGGCCTCACGCAACGTCGACACCACCGCGCCGGACCAGCGGGCACTGTTCGCCGGCGGCAAGACCGCCACCATCCTGGACACCAGCATCAACACCGTGCTCAAGGACAACCCCGCGCTGAAGGGGCAGTTGGGCACCTTCCCGTTCCCGAGCGCCACCGCCGGCAAGACCCAGCCGGTCTTCCTGGGCGGCTCCGACCTGGCGGTGGCGACCAAGAGCCCCAACCAGGCGCTGGCGCTGGCCTACCTCAAGGCCGCCTCCAGCCCGGCCGTGCAGACCAGCGCCATCGTCGGCATCGACGCCTGGACCCCGGTGTCCACCCAGCTCATCGACTCCACCAAGGGCTCGCTGCCGGACACCTCCGCCGCCTTCTTCGAGGCCGCCAAGACCAGCGTCGGCACCCCGGCCACCCCGGGCTGGGCCACCATCGAGAGCGACAAGTCGATCAACACCTTCTTCGCCGACATCGCCACCGGGCGCAAGACCACCGCCCAGGCGGCCAAGGACTTCGACACCCACCTCGACCAGGCCCTGAACGCCTCCCAGTGACGATGACTACCTTGATCAAGGCACCGAGGAAGCGCGCCGCTGCCCCCCAGGGGGCGGCGGTCCCGCCGCGGCGCCGGCCGCGCGGCCGCGGCCGCGCCCTGCCCTACCTGCTGCTGGTGCCCGCCGCCGCCGTACTCGGCCTGGTCCTGGGCTACCCGCTGGTGCGGGTGGTGGTCATCTCCTTCCAGGACTACGGGCTGCGCGCCCTGTTCACCGGCAGGATCACCTGGGCCGGCTGGGCCAACTACCGCACTGTCCTGGACGACGCCCAGTTCGTCCCGGTGCTGCTGCGCACCGTCGGGTTCTGCGCCGCGCTGGTGGCCGGGACGCTGCTGATCGGACTCGCCGCCGCGCTGATGATGGAGCGGCTGGGGCCGCGGATGCGTACCGCGGTGACGCTGTGCCTGATCGCCGCCTGGGCGGTGCCCAACGTGGCCTCCAGCCTGGTCTGGCAGTGGCTGTTCCAGCCCGTCTACGGGGTCGTCAACTGGATGCTGACGCAGACCCACTTGTTCGGCGACCTCACCCAGCGCGACTGGTCGGGATCCACCTACAGCGCCTTCCTGCTGGTCTGGCTGCTGGTGGTGTGGCAGTCGGTGCCGTTCGTGGCGCTGACGCTGTACGCCGGCCTCTCGCAGATCCCGCGCACCTACTACGAGGCCGCCGCGCTGGACGGAGCCGGCCAGGTGACGGTGTTCCGGGTGATCACCCTGCCGTTCCTGCGGCCGATCCTGGGCCTGGTCACCATCCTGTCGGTGATCTGGGACTTCAACGTCTTCAACCAGCTCTGGATCCTCACCAGGGGCGGCCCCAACCAGAGCACCACCACGCTGCCGATCTGGTCCTTCACCAAGGCCTTCAGCAGCAACTCGTTCGGGCAGGGCGCGGCCGTCGCGGTGGTCTCGGTGCTGCTGCTGCTCGCCGCCAGCGCCCTCTACGTGCGCCGACTGGTGCGGTCAGGAGAAGACCTGTGAGCCTCCCCGCCGCGGTACGGGCCCGCCGGATCGGGCTGAACACCGCAGCCGTGCTGTTCTGCGCTGTGTGGATCTTCCCGGTCTACTGGATGGTCAACACCGCCTTCAAGCCCTACGGCGACATCCTCAAGCCCACCCCGGGCTTCCTGCCCTTCCCCTTCAGCCTGTCCAACTTCGACGACGCGGTGCACAAGTCGGGCTTCCTGACCGACCTGGCCAACAGCGCCGTGGTCACCTGCTCGGTGGTGCTGCTGGCCATCGTGGTGGCGTTCCTGGCGGCCAGCGCGCTGACTCGGTTCCGTTTCTTCGGCCGGCGCAGCTTCCTGGTCGGGGTGCTGATCGTGCAGATGGTGCCGACCCCGGCGCTGCTGATCCCGATCTTCCTCAGCCTGAAGAGCGCCCACATGCTCAACAGCCTGTTCGGACTGACCCTCACCTACCTGGCGCTGGTGCTGCCGTTCACCATCTGGGTGCTGCGCGGCTTCCTGCAGGGCATCCCGGTCGAGCTGGAGGAGGCGGCGATGGTCGACGGCGCCAGCCGGATGCGGATCATCCGCACGATCCTGCTGCCGCTGGTGCTGCCCGGCGTGATCGCCACCAGCGTCTTCGCCTTCATCACCGCCTGGAACGACTACCTGTTCGCCTATGTGCTGATGAAGGACCAGAGCCACTACACCCTGCCGGTGTGGCTGGTCTCCTTCAGCACCAGCGCCGGCACCGACTACGGCGGCCTGATCGCCGCCTCCACCCTGTTCGCCCTGCCGGTGGTGGTGTTCTTCATGCTCATCCAGCGCCGGCTGGTGGCCGGCATGACCGCAGGAGCCGTCAAGGACTGACCCCCACCCCGCCGCTCTCCCACCCGCTCATCCGCACGTCCGGCATCATGAAGGGCCACCGTGATCATCCCCCGCCCCCGCGAGCTCACCCCCCGTCCGGGCACCCTCCCCGTCGGCCCCGACCTCCACCTGTCCGCAGGCCCGGGCGCCGAGCAGGCCGCCGGGCTGCTGGCCGAGTACCTGGGCCTGCCGGACGCACCGACCGGGCCGGGACCGCGGCTCCGGCTGGAACTGGTCCCGGACCACCCGGCCACCGCGGAGCAGTCCGCACTCGGCCCGCAGGGCTACCTGCTGGACATCCGCCCCGACGGCGCCACGCTCGCCGCACCGGCCGAAGCCGGGCTGCTCTCCGGGATCCAGACGCTGCGTCAGCTGCTGCCCCCCGAGGCCCTGGACCCGGAACGGCCCCTCGGCGCGGACGGCCACTGGCCCTGCCTGACCATCAGGGACAGCCCGCGGCTGCCCTGGCGCGGTTTCATGCTCGACGTGGTCCGGCACTTCTTCCCGCTGTCCTACCTGCTGGAACTGGTCGACGAGCTGGCCCTGCTGAAGTTCAACGTGCTGCAGCTGCACCTCACCGACGACCAGGGCTGGCGCTTCGAGGTCGACGGCCTGCCCCGGCTCACCGAGGTCGGCGCCTGGCGCACCGAGACCCAGGTCGGCCCGCCCGGATCGGGGCTGGCCGACAACACCCCGCACGGCGGCTACTACACCCGCGCCGAACTGCAGCAGCTGGTGGCCTTCGCGGCCCGGCGCGGGATCACCGTGGTCCCCGAGATCGAGATGCCCGGACACGTGCGCGCCGCGCTGGCCGCCTACCCCGAGTACGGCAACCACCCCGAGCGCCGGCTGCCGGTGTGGACCCAGCGCGGCATCAGCGAGGACATCCTGTCGGTGGACGACAAGACCCTGGCGTTCTGCCGGCAGATCCTGGACACCGTGGTGCAGGTCTTCCCGTCCCGGCACGTCCACATCGGCGGCGAGGAGTGCCCCACCGTCCAGTGGGAGCAGAGCGAGGCGGCCCGCGAGCGCGCCCGCGAACTGGGCCTGGCCCATCCGGCCCAGCTCCGCGGCTGGTTCCTGGGCCGGATGCAGGAGCACCTGGCCGGACACGGCCGGCGCACCGTGTGCTGGGACGAGACCGGCCACGCCGCCGGCGAACCCCCGGCCGGGATGGTGCTCGGCGCCTGGCGCGACCCGGTGCACGGGGTGCTCGCGGTCGGCCGCGGCCACCAGGTGGTGATGGGGCCGCACCGCTCCACCTACCTCGACTACCCGCAGCGGGACCATCCGCACGAGCCGCACGGCCAGCCCGGCGAGATCGTCGGCCTCGACGACGTGCTGCGCTTCGACCCGCTGGCCGCGGACCTGCAGCCGGGCGGGCTGCCCGTCGCCGATCCGGCGCAGGACGAACTCCCCGGTGTGCTGGGGGTGCAGGGCTCGCTGTGGACCGAGTACGTGGCCACCCCGGCGCACGCCCGCTACCTGCTCTACCCGCGGCTGTGCGGGATCGCCGAGATCGCCTGGCGGCCCGGACCGCACGACCGCGAGTCGCTGCTGGAGCGGGCCGCGACGCACCGGCGCAGGGTCGCCGCGCTGCTCTCGGCGGGCGGTACGCACACTCCCCGAATGATTGGGACGATAGAGGCGTGACCAGTACCGACAGCAGCACTGACAGCGGCATCGACAGCGCCGTCGCCGCCCCGGCGGCCCCATCGGCCGCAGCGGCCTCGGCGGCCCATCCGGCCCGGAAGCTGCCCACCGCCAAGCGCGACCGGGTCCGCCGGCACCTGCTCGACGTCATCGAGCGCTCCGGGCCGGGCACCAGCCTGGCCGCCGAGCGCGATCTGGCCACCCAGCTCGGGGTGTCCCGGCCCACCGTCAGGGCCGCCGTCGAGGAGCTGACCCGCAGCGGGCTGCTGGTGCGCCAGCAGGGCAAGGGCACCTTCACCAGCCCGCACAAGGTCACCCAGGAGATGTCCGGCACCACCACCAACGCACTGGCGGTGCCGCCCGCCGAGGGCGACTGGACCAGCCGGGTGATCCGCTTCACCGTCGCCCCGGCCGGACCGCCGCGCGCTGCCCGGCTGGGCATCGGCCCGGACGAGCCGGTGCTGCGGATCACCCGGGTGCGCGACGTGGACGACGAGCCGATGTCCATCGAGCAGTTGGAGCTGCCGGCCGCCATCGTCCCCGGGTTGGCACCCGAGGACATGGAGAGCGGCAACTTCTACCGGCTGCTGCGCGAGCGCTTCGACGTGGTCGTCGCCGACGCGGTGCAGACCCTGGAACCCGCGGTCACCAACCCGGAGCAGGCCGAGCTGCTCGACGTCCCGGTCTACGCCCCGATCCTGCAGGTGGAGCGGACCACCCGGGACACCACCGGACGCATCGTCGAGTTCGCCCACGCGGTCTACCGCGGCGACCGCTACCGGATCACCTCCAAGCTGCGCTTCGACGCCTCCTCGGGCTGAGCCGGCGCGCCGGTACTTCGGGAGCGACCGGCTTCAGGGGGCCGCCGGGTAGCCGGCCAGTGCCTCGGCGACGGAGGCCTCGACGGCGGCGCGGTCGATGCCCAGGCCGCTGAGCACCCCGTTGCCGTCCTCCTGGTCCAGCAGGGCCAGCAGGATGTGCTCGGTGCCGATGTAGTTGTGGCCCAGGCGCAGGGCCTGGCGGAAGGTCAGTTCCAGGGCCTTCTTCCCCTGGGCGTCGTAGGGGATGAGGTCGGGCACCGGCCCGCCGGGCGCCGGCAGCGAGGCCGTCGCGGCCTCGCGGAGCGCCTCCAGCGTCACGCCCTGGGCCAGTACGGCCTTGGCGGCCAGTGCCTCCGGTTCGCTCAGCAGCCCCAGCACCAGGTGGCCGGTGCCGATGGTGTCGTTGCCGGCCGCGCGGGCCTCGTTCTGGGAGGCCATCACCACGTTCCTGGCCCGGGTGGTGTAGCGGCTGAAGCCCTGGCTGGGGTCCAGGTCGGCGGCGTCCGAGGCCTTGGGGACGAAGCGCTTCTGGGCTGCCTGCCGGGTGACGCCCATGCTGCGGCCGATGTCGGTCCAGGAGGCTCCGGAGCGCCGGGCCTGGTCCACGAAATGGCCGATGAGGTGGTCGGCGACCTCGCCGAGGTGGTCGGCGGCGATGACCGCGTCGGAGAGCTGGTCGAGTACGTCCGGGTGGACCTTCCTGATGGCCTGGATCAGGTCGTCCAGCCGGACCTGGTTCGTCATTCCCACGGGTTCCGTCATGTGACAACCGTAGGTTGACAGTGCGAGGACTGTCAACCCGTGGTTGTCACTCGGCTGCTCGGTCACTCGGGGGTTCACCCCGATGGCTGTTCGGCGCGGCGCAGCGATCTTCACCGCACCAAGCTGGGGACATGACGTCCGATCAGGTCTTCACGGGGGTCGGGCTCATCGCCGTCCTGGCCGTCGGTTCGCAGGTGCTCGCGGCACGGCTGCGGCTGCCGGGGATCATCCTGCTGCTGCCGGCCGGGTTCGTCGCCGGCGCGCTGACCGACGACGTGCACCCGGACCTGCTGGTCGGCACCGCGTTCTCGCCGCTGGTCTCGCTGGCGGTGGCGGTCATCCTCTACGACGCCGGCCTGGAACTGGACGTACGCCGGCTGACCGGCGGCGCCCGGCGCACCGTGGTCCGGCTGATCTGGATCGGCACCCTGCTGACCTGGCCGATCGCCGCCGTGGTGGCGGCCCCGCTGCTGGACATCTCGGCCAAGGCCGCCGCCATGCTCGGGGTGATCCTGATCGTCTCCGGGCCCACCGTGGTGGGACCGCTGCTGAGCTTCGTGCGCCCGGGCGAGGGGCTGCGCCGGATCCTGGTCTGGGAGGGCTCGCTGATCGACGGCGTCGGCGGCGTGCTGGGCGCGCTGGTGTTCGCGGCGCTGGAGTCCGGGCATCGGGTCACCCTGGCCGCGGCGGTGCTGCAGACCCTGGGCAGCGCCGGCGTCGGGCTGGCCGGCGGGGCGCTGGGGGCGGCGGTGCTGTGGCTGCTGCTGCGCCACCTCGGGCTGGGCGAGACCCTGGGCACCACCGCGCAGCTGGCCGTGGTGATCGGGGTGGCGGCCGGCTGCAACGTGCTGCGCGACGACGCAGGGCTGATCGCGGCCATCGTCATGGGCGTGGCCATGGCCACCCTGCCCGGGCTGGACCTGCCGGTGCGGCGCCCGTTCTTCGAGACGCTGGTGTCGCTGACCATCGGCGTGCTGTTCGTGTCCATCTCGGCGACGGTCACCCCGGCGTCGCTGCGTCATGTGGTGCTGCCGGCGCTGGGGCTGACGGCGGTGCTGGTCCTGGTGGCCCGTCCGCTGGTGGCGGCGCTGTCCACGCTCGGCGGCGACCAGAGCCGGGGCGAACGCGCCTTCCTGGGCTGGATGGCGCCGCGCGGCATCGTCGCGGCCTCCACCGCCTCCACCTTCTCGGCCACGCTGGTGCAGAAGGGCGTCGGCGGCGCCGACCGGATCCTGCCGGCCACCTTCGTGGTCATCGTCGCCACGGTGCTGGTCTACGGGCTGACCGCGGTCCCGGTCGCGCGCCGGCTGGGCGTGACCGGCTCCACCCGCTCACGGCCGCTGCTGGTCGGCGGCGACCCCTGGGTCACCGACCTGGGCCGGGCGCTGCACGGGCTGGGCCTGGACGTGCTGATGTGGGCGGGCGAGCCGGAGGAGCGCACCCGGATCACCGAGGCGGGGCTGGAGCTGGCGCCGGGGGAACTGCTGGCCACCGCCGCAGGCGAGGGGGCCGAACTGGAGGGGATCACCTCGGTGCTGCTGCTCACCGGCGAGGACGACTTCAACGCGCTGGCCGCGACGCTGCTGCGCAGCGAGAGCGGCCCCGAGGTCTACCGGCTGGTCGAACGGGGGGAGGGGCGGGGCGTGGTGGCGCCGTTCATGAGCGGGGAGGCGCTGTTCGCACCCGGGCTCTCGGGCCACGCCCTGGCCGGCCGGCACCGCTCGGGGGAGACCATCCAGGTCCGCCCGGCGGAGCTGGCGCTGGAACCGGACCACGACCTGCTGTTCACCGTGGACCGGACCGGCCGGCTGTGGCCGGCCACCACCCGGCCCGGCACCGGGCAGCGCCCCGACGGCCACACGGTCTCGCTGGGACCGGCCCGCTGAGCGCCGCCGGGTACGGGGGACCCCCTGTGTGCGGGGCAGCCGCCACGTACGGGGGATCCTCGGCCGCACCCGCCCGTGCCTGCGGCGATTCCCCGGCACCGACGGGCAGGGTGGGCCGGTGACCCGTCTCGTGTGCACCGCCTCGGTCCTCGCGCTGGGCCTGTCGCTGCTGACCCTGGCGGGCTGCGGCAGTCCGGTCCCGGCCCACACCATGGCGGCCGGAGCCAGGACCTGCCTGACGCTGCCGGTGGCACTGCCGCCGGCGCACCGCCCGACCGACTGGGCCCAGCGCCCGGCCCGCCGCCGCGCCCCGCGCCCGCGCCCGTCGCTGACCACCCCGCCCACCCACCCGGTCCGGCAGCCCGCCCCGGTGGCACCGCTGCTGCCCGCGCCGCTGCTGCCCTAGCCGGACCGGCCGTGTCAGCGATATGTCAGCGGGGCCGGGCCGCTGTCGGCGGGATGTAGGCGGCCTGTCGGCGGGGTCCGGCACCTTGGCGGTATGACGCGAATCGACAAGCACCCCGAATCCGGCCGCCCGGTGGCCGTGTCCGTGCGGGGACTGGTCAAGCACTACGGTGCGACCAAGGCCCTGGACGGCGTGGACCTGGATGTGCACGAGGGCACCGTCCTCGGGGTCCTCGGCCCGAACGGCGCCGGCAAGACCACCCTGGTGCGCTGCCTGTCCACCCTGATCACGCCGGACGCCGGCCGGGCCGTGGTGGCCGGGTACGACGTGGCGAAGCAGCCCCGGCAGCTGCGCCGGGTGATCGGCCTGACCGGCCAGTACGCCTCGGTGGACGAGAAGCTCTCCGGCCGCGAGAACCTCTACCTCATCGGCCGGCTGCTGGACCTGTCCAGCAAGGAGGCCCGCTCCCGCGCCGACGCGCTGCTGGAGCGGTTCTCCCTGACCGACGCCGCGACCCGCCCGGCCCGCACCTACTCCGGCGGCATGCGCCGCCGCCTGGACCTGGCCGCCTCGATGATCGGCCGCCCGCACGTGCTGTACCTGGACGAGCCCACCACCGGCCTGGACCCGCGCACCCGCAACGAGGTGTGGACCGAGGTCAAGGGCATGGTCCGGGACGGCGTGACGGTGCTGCTCACCACCCAGTACATGGAGGAGGCCGAGCAGTTGGCCTCCGAGCTGACCGTCATCGACCGCGGCAGGGTCGTCGCCAGCGGCGGCACCGACGAGCTCAAGGCCAGGGTCGGCGGCCGCACCCTGCGGATCCGCCCGGCCGACCCGCTGGAACTGCGCCCGCTGGCCGACGCCCTGGACGGGCTGCGCCTGACCGGCTCCGCCACCGCCGCCGTCGACGCCGAGACCGGCGAGGTGCTGGTGCCGATCGTCAGCGACGAGCAGCTGACCACCGTGGTCGGCGCGGTCACCGCGCGCGGCCTGACGATCGGCTCGATCACCACCGAACTGCCCAGCCTGGACGAAGTGTTCCTGTCCCTGACCGGCCAGAAGGCGTCCGCACCGCAGGACGTCAGGCCCGAACTTGAGGAGGTCGCGGTATGAGTGCCGCCGTTCTCACCACCCCGGCCCCCACCATCACCATCGAGGCCGACCCGAAGATCGGCCTGCGCGGCCATCTGCGCCACACCGGCGCGCTGATCCGCCGCAACCTGCTGTGGATCAAGCAGGACCCCGAGTCGATGATGGACGCGGTCCTGATGCCGGTCATCTTCACGCTGCTGTTCGTCTACGTCTTCGGCGGCTCGATCGGGCAGGCGCTCGGCGGCGGCCACGGGGCGTACGTCCAGTACGTGATCCCCGGCATGATCGCGATGATGAGCATGAACATCGCCCAGGGCGTCGGCACCGGCTTCAACGAGGACTTCAACAAGGGCATCACGGACCGCTTCCGGTCGCTGCCCATCGGCCGGGGCTCGGTCCTGGTCGCGAAGATCGCCGTGGAGCTGCTGCGGCTGCTGGTCGCCATCACCGTGGTGATGGCCATCGCGCTGCTGGTGGGCTTCCACGTCAACGGCCACTGGGGCGGTCTGCTGGCCTCGGTGGGACTGACCGCGCTGTTCGGCTCCTCCATCATGTGGATCTTCCTGGTGCTCGGCGTGACCATGAAGAACGCCCAGTCCGTGCAGGGTGTGGGCTTCCTGGTGATGATGCCGCTGCAGTTCGGCTCGTCGATCTTCGCGCCGACCGGCTCGATGCCGGGCTGGCTGGAGAACTTCACCAAGTACAACCCGATGTCCGGACTGGCCGACGCCGCCCGCGGGATGATGGCCGGCGGCCCGGTCGCCCACGGCCTGACCATGACGCTGGCCTGGAGCGTGGGTCTGACGGTGGTCATGGCGCCGATCGCGATCCGCAAGTTCACCCAGAAAAGCTGACCTGTGCGTGCAGCAGGGCGGCGGCCTCCTCCACGGTGAGGCCGCCGCCCTCGGCGTAGGCGGCCCCGTACGCCGCCTCGTCCAGCAGGGCCCGCGCCTCGGCCTCGGCCTCGGCGCGCCAGTGCCGCTCGGACGCGGACCGGACGTGAGCGTCCGGCAGCGCCGCGTCGGAGGCGCCGACGAGGTGTGCGGCGAGCACCGCGCTGCCCCGGTCGCCGCGCTGGACCAGGGCCCGGGCCGCGATCAGCAGGTGCAGCGCCCGCAGATGCGGCATCACCATCGCGGTCAGCGGGTCGTCGCCGAAGGAGAGGGCGTGCGCCGCATGTTCTAGGGCGGAGCCGGTGCGCCGGTCGACGACGTCGATCATCGCCTCCATCCCCGCGATCATGCCCTGGACGAACGGGGCGCCGTGGGTCCTGGCGTCGATCCGCAGCAGCGCCAGCTGCTCGCGCGCCTCGACGGTCCGGCCGGTCTCGCCGAGGTGGACCACCAGCAGCATCCGGGCGGCCGGCCGCGCCTCGTTGGTGGACCGCCGGGACACCTCCAGGGTCTCCCGCAGCAGCTGCTCGCCGCGCTGCCCCTCGCCCTGCGCGATCAGCACCTGGCCGAGCCGCACCTGCAGGATCGTGGCCTGGGAGTGGGCCCCCATCGCCTCGGCGACCTCCCGGGCCCGAAGGTAGTCGGCGGTGGCCTCGGCGAACCGGCCGAGCTTCTCGTGCGCCTCGCCGCGGACCGACAGCCCCTCGGCGACACCCCATTCGTCGCCGATCCGGGTGAACAGCTCGATCGCCTCGTCCGCGTCGCCGACGGCGTCCTGGGCCCATTCGCTGCGGTTGGCCAGGATGTTGGCGCGCAGCTGCAGCACCAGGGCGAGCTCCCACTCGTAGCCGAGTTCGCGGCAGGTGCGCACGGTCAGCTCGGTCAGGTCCTGCAGGCGGTCCGGACGGCCCGACATCAGCACCGCGAAGTACCAGACGTTGCCGGGCGGGCGGCAGGCCTGCGGCAGGTCGGCGCGGTAGGTGTCGATGATGGCGTTCAGCCGGGCCCGGCCCTGCTCGGACTGCCACGAGTCGGTCTCCAGGTCCATGTGGACCAGCCGGTACAGGTGCACTTGGCGCCGGGCCTCCTCCAGCAGCTCGCCGCTCAGCGGCGGCGGCACGTCGGTGCAGCGCTGCAGCAACGGCGGCGCAGGCCGCACCGGGCCGGCGAACGGGTCCGGTCCCAGCTCGCAGGTGGCCAGGACCCAGGTCCGGGCGTCGGCGTTCAGGTCGCGCATCTGCCAGAACCAGCTCAGCGAGAGGACGAGGCTGATCGCCTCCTGCTCGTCGCCGGCGTCGATGGCACGGCGCAGCGCGGTGCGCAGGTTCTCGTAGTCGCCTTCGAGCCGGGCCAAGGCGGCGCGCTGACCGCGGCCGCGCAGCAGCGGGTCGGTGGTGCGGGCGAGTTCCCGGTAGTGGGTCAGGTGCGCCCGCTCGGCCTCGGTGCGCTCGCCGCTCTCGTCCAGCCGGTCGCCTGCGTACTCGGCGACGGTCTCCAGCAGCCGGTAGCGCATGCCCGCCCCGTTGTCCTGGGGCACGGCGACCACCAGCGACTTGTCGACCAGTGAGGCCAGCAGGTCCAGTGTCTCGGGACCGCACACGGCCTCGGCGGCGGCCAGGTCGCAGCCGCCCCGGAAGACCGACAGCCACGCCAGCACGGTCCGCTCGGAGCCGTCCAGCAGGTCCCAGGACCAGTCCACGACCGCCCGCAGGGTCTGCTGCCGGGGCAGCGCGGTGCGCGCGCCCGAGGTGAGCAGCCGGAACCGGTCGTCGAGCCGGTCGGCGATCTGCCGGGGCGTCAGCATCCGCAGCCGGGCCGCGGCCAGTTCGATGGCCAGCGGCAGCCCGTCCAGGCGGCGGCAGATCTCGGCGACGGCCTCCGGGTCCAGGTCCGGGCTGAAGCCGGGGCGCACCGCGGCGCCGCGCTGACCGAACAGCAGCTGCGCGTACGGCTCCGGCAGCGGCTCCACCGGGTACAGCAACTCGCCCGGCACGCCCAGCGGTTCGCGACTGGTGGCCAGGACGGTCAGCCCCGGGCAGCGGGTCAGCAGGGTCTGGGCCAGCTCGGCGGCGGCGCCGACGACATGCTCGCAGTTGTCGAGGATGAGCAGCATCCGGCGCTCGGCGCAGTGCTCGACCAGGCGGACCAGCGGGTCCTCGCCGTGCCGGTCGGACACCGCGCGCAACTCCTCGGCGCCGGCCCCGTGCAGCACGGTCTCGCGGGCGCCGAGCGCACCGACCACGGCCTCCGGGACGGCGGACGGGTCCTTCACCGGGGCCAGTTCGGCGAACCAGACGCCGTCCGGTGCCGCCGCGGTGCCGCTGAGCGCCTCGGCGGCCTCCTGCGAGAGCCGGGTCTTGCCCGCGCCCCCGGGGCCCAGCAGGGTGACCAGCCGGAACCGGGTCAGGTCGGTGCGGATGGCGTCGATGTCGCAGCCGCGGCCGACGAAGGAGGTGATCCGGGCCCGCAGATTGCCCGCGGCGCGGGCCGCAGTGGCCGGGCCGGGGGCGGTCTCCGGCGCCGGGGCGGGCCGGAGACCGGGTCGGGTCTCGGGCTCGGCCGCGGGTTCGGGTTCGGGTTCGGGTTCGGTCGGCGACAGCAGCTCGGCGTGCAGGGCCCGCAGTTCGGGGCCCGGGTCGGTGCCGAGCTGGTCGGCGAGGGTGAGCCGTACCTGCTCGTAGCCGACCAGCGCCTCGGCCACCCGGCCCGCGTCGCGCAGGGCCCGCAGCCGCTGGGCCTGGAGCGGTTCGTCCAGCGGATGCGCGTCGCACAGGGCGGCGAGCTCGGGCAGCACCGTGCCGGTGCGGCCCAGCGCCAGCAGCGCCGCGAAGCGGGTCCGGCGCGCGTCCAGGTGCCGACTGTCCCAGCGGGCGGCCTCGGCCTGCCGGTCCGGCAGGTCGGCCAAGGCCGGTCCCTGCCACAGGGCGAGCGCGTCGTCGAGCACGTCGACGGCCTTGGCCGGGTTGCCGTCGGCCAGGGCGCGGGCGCCGTCCGCGGCGAGCCGGTCGAAGCGGAACAGGTCGACCTGGTCGGCGGCGGCAGCGAGCCGGTACCCGCCCTCGACCGAGACGACGGCGTCCTGACCGAGCGCCCGTCGCAGCCGCCCCACCAGCGCCTGGAGTGCGCCCGCGGCGTCGGCGGGCGGGTCCGCGCCCCACACCTCGTCGATCAGCACGGCGACGGGCACGGTGCGCTCCGGCCGCAGCGCGAGCACGGCGAGCAGGGCACGCAGCCGTGCCCCGCCGACCGGGACGGTCGTGCCGTCGTCGCGGAACGCCTGCGTGGTGCCGAGAATGCGGTAGCGCACGGATCCCATTGTCCCCGGTGCGCCCGGGGGCAGGTACCACCGTCCACTCCGGCCGCGTCGAGCGCCCGCGGACGCCGCTGCCAAGAAGTGTTATCGCAGCGGCGGCCGGGCGCCCTCCACAGTCATGAGCGAGAGCACACAGAGTCGACCATCTGCCGCTGATCCACACCGTCGCGCGTCGAAGCGCAGGCCGCGCCGGGCGCACCGGATGCGGTACCGGATCCCGCTGCCGGCCGCGATCGTCGCGGCGCTGGCCGTGATCGCCGCGCTGATTGCGGCCCCGTTCCTGACGGCGGGCGCCGCGACGCAGGCCGCCGCGGCCACCCCGCTGTGGTCCACACAGCTCAAGTGGGACAACAACGGCACCGCGTGGTCGCAGGCCAGCTTCGCCGCGCTCAAGGCCAAGGGCCTGACCACCGCCGCGATCGACATGCCGTGGAACACCGTCGAGCCGGCGCAGGGCACGTTCAACTACACCGAACTGGACCAGGAACTGGCCAACGCCGCCGCCGCCGGAATCCGCCTGGTGCCCATCTTCTGGTACTCCGGGTGGAGCGGCAGTCCCGCGTCCTGGGTCACCAGCCACGAGGTGTCCAACACCGGTGCGCAGAGCGCCACCCCGGCCTGGTGGGACCCCACCGACGAGCCTGCCTACCTCACCTACGTCACCAACACGGTCAAGCACATCGCCGGTGAGGCGGGATACGGCGGCAGCGTCCTGGACTACGGACGACTCGACTCGTTCTGGGACAGCACCGTCAGCGGCACCGTCGACGGCTGGGCCCAGGCCGACATCAATGAGTTCCACAACGTCTACCTGCCGCAGACCTACAGCAGCATCAGCGCGTTCAACACCGCGAACAAGACCTCGTACACCGCGTTCTCGCAGGTCCCGGCGGCCAAGGCGGGGCAGGCCCTGGCCAGTGTCTACCAGCTGTTCCGGTTGTGGAGCGTGCAGCAGGTCTACGGACAACTTGCCGCCGACGTGCGCGCGGTGACCGCGAACACCCCGCTCTACTACTACTTCGGCGGCCACGTGGGGAACTTCGCGACCTACGAGAACGCTCCGGAGGGGCTGTTCGTCCTCGCCAAGAAGTACAACGTCACCATCATCCAGGACTGTTCGGGATCCTCGGGCATCGACCTGCTCTTCGCCGGCCTCGCCCGCGCCTACGGGGTCACCGTCGCAACGGAATGGACCGCGCCGAGCGACAGCACCCAACTGGCTGCCCAGGGCGTGCAGTGGATCAGCAACTACGGCCTGATGCTGCCCGAAGGCGGCGGCACGGACTTCTTCATCCACGACGGCACCCAGAAGGACACCGTCGTCTACCCGATCTACACCGACTGGCTGCCGAACATCAAGAGCCTGTCGGGGTCCTACCCGCAACAGCCGGTCGCCGTGTACCTGGACGACTCCCTGGCCTACGGCAACACCTCCGGCGGAGCCCTGGGCGCACCGGAGGACGACATCGCCGCCGCATGGCACCAGTACCAGGGCGGCTTCAGCGTCGTCACCAGCGAGGAGGTCGCCACCGGGATCGTCAAGCTCGCGCAGTACCAGGCGATCCTGCCGATCAACGGCGTGGACGCGAACCTGACCGCCTACAAGAACGCCGGCGGCACCCTGCTGACGGCCGCCTCGCAGCTGTCCCAGCACGCCCCCGCCTACGCGACGCTGGCCAACAGCGGCATCGTGCAGGTCGTCCCGGTCGTCTCCGCCGCCAAGAACAGTGCGCAGCTCACCATCGCCGACATCAACTCCAGCACTGCCTACACCAACGCGATCACCATCAACCCGGCCGGCCTCGGTCTGGCCGCAGGCAGCTACCACCTGGTCAACGCCGCAGGCACCGTGATTCCGCAGAAGGCGGTCACCGGCGGCATCTGCGCCGCCGCCGGCCTCACGGCCGCCTCGCTGACCAAGTGGTCGGTGGTGGCCGGAGCCGTGCCGGCGGGCACCGCCACGCCCGCCAACTGCGGCGGCACCACCGCGACGTGCGGACAGCTGAACGCCAATCAGCAGCTGACCCCGGGCCAGTCGCTGGCCTCCTGCAACGGCAGCTACAGCCTGGACCTGCAGGGCGACGGCAACCTCGTGCTCTACCGCAGCGGCACCGCGCTCTGGTCCTCGGGCACGGCCAACTCGGCTGCGAGCCAGGCGATCATGCAGGGCGACGGCAACCTCGTCCTCCGCAACAGCGCCGGCACGAGCCTGTGGTCCAGCCGGACCAGCGGCAACACCGGCGCCTACCTCGCGGTCCAGAACGACGGCAACGCCGTGATCTACAGCGCGACCGGAACCGCCCTGTGGTCCACCGGAACCGCCGGGAAGTAGCGCCACCGGAGCCGGCCCGACCCCTCGCGGAGTCGGGCCGGGTCTGCGCGGCTGAGTCGACATCTCGCGCCCTGTACGCGGTGCGGCCCGGACCGCAAGAATGGCCGTGCGCCGTCCGACTCCGATGAGAGCAGGTGTGCCTCCGTGCTGCTGCGTCTGCCCACGACGTTGACCGAAGCCCTGGAGTGCGTCGCCGAGGGCGCGGTGCCCGTCGGCGGGGCGACGCTGGTGTGGGCCGAGTGGCAGCGGGACGGGTTCCCTGCACAGGCGGTGTCGCTGCGCAGTCTTCCGCAGGCCAATGTGCTCGGGCGCGAGACGGTCGGCGCAGCCGTGGTCCTGCACCGCATCGACGAGCGCGTGCCGGACGTCCTGCGACTCGCCGCCCAGCAGGTCGGGACGGGTGCGGTGCGGCGGACGGCCACGGTGGGCGGAAACCTGGTCGGCAGCGCGCTGCGCTGCCTGTTACCGGCCGCTCTCGTGCTGGACGCCCGTGCCATGGTGCTGGCGCCCGAGGGCGCCTACGAGACCGACCTCGGCACGCTCGTGGCGAAGCACCCGATGCTGCTCGGGCTGCGCTGGACCGAACCCACGGCCAGCGGCTACCGCAAGTTCGCCGGCGAGGCAGGCGGTCCGCCGCCTGCCGTCGTCGCCACCGCGGTCCACACGTCGGAGGCCGGCCCGCCGCGGCTGCGGATCGCCGTCCGTGCGGGCTACCAGGTGCACAGCGAGAGCGTGATCTGCGACGGCGGTGCGGAGCAGGTCGCGGACGCCCTCGTCCGCACGCCGATCGGCGACCTCCTCCCGCAGCCGGTCCTGGCCGCGGTCCGGGAAGAGGTCGCCGACGTCCTCAGGCGTGCGAACGCGAACTGATCGAGCGGCGGCGGCCGCAGGCGCATGTCCGGCCGCTGGTGGATGCTCAGGCGGTGCCGAGGGGGTTGAGGACGGCCATGCGCCAGCCTCCGTCCTGGCCGCGCCGGGCGACGTTGGCGGTGGTGCCGGTGGCCTTCTTCCGGTTGCCGTCGGGGGTGGTGACCTCCATGGTCCACTCCTCGGTGATGAAGGCGATGTCGTCGCCGGCGACGACACGCGAGGGACCGTTGGACAGCTGGGCGTTGCCGGCGATCGAACCTGCCGTGTAGTCGCGCAGCGCCTGACCGGTGACGCTCTCACCGGTGACGGTACGCATGACGGCACCGGGTGCGAGCAGGCTCAGAACCGCATTGAGATCCCCGGAGTTCATGGCCTTCTCGAAGGCCGGGGGGAGCTGCGCCGGGTCGGTGATGGGAGTCGACATGGTCGTTCCTTCCAGAAAATGTCGGATAGCTGAACGGGACTGATGGAGCGTCAGGCAGACCGGCGGAGGAAGCCGGCCAGTGCCGGGTTGACGCGGTCGGGGTGGGTGAGGTTCGGGGTGTGTCCGGCCCCGGTCACGGTGACCAGTTCCTGGGCAGCGGGGAGCTGTTGGGCCAGTGCCTGGCCCAACGGGTAGGGGATCGGCTGGTCCGCGTCGCCGTGGACGACCAGCGCCGGCACCGCGATCTCACCGAGCCGGTCGGTGATGTCGTCCGCGCCCATCAGCACCTGCACCGCGTCGGCGAGCCGCTCGCGCGGCTGTGCCTTCCACTTCGTCAGCCACTGATCGTGGATCACGGGCTGTCCCAGCAGCATCCCCAGCAGCACCGGGGCCACTGCCTCCGGACCCGCTGCGCGGAATCCCTCCGACACGCCGCGCATCTGCGCGAGCGCCTCCGCCGGCCAGGCGACCGATGTCGTG
Organism: Streptacidiphilus jeojiense; assembly: GCF_000719095.1. GTDB lineage: Bacteria > Actinomycetota > Actinomycetes > Streptomycetales > Streptomycetaceae > Streptacidiphilus > Streptacidiphilus jeojiensis. The sequence goes on along the minus strand of NZ_JOEH01000011.1, from coordinate 213,229 downwards.
TCGATCAGCGCCAGAGCCTTGACCCGCTCAGGCGCCAGCAGAGCGGCCCGCATCGACAGGAAGCCACCCTGCGAATGCCCCACCAGCGCCGCCTGCTGCAGGCCCAGGTGGTCCAGCAGCCCGATCAGGTCGGCAGCGGAGTCCCAGTAGCTGTGGGACTTGCCGTCGTCCTCGGTCCGGCCGTGCAGCCGCTCGTCCCACCCGATGACCCGGAAGTCCCGCTCCAGGGCCCGGACCTGATGCACCCACATGTCACGGTCCATGAGGTTGCCGTGGCTGAGGACCACGGCCGGGCCCGCACCTCCGCTGTCCTCGAAGTAGAGGCGGGCACCGTTGACATCCGCGTACGGCATGGTTGTTTTCTCCCTTGCTCCCGGTAGCACCACGGCTTCGTGCTTCAACAATGCGCGATGCGATGCGGTGCGGGCGAGGTGCGCAGGGGACCCGCCATGGTCAAAAGTGGACTCGTCCCGGCGGGTGGGCGCTCAGCGCTCGGTGGCGCGGAATGCCCCGGGAGTGGCGCCCACCGTGCGCTCGAAGAACTTCCCGAAGTTGGTGGGCTCGGTGAAACCCAGCACGCGTCCGACGGAGGCGACCGGGAGGCCGGTGTGGACCAGCAGCCGCTTGGCCTCCAGGGCGACACGGTCGTCGATGAGATCCTTCGCGGTACGGCCCGTCGCGGCCAGGCACGCCCGGGTGAGCGTCCGCGGCGAGTAACCGAGGCGCGCGGCGTACTGGGCGGCACTGCGCCGGGTGGCGAACGCGCGTTCCAGCTCGCCGCGGAAGGCCCGGAACACCTCGCCCCCCGCCGCCGGACTCCAGGCACCGGGCTGCGGCAGCCGCGCGATGCGCAGCAGCAGCGCGGCAAGGAGCTGCCGCAGCAGTTCAACGGTGAGTTCGGCCTGCGAGGCGTCCTGCTCGTCCAGGGCGGCGTATTCCGCCGATATCTCGGCCACCGCCACCGACACGGCGCCGTACTCCAGCGCGGACAGGGAGAACGCGGCCGGGCTGAGCCCCTCGTCGATGACGGCCGCAGCGGCAGGCACCGGCGGCGGAAAGGCGGGCGTGAACACCACCAGAGTCGCATCGAGATCCGCAATGCCCCCCTGCGGGCCGGCAGGGAAACGCTGCACCTGGCCAGGACGCACATGCAGCAGAGTCCCCGGGCCGCACGGGTATCCCACAAAGTCGATCAACGCGGTGCCCTCGCCACCGGTGACCAGGGTCAGCTGGTGGAAGTCCGGACGGCTGGGCGCCCCCGCGACACTCGGCACCAGCCGCTCACGCAGCGTCGCGAAGGACATGACCTCCAGCCCCAGCCGGGGCTGATCCGGATTGTCATAGCTGACATCGACAACGTCCGGGCTTCCAGAACCAGCCATCCACCCATGATCGCAGCTGTCTGCGCCCTGTTCGGAGACACCGGTCCGGCGGGTCGGGCCCCTTCCGACTGCGGTGAGTCCTTCCGCGGCGAAGATCGCGCGGGCCTGCGCGAGATAGCCGAGTTCATCATCGCCCCGCTCGGCACCGCGGCCCTGGCCGCCGGACTGGAGACGGGCGCAGCCGAGGAGCCCTCCCCCCGGCACCGCGTTCTGGACCTGCCGCCTGGGCGAGATGGCGCCGATCTTCGAACGTGCCCGGGCCCGGGGCGAGTTGCCCAAGGACTACGACGAAGCGCCGACAGCGCGCGGCGACTGACGTGCGACGACTGACGCGCGGCGCCCAGCAGAGACCGTCTGCGGGACCAGGTGGCCGGTCCGCGGGCCGCCGGCAACGCGCCGGGTCAGGCCGGGTCGGCCACGCGTGCCCCGGGGCGGTTGCCGGCGGCGAAGCCGGCCAGCATCAGGGTCAGCCAGCGCTCGCGCGCGGCGGGCGGCGCGTCGGCCGGGGCGGTGTGCAGCAGCAGGAAGACGTCCTCGATCGTGATGTCGGGGTGCATGTCCCCGTCGGCCTGGGCACGGGCGACCAGGTTGCGTCCGGCGTCGGTGGCGCGCTGGAGACGGTCACCGGTGAAGCGGTACTCCTGCGCCATCCGGTCGGCGGCGGCGCGGATCGCACGGTCGCGCGAGGCGTGCTCGACATAGCGGCCTGCCAGTGCCCGGAACTCGGCCATGGCCCCGGCCTCACCGCGTTCCACACGAACCCAGGCGTCCTCCGTCAGCTGCGCCAGTTCATCGACCGCGCCGCTGAGCACGGCGTCGATCAGCGCTGCCTTGTCCGGGAAGTGCCGGTACAGCGTGCCTGCGGCTACCCCTGCGGCCTCGGCGATGGCGTCGGTGGGGACCTCGGCTCCGTACTGGGTGATCAGGTCCCGGGCGCTGTCGAGGATCTTCTTGCGGTTGCGCAGCGCGTCCGCGCGCAGCGGCCTGTCCTGCATCGTCCCTGCTTCCCGTCCCGGTGGTGTTCCTCGGTCCATCATGCCGTTTGCCAAAACCTGAGCGCTCGCTCATCATAAAAGTGGGCGCACGCTCACCATAGCTGCCCGCGCTCCCACCGCCTCGCCGTGAGGCGCACGCACGCAGAGGAAGAGACCGGAACCATGCAGCTCACCGTCCTCGGGGCCACCGGCCCCACCGGCCAGCAGGTCGTCCAGCAGGCCCTGGCCGCAGGCCACCGCATCACCGCCCTGGTCCGCGACCCAGCCCGACTGCCCCAGCGCGACGACGACCGGGTCACCGTCGTCGTCGGCGACGCCACCTCCCGCACGGACGTCGAGAAGGCGCTGCACGGCAGCGACGCCCTGATCTCGGCCCTGGGCCCCGGCAAGGACTTCAAGTCCACCCTCGCCACCCAGTCCACCGGCCCCGTCCTCGAAGCGGCAGCCACCGCGGGCGTGCAGCGCCTGGTCTGGCTCTCCGCCCTCGGCGCGGGCACAAGCGGCCAGCGCCAGTCCCGCATCCAGGCCAGCGCCTCCAAGCTGCTCATGAGCAAGCTCATGGCCGACAAGGGCACCGCCGACGACACCATCGCCCGCAGCGACCTCGCCTGGACCATCGCCCTGCCCGTCATGCTCGGCAACGGCTCCGCCACCGGCACGTACAAGGCCCTCCCGCTGGACAGCGGCACCACTCGCAACGGCGGAAAGCTCAGCCGCGCCGACCTCGCCGACGCCCTCCTCGCTGCCGCCACCACGAACAAGTGGACCCGCCAGCGCATCATCCTCACCCACTGACCCCCGTCGGGCGGGTGCCCACCGACGGACTCAGCACCCGCCCGACCAAGCGAGTCGCGCAGTCGGGTGCGATCGGGCCGGCGGCCTATGTCCAGGACGAGGATCCGCGGCGGATCTGGGAGGCGCTGTCCGAGTCCTTCAACATCACGGGCCTTTCCGAGCTGGATGTTCCAGCCCGCGAGGTCTGTGCGGGCGCACATACCGATGGTGACCTCGGTGCTCGACCGCTGGTGGCGCGAGCAGATGCAGGCGCTCGACGAGCTGGACACGGCGGCGACCCTGTACTTGCTCTCCGGCGGTGACTGGACGGCGCGGTACCGGCAGCGGGCCGCCGATCTGGTCGGTGCGCTCCGGGACCAGTTCGTACAAGAGTCCGTCAGCTACCTGTTTAACCTGGGACGTGCAGGTCGAGAGCGAGCAATAGCTACCGAGCAGGGGGTCCGCGGGATGGGTGGAGTAGTAACGGCCGTCAGCAGCAACGGTGAGTATTCGTTCACCAAGCCCAATCGGACCAGCATCACTTTGCTCGCCGGGCTCGGTGTGGAGGGGGACGTGCACGCCGGTGTCACCGTCAAGCACCGCTCGCGCGTCGCGCGGGACCCCACCCAGCCGAACCTGCGCCAGGTCCACCTCATTCATGAGGAACTCTTCACCGAAGTCGGCGGAGAGGGATTCGAGGTGACGCCCGGCGATCTCGGCGAGAACATCACGACCAGTGGCATCGACCTGCTTGCTCTGCCCGTCGGGACTTTGCTGCGCTTCGGTGGCGAGGCGATCGTGGAGGTCACCGGCCTGCGCAATCCCTGCCTGCAGATCGACAACTTCCAGGACGGGCTGCTGAAGAAGGTCATCGGCCGTGACGAGGCCGGGGCCATCGTGCGCAAGGCCGGCATCATGAGCGTCGTCCAAGTGGGCGGCGTGGTGCGTCCTGGCGACGCGATCACTGTGGAACTCCCGGAGGGGCCGCATCGGCCCCTGGACCGAGTCTGACCTCTGACCGGCGGGCCGTGACGCGATCAGCGAAGCCCGACAGGTGCCGGCCGCACGCGGGTTCGCGGTGCGGGATCGGCCGGGCATCCGGCTGCGCACGTTGGCGGACGCCGGTCGATGCACTGGGTCTGGGGGTGATCGCGCGGTCAGCCGCTGCTGGCCAGGCCGTCGAACATCACGGTCAGCATCCTCTCAAGGGTGCCCGCAGCGCCGACGGAGGCGAGGGCAAGGCCCGAGGCCATGCGCAGGACGTCGTTGGTGGACACGTCCGCCCGCACCGCACCGTCGGCCTGGGCGGCGGTGACCAGCTGGTCGGCGGCATCGTTGAAGCGTTGCTTGCTCTCGGAGAAGAGCTCGGGGGCGCGCGTCAATGCACTGCTGAGTGCCGCTGTCAGTCCGGGCTGCTGCTGGGCGGGGATCAGCGCCTCGCGCACCCAGCGCTCCAGAGCCACTGCGGGGGTGTACTGCCCGGCTAGGTCCAGGGCCTGCTCGGTGAGGCGGGCGACGTCGTCGCGGTAGACGGCTTCGACCAGGGGTTCGCGGCTGGGGAAGTGGCGGTACAGCGTGGCGTTGCCCACCCCGGCGCGCCGGGCGATGACGTCCAACGGGACGTCAGGTCCAAGCTCGGCGACGACGGCGCTGTGGCCCCCTTGGAATGGGAGGCGAAAAGCCGGCCAGACCTGGTCGTTCTGGAGAACCTCGGAGAGGGCGTCCGTGTCGGCGCCGTCGTCACCGAACCACTCGGGTGCTGGCCGGGTCTCACCCGCGGTGAATCGACACATGGCCAGCAGATGATTGGACCAGAACCCGGCACGCTCAAGCAGCCACTCGCCCGCGACCAGCGGCCCGTAGTCGTAACCCTTGATCAGCACGGAACAGAGTGTCTCAGGCCTCACCGATATGTCTCCGCCGCTGGCCCGTCGGGAGTAGCGGGACAGCCCTTAGAGCTCGTAACACGATCACGTGGTGGCCTTCTTGAGGCGTCGCCAGCAGATGAGTGTGCAGCCCAGCGAGATGAAGGCGGTGTGGAGGTCGAGGCGTCGTTCCCAGCGGACAGCGAGTCGCTTGAACTGGCGGAGCAGGGCGAAGGTCTGCTCGACGGCGTAGCGGAGTTTGCCCAGGCCGTGGATGTTGGGGTGGCCGCGTCGGGAGATGACGGGCAAGATGCCGCGTTTCCGCAGTTCACGGCGGTTGGGTTCGCTGTCGTAGGCCTTGTCGCCGAGCAGGGCTTCGGGGCGCTTGCGGGGATGGCCGACGCGGCCGGCGACCGGCGGGATGGCGTCGACCAGGGCCAGGGTCTGGGTGACGTCGTTGACGTTGGCCGCAGTGGTGATGACCTTGAGCGGTGTGCCGTTGCCGTCGCAGATCAGGTGGTGCTTGCTGCCGCTCTTGCGGCGGTCGACAGGCGACGGGCCCGTCGCGGCACCCCCTTTTTCGCGCGCAGGTGGGAGGCGTCCACGCACGCGCGGCTCCAGTCCAGTTCACCGGCCGCGTTCAGCTCCGACAGCAGTATCCGGTGCAGCTGGTCGAAGACGCCCGCCTCCTGCCAGCGCTCCAGACGCCGCCAGCAGGTCTGCCCGGAGCCGAAGCCCAGCTCCAGGGGCAGCTGCTGCCACGGGATCCCCGTGTAGAGCACGAACAGCACCCCCTGCAGACACAACCGGTCCGACATCGGCCGCGGGCCCGGAGAACGCCCGGCCACGGTGGCAGCACCGGCTCGACTACTGCCCACAACTCATCGTCCACGACCCACGGCTTGACGCTCACACCATCACGAACGGCTCAATCGTCGTACTGGATACGGCTGACCTGCACCACCCCGCAAGATCGTGTTACGAGCTCGAAGCATCCCAAGCAGCGCCCCGTGAGGAAACGCCGCTTGGCGGAGCTGGTTGGTATCGAGGATGATGAAGGAACGACCCTTCTGGATAGTCTCGCTGGCACCCACTAGCGTGCATCTGAACGGCGGCACACGTCGGAGGAATCTAGGACAGGCCATCCAACACGCGGTACACCACCCGGTCTACGTGCGCGCGTCGCTAGTGATCCCAATTCAGGAAATGGCCGCGGCAAGGCGCCCGTAAGCCGTGTCAACTCCATCGCGGACCGACAGAAGGTGCGCCGTATATGGTCCGAGCATCCCTCTACTGGATTCAAGAAGCGAGCCAATGGCCTGCTCAAGGGATTGGACTACTTCAGGCGTGTGGATACTGGCATGGTCTACGGTTTCGAAGCTGACCCACATTCTTTGGCCCTGACTGTCGCGAACTTTGCATACCTCGTTTTTTGTGGGCGGGCGGTCCAACATATAATCGGCCGTGTAGTAGATAGGACAGTCCCACTGCGGCGCTCCAAGGATCAGCACCTGTGCATCCATTAGGTAGAGATTGCCAAATGGAGAATCGAACCCGTAAGTAGACTCAAATGCGTGAGACCTCGTAATCTCCGCTGCATGCGGGCCAACTGCCGCTACGGATGCCAGCGGATGGCCACTGCGAAGCGCACCTGGGGTGCATCTGATCTCCTCAGAGAGCCACGTCAAGAGTTGCGAGGACGGGCTCGCCACCCGATCGAACGCTGGCACGAATTCGTGGAATTCTTCCAGCTGTACGCGAGTCATACTACGAGTGAGCGTCTCGTAGACTGGACCGTGAGCCGAGTTCTCTGGTGTGGCAGTGGAAATGACGACAGTCCCCTTTGGGCCAAGCACGCGGCGAAGAGCCCAAGTCATCACCTGAGCCGTAGTACGGTCTATATGGACCAAACCCATATGAACATAGAGAATTATGCCCGGGCGAATTCCGAGGCTCAGGAAGTCACGCACGAGCTCCTGCTCCAGGTCATTCGCATTTACTTGCCCCGACTGAGATTTCCAAGGCCACTCCTGACGAGGGGCTCCAAGCACGGATGCCAAAAGTGTCCGCCATGCCGCTTCGCCCGCTTCGGCGCGATCGAGTGCATTTTGCAGTTGCCGAGCAAGCTGATCCGCAGACTCCTTCTCAACTGCCAGAAGCCCCCGGGCGACAGTAATATCCATCTCCAATTGGTTTACACGATCAGCTAGAAATCTGTTCTCCTCTGCAACCTCCAACAACGACTTGAAGCCCTCAAACCTACTCGGGTCCGCTTCTCGGACAGCCGCTAAGAAGAGTTCGTTCGATTTCTCGATGGGCGGCATGGCCGCGCCGTAGCGGGGGGTGCACACCTCATGCAGCAGCCGGACGAAGTCCAAGTCGGCGAGCTTGCCGTTCAAACGCCGGGACAGTTCGCCCTGGTCAATCTTGAGAGCACTCGCTGCTACCTCCCGCTTGCCGAAGGAGGAGTCGACAATGAGGCGTACATGTTCCAGCCAAGCCAGTTTGGCCGGGGGGTAGCCGGACTGGTTGAGCGGTTTGCGGGGTCGGCCAGGTGGACGACCGCGATCGGGCAGCGGGCTCTCCAGCTCACCCACTCGCACCCCCGACTAGTTCTTGCTGACCTGTTCAACAACGTTATTGCAGCTGGCTCAAGAATTCAGTCTCTCAGAGGATGCACACGTCGCCCTGTCTACGGGCCCGTCGATCCAAGGAGAACCATCGTGAGCCGTCCGACCCTGCTCGACCTGATCGCGCTCGTGGTGATCCTGGCTACCACCTTCCTGCTCGTGTGCGTTGGGCACGTGTCCGCAGAATCAGTCGCGGTCCTCGCCACCCCGCTGGCTGGCCTTTACGCCGCATGGAAGGGGCGGGAGCTGGACGCGAGGGACGCGAGGGACGCGAGGGACGCGAGGGACGCGAAGGACGCGAAGGACGCGAAGGACTCCTCGCATCAGCGCGAGGTCACCAGGTAAGCCGGTGCCGATGGTGTTCCCGGCATTGGAGTCTCGCGGCCAATGGGACGATGGGCCTTTCGGCAGACCTAGGCTCGAAGGAGTGACTTATGGGCTCGGAGGAGACCCCAACCGAAGCTACGACTGGCTCTGAGATCCACATCTCTGACGAGATGACAGTGACCTTGGTTCGATGGAATTCGATCAGCAACGCCAGGTCCGCAGTCCTGATGGCGCGCCGCTGCGAAGAGCGAGAGCAAGCACGAGCCGGTCTGACGGATGGCACTTCCGAGGCAGAGACAGCAGCAGACGAACACTGGGCCTTCGCCAGTTCCTCCGTCGTGGCATCGGTCATGTTCCTGGAAGCGAACATCAACGAGGTGTTCCTGTCCGCGATCAGGGCAACGGAGCAAGAAGGCCGCCCAAACTTCTACGGAGCCGGCTTCCCCTACGTCGGCGGACTCCTGGCCAGCGAGGACCGACGCAGGCTGGCCGCCCTATGGGATCTACTCAAGGGCGCCACCGGGCTGCTTGAGAAGTACCAGTTCACCCTGAACCTCCTCGGAAAAGAGCCGATGAACACCGGGCACGCGCCCTATCAACCGGTCAAGCGCCTGGTGGAGGCACGAAACAAGCTCATCCACTTCAAGGAGGGCGCCCACGAGGTCGGTAGGGACTTGAGGAGCTTCGAGAAGGGGCTGCATGAATCCCTTGGCGGCACGAGCTTCCGGCCGCACCCGTTCACCTCGGCCGGCAACTCGTTCTACCCGGACCAGTTCTTCGGCTACGCGGGCTGTCGCTGGGCTTGGAAAGCTGCCGACTCCTTCGCGCAGGAGTTTCACCGCCAACTCGGTGTCGATCCTGCGTACCAGGCGTCCCGGGCAAGCTTGACTCTCCCTTGACTCGCCAACTTGCGGCGATCGGTCCGACTCATTGGGCACTGCTCTGTCAGCGCCTTCGTAGGCCACCCCGCCCGTGATCTCCGTCACTGTCGGCGACGGGTGAATCGTGGTTCCGGATCACTTTTGGTGCAGGGCTGACGGAGGGTCACCGTCGCGGGGTGTCCGGGACGCGGGTCAGCGGGCCAAGAGGATGCGCTTGCGCAGGAGGTCCACGCCCGCGCGGCCGAACATCTGCCGCTTCAGCATCTTGATCCGGTTCACCTGACCCTCTACCGCCCCGGAACTGAACGGCAACGTCAACGTCAACCCCGCCGTCACCGCCGACAGATCAGACCTGACCCCCACCACAAACGACCGCAGCTCCGGCAGGCCGGTGGCATCGGCTTCGGTGAGCCACTGGGGCAGGTGATGGCCGGCGCGGTCGCGCATCATCTCGGCGAAGGAGCGAACCTGGTCGGCGGCGGTGTCGAGCTGGGGGCACCGAGCGAGGATGCCCTTGATCTTGAGGGTCTCCTCGGAGGTCAGGCTGTCGGGATGTCTGGTCATCCATCCGGTCACGTCCCGCACCGAGGGCGGCTTGGACGTGCGGCCGGCGGGATCGAGCCCGGACCTCAGTGGTCGCAGGTACTCGCGGACGATCGTGCACTGGCCCGGGAATCCGGCGGATCTGATCTCCTCGAACAGTGTCCGGGCGTTGGTGCAGCCCTCCTGCCAGCGCTGATGCAGGTAGGGCTTGTAGGGGTCCAGGATGCTGGGGAGGTTGTGCCACTTGCCGGTACCGAGTTCGTCGGGGGTGACGGCGCTGGCGAACTTCCGCACAGTGCCGCGGGCCAGGCCGAGCTCCTGGGCGATCGCGCGCCGGCTGTGCCCGCGGTCGAGCAGGTCGTGGACGGCTCGGTGGCGCTCACTGGTGCGATCCGCATAACGGTGGGCGGACCCCTCTGCCTTGCCCGCCCCGGCGGTGCTCGCCACGCGACCTGGGCGTTCTCGTTCGGCCGGCCGTGCCGGTGTACTGACGCTGGACGCCGACGGTCGCCGTGCCCTTCTTCAGATCCCCCGTCTCGTCGACCACAAGCACCGCGTCCTCGTCGTGCAGGTGCTCGATGACGTAGGTGCGTATGTCGTCACGGACCGCGTCAGCGTCCCATTTCGCGCGGTGGAGCAGGTGCTGCATGCCGTCCGGGGTGGCGTCACCAGCGTGCTCGGCGAGGGTCCAGCAGTTCTTCCGTGGCAAGTCCGACAGGAGCCCGGAGACCAACCGCCCTACTCGGGGACGGGGTTCAACTCGGGCGAACCGGACTGCAATCCGGCTCATCAGAGCCTCGAATGCCTCCTGCCATTAGGCAGGCACTACGCTGGCGGCCGAGGTCGCCGCGTGATCATTGGTTGTCCACACAACATCTAATGATCAACGGCGGCCTCAGCTGCTCGGACGCCACCTGAACCAGAAGCCGGTCCCTTCCACCTGGTGGCCGGCGCCGGTATACCGGAGCTCACCCACGAGCCGACGCGCATCGTCCGGCGCCTGACGGTACTGCGCCAGCAGCGCGTCCAACTCGTCGTAGCGCGCGTCGATCCCGCTCTGACCCAGATAGGCAGCCCCAGCCCCCTGGCGCTCGTTCCAGTCGACGTAGATTGCCCACTGCTCGCGTTCCAACTCCGCCGCGGCCGGGCTCGCGGGCCAGACGCGGTATTCGTCGGCCTCGTCGCCGAGGTACTGGCCGTAGCCGTCGAAGTAGTGGGGCTCTCCGTCGATGTCAACGAGGCCGACGCGCGGTCCGTCGTACCACTCCAGCTCGGCGATCACACGCCCGAAGCCGTCCGTGATCAACTGCGCTTCGTCCCAGGTTTCAGCCACACGCGCAGGCTACCGACGGGCGACCCTCACATCCATGATCGGGATCTACGGCCGGAGTATTAGGCGGCGAAAAGTCCCCGGAGAGTCCCCCGGACAGACGAGAAGGTCCCCGAAAAATCCCCGGTACTGATCTTCATTTACCTCGCTGGCCAGGCCCGATGCAATGGCGTCCCGGGGTGCCTTCCGGCCTCGGGCCGACGCCATTTTCCTGGACGGACGCCTTTCATGAGACCGATGCCTGGTAGTAGGTCAGCCGTGGTCGTACACGGTCACGGCGATGCTGCGTCCCGTCAGCCGTGCGAGGATCAGCGGTTCGGTCCGCTGCCAGCGGCCGCCGGCCAGGCCGCAGCCGATGCGGGGCATGTGGACGGACGCGTCGAGCTCGGCGGCGTGTTCGGCGAGGGTGCCCAGGGCGGTGTCGATGGCCTCGTAGCGCACGGGGACGCCCTTGCTGCCGGTGCGTATTCCGTGTTGGCCGACCATGTTCGCGACCCAGAGTAGCGGGCCGACCTGCACCAGCTGCACAGCTCCAAGGCCGAAGTCGTTGCCCGCCCGCTCGCGGTGCCAGCGTCGGTACGCCGTCTCGGGCTCGGGCCAGCGTCGGGAGACGGCCAGGACGAAGCCCTTGCCCCAGCCGCCCAGGTCGTTGCAGATATGCGCGATCACCTTCGGACCCTTGCCCAGCGGTGTGGTCGCATCGCCCCGCACGTACTCGATCCCCCTTGCCATGCTGCGCACTGTAGCGGTCGGCACTGACAACGGGGCCGCCGATATCCCTTCGTCCTCCGCACGGGACGGTCGTTACGGTGGGCAGTCGATCAGCGGAACGAAGGAGTGCAACGATGACCCAGGCAGAGACGACAACGCTGTGGCGTCCGTCCGGTCCGGAGGAGCTCGCGCTGGTCGAGGCGGCGGGTTGGCGGGCCTGGCCGCCGCGCCTGCCCGAGCAGCCCATCTTCTACCCAGTACTCAACGAGGACTACGCGATCCGCATCGCGCGGGACTGGAACGTGTCCGCCTCCGGGGTCGGCTATGTCACCCGGTTCGAGGTCGACGCCGAGTTCCTCGCGCGCTACCCCGTTCGCCAGGCGGGTGGCGAGACGATCCTGGAACTGTGGGTCCCGGCCGAGGAACTGGAGGAGTTCAACCGACACATCATCGGTTCCATTGAGGTCGTCCACGAATTCCGGCCGCAGGTGTGAACGTGGACGCGGCACCGGTCCTCCTGACGTCGGCGCAGCTGACCAGCACAACGGTGCTGCTCGCCGAAGCCGCCGCGCGGCGTGGCGTGGAGGTCATGACGCTGGACAGTCCGGTGCCCCCTGAGGCGCTCATGGGCCGAATTGTGCACTGGTACGGCGGCCCGCTGCGGGCTCCAGTAACGCCAGGTCCAGGTGGCTGGCGATCCGGTCAGCCAGGATCCGATGACTGGCTCGTCGGCCCGCCCGAGGAATTCACCGGTCGTCGCATCGAGTTGAACACGCTGTCGGAGGCATGGAGCGACCATCGCCCACGGTTTGCGAAGCGCAGCGACAAGCAGTTCCCGGCTGCTGTCTATGCCGACGGCAGTCGCCTTCCTCGTGAGGGGGAGCGGATCGGCCCCTGGCCGAGCCGGAGGCTCCACCGGTAACGCTCGCGTCCGGAAAATGGAGGTGCTGGCTCCTGGCCTGCGCAGGGAGGATCTCTGCATGTCGACAGATATCAGTGGAGTGATCGAGTGCCGGCCGGGGGCTCGCCCGTGGGGCCCTGACGACGAGGACTCCGTATGGGAGGTCGGCATCGATCTCTTCCTCCTCAACAGAGGCAACGCCTACGTCGGGCTGGCCTGCCTTTTCGGAATCCGGAACTCCTTCGGCTTCCACCCCCTCGCACAAGATCGCGGCTTCCCGGAGGACGCCTCGACGGGGCTGCAAGGTGCGTTCGCAGGCTACGGCGGCCCCCACGATGTGCACGGGACTACCTGGCTGACCTGGGCGGAGCTGGAGACTACGGACTGGCAGGAAACCGACGCCTCGGGCGCACGAACCCGCGCCTCGGCTGCGGGGATCGACACCGACTGGGGCCGAGTCTGGAAGGTCATGCGTATCCTCAGCGAAAACCACGGGGCCGAGAACGTGCGCCTCGTCGTCTGGTTCCACTGACCTACGGCCGAGCAACCGGTTGGTCAGGCTGGCCAACTACGCCGCTCAGTCACGAATGGCCGACGTTTGGGACGGGCTCATGACCGACGCGCCACCTCAGCCGCGTAGGCCGTTCTGACGGCTCCGGCTGCCCATCGGTCGGCAGCGGCGGGGCTGATGCCAAGGAATCGTTTGAGGACGCCCGCCGGCATCGTGGTGCAGATGTCGAGCAGGGCAGCACAACGACCGGACCCCGTGATCCGCAATCCGGGCGTGAGTAGCTGCTGCTCTATCGATCTTGGCGGGCGTTGGTTCGAGTGGTGGTCCCCGGTCGGGTGGTTTCGGGTCAGGGCGTGCATGAAGAGACGACCCCGGTCATCGCGCGAGTCCACGAGGAACTGGTGCGCTCGCCCGGGCTGCGGATCCTGGCCGGATCGCCGTGGGTCACGATCAGCCTGGACCCGGACACAGAAGTCAGGCTGCTGATCACCTTGACGAGCCTTTGTCTCCAGGCGCTCAGCAGACGAGGGGAGGAGCGGGCCCCCACGGCCCCCTGCAATGTGCGCCGCCATCCCGGCCCACGGGGTGGGGAAGCGGTGTGAAGCTCTCGGGCTTGCGGTGCCAGTCGCCTTGGGCGTAGGGCGAACTGCAGGTTCGGGGCGGGGGTTGGCCCCATCGCTGGGCGAGGTGCGCGCGACCAGACTGATCACTGTTCGCCAAGAGCCCGACGCGCTGAGCCCGGCATGCTCCGGTCCGGACGTCCGGGCACCGAGCCTGCACTCAGGAGAACACCCCATGAGCAAGCACACCCTGACGTCGCGCCACCTCCTTCGAACGGCGTCGGCACTGGCGCTGGCCGCCGTCCTGGCCACTGCGGCCACGACCGGTGCGGCACCTGCCGCCAGTGCAGCGAGCAGGACCGGCGAGTCCACTGCGGCCCAACTCGCCCGGCTGGCACTGGCGGACGTGAACGCAGGCGCCCCCGGGGTGATCGTGCGCGTCGACGACGGCAGCGGCCAGGTGGTGCGGATCGCCCGGCAATCCCCCTGGTCCAGGGACGACCACACGCTCACCGCCGCCGACCGGTTCCGGATGGGCTCCAACACCAAGACCATGGTCGCCACCGTGGTCCTGCAACTGGTCGCCGAGCACCGTGTCCGGCTGACCGACCCGGTCGCACGGTGGCTGCCCGGCCTGGTCCCGGGCGGGCAGGCGATCACGGTACGGATGCTGCTCGACCACACCAGCGGCCTGTTCAACTACGTCAACGACCCCGACGTCCTGAAGGCGTTCACCGGCCAGGACACGAGGACCTGGACGCCCCGGCAACTGGTGGCCGCCGCGGTTCGGCACGACCCGCTCTTCGCCCCCGGTACCCGCTACTCCTACAGCAACACCAACTACATCCTCCTGGGGATGCTGGTCGAGAAGGCATCAGGGCGCAGCCTGGCCGACCTGGTCCAAGAACGGATCGCCCGACCGCTGCACCTGAAGGACACCTACCTGACCACCGGGTCCTGGCAGCCCGGAAGTTCGCACCTCGCCCACGGCTACGAACCCGACGCCGCGCACCTGGCCCCGCTGCTCCCTCCCGGCACTCCGGCCGGAACCGCGTTCGCCGGCCCCGAGCGGGCCGGCGGCCATGTCGACACCACCTGGATCAACCCCAGCACCGAGTGGGCTGCCGGAGGCATCGTCTCCAGCGCCGACGACTGGGCCCGGTTCGACAGCGCGCTGCTGTCCGGCAGGCTGCTGCCGCCCGCCCAGCTGAAGGAGATGCTCACCACGGTCGCGGAGGAGCCCGGCAACCCGAACCGCTACGGGCTGGGCATCGAGCAGGTCGTCACCCCGTGCGGCACCGTCTGGGGCCACGACGGCCAGGTGCCCGGCTACTCCAGCGTGGACTACACCGACGCCACCGGCCGCCGTACCGCCTCCGTCTACACCTCCACCATCTTCGGTCTGGCCCTCCCCAGGACCGCTGCGGCCAACCAGGCCCTGGTGGACGCCGCGGTCTGCGCCATGCTCGACAAGCCGGCGCCCCCTACCCTCCCGGCCCCCTGACCCACCAGGGGCTCGTGCGTCAGCCAAAGCTGGCGCCACTGTTCGTGGGGCATCTCGTCTCGGAGCCATTTCAGGGTGGCGCGGGGCAGGTCGGCGCTCTGGGGCGGGGGCAGGCTGGTCGGCCAGTCCTTCGGGGTCGACCGGCGCGATAGTTCGATCATGTGTTCGATTATGCATCTATGAGACAGTACGTACCAGTGGGGCTCAGGTCACAGGCCCGGCAGTACCCTCCCCACAGTTCGGATCGACATAGAGTGCCACGGTGAACCACAGCACTCCCCCCACGCTGGCCACGATCGCCATCGGCACGCTCTTGACCCTCGCGGTCGCCACCATCGGCACTTCGATCACATTCGACGTACGACTCGCCCGCGTGCTGTTCTTCGGGGGCCTACCACGGAGCGAGTACTTCGAGCGCCGGCCGAAGGCGAAAGTAGGCACGTGGGCCGTCGGGATCTGGTTCATGATCGCCGGGTGGCTTGGATTCGCCGTACTGGCCTGGTCATGGCTCGCGCAACTGCTGTAGCCCAAACCGGAACGGGCGGGCCTGTCAGCGAGTTCGGGTGGAGGAACTGGAAGCCGCGGTCGCCGAGCTGTCCGCGAAGCTGGCGCTGGCCCCGGCATGGACTTGAGCGTCGGCGGCTCATGCGGGAGACAGTCGCCGAAATGCTCGCGGAGATCACGCCGAAGAAGGCTGCGACGGTGGTCGCGGCCGGGACGTCGCGTGAGGGTGGTCCGTCCGCTTATGCGGGGGCCGAGCGGCAGGTCGTCGGGGCCACGGCCGCGGGTGCTATCAGCCGCGGCGCTATTGGCCTTTGCTGCCCGGCATGAGGTGGGATTCCCAGGCCCAGGCGGTGATCTCGCTGCGGTTGCGGGCTCCGAGCTTGTTCTGGATCGCGGTGAGGTGGCCCTTCACGGTGCTGACGGAGATGAAGAGAGCTGCGGCGATCTCCTGGTTGGTGCTGCCCCGAGCGACAGCGCGGATGACGTCGGTTTCCCGGTCGGTGAGCGGGGTGCTGGGCTGAAGGGTAGAAGGGGTTTTGACGGGGGCGAGGTTGCGGAGCAGGCGCCGGGTGATCGACGGCGAGATCAGGGCATCCCCGACGCTGGCGGCCCGCACAGCGGCGGTGAACAAGGTGGGGTCGCCGTCTTTGAGGACGAATCCGAGGGCTCCGGACTGGAGAGCGCCGTAGACGTATTCGTCGAGTCCGAAGGTGGTGACGATGACGACCCGCAGTGGGTCGGCGATGCCCGGGCCGGCGAGTGCGCGGGTGACGTCGATGCCGTCGAGGCGGGGCATGCGGATGTCGATGAGGCAGACGTCTGGTCGCAGTTGGCGGGCAAGGGCGACAGCCTGGGCACCGTCGCGTGCTTCCGCGACGACAGTGATGTCGGGCTCGTCCTCCAGGATGAGGCGCAGGCTGGTACGGATCATGGCCTGGTCGTCGGCGACCAGGACGCTGATGCTCATCGACGGTCTCCGGTTGGCAGGGGCAGACAGGCCCGTACTGACCAGCCGGTCCCGGGCCGCGGACCGGCGTCGAGCGTACCGCCCAGTACCTCAATGCGTTCGCGCATGCCGACCAGGCCGTAGCCGCTGCGCGGGGACAGGCGGCTCGGCGGGTGTGACGGAGCGTCGTCTGCGACCTCGACTGTGATGTCCGTATGGTCCTGGTCGATTGTGACGGTGACAGTGCGGGCGCCGCGGGCGTGTCGGACGATGTTGGTCAGGGATTCCTGGACGACCCGGTACACGGTGGTGGTGACCACGGGCGGCCAGCTCGTCGCCCTGGTGGCCAGCCGGAGGTCGACGGCCGGTCCGTTCTCTTCAAAGCGGTGGACTAGGTCGATGAGTTGCTCTGGTCCGGCGGTGACGGCGGCGCCGTCCTCCGCGTCGCGGAGCAGGGCGACCACCCTTCGCATCGCGTCCATGGCGTCGGTGCCCGAGCGTTCGATGTCCGCCAGGGCGGTACTGAGGTGGTCGGGCTGCTTGCGGAGCATGATCTGGGCGGCATGGGTGTGCATCACGATGCCGGAGATGTGGTGGGCGACGACATCGTGCAACTCCCGGGCCAGAGCCAGGCGCTCATCGCGCCGCACCGCCTCGATGATGGCTAGGCGGTGATGCTCCAGGTAGCGCAGGACGAGTCCCGTTCCGAGGCCGGCCAGCCAGCTCTGAACGCCCACATGGAACGAGCCGACGGCAGTTGTGGTGATCGCGAGCCGGCCGAGTGTCGTGACCGCGAGTCCGGCGGCGGCGACCACCACGGCTCGCCGGGGCGGCAGCACCCGCACCGCGGAGCCGGCGAGAACGGCCAGCGCCAAGGACGCGGCAACGCCGGGCTGACCGGTCAGGTACCCCCTGCTGGAGGCGATGACGGCGGCAGCCGCGGCAGCAAGGCCGACGGCCGCTGCGCCCAGCCGGTCGCGCCCTCGGAGCAGCGCCGCGACGCACACCACCGCACTGACGCCGCAGTCGAGCACCCAGTCCCGGCGCCCGGCGTCGGCACGGTTGTAGGCCGTCCCTGCCAACAGCGCCGCGAAGGCGAGTCCGAGCAGGACGTTGGTTCGCCTGGCGGCCAGTGTGCCCAACACGGCCAGCCGTTCCATCACACTCACGGCGCTCACACTACGGAACCGGTCACAGCCGGAGTACCGGCCAAAGGGACCGCTCCGATCCACCCGATCAGTACTTTTGGCCGGTACGAGCGACGCCCGGCATGAGCAGGCTTGACGGCATGCACCCATTCCTCGACACACGTTGCGGCGACGCGGGGCCCGCACGAGCCAGCAGGTGGACGTGAACCGGTCCATCTGGGCCCGCCTCCGATTGGAACTTCGGGTCATCGGCCTTGCCCCGCCGTTGACAGCGCTGGCGGCAACGCTGGGTGGCGCGGTCCTGGTGATCGCCATGCACGCCACCGGGGCCGACGCGGAACACCTCGATCTCGCCGCCGGCGCGGTGTTGGCGGGCTTCGCGCCGCTTGGCACCGCCGTCGCTGCCTCCTCGATTGTGGGGCGTGACGCCGGCGCCGAGCTGGTCATGACCAGCACGGTCTACCGCCGCGTGCTGCTTCTGCGGGTCGGCCTGGTGGTGGTCCCAGCGGCGTTGGTCACGATGGTGGACGCCATCGTGTTCCGCGCTTTGAACGCCTGGCCCGAGGGGCAGGGCACGGACGGCTACGTCCTGGTGTGGGCCCCGCCGATGCTCTGGCTGGTCGCACTGGCGATGCTCATCGCGACAGGCCTGCGCAGCCCGGCCGCCGCAAGCGGCCTGATCGGGGGCATCTGGCTGGCCCAGGACCTGATGCGGACCGCCATCTTGGGCAACACGGTGCTGCGGGCGCAGTACATGTTCATGGGCGTCGGCGCCAAGGTCTCGGCGCACGACTGGACCGTCAACCGGATCGCCCTGCCCGCCGTCGCCATCGCCGCCGTGATCGCGGTCGGCCTGCTGCTGGGACGTCCCGAACGATTCGTGGGGAGCGATGCCGCATGACCACTGTCCTTGAGCGAACCGCCCTGCCGACGGCAGCTGGCGGCGGATGGGCGAAGACCGTCGCGGCCGCCCGCTACGAGTACCTGATGCAGGTGCGCCGCCCGGCGGTCTGGGTGGTCGTGCTCGCGCTGATCGGGCTGCGCTGCGCAGCGCCTTTCCCGCCCGGTTTCACCACGACCACGGACGACGGCAAGCTGGTCGCGGACTGGGCGTTCAACTTCATCATGCTGGGCCCGATCGGCGTGGGCGCCGTCCTCGCCGATCGCGTCTGGCGGGAGTCCCGGCTCGGGCTGAGCGACCTGCTGGACTCGACGCCCACCGGCATCGGCCCGCGCCTGTGGGGCAAGGTCATCGGCGCCGGCGCGGCGACCATCACGCCGGTCGTCGTCGCCTGGGTGGGCCTGCTCGGCTACCTGACCGCCCAGCGCGGGGCCGGGGTGATCCCGGTTGGCCTGGCGGCATTCGCCGCCATCATCCTGCCCGGGCTGGTCTTCGTCGCGGCCTGCTCGGTCACCATCCCGTACCTGACCGGGCCCGGGCTGTACCGGCTGGGTCTGTTCGGCTACTGGATCTGGGGAAACATGGTTCCCCCGCGCACAGGAATCCCCACCCCCGCCGGCACGCCGTTCGAGGCCATCGGCGAGTACCCGTCCGGTGCCTGGTTCCACGGCGTCATGCTCGACGCCGAACACCGGAAAATCACCCCGACCACCGGTGAGGCCGTCCTCAGCATCGCCTTCCCGCTGCTCCTGGGGCTCGCCGCCCTGGTGATTACTCAACTCGTGCTCACTAGGAGGAGCCCGTCATGACCGCGCCCAATGTGGCCATCACCGATCTGACCGTCACCTTCCGGCGCGGCGAGGTCCGAGCCCTCGACGGCATCAGCCTGCGCTTGCCCACGGGCATGGTCGGTCTGCTCGGCCCCAACGGAGCCGGCAAGACCACCTTCATGCGCGTCCTGACCGGGGTGCTGCTGCCGTGCTCGGGCACCGTCGCGGTGGACGGCACCGACCTGACCTCGCGCAGCCAACGCCGGGAGGTCAAGGCCACCACCGGCTACCTTCCTCAGGAGCTCGGCTTGTACCCGGATCTGACCGGTAGCCAGTTTCTTGACTACATGGCGCTACTCAAGGGCATCACCGACCGGCGCGCCCGCCGCGCGCGTGTCAATGAGGTCCTCGAACTGGTCTCGCTCAGCGATGTCGCCAACCGGAAGGTGAAGGGTTACTCGGGCGGCATGAAGCGCCGCGTGGGCATCGCCCAGGCCATCCTGAACGACCCTCGTCTGCTGATCGTCGACGAGCCCACCGTGGGACTGGACCCCGAGGAGCGGCTGCGGTTCCGCAGCCTGCTCGCCAGGCTGGCCGGCGACCGGACGGTGCTGCTCTCCACCCACATCGTCGACGACATTGTGCAGACCTGCCCGAACGTCGTGGTGATCGACCGCGGGCGCCTCGCCTTTCAGGGCTCCATCGGCGATCTCGCGTCCCGCGCCTCGGGCCTGGTGTGGCACCTGACCCAGCCGGCCACCGCCGTGCCGCCCGACCTGCCCACTGTCAACGTCATCCCTGGCATCTCCGGCACCACGTATCGGGTCATCAGTTCCGACGCCCCGGCCCCGGACGCGGAGAGCATGAGCGCCACCGTCGAGGACGGCTACATCGCCCTGATGCACGCCACCGCGCCGAACCCGGCGCAGCACCTGCGCGCCGTCTGACCCCCAGCCCCGCCAACACCCCCAAGGACCAGCAGATGACCAACCAGACGCTCGACTTCGTCCTGGCCGCCTCCACCACCACCGGTTTCCACCCCGGCGTCACCTTTTTCGCGCTGTGGGCCGTCATCATCGGCGCGGTCATCGGCGTTCCCATCTACGTCATCCGCCAGAGGCGCGAGCGCCGCGACCGTCGCTGAACACCCGAAGGAGCGCGAGAGAATCACGATGACGGGGGAGAGTGCGCACCTGGAGATGCCCCGGCCCGCCGCCCCGTGGGGGGATGGTGGCCCTCCTAGTGCCGCATCAAGCAACCTTCGCCCTGTTCATTCGCGAGGGTGTGGACTGGTAGCGTCACTGTCTTCGGTGAGCGTGGCTCGCGGGAGTAGATGCCTGGAGTTGCCGTGCCCATCTCGGATGATCAGTCCATGGGGCTCGCGATCGCTCGTGTTGCTGAGGTCTTCGCCGGCATGACAGCCCATCCGGATGAGGTCGGCTGCGGTCGCTGCTATGGCGCGGATGAAGTTGCGTTGTTGCAGACCGCGGATGCCGCTCTGCCAGCGGACTTGGTCCTGATGGTCGCGGAGGAGGTCCCCGACCACTGGAGCGACCAGCCGGCGGTGATCCGGCGGGTACTGCCGCAGCTCACGGTGCTGCTTGCGCAGGGCACCACGTCGCCGGATCTGGTTGCCCGGAGACTGGCTGACGCTGGCTGGTCCCAGTGGCCTGACCAGCAGGTCCGGGCTGTGCTCGGTTTCCTGGAGGCGTGGTGGGTGTGGACCCTGCGGCAGGATTCTCCGCCGACCCCGGCTCGCGAGGTCTTCGAGAGCTGCGTCACTGCGACGTCGTCCGTCACGCCGTGGCTGGCCTGCTGGGATGCCGAACGGGGACCGGCGGCCGACCGACACCTGGTCGGGTGCGCCGACTGGTGGTGGGACGACCTGCAGATCGACGCCTCGCCCTTCACCCAGGGCCTGGGCGGGGACATCGTCTACATCGCGTCCAAGAACGCGGTCTTCGCCGGCCCCAACAACATCGCCTACTCCGCCACCAAGGCCGACCAGGCTCATCAGGTCCGGCTGCTGGCCGCCGAACCGGGCGAGCACGGCATCCGGGTCAACGGGGTCAACCCCGACGGGGTGGTCCGCGGCTCGGGGATCTTCGCCGCCGGCTGGGGCGCAGGACCGTGCTGGCCCGCAGTGAGGGCGCGGACCGGCGGGAGTGGGCGATCGTGCGGGAGGCTGCGGTCTTGGCCCGCTCACTGGGCCGCATAGCTCTCGCCCCACCGGCGTAGTGCGCGCAATACGGGGGTGATCGCCTGCCCGGAGTCGGTGAGGACGTATTCGTCGCGCGGCGGGCGTTCGCTGTAGCGGCGCCGGACGATGACGCCGGCTTCCTCAAGCTCGCGGAGCCGGGTGGTCAGCGTTTCGCGGGGGGCGCCGGTGTTGGCGCGGATGTCGTTGAACCGATGCACGCCGAATCCCAGTTCGCGCAGGATCAGCAGCGACCAGCGGTCGCCAACGACGTCCAGTGCGTCGGCGATCGGGCACACCCGAGGGCCGGCCCCAGATGACAGTTCGTTTTTCGGACTCACCGTGTTAGCGTAACGCACCCGAGTAGGTCTAAAAAGCGAACCAAGTGAGGAATGCTGTGACCGACACGAGAACACAGCGACATGTCCATCCGAGCATCCTGCTGGTAATCCTCTGCACCGCCGCGTTCATGAGCACCCTGGATGTGTTCATCGTCAACGTCGGACTGCGCTCGATCGGAACCGACGTCCACGACACATCCCTGGCAGACCTGAGCTGGGTGCTCAACGCCTACGCCATCGTGTTCTCCGCCCTGCTGGTCCCCGCCGGGCGGCTGGGCGACCGATACGGGAACAAACAGGCCTTCCTAGCCGGGCTCGCCCTGTTCACACTCGGCAGCCTGGGCTGCGCACTGTCGAGTGACCTGTGGCTGATCGTGGGCCTGCGGTGCCTGCAAGCAGTCGGGCGGCCGCGCTGATCCCCACCAGTCTCGGGTTGGTCCTCACCGCCATGCCCAGCGAACGGCGCGCCCATTCGGTGCGGATCTGGGCCGTCACCGGCTCGCTGGGCGCGGCCGCCGGCCCGGCTATCGGCGGCCTGCTGGTCCAGGTGTCCTGGCGCTGGATCTTCCTACTGAATGTCCCGATCGGTGCGGCCGCGTTTGTCGCCGCAGCCCTCCTGGTTCCCGGGCTGCGCCATGGCACCGAGACCCGGGTGCCGGATCTGCTCGGCGGGGTACTGCTGATGGCCGCCGTTGCCGCGCTGGCGCTGGCGCTGGTCCAGGGACCGGCCTGGGCCTGGACCTCGCAGCGCACGTTGGAGGTGTTTGCGATCGCGGTGGTGGCCATGCTCGCCTTCGTGGCCCGCTCGTCCCGCGCCGCCTCGCCAGTGGTCGACCTGGCCTTGTTCCGCGATCCCGTCTTCGCGTGGGCCAACATCGCTATGGTCCTGCTGTCCATCTCCTTCGGCATCCAGCTCCTCGGGCTCGTCTTCTGGCTTCAGGAAGGCTGGGGCTGGTCCGCTGTGCGCACCGGCCTGGGCGTTGCGCCGGGACCGGTGATGGTGTCGCTCACCGGCCTCGGCTTGCGGCGGTGGATCGCGAAGCTTCCTGTCAACCTTGCCGCTGCGCTCGGCGCCCTGCTGATGGGAGCGGGAGGAGTGCTCATCGGCGTCAGCCTCACCGCCCATCGCCACTACGTGTCCGAGATCCTGCCCGGTTGGTTGGTCATCGGGACCGGAGTCGGGTTGGCGATGCCCACCATCATCGGCGCTGCCAGCAGCGGACTGTCCGCGCATCAGACATCCACCGGTAGCGCCGTGGTCCAGATGGGCCGCCAGGTCGGCTCGGTGCTCGGCGTCGCCCTGCTGGTCATCGTCATCGGCTCCAGCACCATCACCGTCGACAAGCTGCACCAATTCGTCCATGCCTGGTGGTGGGCCGGACTCTTCGCGCTTTTGGGTCTGGTGAGTGTGCTGCCGATGCGGCCGCGGCGCCCCGAGCCGGTCCTCACGCCCAGCCCCCAGGTGGCCGAACCAGCGAACTGAGGCCCCTGGCACCCCGCGGGACCCGAACGGATTGGTGCCGCCAGGGCTCCACGCGCCGGTTGGGAGTGTTCCGAAATCGCTCTCTCCGCCGCCCGCACTATCCCTGCAGTGCGCAAGACATCGGCGCTCGCATGGAGGATGTCGAGCTGGAAGCCGATCTGCTCCGGTCCCCGGGGTGGCCGAACTGCATCGGGAGGCGGGCGCGCAGATCCGTCCATTCGCCGAGCACCCGGCTGGCTGTGGGTGGGATACACATGTTCACGATGCTGATGAAGGCGCGCTCGATGGGTCCGTTGACAATGGCTCCGTGGACGAGGAAAGGCTGAGCTCCTCGAGCTGTGCGGGGAGGTGCAAGACGAGCAGGTTGCCGCCAGTCACCGGTACGGCTTCGATGTCCGGGAAGTCTGGCGGCGGGTACAGGTGCTTCTCGATCGCGTCCTGGTACTGGCGCAGCGTCCGGCCGTCCACCGGCACCGGGCAGATGCTGCTGATGACCTCCCCGCCGGGCACCTGCTTGCCGCAACAAATGGCCATCATTCTCATCAAGGTCGAGCAGTCGGCGGCCTGCCTCACTGATGATGGACTGCTGAGCGTGAACATCGTTGCTTAGCTGCGACTTTCAAGGGGGAGCTGTGCGGCGCGGTCATACTGCTAGCGAGCACTGGGTGCTGACTGCCCGTCATAACGACGGACCGGTTCCACCGGCTGTCCTCGAAAAGTGGCGGGGGTACAAGCGGATGTCCGCACGCTCCCGGACTCGCTTCAAACTGGCGGAGAGTGTCGCAATAGTCGGCGCCGCAGCAGTTCCCGTCGCCGCCGCAGCCAATCTGCACTCCTGGATCATCGCTGCCTTGGGCAGCATAGTGCTGGTCGCCACAGGCATGCGCACGATTTGGGATGTCCATGCGAGCTGGATCGAGCAAGCACGAGTGCTCTACAGCATGGAGCGGGAGATCTCCCTCTTCGCGGTGAACGCAGCACCATACGACGGCGTTGGTGCCGTACAACTGCTCGTCACGACCGTCGAGAATTTGACCGGCGAGGAACTAAGCCGCTGGGCAACTCGACGCGCAGGCCTTGAAGCGCAGTTGAGTCAACGGACCCGTCCTCCTGCGGAATCGTAGCCCCGCGCGTCAGGGGAAGCTGGTATCGATCCAAGCCTCCAATCCCGAGGCCCGAGAGCGGAACCCGCACCGCCCAGTCGGCAGCAACGACGCCCCCAACGCCGTCAGCGTCTCGGTGGTCTCCGACGAGAGTCCAGACGGGCAAGACTCCGCTGGCGCAACTCAGTACGCCTGGTACACGCCGCAGGACCAGAACAATGGCGCGGGGACCGTCGTGATCAACCCCGACCTCACCTCCGGCACGCTGGACATCTGGCTTACAGACGGCGAGCCGGACTAGCTGGTCTTCCACCTGACCGACCGATGGTCTTGCGCATAGCCATCCGCAGGCTCCTGCCTCCTTGCCCCCTTGACGCTGAGGGTCCGTCAGCGAGAAGGTCGCAACGATGCGCAACGCGCCCAACAGGGGAGGCAACCATGGCGCTTCAGTACATCGGCATCGACCCCGACACCAAAACCGGAGACTCGCCTACCGTCTGGTTCGACGACGACACCCGCGAGTTCGTCCTCCAGGGCTGGAAAGCCGACACTGACCTACGCCAGCGAATCACCGAAACACCAGCACCAGGCCATACCCCCGGCATCCCCGACCACGAAGACGTGGTCCGCATGCCCGCCAGGATGATCAACGTACTCAGGGAGGCATGCGATGCAGCAGAACGTGCCCAACTTGGGTGACCTGCTGCGAGGTACACAACGATCCGCTGTGCACCTGGAGATGCGTGACAGCTACGGAGTCTCCCAGGAAGTCGAAGAGTTCGAGCACTGGAAACGAACCGGGGAACTGGACCTCGACCCGGAATCCGACAGCTGGAAACCCTGGTCGGACCTGGCCCGCGAAGCCGTTGCCCGCGGCGTGGCCATGCGCCGCGCCCGGATCGTCTCCGAGCCCGTCACCGACTACATGAGGTGGGAGCACGCATCTACGGCGGTGAACCTCAGCCTCGGCGAGAACGTCCGCTGGCTCCCCAGAAAGCTGGCCTCCGACATCGCACTACCCGGCAACGACTACTGGCTGTTCGACGACACCCTCGTCCGCTTCGGGCACTTCACCGGCGACGGTGAACTCGTCGGCCACGAGATCCGCACCGAACCAGCCGTGGTCAAGCTCTGCGCCGACGCCTTCGACACCGTCTGGCAGCGCGCCACCCCCCATCAGAAGTACAGCCTCTGATCCCCACGAACACCGGACAGCCAGCCCATGCCCGCTTCACCGTCGTCAAGCGCCCAAGCCGCCCGGAAGGCACTCGCCGACCGCCTCCAGGGGCTGCGCAGGGACGCCGGCCTGACCGGGCGGGAATTGTCTGCCCGGTGCGGCTGGCACCCCGCCAAAACCTCGCGGCTCCAGGAAGCCAAAGCCGCCCCCTCGGACGCCGACATCCGAGCCTGGTGCACTGCCTGCGGAGCCGACGACCAGATCCCCGAACTCATCGCCGCCTCGCGAGCAGTCGGGACGGCGTACGCCGAATGGAAGCGCCTCCAACGCCTCGGCTTGAAGCGGCTCCAAGAGTCCTACACCGAGGCGTACACCCGGGCACGGCTCCTACGCTTCTACAGCTCCGACGCCGTACCGGGAATGTTCCAAAGCCGTGGCTACGCGGCTGCGATCCTGGCGCGGTTCGCTGCGGCAGCGACTTCCCCCCGCGACCTGGAACAAGCCGTCGCCCAGCGGATGCACCGAGCTGAACTCATGCACGAGGGAGAGCGGCGGATCGTGTGCGTGATCGAGGAATCAGTCCTGCGCTACCGCATCGCCGACGCTTCCGTGATGGCCGGTCAGCTCGGGCACCTCCTGTCCGTCATGCCGCTGCCCCGCGTCAGCCTGGGCATCATCCCCTTCACAGCTGAACGCACTCTGTGGCCGGTGGAAACCTTCGCGGTCGTTGACGACCACATCGCCGAAATCGAGCTGGTGACAGCACGCGTGAGGATCACCGCGGCCAGCGAGCTGAGCGAGTACCTCCAGACTTTCAGCGAACTACAGGCCCACGCCGTATACGGCTCCCAGGCCCGCGCGTTGATCACCAACGCCATAGCCGCACTCGGGTGAAAACACGCAACTACCCGCAATCTCGTTGAGGTCGGAAACCAGCCGTCCCTAACGTCCGTTCCATGGCGAACACAGCCGAAGCACCCACGCTCGCCCTACCGGTCGACGACCAGGTCCTCGTCCGGCTCCACGCCCTGGCGTGCTTCGACTGCGGCACCACCGTCGGTCCGCTGGTCGCGGCTGGCCACGTCTACACCGGCGACGGGGACGGCGCCCGGTACGGATGGCCTGTCGTCGCCTGCCCCCGGCACGTCGCCGACCAGCCACCGCGGGCGGACCGGCCATGACCGCCCCGCCGGAACCCGTCGCCCTGGACACGGTCGCCGTCAGGGTGCTGCCGCATCCGTGGGACCTGCACATCGACCAGTGCCGCGGCCTGCGCTGCGTCTGGTGCAAGACCACCCTCAGCGGAGACCGCGTCCCGGTCGGCACGACCGAGAGCGTGCACCAGCACGGCAGCTACCGGCGTGTGGTGACGTTCCGCCTGTTCTCGTGCCCGGACTGCCCCGAGGAGCCCAAGCCGTGAGCGATCCGCACCCCGACGACTCGGCGTTCCTCAACACCATCGTGTTCACCTCGACATACCTGCGCCGGAACTGCGACCGGTGCAAGAAGGAACGCGGGCCCGGCGGAGGCTTCCGCCTTGCCCTCGGGATCAGGCTGATCCGCGGGCGATCACGCGGGCGGGGGTGCTGGGAAGGCCGGTGTCGTCCAGGCCCAGAGCGGCGCGGGCGGAGCGTCGTCCGTGGGCTTCGGCGTCGATGTGGACGGTGGTGAGGGCCGGGGTGGTGAGGCTGCCGTACTCGGTGTCGTCGAAGCCCATCACGGCGATCTGCCCCGGGACGTCGATGCCGAGGTCGTGCAGGGAGGCGAGGGCGCGCAGGGCCACGCGGTCATCGAAGGCGGCGATGGCGGTGACCTGTGGGTGGGCCTGGAGAAAGGCCTGGACTGCGGTCTGCTGTCCGGTGCGGGGGAGGGGTACGACGAAGGGCTGGATGGGGGGTAGGTCCAGTCCCCGCGCGGCTTCGGCTGCGAACTGCTCGCGTACGGCGATGAGTGGGGAGTCGGTGTCGGGGAGGGCGAGCGCGATGTGGCGGTGGCCGGCCTGGGCGAGGTAGCGGATCTGCAGGGCGGCGTGGGCGGCCAGGCCGTCGTTCCACCCGCCGCCCTGGTCCTCCAGGGCGTGTCCGCTGAGGTAGGCCTCGCCGAAGCGCAGGACGGCGCGGGGCACGATGGTGTCCAGGATCTGCTGGGTGGCCTGGGGGGCCGCGTGGCCGTGGCGCACCAGCAGGACGTGGTCGTGGGCGGCGAGTTCGTCGTCGAGGCCGCGGATGTAGCTCTGGCAGTAGTTGCCTTCGAGCTCTCGGTCCAGGTTGAGCACGACGATCCGTGAGGTGCCCTCGCGCAGGGCACGGGCCAGGCCGTGGGGCACGTATCCGAGCTCATGGGCGGCCCGTCGGACCCGGTCGCGGGTACTGGCGGGGAAGCTCTGCCTGGGGTCGTCGTTGAGGACGAAGCTGGCGGTCGCGCGTGAGACGCCGCTGGCTGCGGCGACGTCCTTGAGCGTGACCCGCTTGCGACCGTCCATGAGTCACTCCCCGCAGCGATTGCCGCGCCGGGCGGCGCGAGCAGGCCTTGTGGATTCTAAGGCGAACCGCGGCGCAGTCGGTGCGCGGCTGACCCGGGCCCCGGTGTTCGTTGCCGGGAGACCGCGCTGAGGCTCCTGCGCTTTGCACGCTTAGGTTGCGCACGGCGCGGCCTCCGGCTCCTGCAGGGGCGGTGGACGTCCGCGCGGGGGCGTGTCTGGGCAGTTCAGGGGTTCAGGGCGGGGAGCTGCCGATGCGCGGTGGGCCTCCTTGTCGCAGCTCGGCGCTCAGGGGACGGCGGGGTGCGCCGCAAACACGTGCCATCCGATCACTGGATCGATCTAGTGATCCGTGGGTAACGTGCTCGCAATCAACCCCGGTCAACCGGTCGACTTGCTCTCTGCCTATTACTAGATCGATCTAGTCGAATGATCGCACTGACTGAAGGAGCCGCACGCATGACCACTCCCAGCCTCCAGGACGGGATCGACAAGGCCGGATCGCCGGTCGCGCTGCTGTGGAAGCCGGGCGCCGCCCCCTGGACCCCCGAGGTCGTCGAGCGCGAGTACGCCGGCTGGCGCCAGGAGCAGGCCGCCTGGCACCGGGGCGTGGCGCTGCTCAACCTCTCGCACCACATGTTCGACCTGTTCATCGAGGGCCCGGACGCGCTGCGGCTGCTGAGCGAGACCGGCTCGAACAGCTTCGAGGACTTCGCCGTCGGCCAGGCCAAGCAGTTCGTGCCGGTGACCGCGAACGGGCACATCGTCACCGACGGCATCCTGGCACGCGACGGCGAGCAGTCCTTCACCCTCAGCGGCGTCCCGGCTGCCCAGCACTGGGTGCAATACCACGGCGAGAGGAACGGCTACGACGTCTCGTTCCGCACCGACCCGTCCTCGGCGTTCCGCAAGGGCGGGGACCCGGTGCTGTTCCGCTACCAGGTCCAGGGGCCGCTGGCGGCCGAGCTGATCGAGCGGGTCTTCGGCGGACCGCTGCCCAAGACCAGGTTCTTCCACTCCAGCCCGGTCGAGCTGGACGGCCGCCGCTTCCGCGCGCTGCGGCACGGTATGGCCGGCCAGGCCGGGTTCGAGTTCATCGGGCCCTGGGAGCACGGGCAGTACGTGCAGGACGCGCTGCTGCGCGAGGGCGAGCCGCTGGGCCTGGTGCGGGTGGGCGCGCTGGCCTACACCACGCCCAGTGTGGAGAGCGGCTGGGTCCCCTCCCCGGTGCCCGGCATCTACACCGACCCCGAGCTGCTGGAATACCGGCGCCAGCTGGCGCTGTTCGGCATCGAGGGCCAGCGCCCGCTGAACGGCAGCTACTTCTCCCCGGACATCGAGGACTACTACTGCACGCCCTACGACCTCGGCTACGGCAAGGTCGTGTCCTTCAACCACGACTTCATCGGCCGCGAGGCGCTGCAGAGGGCCGCCGCCCAGCCGCACCGCGCCAAGGTCACCCTGGTCCTCGACCCCGAGGAGGTGCGCCGGGTGCTGGGGCAGGACCCGGGTTTCGTGCTGACCTACTCGCGCCACCGCATCGAGCACCAGGGCCGGTTGGTCGGGGTCACCATGCAGACCGCCTCCATCGACCCGGTCGGCACCGTGCTGGGCCTGTCGCTGGTCGAGAGTCCGTACGCAACGCCGGGTACGCAGGTCGAGGTCGTCTGGGGCCAGCACCCCGGCGGCGGAACCGCGCCCGAGGCCGACCTCGGGTTCCCGCGCATCCGTGCCACCGTCCAGGCGGCCCCGTTCAACCAGCACGCCCGCACCCTGTACCGCCACAACGCCTGAGCAGCGCGCCGCCCGCCCCCGCCGCACCGGGGAGCGGGCCCGGCCCGGGCTTCCCGTCACCACGGTCAGCGTCCGGGCCGCCGCGCGCGGCAGACACCGAAACGAGGAATCCGATGAACCCCGGCACCCCGCTGTCCGAGACCCTGGCCCCGCCGCTGATGGACGACTTCTCGCTGGAGATGACCGGCAAGGACGTGGCCGGACTCGAACAGGCCCGCACCGCCATCCCGGCCGGCACCCGGATCAACGTCACCTTCCTGGGCAACGAGGACCTGGCCATGCGCCGCGAGGCCGCCCGCGCCGTGCGGCGCCTGGGCTTCGTGCCCGTCCCGCACATCTCCGCGCGCCGCCTGGCCTCGCGCGCCGCCTTCGAGGAGTTCCTGGCCGCCCTTGAGGCCGACGGCACCAGCGGGGAGGTGTTCGCGGTCGGCGGCGACCCGGCCACCCCCCACGGCCCCTACCCCGATGCCCTGTCGCTGATCCGCTCCGGACTGCTGCCGCAGTACGGCGTGCGCAGCGTGGGCATCAGCGGCTACCCCGAGGGCCATCCCGCGATCGCGGACTCCGCCCTGTGGGCGGCTCTTGAGGACAAGTCCGCAGCGCTGCGCGAGCAGCGGATGACCGGCAGCGTGATCACGCAGTTCGGGTTCGACGTGGACCCGGTGCTGGACTGGCTGGAGGAATTGCGTGAGCGCGGCATCGACCTACCGGTGCGCATCGGGGTGCCCGGCCCGGCCGGGGTGCGCCGGCTGATGGGCTACGCGGCCCGCTTCGGGGTGGGCACCAGCGCCTCGATCGCCAGGAAGTACGGGTTCTCGCTGACCAATCTGATGGGCACGGCCGGCCCCGACCGGTTCCTGCGCGCCCTGACCCGGCGTCACGATCCGCGCCGCCACGGCCGGGTCAGCGTGCACCTCTACACCTTCGGCGGCCTGGAGGCGACCTCCGCCTGGGCCGCCCGCTTCAGCAAGGAAGGCTGAGATGACCCTCACTCAGGAAACCCCCGCCCACCCCCGTCCGGCGGCCGGGGCCAACACGGCCACCCTCATCGTCCAGGGCCCGGACCGCACCGGCCTGGTCGCCGCGGTCGCCTCCACGCTGGCCCTGCACGGCGCCAACATCCTGGCCCTGGACCAGTACTCCGACGACCCGTACGGCGGCGCGTTCTTCCAGCGCACCGTGTTCGGCCTGGAGAACCTGCCGGCCGTCCTGCCCCGGCTGCGCGAGGACCTGGACACCCAGGTCGCCGCCGCCTCCGGGCTGACCTTCACCCTGCGCGACACCTCCGTGCCCAAGCGCGTGGCCATCTTCGCCTCCAAGTCCGACCACTGCCTGCTGGACCTGCTGTGGCGGCACCGACGCGGTGAGCTGCCGGTGACCGTGGCGATGGTCGTCTCCAACCACCCCGATGTCGCCGAGGAGGTCCGCGGCTTCGGCATCCCCTTCTTCCACGTGCCCTCCGCCGGACCCGACAAGTCCGCGGCCGAAGCCCAGCACCTGCGCCTGGTGCGCGGCAACGTCGACTTCATCGTCCTGGCCCGCTACATGCAGATCCTGTCGGCGGACTTCATCGAGCAGGCGGGCGTGCCCATCATCAACATCCACCACTCGTTCCTGCCCGCGTTCATCGGCGCCGGCCCCTACGCCAAGGCCAAGGAGCGCGGCGTCAAGCTCGTCGGCGCCACCGCCCACTACGTGACCGCCGACCTGGACGAGGGACCCATCATCGAACAGGACGTCGTCCGCGTCACCCACGCCCAGAGCGCTACCGACCTGATGCGGCGCGGCGCGGACGTCGAGCGGGCCGTGCTGTCGCGCGCCGTGCTGTGGCACGCCGAGGACCGCGTCATCCGCCACGGCAACCACACCATCGTCTTCACCTGAGCCCGGCGGCCCGCGCCGGCGCGGACCGCTCCACCACGATCAGCGAAGGAGGCGTCCCGCCACCATGACCACCACCATCGACGGCCGCAAGGTCGCGCAGCGGATCCGAACCGGCGTGGCCGAGGACGTGGCCCGCGCTGCCAGGCTCGGCGGCCCGGTACCGGGACTGGCGACCATCCTGGTCGGGGACGACCCGGCCAGCACCGTCTACGTGGCGGCCAAGCGCCGCGCCGTCCGCGAGGCGGGCATGCGCGACTTCCACCGCTCCCTGCCCGCGACCAGCACCCACGACCAGGTCGCGGCCGTCATCGACGAACTGGCCCTGGACCCGGAGGTCTCCGGCATCCTGCTGCAACTCCCGCTCCCCGGCGCACTCGACGCCGCCGCCCTGATCGACCGCATCCCGGTGGGCAAGGACGCCGACGGCCTGACCACCGCCAGCGCCGGACTGCTGACCCGCGGCCGGTTCGGTCTGCGCCCCTGCACCCCCAGCGGCGTGATCGAACTCCTGGACGCCGCCCGAGTCCCCCTGCGCGGCGCGCACGCAGCCGTGGTCGGCTGGGGCGAACTGGTCGGCCGCCCCATGGCGCAACTCCTGCTGCGCCGTGGCGCGACGGTGACCGTCGCCCACGAGCACACCCCCGACCTCGCCGCAGTAACCCGCCCCGCCGACGTCCTCGTGGTGGCCACCGGGGTGCTCGGCCTGATCGGCCCCGAACACGTCAAACCCGGAGCCGCAGTCATCGACGTCGGCATCCACCGCACCGACCGGGGCCTGAGAGGAGACGTGCGCACCGCCGAACTCGACGGCATCGCCGGATGCATCACCCCGGTACCCGGCGGCGTGGGACCCATGACCATCGCGATGCTGATGGTCAACACCCTGCAGGCCGCCCGGTGGGCGGCAGACCCCGGCACACCCCCGACCACACCCCCCACCACCCCCGCGGCCCTGCCCGCCTGACCGCCCGGTTCGGGCACAGCAGATCACCCCGACCGGGGCCGCACCAGGCCGGCGTCGTAGGCGGCTATGACGAGCTGAGCCCGGTCGCGCGCGCCGAGCTTCATGAGCAGGCGGCCGATGTGGGTCTTGGCGGTGGACAGACTGACGTGGAGCCGGTCGGCGATCTCGGTGTTGGACAGGCCCAGGCCGATGAGGGTCAGCACTTCGCGCTCGCGCTCCGTGGTCTCGTGGAGCGCCTCTGATGGTGGCCGCCCGGCCTCGGGACTTCGGGTGAACTCCTCAATGAGCCTGCGGGTCACGGCCGGGGCGAGCAGCGCTTCGCCGGCCGCGACGACGCGGATGGCGGCGAGCAGGTCGCCCGGCGGAGTGTCCTTGAGGAGGAAGCCGCTGGCGCCGGCGCGCAAGGCGGCGAAGACGTACTCGTCGATGCCGAACGTGGTCAGGATCAGGATCCTGACTCCCGTGGTACCCGGGGACGACATGATCCGCCGGGTCGCCTCGATGCCGTCGAGATCCGGCATTCGGATGTCCATCAGGACGACGTCGGGCCGCTCGCTTCCGGCCAGCCGGACGGCTTCTGCTCCCGTCGCCGCTTCCCCGACGGCGGTGAGGTCGGCGGCGGTGTCGACCAGGATGCGGAAACTGCCGCGGACGAGTGCCTGGTCGTCGGCGACGAGTACGCGGATCACCTGGCCAGGGCTTCCGGACGGATGACCGACCTCGGGAACGGCGCCTCGCCGGTCACGCCGCCGTACCCGACGCAGGTGACGGACCGGTACGGTGCAGCGGGCCCGAACCGTCCGTCAGCCCCGACCCGCGCAGCGAGAACCGCGCAGCGACCCGGAATCCGCGCTCCGGCCCCGGACCGGCCTCGAACTCGCCTCCGTACATGCCCACCCGCTCCCTCATCCCCACGAGGCCGTGGCCCGGACCCTGGATGCCGCTGTTGCCGCGCATTCCGCGTCCGCAGTCCGTCACTTCGAGCGCCAGTGCATCGTCCGCATACGTCACCGTGACCCGGCAGTCGCCGGCCGCGGCGTGCTTGATGACATTGGTGACGGCCTCCTGGATCACCCGGTAGGCCGCGAGGTCGATCCCGGCGGACAGGTGCGGCCGACTACCCCTGACGGACAGGGCGACCCGAACGCCGGCTTCGGCCGCCCGTTCGACCAGCGCCTTCAGATCCTCGAGCCCGGGAGCGGGCCCGAGCCCGTCACCCTGGTCGTCGGCGCGGAGCACCCCCAGCATGGCCCGCATCTCGGCCAGTGCGTTCCGACTGATCCCCTCGATCGACGCCAGAGCACGGGGCGCCTCCTCCGGCCGCTCGGCGACG
The DNA here is from genome assembly GCF_000719095.1 of Streptacidiphilus jeojiense. Classification (GTDB taxonomy): domain Bacteria; phylum Actinomycetota; class Actinomycetes; order Streptomycetales; family Streptomycetaceae; genus Streptacidiphilus; species Streptacidiphilus jeojiensis. Next base: position 179,291 of record NZ_JOEH01000011.1, on the reverse strand, counting down.
ACGAAGTTCGCGACCCCCGCCTGCACCGCGATCAGGCTCAACGTGTGCGCGACGACGTCGTGCAGCTCCCGCGCGATCTGCAGCCGGTCCTCCACCAGCATCGCCCGCGCGCGCCGCTCCGCGAGATCCTGCATCCCGGCCGAGTAGGCCCGCTGCTGCCGGACCAGCAACCCCGTCAGCCAGGCGCCACTGATCAGTACCGCGTTCGCGCCGAGATAGCCGTAGCCGTTCGGGAACGGATGCGCGGCGACGAAGCCGATCGTCGTCACGGCCACTGTCCCGATCAGCAGCAGCAGCGCCTCGCGTCGCGGGAACCGCAGCGGGACGAGGTAGACGACAAAGGCGATCGCGACAGCCGGCTGCTCGGGCAGATAGCTCCGCACCATGACAGCCACCCACGCGACGACGACCACGGCCAGTACCGTCCGCGGCCAGATCCTCCGCAGAGCGGCAGGGAGCATCGCGGCGGTGACCAGTGCGGAGTCCAGGACCTGAGAGCCCACCAGACCGCTCGCCCCTCGGAACGTCGTCCGGTAGAGGAAGGTGAGGAACAGGACGGCCACGCAGTCGACCGCGACCCAGTGCGCGGGTGTCAGGCGCTTCAGCAGCGGCGCATGCAGCGGGTCCATGCCCAGACGATAACTCCCGTATCCGCCATGCGAGTCGTACCTGGGTACAACCCGCACCGTGGTACCTGCGGCCAGCTCAGGGCTTGGAACACTGCCCCGTGGTCGGACGCTGTCCTGAAGCGCCGACGGCACCGTTGGAGCCATGAGAGACATCCGGATCCCGCACCGCCGAACCGATCGCAAGCGATCATGACCCCCGTCCTCGTGGCCGACGCGCTCAGCAAGCGCTACCGCACGACCTGGGCACTCACCGACTGCAACCTGTCCATCCCGGCCGGCCACGTCGTCGGCCTGGTCGGGCCGAACGGCGCCGGAAAGTCGACGCTGCTGAACCTGGCCGTCGGGCTGACCCCGCCGACCTCGGGCAGTGTCGAGGTCCTCGGCAGAGGTCCCGGGTCGTCTCGCGCCCAGCTCGCACGAGTCGGCTTCGTCGCACAGAATCCCTCGCTCTACACAGCGCTCTCGGTTGTCGACCACCTCAAGCTCGGGGCCAGGCTCAACCGGACCTGGGACGCGCCGTACGCGCAGCGACGGATCGACAGGCTCGGCGTGGACCCCGGCCGGCGTGCCGGGGGACTGTCCGGCGGGCAGCTCGCCCAGCTCGCCCTGACGATGGCGATCGCCAAGCGGCCCGAACTGCTGATCCTCGACGAGCCGGTGGCCAGCGTCGACCCGCTGGCCCGCCGGGACTTCCTCACGGACCTGGCCGACGCGGTGGGCGAAGCCGACATGAGCGTCATCCTCTCCTCGCACCTGATCACCGATCTGGAGCGGGTGTGCGACTACCTCATCGTGCTGACGTCCGCGCGCGTGCAGGTCGCCGGACCGGTGAAGGAACTGCTCGCCGGGCACCGCGTCGTAGCCCCTCCTGACGACGCCGATGATCGGCGGAGCCCGTCCGTCATCAGCATCGGCGAACTGGCCGACCGCGCTGCGCAGGACCCCGCGTGGAGCGCACCGCAACCGAGCCTGGAAGACCTCGTCCTGGCGTACCTGAGCCGCGACCCAACCCCTGGTGGCAACCGGACCGTTCTGGAGGCACGGCAATGATCTGGCTCACCTGGCGTCAATTCCGTACGCAGGCCATGGTGGCGCTCGGCGTCCTCGCAGGTGTCGCGGTCCTCTTCTGCCTCACCGGCCAGAATCTGCACCAGATCTTCGACTCCAGCGGGATCGCCACCTGCCGTTCCGCTGACGCGTGTTCCGCGGCACAGTCGGCGTTCCTGGACCGGGTGAAGGGCGACAGCCTCTACCCGGTCCTCTATTTCGCCGGTATCGGCGGCAGCTACCTCGCGCTGGCCGCCATGGGGATGTTCTGGGGCGCTCCGCTCATCGCCCGCGAACTGGAGGCCGGGACGTTCCGCCTGACCTGGAACCAGAGCACCACCCGCACACGCTGGCTGGCCGTCAAGCTGGGTGTCATCACGCTCACCGGCATGGCTGCCGCGGGGCTCTGCAGCTGGCTGATCACCTGGTGGTCCGGGCCCATCGACAGGGCAGACGCCATGCCGGGCTACAACACACAGGCGATCCCGAACCGGTTCAACCCCCTGATCTTCGGCGCGCGGGACGTCCTGCCGGTGGGCTGCGCCGCGTTCGCTCTCGTCCTCGGCATCACCATCGGACTGCTCGTGCGCCGGACCCTGCCCGCGATGGCCGTCACCTTCGCGGTATTCGTAGCCGCCCTGGTCGTGCTGCCCGTCACCGTCTGGCCGCACATCGCTACGCCGCAACACACCGTCACCGAGCTCCGGACGAGCGGGGGACCGGGCACGCACTACGACCAGGAGGGCAGTCGCATGTCAGTGAGCATGGAGGTCAACATCCCTGGAGCCTGGGTCCTCTCGACGCAGACCGTGGACCCGGCCGGACGCCCGTTCACCGGACCGGTCACCCCGGCCTGCGCGGCGACGAACGCGACACCGCAGGCATGCTTCGCATCGATCGACCGGCTGAATCTGCGGCAAGTGGTGACGTACCAGCCTGCCAGCCGCTACTGGCGGTTCCAATGGTCCGAGACGGCTGCCTACCTGGTGCTCGCCGGGATCATGACAGCGTTCTGCATCCGGCGCATCCGTCTGTCGGAGGCGCGTCCGGCCCAGTAGTCTCACCTGCTGTCTTCGGGGATGGACACGGCACGGCACAGCAGACCGGGGCACTAACCGCCAGGTGCTCGCGGAAGCGGACCCGCGGGAACCGTCGGTACGGTCCCGCTCGGATGCGGAACTCACCCTGCACGAGGGACTGGTGCGGTGGTGTTGTCCTGGGGCTACGTCAGTGGTCTGCCGCCCGGGCCAGGCGCCGGCGAAGGGCGCCGTCGTCGTTCAGCGGCATGACCGTCAGGGTGCGCGGCTGGGCCGGTGCGGTGGTGAAGCGTGCGATCGTGGTGCCGACCAGGGTGCTCTCCGCGAGGTGATCGCGCTTCCCCTTGTCCCCTGTTCTGCTCACGCAGCTCTCCTCCCAGACCCGTAGGTCGGCGCTGGACAGGATGATGCCGTCGCCGCCGTGGCGCGCGCCGTGACGGCGCAGCTGCCGTCGGGCGTCGGCGCGAACGACTCTGACCAGCCGCGTCCATCCGTCCATCTGCTGATTGGCCCACGAGTCGGCCATCTCCCGGGTCGCCGAGTTGTCGTGGCGCACCCCGATCGAGGTGGCGACGAGCAGGTCCACCGGCACCCAACCGGCGCCAAGGAGCTTGGCGAAGCCCAGCCCGTCCAGATGGGAGGTGAACGGGCGGGGCGGCCGCACCGGTCCGGCCGCCCGCACCGCGGTACCGATCACCTGGAACTCCTGGCAGTTCGCAGCGGCCGGGAACGGAGCCATCGTCAGCTGAGCCGCCACCACGCCGTCACCGCCCAGCGCGACGCACTCAGCGTTCATGCGCGCCAGTGCGGTACGCCGGGCCGCGTCGTACGCCTGCACCAGAGCGGCACACGGTGCCCCGCCACCCGACAACGCGACCGGAGCCACACTGAAGGGATCGCCCTGATCGGTGTATCCGCAAGCGAGGTACCCCGGATACGGGCCGGCACGGTCGATGTGAACGACTGTCGACCCCATCACCTGACCCACCGGCTCGAAGCCGACCGACCTGATCGCGGCGAATTCCCCCGCCGACAGCGCCGACGACCATGCACCACCGGACCCGGCCCGGGCCACTCGCGCCGCAGCCACCGGCGGCAACCCGGCCCCATCCCACGACAGCGACACCCGTCCCCCCACCCCTGCCCCAGCCAGCCCCCGGAGCCTACGCCCAGCAGCGCAGGCCGTACACCGTGGACCGTCTGCACCTTCCGCAACGGCCGCCGAAGCCCGGCCGGGTTCGATCCATGGTGCGGTGGGACGGCAGGGACGGACTCAGCCGGCCGCGGACCAGTGCCGGAAGGCGGCGTCCAGACCGTCGACCAGGCGGGTGAAGCTGGTGTCGACGGACTGGGCCAGGCCGAAGCCACCGGCGCTCTCCAGGCTGGTGAAGCCGTGGAGGGTGGCGCGCAGGGCGCGGACGGCGTCGACGGCGTCCGCGCCCTCGATGCCGTATCCCTTGAGGACCGAGGCGAGGACGGTGACGGCGGCGACCCCTGCCTGGGCGTGCTCGGTGTCGTCGGGGGCCGGGGCGGCCACTCCTGCGGCGGCCAGGCCGGGGTGGGCGGTGGCGAAGGCGCGGTAGGCGTGGGCCACGGCGTGCAGGGCGTCCCGACCGGCCAGGCCGGCCGCGGCCATCGCCATGGCCGCGGTCAGCTCGCGGACGGCATGGACGGCGAGGTCGCGTCTGACCGCGTCCAGGCCCTCGACGTGCTTGTAGAGGCCGGGAAGTGAGACGCCGCAGCGCTTGGCGACGGCGGCCAGGGTCAGCCGTTCCAAGCCGTTCTCGTCGGCGACGGCGGCCGCCTCCGCGGTGATGCGGAGGCGGTTGAGACCGGGGCGTGGGGGCACCTGCGGATCACCGCGCCTTGCGGGGGAGACTGATGCCGGTGCTGGTCACCCAGAGCATCAGCAGCGGCAGGGACAGGTAGGCGAGCGAGGTCAGGCCGCCGAGCAGCAGCAGGTAGCCGATGCCGGATCCGGCGATGGTCAAGGCCAGTGCGTAGCCGGGCAGGCGCAGCCAGGTGGCGGCGACACCGGACCGGGACAGTGAGGCGCCGGCCAGCGCGAGCACGGCAAGGACGAGCATCTTCACACCGTCCATCCTATTGACCAGTTCGAACAGCAGATGTGCCTCCCCGGTCGCGCCGCGCGGAACCGAGGAGAGCACCAGGACCAGCCCCAGCACGCACTGCACGGTCGAGATCGCCGCAGCCGAGAGGGCAGCGACCGCGGTGGTCCGTGCGGCGCGCAGCAGCCCGGCCCGACGGGCCGCCCGCGCCAGCGCCAGGCCGACCAGGGCCAGTCCCAGGGCCGGGAGCCCCTCGGAGAGCAGGTACTGCGCCGTCGCGCCGACCTTCTGCGCGCCGTAGGCGGCCGCGATCTGCTGCCCGTCCGCCGTCGCGCTGACGTTGCCGGGCCCGACCGACAGTGCGGCGATCCAGGAGAGCGAATAGGCGACACCGACGACCGCAAGGGCAGTGGGGCGGTGCCGCGGTCGGACGGCCGTCCCGGTGGTGGCGGCGGGAGTGGGGACGTTGATCGTGGTCATGACTGACTGCTCCTCGGAGTTGGTTAAGCTCACTCGCCATAAGTTAGTGCCATTAACCACGGAGTGCAAGGGGCTCTGCACCCGACTCGGGACGACGGAGCGTGGTCGCTCGCGATTCCCCAATTCGTGGTGGTGTGTCGGGTAGGCCGACATCGGGCCGGACGAAAGGGTGGTACGAGACCCCGATGCACAAGGAGCGCGCATGCCCGAAGTCACCACCCCCTACCCGACCGGCACCCCGTGCTGGGTGGACCTGATGGCGAAGGACCAGCAGGCGGCGTTGGACTTCTACCGCGACCTGCTCGGCTGGCAGGGACAGCCCGGCCCGGAAGAGTTCGGCGGGTACGCGGTCTGCGAGCTGAACGGCAAAGCCGTAGCAGGGATCGGTCCGGTGATGGCGCCCGAGGGAATGCCGGAGCCGCCGACCGTGTGGACCAGTTACCTGGCTACCACGGACGCCCAGGCCACCCAGGACGCGATCGTCTCGGCCGGCGGCACGGTGCTCGTCCCGACCATGGACGTCGGCAACCTGGGCCGGATGACGGTGGCCGCCGACCCGCAGGGTGCGGTGTTCGGCGTGTGGCAGCCCGGTGAGTTCTTCGGCGCGCAGGTGGTCAACGAGGCCGGCGCGCTGACCTGGAACGAGCTGCACACCAGCGACGTACAGGCTGCCACCGCGTTCTACCGCGAGGCATTCGGGATCGAGATCGCGCCGCTGAACGGCGCCGACTCCTACTGGGAGTTGCGGGTCGGCGACCGCGCCGTCGGCGGCGTCACCCTGCTGGCCAATGACCCGCCCGGCACGCCGGCGCACTGGCTGACGTACTTCGCCGTCGACGACGTGGACTCGACCGTGGACGCGCTGGTCAAGCGAGGCGGCACGGTGCTGGCGCCCCCGTTCGACATGATGGCCGGCCGGATGACGGTGGTCGCTGACCCGCAGGGCGCCCCGTTCGCCATGATCAAGCCCCAGCCCCTGGCCTAGGCATTGCACGGCCCGCCCGAAATCCGGGCGGGCCGGTCGGCGGGCACTCCTCGCCGGCGGAGCGCGCCATCGACCACCGGGCGGGGGAGGTCGTGGCCGACGCCCCGAGATGTCACCGCTCAGATGTTCTTCATGCTGTCGATGATCCGCTGGAGCGTAGCCGTGGGAAGCCCTGCTCGGCGCGGGGGAGCGGTCCCGGTCTCGGTCCGCTTGCGCCGTGGCAGCGTGGCGGCGCGCTGGCGTGCGAGCAGGGCGGGGAGCGCGAGGACGATGTCGGGGAGCGCCATCCTCGCCAGTGCCAGGTTCGCCTCGGCGCGCAGCAGTGTCACCTGGACAAAGGCGTGACCACCGGTGGGAACCGGTGTGGTCTGCATGAGCGAGGTGTAGTGCCGGCCGGTCAGGACCAGTTCTTCCGGCGGTTCCCCTGCCCGTGCGTAGGCGAGGCTGCTGCGCGCTGTCAGTTGGGCCAGTCCTTCGGGCGCCTTGGGGTGTCGGGCGCTCAGCGTGCTGTCCCCGCTGAGGTCTCCCAGCAGTGCGGCTGCGCTTCCCGGGATGCGCAGGGCCCGGTCCAGCGCCTCGGCGAGCGAGGTGACGGGCCCGGCTTCGGCGTGTGGCTGCCAGACGGCGAGGGATGCGCCCACGGTTCAGTTCCTGCTCGGTGTACGGGCGTTGGGGTCAGAGGGCGAGATTGTCCTCGATCTGGCGCAGCCTCAGGCGGGCCAGGGCCAGGTTGGCGCGGTTCCGGTCCAGAGCCAGGTAGAGGAAGTGGCCCTGGCTGCCCTGCTTGGTGAGCGGTCGGATGAGGTGGTACTGGCTGGTGAGGGTGATCAGGATGTCCTCGATGCCCTCGTGGTGCAGGTTGAGCATCTCCAGGGTGCGCAGTTTGGCGCGCACGACTTCGGTGTTGCCGGCGGCTGCGACGCTGAGGTCCAGGCCGGTGCCGCCTCCCTCGAATCCCAGCGCCATCCCGCTGGTGTAGTCGACGACTGCGACGCCGATCGCTCCGTCGATCGCCATGGCTTCCTTGAGCGCGATATCGATGTTCGGCATGGCGACGACTCTAGGGAGGTCCCACAAACGGACTGACTGAATGTCGGAAGTCTTTGGATTCTGATCGGCTTTGATGAATGTGCCATGGACGTATGCATCTGTCATATGCAAGCCCCCACGCCCCATCGCCCAGGGCGTCACACGCCACCAGCCTGGCAGCTCGACACGTCAGTCGGGACCGGGTTCGACCTCCGCGCGGGGCAGGAGCCGCTCGGCACACCGGACGGCAGCAGGTCCTGGGCCCACCTTGCACGCCCGCTTACCTGACAGGGAATTGGTTCCACATCGCGGGCGGCGCAATGTTGAACCCATGACCGACTTCCAGATCCACACCGTCCGCACCGCCCCCGCGCAAGCGCAGCAGGCGCTGGCCGTCCTCGACGACGCGTTCGGGTTCGTTCCCAACGGAGCCGGCCTGATGGCCAACTCCCCGACGCTGCTGAACACCTTCCTGTCGGCCTTCGGCCACTTTCGCGGTGCCGGCACCTTCACTCCGGCCGAACGGCAGGTACTGCTGCTCTCCAACGCAGTCGCCAACACCTGTGCGTGGGCGGTGGCCTTCCACTCGCTGGAGGCGCTGGCGGACGGGGTCGAGCCCGCCACGGTCCAAGCCCTGCGCAACGGGGACCTGCCCGCCGACCCGCGCATGGCAGCGCTCTCCACCCTCACCACCACGCTCATCGCCCGCCGCGGCCACCTCGACGACACGCAGACGGCGGCCTTCCTCGCAGCCGGCTTCACCCGGTCGCAACTGCTCGAGGTGGTGACCGGTGTGGCAATCTCGACGATGACCAACCACACCGCCAATCTCGCCCACCCCCCGCTGGAAGCGCCAGTGCAGCCCCACGCATGGACCGAGGCACACGTGAGCGATGTCTGACATCGGCCCCCTGCTCAAGCACTGGCGCAACGCCCGGCGACTGAGTCAACTCACGCTGGCCTCCCAGGCATCCGTCTCCACCCGACACCTGTGCTTCCTGGAGACCGGCCGGGCCCGACCAAGCCGCGCCATGGTGCTGCGCCTCGCCGACGTCCTCGACGTACCGCTACGCGAACGCAACACCCTGCTGCTCAGCGCGGGTTTCTCCCCCGAATTCCAGGAGTCCCCGCTGGCCGCACCCGCGCTGAGCGCGGTGAGCAACGCCCTGGAGGCGATCCTGGCCCAGCAAGAGCCCTTCCCCGCCCTGGTGATGGACAGGAACTGGGACATCCAGCACACCAACACCGCCGCCCGCAGGTTCTTCGCCTACCTCCACGACAACCAGGAAGGCACGCCGCCCGGGCCACCCAACGTGCTGCGCCGCATGTTCCACCCCGATGGAATCCGGCGACACATCTCCAACTGGAACGAGGTCGCCGAGGCCCTGATCCGGCGTGTCCGGCGGGAAGCGATCGGCGGCGTCACCGACCAGCACGCACAACGCATCCTCGACGAGGTGCTCGACTATCCCGGGGTGCCCCCGTCACTTCGGACCCTGGACCCGGCCACCCCGCAGTTGCCGATCGTGCCCGTCCGCTACGCCCGCGCCGGCCGCCGGTTCGACTACTTCTCCACCGTCACCACCCTGGGCACGCCGCAGGACGTCACCCTCCAGGAACTGCGCATCGAGTGCTTCTTTCCCATGGACGACCAGACTCGTGCACAAGCGCAGCAACTGGCCGAACTGGCGGACGAGACAGGCCGATCACCAGGGTGAGGTCGGCTCCACCGATATCGTCATGCCCCACCGGTTCATTCGCCGTCGGCGTCCAAGCGCTCTGCTGGCCCGGTGCTCGGACGGCGCGTCAGGCAGGCGGTCTGCAGCTTCGACGCCCGGGTCCGCTTCCAGTCGAGCTCCCAGCCGTGCGGCGCGGCCAGCTCCTCGACGAGGCCGATTCCGGCGCCGCGGTAGACGGGTGGGGTCAGTTCCAGTTGGTCGGGCAGGAGCGGCTCATGCTTGAGCTGCTTGCCTTTGGCCGCGGCCTTGGTCTCGGCCTTCGTGCGGCTCTTCGCCTCCGCAGCGCGCTTCCTCTCTGCCTTCTCGGTGCCCTCGCGCAGCGCTTCCTGGACCCGCTTTTCCCAGTCGTCGCGACTGCCGTCGCGCTCCAGCCGGTACTGGCGACGGGTCAGCACGACGTAACCGCCGATCCTGATCTGGGTGCCCCTGCCGCCACCGCCCAGTCCCCCTACGTCCCCGCCTCCGGCCGCCGAGGCGCAGAGCATCAGGCCGACCACGCCGAGGATCAGTGCGGACCCGACCAGCAAGTATGTCCACTGGAACCAGAACTGCCACCACAGCCCGCTTCGCGAGCGCGGCGGCAGCGGCCCCGTCTCGCTCTCGTCGGGCCGCAGCGGTTCTGCGGATATGTCGAAGAGTCCCACGGTTCCCCCTGACTTGGTGCGTCCGCACTGTCGGCGCACACCCTATCGAGGGAGTCCGCGGCTACCTGCTTGCTCGCCCTGCTGGACGGGCGACACCCACCGGATCGCTCCCGGCATGACGCTGATCAACGCGGGCACGCACTTCGCCGGTGGCATCGTGCTGCACTGGGCTGACGATCCGGAAGGTGGCGCAGGTAGTACGCATCGCCGCCGCGCACCGGGGAGGCGTCGCGATTCATCGCTCCGGTCGTCGGTTTCATGCGTGGATTCTCTCGGGGGCGCGCCGGGTCAGGGGTAGTAGGGGGTGTAGGTGACGGCACTGACCTTCAGGTAGCGCGCCCCGTCGGCGGTGGCCCAGGTGGAGGAGTCGGGGTTGCCGGGCCAGTCGCCGCCGACGGCGGTGTCGATGATGAAGTGCATGCCGACACCGGACGCGGTGCTGTACCACTTGGTGCCGGTGAAGACGCCGTCGACCCAGAAGTCGATGTGGTCGGGCCACCAGGTGAACGAGTAGGTGTGGAAGGCGTTGGTCCAGCCGCTGGAGTTGTTGACCGCCCACTGGGTCTGGTTGTTGCTGGCGTCGTGGAAGGTCTGGTAAGCGGTGGTGGGCTTGGAGCCGATGACCTCAGCGGCGTCCATCTCGGGCAGCCAGGGGTTGAGGTAGGCGCCCCAGACCGCGGGGAGCAGGCCGTCGCCGTTGGGCATGCTGGCGGTGAAGCTGTAAGTGCCGTAGCCGTAGAGGGCCTTGGACTCCACGCGGCCCGAGTCGTACACGCCGCCGCCCGCGTTGTAGGTCTTGATCATCAGGGTGGAGCCGTCGTACCAGACGCAGCTGGGTGTGTAGGTCTCCAGCTCGTTGTTGTCCGTCCAGCGGCCGGAGACGACGTTCCAGAAGCTGAGGGAGTTCAGGCTCACCGGGGTGCCCCAGGAGCTGGCGTGGGCCGGGACGGCGGTCAGCGCCGTCAGCAGACAGGTGGCCAGGGCTGCTGTCAGCAGCCTGGCGGGCCTGAGAAGGGTCAGGGGCATGGTGGTACCTCCCGATACTGCGGGCCGAAGGGTGGTTCGGACGGTGGTGCAACTGACCTGCCCTGTCATGGAAGCGCTTCCATGATCGAAGCCTCACGAGATTCGGATGCTAATCCCATCTAGCTGCCGAATTGAACTGTCATATGGAGGCTGGCCAAGGGGTTCTGCGCCAAGCAACTGGAAGCGCTTCCAGTTTTTATGATGATTGACTGGGTGTGATGCCATGTCAAGAGTGTCAACACTGGAAGGTGGCGGCAGCTTCAGCTGGAAGCGCTACCATCAGCGCTTCCCCGCGGTGCGGGCACTCAACGGTTTGGTGGAGGGGCAAGGAACGCATGCAGGCATCTCCCCGCAGGCAGCCCACATTGGACGAGGTCGCTGCGCGGGCGGGGGTCTCGCGCACCGCGGCCTCGCGGGCGATCAATGACGACCCCCATGTCAGTCAGGCCAAGCGCGAGGCGGTGCGGCGCGCGGTCCAGGAACTGGGCTACGTCCCCAACTCGACCGCCCGCGCCCTGGCCACACGGCGGGTGGGCGCTGTCGTACTCGCCGTCTCCAGCGACGAGCCCACGCTGTTCGCCGACCCGTTCTTCGCCGAAGTCACCCTCGGAGTCAGCTCCTTCCTGGAGCAGACCGACCTGGAACTGATCCTGCTGCTGGCCCACACGCCCCGCGGCACCGAACGTCTGCGGCGCATCCTGGCCGCCCGCCGCGCCGACGGGCTGATGCTGATGGCCGTGCGCGGCGAGGACCCGCTGGGGCGCCTGGCCGAGCAGACGGAACTGCCCGTGGTCTTCGGCGGTCTGCCGCTGCACGGCACGCCCCGTTGGTACGTGGATCCCGACAACCGCGGGGGCGGCCGCCTGGCCGCGGAGCACCTGGCGCGCAGCGGCCGGCAGCGCATTGCGATGATCACGGGGCAGGTGGACCTGCAGGCGTCCGTTGCCCGTGAACAAGGCTTCCGCGAGGCGCTGACCCTGGCAGGGCTCCCACTGCTGGCAGTAGAGGCCGGGGACTTCACCCTGCGCGGCGGCGAGAGTGCCATGGAGCGCCTCCTGGCGGCGCACCCGGACCTGGATGCCGTCTTCGCAGCCGGCGACGGTATGGCCCTGGGCGCGCTTCGCACCCTGCGGCACCGTGGCCTGCGTGCCCCTCAGGACGTGGCCGTGGTCGGGTTCGACGACCTGGCCAGTGCCCCCTACGCCGATCCGCCGCTGACGACGGTTCGTCAGCCGGTGCGCTCCCTGGGCCGCGAGATGGCGCGCATGCTCGTCGACGTCATCGACGGCCGCGATCCGGGTTCGCTGATCCTTCCCACCCGACTCACCGTCCGCGAAAGCGCCCCCACCCCCGCCCCCCGAGCGGACGCCGGCCAGGCCCGGTAGTGCAGCAGGGCCGAGCCGTTTTCGCCCGCCGACGACGCGGTTGAGGCGGCCGCAGGGGGGGCCTGCGGTTGCGTGGAGCCGTCGGCGGCTGCCTGGGCGGTGCCCTGTTCGCGGGTGGCCTCCTGCAGTATGGTGAAACCAATTGTTCACCAGTTAACGATTGGCTGGCTGTGCTTCCTTCCGTTGAGGACATGCGCACGCGATGGGTGGAGCGGCATCCGGGCATGGACACCTCCCCGATGGAGGTGATCGCGCTGATCCGCCGGGTCCACACGCTGCATGAGCGGGCACTGCGTCCGCTGCACGAGGCGGCACCGGTGACCGCGCCGGAACTGGACCTGCTCATTCCGCTGCGCGACGCCTCGGGGCCCGTCATCGCCCGCCGGCTGGCCGCACACCTGGGGATCTCCACGGTGGCGGTGAGCAAGAGCCTGGCCCGCCTGGAAGAGCGCGGTTACATCCGACGCACCCCCAGCGCAGCGGACCGCCGGTCGGTAGAGGTCCTCATCACCCCGGCCGGTGAGCACGTCATCGACGCGCTCTTCCCTCGGCTGCTGGAGCGTGAGGTCGAGCTACTGGCCGGACTCGGCGAGGACCGCGCGCAGGTCGTGGCCGCCCTGACCCGGCTGGCCGAGGTCCTCCAGAGCGCTGACCCCGACCGGTGAACCACTCCACGACACCGACCCGCCCACCGTGATACCGAGGGAGAAGACCACCATGCCGAACGAGCGATTCATCAAGCTGCTGCCTGGCGAGCGCAGGGCCGGCCGCGTGGTGCTGCCGCCGCCCTTCCAGGTCAAGGCACGCACGGAGGACACGCAAGGCCGCCTGTCCCTGCTGGAAGTGACCCTGGTCCGTGACATTCCGCGGCACACCCACCACCTCGCGGACGAGATGATCTACGTCCTGGAGGGCGAACTCGGCGTGCACTTCGACGGCGAGGACCTCACCATCCCCAGCGGCTCGTTCATCCTCCTGCCCAAGGGAGTCCCGCACGCGCTCGGCCGCGCCACCGACATACCGCCCCGCGTGCTGCAGATCTCCTCGCCCGGCGGCTGGGAGTGCTACCTGGAGGACCTGGCCGAAGCCGGACCGGCCACCAACCCCAACGGATTCACCCCCGCCGAACTCAACCCCATCGCCGCCCCCTACGGCATCCGATACGAGGAGTAGCCCACGACGCCCCCAGCCGTGCCCCGACCGCACCCGGCGCCCCAACGCGAACCCGCTCCGCTTCCGGCTGGCTGCGCCGATAGGGGGAAGCAGGACCGGGCGCTGGGCGCGGTGCCGAGGATGGATCCGAGGCCTGGTTAGCGTCACCTCAATGAGCATCCGATGGCGACTCCTCAGCGCGGCACAGTGATGCCGAGGAACGGCCTCACGGGCGGGCGAGGGCGGGCGGGCACCCGATGAGCGACATCGGCGAACCGCCCCCGGTCACCGCCAGGCCGACCGGCCACCCCACGATGATGTCCGCCCTTCCCGCCCAGGTGGTCAAGGTCACCGCCTGGACGATCTCCGGGCTCGTCGCGGCGGGGGCGCTCACCCTGCTCCTCCTGCTGGCCTGGGTGTTTCGGGTCGCGGTCATCCCACTGGTCGTCGCCGTGCTGGCCACGGCCCTGCTCGACCCCGTACTGCGGCTGCTGCTGCGGCTGGGAGCCGGACGCGCGCTGGGAGCGGCGGTCGCCTGCGCCGCCGTCTGCGCGGTCGTCGTCACGGCGGTGTTCATCGTCGCCCACACCCTGGCCAGCAACGCGGAACGCCTGCTCCAGGCGCTGCTCCGCGCGCCCGGCCGGTTCGACCAGGGGACCGTTGCCGATGTGGTGCGTTCCGTTGCCGGCGGACTGCGCGGGCTGGGCGGGCATCTTGGCCGTGCCGTGGCAGAGGGGGCCTTCCACGGGATCAGCGTGGCCAGCCAGTTGGTGACCGGCGGGGTGCTGTCCCTGGCCATCACCTTCTTCCTGCTCCGGGACGCAGATCGGATCCCCGCGGTCCTGGACCGAGTGCTGCCGACGGCAGTCGCGCGGCCTCTCCTTCGGGCGCTGCGCGGCGGCTATCTGGCGATCGCCGGATTCATGCGGGGTACGACGCTGATCGCTCTAGTGGACGCGTTCCTGATCCTGGTCGGACTGCTGATCCTGGACGTCCCGGGAGCCTCGGGACTGGCCGCACTGGTCTTCGTCGGAGCCTACGTCCCCTACGTAGGGGCGTTCCTGTCGGGCCTGACCGCGGTCCTGGTCGCGCTCGGCGACCGTGGGGTGGGAGTGGCGCTGTGGACCCTGGGGGTGGTTCTCGTGGTGCAGTTCGTCGAGGGCACGTTCCTGCAGCCGACGGTGCAGAGCAGGACCGTGGCCATGCATCCGGCGCTGGTGATGCTGGCGGTCACGGCGGGCTTCAGCGTCGGCTCGGTCCTGGGCGCGCTGCTGGCGGTGCCCCTCGCGGCTGCCTCGTATGCCGTCGTCGCTGAACTGCGCCGGGCACTTCGCGAGTCCCCGCAAGGGGCTGCGGCCCGGTGACCCGGTGTCAGGCCTGGCTCACGGTGCGGTGACAGCCGCGCTGACGCAGATGAGGACGGCCAGCACCAGCATGGCCAAAGCGATCAGCGGCTGGTACCCGGACCGTCCCAGCGGCTGGCGCAGGCGCATCCGGTGCTGGACTGAGCGCCAACGGTGGTACCCCACCAGGACTGTGGCTATGGCGAGGGCGATCAGGTAGGCGGCCAGAGCCAGCCGCAGGGCAATGGGGGTGGCCTGGCCGAGCTGGACGACGGCCAGCGAGCCGGCCAGCAGGGCCAGGCTGGTCCGGGTCCAGGCCAGGAAGGTGCGCTCGTTGGCGAGGGTGGCACGGTAGTCCGGTTCCTCGCCCTGCTCCTGCCACGGCCCTTCGGTGCCGGCTGACTCCGGTGTGGGCGGGCGTTCTCCGGTGGCCATGCGTTGCCTCTCCCTTTCGCACTGTGGCCTGGCCCAGCTAGGGCGATCCGTCGGCGTGTCGCCGGACCAGCCGCACGGCGATTCCGACCACGGACATGATCAGCGCGGCCCACAGGGCGGTTCCGAAGCCGTGGATCTGCAGGTCGGAGGTGACGAATGCGGTGACCTTGAGGGTGATCGCGTTGATCACGAACAGGAACAGGCCGAAGGTGATCCAGACCAGTGGGCGGGCCAGGGTCTTCAGGAAGCCGCCGAGGACGAAGTTGATCACGGCGAACAGTACGGTCGTCCACAGCACGCCCAGCAGGCCACCGTGGAGGGTCATGCCGGGCAGCAGCCAGCCGCACAGCAGGAAGGCGGCGGCGAGCGCGAGCAGGGAGACCACACCGTGCTTGATCATGAAGGTCTCCTTCGGAGCGCCGCGCCGTCTCGCCGCAGGGAGAACGGGCCGGGAGACGGGTGTGGTCGGGGGTGTGCCGGTGCGCCGGCCACGGGCGCCGCCGGCGGGGGAGTCGGGCCCATCAGGCGCAGCGACTGACGTAGTGTCACAGCTCGTCGCTGCTCCGGATGCTGGCCAGGCCCCAGATGATGAACACGTCCACGGCGATGACCGCCAGGGACCACAGCGGGTAGTAGGGCAGGAACATGAACTGCAGGACCAGGCTCACTGCGGCCAGGAAGACTCCGCTCCAGCGGGCCCAGCCCTGCCCTGCCAGGACACCGGCGCCGACGGCCACCAGCAGCACGCCCAGGGCCAGATGCAGCCAGCCCCAGGTGGTGAGGTCGAAGCGGTAGACATAGCGGGGGGTGGCGACGAACAGGTCGTCCTTGGCGATGCCGGTGATGCCCTGCAGGATGCTGATGGTGCCGTTGCAGAGCATCAGGACAGCGGCGAAGACCGCTGCGCCCGCAGCCAAGGGGCTGCGGCGCCGGCCCCCGGGCCGGAGCGGGGTCTGGTGCGTCTCGTCCTGGGAAGGAGGATTCCAGCTCGGTCCGGAGGCGGCGGAGGACATGGGGGACTCCTGGGTTCATGGGTGTCAGGCCGGCGCGGCGGCGTCGCCGATGTGGTCGGCGCCCGGCACGGTGAGCAGGACGATCATGATGGCTGCGTTGTGGTCGACCATCCACGCCTTCCAGTTGCCCAGGTGGCCGGCATCTGCCCGAACGCCCGACCCATTGCGCTCACGCTCCTCGCGGCCCGTGACGGTCGCGGGACTCCTGTTCCATGCTGCTGAGTCCGCCCGGGTCTGCATCCCGGGTGGGCCACCCGGGCGAAGGCGGCGCCCCCGCGCTTGCACCGGTCGCGCAGTCGGGCGAACTGCGCTGCGTGCTGGTCGTCGACGACTTCGACGCGATGACCGGCGCAGCCATGTGGGACGACGTCAGACGGCGCTGAGGCCCTCCGCGGCGAAGATCGCGCGGGCCGCGGCGACCTGGGCCGGGGTGGGGGAGGGGGTGTCGGTCAGCGGGAAGCGCTGGCCCAGGGCCTCGTACTTGGCGGCGCCGAGCTTGTGGAAGGGCAGTACGTCGACGCGGGAGACGTTGCCGAGCGAGGCGGTGAACGCGGCGACGCCGGCGACGTTGTCCTCGGGGTCGGTCAGGCCGGGGACCAGGACGAAGCGGACCCAGACCTCCTTGCCCAGGTCGGCCAGGCGGCGGGCGAAGTCCAGGGTGGGCTGCAGCGGCCGGCCGGTCACCCGGCGGTAGAGGTCGCGGTCCCAGGACTTGATGTCCAGCAGCACCAGGTCGGTGTCGTTCAGCAGCGAGCCGGTGGCCCGGCTGCCCAGGAAGCCGCTGGTGTCCAGCGCGGTGTGCAGGCCCAGCTCGTGCTTCCAGCGGTGCAGCAGTTCGCCGGCCATGACCGGCTGCAGCAGTGGTTCGCCGCCGCTGAGGGTGGCGCCGCCGCCGGCCGCGCGGATGAAGTCGCGGTACTTGGCGGCCTCGGCGACGATCTCCTCGGCGGAGCTGCGCCGGCCGTTGCGCATCCTCTTGGTGTCGGGGTTGTGGCAGTACAGGCAGTCCAGCGGGCAGCCGGACAGGAAGGTGACGAACCGGGTGCCCGGTCCGTCCACTCCGGTGGAAAGGTCCCAGGAGTGGACGGAGCCGGTCACCGACCGCCTGGTGGCGGCCCCGGCCGCCGTCGCCGCTGGTGAGGCGACGGCCGGTACAGGGGGCAGGAGGGTGTGGGTGGTCATGACGGGACCTCAGATCTCGCCGTGGAAGGTGCGGTTGAGCACGTCCAGCTGCTGCTCGCGGGTCAGTCGGACGAAGTTGACGGCGTATCCGCTGACCCGGATGGTCAGCTGCGGGTACTCCTCGGGGTGCTCCATGGCGTCCAGCAGGGTCGCCCGGTTCAGCACGTTGACGTTCATGTGGAAGCCGTCGGCCGCGGTGTAGCCGTCCAGCACGCCGGCCAGGTTGCGGATCCGCTCCTCGGGGGTGCGGCCCAGGCCGTCCGGGGTGACCGTGTTGGTCAGCGAGATGCCGTCCTCGGCCTCGGAGTAGGGCAGTTTGGCCACCGACAGGGCCGAGGCGACGTAGCCGTGGGTGTCGCGGCCGTTCATCGGGTTGGCGCCGGGGGAGAAGGGCTCGCCGGCGCGGCGGCCGTCGGGGGTGTTGCCGGTCTTCTTGCCGTAGACCACGTTGGAGGTGATGGTCAGCACTGACTGGGTGTGCTCGGCGTCGCGGTAGGCCGGGTGCCTGCGCACCTTGCGCATGAACTCCTCGACCAGCCACACCGCGATGGCGTCGGCCCGGTCGTCGTTGTTGCCGTAGGCCGGGTAGTCGCCCTCGACCAGGTAGTCGGTCACCAGGCCGCTGTCGTCGCGGACCGGGGTGACCTGGGCGTACCGGATCGCGGACAGCGAGTCGGCGGCCACCGAGAGCCCGGCGATACCGCAGGCCAGGGTGCGCTTGACGTCCCGGTCGTGCAGCGCCATCTCCAGGCGCTCGTAGGCGTACTTGTCGTGCATGTAGTGGATGACGTTCAGCGCGTGGACGTAGACCTCGGCCAGCCACTCCAGCTGGGTGTCGTAGGCGGCCATCACCTCGTCGTAGTCCAGCGGACCGGTCCCGGTCAGGGCCCCGCCGGCCGGGCCGACCTGGGCGCCGGACTTCTCGTCGCGGCCGCCGTTGATGGCGTAGAGCAGGGTCTTGGCCAGGTTCACCCGGGCGCCGAAGAACTGCATCTGCTTGCCGACCGGCATCGCCGAGACGCAGCAGGCGATGGCGGTGTCGTCGCCGAAGCGCGGGCGCAGCAGCTCGTCCGACTCGTACTGGACGCTGGAGGTGTCGATGGAGACCTGGGCGCAGAACTCCTTGAAGCCCTGCGGCAGGGCCGGCGACCACAGCACGGTCATGTTGGGCTCGGGGGCCGGGCCCAGGTTGTAGAGGGTCTGCAGGTAGCGGAAGGAGGTGCGGGTGACCAGCGGGCGGCCGTCTTCGCCGATGCCGCCGATGGACTCGGTCACCCAGGTCGGGTCGCCGGAGAACAGCTCGTCGTAGTCGGGGGTGCGCAGGAAGCGGACGATGCGCAGCTTGATGATGAAGTCGTCGATGATCTCCTGGGCCTGAGCCTCCGTCAGCTCGCCCGCCTCGATGTCGCGTTGCAGGTAGACGTCGAGGAAGGTGGAGGTGCGGCCGAGCGACATGGCGGCGCCGTTCTGCTCCTTGACCGCGGCCAGGTATCCGAAGTAGAGCCACTGCACCGCCTCGCGGCCGTTGCCGGCCGGGCCGGAGATGTCGTGGCCGTAGGCGGCGGCCATCTGCTTGAGCTCGCCCAGGGCGCGGATCTGCTCGGCCAGTTCCTCACGCAGCCGGATCGTCTCCTCGATCGAACGGCCGCCCGCGGGCAGGGCGTTGAGCTCCTCCTTCTCCGCCCGCTTGGCCTCGACCAGCCGGTCCACGCCGTACAGGGCAACCCGGCGGTAGTCGCCGATGATCCGGCCGCGGCCGTAGGCGTCCGGCAGGCCGGTGACGATGCCGGCCTTGCGGGCGGCCCGGATCTCAGGGGTGTAGGCGTCGAACACGCCGGCGTTGTGGGTCTTGCGGTACTCGGTGAAGACCCGCTCCAGCTGCGGGTCGACCGGGTAGCCGTAGGTCTCCAGGGCGCCGGCCACCATCCGCCAGCCGCCGTTGGGCATGATCGCGCGCTTCAGCGGGGCGTCCGTCTGCAGCCCGACCACCAGCTCGCGGTCCCGGTCGATCCAGCCGGGGGCGTGTGCGGTGATGGTGGACGGGGTGGCGGCGTCCACGTCCAGCACGCCCTTGCGGCGCTCCTCGGGGAACAGGTCGGTGATCTTCTTCCAGACCGAGCTGGTCCGCTCGGTGGGGCCGGCCAGGAAGGCCGCGTCGCCCTGGTAGGGGGTGTAGTTCTGCTGGATGAAGTCACGGACGTCGACGCTGTCGCGCCACAGTCCGCCCCGGAACCCCTTCCAGGCGGCGTCCAGGGGAGTCGACACGGTGCTTGCGGTGGTCATGTTGCTGCTCCTTCGTCCCGGTACCTCAATTGTGAATCTGTTCACAAGCCTGGGGGAGAAGACAAGGTCCCCAGGATCGGGGACCTTCGTCCTGTCTCCGGTCAGGCCCTGGTGCCGTAGTAGGCCTGGCGCATCAGCTGCTGCATGTCGGCCAGCATCGGCATCCGCGGGTTGGCGGGTGCGCACTGGTCCTCGTAGGCGTTCATCGCCTGCTGCGGCAGCGCCGCGGTGAAGGCCGCCTCGTCCACCCCGGCCTCGGCGAAGGAGCGCGGGATGCCGACCCGCTCGCGCAGCTCCTCGACCGCGGTGGCCAGCGACTCCACGCCCTGCTCCGGGGTGGCGGCTGGCAGCCCGAGCACCGTCGCGATCTGCTGGAACCGCTCGGGGGCCGCGTAGCTCTGGTACTTGGGCCAGGAGGTGACCTTGCCGGGCGCCGAGCCGTTGTAGCGGATCACATGCGGCAGCAACAGCGCGTTGGTGCGTCCGTGGGCGACGTGGAAGGTGGCGCCCAGGGTGTGCGCCATGGCGTGGACCAGGCCCAGGAAGGCCGAGCCGAAGGCCATGCCGGCGATGGTCCCGGCGTTGTGCATCTTCTCCCTGGCCACCGGGTCGTTGGCGCCGTCGGTGACCGCGCGCTCCAGGTTCTCGAAGACCAGCCGGATCGACTGCAGCGCCAGGCCGTCGGTGAAGTCGTTGGCGTAGACCGACACATAGGTCTCGATGGAGTGGGTCAGCGCGTCGAAGCCGGAGTCGGCGGTGACCGCCCTGGGCATCTCGGTGGTCAGCGCCGGGTCGCAGATGGCCACGCTGGGGGTCAGCGCGTAGTCGGCGAGCGGGTACTTCTGGCCGGTGGCGGTGTCGGTGATCACCGCGAAGGGGGTGACCTCGCTGCCGGTGCCGGAGGTGGTGGGGATGCACACCAGCTTGGCCTTCTCGCCCAGGTCGGGGAAGGTGAAGGCACGCTTGCGGATGTCGAAGAACTTCTCCTTGAGGTCCGCGAACACCGTCTCCGGGTGCTCGTACATCAGCCACATCACCTTGGCCGCGTCCATCGGCGAGCCGCCGCCGAGGGCGATGATGGTGTCCGGGCGGAAGGCCCGCATCAGCTCCGCGCCGCGCTCGACCGTCTCGATGCTGGGGTTGGGCTCGACGAAGTCGACCACCTGCACCTCCACCGGTTCGCGGCGGCGGGCCAGCATCTCCTGAACCCGTGCCAGATTCCCGATCTGACGCATCGTCGAGTCGGTGACGATCACCGCTCGGCGCACGCCGCGCATATCGGCCAGGTATTTGATCGAGTTGCGCTCGAAAAAGACCTTGGGCGGGATCTTGAACCACTGCATATTGGTGTTGCGCCGGCCGATCCGCTTGATGTTCACCAGATTCAGCGCGGTGACGTTTCCGGACACCGAGTTGTGGCCGTAGGAGCCGCAGCCCAGGGTCAGCGAGGGCATGAAGGCGTTGTAGACGTCGCCGATGCCGCCCTGGGAGCTGGGGGCGTTCCAGATCACCCGGCAGGCCTTGACCGCGTGCCCGAACTCCTCGGCGAAGGCGGCGTCCTCGGTGTGCACGGCGGCGCTGTGGCCCAGGCCGTGGAACTCCACCATCCGCTCGGCCAGCCTCAACCCCTCGGCGCGGTCGGAGGAGCGCAGCACGGCCAGCACCGGGCACAGCTTCTCCCGGGTCAGCGGCTCGCCCTCGCCCACGAAGTCGGCCTCGGCCAGGATGACCGAGGTGTCCTCGGGCACGCTGAAGCCGGCCGCCTCGGCGATCCTGGCCGGCGCCATGCCCACCACGGCGGGGTTCAGCCGGGCGCCGGAGCAGGCGGTGCCGTTGCCGACGCCGAAGATGTACGACTCCAGCAGCGCCTTCTCGGCGGCGTCGGCGACATACGCCTTGAGCTTGCGGAACTCGCCGAGCGCGGCGTCGTAGACCTCGTCGTCCAGGATCACCGCCTGCTCGGAGGCGCAGATCATGCCGTTGTCGAAGGACTTGGACAGCACGATGTCGTTGACCGCGCGCTTGAGGTCGGCGCTCTTCTCGACGTAGGCGGGGACGTTGCCCGCGCCCACGCCCAGGGCGGGCTTGCCGCACGAGTAGGCGGCCTTGACCATGGCGTTGCCGCCGGTGGCCAGGATCGTGGCGACGCCGTCGTGGTTCATCAGCGCGGCGGTGGCCTCCATCGAGGGCCGCTCGATCCACTGGATGCAGTGCTCGGGGGCGCCGGCGGCCACGGCCGCGTCGCGCACCACCCGGGCGGCCTCGGCCGAGCAGTCCTGCGCGGAGGGGTGGAAGCCGAAGACGATCGGGTTGCGGGTCTTCAGGGCGATCAGCGCCTTGAAGATGGTGGTGGAGGTGGGGTTGGTGACCGGGGTGACCCCGGCGACCACGCCGACGGGTTCGGCGATCTCCACGATCCCGTCGATCTCGTCGCGGCGCACCACGCCGACGGTCTTCATGTCCGCCATGGAGTGGGTGACGTGTTCGCAGGCGAAGATGTTCTTGACGGCCTTGTCCTCGAACACCCCGCGCCCGGTCTCCTCGACCGCCATCTGGGCCAGCCGGGTGTGCTGGGAGAGTGCGGCCAGCGACGCCTTCCTGACGATGTGGTCGACCTGTTCCTGGGTGAATGCGCCGTACTCGGTCAGGGCCTTCTGCGCGGCGCCGACCAGTGCGTCGACGGCCAGGGCCGGCTCGGAGGGGGCCGGCGCGGAGGGGGCCGACCCGGTGGGGGCGGGTGCGGCCGGTGCTGACTCAGTCATTGCAGATCACCTCAGGGATGCCGTTCGACATTGGTCTATACCTCTAAGGTGCGCTTGCTCCCGGTAAGCGCACCACGGGCCAATGTCGGCTCCTGACGGGACCTATGTCCTGGCAGCCGGTGTGCCGTGCGGGCTACGTCCCGGGATACCAGGCCAGGGCGTGTGCCTCGGCGAGGGTGTCCCGGACCTGGATCCGGTACCTGACGGCCTGGGCCGGATCGTTCTCCACCAGCGCGGCCGCGGCCAGCGCCGCCGCCGAGGTCGCCCAGGCCAGTAGTCGGACCGCGTCCTGGCGGGAACTGTCGCTCAGGGTGGCGTCCGGAAGATCGGCCGCGTGTTTGGCCAGCAGGATGGAAAGCACGCGCAGATGAGTGCGGGTGGCACTCGGGCTGGGTAGGGGGTCTGGTGCGTGACGGCCCACGGCGGTCTCCTGGGAAAATTGACGTGTACTCTGCCTATCCTTTCGCATATGCGATAGGCACGTGCAGGAACTGAAGAGAAAGTGTGCAAGCGATCAGAATTTTCTGGGGGATCTTGAGTTCCCCCGCTGAACGCTTTGTGCTGCCTTCGAGTTGACGGCGGATCGGCCGTCCTGCGCCCTGGTGTTTCGGTGATGTTTCCGAAGTAGTTGTCAGGAAGTTGAGAGCCCGCTAGGTCTTGTCTGAGCACGGACACCTCACCTAACGTACTCGCAGTTGCCACCCCGGACCGGGGAGGCAAGCTCTCCCGCACGCCCCCGGGCACACCCCCATCTCTGGAGGCAGTACGTTGCGTACCATCCCGAACTCCCGCTCCTCCCGGCGCGTCGCGCTCCCGCTGCTCGGCTCGACGGCCCTCGCCGTGGCCGGCCTGCTCGGCGCCGCCCCCGCCGGAGCCGCCACCGCGCAGTCGTCCCACACCAGTTGGGTGCGATCCTGCGCCGTGATCCACACCGCGGGTCAGATGGCCTGTAACGCCCTCCGGGTCACCAGCACCACCGAGCACGTCAACGCGCTCGGCATCACCCCCGACGCCACCCCCTCCGGCTTCGGCCCCAGCAGCCTGTTGAGCGCCTACAACCTGCCGGCCAACGGGGGCGCGGGCCAGACCGTCGCCATCGTCGACGCCTACAACGACCCCAACGCCGCCTCCGACATGGCCGTCTACCGCTCCCAGTACGGACTGCCGGCCTGCACCGTGGCCAGCGGCTGCTTCAAGCAGGTCAGCCAGACCGGCAGCACCACCTCGCTGCCCGCCAACAACTCCGGCTGGGCCGGCGAGATCTCGCTGGACCTGGACATGGTCTCGGCGATCGCCCCCAATGCCAAGATCATCCTGGTCGAGGCGAGCAGCTCGTCGATGGCCAACCTCGGCAAGTCCGTCAACGAGGCGGTGGCGCTGGGCGCCAAGTTCGTCTCCAACAGCTACGGCGGCTCGGAGTCCAGCTCCGACACCTCCTACGACAGCAGCTACTTCAACCACCCGGGCGTGGCCATCACCGTCAGCTCCGGCGACTCGGGCTACGGCGTCGAGTACCCGGCGGCGTCCAAGTACGTCACCGCGGTCGGCGGCACCTCGCTGAAGACGGCCTCCAACTCCCGCGGCTGGACCGAGAGCGTGTGGTCCACCAGCAGCACCGAGGGCGCCGGCTCCGGCTGCTCCAAGTACGACGCCAAGCCGACCTGGCAGACCGACACCGGCTGCTCCAAGCGCACCGTCGCCGACGTCTCGGCGGTCGCCGACCCGGCCACCGGTGTCGCGGTGTACGAGACCTACGGCGCCTCCGGCTGGGTGGTCTACGGCGGCACCAGCGTCGCCTCGCCGCTGATCGCCGCGGTGTTCGCCGACGCGGGCACCCCGAGCGCCAGCTACCCGGCGGCCGACCTCTACGCCCACACCTCGTCGCTGAACGACGTGACCACCGGCAGCACCACCAGCTGCTCCCCGGCCTACCTGTGCACCGCGGAGACCGGCTACGACGGCCCGACCGGCCTGGGCACCCCGAACGGCCTGACCGCCTTCACCGGCTGACGCACCGTCACTGAACAACCCCCACCGGCAGGGCCGGGTCGCGGCGCCGAGCGCCCCGACCCGGCCCTGCCGTCATCCGGCCACAGCGCTCATTAGGACGCGCTCATCAGGACGGGCTCAGCGGCGCCACCGCCCGGGCCACCAGCTCCCGCCAGCCGGCCTCCAGTCGCTCCAGGGACATGCCGCGCTGCGTGCGCAGGTGGTTGACCAGGGCCGGGTCCAGATAGCCGGCCAGGGTCTGGGCCACCAGCTCGACATCGCCCACCGCGCCGGCCTGCCGCAGCAGCATCGCCACATGGGTGACCCGCAGCACGCCGCCGGGGACGGTGTAGCGCCGGCTCGCGCAGGCGTCCGCGGCCAGGTAGAGGTCCATGCTGCAGAGCAGATGGCGGATGGTGGCCGCACCGAAGGCGTCCAGCCGCTCCAGCGGCTCGGCGCCCGGGCCCAGCGGCGGCGGGCCGAGCAGGTAGCCGCGCTGGTACTCCTCCTCGGCGTGCTCCAGCAGCGCCAGCATCAGACCCTCGCGGTCCCCGAAGCGCCGGAACAGCGTGCCCTTGCCCACGCAGGCCGCGTCGGCCACGGCCTCCATGGTCACGTTCTGGGCGCCGTGCTCGCGCACCAGCTGGGTCGCCGCGTCCAGCAGCCGGATCCGGTTGCGGGCGGCATCGGCGCGCTCCCGCGGCGCCTGCCCCAGGACGGGCAGCTCGTTGCGGCGGGGCTCGGCGGAACAGGGCGACGGCATCTCGGCGGGGAGCTGGGTGGGGTGGGGGAGCTGCGCGGTCATACCCCTAACGATAGACCCGATCCAGGAAAAGTGGACTCAGGTCCGGTTTCCGTGCTACCACTGTACCGGACCACAGTCCACTTCCGGTGGACGCCCTGCCCAACCTTCAGGAGCACGTCATGTCTGTTCGCGTACTCGCCCTCGTCGGCAGCCTCCGCGCCGGTTCGCACAACCGTCAGCTTGCCGAGGCCGCGGTCAAGCACGCCCCTGAGGGCGTCGAGGTCGTCATCTTCGAGGGTCTTGCCGACGTCCCCTTCTACAACGAGGACCTCGACGTCGAGGGCTCGGTCCCCGCCGCCGCCACCGCGCTGCGCGAGGCCGCCGCCCAGGCCGACGCCTTCCTCTTCTTCTCCCCCGAGTACAACGGCACCATCACCGCCGTGCTGAAGAACGCCATCGACTGGCTGTCCCGCCCCTACGGCGCCGGCGCCCTCAGCAGCAAGCCCACCGCAGTGGTCGGCACCGCCTACGGCCAGTTCGGCGGCGTCTGGGCCCAGGACGAGGCCCGCAAGGCGCTCGGCATCGCCGGCGCCAACGTGCTGGCCGACGCCAAGCTCTCCATCCCCGGCTCCGTGGTGCGCTTCGCCGAGCTGCACCCGCAGGACGACGCCGAGGTCGTCGAGCAGCTCCCCGTGGTCGTGGCCCAGCTCGCCGAGGCCACCGCGGTCTCGGCCTGATCCACGCCGATCGGGCGCTCCCGCGCCCCGGGCCCCGGCGGGCCCGGTTCCGCAGCACGCGGACCGGGGCCGCCGGGGCCTTTCGCCATTCCGGGTGCCGGGTGCTGGGCGGGGGGTGCCGGGCGTGGGGTGCTGCCGGGTGCGACTGCCGCCGCGCCCGCCGACGCGAGGATCACCAGTGCGCCGGGCGCCGCATCGTCGCCGGGAGGACCGTCGCGCCGTCGCCTCTGGCCGCGTCCAGCTGCGCCTGCACCAGGAACAGGGCCCCGGTCAGATCCGCCCCGCGCAGGTCCGCGTCCCGGAAGTCGGCACCGATGACATCGGCGGACCGTAGATCCGCGCCACGCAGGTCGGCCCCGACCAGCAGCGCCCCGCGCAGATTGGCCCCGCGCAGTCCGGCCCCCTTCAGCTTCGCCCCGATCAGGTCCGCCCCACGGTGGTCCCGCCCGCGCCCCGGCACGGCGGCCCGCACGAGTTCACTCGCCCGGAGCAGCAGCGGGTTGACGCTGCCTCGGATCGCGGTCACGTCCAGCCCCGGCAGGGTGTCCGCTGCGCCCAGGGTGAGCTGCTCGGTCGCCGCGAAGGCGGCCCGCAGCTCGGCGTGGACGGGGGCGGCCGCCGGCCAGGACAGCGCCTCCGCCAGGTACCGCAGCAGCTCGTGCAGGTCGCGCATGACCGGGAACACCGCGAACATCCGCCGGGCCGCCCCCGGGTCCTGCCGCCAGTCCCGCCCCAGGAAGGTGACCTGGGAGACCCTCTGGCCCGCACCGAAGCAGTCGTAGACGGTGCAGCCCTTGAAACCCTGCTCCCGCAGCCGGGTGTGGATGCCGCAGCGGAAGTCGTCGTTCAGGTTGGGGCAGGCCCGGCCGGCACCCTTGTCGATCGCGAAATCCGCCGAACGCGCGAACGCGGGCACGACGCAGCAGAGCGCGAAGCAACTGCCACAGTCGGCCCGCAGCTCGGCGGGGTCAACGGTTCCTGACGCTGCTGACACGGTGCGGTCACTCCGGGGACGGGACGGGGGCGGGGTGGGGGCGTGGACGGGGCGGGCGCCCACCCCGCACTCTAACCGCAGCCCGGCACGCCGACCGCAGCCCGGCCTACCCCTGGGCGGCCGGGACCGGGTGCCCTCCGTTGATCGAGGCCAGACCGGGCGGGGCCGAGGCCAGCGCCGCACGCAGGGCCTCGATCAGCGCCAGCGCGCCCTCCTCGGTCAGCTCCACCGCGACGCGCGCGGAGGGGCCCAGGTCCGGGTTGAGGAAGTCGACGTTGACGGTGTGTTCGTAGGGGGCGTGCTGCGGGTGGTCGACATAGACCATGGCCCGGGTCAGCGGGAAGTAGCCGCCGGCGCCCTTGCCGCTGCCGGTGATGTCGACCTGTTCGGTCAGATAGGTGCACATGCCGGTGTCTCCGTTGTCTGCGTACGGTGGGTGGGGGTTCAGGCAGCGGTGGAGCCGGCGCCGGCGAGGTTGCGCCCGAAGAAGTCCAGGACCAGCTTCCAGCCCTCCACCGCCGCCGCAGGACGGTAGGAGGGGCGCTCCACGGCGAAGAAGGCGTGCCCGGCGTCCTCGAAGGTGTGGAACTCGTACTCCTTGCCGTACTTGCGCAGCAATCCCTCCAACTCCTGGGTGGCGGCGGGGGAGGGGTGCTGGTCCTCGGCGCCGAACAGCCCCAGCAGCGGGCAGGACAGGTGCTCGGAGAGGTGTCCGATCGGGCCGGTGCGCAGCGGGAAGCCCTCCGGGGTGGGCTCGATGACGAACGCCCCGTAGCAGTCCACGGCGGCCTGCAGGTCCAGGCTGCACCCGGCCAGGAACGCCTGACGGCCGCCCGAGCAGTAGCCGATCACGCCGACGTTGCCGTTGCTGTTCGGCAGCCCGCGGAGGTAGGCCGCAGCCCCGGCCACGTCCCCGACCAGCCGCTCGTCCGGCACCCCGCCGAGCGAGCGGGCGGTGGCCGCGGCGTCGTCGGGGTCGGCTCCGGGGGCCTCCCGGGTGTAGAGGTTGGGACAGACGGCGTTGTACCCCTCGGCCGCGAAGCGCCGCACGATCTCCTTGCTGCCCCGGTCGAACCCGGGCATGTGGTGGAGCACCACAACCCCGCCGAGCGGACCCGGCTGCAGCGGCCTGGCCGCGTAGGCCTCGATCGCGTGGCCGTCGGCACCGTTGATGGTGACGGTCTCCGCCAACACTGCGTCGTACATGGTTGCGCCATGCCTCTCTGAACGTCGTCCCGATGACTGACCCCCGTCGTTCGTTGAGTATGCCAACCGAACCTGCGAGCCCACCGCGACCCGGCGCGTGGCCCCGCTGCCTGTCAGCCCTTCGCCCCGTCGCCCCGTCGCCGCGTCGCTCCGTCGCCCCGCGATTCCGCGATCCTGCGACATGCGACCTCACGACATGTGACCGGACGAACGGCCATGCCGCGCGGGCGCGCTGTACTGCCGCCAGACTGGGACCTCCGGACCGATCCCGAGGGGGAGGAACCCATGTCACGTCCCAAAGTCCTGGTCATAGGCGGCGGGTTTGCCGGGGTGGAGTGCCTGCACCGGCTCGAACACCGGCTCAAGCCGGCGGAGGCCGAACTCGTCCTGGTCACCCCCACCGACTACGAGCTCTACCTGCCGCTGCTGCCGCACGTCGCCGCCGGGGTGCTCACCCCGCAGTCCGTCGCGGTGTCGCTGCGCCGCAGACTGCGCCGGACCGAGGTGATGCCCGGCATCGCCATCGGCGTGGACACCGCGGCCCGGTCCGTCACCGTCCGCAACCGGACCGGGGACCTGCGCGAACTGTCCTACGACTACCTGGTCCTGGCGGCCGGCAGCACCACCCGCACCTTCGACATCCCGGGGCTGAAGGAGCACGCCTTCGGCATGAAGACGCTGGCCCAGGCCGCCTATCTGCGCGACCACGTGATCGAGCAGCTCGACCTAGCGGCGGTCGCCACCGACCCGGCCGAACGCGAGGCGCGGATGCGCTTCGTGGTGGTCGGCGGCGGCTACGCGGGCACCGAGACCGCAGCCTGCCTGCAGCGGCTCACCGCCGCCGCGGCGGCGCGCTTCCCACGGCTGGACCCAGGACTGCTGTCCTGGCACCTGGTGGACGTCGCCCCCAAGCTGCTGCCGGAGCTGGGCGACCGACTCGGGGCCAATGCCATGGCCACGCTGCGCCGGCGCGGCATCGAGTTCTCCCTGAACACCTCGGTCGGCGCGGTCACGGCCGACTCGGTGACACTGACCGACGGCCGGGTGCTGCCCACCCGGACCCTGGTCTGGACGGCCGGTGTGGTCGCCAGCCCGCTGGTCGGCACGCTGGACGCGGGCACCGTCCGCGGGCGGCTGACGACCACGCCCGAACTGGTGGTCCCCGGCGCGCCCGGGGTGTTCGCGGTGGGCGACGCCGCCGCGGTGCCGGACCTCGCTGTCGGCGGTGACGCGATCACCCCGCCGACCGCGCAGCACTCCCAGCGCCAGGGCAAGGCCGTGGCCGTCAACGTGGAGGCGCAGCTGCGCGGCACCGCGATGAAGCCCTACCGCCACCGGGACCTGGGCCTGGTGGTCGACCTGGGCGGCACCGACGCGGTCTCCCGGCCGCTGGGCATCAGCCTCTCGGGCCTTCCGGCGCAGGTGGTGGCACGCGGCTACCACGTGATGGCGCTGCCCACGGTCACCGCGCGGACCCGGGTCCTGGTGAACTGGGCGCTGAACTCGGTGACCGGCGACGACTTCGTCCGCACCGGGTTCCAGCAGGGGCGCCCGGCCACCCTGCAGGACTTCGAGCACACCGATGTGTACGGGGCAGGAGTGACTCGGAAGTAGGCGAACCGCCATGGGTGTGATCCACGTCTCATTCGATATGAGAACACAGACACGCCTGCTCGTGGTCGTCACGGCCGGCGTGGCCCTGGCCGCGTCGGCCTGCACCAGATCCCCGACGCCCCGCTCCACGCCGTCCGGATCCACCCCGTCCGCTACCGCGCCGTCCGCCACCGCCGCGGCCACTGGCACGCCGTCCATCGGCACGACGGCGGCCGCACCCTCCAGCGCGCCCGCATCCACCTCACCGGCAACCACGACCACCACGGCAGCGGCCCCGGTCGGCACCACCGCTCCCGCCACCGTCACCCAAGGCGTCCCCGCCTGCACCGGCGGCCAGATCAAGGTCACCCCCGGCCAGTGGGGCGGCGCCACCGGACACATCGGCGGAGCAGTGCTCTTCCGCAACACCTCCCGCTCGACCTGCTCGCTCTACGGCTACCCGGGCGTCGCCGGACTCGACTCGGCCGGACGGCAGGAGGTCCAGGCCACCCGCGTCCCCAGGGGCTTCATCGGCGGCCTGCCCACCCCCACCTCGCACCCCACCACGGTGGTCCTCGCCCCGGGCGCGCTCGCCTCCGCGGTGATCGAGGGCGTCGACGTCCCCAGCGGCAACGCCACCAGCTGCCCCAGCTACCCGTCCATCCTGGTCACCCCGCCCGGCACCCGCAGCTCCACCCACCTCGCCCTCGCCGTCCCCGGCTGCGGCGGCATCCAGGTCCACCCGGTAGTCCCCGGCACCTCGGGCGGTCAGCTCTGACGTCCGTGCCGTCCGAGCTCTCGGGCGGTGTCAGTGGGGTCGTCTACGGTCTGGGCCATGACATCGCACGGATCCGACCGGCTCCAACAATCCTGGACCCGCTTTTCGTCATGGCTCGCTGAGCACGCGCCTGCGAGTCATCAGACGCTTCACAGAATCGCGTTCGCCCAGGAGATCGCGAAGCTGGAGGCGGAGTTGGGCTTCCGACTGCATCCCGAGCTGAAGGAGCTGCTGCGCCTGCACAACGGGACCGACCGGTCGGCGGTTCCCGGATCCTTTCTGCCGCTGAGTCATCGCCTGATCGGCACAGGCGAGATCACCGACATGCACCGGATCCTGGTCGACATGGGGTGGCACGGACCCGATTCTCCTTGGGACCAGGACTATCTCAACGGGCACCCGCACCAGTGGGTGCCGTTCGCCCTTCCCCTCGATGGCGGCGTCGCCTTCGTGGATCACCGGCCAGGACCGACCTACGGCCATGTCTTCGAGCTCGGCGTAGGCTCCGGCGACATCGACGCGACCTTGTGGGCCACGAGCCTTGCCGAGTTGTTCGACGCTCTGGCCGATGCTGTTGAGCACACCGTGACATTCCTGCATTACCGTCCCCGACTTGAGGGGTCCTCGGCAGACGGCGCCCTGCTTACCTGGGACGTAGTCACCGGATGAAACAGATCAATCGGGAGGTGACCGCGTGACGGGGGCATGGGACGGGCTCGACGAGTTGTGCACGCAGGTGCTGGCCGAGCATGGTTGTGCGTCGGTCTCCGTCGCAGTGGTCGAGCGCGGTGAGCTGACGCTCGCCCGCGCCTACGGGCAGGCGGATGTGACCAACCGGCGGCCGGCCACTCCGGAGACGGTCTACGGGCTCGCCTCCGTGACCAAGGCGTTCACCGCCACAGCCGTCTGCCTGGCCGCCGACGAGGGCCTGTTGGACCTCGACCTGCCGATTCCCGGCAGCTACCGGTGGACCGCGCCGACGCCGCGTCAGCTGCTCCAACACCGTGGTGGGTTCCCGGCGTTCTACAACTTCCACTACGGCGACGGGCCCATGCCGATCGACATCGACCGCTACCGCACGCTCTTCCGCGAGCCTGGAACGGATTTCGAGTACTCCAACATCGGTTACCGCGAGCTGGGCAGGCTGCTGGAGACCGCGACAGGCCAGGAGTTGGGCGCCTACCTACGCGAACGGATCGTCGAGCCGCTGGGTCTGAGCAGCTTCGGGTACGGTCCGGTGTACGACGGGACGTCGCCCGTCGCGCAGCGCTACTCCGCCGACGGTCGTGCATACGCCGCCTGCCACAGCGGACACTCCGCGGCGGGTGCGGGCTGGGCGACCGCCGGCGATGTCGCGCGCTTCGCCCAGGCCGCCTCCCGCCTTCTGCAACCCGCCACGGTCGCGGCCATGTACGACGCTGTGCCGATCAACGAGCACCTCGGTTATGGCTTCGGCAGGATCGTCTCCCACGGCGCCGGACCGGTGGTCCGCAGCCACGGCGGCGGCATGGGCGGCATCGCCGCGATGATGATCGAGATCCCCGAGCGCGAACTCTCGGCCGCTGTCCTGGCCAACTCCACCGACAAGGCGGCCCGCGACGCCGTCGTCGACCATCTGATGGCCGTTCTGGCGCCCGGTTTCCACAGAGACCAGATCAACCCGATCACCGACCCCAACCGTCCGATGGCGCTGGCGCAGGGCGACTGGGCCGGGGAGATCGGCACGGCGGAGGGGGGCATCCCGTTGCGGATCCGGATCCTGGCGGACCGTCAGGTGGAGGTTCGGCTGGCGGACGGCCTGCCGGTCACCGCATCGGCCACCGCCTCCCGGCGTTGGGACCTGCGCGCGGCTGTCCCGATGCAACTGCCCACCGCAGACGCCCGGGTGAACAGCCCCAGCCTCGCCCTCGAACTGCGCTCCGAGCAGAACCAGTTGGTGGGCCGTGCCACGGCATTCAAGGACGGCGACCGGAACGGTTGGCTGGGCGCCTACCTGGTCCACCCCTGCGTGCTGCGCCCCCCCACTGAGTGTGAGCTGCCTGACGAGCCGTGCTGTGTCAGTGGTCTGCGGCGACCTGCAGCAGTGGGGGGAACGGCATGCCCATGTCCCTCTGGGCGGCGTTGTTCCCTGCTCCTGACATCCGATCAGCGTGGTCATCCCTTCCGGTGAGGAACGGCAGCGAGATCGTTTCTGATCCTCATCGAGTGTCGGTGGCTACTGCGTGCGGGCGAGGTCATGAATAAACAAGTGACGCTGAAGTTCCAGCTGCTGTCATTGTCAGGTCATGCCCGCTAGGAACCGGCGCTTGCCGCGTCATCTGTCATGGCCCTTGAGCACGTCCGACATCAGTAATGCACTGGAGTCGCGCATGGCTCAGATCAGCAGGGTGTGGTTCGACACCGATCTCAGCCATGACGACCTCGTCCTGCGCATTGCCTGGGTTCCGCAGCTGACTTCCAACTACGGTGGATCCGGGTTGCCCAGCTCCATGATCGGTCTCCAGGTCCGCGTCCTTCCGGTCAGCCCGACCGAACGCGCTGCCACCCGTGAGATTCTGCGGCGCGTGGCGCTGCCTCAACTCGACGCCTGGGCCGCACAGGCACTGTGTGCCGATGAGACATGGCGGCTGATGCGACACCACCGATGCTGGTACGTCGCCGATGGTCAGCTCACCCACCAGGACGGGTGATTCACTCAGCCCATCGCCGCCGCACCGCTCACGTCCGGCTCCGCTCGAGTTCGAGTGGACAACTACTGGTTGGGCGCCGCCAGGAGGAGGGCGAAGCGGGTGGCTGGGTCGGTCCACCAGTGGTGGACGGTGAGGCCGTGGGCCTGGAGTTCGGTGGTGAGGGCGTCGCGGCGGAACTTGTGGGCCCGTTGGGTGCGGATGTGCTCGCCCGCGGCGAGGTCGAGGGAGAGGTCGAGGGCCGGGATGGTGACGGTCTGGGGGGTGCGGGCCCGCAGGCGCATCTCCATGCGCTCCGGTTCGGGTTCCCACAGGGCGACGTGGTCGAAGGCGTCGGGGTCGAAGTCGGCGCCGAGCTCGCGGTTGAGGACGTGCAGCACGTTCCTGTTGAAGTCGGCGCTGACGCCGGTGGTGTCGTCGTAGGCCCGGACCAGCAGGTCCGGGCTCTTCACCAGGTCCGCGCCCAGGAGCAGGTGGTCGTCGCTGCCCAGCGTGCCGGCCAGGGTGCGGTAGAAGGAGCGCCGTTCGTCGGGGTCGAAGGCGCCGATGGTGCTGCCGAGGAAGCTCAGCAGGCGCGGACCGGGCTCGGCGGGGTCGGCGGCGGTGGCGGCGGGCAGGCCGGTGTCGTAGTCGGCCACCGTGGCGGTCACGTCGAGGCCGGGGTAGTCGCGGCAGATCGCCTGGCCCGCCTCCTTCACCGCGCTGGCGCTGACGTCGAGGGGTGCGTAGCGCCGCAGGGCTCCGCCTGCGGTCAGGGCGTCCAGCAGCAGTCGGGTCTTGCGGGAGGAGCCGGAGCCCAGCTCGATCAGGGTGGTGGCGCGGGTGATCGCGGCTATCTCTGCGGCCCGCTGGGTCAGGATCTCCTGCTCGGCCCGGGTCGGGTAGTAGTCCGGGAGCCTGGTGATCTGTTCGAAGAGGTCGCTGCCGCGCTTGTCGTAGAGCCACTTCGCCGGAAGGGTGCGCGGTACGGCGGTCAGGCCGGTGCGGACGTCCTGGTGCAGGGTGCGGGTGAAGTAGTCGGCGGGCAGTCGGTCGTCGACGGTGAGGCGGCTCTCGGTCATGGGGCGCGGGGTCCTAGCGGTCGGAGCGGGTGGCCGGCGTGGTGCGCCAGAGTATCCCCGGGTCGTTGCGGCAGTGTGAAGATCACGGCAGCAGGAAGCCCCGGCGTCCGGACGGACGTCGGGGCTGGACCGGCGGCGGTGGGGCGGGGGAGTCGTGGGCCGGAGTAGTGACCCGCGCGGCTCCCGGTCAGCCCTGGCGGGCCTTGTAGCGGGGGTCGCGGCGGTTGATGACGAAGACGCGGCCGCGGCGGCGGACTACCTGCGCGCCCGGCTTGGCCTTCAGCGAGCGAAGCGACTGGCGGACCTTCATGGGCGGTTCCTCTCCTCGTGCTGTGCCCATGTCAACGAGGGTGGGGGTTCCCGTATTCCGCCGCTCGCCCCACCGACGGGGACCGTCCCTACCGGTGCAGGGTCCCCACCGGTGCAGGATCCCTACCGGTGCAGGTGCTGCTGCCAGTCCCTCGGCACCCGGCCGGCCGGGCCGGGGGTGGGCTGGTCGAGGGGGTGGTGGTCGGGGGTGGCCAGGGCCGGGCCGCTCTCGTAGAACTGCTCGTCCGGGTAGCTCCAGAACCAGTCCTCGCCCGGTTCGAAGCTGGTGATCACCGGATGGCCGGCGGCGGCCGCGTGTGCGCTGGCGTGCTGCGAGGGCGAGCTGTCGCAGCAGCCGATGTGGCCGCACTGCGCGCAGCGGCGCAGGTGGAACCACCATCCGCCGGCGGCGTCGCACTCTGCGCAGCCGGCACCGCTGGGCGCCGCGGTCGGGTCGATCGCCGGAGTGTCGGTCATGTGGCAGCTTCTTCCTGGTCGGGATCGTGTGCGGTCAGCGGCAGCGCCACCCGGAACAGGGTGTCGCCCGGTACGGATTCGACCCTAAGGTCCCCGTGGTGGCGGTGCACGACGATCCGCCAGGAGATGTCGAGGCCGAGGCCGGTGCCCTCGCCGACCGGCTTGCTGGTGAAGAAGGGCTCGAAGATCCGGCCCTGGATGTCCGCGGGCACCCCGGGGCCGGTGTCGCGGAAGCCGACCACCGCCTGGTCGTGCTCCACCCGGGTGCTGATGGTCAGCGTGCCGTGCCCGGCCATGGCGTACAGGGCGTTGTCGATCAGGTTGGTCCACACCTGGTTGAGCTCCGCGGCGAAGGCCGGGACCCGGGGCAGCGAGCGGTCGTAGTCGCGCACCACGGTGACGCCGGGGCCGATCTTGCCGCCCATGATGACCAGGGTGCTCTCCAGCAGCTCGTGCAGGTCGATCTGCTGGTAGGGGGCGCGGTCCAGCTGGGAGTACTGCCGGGCGGCGCCGACCAGGGAGGAGATCCGCGAGGACGCGGTCTCGATCTCGGACAGCAGCAGTTCGGTCTCCACGCCCTGGACCAGCCAGCTCAGTGCCTTCGGCAGGTACTCGGCGCCGACGGCCGCCTCGACCTGCTCCAGCCAGTCGGTGTCCAGGCCGGCCTGGACCAGTACCGGGGCCAGCTCCCAGCTCTCGGCCACGTCGTGGTCGTCCAGCCAGTCGGTGAGGGTGTCCTCGCGGTCGGAGGCCTCCAGCGGGCCCAGCACCGGCTGGCCGGCAGCGGCCCGCACCGCGTCGTCCTGCAGGTGCACCAGTTTGTCCAGCGCCGCGCCCTTGTCGGAGCTGGCGGCCAGCTCGCCGAGGGCGCCGCGCATCTGGGCGACCCGCTCCCGCAGGGCCGCGGTGGCGCGGACCGCCGCCGCGGCTGGGTTGTTCAGCTCATGGGTGAGCCCGGCCGACAGGGTGCCCAGCGCCAGCAGCCGCTCGCGCTGGCCGACCGCCTGCTGCAGCGTCTTGGTGCCGAAGAAGAGGCCCTCCAGCAGGTGTTCGGCCATGGGGAACCAGTCGTGCATCAGCGAGGCGAAGTCGTGGGCCGACAGCACGAAGAACCGCGAGGGCACGACCACCCGCATCGAGTTCACGTACACCTGCGGCACCTGCTCGCCCAGGTAGGCCTGGAAGGCGCCGGAGTAGACACCGGGGCTGGAGCTGCGGTTGACCTCGATGTCGTCGGGGCCGACCCTGCGGGAGAGCACCACGGTGCCCTCGACCATGACGTAGAAGCAGGTCGCCGGCTCGCCCTCGGCGTACACCGGGCCGGGCTCGAACGTCTCGACCCGGCCCACCCGGCACAGCCAGGCCAACTGGTCGAAGGTCAGCTTCTCGAACAGGAACAGCGAGCGCAGCTCCTCCGGCGAACAGTTCACCCCGCTGACCCCGCCCGTCCCGCCGGTCACAACTTGTCCAGGTAACGGTGGACGAACATGACCGCCATCGAGCCCTCGCCGACCGCCGAGGCGACCCGCTTCGCGGACTCCGAGCGAACGTCGCCGGCCACGAACACGCCGGGCACGCTGGTCTCCAGATGATGCGGCGGACGCTCCAGCGGCCAGCCGCCGGCGCGCTGCCCGGCCTCGCCCAGGTCGGGTCCGGCCAGGATGAAGCCGTGGTCGTCGCGTACCACCACCCCGTCCAGCCAGTCGGTCATCGGCACCGCACCGATGAAGACGAACAGCCACTGGGCGTCGACCTCCTCGGTGTCGCCGGTCGTGGTGTCGCGCAGGGTCAGCCGTTCGAGGTGGTCCTCGCCGTGGGCGGCGACGACCTCGGTGTGGGTGCGGACCGTGATCATCGGGTCGGCCTCGACCTGCTGGATCAGGTAGTGCGACATGGAGGCGGTCAGCGAGTCGCCGCGCACCAGCATGGTCACCGACTTGGCGCCCCGGGACAGGAAGACCGCGGCCTGCCCGGCCGAGTTGGCGCCGCCGACGATGTAGACGTCCTGGCCGGCGCAGCCGACCGTCTCGGTCAGCGCGGAGCCGTAGAAGATGCCGCAGCCGATCAGCTCCTCCATGCCGGGGGCGGTCAGCTGCCGGTAGGCGACGCCGGTGGCCAGGATGACGGTGTGGGCGGCGATGACGCTGCCGTCCGCGAAGCGGACCGTGCGGGCCGAGCCGCAGACCTCGAAGCCGGTCACCTCGCGGGCGGTCAGGATCTCGGCGCCGAACTTGACGGCCTGGCGGCGGGCCCGGCCGGCCAACTGGGCGCCGGAGACCCCGTCCGGGAAGCCCAGGTAGTTCTCGATCCGGGAGCTCTGCCCGGCCTGGCCGCCGGTGGCGGTGCGCTCGATCAGGACGGTGCGCAGGCCCTCGGAGGCGCCGTAGACGGCCGCGCCCAGGCCGGCCGGGCCGCCGCCGATGACGATGAGGTCGTAGAAGTCGGCGGCAGGCGTGGTGGACAGGCCGACCCGCTGGGCCACCTCCTCGTTGCTGGGCTCCACCAGGGCGCCGCCGTCCGGGGTGATCACCACCGGCAGCCGTTCGCCGTCCTCACCGGCGGCCGCCAGCAGGTGTCTGCCCTCGGCCTCGGTGACCGAGTACCAGCGGTAGGGGACCTGGTTGCGGGCCAGGAACTCGCGGACCTCCGAGGAGCGGGCCGACCACCGGTGTCCGACCACCTTGATCTCGTGCACCTCGGGCGGGTCAGTGGCCTGCCAGGCCTTGAGCAGGCTGTCCAGCACCGGGTAGAGCTTCTCCTCGGGCGGGTCCCAGGGCTTGAGCAGGTAGTTGTCGAGGTCCACCACATTGATGGCGTCGATGGCCGCGCCGGTGTCCGCGTAGGCGGTCAGCAGCACCCGGCGGGCCTGGGGGTAGATGTCCATGGCCGCTTCCAGGAACTCGATGCCGTTCATCTCCGGCATCCGGTGGTCGGCCAGCAGCACC
Source organism: Streptacidiphilus jeojiense (assembly GCF_000719095.1). Taxonomy (GTDB): domain Bacteria; phylum Actinomycetota; class Actinomycetes; order Streptomycetales; family Streptomycetaceae; genus Streptacidiphilus; species Streptacidiphilus jeojiensis. The sequence continues at coordinate 141,530 of NZ_JOEH01000011.1, read as the reverse complement.
GCGACCGGTTCGCCGCGCAGCTTCATCTCCCGCAGCGCCTCCAGCGCCGAGGGGCCCGACTCGGCCCGTACGATGCGATGGTCCTCGCCGTAGCGACGGCGCAGGTCCCTGGCGACCGCCCGGGACACCGACGGGTCGTCGTCCACGGTCACGATCACCGGTCGTCTGGTGCTCTCCGGTCCGGTTGTCGTCGGCATCGCGGCTCCGCCCTGTCGTCGGATGTGCCCCGGCCCGCAGGTTGTCCCAGGGCCCGGTTCCTACGCTATCCGCTCGGGCGCGGCTGATCCTGGCGTCGTGTGAGCAGGTGCGGCGAATGGGGTCCGGAACCTGTGAATCATGGAACCGGGGCGTGACGGATCCCACAGTCTGTTGTGGTTTCAATCAAGGTCTGCCTACCTTTCTGGCATTCGCACTTAAGCGGAACCAACAACTCCGGAACGCCGAGTCCTGCCGCCGGAGGAGTTGCGACCCACATACCGCACCACGGCAGGAGCGGGGGAACCAGGTAAGTCGCCGCGCCGACGCTCGTCGTCGACGCGGCTTGGGGTGAAGCCGTGCTGCGCACGGCCGGGCAACTCCAGCCCGAATCCGACAGCTCACCTCGTAGGCGTGGGAGAGGAAACGCTGCTTCATGCTGTCCGTCCACGGGCGTCACCGCGCCACGAAGACCCGACGCACCACCGCCCAGCGCCTCATCGCGGCCACCGGCCTGGCCGGCGTCGGCCTGGCCGTCCCGCTGGTCACCGCCACCACCGCCTCCGCCGCGACCGTCTCCACCTGGGACAAGGTCGCCCAGTGCGAGAGTTCGGGCGACTGGTCCATCAACACCGGCAACGGCTACTACGGCGGTCTGCAGTTCTCGGCGTCCACCTGGGCCGCCTACGGCGGCACCCAGTACGCCTCCACCGCCGACCAGGCCACCAAGGACCAGCAGATCGCGGTCGCCGAGAAGGTCCTGGCCTCGCAGGGTCCGACCGCCTGGCCGGTCTGCGGGCCGCAGGCCGGTCTCACCCAGGGCGGCGCCGCTGCCTCGGTGGACACCTCGTCCTCCTCCAGCTCCTCGTCGAGCTCCTCCTCGGACTCGTCCAGCAGTTCCTCCTCGGACTCGTCCTCGTCCAGCTCCGCGTCCACCGACTCCTCGTCCTCGGACTCGTCCTCCTCGACCACCGCGAGCAGCGGCAGCTACACCGTCGTCGCCGGCGACTGGCTGTCGACCATCGCGGCCAAGGAGAACGTCTCCGGCGGCTGGCAGCGCCTCTACGCGCTGAACCGCTCGGTGCTCACCTCGGGCCCCGACGTGATCTACCCGGGCCAGAAGCTGACCCTGGGCAGCTCCTCGGCCTCGTCCTCCAGCAGCAGCTCGGACTCGGCCACCGACGCTTCGGCCACCACGTCCAGCAGCGACTCGAGCAGCTCCTCGTCCAGCAGCTCCTCCTCGAGCAGCACCACCGCGAGCGACGCCTCCTCCAGCTCCTCCAGCACCGGGATGGCCGCGGCCGCCTCCTTCGCCCTGTCGAAGGTCGGCGAGTCCTACGTCTACGGCGGCACCAGCGACGCCGGCTGGGACTGCTCCGGTCTGGTCCAGGCCGCCCTGGCCAAGGCCGGCATCTCCGCCCCCCGCACCAGCGAGGAGCAGGCCGCCGCCAGCACCCGGGTCTCCCTGGACTCGCTCCAGGTCGGCGACCTGCTGTTCTGGTCCAGCGACGGCACCGCCTCCGGCGCCTACCACGTGGCGATCTACGTCGGCAACGGCGAGTACGTCGAGGCCGCCAACCCCAGCTCCGGCGTGAAGACCGACACCATCAGCAACTGGGCCCCCGACTTCGCGGGCCGCATCAGCTGACGCAGCACCACCCTCTCCACCCCTCAGGGGCGCGGCCGACCCGGCCACGCCCCTGAGGGCTTTCCGGGTGCGGTTCCGCCGCCCTCCACAGACTCCACATGATTTCCAACACTGTGCTGGCGAGCAGGCAGCTGCCCTGGACACGCTGGTCGCCGATGGCCTGAATGTCTGCTGCGAACTCCGGCTGCCGCCACAGCACCCTGAAGCCGGCCCGTGGGAAACCCAGTCGACCGCACCGGCGAGGCTCCCTACGCTGCATTGCGTGATCCCAGCACTGCGTGTCCGCCGACTTTTCTGCGCCGTGGAGGAGTACCAGGGCGTAGACGTCTTCCTCAGCGTCGTCGAGCCGTGGCTGGACGAGCACGCCGAAGTCGTCCGGGAGGCCCTCTCGCCGCTGGCCGTCTTCGGCGGGTGGAAGCGGACCGAGTACGAGTTCGGCGATCCCCTGGAGACGGCATACGCGCTCAGCCGCGTCAGCGACGCGCTGATCTACAAGCTCCAGCCGCTGTTGCCGCCCGGTTCTGAGACCCCCTGGGCGCATGACATCCACGAGCCTGAGCGCTGGCCGCATATCAACCGCGACCAGTACCTGACGGCCTTCGCCCGACTCGGCATGGCTCCGATCGGCAACATCGCATTCGAGCCGTTCTTCCACGAGGTCGTCCACGTCGAGCAGGACGAGCATCCGCAGGCTCCGATCGAGATTACCGGGACGGTCTGGCCAGGACTGATGTTCGGGGAGTTGCTGTTCAGTCGCACCGGTGTGACGGTTCGCGCCGGCACCCGGCATCTGGTCGCGGGCATCGCAGACAAGTCGCTGCTCCACGATGTCTTCATGCGCCGCTACCGGGAGACCTTCGACGGGTCGCTGGGTTGGGGCCACAACTCGCAGTGGAAGACGGACTTCCGCCGTGACTACCTCACCGATGCCGCCTTCCACTTTGACGTCGACGAGGACCTCGACTCAGACCGGAGCATCCTCGGCGAGCCGAGGATGCTGACTTTGTCCGAGCGATCGGACCTGGTGCAGTACCGGTGCTTGACCCGCCCCCTCCAGGACCCGGCTGCCTGGGACAGCGCCTGTCCGGGCGGCCGGCTCATGGTCTCGCGGCGTCCGAGCTGACTGGTCCGGCCTTCAACGCGTCGCGCTCCCTGGCCTCGCCCCCGCGCGAGGACATGCAAAGGGGCGCTGCTCGTGGTTAGAAAAGGGTCGCAGCTTCATCACCTTCTCCTCCCGGTGGGTGGTTGCGGAGAGCTTCGAGCGTCAGCGGCTCCATCCCGGGCGGATTCGCCATGTGGATGAACAGATGCGCGGCTACCAGTACGTCATACGTCGCCCGGTGCGGCGTGAGATCCGCAGGCATCCCCTCGGCCAGCTTGTACGCCTCGACCAGGGCACCGAGCTTGTAGCTCATCTGGTGCGGGATCAGGCGACGGGCCAGCTTGAGAGTGTCGAACACCTCCGGGCATTGCCAGTCGCCCAGCTTGCGCTGAAGAACACCGACGTCGACGTGTGCGTTGTGAGCAACCAGGGCGTCACCATCCAGGGCTCCCAGCACCTCACCCTTGATGTCCTCGAACACTGGGAGCGCGGACACCTGCTCGTTGCTGATGCCGTGGATCGACTCGGCAAAGCGCGTGATCGGCGTCTTTGGCCGTACCAACCATGTGGAGAGCGACCCGATGGTTCCCCCGACGATTCGGACGGCGGCCAGCTCCACCAGGTCGGGCGGGTGCTGGCCGTTGCCCTCGACGTCTACGACGACGTAGTCAAGACTCGTCCAGTCGGTCATGAAGTCGCTTCCTTCCATCCGATGTCCGACCGGCCATGCCGCCGGTCGCGGTGAGGATGGCGAACATCGTGTACCTGGAAGCCAAGCGAATGTTGCAGGTAGTAGCGCGGTTGCTCTTCGCTGAGCCCGGACACGACGGCCGCCCCCTCCTTGATGTCAACGACCACCAAGCCGCTGGCGTCAGGGAGAGTGCGACTTCCTATATCTGGCCTGCTGTCGGTACCTGATGCCTGCTCTTGCAGAGGTGGAGCTGTGCGAGTGGGCAGATGTCGCAGAGTTCAGGGATGTCGTAGTGGCCGTTGTAGTCCGGCTCCCCATGGGCGAAGGACGCCGCGTACGAGGTTTTGCGACGGGTGGTCTCCTCGTACGGCTGAGGTAACTCGTTCGCCTCCGAGGAGTGGCCCGAGTGCCTCTCTGCATGCTGGCTCTCATCTGCGATAACACCCCTCTGGCGTGATCAACTCTGACTCGTGGCCTCCCGCAGTTCGCGGAAGCGGTCGGCGATGGCGGCCAGGGTGTAGTGGGCGTTGAGGCCGCTGGGGTTGGGCAGCACCCAGACGGCTGTTCCGCCGAGGGATGCGGTCTGCGGGCCGACCACGGCTTTGGGGGCGTCGAAGGCCACCCGGTAGGCACCGATGCCGAGGACGGCCAGTGCCTGGGGGCGCAGCCGCTCCACGCGCTCGCGCAGTGCCAGGCCGCCGTCCCGGTACTCCTCGGCCGTCAGTTCGTCGGCCCTGGCGGTGGTGCGGTCGACGACATTGGTGATGCCCAGACCGAAGGCCAGCAGTTCCTCCTGCTCCTCCGGCTGCAGCTGGCGCGGGGTGAAGCCGCTGAGGTGCAGTGCGGGCCAGAAGCGGTTGCCGGGGCGGGCGAAGTGGTGGCCGGTGGCTCCGGACCACAGTCCCGGGTTGATCCCGCAGAACAGCACCCGTAGTCCGGGGGCGATCACGTCGGGGATGGTCAGGTCGGGGGCGGCGGCGAGCTGCTCGGCGGTGGGCTTCACGCACGACAGTCTGCACGCTGCGGCAGCGGTCCGTGGAACGGCCCCTCCGCTGCGTTAGCATCCAGGTGCGCCGCCAGCCGGCCGTCACCGAAGGAGATTCCGCACCATGCCCGACCAGCCGGACCCGCTGATCGCGGGCGTCGACGCCCTGCTGGCCGCGGTGCAGTCGGGCCAGGTCCTGCCGGCCCCCGAGGAGCGGGTGCGGCTGCGGCGGGCTGCCGGGCTCACCGAGGCCGCGGTGGCGCAGGCGCTGCGGACCCGTCCGGCGTCGGTGCAGGCCTGGGAGGAGGGCCGCAGCGAGCCGTCGGGCGACAAGCGGGAGGCCTACCGGCGGTTGTTGGAGGGCCTGGCGGAGCGGTTCCCGGCCGCTGCCGAACCAGCGGCCGGCGCGCAGGTGCCCGCGCCCGCCACCGCCCCGGCACAGCCGTCGATCCCCGCTCCCGCACCCGCACGTTCCCAGCCGACGACCGCGCGCCGTGCCCCGGCCCCGCCGGCCGCCGCCGAGGAGCCGGGCGAGCGCCGCTTCGCCAACGGTCCGCTGCTGGTCCTGGACGGCGACGGGACCGCCTACGGCATCGGCGGTCTGGTCCTGGACTGCCCGGCCCGTACCCTTCCCGCGCTGGTGGAGTGGGCCCTGGAACAGGCGCAGATCGGCTCCCCCCGGCTGCACCGCTCCGGCCGGGACGGCGACCCGCTGGTCGTGCTCACCGCTACTGCCGCCGAATCGCTGGGACTGCCGCCGGAGTTGGCCGACCGGCGCGGTCTGCGGCTGCCCGACAACCACCCCGTCATCAAGCAACTCACCAAGGCCAAATGGCAGTTGACGAAGCGTGGGTTCGGGCCCTGGGCCCGGATCTACCGTCCGGCCGAGGGCGGTCGGCGCCGTTGCGTCCAGCTCGCGGTGCTGCCCTGGGAGGCGCTGGACACCCGCGCCTGGAACGACGCCGCCACCCTGCCGCCGCCCGAACTCGCCCAGGTACTCGGCGACTACGCGACCAGGGTGATCACCCCGCGTGGCTCCACCGCCGTCTCCGGCCTGGAGTTGATGTCCGCGCTGCGCCCGCCCACCCGAGCGGTGCGCGGGGAGGACGGCGTCTGGCAGTCGGGACCGGTCCCCGGCTCGCTCGCGGCCGCGGTCGACCCGGCTCCGCCCGAGGCCCCGGACGAGCATCCGGTCGCGGTGGGCCGGGCCGAGGGCGAGGTCCTCGACGAGGAGGCCTACGAGTGGATCCGCGACCCGGAACTGCTCACCGACGCCGAGTGCGCGCTGCCGTGGGCGGTGGGCGTGGACGTCAACATGGCCTTCGCGGCCGCCGCCAACCGGCTCAATCTGGGACTGGGCGCCCCGGTCCACGTCCAGCAGCCGGCGTTCGACAAGACGCTGCCCGGGTCCTGGTTCGTCGACCTCTCGCACATCTCCTTCGACCCCCGGCTGCCCAACCCGTTCACCCCTGACGGCGCGCAGCCGCAGGGGCCGGCCTGGTACGCCACCCCGACGGTCGCCTACGCGGTCGAACTCGGGTACGACGTCCGCCCGTTGGAGGGGTGGCTGCGCCCGGAGCACGGCCCCTACCTGGACCCCTGGTACCAGCGGCTGCGGGACGCCTATCTGGCCACCATGGCCGAACTGGGCGTCACTTCGGGGATGGAGCCGGCCGAGTTCCTGGCCGCGATGGAGCAGCACAAGCAGCACGACCCGGGGCGGGCCGCGGTGCTGTCCGCGATCAAAGCCACCGTCAAGGGCGGCATCGGCAAGCTGCGTGAGCGCCCCCAGGGCGCCCGGCACCGGCCCGGCGAGCGCTGGCCCGCACTGGAGCGGCCCACCTGGCGCCCCGACATCCGGGCCGCGGTGATCTCAGCCGCGCGGATCAACATGCACCGCAAGATGCTGGCGCTGGCGACCAAGGCTGACCTCTACCCGGTCGCGGTGCTCTCCGACTGCGCGGTCTACCCCTCCCCGGGACCCTCGCCGCTGGACGTGCTGCCGTACGACCCGGCCACCGGCAAGCCGATGCCGGGCGGGTTCCGACTGGGCGTCAGCCCGGGCATGGTCAAGCACGAGGGCAGCCAGTCCTTCCTCTGGGCGGCCCAACTCCTGGACCAGGCGCACAATCCGGCCCGGCACATCAAGGGCACCGACGCCGCCGCGGGCGGGGAGTAGGACACCGCCATGGGGACGATCGGCGACAGCCTGGACCGTGCGGCCGAGGACACCTTCACCCGGAAGCCGCCGGTCTCCACCGCGGCCCGGGTCGGCTTCCTGGTCAAGCAGTTGGGCACGACCAGGGCCACGGCCCAACTGCTGGGCGTCTCGCAGCGCTCCGTCGAGCGCTACCTCAAGGGCACCCGCAGGCATCCGCCGCAGGCCATCGCCACCCGGATCGACGCCGAGGTGAAGCGCCGCTGGCAGCCGCTGATCCGCAGGCGCGCCGTCAAGCGCGCGGTCGACACCGGAGGCATCACGGTGGAGACCCGCGCCCGCTTCGGCTTCACGGCCGCCCCGGGTTCCACCGACGACCCCCGCCTGCGCCGGATCACCGAACACCTGCCCCCCTCCTACGCCCAACAGCTCTTCGACGCCCACGCGTCGGGAGCCACCGAGCAGCAGTTGGCCGCGATCGTCGCCCAGGGCCTCCAGGAGATGTACTTCAAGGACCGCGGCCGCCGCGCCCAGGGCCTGGTCGTCGACCTGAACACGATCGACTACCTGGACCTGTCGTACTGAGGCACCCATCCCATTGCTCGCGCACTCACCTCGGCTCAGCTCACCTCAGCTCAGGGCGTGGGCGATCGCGGTGCGTGCGGCGGCCAGTTCGTTCTCGATCGCGGCAACCTCGTCGGCGCCGACGGCGACCGTGGGTTCGCTCGGCGGCAGTTGTTGTACATAGGTGAGACGCAGGTGTGTCGGCGGGTGGGTGGAGTCCACCGCAGAGTCGTCGAGTTGGGACACCAGCAGCCGTCGGGCCCGCTCGCTGGGTGGAACGGACGCAAGGTGCTCCCGCAGTTCGGTCCAGAGGTCCTTGGACTCGCGCCGGTCCGGCCCCCCGCTGTCACGGCGGCTGCGGGGCAGGGAGGCCGTGGTCAACCTTCGCTTCTGCCGCACGTGCTCGACGACGCTGCCCATGGTCAGCGCCTGCAGGAGTTCGGCGGTCCGGTCCGGGCCGGCGACGCGCGCCGAGAGCGCGTCGGCCAGGTACTCGGCGCGCCGTCCGGACAGCAGGGTGAGCCGGGTCAGCACGCGATGGGCAAGCAGGGTGAGTTCGGCGAAGACGGCCAGTAGGGCTCGGGCGACCATCTCGCCGAGACTGGCGATTCCGCTCTGGGCGCTGGCGCGCCCGCGCCCGGGGACGACCATGCGGCGTCCGGGCCGAAAGAGGTAGTACCACTCCCGTAGCGAGGCCAGGGCAGTGCCGACCCACAGCCCCTGCCGGGAGTCGCCGTTGGCGCCGTGGCCCAGTTCGTGCCCGAGCAGGGCCAGACGCTGGCCCGGGGTGAGGACCTCCCAGAGCGGCAGGCCCAGGGACAGCATCACCCGCCTGCGCGCCCCGGTCCTGAGATAGGAGGCGTTGTACGAGCCGTTTACGACGATCACCGAGGGTGCTGCGGTGCCCAGTTCCGCGGCGACGCGTTCGGTCAGCGCATACAGGCGCGGGGCCGCGGCCGGGTCCAGGGTGAGCATGCTCCTCCGCGCCTTGCGGTTCGGCCCCAGCCGGGGACGCTGATGGACGGCGAGCAGGAGCGCCAACACGCCCAGCCCGCGCGCCACCCAGCTGGGATAGAGGAGCAGCCAGACACCGCCGACTGCCAGTGCAAGCGTGACGAGGTGGACCAGTCCGGCCATCGCGAAGGCACCGATCCTGGCCATGCTCAGTGTCCGGTGGGTTGAGGGGTCAGCGGTGACCTTGCGGTAGAGGCGTTCCTCGGCCTGGGTGTTGAGCTTGCGCAGGAGCCGGTCGGTCCGCCCTTTGGCCTGGTTGCCGCCGGGGTTGGCGTTCCAGCCGCAGGACGGGCACCACTGGACGAAGCGTGGATCGCTGGTGAGATCCGAGCCGCAGGATCTGCAGCTGACACGGGGTGTGCTGGTGGTGGTCACAGACGGGGATCATGCCGTACGGCTCGTCGAGGCCCGCGTTCGGCCCGGGGTTCGAGACCTGGCCTGTGGGCGACCCGTAGGCCGCCCACAGGCCGCCCGCACGGCGCGGGCTCGGTCCGGGATCAGATGGTCGCCGTGAGGGTGACCGGGATGTTCCCGCGGGTGGCGTTGGAGTACGGGCAGACCTGGTGGGTGGTCTGCACCAGCTGGTCGGCGGTGGCCTGGTCCAGGCCGGGCAGGTGTGCGGCGAGTGCGACCTCCAGGGAGAAGCCGCCGTCGTCCAGGGTGACCAGGCTCACCGTGGACCGGACGGTCGACTCGCCCAGCTTCAGCTTCTGCTGAGCCGCTATCAGGCGCATCCCGTTGTGGAAGCAGGCGGCGTAGCCGGCCGCGAAGAGCTGCTCGGGGTTGGTCCGGTCGCCACCGGGGCCACCCATCTCCTTGGGGACCGCGAGGAGTTCGTCGAGCACCCCGTCGTCGGTGCGGACCTCGCCGTTGCGGCCGTCGCCGGTGGAGAGGGCTTCGGTGGTGTAGAGCGTGGACATGGGGACTCCATTCACAGGTGTTCTCAGAGGCGTTCGGAAAGGGTGGTCGGGTGGTCGGTGGCCGGACGGGGGTACGGGTCCGCGGCCGGGGCCGGAGCGGTGGCCTGGGCGAGGAGGGTCAGTGCGGTCTGCGAGGCCGAGCCCGCCGCAGCCGTGACCGCGACCAGCCGCTGTCCCTGCTCGTCGGGGATCTGCACGGCCTGCTGAGTGACGTCGATCGGGCCGACCAGCGGGTGCCGCATCCGGTAGTCCGCCAGGTCCCAGGCCCGGACCCGGTGTTCGGACCACAGGTCGGTGAACTCCGGGCTGTGCATCACCAGTTCGCCGATGAGGGCGGCCAGCAGCGGGTCGTCGGGGTAGCGGCCGACGGCCAGTCGCAGTCTGCCCACCGCGTCCCTGGCCTTCTTCGGCCAGTCCTCGTACAGCCCACGGGTGTGGGCGTCCCGGAAGACCAGTCGCGCGGTGTTGGGACGCCGGGCCGGGTCGTCCGGGCTGCTCGGGTCGAGGTGTCCGGCGAAGAGCGCGTGCCCGGTGCGGTTCCACGCCAGTACGTCGCTGCGTCGGCCGAGGACGATCACCGGGGTGTCCCCGAAGGCGTCGATCAGCCGCCGGGTCGCCTCGCTGACGTGCTCGGGCGCCGGGGCCCTGCGGGCCCGGTCCCGGCCGGCCATCCGGCCGACGCCGGCCAGGTCGTACAGGTGGCGGTGCTCGGTCTCGTCCAGACGCAGTGCCCGAGCGAGTGCATCCAGCACCTCCACCGAGGCGTTGAGCGAGAGACCCTGCTCCAGCCGGGTGTAGTAGGACTCGCTCACCCCCGCCAACCGGGCCAGCTCGTCCCGGCGCAGACCCGGCACCCGCCGCCGCTCGTCGAACTCGCGCAGCCCCACGTCCGACGGCTTCAGCAGCGCCCGACGGGTCCTCAGGAACCGTCCCAACTGCGACTTGCTCTTCATGGGTTCGAGTATGAGCAGGGGTGGCGGGGCGTGCCTGCCCCTGTCAGTGCCAGGCAGCTCCGGTATAAGTGATCACAGGGATGCCTTGCTCGGGCGAGGGATGAGGGGGTGGCCACGATCGAGGCGGCGGGGAACCTCTACGCGTATCGGGTACGGGGGTGTGGGCGCAGTGGTGTGGTGCTGTGGATCGGTGGCCGGGGCGACGATCCCGACCAGGTGCTGGCGCTGCCGGCGGCCGGTGGGCGGCGACTCCCGGTGTTTGTGACGGTTCGGCAGGCGCGGATGTATGTGCGCCGCCGTGGACGAGTGTTGGGCACCCCTGGTGTCAACACGCTGGAACTCCGGCGTGTCCAGCACTGGTCGGCGGATCCGGTGCGCCGGCAGGCGCCGCCGGGTGCGGTACTGGAGGCCTGGAACTTCTTCGAGGATCTGGCCCGGGGGCTGGGCTCGGCCCATCGACTGCCACGGCAGGGGCCGGTGCACGGCGCGGCCTATCGCAAGCTGTTCGAGGGCGAGTGCTCCGCATGGTCATCTGATGAGCGCCGGGCCGCCCTGGAAGTGGTCCGGGCGGGTGTGGAACTGTGGGACTCCTGCCCGGTGATCGTCAAGCCACGCTGAGGCAGTCGCTCAGGACGTCGGGTCGGTGGCGGGTTCGGTGTCGTCGGACAGGCGTTTGACCACGGCGAGGGTCCAGGGGATGCCGAAGAGGAGGGCGAGGGCGATGCCGAGCACGAGTGGGGCCGGGCGGGCTGCGCCCACCGCCACGCACAGGACGGCTGCGGCGACGCAGGTGCGGGACAGGGGGCGGTAGAGCCCTTGGGTCGTGCGCCAGATCTGGAGCGAGGAGGCCAGCACCATCGTCATGCAGAGCACGACGGCGGCGCCGGCGCAGAGGACCCAGGCGGTGGCGGCGGGGGTGCGGCTCTCGTGGGCGTACTCGACCAGGTCGACCATCGCGGCGCCCATGGCGGCCACCGCGGCGGTGAGCGGCAGGTGGACCAGCATCCACTGCAGGGTGCTCGCACGGGTGGGCCTCGGCAGCCGGTGGCCGGCGAAGTCGAAGTAGGTCCACCAGGAGCCGAAGCCGACGACGACGGCGACCAGCCCGACGGCCAGGGTCAGCGCGTTGGAGGTCTCGTGGGCCAGTCCCTCGACCACTCCGGTCACGTTCTCGCCCAGCACGATGATGATGAACAGGCCGAACCGCTCGGCGAGGGCGTCGGTGACGCTGAGCGCGACCGCCCGTTCCGGGATGGACCTGCCGATCACGACCGTGAAGCCCACCAGGTAGGCGAGGGCCAGCAGGCCCCAGGTCAGCACGCGCGGGCCCGCCGGCAGGACGGCACTGGCCCCCAGGACGGCGGCGCAGACGGCCGTGCCGGTCACGAACAGCATGCTGGGACGGCGGTACTCGGGGCTGTCGCCGCGCGCGGCGAGCAGCCAGAGCAGGGCCAGCACCGCGAAGAGCACCCCGGCGTCCACGGCGAAGGCGAATCCGCGTGCGCCGCCCGCGTCGGGGATGAAGGCGCCCAGCGGTACCAGCACCAGGATCTGCAGCAGGAACATGATCCGGCCGCGGGCGTCCTCGCGGCCGTGCAGTTCGTGGTGCAGGCTGCCGTTCAGCCAGGCGATCCACACCAGCGTGAACACCGCGGCGAACAGGCCCAGGCCGTGCCAGTCCAGGTCCCCGGCCAGGTGCTGGGCCGCCTGGGCCACCAGCACGACCACGACCAGGTCGTAGAAGAGCTCCAGCGGGCCGACCACGCGCTCGCGCGGCTGCTCGCCGTGGGCGCGCGGGGGCTGCCAGAGCTGTCGGCGCAGCCGGGCCCACTGCTCCTGTCGCGAGGTCATTCCCGCAGCGTAGAGGGCTGACGGAGGAAGGGTGCGGATCTGGATCGCAGGCGTGCCGTGGCGCGTTCCGCAGCGCGTCGAACGGGAGCCGTCGCAGAAAACTACTCAAGAAACTTGGCAAAGTTACTTGAGTAGTTTTACGATGGGGTCATGAACACGAAGCCCCGGCCGCAGCAGCCCACCCCGTCCGCTGCGACCGCACAGCGTCTGCAGGACGCGATGACTCGGCTGCGGGCACGTCTGCGTGCGGAGTCCGGGCAGAACGCGACCGGCCTGACCCTCTCGCAGCTCGGCATCCTGTCGGGCGTCGTACGCGAGGGCCCGGTCACCGCGGCCCGGCTCGCCGCGCTGGAGCACGTCAGCGCGCAGGCCGTCACCCAGAGCCTGGCGGTGCTCAAGGAAGCCGGCCTGGTCCACAGCGAGCCCGACCCGCTGGACGGCCGCAAGAAGCTGGTCAGCGCCGACACCTCCGCGACCGAGCTGATCGACCGGATCCTGGCGGGCCGCGCCTCGTTCCTGGCGCGCGCCATCGACCAGGTGGTCGCCCCCGAGGAACGCCAGGACCTGGCCAGGGCCATCGAGCTGCTGGAGCGGCTCGCCGAGGCGGACCTGAGCGGCGGCGGCATATGAGCGTCGCCGTCAGCCAGGGTGACGCCACGACCCGCGATCCCGGGCACCAGCCCTTCGCCTGGCCCTTCACCACCCCGCTCTACGTGGGCTCGGCCCTCAACCCGATCAACAGCTCGATCATCGCCACCGCCCTGGTGCCCATCGCCGCCCAGCTGCACGTCGCGGTGGGCGCCACCGCCGTCCTGGTCTCCTCGCTGTACCTGGCCAGTGCCGTGGCCCAGCCCACCGCGGGCAAGCTGGCCGAGGTGCTCGGCCCGCGCCGGATCTTCCTGTCCGGCATCGTGCTGGTGCTGCTCGGCGGCCTGGTCGGCGGGGTCGGCCAGAACCTGGCGATGCTGACCGTCGCCCGGGTCCTGATCGGCATCGGCACCTCGGCCGCCTTCCCCTGCGCGATGGTGATGATCCGTCGCCGCGCCCAGCAGGCCGGGCTGGAGTCCCCGCCGGGCGGAGTGCTCGGCGGCCTCGCGATCGCCGGCATGGCCACGGCCGCGATCGGCCCGCCGATCGGCGGGCTGCTGGTCGGCGCCGCGGGCTGGCGCTGGGCCTTCTTCATCAACATCCCGATCACCGCGATCGCGCTGCTGATGGCCGTGCGCTGGCTGCCCGCGGACCCCGCCCTGGACCGCGCGGACAGCACCTTCCGCAGGGTCGCCGACCGGATCGACCTGACCGGCATCATCGGCTTCGCCGCGTCGATGACCGCACTGGTCGTCTTCCTGATGGGGCTCCCCGGCATCAAGTGGGTCGCGCTCGTCGTCTTCGTCGTCGCCGCGGTACCCACTGTGGTGTGGGAACTGCGCAGGACCGACCCGTTCTTCGACTTCCGCGAACTCGCCGCCAACGGCGCCCTGGCCCGCACCTACCTGCGCCAGGCCCTCACCCTGCTCGGCGTCTACACCGTGATGTACGGGATGACCGAGTGGATGGAGGCCGCACACGGGTTCTCCACGGTGACGTCGGGACTGCTGCTGCTGCCGATGGGCGCGGTCTCCGCACTGCTCTCGCGCCCGCTCGCCAGCCGCAACCTGGTGCGCGGACCGCTGCTGGCCGCGGCGCTGACCATGGTGCTCGGCTCGGGCGGGATCGTGCTGCTCAGCTCGCACAGCCCGGCCATCGCCATCGTCCTGGTCTCGCTGATCTTCGGGGTGACGTCGGCCGCCACCACCGTCGGCAACCAGACCGCGCTCTACCTCTCGTCGCCGCCCGAGCGGATCGGGACCGCCTCCGGGCTGTTCCGGACCTTCGGCTACCTCGGCACCATCACCTCCGCCGTGATCGGCAGCATCGTCTTCCGCAACGGCGCCAGCGACCACGGCCTGCACACCCTCGGCCTGGTCCTGGTCGCCGCCGGCGTCGCCGTCCTGCTGCTGACCGTCCTCGACCGCCGGCTGATGGCCCGCAAGGCGGACCGGAAGACCGGCGCCCCGGACCCCACCGACACCCCCAACCCCACTGACCCCACCGACCCCCCTGAGAGCGCCGCGAACGCAGCGGCGACGGCAATCACCCGCAAGGAGAACCACGCATGACCACCCCTGCCCTCCCCGAGATCGACCCCAAGCGGACCGCTCTGCTGGCGATGGACTTCCAGAACGGGATCGTCGCGTTCGTCCCGGAGCCCGACGCGCTCGTCGAGCGGGTCAAGGGCGCGATCGCCGACGTCCGCGCCGCCGGTGGCACCATCGGCTACGTCCGCGTCGCCTTCACCGAGGACGACTGGGCGGCGGTCCCGGAGACCAACAAGACCTTCAGCGGGGTCGCCGCGGCGAAGATGATGCACCACGAGGACGACGCCACCCAGATCGACGCGCGGATCGCCCCCGAGGACGGCGACATCGTCGTCCGCAAGATCCGCTTCGGCTCGGTCTCCACCACCGACCTCCACGAGCAGCTGCAGGACCGGGGCATCGACACCCTGATCCTGTCCGGCATCAGCACCGGCGGGGTCGTCCTGTCCACGCTGATCGACACCGCCGACCGCGACTACCGCGTCTACGTGCTGACCGACGGCGTCGCCGACCCGCACCCGGAGGTCAACCGGATCCTGGTCAACGAGGTCTTCCCGTCCCGCGCCCACCTGATCGACACGGCCCGGCTGCGCGAGCTGCTCAAGTCCGCCTGACCCGGCGTCACCCGCCGCTCCGGGGCGATGCGATGGGGCCTGTGCCCCGTCGCATCGCCCCGTTCCCGTACCCCAGCGGCTGGGCCCCGCGAAAGTCGGGTGACCTTGCCCCGAGGCACCGGCAACACTGGCGCCATGACTGGTTCCGCACTGCCTCACGTGCTTCGGCCGCGTGCCCTGCGCCCCGGGGATCTCGTCGTCATCGCGTCGCTGTCCGGTCCGCTGCCGGCCGCCTACGAGCCCAACGTCGAGCAGACGGTGGTGGTGCTCGAACGGATGGGATTCCGGGTGCGTCGGGCTCCGCTGCTGGAAATCGGGCGCAGCCACTGGTGGAGCGCCGCCACTCCGGCTGAGATCGCCGGGGAGCTCAACGGACTCCTGCGCGATCCCGAGGTGCGCGCGATCATCGCCAGCGACGGCGGGCAGACGGCGCTCGGCTACCTCGACCTGATCGACGTCGAGGCGATCAGGGCCGACCCCAAGCCGATCCTCGGCTACAGCGACATCTCGCTGCTGCACCTCGTGCTGTATGCGCGCACGGGTCTGGTCGGGTTCCATGCCGACATGGCCGTCCCCGGCTTCGGCGGACACTGGCAGTCCGCACCCGCAGCGCGCCGGGCGGAACTGGAGAAGCTCTACTCCGGGTTGCTGACCAGCACCGAGGCGATCGGCGCGTTGCCGTCGAGCCCGTCGTGGGAGTGCTGGCGGCCCGGTCGGGTCGAAGGCCGGCTGATCGGCGGGGTGATCAACCGCATCGTCCTGGCGCAGGCGACGCGCTTCGCGATTCCGCTGGAATGGTTCGACGGCGCGGTGCTGTTCTGGGAGGAGATGGGCGGCCTGGCCTCGTACGTGTGGAGCTACCTGCAGGTGATGCGGCACAGCGGCATCCTCGATCGGATCTCCGGCATGGTCGTGGGCGTTCCGCGCGAGATCAACGGAATTGAACCCGGCGCGTCCCCGACCCTGCCCGAGATCGTCCTCGATGTCCTGGGCGACCGTGACATCCCGGTCCTGGGCAACGTCGAGATCGGGCACGCCGGGCCCAACCTGCCGATGCCGGTCGGGGTGCGCGTCGGCCTGGACGCGCAGAAGCGGACGTTGTCGCTGCTCGAACCGGCGATGGGGCAGTGAGCCGGCGACCGCCCGCCGTCGCTGAGCGGCCGGGGTCAGGCGTCCCCGAAGGCACGTTGGGCGAGGTTCGCGCGTAGGGCGGCAAGTCGGCCGATCTCGGCGTCGAGGGCGGCGAGTCTGCGGCCGACGACGCCGAACTCGGCGGCCGGGGTGCCGGGTTCGCCGGAGCCGCAGCGCGGCGGCGGGTCCTGTTCGAGCAGGTGCAGGCGGTCCGCGGAGGCGCGCAGGTCCTCGACGGTGAGACCCAGGGACAGCAGTTCGCGGATCACCCGGACCCGGGCGATCTCGGCGGGCCCGTACTCGCGCTGGCCGGAGGCCGTGCGCAGCGGCGGGGGCAGCAGTCCGCGCTGCTCGTAGAAGCGCAGCGCCCTGGGCGTGGTGCCGGTCGCCGCTGCCGCCTCACCGATCCGCATCCGGCCCCGCCTCCCGTACCGCGCCGCTAGAGTTCCACGACGACCGCCCCGAAGTGCCTGCCCTCGATCATCTCCTGCAATGCCAGCGGTGCGCGATCGATGCCCGCGATCCGTGCGTGCGGGAAGCGGATCTCCCCGGTCCGCAGCCAGCCGCCGAAGCGCCCGAGCCACTCCGCCTCCACACCGGGGTGGTCCGCGCCGCTGTACCCGCGGAGCGAGACGCCCCTGACGACGAGGCGGTAGCTGTCGATCTCCACCGGAGCGCTGCCGCCGGCCCGTTGTGCCGACATCTGCCCGGACATGGCCCCGACCAGGGCGAACCGGGCGCCCTGGCGGGCCGCGCCGACGGCCGCGGTCAGCTGCTCGCCGCCGACGGTGTCCAGCAGCACGTCGATGCCCTCGGGCGCCGCCTTCGCCAACTGGTCGGCGACCGGCCCGGATCCGCGCAGCACCACCGCGTCGTAGCCGAGCTCGGAGACCAGCCGCTCGGCCTTCCGCGGCGAGCCGGTGCTGCCGATCACCCGTCCGGCGCCCAGCAGCCGGGCGATCTGACCGGCCATCGACCCCACCGCCCCGGCCGCACCGGTGACCAGGACGGTGTCGCCGGGCCGGACCTCGGCCAGGCGGGTCAGCGCTCCGTAGGCGGCCGACCCCGGGGAGAGGTACGCGACCGGATCGGGGAGCGTGCCGTCCAGAGGAGTGCACTCGCCGTCGCTCACCAGGGCGTACTCCCGCCAGCCGAACATATGAGCGACCTGGTCACCGACGCGCAGCGGACTACCGGCCGGCGCGGCCACCACCTCGCCCACGGCCGGCCCGAACAGCGGGTCGCCGCTGAGCAGTTGCGGCAGCGGCAGGCCGTCGACCTCCCCGCCGATCAGGGTCCGCAATCCGGGGAAGACAACGAAGTACCGGTTCCGGACCAGGACCTGACCGCCCGTCGGCTCGGGAAGCGGCGCCGTGACGACGGCGAAGTGCTCCAGCGCGGGCAGTCCCTTCGGGACGGCGGCGAGACGGACCTCGCGGGCGGTACGGGGCAGCGTGGCATTCATGGTCGGCCCTTCCGGGTGGACGAGGGGCAGCGGGACGGTGGGTGTTCGCCGCCGGGTGCAGTGACGCTAACCTCTGACCCGCACGTCAGAGTCAAGCCCCGTCGACCGGCACCAAGGGAGTCCTTCATGGCTGACGCGCCCCGGCCGCTGCTCCTGATCGATGTGGACGGACCGCTCAATCCGTACGCCGCGAAGCCGACGCGCCGCCCCAAGGGCTACCGGACGCACCGGATGCGTCCCACCGGCTGGGACGATCCGGGCCTCAAGCCCCTGCGGGTGTGGCTGAACCCGGCGCACGGGCCCGCGTTGACGGCGCTGCCGTACCAGCTCGTGTGGTGCACCACCTGGCAGGCCGAGGCCAACGTCTGGATCGGCCCGCAGTTGGGACTGCCGGTGCTGGAGCACGTCTCGTTCCAGGACGTGCGACGTCCGGCCGTGGACGACGGAACCTACTTCAAGACCCATGAGGTCGTCCGTTGGGCCGCCGGCCGGCCGTTCGCCTGGGTCGACGACGAGGTGACCGACGCGGACCGGGAGTATGTCGCCGACGTCCACCCCGGTCCGGCACTGCTGCTGACGATCAACCCGCGAATCGGCCTGCTGCCCGCCGACTTCGAGCAGCTGTGGGAATGGGCCGAGTCCCCGAGGGAATGAGGAAGGCCCGGTACGGGAGATCAGCGGACCGGTAGCGAGGTCTCGTCGGCGGTGGGGGCTGCTTCCGCCGCGATGTGACGGGGCATCAGCAGCGCTGCGGCGGCGGAGGCGGCGACGGTGAGGGCGGCCAGGTCCATGGTGGGGCCGATGCCGATCTGCTGGCCGAGGACGGATCCGGCGAGCATGCCGACCAGGGTGGCCGCTGCCTGCGCCATGCCGTAGGCGGAGCTCACCCGGCCGAGCAGGTGGTCGGGGGTCTGCCGGGCGATGGAGGTGTCGACGGTGACCAGGAAGCAGACGGCCGGGGGACCGATCAGGGTGAACAGGAACAGGTCCCAGGCGGTGTCGTGGGTGTTGAAGGTGGCGGCGAACACCGCGGCCAGGGCGGCCAGGCTGCCGATGACGACGGTTCGGGGCGGGAAGCGGGTGGTGACGGACCTGCTGAGCGGGGCGCCGGCCAGGTAGCCGACCCCGAGGGCGGCGAACAGCCAGCCCAGGGTGCCGGCGGCGGCGTGCAGGACGGCGCCGATGTAGGGCACGAGCAGGGCGGTCAGGGCCGCGTTGCCGAGGAAGAACACAGCGGCCACGGTGAACAGGACCGGGAGCCCGGGGGTCGAGCGGACGCGGGCCGCACCGGCCCGCAGCTCTCCGGTGAAACGCTGCAGCGCGGTCCCGGAGCGGCGCCGGGGTTCTGCGGCAGCGGTGCGGTGGCCGATCGCGGTGATCAGGACCGCTGACGCCAGGTAGCTCACGGCGTCGAAGGCCACCACCGGGGCGAAGCCGACCAGGGCGTAGAGGGCGCCCCCGAGCGGGCCGCCGAGCAGTTGCACGGTGCCGGAGACCAGCGCGGCCAGCGAGTTCGCCGCGCCCAGCTGTGGACCTCGGCCGACCAGGACCGGGAGCAGGGCCTTGCGGGCGGGGGTGAAGAACTGACTGAGGCTCGCCTCGCCGAGCAGGGCCAGGTAGATCAGCCAGACCTGGTCGGGGCGGTGGACCAGGAGCATCAGCGCGACCGCTGCGGCCCGCAGCAGGTCGGCGGTGAGCATGGTGCGCCGCCGGTCCCAGCGGTCCGCGAACACCCCGGCCACCGGCCCGAGCAGCAGCGCCGGCACCGTCCCGGCGGCCAGCGACAGGCCGGTGGCCAGCGTCGATCCGGTCAGCCGGAGGACGTAGAAGGGTGCGGCGACCAGCAGCAGCCAGTCCCCGAGGCTGGACAGCAGCTGACCGGTCGCCAGCAGGCGGTAGTCACGGATCCGCAGGACACCGAACATGGACCACCCACCCCATCGGTTGGCACTCTCGATACGAGAGTGCCAACCGATGGGTATCAGTCCGTCCCGTCGTCGGGCAAGAGGGTGGTGGCTGACACATGATTGTCATGCAGGAGCGGAATGTGCCGGCTGCCACCGGTAGTTCGAGCCGGTATGACAGTGGGAGTAGCACTCGCCGCGCCGGACGCGGCCAACCAGATCGACGCCACCGTGCGGCTGGCCGAGGAGGCCGTGGCCGCGGGACTGCGGTCCGCCTGGTTCGGGCAGACCTTCGGCGCGGACTCGCCCCAACTCGCGGCGCTCGTCGGCCGTGCGGTGCCGGGCCTGCAGGTGGGCACGTCCGCGATCCCGGTCTTCGGACGCCACCCGCTGCTGGTGTCCAGCCAGGCCCAGACCGCCCAGGCGGCCACGCACGGCCGCTACCACCTCGGACTGGCGCTCGGTACCAAAGCCCTGACCGAGGCCGCCTTCGGCATCCCCTACCAGCGCCCGATCGCAAGGCTCCGTGAATTCCTGGTCGCACTGCGGCAGTTGATCGAGACGGGCAGCGCCGACTTCCACGGTGAGCTGCTCACCGCGACCACGCCGCTGCCGGCCCGGGTGCCGGGCGCCGAAGGCGGTGTTCCGCTGCTGGTCGCCGCCATGGGGCCGCAGGCACTGCGGGCCAGCGGTGAGTTGGCGGACGGGATCCTGCCCTACCTGGCGGGACCCCGGGCCCTGGCGGAGCACATCGTGCCGGCCGTCACCAAGGCGGCGGAGGCGGCAGGGCGTCCGGCGCCCCGGATCGTGGCGCTGGTGTCCGGCGTGGTGACCGACGACGCCGACGCGGTGCGCGAGACGTTCGCCGAACGGCTCGGGTTCTACGAGCGGATCCCGTCCTACGCACGGGTCATCGAGCTCTCCGGCGCCGAACGGGCCGCCGACGTCGCGGTCATCGGCGACGAGAAGAGCGTGGCCGCCGAGGTGCGGCGCTACCGGGACGCCGGTGCGACGGAGGTGGTGTTCTCCGGGACGGAGATCGCAGGCGCTGCGGAGCGCCGCCGGACCTGGGAACTCCTGGGGCAGTTGGCGCAGTGAGCGGCACAGGCCCGAGGGCCCCGGCCGCAGTTGCGGTCTCCGGGGCCCTCGGTGCCGTCAGGCGGGTGCCGTCACGCGCTCGGTGTCAGACAGTCAGACGGTCTTGGCGGCGTCCTGGCCGGTGGCCTGGCCGGGAACGCTGCCGTCGAAGACGGTCGCCTGCGGGAACGCAGCGATCAGCTGGTCCAGCTCGGCGCGCCAGTAGCGGTGCACGTTGAGCCGGGTGGGCTTGGAGCCCTGGGTCAGCTCCACGTACAGGGAGCTCCAGACCGAAGCGCGCTTGATCCGGCTGACCGGGAAGGCGGCCCGCGGGAACACCGCGACGACGTCGCCGGGACGGTTGGTCCAACGGCTGGCCGAGTTGACCACGATCGAGGTGTTGGTCAGCGTCAGGAAGTAGAACTTGCGCGTGAATGCGACGATCACGCCGACCAGTGGAATCTCGTCGAATATGGCGTTGAGCCAGGGACTTGGCCCCGTCTCGGTGTGCACGCAGGCGATGAAGGTCTCTCCGGGCGGGGCGGCCTGGGAGAGCTTCTCGATGACCTGAGCCTTCATCTTGGCCCGGCGAATCGCCATGGTTCCCCGTCTCTCTATGGTGTTGTCGCACCGTGCACGTCACGGTGGGGTGCGCAGAGATTAGCAGTTCCCGAGGGGCCCCTCGAACGGCAGTGCTCGGGTGAAGACGACCATGGTCCGGCCAGGGCCGTTGTAGTCGTCCTCGATGCGTGCGTCGAAGCCGAGCGTGCGGTGGAAGGCGATTGAGCCGGTGTTGGCGACCGAGGTGATGGCCTTCAGCCGGTCGGCGCCCTGGCGCTGCGCGGCGTCGGCGAACGCGGCGTACAGGCTCCGTCCCAGCCCGCTGCCCCGGGTGTCGTCGCGGGTGGCGATCAGGTGCACGTAGCCGACGCCGGCCGGGGTGACGAAGCCGATCAGGTAGCCCCGGATCCCGTCCTCGGCGCGGGCGACCAGGCAGGTCGAGCCGAACTCCTGCACCAGCGCCAGCTGGTGGAGCGGGCGCAGGTCGCGCTCGCCCCAGTAGCGGGGGTGGTCGGCGAGGACCTGCAGGATGTCGGTGACCCGGGCGGGCTCGATCTGTGCGTGCATGGCGGCCATCCTGCCCGACGGCTCGTGCCCCGTCGGCGGCCGCCCCGGTTCTGACCTGCCGTCAGACCACCCCGGCCGCGTCCAGCAGCACGGTCGCCGTCGCGGTGGCCAGGCCGTCCAGGGGGTGGCCCTGGACCACGGTGCGGGCGCCGGCGCCGTCGAAGACGATGGTCAGCTGGCGGGCCAGGGTCTCCGGGTCGGACGCGCCGGCGCGGGCGGCCTGGGCGTGGAAGAACGCGGTGAGCTGCTGCTTGAAGCCGCGGGCGACCACGCTGGCGGGATGGTCCGGGTCCTTGAGCTCGGTCGCGGTGGAGACGAACGGGCAGCCCTGGTACTCGGGGCCCGCCGAGAGCTGGTCCAGCCGCTCGAACACGTGCAGGACCTGTGCCCGGGGCGGCCGGGAGTCGTCCGCGGGCGGGAGCAGCAGGGCCTGGTAGCCGGGTCCGCTGCGTTCCAGGCTCGCCGCGAGCACCTCGTCCTTGCTCCCGAACAGCTGGTACATGGAGCGCTTGGAGACGCCGGCGGCCTTGCACAGGGCGTCGACGCCGATGTTCACGCCGTCGCGGTAGAAGAGCCCGGCGGCGGCGTCGAGCAGGCGCTCGCGGGGCGTGGGGCGGGCGGGCGTGCGGGGCGCGGACGTGGTCATGGGTACGAGGGTACGCCGGGTGGTGACAGGAGGAAACCGATCGGTGTACGTTGGTGGAAACCGATCGGTTTCCAACGGCCGGCGGACTCATCCAGGGAGAACACCCATGACTGCGATCTCAGGCGCGACCGTGCTCGTCACCGGCGGAAGCCGGGGCATCGGCAAGGCACTGGTCGAGGAGCTGTACGCACGCGGCGCCAAGAAGGTCTACGCCACCGCCCGCGACGCCTCCACCGTCCGCAACTCCGACGCCGTCCCGCTGGCCCTGGAGGTGACCGACCCCGCCTCGGTGGCGGCCGCCGCCGCACAGGCCCAGGACGTCACCATCCTGATCAACAACGCCGGTCGGGCGGTGAACGCGTCCTTCCTGGACTCCCCGGTCGAGGACGTCCGCACCGAGTTCGAGACCAACTTCTACGGCCCGCTGCTCACCGCCCGCGCCTTCGTGCCGATCATCGAGCGCAACGGCGGCGGCCACCTGCTGAACGTCCACTCGGTGCTGTCGTGGGTGGCGCTGGCCGGCTCCTACAGCGCCTCCAAGGCGGCCGTCTGGTCGCAGACCAACTCGCTGCGCCTGGATCTGCTGCCGCGCGGGATCCAGGTGACCGGCCTGCACGTCGGCTACGTCGACACCGACCTGGTCGCGCACGTCGACGCCCCGAAGACCGCGCCGGCCGAGGTCGCCCGGCAGGCCCTGGACGGCATCGAGGCCAACGCGGCCGAGGTGCTGGTCGACGAGGTGTCGCGGCAGGTGAAGCGGGGTCTGTCCGGCGACCTGGGCGCGCTGTACCCGCAGCTCGCGGGGTGAACGGGGTGAGCCGAGGGGTGGGCCGGGGCCGGACCCCGGCCGCGGCTCACTTGGCGGCGTCGAGCGCGCTCTGCAGCGAACCGATGTAGCCCTCGCTGGTGTAGCTGGCGCCGGAGACCGCGTCGATGTTGGCGCTCTGCGCGGCCAGCGCCTCCTGGGTCAGGATCGGGATGGCCTGGGAGTTGATCTCCTGGTCGCGGGGGTTGCCGTCGGGCTCCTGGACCACGTCGATCGCGGTGATCTTCGAGCCGTTGAAGGTGACCTTGACCTGGACCGGGCCCCAACGGGTGTCCACCGAGCCGCCGGTGATGGTGCGCACGCCGGTGCTCTTGGCGGCGCCGCCGGTCGAGGAGGCGCTCGGCGAGGACCCGGACGGCGAGCCCGACGAGGACCCGGCCCCGGTGCCGGTCCCGGACCCCGTGCCGCTGGAGTCCTGCTCGGGAGCGGTGACCGCGGGGACGGCTACGGCCACCGTGTGGTGCGGCTTGGCGGCCAGGAGCAGCACCACGCCCAGGGCGGTGCCTCCAGCGGTCAGTACGGTGCGACGCATTCGGGACGTCCCTCCTGTGGCTCGGTGCGGCGGTGCTGCGGGGTCGCGGGGCTCGGCGGTGCTGCGGGGTCAGAACTCGAACGACTCGTGGTGGATCCGGCCGCGCGGGACGCCCGCCGTC
This sequence comes from Streptacidiphilus jeojiense, assembly GCF_000719095.1. Lineage (GTDB taxonomy): Bacteria > Actinomycetota > Actinomycetes > Streptomycetales > Streptomycetaceae > Streptacidiphilus > Streptacidiphilus jeojiensis. Next base: position 117,867 of record NZ_JOEH01000011.1, on the reverse strand, counting down.
TCCAGGGCCTCGTGCGCGGTGCGGGTCATCCCCTCCGGGCCGCACAGGAACACGTCGTGCTCGCGCAGGTCCGGCAGCATCCCCAGCAGGGTCCTGGCCTGCAGCGGCTCGCCGATCTCGGCGCGGCTGCCGACCAGGTAGTGGAGCCTGGCACCGCGCGCCCTGGCGATGGACTCCAGTTCGGCGCGGAAGACCAGGTCGTCCTCCCGGCTGGCCCGGTAGACCAGGGTCAGTTCGCCGCGCCGGGCCGGGAGGGACTCGAACAGGGCCCGCAGCGGGGTGATCCCGACCCCGGCCGCCAGCAGCAGCACCTTGCCCCGGCGTCCGGGGCGCCGCTCTGCGGTGAAGGCGCCGTACGGCCCCTCGGCGAAGACCCGGGTGCCGGGGCGCAGCCGGGCCAGGGCCGCGCTGTGGCCGCCCAGGTCCTTGACCGTGATCCGCAGGTAGTCGGGGTTGGGCGGAGCGGACAGCGAGTAGGGGTTGCCGGCCAGCAGCAGCCCGCGCTGCGCGAAGCGCCAGCGGAAGAACTGTCCTGACCGGGTGGCCCGGGCCAGCTCGTCCAGGCGGCGCCCGGTGATGAAGACCGAGTGCACCCCCGGGGCCTCCGGGCGGACCTCGGCGACCCGCAGCCGGTGCCGGAACGCCAGCAGGGTGGGGACGGCGAAGCGGAACCACAGGATCAGTGCCGCCGCGCCGAGGTAGAGGCCGTACCAGATCACCTTGGCCTTGGTCGACAGCACGAACTCGGCGCCGTTGGCCAGCTGGTGGAAGAAGGTCAGGAAGATGGCCACATAGGTGGCCAGGTGCAGGTAGTACCAGGTCTCGTAACTCAGCCTGCGCCGGGCGGCCCGGGCCGAGACGGCGCCGACGCCCAGCAGCAGCAGGGTGCCGATGGTGGCCTTCAGCATGTCCGGGTAGTGGAAGACCAGTTGGGCGGTCTGGTGGACCAGCCCGTTGTGGTCGGTCAGGGCGTAGCCCCAGATGATCAGCAGTACGTGGGCGACGACCAGGCCCACCATGTAGCGGCCTCCCATCGCGTGCCAGCGTGCCAGCCGGTCGCTGCCCAGGGTGCGGTCGAGCAGCGGTATTCGCGCCATCAGCACCACCAGCACCGGAGCCGCGTACCCGGCGAGCAAGCCGCAGAGCCGTCCGGCGTTGGTGATCCAGGCGGCGGGGGAGACCACCGAGGCGGTGTTGCTCCACCACAGGAACACCACGACCAGCGCTCCCAGGCCGATGGCGGCCAGCAGCGCGGGCGCCAGCAGCGCGGCCCGGTCGCCGCGTGGGGACGCGGGCGATCCGCGGCGCGCGTCGGCGCTGCGGTGCGCTCCGACGGTGCTCGTCATGGGTCTCCTCTGCCGGTACTGATCTGCCGGGTACTGATGGTCGGTACTGCCGCCCGGTGGGGCGCGGTACCTCACCCTGACACCGGTCCTTCTGAGTTCCCTCTGAAACTTCCGGTCTCCGCCGCAGGTCACAGGCAATCCACAGGAGCGTCGGCGGCCGTGGCTGCATCCCGCGGGGGTGCATCATGTGATGCTATGTCTCCTGATTCCGCCCGCCGTCCCCAGGTCGGACCTGCCGGACCCCCGCGTGCGCTGGTGGTCGACGACGAGCCGGATCTGACCGAGGTGGTGGCCCAGGCCCTGGTGTACGACGGCTGGGAGGTCAGGACCGCGGCCGACGGCGCCGAGGCCGTGGCCGTCGCTGGGGCGTTCCGCCCGGACGCCGTGGTGCTGGACGTGATGCTGCCGGACTTCGACGGCCTGGAGGTGCTGCGGCGGATGCGCGCCGAGGCACCCGGGGTCTGCGTGCTGTTCCTCACAGCCAGGGACGCGGTGGACGACCGGATCGCCGGCATCACCGCGGGCGGGGACGACTACGTCACCAAGCCGTTCAGCCTGGAGGAGGTCGTCGCCCGGCTGCGCGGGCTGCTGCGCCGGGCCGGCACCGATCCGTGGTCGGAGAGTGACCGGGGCGAGCGGCTGGCCCTGGCGGACCTGGAGCTGTTCGAGGGGACGCGGGAGGTCCGGCGCGCGGGCGCGCCGGTGGAGCTGAGCCGGACCGAGTTCGAGCTGCTGCGGTACCTGCTGGCCAATCCCCGCCGGGTGCTGAGCAAGGCGCAGATCCTAGAGGCGGTCTGGTCCTACGACTTCGGCGGCCAGGCGCACGTGGTGGAGCTCTACATCAGCTATCTGCGCAAGAAGGTGGACAGCGGGCACGCGCCGCTGATCCACACCGTGCGCGGCGTCGGCTACGTGCTGCGGGAGCCCAGGTGAGCTGGGTCCGGGGCCGGCTGCCGCGGTCGCTGCGGGCCCGGCTGATCAGCGGACTGCTGGTGCTGCTCGCGCTGGCCTGCGTCGCGGTCGGGATCGCCACCGCGCTGGCGCTGCACAGTTTCCTGGTCTCCAAGGTGGACGACCAGCTGCTGCAGTCCGGGGTCCGCTACGCGCAGAGCCTGGAGCATCCCGACGCCGGCGGGATGGCGGGGGACACCCGGGCCCAGTCGGTGGGCACCTTCGGGGCCCGGCTGGCGGGCGGGAAGCTGACCCAGGCAGCCATCGTCGACGGCGACGCGGACGACGCCGACGCCAGCGCCGACGCGGTCACCCTGTCCGCCGCCGAACTGGCCGCGGTCCGAGCGCTGCCGGTCGACGGCAGCATCCACGACCTGGACCTGCACACCGACGGCTACTACCGGGCCAGGGCGGTGGCCGGCCGGGACAACGACATCCTGATCACCGGGATGCCGCTGGCGGGCGTGGAAGGGGCGGTGCACCGGCTGGAGATGGTCGAGGTGACGGTCTTCGCGATCGCGCTGGGAGCGACCGGGATCGCCGGAGCGCTGTGGGTGCGGCTGTCGCTGCGTCCGCTGGACCGGGTCGCCGCGACGGCGGTGCGGGTCACCGAACTCCCGCTGGAGAGCGGCGCGGTGGCACTGCCGCAGCGCCTTCCGGACAACGATCCGGGCACCGAGGTGGGGCAGGTGGGCGCCGCGTTCAACCGGATGCTCGGCCATGTCGAGACCGCGCTGGCCAGCCGGCACTCGTCCGAGGAGCGGCTGCGCAGTTTCGCCGCCGACGCCGGGCACGAGCTGCGGACGCCGCTGGCCGCCATCCGCGGCCACGCGGAACTGGCCCGGCTGCACCCGCAGCCGCAGGCGCCCGAGGTGGCTCGGGCGCTGACCCGGATCCAGGCGGAGTCGGTGCGGATGGGCGCGATCGTCGACGACCTGCTGCTGCTGGCCCGGCTGGACGCGGGACGGCCGCTGGCCCGCGCGGAGCTGGACCTGACCCTGCTGGTGATCGACGCGGTGTCCGACGCCCAGGTCGCCGGGCCGGGGCAGCAGTGGGTGCTGGACCTGCCGGAGACCCCGGTGCTGGTCACCGGCGACCGGGACCGGCTGCACCAGGCGGTGGGCAACCTGCTGTCCAACGCCCGCCAGCACACCCCGGCGGGCAGCACCGTGCGGGTGCGGCTATCGCGTACTCCGGAGCGGGTCCGGCTGACGGTGGCCGACGACGGACCCGGCATCCCCGAGTCGCTGCAGCCGACCCTGTTCGAGCGCTTCACCCGCGGCGGCGGTGGCCGGTCCAGGACCGACGGCGGCAGCGGCCTGGGCCTGGCCATCGCGCAGGCGGTGGTCTCGGCGCACCACGGGAGCCTGACGGTGAGCAGCCGTCCGGGGTGCACCGAGTTCCGCCTGGACCTGCCGGAGGGTCAGCCCAGCTGAAGGCGGTCCAGCAGTCCGGCGGCGGTGAACGCCTTGACCAGTTCGTCCCGGCCCTCAGTGAAGTGGGCCCAGCTGTCGAAGTGCACCGGTACCACCCGGCGTGCGCCGAGGATGCCGGCGGCCTCGGCGGCCTGGACGCTGTCCAGGGTGAGCAGCGCGCCGTCGAACAGCACGGTACGGGCGGCCCCGGCGAACAGGACGGCGGTGTCCACCGGCCCGAAGCGCCCGGCGATCTCCTGCACCAGGGCGAGTGACGCGTTGTCACCGCTGACGTAGACGCTGGGCAGGTCGGCCGACGTCAGCACGAAGCCGACGACCTCGCCGCTGATCGGCTCGCAGCCCTCCGGTCCGTGCTGGGCGGGCGTGGCCGTGACGGTGAGGGTGCCGCCGTCGGGGCGGGGGAGTTCCACCGACTCCCAGGGGGCCAGACCGCGGGCGGTGCCGCCGAGGCGGCCCGCGCCGCTGCGGGTGGTCAGCACCAGCGGGACGTCGGCGAGCAGGGCCCGGCCGGAGCGGTCGAGGTTGTCGGGGTGCTCGTCGTGGGAGAGCAGCACCGCGTCGAGGGGGCCCAGGTCGGCCGGGTCGATGGCGGCCGGGGCGGTCTTGGTCAGGCCGGGGCCGCCGCCGGGCCGGCGGTACTCGCCCGGGGCGTCGAAGGCCGGGTCGGTGAGCAGCCTGAGCCCGCCGTACTCGATGAGGGCGGTGGGGCCTCCGAAGACGCTGACGGGGATCTGTTCACCGGTCGTACGGGTGTCGCCCATGACATTTCCTCACGGTTGAAGGCTCTGGTTTCCGTGAGATGAAGCTAACCGATTCTCACGGAGGAGCGCAAGGTTTAACATGAGATCCATGACGGAGAACGAGGCCGCACCATCCGACCGGTCCGTGCCGCCCGCACCGGGGGCCGACCGCTACCTCGCCCTGGACTTCGCCAACAGCGACCTGGCGCTGCCCGGCGGCCGGTCCCTGGACCTGCTCGGCACACCCGAAGCCGCCACCCGGTGGCTGATCGAACGCGGACTCGCCTCGGACGACGCCAGGCTGCAGGAGGTCTGCGCGCGGCGGCTGCGCGACCTCCGCGAGCAGGTGGGAGCACTGATCGCGACCCGGATCGACGCACTCCCGGCCCCGCCGGAGGCACTGCGCGCCGTCAATGACGCACTGACCCGCGCCCCCGCCGCCTCGCTGCTGGCCTGGGACCGGACCCAGGGCCTGCACCGCGCCCAGGCCCACCCGGCCGACCAGGTCGCCGACCACGCCCTGGCAGTCCTCGCCGCCGACGCCGCCGACCTGCTCACCAGCCCCGACGCCGACCTGCTCGCCGCCTGCGGCTCGCCCCCCTGCCGGCGCTACCTGCTGCGCACCCACGGCCGCCGCCACTGGTGCTCGGTCCGCTGCGGCGACCGCGCCCGCGCGGCCCGCGCCTACGCCCGGCGCACCGCCACGCCCTGAGACTGCCGCCCGTTGTCAGTGGCCCGGTCTAGGGTGGTCGAAACCCGAGCAGGGCAGCCGAGAGCAGGGGGACACCACCATGACCACACTGGAGAACCGGCCGAACACCGCCCTTGTCGTCGTCGACGTGCAGAGCGGCGTCGTCCAGGGCAACTACGAGCGCGACGCCGTGGTCGCCAACATCGGCGCGCTGGTCGACAAGGCACGGCGCGAGCAAGTACCGGTGGTCTGGGTCCAGCAGACGGACGAGCGGCTGACGCGGGGCAGCGACCCATGGCGGATCGTCGCCGAACTGACCCCGGACGAGGCCGAGCCGAAGGTCGAGAAGTACTACGCCGACTCCTTCGAGGAGACCACCCTGGAGAGCGTGCTGTCCGAACGGGGCATCGGCCGGCTGATCGTGGTCGGCGCGCAGACCGACCAGTGCATCCGCTCGACCCTGCACGGCGCCATCGTCCGGGGCTACGACGCCACCTTGGTCAGCGACGCACACACGACCGAGGACCAGACCGAGTGGGGCGCGCCGCCGCCGGAACTGGTCATCGCCCACACCAACCTCTACTGGACCCACCACGAGGCTCCCGGCCGCACGGCTGGCACCGTCGTGGCCAAGGACGTCGACTTCGGCGGCACGGCGTCATGACCACCACGCCTGCGGCGCACGAGCCGCCGAGAATCGTCGAACGCCCGGCCCAGCCCTACGCCGCCGTCCGCTCCACCGTCACCATGGCGAACGTCGGGACCATCGCGCACCGCATCCCGGAGGTCTTCGCCCGGCTGGGCACCCTCGGCATCGTCCCCGCTGGACCGCCGTTCCTCAAGTACAACGTGATCGACATGGAGGGGGAACTGGAGATCGAGGCCGGCGTCCCGGTCGCCGAACCGGTACCGGCCTCCGGCGACCTGCTGCCGGGCGTGCTACCCGCAGGCCGCTACGCCACCTTCACCCACGTCGGCAGCCCCGACCAACTCGTCGGCGCCACCGCCCTCCTGCTGGACTGGGCCGCCGCAGCCGGCCTGCGCTGGGACACGACTCCGGGCGAGGAAGGCGAGCGGTGGGGCTGCCGGCTGGAAAGCTACCGAACCGACCCCCGAGAACAGCCCGACACCACCAAATGGGAGACCGACCTGTTCTTCCGCCTGGCCGACGGCTAGCGCCGGCGCTGCGGTCAGGCCAGCGCGGCCGCGACCACGGCGCGCAGGCCGTTGGCGGCGTCGGTCACCGCCATGGACGGCTGGTTGCCGGAGGGGACCTGCTGCGGGGCGTACGGCACGTGGACGAAGCCGCCGCGCAGGGTGGGGCGTTCGGTGGCGATCAGGTGCGCCAGCGTGTAGGCGATGTGGTTGCAGACGTACGTACCGGCACTGTTGGAGACGGAGGCCGGCAGCCCTGCCGCGCGCACCGCCGCGACGCACTCCTTGACCGGCAGCGAGCTGAAGTAGGCCGCCGGGCCCGAGGGTTCGATCGGCTCGTCGACCGGCTGCCGGCCCGCGTTGTCCGGGATCCGTGCGTCGTCGAGATTGACCGCGACCCGCTCCAGCTCGATGCCGACCGTACCGCCGGCCTGCCCGACACAGACGACCAGGTCCGGATCGGTGCGCTCAACCGCAGCGAGCAGCTGCTTGGCTGCGGAGTCGAAGGTGCAGTCGAGCAGTACGGCGGTGACACCGGGGTCGTCGGCGAGCAGGCTGACGGCGGCCCACGAGGGATTGATGTCCTCGCCGCCGAAGGGCTCGAAACCGGTGAGCAGGATGCGGGTCATGAGGGCCTTTCAGGGCGCGAGGCTGGGTGCCGGGATCATACGGATGATTCGTACCCATTGCCATTGCCACTGCCTGTCGGCTCAGGCGACCTTGACGGTCACGCTGTGGAAGCCGGTCGCGCCGTTGGGCCGGGGTACGGCCTTCTGCTCGGTCTGGACGTAGCCGGTGCGGTCGGTCGCACGCACCTCCAGACGGTGCGAGCCAGAGGTGGCCGGCCACTGCCAGACCCACTGGCGCCAGGTGTCGATGGTGTCCTGGGCGGCCAGGTCGGCGGTGTGCCAGGCGCCGCCGTCCACGCGTACCTCCACCTTGGCGATGCCCTTGTGCTGGGCCCAGGCGACGCCGGCCACCGCCACCTTCCCGGCGGTGAGCTTGCCGGAGCTCTTGGGGGTGTCGATGCGCGACTCGGTCTTGATCGGGGCCTGCGCGGACCAGCCGCGCTTGGACCAGTAGGCGTCGAAGTCGGTGAACTTGGCCAGCTCCAGGTCGGTCACCCACTTGCAGGCCGAGACGTACCCGTACAGGCCCGGCACGACCATGCGGACCGGGAAGCCGTGGGCGAAGGGCAGCGGTTCGCCGTTCATCCCGACGGCGAGCATGGCGTCACGGCCGTCCATCACCGCCTCCACCGGGGTGCCGATGGTCATGCCGTCCACCGAGCGGGCGACGAGCTGGTCGGCCGGTCCCCCCTTGGACGGGGGCACGACCCCGGCCTGCCGCAGCAGCGGCGCCAGCGGAACGCCGGTCCACCGGGCGTTGCCGATGTAGGAGCCGCCGACCTCGTCGGAGACGCACATCACGGTGATGTCGCGGTCGATGACGCCGCGGGCCACCAACTCCTTGTAGCCGATGGTCAGTTCCTTGGTGACGCCGGTCCCGTGGATCCGCAGTTGCCAGGTGTTGGCGTCCACGGTCGGGACCACCAGGGCGGTGTCGACCCGGTAGAAGGACGGGTTGGGGGTGATGAAGGGGCTGAGCCCGGGGACCTTGAGGTCCACGCCCACCGGCGCCGCGCTGGTCGTGGCGCGCGGGGTGGGGATGCTGACCGCGGCGCGCGAGGCGGCGGCCTGCTCGGTGCCCGCGGCGTTCAGCTTGCTGCCCAGCAGTCCGGCCCCGGCGGACACCGCCGAGGCGGACAGCGCCAGCACCACGAAGCCGCGGCGGTCGAAGGTGGTGTCCGAGACCGGGCTCCCGCCTCCCAGCGGTGGCTCGCCCAGCGCGTCGTCCTGCCAGGGCGCGGCGGGCTGTGCGGCCAGCCGTCCGGCAAGCAGGTACAGCACGGCCGCGCCGACCACGGCGCCGACCACCGAGGGCAGCGCGTCATAGTGCTGCGCGTCGGGGCGGGACATCGCCGAGACCGCTCCGAGCAGGCCGAAGGCGAGCACGCCGGCCGAGCCGACCCGGCGCCACCGCAGCGCCAGCAGCCCGAGCCCCAGCGCGAACAGCGCCAGCAGGACCAGGATGCCCAGCTGCAGCATCAGCTTGTCGTTGGTCCCGAAGTTGCGGACCGCGTAGTCCTTCAGCGCCCCGGGCGTCCGGTCGATGACCGACTCGCCCACCGCCGTCACCGGGCTGGCCTGCGGACGCACGGCCACCGCCGCCAGTTCGGCGACCGCCAGCGAGGCAAAGGCGGCCACCATCCCGCTGAGCGCGCCGAACAGGGCCCGCAGCCAGCGGCCGCCGCGCTGCGGGCCGGTGGGGCGCGGTGTCCGCCGGGCGCTGTGGGCCCCGTGGGACGCTCTGGTTGTGTAGGTCATCCGCTCACATCTCCGATGCATGGCGGGACGGGTGCGTCCTGCCGGTCCGGCTGTGTCTGGTGCGCGTATCCATGACACTGCGTCGGAGGGCCCCTTGTGGGGCTGGAGCTGCTTACGGAAGTCCTACGGAGCGGGTGTGACGGACGGTCAGGCAGACGGACAGACGCCATGCGGAACGGGCGGGTGACTGTGCGTCACCCGCCCGTTCGCCTCCTGCTGCTCCCCTCCCGCGCAGGAGGCCGGTCCAGCCGCCCGGACCAGAGGCCCCGTCAGTCCACGTGGTGCGCGGCCAGGTAGGCCTCCACCTCGGCGCGGACCTCGGGGGTGTCCAGGCCGCGCACGACCATGGTGGTGCGCCGGCGCAGCACGTCGTCGGGGGTCTGTGCCCACTCGTGCGCGGCCGCGTAGGCGACCTGGGCCCAGACGTCGGGGCCGTCGGGGTGGATGGGGCGGCCCAGTTCGGGGTTGTCGGCGATCAGTTGGGCGATCTCGAAGGACAGCGTGCCGTAGTGGGTGGCCAGGTTGCGGGCCACCAGCGGGTCGATCCTGGTGCCCGGCTCGCGGTCGACCAGCAGCCGGTGCGCGACCGCGTTGGGGCTGGCGACGCCGGGCAGCGGCACGGTGCGCGGGATCGCCGAGATGTCCTCGGCCAGACCGGTGCCGGAGACGTGCGCCAGCTTGTCCAGCACCACTCGGCCGATGTGGCGGTAGGTGGTCCACTTGCCGCCGGCCACCGACAGCATGCCGCCGCGGCCCTCGGTGACCACGGTCTCCCGCTTGGCCGCCGCGGTCTGCCCGGGGCCGCCGGGCAGCACCCGCAGGCCAGCGAAGGAGTAGGTGATCAGGTCGCGGTCCAGGTGCTCGTCCCTGATCGCGTGTCCGGCCTCGCCCAGGATCTGGTCGATGTCGGCGTCGGTGGCCCGCACGTCGGCCGGGTCGCCGGTGTACTCCTCGTCGGTGGTGCCCAGCAGGACGTGGTCCTCCCAGGGGATGGCGAAGGAGACCCGGTACTTGTCGATGGGTATGGTCAGCGCGGCGTGCCAGGGGGCGCGGCGCTTGACCACCACGTGGGCGCCCTTGGACAGCCGGATGCTGGGCGCGGAGCCGGCGTCCTCCATGGTGCGCAGGTGGTCCACCCAGGGGCCGGTGGCGTTGAGCACCAGGCGGGCGTTGACCCCGAACTCGCTGCCGTCCAGGCGGTCCCGCAGGTCGGCGCCGGTGACCCGGCCGCCGGTGAAGCGCAGCCCGGTGACCTCGGCGTGGTTGAGCACCACGGCGCCGGAGTCGACCGCGGCGCGCACGGTCATCACCGCGACCCGGGAGTCGTTCATCTGGTGGTCGCCGTAGACGGCCACCGAGCGCAGCCCCTCCGCCTTGAGCGCGGGGACCTGCTGCAGGGCGTGCGCGGGGGTGGAGACGCGGCCCATGCCGTCGCGGAACGCGGAGAGCGCCGAGTAGAGGAAGACGCCCGCGCCGAGCTTGGGGGCGCTGTGCGGTCCGCCCTTGTAGACCGGCACGAAGAAGGTGAGCGGGTTGACCAGGTGCGGGGCGACGTCGGTGGCCAGGGCCCGGCGCTCCTTGTGGTTCTCGGCGACCAGCTTCACCGCACCGGTCTGCAGGTAGCGCAGCCCGCCGTGGACCAGCTTGGAGGAGGCGCTGGAGGTGGCCCCGGCGAAGTCGCCGGCGTCGACCATGGCGACCTTCAGCCCGGACTGGGCGGCGGTCCAGGCGACCGCCGTACCGAGAATGCCGCCGCCGATGACCAGCAGGTCGTAGGTGGCGCTGCTGAGCAGGTGCCGCGACTGCGCGCGGCTGGCGGAGTGGTTGGCGCCCAGGGTCGGGATGGTGTTCATCAGCTGGTCCGGCGGGGCCGCGGGTTGGCGCGGGGCCTGCCGTGCTCCTCTCAAGGAAGGGTGTCTCAGAAGTGGTGCTCCGTCGGTGCGGGGCGGGACGGCGCCCGTGGGTGTGGGCCCGTCCCACCCCGTACCGGTGCTGTTACGCCGAGGGCTGGTCCTCCTCGATCCAGCCCATGGTGCGTTCCACGGCCTTGAGCCAGTTCTTGTACTCGCGGTCGCGGGTGGCCTCGTCCATGCGCGGGGTCCACTCGGCGGCGCGGTGCCAGTTGGCCCGCAGGGTGTCCAGGTCCGGCCAGAAGCCGACGGCCAGGCCGGCCGCGTAGGCGGCGCCCAGGGCGGTGGTCTCGGCCACGAAGGGCCGCTCGACCGGGGCGTCCAGGACGTCGGCGATGTTCTGCATCAGCAGGTTGTTGCTGGTCATGCCGCCGTCGACCTTGAGCGCGGTGAGCGTGACGCCGGAGTCCTTGGCCATGGCGTCGACGACCTCGCGGGTCTGCCAGGCGGTGGCCTCCAGCACGGCGCGGGCCAGGTGGCCCTTGGTGACGTAGCGGGTCAGGCCGGTGATGACGCCGCGGGCGTCGGAGCGCCAGTACGGTGCGAACAGGCCGGAGAAGGCCGGGACGATGTAGGCGCCGCCGTTGTCCTGGACGGTGTTGGCGAGGGTCTCGATCTCGGCGGCGGTGGAGATGATGCCGAGCTGGTCGCGGAACCACTGCACCAGCGAGCCGGTGACCGCGATGGAGCCCTCCAGGGCGTAGACCGGCTTCTCGTTGCCGATCCGGTAGCCGACCGTGGTCAGCAGCCCGTGGTAGGAGTTGACGGCCTTCTCGCCGGTGTTGAGCAGCAGGAAGGTGCCGGTGCCGTAGGTGCTCTTGGCCTCGCCCTTGTCGAAGCAGGTCTGTCCGAACAGCGCGGCCTGCTGGTCGCCCAGCGCGGACGCGACCGGGACGCCTTCCAGCACGCCGACCGCGTGGCCGTAGACCTCGGCGGAGGAGCGGATCTCCGGCAGCACCGATGCCGGGACGCCCATCGACTCCAGGATCTTGGCGTCCCACTCCAGGGTGGCCAGGTTCATCAGCATGGTGCGCGAGGCGTTGGTGACGTCGGTGACGTGCACGCCGCCGTTGACGCCGCCGGTCAGGTTCCAGATGACCCAGCTGTCCATGGTGCCGAAGAGGATGTCGCCGGCCTCGGCGCGCTCGCGCAGCCCGTCCACGTTGTCCAGCAGCCAGCGGATCTTCGGGCCGGCGAAGTAGCTGGCCAGCGGGAGTCCGGTCTCGCGGCGGAAGCGGTCCTGGCCGACGTTGCGGCCCAGTTCCTTGCACAGCGCCTCGGTGCGGGTGTCCTGCCACACCAGGGCGTTGTGGACGGGTTCGCCGGTGTGGCGGTCCCACAGGATGGTGGTCTCGCGCTGGTTGGTGATCCCGATGGCGCGGATGTCCGCCTTGGTCAGGTCGGCCTTCTCCAGGGCGCCGGCGACCACGGACTGGACCCGGGTCCAGATCTCGGCGCCGTCGTGCTCCACCCAGCCGGGCTGGGGGAAGATCTGGCTGTGCTCCTGCTGGTCGACGGCGACGATGCGGCCGTCCGCGCCGAAGATGATGCAGCGGCTGGAGGTGGTGCCCTGGTCGATCGCGGCGATGTACTGGCCGCCATTGGACAGTGTGGTCACGGCTTGGTCCTCTGGGTCGGGGCGGGTGGGGAGCGGACGGGGGTGCGGCAGGGGTGCGGCGGGGTGCGGCGTGGGTGCGGCAGGGTCAGAAGGCGACGTTGTAGAGCAGGCCTGCGAGCGCTCCGCCGATCAGCGGGCCGGCCACCGGTATCCAGGCGTAGCCCCAGTCGGAGCCGCCCTTGTTGGGTATCGGCAGCAGGGAGTGGACGATGCGCGGGCCGAGGTCGCGGACCGGGTTGATGGCGTAGCCGGTGGGGCCGCCGAGCGAGAAGCCGATGCCGACCACGCCGAGGGCGGTGATCAGTACGCCCATGCCGGACAGGCCGAGGCCCGGGGTCAGTCCCTCGGTGAGGATCAGGATGCAGAGCACCAGTGTGCCGATGATCTCGGTGACCAGGTTCTGGATCGGGTTACGGATCTCCGGGCCGGTGGAGAAGATGCCCAAAGTGGGCTCCTCGTTGGCCTGGAACTGGCCCAGGTAGGTCAGCCAGACCAGGAAGGCGCCGAGCATGGCGCCGAGGATCTGCCCGGCGAGGTAGACCGGGACCTGGCTCCATGCGCCGCTCTTGACGGCGATGGCCAGGGTGACCGCGGGGTTGAGGTGCGCGCCGGAGAGGTGGGTCGAGACGTACGCCGCGATCATCACGGCGAATCCCCAGCCGAAGGCGATGGCGACCCAGCCGGCGCCGAACGCCTTGGATCTCTTGAGCGTCACGGCGGCGCAGACGCCGCCGCCGAGCAGGATCAGCAGGGCGGTGCCGATGAGCTCGCCTACGAAGATGTGGCCGTTGGACACAACGACTCCTTTGTCCGTGCCCCTGTGGGTGGGAGAGGGCCTGTGGTGCGGCTGCCGTGAACAATGTTCGACATTGTCGACCGCCATGCGGCAGTTTTCCCTCTGTCCGGGCTTACGTCAAGACCATCACCCATAGGCGAAAAAGCCCGCTAGACACCAATAAACCGGGACAAATTGCCCACGCGCAGGCCAACCCGTCCTGCCCTCAGGGCATCGGGTTCCGCTGGATCCCGCGGCCTCAGAACCGGGCCGCGCCCAGGTCACGGGAGATCGCCCGGGCCGCCTCGCGCACCGCCACGACCAGTTCCGGCCGCACCACGCCGGCCTCGCACACCCGCTCGACCGCGCCGCTGATGCACACCGCACCCACAGGATTGCGGCGGCGGTCCTGGATCAGCGCGCCGATCGAGGCCACGCCCGCCCAGGTCTCCTCGACCGCAGCGCTCCAGCCGCGCTCGCGGGTCAGCGCGCACTCCTCGTCGATGGCGGCGAGGTCGACCAGGGTCCGCGAGGTGAAACTCTCCGGCGGGTAGTCGTCGAGCTCGCCGCGGGCCACCGGGTCGTGCGCCAGCAGCACCTTGCCGAGCGCGGTGCTGTGCAGCGGCTGCATGCTGCCGACCTCCAGCACCTGCCGGCTGTCGTCGGGCCGGAAGACGTGATGGACGATCAGCACCCCGTGCTGGTGCAGCACTCCCAGGTAGACGGTCTCGCCGCTGGCCCGGGCCAGGTCGTCGGCCCAGACCAGGGCGCGGGCCCGCAATTCGTGCACATCCAGATAGCTCTGGCCCAGCCGCAGCAGTTCCGCGCCGAGCTGGTACTTGCCGCTCTCCGGGTCCTGCTCGACGAAGCCCTCCTGCTGGAGGGTGCGCAGGATTCCGTGCGCGGTGCCCTTGGCCAGGCCCAGGGAGGCTGACACCTCGGACAGGCCGAGTCGGCGCTCGCCCCCGGCGAGCAGCCGCAGAATGGCCGCCGCGCGCTCGAGCGACTGGATCGGGCCGGGCATCACACCTCCGCTGGGATGCGGTCGACAATGCAGAACACCTATTGGTTATGTCGACCGCTAACTCTTCTTCCCAGAGTGTGCCACTCCCACGGCCGCTACTCCATATCGACCCGGCGAACCGGGTGGCCGAGGACCGGGACATCGGCCCCAGGAGGCCGCAAACCAACCGCGCCGGCTCCCCGCCAGGCCCGCCCCGCCCGCCCCGCCCGGCGGGCTCAGCGCAGGTCGGCCTGGACCGGGGTGTCGCTCAGGAAGCCCCCGGACTGGTGCTGCCACAGCTTGGCGTAGGCGCCGTCCGCCTCCAGCAGCTCCTGGTGCGTACCCTGCTCGACGATCCGTCCCCGGTCCAGCACCACCAGCCGGTCCATGGTGGCCACCGTGCTCAGCCGGTGGGCCACCACCAGCGCGGTGCGCCCCTCCATCAGCCGCCACAACGCCTCCTGGACCAGGATCTCGCTCTCCGAGTCCAGCGCGCTGGTCGCCTCGTCGAGCAGCAGGATCGGCGCGTCGCGCAGGATCGCCCGGGCCAGGGCGACCCGCTGGCGCTGTCCGCCGGACAGCTTGACGCCGCGTTCGCCGACCATGGTCCCGAAGCCCTCCGGCAGCGCGTCCGCGAACTCGGTGACATGCGCCGCCTCGGCCGCGCGGCGGATCTCCGCATCGGTGGCCTCCGGACGGGCGAAGGCGATGTTGTCCCGCAGGGTGCGGTGGAACATCGCCGGCTCCTGCGGGACGTAGGCGATCAGGCTGCGCAGATCGGCCTGGCGCAGCCGGCTGATGTCCTGACCACCGATCAGGATCCGGCCGGTGTCGATGTCGGTCATCCGCAGCAGCAGCCGGGTGAGCGTGGTCTTGCCGCCGCCCGAGCGGCCGACCAGGCCGATCCGCGAGCCGGCGGGCACGGCCAGGTCCAGCTCCTCGAACAGCGGCTCGGCGCCGGCGTGGGAGAAGGTCACCCGCTCGAAGCGGACGTCGGCGCCCGTACCGCCGCTCCCGCCGCCGGAGCACAGCGGTTGCGGGGAGGGCGGGTCGAGTACGGTCGGCGCGGTCAGCAGCAGCTCCGTGAACTGCGCGGCCTCGGTCATCGAGCTTTCCAGCCGGCGGTAGATCTGGTTGAACTCGAACATGATCCGGGTCGCGTTGCTGTAGTAGGTGAAGGCGACCACGACCGACTCCACCCCGCGGCCGTGTCCGGCGAGCGCGACCGCCAGCAGCAGGCCCAGCGCGTTGGTCAGCACCGACATCGGCGCGACCAGCGTGTCGATGCGCAGATTGCCGTAGTCCCAGGACCGCAGCGACAGCCGCCGCGACTGCGCCACCCGGGACCGGTGCTCGGCGGCCTCGTGCTCCTCGGCGGCGAAGGCCCGGACCGTGTCCATGTTCATCAGGCTGTCGGCGACATGGCCCGAGACCCGGGCGATCGCCTCCTCGCGCTGGTCCACCAGGGCCTGGCGGCGCCGGATCAGCGGGAGCGCGCACAGTCCGGTCACCGCGATCATCGCCAGCAGGCCGACCACCAGCAGCGGCTGGTACTGCCACAGCACCACCGACCCGAACAGCAGCGGGACCAGGCTGCCCAGGACCGAGAAGGTCATCGTGTCGACGAACTCCTCGAAACGGGAGGCGAAGCTCAGGATCCGCTTGGTCAGCGAACCGGCGAAGTTCTCGTGGAAGAACGCCGCGTCCTTGGCGAACAGCTCGTCCATACCGATCACGTACAGGTGCTCGATGCCCAGGGCGTCCAGGCGGTTGATGAAGTGCATCCCGAACCGCCACAGCGTCTCCCCGAGTAACAGGACGCCGCCGAAGGCGAGCACATAGGGCAGCGTGGAGCCAACGCTGACCGCCTGGTCGCCGGCGATACGGGCCACCAGTTTGGCGACGACCAGCGGCGCGATGTAGTTGATGCCGATGTTGCCCAGTGCCGGCAGCAGCATCGCCGGCGCGGTGATCCACCGCCTGCGGGCCAACTCCTGTCCGTAGTACTTGAATGCGAGGAGCATCGAGCCTCTGCGCGGCGAGTCGTCGCGCACTGCGGGCGATTCCATCCCACTCCCCCCGAGGTGTCGAGCGGCGGCCCCGCGGGTGCCGCTCCGGGCAGCAGGGCATGCCTGTGAAGCCCTCGCACGAAGTCATGGCCGCGCACCGGCGCGGCTACGGGGGCCGGAACCGCAGTCTCCCGCGACGGCGCCCGGCCAGTCCAAGCGTTTTAGCTGTCGCTTCCCGCCTGCTCGGGGTGTCGGCGTCCTCGCCGTCGCCCTCCGGCCCGTGGGCCGCCGTGCGTTTCGCTGGCCTGAACACCTACCTTGAGTACAAGACCGTGACCCTCTGATCACCCCTGCGTTGGACACCGTCGTCCTGTGCGCGCAGCCGATCCCCTGGAACGACATGATCCTTCCCAGAGTTCGCGACCCCCGCTTCACCACCATCCGCCGTGGCGGGACGCTGACGGACTCCGACCATCAGCTCCTGGCCCTGTGGGCCGCCAGGTGTGCGGAGCACGTTCTGCACCTCTTCGAGTCGGTGCAGCCCGCGGACCCTCGGCCCCGCGAGGCGATCGAGCAGGTTCGGGCATGGGCCCGCGGCGAGATCAGGATGTCCCAGTCCCGCGCGGCGGGTGGCCATGCCATGGCTGCGGCAAGAGAGTTGGGCGGAGCAGCGCGCCACGCCGCCTTCGCCGCCGGCCAGGCGGCGGTGGTGGCGCATGTCGCCGCGCACGAGCTCGGCGCCGCAGCCTACGCGATCAAGGCCGTGCGTGCGGCGGCCCCTGCAGGGGAGGGCGAGAGAGCCGGCGGGCTCGAATGCCGTTGGCAGCGCGAGCAGCTCCCGGAGGCGATTCGCGAACTCGTCCTGGACGATCAGCGGTTGCGTAACGAGATCTGCTGGTCCGTCTTCGACTGTTGACGGGAGTGGCGGGAGTGGCGGTCTGAGCCTCAGTCGGCCGGCCAGTGGCGGAGCTTCTCGGGGTTGCGGACGCCCCAGATGCGCCGGATCCGGTCGCCCGCGATCTCGAACGCCAACACGGCCACCGTGGTGCCGTCCTGATGGGCCACCAGACCGGGCTGGCCGTTGACCGTGCGCACCGCGAGGGTCAGCCCGGACTCCCGCTCGGCGCGGGCGGACAGGTCCACGAAGAAGCGGGCGATCTGCTCCGCGCCCTGGACGGGGTGGGGACTGGCCGTGGCCAGGCCGCCGCCGTCGCTGGTGGCGACGGCCTGGGGGTCGAGCAGGCCGATCAGGGCGTTGAGGTCCTTGGCCTGCCAGGCCTGTTTGAAGTCCCGTACCAGGTCTGCCTGTCGGGCCGGGGCGGTGAGGGGGCCACGGGAATCGCGGATGCGGCGGCGGGCCGAGGAGGCCAACTGGCGGCAGGCCGCCGGAGAGCGGCCGACGATCTCGGCGACCTCGGCGAAGGAGTAGCGGAACACGTCGTGCAGGACCAGGGCGACGCGTTCGGCCGGGGTCATCGACTCCAGCACGACCAGGAAGGCCATGCTGATCGATTCGTCCAGGGTGACCCGGTCGGCCGGGTCGGCGGCGGTGCCGCCGCCGGACCAGCCGCTGATCCACTCCGGGCCGCCGGGCAGCGGCTCCGGGATCCACTCGCCCACGTACCTCTCCCGCCTGGCCCGCGCCGAGCCGAGCAGATCCAGGCAGATCCGGCCGGCGACCGTGGTCAGCCAGGCGGCGGGGGTGCGGACCGCCTCCTGCCGCTCGGGGGACATCGCGTACCAGCGGGCGTAGGTCTCCTGCACGACGTCCTCGGCGTCGGCCAGCGAGCCGAGCAGCCGGTAGGCCATGCCGATCAGTCTGCGCCGCTCGCTCATGATCGCGTCCAGGCCCGGATCGGTCCCGTGCTCCTGCGGCTCGGATGGCGTGCTCATCGTCTCCTGGACTCCCTCGGTCTCGGCAGTGCTCACCGGTTCGACGGAACAGCACACCGAAGTGTGAGGCAGGCGCGGACGCCGGAACGCCCCGGGCGGTGTCCGGGGCGTTCCGTTGCCGTCGCGGTGCGGGACTACTTCCAGGTGACGGTGTCGCCGAGGAACTTCATGTACTGCGCGGTCAGTCCGGACTTGGAGGTGTCGCCGTCGTTGTACCAGGCGGTGTCGCCGTCGTCCTGGATCAGGTAGAGCGAGCTGCCGGCGGCCAGCGGGTCCGGGACGGCGCCGATGCCCTCCCAGGCGCCCTCGGGCGTCGGCAGGGTGACCGCGTCCTTGACCGGGGCGTCGGCGGCGACGCCGTCCCAGGAGTAGAGCGCGGCTTCGTCGTTGTCGCCGTTGGCGGTGCCGGCCAGGATCACGTACTGGTTGTCGGCGTTCTTGCGGATGTCGCGGATGCCCAGGCCGCCCAGGTCCATCTGGACGGCGCTGCCGAAGGTGGCGGTGGTCGCCGCGCCGGTGACCAACTGGTCCAGGTTGGTGACCGGGACGACCAGGGCCTTGGTGCGGGCCGAGGTGCTCTCCAGCGGGGCGCGGAAGGCGAAGTAGGCGGTGCTGGTGGAGCCGGGGGCGAACTCCAGGCCCTCGACGTTGAAGGAGGAGGTGGTGTGCCCGCCGACGCCGTCGGCCGCGGAGGCCGCCAGGCCCAGCGTCTTGCCGTTGGAGGCGTCCCAGTTGATCATGTCGGTGCGCAGGCCGCTGTAGGCGCCGACGTAGCTGAGCGCGGTGGAGGCGCCCGAGCCGGTGATGTCGGTGGCGAAGACGGTGCTGCGGGCCGGGGCCAGGTCGCCGCTGTCCTTGTTGCTCATCGATCCGGTCCAGTAGATCCGGTTGCCGACCTTGGCCGCGGCCTCGATGTCGATCTCGGTGTCGCCGTTGGGGAACTGTGAGGTGAAGTCGTAGGTCTTCACCGGCGCGGTGACGCCCTGCTGGTACAGGTAGAGGACGTCGGTCTCGTCGTCGCCGACGACGTAGTAGCCGCCGCCGACGTCGATCATCGCCGAGGCGTTGCCGATGCCGGAGTAGTAGTCGGCGGCCGGGTCGGCCGAGTCGGCGATGGAGGCGGCGTAGGCCAGCGTGGCCGTCTTGGTGCTGCCGTCGGTGGCGGTGGCCGTGACGGTGATGGTGGCGTAGCCGGCCTTGGCCGGGGTGACGGTCAGGGTGCGGGTCGCGCCGCTGCCGGAGAAGACCATGTTGGCGGTCGGCACCACGCTGGTGCTGGAGGACTTGGCGGTCAGCGTGACCGCGCTCGCGCCGTAGTAGGCGTCGCCGACGGTGACGGTGACGGTCGGGTTCCTGGTGTTGCTGACGGCGCCCAGCAGGGTGGCGGTGCTGAGGCTGATCGTCGGGGTCTTGCTGCCGGTGGGCGTGGCCGAGGCGCTGGCGGAGGCCGAGGCGCTGGCGCTGGGGGAGGTACTGGCGCTCGCGGAGGCGGAGGCACTGGCGGACGCGGACGCGGACGCGGAGGCGCTCGCGCTCGCCGAGGCGGAGGCGGTCGCGGAGGCGCTGGCCGTGCTGTCGGTGCTGGTGCCCGGGGCGAAGGCGACGCCGCGGAAGGCCTCCTTGGAGGCGGCGCTGGCCAGGGTCGTCACCGTTCCGGACATGGAGACGCCCGCGCCCTTGGAGTCGACGACCTTGGACAGCGTGCCGCTGGTCCCGGAGGAACCGCTGCCCGTCGCGTAGAGCACTGCCTGCCCGTCGACCACCGAGCCGGTGAGGTCCACGACATTGGACAGGCTCTTGCTGCCCTCGGCCGTCCAGACACCGCTGACCAGGCTGAACTTGTAGATCTTGCCGGCGCTGTTGTCCGAGACGTACATGGTGTCCGGGGTGGTGGTGCCGGAGAGGTTGAGCAGCACGTAGTTGTACGGGTCGCCGCTGCTCTCCGGGCTGCCGGGGAGGTTGGTCAGCGACTGGCCGGCCGTGGTCGGGGTGCCGCTGCCCACGGTGGAGACGCCGATGCCGTCCTTGCTGGAGGAGGCGTACAGCTGCCCGCCGAGGACCTGGACCTCGCGCAGGTTCTCGTCCGTCAACTGGGTGAAGCTGCTGGACCCCAGAGTGCTGTAGCCGATGCCGCCGGCCGCGCCGGAGACCCAGATGCTGCTCCCGTCGGTGCTGGCCACGCCGCGGACGTTGTTGTCGTCGGCGAACTCGTTGAGCACGGTGGAGGTGTCGACACCGCCGTCGGCGCCGACCCGGGCGACGGTGACGTCGTCGGTGGTGGCGACGCTGTCCGTGCCCACTGCCTTGTGGTAGCCGGGGGCCATGAGGTAGCGGCCGTCGGCGGAGAGGGTGATCTCGCCCTCCGAGGCGGCGCTGCCCGAGGCCGTCAGTTCGTGGCTGCTGCCGCTGTCGCTCGTCGGCAGGGCGATGGACTGCACCAGCGCGCCGGCGGGGGAGTACTCGTCCAGGAAGACCGGCGCGGCGTTGTCGCTCAGCGAGGTGCTGCCGTCGCCGACGCGGTAGACGACCAGGTCGCCCGCGGCGAAGGTGGTGCTGGTGGTCGCGTTGGCGACGGCGGGCACGACGATCGCGCCGAGTACGAGCGCGCCGGCGACGGCGCCCCCGGCCAGGATCCGGCGGTTGAGCCGGGCGGAGGCGGACGCCGGGGCAGTGGCCGGCCGGGCGGAGACGTGCGGAAGCTTGCCACTCATGGGGGCAGGGTGCCTTTCAGCGGGCAGGGTGGGGGGCGGTGAACGCCGTTACCCTGTCCACGCGGAGTGACATTCCCATGAACCTGACGCGTCGGCAGTACGTCACTCCGGCGCACAGAGTGGATCTTGAAATTTGCTGTGCGCCGCCCGTGAACTGGCGGATGGTCAGTATCCGGCCTTGGTGTAGGCGATGGTCTCGAAGCTGCCGTAGCGGTCGTTGGCGTAGCGGACCCCGGAGATGATCGAGTCGACCGGGTCCATGATGTCGGTGTGGCCCGGGAGCGCCCACTGCGCGAAGGTCGGCTTGATGGTCTGCAGCAGGCCGTAAGTGCCGCCGTACAGGCTCTCGTTGGAGTCCCAGTGGTTCTCGGCGTCCGGGTTGCCGGAGGACTCGGTCATGGCCCGGGCCTTGATCGACTCGGCGGAGGGGACGTGGTCGCCGTTGGCGGCGAGCACGGCGCGGGCCTCGGCGATCCAGCCGTCCAGGGTGTCCGGGTAGCTGACCGTCTTCGCGGCCGTGGTGGTCGCGGCCTTAGCAGCCGGCTTGGCAGCCGGCTTGGCCGCAGCCTTGCTCGCCGGCTTGGCCGCGGCCTTGGACTGGGTCTTGGCCGCCGTGCTGGTCGCAGCCTTGGACCCGCTCGTGGCCGGGGTGCCGTGCTGGGCCGTCTGCTTGCCGCCGGTGGCGGTGCCGGCAGCCACGGCTTGACCGCTGCCGGCCACGACCGTGCCGAGAGTGGCGGTGGTGGCGAGCACGAGGTAGGCGGCGAGGCCTGCGGTCGGTCGGGCGGACAGGCGGACGTGGGAGGGCATGTCGCTCCAATGCTCGGACGGGGGAGCGGCACCGGGCAGCAGGCATGGCCGGCCCCGGAATCGGGACGGCGTGGTGCACGCACACTGCTGCAGGAGGCGGAAGGGGCTCAGCCGGCGCCGGAGAGCCGCCCTCGGACGGGCTTGGCAGCGCGGCTCACGGCCGACGCGGCGGCCGGGAACCGGCCGGGCTCTCATCACGGGCGACGGAAGCGCCCGTTTCCTCTCTTCCAAGGTCACATCCGACCGGCGGCGGCAACAGGGACCTTCGGCCCGCCACGCCGGGACCTTCCGGTGCCACCCCAGGCGCCGCAAGGGCTGCACGGCGGCGGTGTGGGGTGGCTCACGGAGGCGACTGAGGGCTTGGTCACACCCTGGTGCCCGGAGACGGCCCGGCTGTACCGGAAAGAGCGCCGGCCCAGCAGCCCGCCGGGCAGTAGTCCGGGTGCCGCGCCCGGTCGCTGGGCGGGCGCGGCGGGACCCGTTCGCGGTGGGGGCGAGCGGGTCCGGTGCGGATTCGGGGGCGGGTCAGCCGAACATGCCGACCTGGTAGTCGCCGGCCGGCTGCCGGACGATGACGTTCACCCGGTTGTAGGCGTTGATCAGGGCGATCAGCGACACCAGTGCGGTCAGCTGGTCCTCGTTGTAGTGCTTGGCGGCGTTGGCCCAGGTGTCGTCGGTGACGCCGCCGGCGGCGTCGGCGATCCGGGTGCCCTGTTCCGTCAGCTCCAGCGCGGCGCGCTCGGCGTCGGTGAAGACGGTGGCCTCGCGCCAGGCCGCGACCAGGTTGAGGCGCTGCGAGGTCTCCCCGGCGTGCTCGGCCTCCTTGGTGTGCATGTCGGTGCAGAAGCCGCAGCCGTTGATCTGGCTGGCGCGCAGCTTCACCAGTTCCTGGGTGGAGGTCGGCAGCGGCGAGTCGGCGATCACCTTCCCGGCCGAGTTGATGTACTTCAGGGCCTGGGCTCCGACGGGGTTGGCGAACAGGTTCAGTCGAGCGTCCATGGTGGCGAACTCCTCTGCTTTGCTCTGCGTTGGCTACACCCTTTCGACAGGACAGCCCGGCCGAATGTGACGTGGCCGGATGTGACCTGGGTCTCGCAGACCCCGGTCTCGCAGAGCCGGGTCAGTCGGCCTGGCCGCGCAGCTGGTGCTCGTAGGCGAAGATGACGGCCTGGACCCGGTCGCGGAGCTGCAGCTTGGCGAGGATGCGGGTGATGTGGGTCTTCACCGTGGCCTCGGTCAGGAACAGTCGGTCGGCGATCTCGGCATTGCTCAGGCCCGAGGCGATCAGGCGGAAGACCTCCTGCTCGCGCGGGGTCAGCTGGGCGAAGCGGGTGCTCGCCTGCTGGTCGCGGGGCCAGGGAGCGATCCGGGCGAAGCGGTCCACCAGGCCGCGGGTGATCCGCGGGGTGAGGACGGCCTCCCCGGAGGCGACGGCATGGATCGCCTCGCTCAGCACGGCCGGGACCACGTCCTTGAGCAGGAAGCCGCAGGCGCCCGCGCGCAGTCCGTCGAAGGCGTAGTCGTCCAGGTCGAAGGTGGTGAGGATGAGCACGCGGGAGGCCGTTTCCGCGGTGATCCGCCGGGTCGCCTCGATGCCGTCGGTGCCGGGCATGCGGACGTCCATGAGGACCACGTCGGGCCGGGTGCGCCGGGCCAGGTCGACTGCCTGGTCGCCGTTGGCGGCCTCACCGACGACGGTGATGCCCGGCATGGTGTTGAGGAGGGTGCGGAAGGCCATCCGCACCAGTGCCTGGTCGTCGGCGAGCAGGACCGAGACCGTCATCGCGCCTCCTCCAGTCCCAGTTCGCCGGTGACCGCCCAGCCGGTCGCGGTGGGACCGGCCCGCAGCTCGCCGTCGAACATCGCCACGCGTTCCCGCATCCCGGTCAGCCCATTCCCGGCGCCGGTCGTGGGCGCCAGTGCGCCGGTGCCGCCGGACGTGCGCCGTCCGTCGTCGGTGACGGCGAAACGGACCCGGTCGGTGCCCCAGTCCAGGAGCACCTCGGCCTTCGACGCGTCGGGGGCGTGCTTGACCACGTTGGTGAGCGACTCCTGGACGATCCGGTAGAGCGTCGTCTGCGCGGCCGTGCTCAGGGTCTCCCTGCTGCCGGTCTCGGTCAGCCGGACGTCCAGACCGGTGCGGCGGGTCTCCTCGACCAGGCCCCGCAGTGCCTCCAGGTCCGGCTGCGGTGCGCGGTCCACGCCGTCGTCCGCCCGCAGCATGCCCAGCAGGCGGCGCATCCCGGCCAGGGACTGCCGTCCGGTGGACGCGGACTGGAGCATCTGGCCGCGGGCGGCCTCGGGATCGGTGCCGGCGGTGGCCGCTGCCGCCTCGGACAGGGCGATGACGACCACCAGGCCGTGCGCGACGATGTCGTGCATCTCCCGGGCGATCCGGGTGCGCTCGGAGGCGGCGGCGAGCTGCTGCTGCTGGACCCGTTCCTGTTCCAGCCGTTGGGCGCGGTCCTCGACCGAGGCCAGGTAGCGGCGCTGGGCCCGCATGGTGGTGCCGAGCAGGAACACCGCGGCGGCGAGGCCGGTGAGGATGATCACTCCGTCGTTGACGCTGCCGGCCGGGGCGATCTGCACCGCCAGCAGCACCACCCCGACCTCGCTGGCCGCTGCGGCCGCCAGCGAGTACCGGGTGCTCCGGTGGGCGGCCACGGTGTAGAGCGCTACCAGGACGGCGAACGCGGGAACCGAGACGGATCCGAGCGCCACGGAGCCCAGCGCCGCCGCCCAGCAGAACCAGAAGACCGCCACAGGTGCGCGGTGCCGCAGCAGCAGCGGCCAGACCGTCGCCATCGCCAGCACCCAGCGCAGTGCGTCGGCGTGGTCGTAGAGCAGTTCGTGGACCGAGGCGACGGTGCAGATCAACGGCGGCCCGGCCAGCATCGCCGGGACCAGCGCGGCCGGGGCGAGCGCCGGGCGCGACCGGGCGGCGGAGCGCAGGGCTGGGCTGAGGGAATTCACCGTTCCGAGCGTACCGGCGTTCTTCCGTCGTGCCGTCAGACAAAGGTCCTACACATTTCCGGGCAGCGCTCGGCCCGGGGCTGTGTCATCCAAAGGTCTTACAGCTGCCGGGAAATGATGACGATCGGCTGATCCCCAGGTCCGGGTCGGCTTCGTACGCTTCGGTGCACCCCGCCGGAGCCACGTCGAACCGCGGGCCGACAGAGGAGAAAAGCACTCATGAAACAAGGCACGGCAACGAAGGTTCCGGAAGTCACGCTCATTTTCTGGGTGGCGAAGCTGGGGACGACGGCATTCGGTGAGGCATTCTCCGACTACGTCTTCTTCAACGACTACATCGGCCGGAACGCGGCCATTCTGATGGCGATGGCACTGTTGGCCGGCTGCCTGGTGGCGCAGGTGTCCACCAGGACGTACACCCCGGTCGTCTACTGGCTGACGGTGACCGCCGTGAGCATCTTCGGCACCATGTCGGCGGACTACCTGAACCAGGACCTGGGGATGCCGCTGTGGGGCTCCACGTTGATGCTGCTGGTGCTGCAGGCGGTGGTGTTCGCCGGCTGGTACGGCAGCCAGCGGACCCTGGACATGCACTCCATCAACACCCGTGCACGCGAGATGTTCTACTGGCTGACCGTCATCTTCACCTTCGCGCTGGGAACGGCGGCCGGTGACTTCGTGGCCGGACCGCTCGGCCTGGGCACCCTGGCGTCCACCTTCGTGTTCCTCGCGGTCATCCTGGTGCCTGCTGCCGGGTACAAGTGGCTGCGGTTCAACGAGGTCTTCGCGTTCTGGTTCGCCTACACCATCACCCGTCCGCTGGGTGCGTCCTTCGCCGACTGGCTGGGAGTCCCGGCGCCCTACGGCGACGGGCTGCAGCTGGGGACCGGCCCGATGAGCCTGGCCACCGGGGCGGTCCTGGTCGCGGTGCTGGCGCTGGTCGTCACCCGGCACCGGTCCGAGACCGCCGGGCGGGGCTCGCTCCCCGAGCCGGGCTGACCGCGGGCACGGCCCGTAGGCCGTCGCGGAGGATGGCCAGGGTGCGTCGGGGGTCGGTGACCCGGGTGGCCGGGTGGCGCAGGGCGAGCAGTACGCCCGACAGGACGGTCATCAGGTCGGCGGTGTCGATGTCGTCGCGGACGGTGCCGGACTGCTGGGCCGCGGCCAGCAGCCGGCCCATCTCGGCGCGCAGGTCCGCGGCCGAGCCGGCGACCGCGGTCCGGACCTCGACGCCGGCGCCGGCCAGGGCGTCGACCAGGTCGGCCTTGGCGGTCGCGTCGGCGACGATGCGGTCCAGCATCAGGAACAGTGCCGCCCCGGGGTCGCCGCCGTCCTCGGGCAGGTCCCGGGCCTGGTCCACCAGGTGCCGCAGGCGCGCGTGGACGACGGCTTCGAACAGCGACTCCTTGGTGGGGAAGTGCCGGTAGAGGGTGCCGGGACCGACCCCGGCCCGGCGGGCGATCTCGTCCAGCGGGACGGCGAGCCCCTCGGCGGCGAAGGCCTGCCGGGCCACTTCCAGCAACCGTTCCCGGTTGCGGCGGGCATCGGCGCGCAGCGGTCTCTGCTCGGCCTGCACGTGGGTCTCCGTCCTGACGTCCGACTGATCGGGGTACAACCGGGGCGCTGTCTCCGATTATGCTAGCGTGACCGACCTAACCGGGGCGCACTCTCCGATTGAGCGCCCGGACGTCCTCGCCGAGGGAGAACAGACCGGATGACCATGGATGATCGGACCGCGCCGGCGCGGACAGCGTTCCTCGCGCTGGACTTCGCGACCTACATCGTGGAGAACTTCAGCCACGACGCCGACGTCGCGGCGAACGCCGCGAACGCACTGGCGTCGGCGCGGGGCGCGGGACTGCCGGTGTTCCACGTCGTCCACGAGGCGATGCTCGGCCAACTGCACCCGCTGCTGGGCCCGGTGGGCGACGAGCCGGTGCTGGGCAAGTCCACCATGGGGGCGTTCGCCAGCACCGACCTGGACGCCCGGCTGCGGGCGGCCGGCGTCGAACGGGTGGTCATCGCCGGTGTGGCGACCTCGGGCACGGTGCTGTCCACCGCCCGCTGGGCGTACGACACCGGCTACCAGGTCGCGGTCTGCGCCGACGCCTGCGCCGACCCCGACCCTCGGGTGCACGCCGCGCTGGTCGAGGAGTCCGCCTTCCCGGAGAGCTGGATCGGCCTGTGGCGCATCGCCCGGGTGCTGGACTCGACCGAGGTCGCCGAACTGCGCGAGTGACCTGGCGACCCGGGCCCCCGCGCCCGGCCGCTGGCCGCCGTCCGCCAGAATTGCGGCATGACGTGCACAGACGATGCCGCGACCGTTGACGCCTGGGACGCACTGGGAGGCCGCGCCGAGTTGGCGGCCGGGGTCTCCTACCAGGGGGCGGGCAACGTCCTGCCGGCCCGACTGCCCGTGCGTGAGCTGGCGCGGGCCTGCGTGGGGGTCTGCTCGCTGGCGGCGGCGGAGCTGCTGGCCGGGCGCAACGGGACTCCCGTTCCGGCGGTGCGGGTGAACGAGGGTGCGGTGGCGGCGGCGTTCGTCAGCGAGCGCCACCTGCGGATCGAGGGCCGGGCCGCCGTGTCCTTCGCGCCGCTGTCCGGCTTCTGGCGCGCGGACGACGGCTGGGTGCGCACCCACGCCAACTACCCGCACCACCGCGCCCGCCTGTTGGACGCCGTGGGCATCCCGGACACCGGCGACGACCAGGAGTTGGCACGGACGCTGGCGCGGACCCTGGCCTCGCGTCCCGCACGCTCGGTCCAGGAGGACGTCTACGCCCGCGGCGGCCTGGCCGTCGCGGTGGCGCGGTCGGCCGAGGACGGAGCCCAACTGCTGGACGACCGGCCACTGGTGACGATGCATCGGACGTCGGGGGCGGGCGGAGCGGCTCCCCGGGTGCTGCCACCGGGGCCGCTGCCCGCGAGCGGGGTCCGGGTGCTCGACCTGACCCGGGTGATCGCGGGACCGGTCTCGACCCGCACGCTCGCCCTGCTCGGCGCGGACGTGCTGCGCGTCGACACGCCGTCGCTCCGCGAGGACGCGGACGCCCACACGGACACCGGGATGGGCAAGCGCTCCACGCTGCTGGACCTCACCGCGGCCCAGGACCGGCAGACCTTCGAGACCCTGCTCGACACGGCGGACGTGGTGGTGACCGGTTACCGTCCCGGCGCGTTGGACCGGCACGGGCTGTCCCCGGCGGCCCTGTTGGAGCGCCGCCCCGGCCTGATCGTCGCCCACCTCTCCGCCTGGGGCCGGTCGGGGCCGTGGTCGCAGCGGCGCGGCTTCGACAGCCTGGTCCAGGCCGCGAGCGGCATCGCCGCCATCGAGCGCGGCGACGGCGACGGAATGCCGGGCGGCGGAAGTCCCGGGGTGCTGCCCGCCCAGGCACTGGACCACGGCACCGGCTATCTGCTTGCCGCCGCGGTGCTCCGTGCTCTGACTGAGCGTCAACTGACCGGCTCTGGTACTGAGTTGCAGTTCTCGCTGGCAGGAACGGCGGCCTGGCTGGTGCGCGGGATCAAGAAGACACCGGTGCCGGCGGGTGACCCGGACCCCGAACGCTGGCTGGCGGAGACGGATTCCGGCTACGGCCGGCTGAGGTACGCCCTCCCGCCCGTCAACTACGAGGGCGGCCCCGGGACCTGGGCCCGGGCGTCGACCCGCTGGGGCAGCGACCTCCCGCGCTGGACCGGGACGGACTGACACCGGGCTCGGGCTCGGGCCCGGGCCCGAGCCTGGGCCTGGGTCAGGCTCAGGCTCAGGGCGTGTCGAGCCAGGTCAGCGCGGCCAGGGTGAGGGCCTCGACGCCGGTGCTGAGGGTGGGTTCGACCAGCGGCGCGAAGAAGGGGGAGTGGTTGCCGGGGATCTGGTCGAACCGGTCCTCCTGCATCGCGGTGATGACGGTCTCGGGGTCCAGTCCGCCCCAGAACCAGAAGACGGTCGGCACCTGGAGCGCCTCGCCGAACACGCCGATGTCCTCGCTCGCGTTCACCAGCGGCATGGTCTGGATCCGCTGCTCGCCGAAGTGCTCGGTGAAGGCGGCGATCGTGGTCTGCGTCGCGGTCGGATCGCTGACCAGCGCCGGGGTGCTGCCGAACCAGGTCAGCGTCGGTTCGCTCACGGCGGCGCCGGCCGCGGACTCGGCGCGGACGATGCGCTCGACCGCGGCCCGGACCAGGTCGCGGGTCTGCGGGGTGTAGGTACGGATGTTGACGCCGAGTTCGGCGGAGTCGGGAATGATGTTGTCCTTGGTGCCCGCCTGCAGTCGGCCCACGGTGACCACGGCGGACTCGGCCGGCGGCACCTCGCGGGACACGATGCCCTGCAGCCGGGTGACCAGGTGAGCGGCCATCAGCACCGGGTCCACCGAGGCCTCCGGGCGGGAGCCGTGCGCACCGCGGCCGTGCAGGGTGATGCCGAGGGAGTCGGCGGCGGCCATCACCGGGCCGGTGCCGTAGCCGATGAAGCCGGCCGGCAGTGGCGCCACATGTTGTCCCAGCACGATCTGCGGTGCCGGGAACCGTTCGAACAGCCCGTCGTCGATCATGCCGCGGGCGCCCACGGCGAGTTCCTCGGCGGGCTGGAAGACCACCAGCAGCGTGCCGCGCCAGGACTCGCGCGCCCCGGCCAGCAGGGTTGCGGCGCCGATCAGACAGGCGGCGTGCATGTCGTGCCCGCAGGCGTGCATCACCGGGACGTCGCGGCCGTCGGGGTCCGTCCCGCGCGCCCGGCTGGCGTAGGGCAGGCCGGTCTTCTCCTCCACCGGCAGCGCGTCGAAGTCGGCGCGCAGCATCACCACCGGGCCGTCCCCGTTGCGCACCACGCCGACCACACCGGTGGTGCCGACCTGCTCGGCGACCTCGTCGACGCCGGCCTCGCGCAGACGCTGGGCGAGCAGGCCGGCCGTCCGGGTCTCCTGCAGCGACAGCTCCGGGTGCTGGTGCAGGTCCCGGTAGAACGCGGCCAGGTCCTCGCGCAGGTCAGCGAGTCCCGCGATCACGGTCCGGTCCATGCTCCGCCTCCTTCGATCGGCTCCCGGCGCAACGTACCCGGCGCCGGCACCGGCCTGGTGCCGGAGGGGAGGGTGTCCCCCGGATGCGCCGCGGATTCAGCAGGGTGGCGGAGCAGGGCCGGGGGACGGGTGTGTGGATCAGGCCTGCCGGTCGCCTTCGGGGGCGAAGTAGTGGCCCGCGTCGATGTCGGTGATCAGGTCGGGGTGGGTCGGCTCCCAGCCGAGCAGTTCGCGGGTGCGGGCGGCGGAGGTGAGGTTGTCCAGGCCGATGAAGGCGGCCATGAACTGGAAGTAGGCGGGTACCTCCTCGGCCGGGACGGCCTTCGCGGGGAGGTCCAGGTTGCGGGCGATGGCCTCGGCGATCTGTCGGGTCGGCACGCCCTCGTCGGCGACGGCGTGCAGCCTGGAGCCGGCCGGGGCCTGCTCCAGGGCGAGCCGGAACAGTCGGGCGATGTCCAGGGTGTGGCCGGCGGGCCAGCGGTTGTCGCCGTCGCCGGGGTAGCCGGAGTAGCCGTTGGCGCGGGCGAAGCCGATCAGGGAGGGGGTGAAGCCGTGGTGGTCGAGGTCGCTGTGGACCAGCGGGGGCAGCCGCACGGCCGAGGAGCGCACTCCGCGCTCGGCCATCGCGATCACCGCGTTCTCGGTGTCTGTCCGGGGGCCGCCCGGAAGGGCGTCGGCCTCGGTGCCGGGCCGTCCGCTGATGCCGCCGAGGGCGAGCATCAGCGTGCCCGAGGCGATGACCAGGGGCTTGCCGGTACCGGAGCGGGCCAGTGCGTCGCTGATGGCCTCCACGGCGATCCGGTCGGCCTCCACGGCCTCGGCGAAGGCGCCGGTGCGCATCGCCTCGTGCTTGAAGGCGAGGTGGATGACGCCGTCCGCGGCCGTGGCGGCCTCGCGCAGACCGTCGAGGTCGTCCAGGTCACCGCGGCGGACCTCGGCGCCGAGTGCGGCGACCGCGGCGGCCGAGGAGTCGGAGCGGGCCAGGCCGACCACCCGGTGGCCGGCGGCGAGCAGTTCCGGGACGACCGCGGAGCCCAGGTGGCCGGAAGCACCGGTGACAAAGACATGCATGGGAGGAACCTCCGAAGAGCATCGATGACACTTGGTGTCATCACTCTACCCGTGATGACACCAAGTGTCATCACGGAACGGGCCCGTACTGTCGGTGAATGCCGTCAATGGATACTGCCGCTGATGCGTAGTAGGGGTGTGGACGAGAAACCAGAGGACGAGGATTTCGCGGCGTTCTACGAGCAGGCCAGGGCCGACTGCCTGCGCGCGGTCTATGCGGTGGTGGGCGAGTGGTCGCTGGCCGAGGACGTGACAGCGGAGGCGTTCGCCCGGGCCTACGCCTCCTGGCGCAAGGTCCGCGGGCACCCGGCGCCGCGCGCGTGGGTGGTACGGACCGCGCTCAACACGCACGTCTCCTGGTGGCGGCGGCGTCGCCGGGAGGTGGCGTGGGACCCCTCGCACGATGCCGAGGACCGCTCGCCGGAACACCTCCAGGTCGATCGGCACGTCATGCAGGCGCTCAAGACCTTGTCCGGCCGCCAACGAGAAGTCGTCGTTCTGCGGATCTTCCTCGACCTCGACACCAGGACCACGGCCCGTGTCCTCGGGGTCACGCCCGGCACGGTCATGACCCACCTTTCCAGGGCGCTCGCCGCGCTAGGCACCGCGCTCGCCCCCACTACACGGCAGGAGCCGGCGAAATGATCGAAGAGTTCGAAGAGCACGACGGCGGCGTCTCCGAAGCCGCCCTGATCGGCCTGGTGGGCTCCGCCTTCGACGAGGGCCGCCGTGGACGTGAGGTCCAGGACGTCCTGGCCCGCGGCCGGGCGTTGCGGCGCCGCAGGCGCGCCATGCCCGCCCTCGGAGCCCTGGGTGTCGCCGCTGCTTCGGTGAGCCTGGTCGTCGCGTTGACCGGACCGAATGGGGCGGGCAGCACGGCTGGTGCGGGATCCGGGCAGTCCCTGACCGCCGACGGCGCGGTCGTGAACGTGGACGAGGCCGGATTCTCGGTCCACACGGACGCGAAGACCGGCGAGGTCACCGTGACCCTGCACCAGCTGTTCGACGAGTCCGAGCTGCAGGCTCTGCTCGCCAAGGCCGGTGTACCCACGGCGTTCCACAACACCACGCTGCCCGCGGGCACTCCGGTATCGCCGCACGCGGCCTGCACCTGGACGGGAGCGCAGGTACTCCATCCGGGAGACGTCATCAGCAGTCCGCGCCAGGACGGCAACGATGCGGTCATCACGATCGACCCGTCCAAGATGCCCGCCCGCTCCGTTCTCGGCCTCGCCTACGCCACCATCGGGCAGGGCAACACAGCGGCGAGGGCGATCAGGACGACGCTGCTGTCCGGCGAACCCACCGGCTGCACCACGACGTAGCGGGCACTCCCCGGAGGCGGCGTGAGCCAGGAATCCTCCTCCCATCAGGGAGAAGGGGATGTCCATATGATGGGCGCATGGGACGTTGGGAGCCGAACGCGCGAGGCCGCCTGGGGCGGGCCGCGATGGAGCTGTACGTGGAGCGCGGCTTCGACCAGACCACGATCGCGGACATCGCCGAACGCGCCGGCCTGACGAAACGCACCTTCTTCCGCCACTACGCCGACAAGCGCGACGTACTGTTCGCCGGGGCGGACCCGCTGCGGGACGTGGTGGTCCGCGCGATCACCGAGGCGCCGCCCGAACTGGCCCCGTTCGCGGCTGTCTCGTTCGGGATCGAGGCGGGGGCCGAGCTGATCCAGGAGCGGCCCGACGACGTGAGGATGCGTCAGGCCGTCATCGACGCCCATCCCGAGCTGCAGGAACGCGAGCTGGCCAAACTCGCCGGGCTGGTCGGGGACATGGCCGCGGCGCTGAACGGGCGCGGAGTCGGGGCCTGGCCCGCGCGCCTGGCCGCCGAAGCGGGCATGGCCGCGTTCCGGGTCGCCTTCGCCCGCTGGATCGCCGCTTCGGCCGAGGGGAAACTGACGCAGACCGTCCGGGAGTCGATGACGGAGCTGACAGCAACCGTAACGGGGGAGTGAGCGGGCCCGCTCGCATCGGTTGCCGGCGCGCCCTGCGGCCTGTCCGACCGTTGGTGTCGGACAGGCCCGTCGGCGGGTCCGGGCGGTTCAGCCGCCCAGGATGCCGCCCTTCTGGAACTGGTCGACCGGGGCCTCGTTGCAGGAGTTCTTGTTGCCGAACGTGGCTCCCACGCCGGTGGCGTTGGGGACCGCGCAGCGCAGGTCGACGAAGACGAACGGGGCGCCATTGTTGTTGATCACGCCGTCCTGCGAGCCCACCAGGGTGTCGCCGAAGTGGTTGCCGTAGGTGCCCTCGCCACCTGCGGTGTCGCCGCTCATCCGGTACGAGCTGATGGCCTGCGCCGCGCTCTCGTGGGTCTCCGCGCCCATGCCGGTGGTTGCGAACGCGGGGCCGGTGGCCGCGACGGTCGCGGAGACCGCCAGGGCGGTGCCGGCGAGAACCTTCTTGATCATCTGGAATTCCCTCTGTGGAGTTCGTCTGCCGAGCCCGACCGGTTTCGGAAGGGCGTTCGCAGCAACCAACGATCCTTTTGTTGGCAAGTTGTCCTATTTGCACCGATTGGCATAGCGACACTGCATCCGATGGTCGAACATGTGGGCCAGGCAGGTGACTGTCAGTCACCCCGCGAAACCGTCGTCGTTGGGCCGGGCACAGCGGCGACCAGTAGGGACGGCCGCACCGGAACTCAGGGACGAAGCATGATCACGAAGATTCTGGCGGGCACCGCCCTCGCCATGTCCGCGGCCGTGGCCGTCGCCGCCCCCGCCAGCGCGACCGACTGCCCCCCGGCGGGCGACAGCACCGGCGCGGCCCAGCAGGCGATCGGCTCCTACCAGATGGACGGCGGGAACACGACCGCGGGCGAGGGCACGTACGGCAACCACTTCGGCGACACTCTCGCCGGCTCGCAGGACGGCGTGATCAACAACAACGGCGCCCCGTTCGTCGACGTCGACCTGCGCTGCGCGGTCGCCAACCCCACCGGTGTCGCCGGGGTGTGGGGCAACAAGAACTCCTGCAGCAACGCCTCGGTCGACCAGTTCCACAGGGGCGGCATCCTCGGCGGCTGACGCCTCCGCGCCGGTCCGCTCCAGGCGGGTGCATCCCTCGTGCTGCCGTTCCCGGTCCGACGGGCGGGGAACGGCAGCACGAGGTCGTCGGCCCTGTATCGCGGGACGGGTCAGCCGCGGATCGCGGTGGTTTCGCGGGTGAACTGGCGGTGGCCGATCAGCCGGTAGGCCAGGCGTGCCGGGGCCGGTACGACCTGCAGGAACCTCTGCCGTTCTGCGTCGTCGGCCTCCTCGGTGATGTGGCCGAGGATGACCAGCCGCCGCGTGAGCGGAATCGCGCTCATGCCGTGCTTGCCGAGCGCGTCCCATTCGCTCTGCGTCAGCGTGGCCGAGACGATCGGGAGAATCCGCTGCTCCTCCTCGGACAGGTGATCGATCAGTGTCGGTATCGCGGCTTCGACGAGGGCTGCCATCCGCTCGCCGGCGGCGGCGTCAGCGCTCGCCGTCCACCCCGGCAGCTCCGCGCCGACGGCGGTGACGGCGGCGTCGACCTGTGCGTGCTGCGCGTCCATCCGGTCCATCAGTTCCGGGTCGAGCGCAGCCCTTTCGCGCAGCAGGGGAAAGAGCAGTTCGTCCTCGCCGGTGTGGTGGGTGTGCAGGAAGTGCAGCATCTCGCGGGCGTGCGCTCCGATGACCTTGGATCGCGCCGGGTCGTCGGCCGCGGAGCGGAACAGTCGGGGGAGCTGTCCGAACTCGCGCCGGATGACGCGGTGGATCAGGACCATCTCGTGGGTGTCGACGCCGGGCCCCGGGGCGCTCACCGCGACTCATCGATGGTGGCGGCCGCGGACTGGACGGCTTCGTGCGCGGTGGTTGCCGGTCGTCCGATGAGCTTGACCAGGTCGTCGGCGGCGGTGAACAGCTCTCCGCGGGCCAGGCCGGCGTCGGCGTCGGCGACGGCGGCGGCCATCTCCGGAGGCAGCCCGGCAGCGGTCAGGGTGGCGGTGTAGTCGGCCACCGGCATGTCCCGGTAGGCGACGTGGGTGCCGAGGACGTCGCTGATGGTGGCGGCGAGCTCGGTCAGGGTGAACGGTGTTCCGCCGAGCTCGTAGGTCGCTCCGAGGTGCCCGTCCTGGGTCAGCACCGCCGCGGCGGCGGCTGCGTAGTCGCGTCGGCCGGCTGCGCTGACGAGGCCGTCCTTGGCGCTGCCCAGCAAGGCGCGGTACTTGGTGATCATCGGGAGCTGGTCGGTGTAGTTCTCCAGGTACCACCCGTTGCGCAGGATGACGAACGCCGAGCCGCTGTCGCGCAGGTAGTCCTCGGTGCGGCGGTGTTCGTCGGCGAGTGCCATCTCCGCGGTCGAGGCGTTGACGATGCTGGTGTACACGATCCGGGACACGCCCGCTCGGCGCGCCG
This sequence comes from Streptacidiphilus jeojiense, assembly GCF_000719095.1. Lineage (GTDB taxonomy): Bacteria > Actinomycetota > Actinomycetes > Streptomycetales > Streptomycetaceae > Streptacidiphilus > Streptacidiphilus jeojiensis. Next base: position 82,974 of record NZ_JOEH01000011.1, on the reverse strand, counting down.
CGTCGATGGCGTTGCGGTGGTTGTCGAACCGCTGCCCGACCGTTGTCGTCGAGACCAGCACCATCGCTTCGGCACCTGCGAACGCCTCGTCGAGAGTGGTCGGGTCGGCGAAGTCCGCGCGCCGCACCGAGACTCCGGTGCGGGCGAGGTCGGCGAGTCTGCCGACATCGCGGCCGGTGGCCACGATCTGCGCCGACGGCGTTCCGGCAGCGAGGAGTTGGTCCACGACGAGGCGGCCGAGGTGACCGGATGCTCCGGTGATGACGGTGGACATGTTGATTCCGTTCGTAGGGGTGCGGTGTGTGCATGACGCGTGACTGGAGATCGCCGGTGTCCCGCAGCGGGGTGGCCAGTGGGATTCGCTGACGGGCCGGCGCGGTCGAGGCCGAGGGGCCTCAGCAGAGGTGTGGTGTCAGGACGCCGCGGGGCGCGGCGAGAGCGTTCCGGGCATCGGTGAGGTCGTAGCGCGGGTCTGCGTGCGGCAGCCGCCCCTGGTGGGACGGAGCGCATCGGGGCTCAGCCGTTGGCGGCGGGCCGTGTGGTGACGGGTCCGACTCGTCCGGGCACCGTGCATCGTGGCAACCACCCGTCCATAGCAGAACATCGTCAGGATCATTGACTAAGTTAGTCAATGATCCTGACGATGTCAAGGTGGAGTCGGGCCCTGCTCGGGCCTACCGCGCGTAGGGGTCGGTGATCTCGCGGAGTTGATCCAGGATCTGGTGCAGCAGTGTGAAGTTGCGAGTGCCCAGGTAGGCCTTCCACTCCGCGTAGATCTCGTCGAGTGTCGCTGCGGCGATCCCGACCGCCCGTCGGCCGCGCTGCTCGATCACGATCAGCCTGGCGCGGCCGTCCGCGGGGTCGGGGGCGCGGCGGACATAGCCCAGGCGTTCCAGCTGGTCGACCAGCACGCCGGCGCTCTGCTTGCTCATCTGCGCCTGATCGGCGAGGTCCGTGAGGCGCGAACCGTCCGGGGAGATGCGTTGGAACACCCGGCACTGCGCGAGGGTCCAGTCGTCGAACCCCGCATCCTGGAGGGCCCGGAAAATCCGGTCCTCGGTGTACCGGTACGGGATGAACAACGACACCCCTAGGTCAACCCGCTGTTCGTCGTCCATGCCACCCTCGGCCTCGTCGCCCACCTGATCCCACGAATTCCACACCCTATGCCAACGGTGACGGGCCGGATCGTTACCGGCCCGGTGGCACCGACGCGGGTGCGACGCCGTGCGTGCGGCGGTTCGCATGGCCAGCATAGTAAATATTCCTGACTAACTGGACGTCGGTCAGTCGCAGCAGTTCACGCCTCCGGCATCACCATGCGGCGGGAAGCGTGAAGCACAGCCCCGGTCGGGTCATTCGTCCGTGCTGTGCTCGGCCTCCCAGCGCAGCAGGTCGCCCGGTTGGCATTCGAGCACCTCGCAGAGTGCGGCGAGGGTCGCGAAGCGCACCGCCTTGGCGCGGCCGTTCTTGAGGACCGCCAGGTTGGCGGGGGTGATCCCGACCCGGTCCGCGAGCTCGCCCACCGACATCTTCCGCTTGGCCAGCATCACGTCGATGTCGACGGCGATCGGCATCAGATCACCTCGTCCAACTCGGCCCGCAGCTGCGCGGCTTCGCCGTCGCGCGCGACGGCCTGGGCGAGCAGCATCCGCAGTACGAGCACGATGAGCGCGACTCCCAGGATGGCCACGCCGACCCCGCCCATGATGAGGGAGACGCCGGGGTCGTCCCGCTGGCCCGGCGCATTGAGGATGGTGACCGCGAACCACACCAGGGCAGCCGCCACGATCGCGCCGATCACGACGTCCACGTAGCGGAAGGCGGCGGGGGAGAACACGGTTCCGCGTCGCACCATGGTCACCAGCCGCCACACGCAGACCAGGGCGAGCTGGGCGGACACCATGCCCAGGATCGTGGTCACCCGTAGCCCGGTCATCGTGAACGACCCGCCGTCCGGTTTGGTGGCCATCGCCAGCACCATCATTGCCTGCACGAACACGGTGCCGGTCAGCACCAGCCCGAGCACGGCACGCAGCGCGTGCACCGTCAGCTTTCCCATGAGCCGCCCTCCCATCGAGTTGCGATGGAAATCTATCGATTTTCGATAGGCAAGGCAAGGCGCCTCTTGGGATCGGATGCAGATGGCACCAAGCAGCGGGCGTCTTGTCAGCGACGAGCGCGTAGCGGCCACGACAGGGTGACGCTGCCGCCTGCCGGCAGCGGGTGCCAGCGCGCGGCGAAGTCGTCCAGACGGGCCAGGATGCGCTCGACGAGCTGCGACTCCGTGACACCCGGCTCCATGGAGGAGAACCAGTCCGGCAGTTCCGAGCGCCGGCCCGTTCGGAACTGCCACAACGGCTCGCACAGGGAGGCCAGCGTCTCGGACCGGGCCATGTCGGCACGCTCGGCCCTGCCCGGCCGCCGCTTCGCTTCCTGACGCGCCTGACGCTTCCGGACGACAGGATCGGTCGCCCAGAAGATGTTGCTCTGCCCTGCTGCGATCCGGCCGAAGACACCGCCGGGCAGTCCCGCCTCGGCCTCGACGAGGAAGTGCACGGCGTCATGCGGCAGGTAGTCGTCATAGCCCGGCCCCTGCCGCGGCGCCAACTCCGGGCCTCGTTCCCGAATGACAGTCATCCGATAACGGCGCCCCGGCACCTTGGTGAACGTCACGTCCATGGCCGGCACGGTATCCACCACTGCCTGAAGATCGCATGCGATTTCCCTGTGGCGTGGCCGTGTTAGGGGACGCTGTCAATCATGTGATCTCGTAGTGAAGGCGCCGGGAATCATGTCGCTCGCGGGCACGCCGCACGTACGTTCGTCCCCCAACACCCCCGTAACGGACGGACGACACAGGTGTCTGACGGAGACAGCTCCCAGCCCGACCCTGAGCTGCGAGCGCGCAGGCACAGCCGCCGCACACTCAAAACAGTGATTGCCGGATTCTCCGCGGTGTTGCTCGCCGTGGGCAGCGCGACCGCCTACGAGTACTGGCGCCTGGACCACAACATCAAGACCGTGGACATCTCCTCCGCACTGGACGACGGCGCCTCCGAGACCCCCTCCGCCTCGGCCTCGGCAAGCCCGACCATGCCCGGGACCACGGCCGCCACGGGCTCGATGAACATCCTGGTGCTCGGTTCCGACACCCGCTCGGGCAGCAACTCCTCCGTGGTGCACGACCACGCCGCCTCCGGCGCACGCTCGGACACCGCGATGGTGGTCCATGTCAACGCCTCGCACACCAAGGCCACGATCGTCAGCATCCCGCGCGACACCCTGGTCTACCGCCCGTCCTGCACCACCGCGTCGGGCGCGACCACGTACCCGGTGTCCGGGGTGATGTTCAACACCGCGTACGCCGTGGGCGGACCGGTCTGCGCCATCAAGACGGTGCAGCACCTGACCGGCCTGAAGATCAACCACTACATCGAGGTGGACTTCTCCGGTCTGGCCAAGCTGGTCGACGCACTGGGCGGGGTGACGGTGACGGTGAGTCAGGACATCGACGACAGCTACAGCCACCTCAAGCTCAGCAAGGGCACCCACGTCCTCGACGGCACCCAGGCGGTCGCCTTCGCCCGCACCCGGCACGGCATCGGGGACGGCAGCGACCTCGGGCGGATCAAGCTGCAGCAGCAGTTGGTGAAGCAGCTGCTGAAGAAGATCCGTGGCCTGGACGCGTTCAGTGACCCCACTGAGCTCTACTCCCTGGTGGAGACGGCCACCAAGAGCCTGACGGTGGACACCAAGCTGGGGTCGGTGTCGAAGCTGGTGAACTTCGCGGTCGGGCTGGACAAGATCAAGACGGGTGACGTCACCACCGTCACCATGCCGGTGGCCGCCGCCCCCAGCGACCCCAACCGCCTCGTCGCCTCCAGCGCGGCGGCCGGACTCTGGGCCTCCCTGGACTCCTGAAGGCGACGACGCGTCCGGTGATGCCGACCGGTCCTGACGGTCGGTCCGGGCGCTCCGAGGCATCACCAGGGCACTGTGCCCGCGTCGTCGAAGAACTGGCCGGTGGGGCCGTCGTCGGGCAGGGTCGCGAGCTTGACGGCGATCGCTGCGCCCTGCTCGGGGGTGCGCACACCGCGGAAGCCGTTGAGGTCGGTGGCCACGTAGCCGGGGCAGGCGAGGTTGATCAGGATGTTGGTACCGCTCAGCTCCCGGGCGTACTGGAGGGTGACAGCGTTCAGGAACGTCTTCGACGGCGCGTACGCCACCGCCACCGGGCCGGCCGTCTGCTCGGCGGTGGTTCCCGCCTGCCGGGTCAGCGAGCCGACGGTGCTGGACATGTTCACGATCCTCGGCGAGGCGGAGCGGCGCAGCAGCGGCAGCATGGCGTTGGTGACCCGGATGACACCGATCACGTTGGTCTCCATGACCGTGCGGATGGTGGCGGGCTCGACCTGGGTGGGCTGCTGCGGCATCCCGCCGGTGATGGCGGCGTTGTTGACCAGCACGTCGAGGCGTCCGGCCCGGTCCTCGATCAGCCGCGCTGCGGCGGTCGCGCTCGCGTCGTCGCTCACGTCCAGCGGTACACCGAACGCGTCGACGCCGGCCGCGCGCAGTTTCTCCACGGCGGCCTCGCGGCGCCGGTCGTCGCGGGCGCCGACGCCGACGCGCCAGCCGAGGGCACCCAGGCCCGCGGCGATCTCGTAGCCGATTCCCTTGTTCGCGCCGGTGACCAGCGCGATTGTTCGTTCGCTCATGACGACCATGCTGCCGCCGGGTCCGGGCCGGGGTCCAACACCGATCGGGTGGTCGGCGATACCTGCCGGGTATTGATCCGCAGTACGGTGGCTGTATGGAGACCCGGGAACTGCGCTACTTCGTCGCCGTCGCTGAGGAGCTGCACTTCGGGCGCGCCGCGCAGCGGCTCGGGATCGCCCAGCCGCCGCTGTCGCGGGCGATCCAGCAGCTCGAACGCCGGCTCGGGGTGGCGCTGCTGGACCGGACCAGCCGCACCGTCGCGCTGACCGAGGCCGGCTCGGTGCTGCTGGTCGAGGCCCGCGCCGCCCTGGACGCGGTCGACGCCGCCGAGCGCCGGACCCGGCGCGCCGCCCTTGCCGCGACCGGCCGTCCCGGGCTGGTCCTGGTCACCAAGGCCAACGCGTCCAGCGAACTGCTGGCGAAACTGCTCGACGCCTACGCCGCCGAACCCGGCGCGGTCCCGGTCGACGTCATCCTGTGCGGCCCGGCCGAACAGGCCCGGCTACTGCGCGAGGGCCGGGCCGACGTGGCGCTGCTGCACCGGCCGTTCGACTCCACCGCCGGGTTCCACACCGAGGAGCTCGGCACGGAGGGCCAGGTGGTGGTGCTGCCGGCCGGGCATCCGCTCACCACCCGGTCCCATGTGCACCTGGCCGACGTCACCGGACTGCCGGGCCTGCCCCTGCCGCGCTGGCCCGCCCCCGACGGCAGCTACCCGCCCGGCCCCGGCCCGCAGGTCCGCGACCACGCGCAGCTGTTGCAACTGGTCGCGCTCGGACGGGCCTGCGCGGTCTCACCGGAGTCCTGCCGGGCCCAACTGCACAGCGACCTAGCCGCCGTGCCGGTGCTGGACGCGCCGCAGGTCACCACCGTCATCGCCTGGCCGGCGCACAGCCGCTCCCGGGCCGTCGCCGACCTCGTCCGGACCGCGACACGGCTCTGACGCCGCGTCCGGAACCTTTACCCGCTCCCTGTCGGTTCGTCAGCAGGGCCGCCACAGCTCCCTCTCAACCACCTGCGAGACTCCTGCGTATGCGTCCGCAATCGAACTCGCGTCCCCGCACCAGGCACCGGGTGGTAGCCGCCACCGCCCTGGCCACCGCCCTCACCGTTGCCGGCTGCTCCACGAGCACGGGGTCCGGCGGGGCCGGCGACAATGCCGGCAGCAGGGTGCTGCCGGGCACCGGCCTCATCACCGCGGTCAAGGACCGCGGAACCCCGTTGGACCTCTCCGGTACCACCCTGGACGGAAAGAAGTTCGACCTCACCGGCTACCGCGGCAAGGTCGTGATCCTCAACATCTGGGGCTCCTGGTGCTCCGCCTGCCGTGCCGAGGCCGACGGCCTGGCTGCCGCGGCCGGCGCCGACGCAGCCCAGGGGGTCCAGTTCGTCGGCGTCGACACCCGCGACCCGCAGACCGCCCAACCGAAGGCCTTCGTCGCCGACCACGGCATCGCCTACCCCAACCTGTACGACCCCTCCGGCTCCCTGCTGCTGAGCTTCCCTCGGGGCGCGCTGGATCCCCAGTTCATCCCCGACACCTTCGTCCTCGACCGCCAGGGCCGCATAGCCGCCCGAGCCCTCAAGGCCGTCAGCGCCTCCGAGCTGAACCGGATGCTTGCCCCGGTCCTCGCCGAAAAGTCCTGACGCGGCGCCGGGGCTCCCCATTACCGTCCGGGCGGCCCGCAACGGGACGCCCGGTCTCTTGGGCCGGCATGGCGGGGTGGCCCGGGCCACCCCGCCGACCGGTGGGATCAGCCTTCGCCGATGTCGACCTGCGACGTGGGGAAGCAGGTCGGCGCCTGCTCGGTCAGCAGGTAGGCCAGGCTCCCCACCGACCCGTGGACGGCGTTTGCTGGGGACTCGTCGACGACCAGCAGGGTGTCCCCGTGCGGAATCGCGCCGGGGTCGAGCAGCGCGACCCGGCCGTCCTCCGGATCCAGCGACATCACCGCACCGAGGCTGCCGGTGTCGACCGGGGTGACCTTGGTGTGGCACGAGGCCGACGGGGACAGCACGACAGCGGGCAGGCCCGCTCGTCGCAGCGCCGCCTGGAGTCCGGACAGCTGGGTGCCGATGATCCTGAGGGCGACGATGTCGCCGGGACGGACCGTCACCGTGTAGCCGACGTCGGCGAGCCCCGCCGTCGGGCTGCTGCCCACGGCCGGGGAGGTGGCCGGCGCCGCCTGGGTCGGCGCAGCGGGGCCGCCGGCGGTGTGGGTGCCCACGACGACCGCGGTCACGGCGGCGGCCAGCCCGAGCGAGGTGGCCGCGATGCGCCGGGTGTGCCGCGGCCGTACGGTGGCCGGGGCATGCGCGGGCAGGGCCGCGGCGCGGGCGGTCAGCTCGTCGCCGAGCTGCTGCTGGAAGTTGACGGGAGCGTACGTGGGAGCGTTCACGAGGCGGTCTCCAGGAGGGTGCTCAGGGACGACGGGTCGGCCGGCGGGGTGGCGCTCCGCAGCGCCTTGCGGGCCCGGTGCAGGCGCATCCGGGCGGTGGCGGTGCTGATGCCCAGCACCTGGGCGGCCTCCCTGGTGGACAGCCCGTCGACGGCCACCAGGTCCAGTACCGCGCGCAGCGATTCGGACAGGGCGGCGTGCCGGCCGGCCAGCTGCCGGGCGGTGCGGGCCGCGTCGATGCGCGCCTCGATCGCGGCGATGTCCTGCTCGACCAGCATTCGGTGGCCGGCGATCCTGGAGACGGCCTGCTGCTCCCGGGCGCTGCCGCGGAAATGCGCCGCCAGGACGTTGCGGGCGATGCCGTACAGCCAGGCGGCGGGCACACCCCGCCGGGCGTCGTAGCTGTCGGCCTGTTCCAGCGCGGTCAGAAAGATGTCGGCGGTCAGATCGGCGGCCAGGTGGACGCTGTCGGTGCGCCGGGTGACGAAGCCGAGGATCGTGTCGAAGTTCTGCCGGTAGAACTCGGCGAACCCGGACGGGTCTCGCACGGGTGGGGCTGGCGGGTGCTCCGTGGGCACGGACGCTCCTTGCGACGAACGAGTACTGCCTTACATCTCTTCTTGGCTCCGGTGCCGGAAAGCGTCACATCGTCGAGGGACACCTCGAGGAGGGGTCCGCGGCTTCCGCGGTCGCACGGGAGTCGGCAAGCGTCAGCAGTCGTGGCGGTAGGGGACGTCGGGGATGTAGGTCTTCCATTCGGCCTTGGTCAGCGGGCCGGCCTCGGTGCAGAGCGAGTGGGCGAGGGCGGCCGGGGCGAGCGGGTAGCTGAAGAATCTGCCGTACTTGTCCACGGCGTTCAGCGCCGAGCCGTCCGGGGAGAAGGCGACGGCTTCGACGTCGCCGGTGGGTCCGGTGAGCGCCACTCCCAGCTGGGACCGGTTGCTGGTGTCCCAGACGGCGAACTGGAAGTCGGTTCCCTGCTGCTGCACCGCGGCCAGCAGGCGGCCGTCGGGGGAGACGGCGGTGTCCCCGGCCGGATCGAACGAAGGCTCGCTCACCGTTCCTGTGTACAGCTCGTTCCCCTGCGGACGCAGGGTCGTCGCATTCCAGGTCTGCAGGGACGGCCGGGAGGCGCGCGGAAAGGTGTAGAGGGTCGTTCCGTCGTCGCTGAGCGCGTCGAAGTGCGTGTCCGGGGAGCCGGGGAGAAGGGTCTGCCCGGAGGGGAAGGAGATCCTCCCGAATGCGGGCGCGATGACGGATCGACCGTCGGGGGCGAAGAGCAGCGAACCCGGGTAGTCGGGATAGCCGAGGTGTGCGCTCATCGAGCGGATCTGCTTCATCGTGCGCAGGTTCCAGAAGGTGAGTGTGTCGGTCCCGTCCTTCATCGTGACGAAGGCCGCGAGTGAGTTGCCGTCGGGGGAGAAGGCGAGTGACGTCACCGCCCTGCTGCGTCGGGCCGGGGCGAGGAGCGGGAAGGTGCCGAGGAGCGCGCCCCCCTTCTTGGACGGGTCCCAGACCTCGACGGTGGTGCCGCGCAGCACCGCCACCAGCCGGCCGTCCCGGCTGAGTTGGATCTGGTCCGGCGTCGTGGAGGTGGTAGCGGTCTGCGCCAGCGTCTCCACGCTGAAACGTCTGGTCCGCGACTGTGCCGACCAGATCTCCAGCCTGTTCTGGTGCAGGAGCGCAAAGGTGGAGCGGTCCGGGCTCACCGCGGCCTGGTCGACGTCGTTGTCGACGTCCCAGACGGGTTGTCCGGTGGCGGCGCTGACATCGAGGGACCGGACGAATCCGTCGAGTCCCACGCACTCCAACGTCCTGTCGTCGGCTGCGAAGCGGAAGAACGTGCCGGTGTAGCAGTCGTTCTGGTTGGTGGTGTAGGTCAGGACCGGATCGAGTTTCGGCGTGGTGGGATCGGTGTTCCAGACCGTTCCACCCTGCGTCAGGAACCGGCTGTTGTGGCTGAAGGAGAGCGGGTAGGGCGAGTACTGGTCGGCGCCGGTGAGGGTGCCGGAAGCGCCGTCCCGGGTCCGGGTGAAGAGGCTGACGGTGTTGCCGAGGGTGGCCACAGCTGCTGACTTGCCGTCAGGACTGAACGCCACCGCACCGGTTGAGCTAGCCGCCTGGAGGTTCATGTCGGGTACGGGGAGGCGCCTGTTGGCGAGGAGGTCGATCCAGGTGAACGGTTGACCGCCGCTCGGGACCGGCAGCGAGAGGACGCGCTCGTCCGGCGAGAACGATGTCTCCGAGATGGGAATCGTGGCACCGGCAGGGAGGCTCGCGACAGTGCGTGCGGTGTGGATGTTCCGTACGGTCATCGTGGTTTTGGGGTCATTCGGCTCGATGACCAGGAAGTTGCCGTGCGGGCTGAGCATCAGCCAGGGCCAGTCCCCTTCCGCGCTCTTCGTGATGCTCAGCGCGGGCGCGACCTCAGCCGTGGCGCCGCTTCTGACGGCGGCCACCCGGATGAATCGGACCAAGCCGTCGTCGCTGACCACGGCGGCCACTGTGCCGTCGGCGGACAGGATGACGTTCCGGACCTTCGCGGGTGTGGTGTAGCTGCTGATCCTGGCGCGGGTCCGGACGTCCCAGAAGTCCACGCGGTCGCCTTCGGCCGCGGCGAACGTCTGCCCGGCGCCGTCGAGGTCGTCCGCGCCGGCGATCGTCGGCGCCTCCAACTTGAAGGCGTCGTGCTCCAGTTCGTAACGCACGGCGAGCAGGGCCGACCAGGCCTGCGGTGTCCCGCCCAACTGCTCGGCGGCGACCGCCAGGCGCCGGGCGAGCTGGGGGTCGGTGACGCGCAGCGACAGCGCGAGGCCGGCCACCTGCGCGGAGGCGGCCTGGTCGCGCTGGGCGACGGCGGTCCGCCACTGGTCGAACGCGACCGCCGCGCCGGCGACCGCGACGACCAGCAGAAAGGCGAGGACGGCACTGACCAGCATGCGCAGCCGACCGCGCCGGCGGCCCAGCTCCGACGCGGCCTCGAGGAAGGCCTGCTCCGCCAGGTTCAGAGCGAGGTGGCGGCGCCCGGTCGCGGCCCAGTCGCGCATGCGGTCCAGCGTGCTCCCCTGCACCAGGTCGTTCCTGCGGCGGCCGTGCTCCGCCCAGGTCCTGGCCCCCTCCGCCAGTCGCTGATGGGTGCTCAGGCCCGAACGCTCGGCTTCCACCCAGTCGTGCAGACGCGGCCAGGACCGCAGCAGGGCAGCGGAGGAGAGCGTGGCGGTGTAGCCCTGCCAGACCAGGATCCCGGCGTCGGTAAAGGCGCGCAGCACCCAGTCCAGGACGTGCTCGGGGGTCCGGCCGTCGGAGAACTCGTTCCGGTGCGCCGAACGCAGGGTGTCCTCGGCGCGCTCCCCGGCTGCGACCAGACGCAGCATCACACCGGGGACGGCGTCCTGGGCGACGGCGTTCAGTCTGGAGAAGACGGCTTCCGCGACCTCGCCGCGGGAGGGGCCGACGGAATCGCCCGGAGTGTCCTTGAACGAGCCGCCCGCGCCGGCCTCCCGGACCGCCGAGGCCAGGTCCGCGCGGCCGACCAGGGTCAGCAGCAACTGCTCGGCGCTGGGCCGCTGGTCCGGCTCCTGCGAGAGCGCGGCCCGGACCAGCGAGCGGAGCGGTTCGTCGAGGCCGGAGACGTCGGGCCGGTGAGTGGCGACCCGGTAGGCGATCTCCGCCATGTTCTCGCCGCCGAAGGCGTCCTGGCCCGTCGCGGCGAACAGCACGAGCGCGCCCCAGCCCCACACGTCGACCTTGCCGTCCCCGGGCGCCCCCCGGTACCGCTCGGGCGGCATGTAGCGCAGGGTGCCCATGGGCAGGCCGGAGGTGGCCGTGCCCTCCACGACGCGGGCGATACCGAAGTCGATCACACGTGGGCCGTCGGGGCCGAGCAGGATGTTCTCGGGCTTCAGATCCCGGTGCACCACCCCTGCGCGGTGGACGGCCACCAGCGCCGCCGCCATGCCGACGGCCAGCCGTCGCAGCTCCTGCGGTGCGTGCGGTCCGGCGGCGCGGATCGCCTGCCGAAGATTGGGGCCGGCCACGTACTCGCTGACGACGAAGGGGATCGGCCCGGCGAGGTCGGTGTACAGCAGCCGCGCCGTGCAGAACGGCTCGACACGCTGCCAGGCACGCAGTTCCCGGCGCAGCATCCCCCGGCTCGCGGGGTCCACGTCGTGCAGGACCTTGACGGCGACGCGCCGGCCGTCGGGGCCGTAGCCCTCGTACACAGCCCCCTGGCCACCTGCGCCGAGTCTGGCGTCGAGATAGAAGTCCCCCAACTGCCGAGGATCCCCTGGGAGTAGAGGTTCCCCCATGTCGCAGCCCCACATCCGTCGCGCTTGATCCGTTCCGGTCCTGCCCCATTCTGACGAGTTCACGTCGTAGATGGTTCCGGCGCGAACCTGTGAACGCGCAGCGAGGTGCGGGTGGGGCGCCGCCCTGGACGATCAGGTTGGCCCCTGCCCGCGCTCAGGCTCCGCGTGGGCGCAGGACGGTCTTCGCGGCCCGTACCAGAGCGGCATTGCCCTCCGGGGTCGAGCCGTCCGGCAGCACCAGGGTGTCCTCCAGGCCGATCCGGGTGTCCAGGCCCAGCCGGGCCGCCACTCGCAGCACCGGCCAAGCTCCGCCGTCCTCCCCATGCAGCAGGATCGGAACCGGCAGCCCCGGCCCCAGAAGGTCGATGAGCGATACGGCCGTGGCCGCCGCGGTGACCGGGTCGGTGTCGGTGACCTCGGCGAGCACGCGCAGCACACGATGCGACAACCCCGAGGCACGGAACCGGTGGGCCGCGCCGCCGCTGGAATAGATCCCCGCCTCGACCCCCACGCCGCGCGCCAGCAGTACCTCCGCGACCACCTCGGCGCCTTCCTCGTGCCAGTTCACCGACGCGTGGTCGGGCAGGACCGTCCAGGAACGGATGAGCGCCGCACGGCGCTCGGGGTCCGGCACCGCCCAGGCCCCGGTGGTGACCCCGACCTTCACCCCGGCCGGCACGGCAGCGCGCACCGCCGCGACGGCCCGCGCCACCGGTTCGGGCTCCAAGGAGTCGACGCCGTCGACGCCTTTGGGATGGAGGTGGACGTCTTCAGCGCCGGCGGCCACCGCCGCGGCCGCCTCTCGTGCCAGCTGGTCGGGCGACACCGGAAGAGAGCAGCACTCGTCGGGGGTCCGCGCCCCGTTCAGGCAGACCTGCAGCATGCCCACGATCGTGCCAGACAGCACTCGTGTCAGACGTCATGGGTCTATGCTTCGACTTGAAGCGAGGTTCAAGTCAAGGAGCGTTTCATGGCCCTGCTGGATATCGCCGAGGTGGCCGAACGGTCCGGGCTGGCACCGTCGGCGTTGCGGTACTACGAGCGGCGGGGGCTGATCGCCTCCGAGGGCCGTAACGGACTGCGCCGTACTTTCGGGTCCGAGGTGCTGGTGCGTCTGTCCCTGGTCGCGTGTGCCCGTGCCTCGGGTTTCACTCTCGCCGAGATCGCCCGGTTCGTGACCGCGACCCCCGACGACACCGAACTGCGCGTGCACTTGGCGGCCAAGGCCGAGCAGTTGGACGCCGAGATCGACCGGCTCACCCGGATGCGCGCCAGTCTGCGCCACGCCGCCGTCTGCACCCGTTCCCCCCTGGTCGAGTGCCCCGAGTTCAAGCAGGCCATCTCCGACGCCCCGGCTGCCTGACACCAACTCAGAGGGAAGCCAACTGCACCTGAACATCCCTCACAAGTCGATGAACCCCTGGAGCCCCCGGTGACTGCCAGCGCCCTACCCCGTGCGGCCCCCGAGAAGGCGCAGGATGACCGACCCGGCGACCCGATCCTGATCGTCCTGCGCGGGCCGAGCGCGGTCGGGAAGACGACCCTCGCCAAGAGGATCCGGGCAGCCTACGAGCGACGGAACCTGGCCCTGGTGCACCAGGACGTCGTCCGTCGTGAGCTGTTGCGGGAACCGGACGTTCCCGGCGGCCACAACATCGACCTGATCCGGGAGATCACTGGGTTCGCCCTCGGACGCGGGTTCCACACCGTCCTTGAGGGCATCCTCGACGCAGGCCGCTACGGACCGATGCTCACCGACCTGCGGGCCGCGCACACGGGTCCCCAGCACTGGTTCTACCTGCACGCCCCGTTCGAGACGACGGTCGAGCGCCACAACACCAAGCCGTCCGCCGACGAGATCGGCGTGGATCTGCTGCGGAGCTGGTACCGCGAACTCGACCTCCTTCCCGCCGGGCTGGAGACCGTCATCGGCCCGGAGAACACGGTCGAGCAGACGCTCGCCCGGATCCTGCGGACAACCCGGCTGATGGAGCACTGACCGTGAGACAGGGGGACTCGATGACCGTCGTTGAGAGTGCTGCCGTGGCGGTGTTGGTCAATGGGCTGCCGGGGGCGGGGAAGACGACCCTGAGCACCGAGCTGTCCCGGGTGCTGGGGCTTCCGCTGTTCAGCAAGGACGTGATCAAGGAAGTGCACGCGGACATCCTGGGCAGCCATGCGATCGGGTACTCCCAGCGGCAGTGGAACTCCGCCGTCGGGGCTGCCGCCAGCCAGACCATGTGGGCGTTGCTGGCGCACGCTCCGGCGGGAGCCGTCCTGGAGTCGAGCTGGCGTGCGGATGTCCGGGACCTGGTGCTGCAGGGCCTGAGCACGGCCAGGCATGCGCTGCCGGTGGAAGTCTGGTGCGAAGTGCCGATGGAGACGGCCCGGCACCGGTGCGCAGCGCGCCTGCCGCGGCACCCCATCCACGGGGAGCTCCCCGGTGACGCCGAGTGGGAGAGCTGGCGCGAGCTGGCCCGACCACTCGCGGTGGGGCCACTGCTGCGCGTGGACACCAGCGTGCCCGTGGACATGTCCGCCGTCGCCGCCTGGATCGGCGCGCAGGCACACGCAGGACCTGCCGGACAGGCGAATGCCGCGCCGTCACCGCGGCCCTGACAGTCCCCGAACCTGCGAGCAGACCCTCTCGCGAGCACGGAGGCCATCGGGTCCACCATCAGCACCGCTCAGTGGCCGGCGGTTCGGGACGTTCGGCGGCCGGCCTGCCTGCGGCTGAGCGCGGCCAGGGAGACCACCGCCCAGACGCCCTCCAGCAGCAGGAACCCCCACTGCCGCGTCACCGCGGCGTCGACTGCAAGCAGGCCCGACCCCAGCAGGTTCAGCAGCAGATAGCTGAGTGAACTCGGGTCCACCCGCCGGGCCTGGGCCAGCGCGAAGGGGATCAGTACCAGCACCGACCCGAGGATCTGCACCAACTGCTCGTTCATGACGGCACGCCTCCTGCGAAGCGTCGTCTTGTCCCACCGGGTACGGTGCACCTCGTCCGGAAGCGGGCGTCATCCCTGCCCACCACTTCCATGTTCGCACACGGCGGGAGGGTGGTTCGGTGGGGCCCGGCCTGCTGTCATCGGGTGAACGCCGTCGCCAGTGCGAGTGCTGCCTCATGGCGGGCTTTTGCGCTGTCGTCGAAGGGGTGGCGGACGAACTCGTGGATCATCCCCGGGTATCGGGAGACCGTCACCGGGACGCCGGCCTTCTCCAGGCGCTGCCCGTACTCCTCGCCCTCGTCGCGTAGTGCGTCGAACTCGGCGGTGATGATCAGTGCCGGCGGTAGACCGGTCAGGTCGGGTGCCAGCAGCGGGGAGACGCGGGGGTCCAGCTTCTGCTGTTCGTCCGTGAGGTAGTGGTCCATGAACCAGTGCTGGGCGGCGCGGCTGACGTTGCCGAACCTCCCCGCGAAGGCCTGGATGCTGTGGCTGGTCCTGCGGAAGTCGAGGTCCGGGTAGATCAGCAGTTGGAAGACCAGTGCCGGTCCGCCGAGGTCGCGTGCGAGCCGGGCGACGACAGCCGCCAGGTTCCCGCCCGCGCTGTCGCCGCCGACGGCGATTCGTGCGGGGTCCGCTCCGAGGTCGCCGGCGTGTTCGGCGACCCATTCCGTGGCGGCGAGACAGGCCTCGGGAGCGGCGGGGAACCTGTGCTCGGGGGCCAGGGGGTAGTCCACCGAGACCACGACGCAGGTCGCGCCGTTGGTCAGGCTGCGGCACAGGCCGTCGTGGGTGTCCAGGTCGCCCATGACGAAACCGCCGCCGTGGAAGTACACCAGCACGGGGAAGGGGCCGGTGCCGCCGGGAGTGCCACCGGGAGTGTAGATGCGCACCGGGATCGGACCGGCCGTGGTGACGATCCGTCGGTCCTGGACCCCGGCAACGGGTTCCGGCTCGCCCAGCAGGGCGATCTGGCGACGCCAGCCCTGGCGTACCTGTTCGGGGGTGAAGGTGTGCAACTCGCCGACGTTCGCGGCGGCCAGGCGGTCCAGGTAGGCCTGGACCTGCGGGTGCGGGGAGCCGAGTGGTGCTGTCGTGTCGGTCATGGGTTCATGCTCCGACTTGAAGCGAGGTTCAAGTCAAGGAGCGGTTTCTTGGCCCTGCTGGACATCGCCGAGGTGGCCGAACGGCCACGACGCGTTCACCCGTCGGCGTGGTCGAGCCGGCTCAGGAAGTCCGACACTCGGTCGAGCAGCACGTCCGGTTGTTGAAGGTGCAGGTCGTGGCGGGTGCCCGGGATGCTCACGGCAGTGGTCTCCGGCCTGCGTCGGAGCATGCCGTCGACTTCGTCCAGCGGGATGAAACTGTGTTGGGCCAGCACGAGCAGGGTCGGACAGGTGACGCCTTCCCACTCTGCCCAGAAGTCCCGTTCATCCAGCTCCGCAATCGAGTCGACCATCATGTCCCGGTCGAAGCGCGGCCACCAGCCGTCGTCCCGCTGCTCCAGCCCGGCGGCCCAGCCTTCGCCGATGGCTCCGCCGCCCAGGAACTGGACGGCCGAATCCCGGGTCTTGAAGGGGAGTTGCCACGAGTCCAGCCAATTTCCGATATTTGCTGCGGCGTTGGTGCTCGGACCACCCGCTCCGGACTCGACCAGGACCAGTCCGCGCACCCGGTCCGGTGCGGCGGCAGCGGCGAGCATCGCGGTGTGGCCGCCGAGCGACTGGCCGGCCAGAACCACCTTCTCCAGGTCGAGTTGATCGATCACCGCGATCACGTCGGCTGTACAGGCCGCGCGGGTGACCTCCCTCGGGCGGCGCTCACTGGCCCCGTGCCCGCGCTGGTCCAGGGCGACGATCCGGTGCTGTCCGCCGAGCCCTTCGGCCAGTCGGTCCCACTCGCCCGCATGACCCGCCAACCCGTGCAGCATCAGGACCGGCGGCCCGTCACCACCCCAGTCGCGGCAGACGAGTCGTACACCGTCTCGGACCACGACGCGTTCGGACCAGGCCATGTGGCACCCCCTCAGTAACGGAACTACCCGTCCATCCTGCACTCACTGGGCCGTGAAGCCCCCGTCGACCACGAATTCGGAGCCGGTGGAGAAGCTGGATTCGTCGGAGGCCAGGTACAACACCAGGCTCGACACCTCGGAGGGATCGGCCGCCCGCCCCAGCGGGGTCGCCGCCGGGAGGCGGTCCGGCAGGCCGGTGATCATGGGAGTGCGGATGTAGCCGGGGTGTACCGAGTTGACGCGGATGCCCATCGGCCCCAGTTCGATCGCGGCTGCTTTGGTCATGCCGCGGACGGCGAACTTGGAGGCCGTGTACGCGAACGCCTGGGAGCCGACCAGCCCCGAGGTGGAGGAGACGTTGATGATGGAGCCGCCCGCTGCCCTGCGCATGCTGGGCAGGACGGCCTTCATGCCCAGGAACACCGACACCTGGTTGACGTCGATGATGCGGCGGAAGTGCTCCTCGTCCGTGCCTTGGAGACCGGAGCCGCTGGAGATGCCGGCGTTGTTGACCAGGACGTCGACCGGCCCGAAGGCCTCCTCGGCCTCGCGGACGACCTCGTCCCACCGGGACCCGTCGGTGACGTCGTGGGCCAGGAAGAGCGCCTTGCCGCCGAGTTCGTCGGCGAGCGCGGCGCCGTCATCCTTGAGGACGTCGGAGATCACGACGCTTGCTCCTTCGGCGACGAAGCGACGCGCGTGCTCCGCCCCCATACCGCGTGCCCCGCCGGTGATGACCGCCACTTTGCCGTCGAGTCGAGCCATGATGCGTTCCTTCCCGTCCCACCGGCCTGCCCAGTGCGGCCGGCTTGTCCCACCGATCACGCAACTAAATCCCGACCGGGATTTATCCCAGGCTAGACGGGGTCCATTGGACCGTCAAATGGAACGGTCGGCGTCAGCGGGGATCGGGGTCGGCTGCTGCTGCGCCCGCCAGGAAGATGTCGAGGGTGAACTCCAACTGCTGCCTGTCGTAGGTGTCTTCCGGCTGCCTGGCGATGCGGGACAGGTGCGGGAAGTGGTCGGCGTCCCGCTCGGCCAGGGCCGCCTGGAGGTAGTGCAGGCGGGTGGCAGTCCCTTCCTGGGCGGCGTCGATCACGTCGCGGGCGAACGCCAGGCAGATGTTCGTCAGAGCCGCCATGTAGCGCTGGGCCGTCGCCTGGTCGAAGCCTGCCTCGATGAGGCGTGCGAGCACGGCCTCCGTGCCGTCCAGGGTCTGGGCGGTCAGCGGTGAGCCCTGGGAGAGGTGGCGGGCGAGGCCGCCCACCGCGATGACGCCGTCGACCAGGCCGTAGGCGTAGATCCGGCTGGCGGTCTGCCAGTCCGCGTCCTCGGGGATCTGTACGTCCGTCGAGTTCGCGGCGAGCGCGTCGAGTGCCACGAGCGTGGCCAGTGCCTCGCGGTCGGGGACGTGGTTGTGGATCGCTTTCCGGTCCACGCCGAGGAGGTTCGCCACCGCCTGCATGGTCAGCCGCTCCGGCGGGAGGGTGCGAGCCGCATCCACGATCTGCTTCGGACCGAGTCCGACGCTGTTGCCCCTTCCCCTGCGCGCGGGCGGCGTCTGTGATGCGGCGGAGCCGGCGGGTGCGGAACCCGCCGACGACTGTTGACGGCTCATGAAACCCATCTTACAGTGACGTAAATCCCGGTCGGGATTTAACTTGGCAGCAAGGAGGCAGCCGGCCATGGCCACCACTTCCGGGCTTCGCGGGCCCACGAGCAATGTGATCACGAAGGAGCAGGTCGCAGGCACCGAACGGCGCTGGCGGCGGTTCGGCGAGCCCGTTCCGGCGGGCGCGTCCGTTCGCGAGGACGGTTCGCCGGACTACGGACTCTTCGGACCGGACTCCATCGTGTGGAAGGTGATGCTGCACCCCGCGACGATCGTCTTCCAGTACCCGGCGCAGAGCGCGATCCAGTCCTCCTACCGGCCCATCCTGGCCGGCGTGCGCGACCACGACCCCATCTCGCGCGCCGCGCGCAAGGGCGAACTGAACCACTTCGGTATGTTCGAGCGCACTCAGCGGAACTCCGGCATGCACGCACCGATGTGGCTGGGGGACACCGAGACCGCCGAGCGCATGGCCAAGCACCTGCGCAACATCCACCAGAAGGTCGCCGGCGAGGTCATCGACGTCGGCGACCCGGAACTCGGCGGCTACGCGGCGGCCGGGCCCCGCGAGGCGATGTGGGCGGCCCTGACCGAGATGCACTCCATGCTGTGGGCCTACGAGGGGCTGGCCTTCAGGGACGGTCGGCCGCCGCACAGGCTCCCGCCGCACGAGCGCGACCAGTTCATGGCCGAGGCCGCGGCCTACTGCCGCCTCGTGGGGGCCGACGAGGAGGAGATCCCCACCTCGATCGCCGAGCTCGACGCGTTGTACGTGAAATACGGCCACCTGTTCGGGCCCACGGCCACCATGGCCGTGATCCCCGAGACCGGCGAGAACATCAACCTGTTGTACTTCGAGAACCTCCGGAAGAACTACCACAAGTCGCAGCGCGCGGTCGCGCGTTACAACGGCCCGATCAACCACACGCTGTTCCGGATGTGGGTCGGCGCGGTGGGCTCCGAGCAGTTGCGCGCCTGGATGGGGATGACACCGGAGCAGTCCCGGCGCGCTGTGCGCCGCACCAAGCTGTCGATGCCGCTGATCTGGCTCTTCCAGCGCGGGCCCGTCGAGCGCCACTTCATGCGACTGATGTGGGGGCCGGACGGCGTGACGCTGATCAGGAGCGCCCGCGAGCAGGTCAAGAAGGCCAAGGCCGCTGCCAGGGCGCAGGCCAGGGCCGCGCGCTGAGCCCACGCGCGCACAGGAGCTGACCAGGGCTCAGTATCCGGCACCCCACCATGCTTCGGAGGAACACCATGTACGGAAGCGGCAAGCTCTTCATCGGCGGCACCTGGGTCGAACCCGCCGGAACCGGCACGATCGACGTCGTGTCCCCGCACACCGAGGAGCGGATAGGCCAGGTGCCCGAGGGCACCAGCGGCGACATCGACAGGGCGGTGGCGGCCGCACGCGAGGCGTTCGACCACGGCCCGTGGCCGCGGATGAGCCCCACCGAGCGCGCGGCGGTCTTGGGCCGGCTGTCGGCGCTGTACGCCGAGCGCGTGCAGACCATGGCCGAACTGGTTACCGCCGAGATGGGATCCCCGGCCTGGTTCTCGCTCGGTGCCCAGGCCTTCATGCCCCAGATGGTGTTGCGGTACTACGTCGACCTCGCCGCCTCCTACCCGTGGGAGGAGGAGCGCCAGGGACTGCAGGGGCCGGTGACCGTCGTGCGCGAGCCGGTGGGCGTGGTCGCGGCCATCGTGCCGTGGAACGTGCCCCAGTTCGCGCTGATGCTCAAACTCGCCCCGGCGCTGATTGCTGGCTGCACGGTCGTGGTCAAGCCGTCCCCGGAGACCCCGCTCGACTCCGTGCTGCTCGCCGAGTGGCTCACCGAGGCCGGCGTCCCGGCCGGGGTGGTCAACATCGTCCCTGCGGGACGGGAGGTCGGCGCGCACCTGGTCGGCCACTCCGGCGTCGACAAGGTGTCCTTCACCGGCTCCACCGCGGCCGGACGCCGGATCGCCGAGGTCTGCGGCCGCAGCCTCAAGCGGGTGACCCTGGAACTGGGGGGCAAGTCAGCAGCGGTCTTCCTGGAGGACGCGGACCTGCCGACTGCCGTCGGGGGGCTCATGGGCGCCTCCCTGGCCAACAGCGGACAGGTCTGCGCAGCGCAGACCCGCATCCTGCTGCCCCGTTCCCGCTACGACGAGTTCGCCGGCGCCGTGGCCGACATGGTCGGCGCCCTCAAGATCGGCGACCCCTCCGCGGCCGACACCATGATCGGCCCGCTGGCCTCGCGCGGCCACCGCGAGCGCGTCGAGGGCTACATCCGCCTCGGCCAGGAGGAGGGGGCGAAGGTGCTGGTCGGCGGCCTCAGCCGACCGCTCGATCGCGGGTGGTACGTCGCGCCGACGGTCTTCGCCGACGTCGACAACGGCATGCGCATCGCCCGCGAGGAGATCTTCGGTCCGGTCCTCACCCTGATCGCCTACGACGACGAGGAGGACGCCGTCCGCATCGCCAACGACAGCGAGTACGGGCTGGCCGGCTCGGTCTGGACCGCCGACCCGCAGCACGGCGTCGAGGTGGCCCGCCGCATCCGCACCGGCTCCTGCGGGGTGAACCTGTACAGCGTCGACCCGGCCACCCCGTTCGGCGGCTACAAGAACAGCGGCATCGGACGCGAGTTGGGCCCCGAGGGCCTGGACGCCTACCTGGAGCACAAGAGCATCCCCAGGAAGCAGTGACCGGACCGGCCGACCCGCGAGTCTCCTGCCACCCCATCGAGTCCTCGCCGCGCATCGCGGACGACAAGGAGTACTGAACCATGCCCAAGGAGCCTGAGAGATCACTTGAAAGCCACGCGGGACCAGACGACCGCCTGCCGGAGGCCTCCCGGCGACGGGTCTTCCTGATCGTCGCGGTGACCGTCCTGTTCGCGGAGACCGGGGTCCTGCAGTTCACCATGGTCAGCCCGGCCGTGCTCAGGATCGCGCCGAGCTTCCCCGGTGTCGGCGCCGACATCAGCTGGGTGAACACCGTCTTCGCCCTGACCGGCGCGGTGGCCGCTCCGCTGCTCGGCAAAGCCTCCGACCTGTGGGGCAAGAAGCGGATGATGACGGTCAGCGGCGTCCTGTTCGTCATCGGGTCGCTGGTCACCGCGCTGACCGCCAGTTGGCCCGCCTTCCTGGCCGGCCGGGTGCTGCAGGGGCTCTCCCTCGGCATCGGCGCCGTCGCCTACGGCCTCTTCCGCGACATCCTGCCGCGGCGGTACGTACCGACTGCCATCGGCATGCTCACCACCGGCTCGGGCGCCGGGGTCATCGCCGCCCCGCTGCTGAGCGGCTACCTGCTCGACCACTACAGCTGGCGGTCGCTGTTCTGGGTCATGACCCTGTACGGAATCGCGACCCTGGTCCTGCTCGTCCTGCTGGTACCGGAGTCCAACCACCGCTTCCGCCAACACCTGGACCTGCTCGGCGCGTTCGTCCTGGCTGCGGGACTGGCGCTGCTGCTCGTCTACCTCAGCAACGGGCACAACTGGGGCTGGAGCGCCCTGGGCAGCCTCGCCTACCTGGCCGGAGGGCTGGTGCTGCTCGGCCTCTTCGTCCCCGTCGAACGGCGCGCCCCCTCACCGCTGATCGATCTGCACCTGCTCGGCGACCGCAGGGTGCTGGGCACGCTGGCGGTCACCTTCTGGGGCAGCGTGGCCGTCAGCGTCTGGGCCTACGCGGTGCCCCTGATGACCCAGACCCCCACTGCGGCCCAACTGACCGCCGGCGCCCGCGCGCAGGCCGTTGCCTCAGGGCTGCCCAGCGCGACTGCCGCGCTGCTGCACGTCTCCTTCAGCGGCTCCCTCGCCTTCGCGGGAGGCCTCTCCCTGATCGGCTGCGCAGTGCACCAGATGGTGTGGCAGGGCGGTACGGCCCTGTTCGCCGGGCCTGCGGCCGGCTGGCTGGCAGGACGCCGAAGCATGCGCTTTCCCCTGCTGCTCGGCTTCGCGGCCTTCGCGTCAGCGGCCGTGCTCATGCTGGCGCTGCTCACCCACGGCATCTGGTTCTTCGCCCTGACCGGCGCGGTCTTCGGCCTCGGCTTCGGCGCCTACTACGCCATCACCCCGACCCTGATGATGGAGGCCGCGCCGCCGCGCCTGCAGGGCATTAGCGCCGGCATGTTCAGCCTGGCCGCCAACATCGGCCAGTCCATCGCCACCGCCACGGTGACCGCGGTGATCTGGGCCGACCCGCTGGTCATGAAAGTGACCCTGGGGCCGAAGTCCCTGGGCCAGGTCAATCTGACCGCCCAGTACTCCCTGATGACGCTCCGCACCGCACAGATCCTGATGTGGATCGTGCTGGGTGCAACGGTCGTCGCCTGCACCTGCACCCTGGTCCTCCGCCACGCCCGCGCGGCGGCGACCGGTGGCGCGGCCAGCGAGGAGCAGCGCGCTCCGGAACAGGCCGGCGTCGTAGCCGCTTAACCGACGTTGGTGAAACCGCGTTCATGGAACTGGACACTTCCGCGATGGTCATGTCCCAGTCTGTGGGTTTAGAGCAGTTTCCTGATCCTCTCTCAGGTCTTGTTCTTCGAGAAACCTCGTTCTATCTTGAAGGCGAGCCTCCCCTCACACGTATGGAGTCCCTTGATGGCGCACCAACTCCCGTTCCGCTTCTTCGACTGCGACAACCACTACTACGAGGCGCTGGACGCCTTCACCCGCCACATCGAGCCCGAGTACCGCAAGCGGGCCATGCAGTGGGCCGAGATCGAGGGCAGGACCCGTCTGCTGGTCGCGGGCAGGGTGAACAAGTTCATCCCCAAGCCCACCTTCGACCCGGTCGCCGCGCCCGGGGTGATGGACGAGTACTTCCGCGGGCGCAACCCCAAGTCCGCCGACGTGAGCAAGCTGATGGGCGAACTGGGGCCGATACGCGGCGAGTACCGCGACCGCGACGCCCGGGTGGCGGTCATGGACGGGCAGGGCATGGACGCCTGCCTCATGCTGCCCACCCTCGGAGTCGGCATGGAGGTCGCCCTGGCCCATGACATCCCGGCGCTGACCGCCGCCTTCCGCGCCTTCAACCGCTGGCTGGCCGAGGACTGGGGCTTCGCCTACCGGAACCGCATCTTCGCGGCGCCCTACATCACCCTGGCCGACCCCGCCAATGCGGCGCGGGAGCTGGAGTGGGCCCTGGAGCGGGACGCGCGGTTCGTGGTGATGATCCCCGGCCCGGTGCAGACCGAGAGCGGCATGCGCGCACCCGCCGATCCCGTCTTCGACGACTTCTGGAAGCTCGCCGCCGACTCCGGGATCACGGTGGCCTACCACGGCGGTGAGACCCACTACGCCAAGTTCCTCGGGGAATGGGGGGAGCGGGACTTCACCGAGGCGTACCGGGCGTCGGCCTTCCGCGGCATCTCCTCTCCCGACCCCATGCAGGACACCATGGCCAGCCACCTCTCCCTGCACCTGTTCCACCGCTTCCCGAACCTGCGGATCGCCTCCATCGAGATCGGTTCCGCCTGGGTGTTCCACCTCTTCGAGAAGCTCAGCAAGTCCTACGGCCAGGTTCCGCACCTCTACCCCGAGGACCCGCGCGAGACCTTCAAGCGCCACGTGTGGGTCTCCCCGTTCTACGAGGACGAACTCGCCAGCCTGCTCCAACTGATCGGGCCCGGCCACATCCTCATGGGCTCCGACTGGCCCCACGTCGAGGGCCTGGCCGATCCCGCCTCCTACATCAAGGACCTCGAGAACTTCGACTACACACCGGAGCAGTGCGAGGCCGTCATGCGCACCAACGGCTGGGAGCTGGCCACCCGCCGCAGCCCCGCCTGACCGCGCGGACCTCCGGAACAAGCACAGGGAGCCACCGTGGTACAGCTGAGCAAGGCCAGCCTGATCGGCATCCTCATGGACAACGGCGAGGAGGACGCGGCCGTCCGGCTCGCCGTCTCGGACCTGCCAGAGGTCCTCGACATCGACGGGCACGCACGGCAGTTGGAGGCGGCGGGGCTGGCCAGGGAGGATCTGGACGCCCTGCTGCCGGCCACCGCCCACGGCCCCTTCGCCGCGCTGCGGGCGGCGTCACCCGACGCGTCCGCACGGAAGTCCGCGGCGGAGATGGAACAGACCGTCTCGCAGCGGTGGGCCGATCTCGTCTCCCAGTGGATACACCCGTCACCCGTCGAACCCGATTCCCCAGGGAGCAGCGCATGGCCCTCCCGGTCACCGAAGAGCACATCCAACTAGCTGATTCAGTAAGGGATTTCACCGCACATTACGCGAGCGTCGCCGAGACTCGGCTGCACCTGTCCCGGTATGCGGCCGGCGACCGCCCCAAGCACTGGGACGCGCTGGTTGCGCAGGGGCTGCACCGAATCCACATCGACGAGGCCGACGGCGGCGACGGCGGGTCGCTGGTGGACCTGGCCGTCGTGGTCGAGGAGACCGGGAGGGCCCTGCTGCCCGGCCCGTTCCTGCCCACCGTCACCGCGAGCGCCGCAGTCACGACGGCGGCCGCCGGCGTCAGGCGCAGCGAAGTGCTGCGGTGCTTCGCCGACGGCACCACCGGAGCGGTGGTCCTGCCCGGCAGCGGGATCACGGCACGCCGGGAAGCACAGGGATGGGTCCTGACCGGCCGCAGCACTCCCGTGCTCGGCCTGCTGTCGGCCGACCTGCTCCTCGTCGGCGCCGAGCGCGTCGACCACGCAGCCGGGGACGCCGTCTGGTTCGCCCTGCCGGTGCAGGCGCTGGCCGGTGCACTGCTGCCGGAGGAGGGCGTGGACCTCACCCGTGACCTGGGAAGACTCCGGTTGACGGACGCTCAGGTCGCAGCGGCGGACCTGGTCCCCGGACTGGACGCCGACCGGGTGCGCGCCGCGGTGACCGCCCTGTACGCCGCCGACGCCAGCGGCGTGGTCGCGCAGAGCCTGCGGACGGCGGTGGACCACGTCAAGGTCCGCGAGCAGTTCGGCCGTCCCGTCGGCTCGTTCCAGGCGGTCAAGCACAAGGCAGCGCTGCTCCTGCTGGCGTCGGAACTGAGCGCCGCAGCCGCGTGGGACGCCGCCCGCAGCCTTGCCCAGGACGGTACGCAGTCACGCCTGGCCGCTGCCGCCGCCGCGGTGGTCGGCCCCGGCCGCGCCGTCGACGCGGTCCTGGACGCGGTCACGCTGCTGGGCGGCATCGGCTTCACCTGGGAACACGACATCCACCTGTACTGGCGCCGTGCCATCAGCCTGAACGCCCTGACCGGACCGGTCCCAACCCGGGCGAGCGACCTGGGCGCATTGTCCCTGACCGCGGCCCGGGACTTCGACCTCGAACTGGAGGACAAGGACCCGGCATTCCGAGGCTGGGTAGCCGAGCAGCTCGACGCCGCGATGGCCCTGCCCCCGGACCTGTCGCAGCGCCCCGGCGCCTGGCCCGCGTCCGGCACCGGACCGCGCCGCACCCTGCTGGCCGACACCGGCCTGGCAGCCCCGCACTGGCCCAGGCCCTACGGGCTGGACGCCTCGCCGGCCCAGCAGGCCGTCATCGCCCAGGAGTTCGCGAAGCGCGGCCTGGAACGGCCCTCGTCGGTCATCGGCGAGTGGGCGGTGCCCACCGTCCTGGCCCATGGCGAGGAGGAGCAGAAGAGACGGTTCGCCGTTCCCACCCTGCGCGGCGAGATGACGTGGTGCCAGTTGTTCAGCGAACCGGGCGCCGGCTCGGACCTCGCCTCGCTCAGCACCCGTGCCGTCCAGGACCGGGAGCGCGGCGGCTGGGTGCTCAACGGCCAGAAGGTGTGGACCTCCTCGGCGCACGAGGCCGACTGGGGCATCTGCCTGGCCCGTAGCGATCCGCAGGCACCCAGGCACAAGGGTCTGAGTTGCTTCCTCGTGGACATGCACTCACCCGGCGTGGAGGTGCGCCCCCTGCGGCAGGCCACCGGCGGGGCGGAGTTCAACGAAGTCTTCCTGACCGACGTCTTCGTCCCCGACCAGTGCCTGGTCGGACAGGCCGGCGAAGGCTGGAAGCTGACGGCCACCACGCTCGCCAACGAGCGCCTGACCATCGGCGCGGGCATGGGAGGGAAGGATGGTGCCGAGCGGCTGCGCGACGCGGTGCGGTCCGGTACGCCGGCGGCGGACGCGCCGGCGGTGCTGGAGGAGCTCGGGTCGATCACGGCCACCCGGATCGCCCTGCACGCGCTGGGCCTCCGCTCCACGCTGCGCCGCCTGTCAGGACTGCAACCGGGTGCGGCTGCCAGCGTCCTGAAGGTGGGCAGCGCCCTGGCCGACCGTGCCGCCGCAGCGACCGGGCTGCGACTGCTGGGCGCAGAGGGGGCCGTCGGCACCGACGCCCACGGACTGGTGCAGGGCGAACTCCAGCTGCCGAGCGTCCTGATCGGCGGCGGGACCGTGGAGATCCAGCTCAATGTGATAGCGGAGCGCATTCTGGGACTGCCCCGATGAGGTCCTCCCTGTACGGGCCCCGCGGGCGCCACGCCCCGACTCCGGTCGGCGACGGGGTGTGGCGCCTGCCGGTCCTCGTCGAGCGCAACACCCCACCGGTCGTCAACGTGTACGCCTTGGCCTGCGCGGACCGCGTCGTCCTGGTCGACGCGGGCTGGGACGAGGTGAGCCTGAGGACATTGCGGTCAGGCCTGGCAGCGCTCGGAGCAGGACTCGACGCCGTCGAAGGAGTACTGCTGACGCACGCTCACCCCGACCATGCCGGTCTGGCGCAGGCCCTGCAGCAGCAGACCGGGTGCTGGGTCGCCGCCCATCGTGCGGAGTGGGGCGCGTTCGAGGACGGTGGCAGTGGCGAGAACCGCGGCGGCGCTCGCCCCTTGGGGATGCTGGACCGGCTCGGAGCCCCGGCGTCCACCGCCCAGGCCCTGGAGGCGAAGTTCGGTGGCATACCGCTGCTGCCCCGGCCTGTGCTGACCCCCCTGGACGACGGCCAGGCGGCCCCGACCCGGGGGCGCCGCATCCAGGCGGTGCGGACACCGGGGCACAGCCCCGGTCACCTGTGCTTCCTCGACGAGACCGGTGCGCTGTTCGCCGGCGACCACCTCCTGCCCGGCCTGCGCCCCCGTCTGTACCTGGACGGCGACACGCCCCGGCAGGGCGCCGACGACGAGGGCGCCGACGAGGAGGGGCCCGATCCCGTCGGCGACTACCTGGCTTCTTTGGACCGGACGCAACCCCTGTCCGGCTCGCTCCTGCCCGGCCACGGCGAGCCCGTGGCCGACGCTGCGGCGCTGCACGAACGGGCGCGGGCGCACTACACGGGCCGAGGCGAGCAGATCCTGGCCGCCCTGCCGACGGACCGTCCGGTCAGCGCCTGGAAGGTCGCCGATCGGGTCCGGCAGACGGAGCGTCCCGGATCGCACCACTCCCAGGCGGCGCACTACCTCGCCGCGGTCGAGGCCTACGCGTTCCTCCGGCACTGGCAGCGGCTGGGACGGGTCGAGATGCGCGAGACCGTGGGCGAACCTCCACGCTGGCGCGTCGCTCCCGGCGCGCCGCACCGCACAGGCGCCTTGCAGCAGGCGTGACCAGCCCCCCTTGCAGCACCCCCGAGAAAGGCACCGACATGCCGTTCCCCGCAGGAACACCCGTGATCGACACGATGATCGGTTTCCCGCACGACGGATGGGACCAGTACGACTTCATCCGCCGACAGACCAAGGACCGACAGTCCCGGGAGGAGTACCAGTTCCCGGTCGAGTACATGTTCAAGGACGTACCCAAGGACCTGCCCACCGACGACCCGGTCGCCTTCACCCTGCACGAGATGGACCGCTTCAACATCCGTTACGGCCTGACCGGAGTCGGCGACGAAACCTCCCACAAGGCCCTCGCCCAGCACCCCGACCGCTTCCTCGGCTCCTTCGAGATCGACCCGAACGCCGGCATGGACGGGATCCGCGCACTGGTGCGCGCCCACGAGGAGTTCGGTGTACGCGCAGCCGGCTGCTTCCCCGCAGGGGCGCTGCCGCAGGTCGCCATCAACGACAAGAAGATGTACCCCTACTACGCCAAGTGCGTGGAGCTGGGCATCCCGTTCTTCTGCTGCGCCGGGGTGCCCGGCCCGCGACTGCGGATGGACCCCCAGCGCGTCGAGCTGATCGACGAGGTCATGTACGACTTCCCGGAGCTCGTCTTCGTCACCCGCCACGGTTGCGAGCCGTGGACCGACCTCGCGGTCAAGCTCCTGCTGAAGTGGCCCAACCTCTACTACTCCACCTCCGCCTTCGCCCCCCGCTACTACCCCAGGGCTGTGGTGGACTTCGCCAACACCCGCGGCGCCCACAAGATCCTCTACGCCGGCTACTTCCCGATGGGGCTGACGCTGGACCGCATCTTCGGCGAACTGCCCGCCGTGCCCTTCAAGGACGAGGTGTGGCCGCAGTTCCTGTACGGCAACGCCGCGCGCATCCTCGGCGTCAGCTGAGCGCCGGTCCGCGGCCACCGCACGCAGGCGCCATCCCCACCCCTGACTCTCCCACCGTTGTGAGGGCTCCATGGACACGTCCCCATCCACCCTGAGGTGGCAGCTCCCGCCGCTCCCGGACCGCACACTCAAGGCCCTGACCGGCCCGGACGCCCCTTTCGCCCACCACGAGGAGGACGTGAACGGCCGCCGGGGGCAGGTTTTCACCCATCGCTTCCGCAGCCTGCCCGACCTGCTGAGGACGCGTGCCACCTCCCACGCCGACCACCCGTACCTCATCGACGGCGAACAGGTCGTCACCTACGCGCAGGCATGGCGGGCCGTCGGGGCCAGGGCCGCCGCCCTGGCCCGCCGAGGGGTGCGCACCGGGGACCGGGTAGCGCTGCTGGGCGCCAACCAGAGCGAGTACCTGCTCCACCTGTGGGCCGTCCTGCGCCTGGGAGCGGTGGCCGTGGGGCTGAACGGCTGGTGGACCGGCAGCGAACTGATGCAGGGAATCGAACTGTCGCAGCCCCGTCTGCTCCTCGGGGACGCCCGGCGGATCGCGCGCCTGCCCCCGGCAGCCCGCGCGGCGGCACCGGTGGAACTGTTCGACGAGTTCGGAGCCCGGGCCGACCGCGAGGCGGACCGCACCCCGGCCCGTCCCGGGCCGGACGACGGCGAGACCGTCGCCGAGGACGCAGCCGCACTGCTGCTGTTCACCAGCGGCACGACCGGCCGCGCCAAGGGAGCGTTGCTCTCGCACCGCAACATCGTGCACGCGGCACAGGCCAACGCCATGAGCGGCACCCTCGGCGCCGTCGACGGAGCAGGCCGGAACCCCGCCGACGGTGCCGGCTCCACCATGACCGCGCTGGTCTCCTCCCCGCTGTTCCACGTCTCCGGCCTGATGATGGCCCTGGCGTCCGCCCCGTTCGCCGGCGGTGCCCTGGTGATGCCGCGACCGGGGCGATGGGACCCGGAAACGCACCTCGATCTGATGGCCGAACACGAGGTCACCGTCTGGAACGGGGTGCCCGCCCAGTTCTGGCGTCTCCTGGACACCCCGGGCTTCGACGCCGCGCGCCTTCCGGCTGTCGCCGTCCTGGGCACGGGCGGCGCGAACCTGCCCCCGCGGCTCACCTTCCTGCTGGGGCAGCGGTTCCCCCGCGTACGCCTGGGCAACGGCTTCGGCATGACCGAGACCTTCGGCTCGGGCACCACCATCACCGGCGAGGAACTGAGAGCGCACCCGTCCTCGGTCGGCGCCCCCGTACCGCTGGCCGAGCTGCAGGTCCGCGACGAGTCGGGCGCGCCCGTGCCCGACGGCACGGTCGGCGAGGTATGGCTGCGCAGCGGCTCCGTGTTCCTCGGCTACTGGCAGGATCCCCGTGCCACCGCCCGCGTGCTGGACGCGGAAGGCTGGTACCGCACCGGCGACTTCGGGCGGGCGGAGGGAGGCCGGCTGTACCTGGAGTCGCGGCGCCAGGACCTGATCGTGCGCGCGGGCGAGAACATCTACCCGGTGGAGGTCGAGAACCGGCTGGTCGAGCACCCGTCGGTGGCAGATGTCGCAGTCGTCGGCGTACCGCACGAGGTGTTGGGCCAGGAGGTGAAGGCCTGCATCGTGCTGCGTCCGGGGGCAGGATGGGAGTCCGAGGGCGTGCGCGCGTGGGTGGGAGAGGCTCTCGCTGCATTCAAGGTGCCGGCGCACGTGGAGTTCCGTGACTCGCTTCCCTACTCGGCCACCGGAAAGGTCGTCAAGCGCCTGCTGGAGGATCAGGGGGACGCCGGCAGTCGTGGGTGAACCGAATTTCTGCACGGGTGACCCGCTGCAGACTGCCCCCGCCGTGCAACTGCACTGTCACCGGGGGCGGTCTGCAGCTCTTGCGTGACGGGGGTGAAACGGTGTTGCCGTATCCTGGGCGCGTGCCTGATGAGCTGCTCTACGCCGACGCGACGTCGATGACCGCTGGGCAACTCGCCCGCCGCCAACGGATCGTCGAAGCCGTCCTGGACCTGTTGGAGACGACGGACCTGGAGAAGGTCGGCATGCGCGAGGTGGCGGAGCGCTCGCATGTGGCGCTCGGCACCACCTACCGCTACTTCGCCTCCAAGGAGCACCTGCTGGCGGCGGCCTGGGCGGAGTGGCACCGTCGCCTGACCCGGCAGGTGCTGGCCGAAATGGAGTCCGAGGACCGCAGTCGCGCCGGTGCGGAGGACCGCGTGGTGGCCTACATCCAGCGGCAGCTGCGCAGCTTCCAGCGCACCCCCAACTTCGCCAAGGTGGTGGTCTTCGTGTCGACGTGCCCGGACACGGCCACCAGCGAGGCGATCGACGAGCTGGACGTGGAGAACGAGAAGGTCATGCGGGTGCTCATGGGGGACATCCCGGAGGAGTACGCCCGTCCCGCCCGTGTCGCCATCGGGTCGACCCTGCTGGGTGCGCTGACCTCGTGGACCACCGGCCGCACGACGCTGATCCAGGCACGGCGGGGGGTGGAGGAGGTCGTCCGATTCGTCATGCGCGCGATTCCCGCAGCGGATCCCGACGCCTCCTGACCCCCCCAACACCTGTGCGGCCGTCGCCGCGGAGGTCCCTGGTGCGTGGACGCCCGCGGCGACGGTCGGCGCGCAGCGCGGTGGTTACTCGGAGGAGAGGGCTTCGACCGGTCGCAGGCTGGTCTGCCCGGTGGTGACGGGGGCGCGGCCGATGACGAGGGAGAGGCCCAGGCCCAGAAGGCAGATGACTGCGCAGCTGGTCCACACGATGACGTAGCCGTGCAGGTCGGACAGCTCGACGCCGGGGACGGGGAGCTTGAGGAGGTTGTGGTCGAGGACCGCGGCGAAGGCGGCTCCGGAGACCGAACCGGCCAGTGCCTTGAGGGTGTTGTAGATGCCGGTGCCGATGCCCGTCTGATCGGCGGGCAGGTGGCCCATGATCTGGACCGGCAGCGCGCCGATGACCAGGCCGAGTCCGACACCGGCGAGGACGCCGGAGACCACGAACTGCCAGGGGGCGCTGTGGGCAAGGGCGATGAGGGCGTAGGAGGCGGTGAAGCCGGCGAAGCCGAGAGCGAGCGGGGTGCGGGCGCCCAGGACGCGCAGGAGGCGGGACGCGGCGCCGGCCGAGAGGAAGGCGGCGACGGTGGTGGGCAGCGCCATCAGGGAGAGGCGGAGCGTGTCGAAGCCGAACCCGAACCCGAACTGCTTCGGCGTGGCCATGAACGTGCTGCCGGCGGTCTGCGAGCCGAACATGGCGATGCCGATGACGAAGCTGAGTAGGTAGAGGGGTGCGAGGCGGCGTCCGGTGATGAGGCGGACGTCGATCAGCGGTTCGGCGGCGCGCAGTTCGGTCACTGTGAAGGCGGCGAGCGCGAGCACGGCCGCCGCGGCGAGTACGAGGACCGTTGCGCTGGTCCAGCCCCAGGCGCTGCCGCGACCCAGGGCGAGCAGACCGGTACCGAGCCCGGTACTGAGCAGGACGGTGCCGCTCCAGTCGATGCGGCTGCGGTTGCGGGTGACGGACTCGGGGATCAGCAGGAGCACCACGGGCAGGCACAGCAGGATCGCGACCGCGGGGAACCACATCATGGCGCGCGCGGTGGCCACGTGCTGCGAGAGCAGTCCGGTACCGACCGCGCCGAGGGTACTGCCGAGGAAGACGGCCCCGACCAGCAGACCGATGCCGGTCCCGGCCTGCCTGCCCTGGACGCGGTCGCGGACGATGGCGAAGTCGAGGGGCAGCCAGGCGGTGTAGAGGCCCTGCAGGGCACGGCCGACCAGGAGCAGGCCGAACGAGGTGGTGGTTGCGGCGAGGACGGAGCCGACGGCCACGGCAGCCATCGTGATCAGGATCATGCGTCGGTGGCCGTGGATGTCACCGAGCTTGGAGGCCAGCGGGACGGAGATGCCGGAGACCAGCAGCGGCAGGGTGTTGACCCAGCTGAGGGAGCCGGAGCTGATGTGCATCTGGGCGCCGATGAGCGGGACCAGGGTCGGGACGGAGCCCTGGAGGATGCCGCTGCACAGCTCGACGAAGACCAGGAAGCTGACAACGGCGAGTGCGGAACGGGCAGCCGTGGACGACGGGGGCGTTCTTTCGGGCATGGGTGCTCCACAGGAGGAGGCCGAAAGGCCGGAGGGGAAGGAGAGGAGGGCGCGGCGCGACCGCCGGTGCGGGCCCCGGTGCGGGTGCCGTGCCGTGCCTGGTCAGGTCAGGCGGGGGACGCTGCCGGAGAGGGCCATGTCGACGAGCTGCTCGACGAGGTGGTCGGTGATCGTGACGCCGCGCACGTTGTGGCGGTAGACGGCGAAACCGCTCCACAGATCCAGCAGGGCGTCGGTGTCGGTGTCCTGGGGGAGGTCGCCGCGCGCGACGACGCGGTCGAGGGCATCCCTGGAGAGCAGGCGCCGAGGGCGGATCACGTGCTCCATGTAGCTGCGGCCGAGGGCGCGCTGGTCGGCGATGGACAGCTGGGCGGTGAATCCCAGGGGGAGCTCGTCCGCGGTGGCGTAGCGGCGTGCGTTGCGGGCGATGGCGAGCAGTTCGGCGCGCGAGTCCCCGGTCTCGTCCACGGGTAGCACCTCCGCCTGTGCGGCCAGGGCTTCGGCGGCGACTGCCGCCTTGTTGGGCCACCAGCGGTACAGCGACTTCTTCGACACCCCGGATCGGCGGGCCAGGAGGTCCATCGTCAGCCCCGCGTACCCGCCTTCCTTCAGTACGGTGGTGGCCAGTTCCAGGGTGCGTCGGCGTGCTTCGAGGTCCGGTGGGCGTCCCCGACGTGCGGGCGGCCGCTCGTCGGTCATCGCTGCTGCCTCTCGTACCCGGTCCGCCCCCCTGGTGGTGGCCGGACCAGCATACGGTCAGGCTCTGTCGAGCCATGCCAGGGCCGCCGTCGTCATCAGGGCCACCCCGGAGGCGAGGGTGGGTTCCGGGTCCGGGGCGAAGCGGGGATGGTGGTTGGCGACGAGGTGACCTGCGGCGCGGTCGTCGGCGAAGGTCGCGGGGTCGGAGCCGCCCCAGAACCAGTACACGGTCGGCGCGCCGACGCAGTCGCCGATCACACCGGCGTCCTCGCTGGCGGGAACGGGCGCGAGCTCGGTCAGACGGTCCCGTCCGACGAGCGCGGCCAGGGCGTCGAGGGTGCGCGTGGTGGCATCGGGGTCGCTGACCAGCACCGAGGTGCCGTGGGTCCAGGTCAGGTCGGGGTCCTTGAGCGCGCCGGAGGCGGCGGCCTCGGCCCGGACCACCCGCTCGATCGAGGCTTTGAGGCGCGCGCGGATCTCGGGGGAGTACGAGCGGGTGTTGATGCCCAGCTCAGCGGTGTCGGGGATGACGTTGTCCTTGGTGCCGGCCTGGAGCCGGCCTACGGTGACCACCGCCTGGTCCTGCATGGACAGCTCGCGGGAGACGATGCCCTGCAGGCGGACCACCGTGCAGGCGGCCATCAGCACCGGGTCCAGCGCGTTCTCCGGGGAGGAGCCGTGCCCGCCGCGGCCGTACAGGACCACGTCCAGGGTGTCGCTGGCCGCCATCAGCGGTCCGGGCCGGTATCCGACCGTGCCCACCGGCATCGGGCTCACATGCTGGGCCAGCACGACCGCGGGGACGGGCACGTGGTCGAACAGGCCCTCGCGCACCATCGCGGCGGCACCGCTGACGTTCTCCTCGGCAGGCTGGAAGACCGCGACCACCGTGCCGGACCACGACTGCCGTGCGGCGGTGAGCAGTTCGACCGCGCCGAGCAGGCAGGCGGTGTGCATGTCGTGGCCGCAGGCGTGCATGACCGGGACCTCCCGGCCGTACGGGTCCGTGGCGGTGGCCGTCGAGGCGTAGGGCAGGCCGGTCTCCTCGCGCACAGGAAGGGCGTCCATGTCGGCGCGGAGCATCACCACCGGGCCGGGGCCGTTGCGCAGGACGGCGGCGATGCCGGTGCCGGCGATCCCGGTGCGCACGTCCCATCCCAGCGGTGCCAGGGCTTCGGCCACCTTCGCCGCGGTGCGGTGCTCCTGGAAGGACAGCTCGGGGTTGCGGTGCAGGTCGCGGTACAACTCCCCGATCCTGGCGGCGCGTTCGGCATCCCACTGTGTCAGGGCGTCGTTCATGCGGTGACTCTCCTTGTCTCGCGGGCCGCCGATCCACCCGCAGGCAGGCCTGAGCAGCGGTGCGAGGGCACCGCCAGGAACACGGGGAGGGCAGCCCGGCGAAGAACGGGCTGCGGCGACGCCGTCATCCTGGCGACTCGACACGCCAAGAGTCAATAGGGAAACTAATGGTCTCCTTTTGTTTTACGCGAGTGAAACGGCAGCGGCAGCGTGCTGAGCGCTCAGCTCGCCGTGCACCGGGGATCAGACCTGGTTGAGGCCGCCATCGACGTCGAGGTTGGATCCGGTGATGAAGCTGCTTCGGTCGGTGGCGAGGAAGAGGACTGCGTCGGCGATCTCCTCGGGGCGCCCCATCCGGCCGAGGGGGACCTGGCCGGCCAGGAAGGTCTTCAGGTCGGTGGCCTGCTCCTCGTCGGGGGCGAGGCCGGTGACTCCGGGGGTGTCGATCGGGCCGGGGGTGATGGAGTTGACCCGGATGCCGCGGACCTTGAGCTCGTTGGCCCAGGTGCGGGCGAAGGAGCGGACGGCGGCCTTGGAGGCGGCGTAGACCCCGAACGCCTCGGCGCCGGTGGTGGCGGTCGTGGAACTGGTCAGGATGACCGAGGCGCCGTCGTTGAGCAGTGGTAGCGCCTTCTGGACGGTGAAGAGCAGGCCGCGGACGTTGATGTCGAAGGTCTGGTCGAAGTGCTCCTCGGTGACCTGTTCGAGAGTGGTGAAGGAGCCGCCCCCGGCGTTGGCGAACAGTACGTCAATACGGCGGCCCTGGCCGCGCACGGTGTCGTAGAGGCGGTCCAGGTCCGCCAGGACCGCAACGTCCCCCTGCACCCCGGTCGCGCGGGCGCCGACGGCCTCGACCGCCGCATCCAGTTCCGGCTTGCGCCGTCCGGTGATGAACACCTGGGCGCCCTCGGCTGCCAGCCTCTTCGCAGCGGCCAGGCCGATGCCGGTGGTGCCCCCGGTGATGACTGCGGTCTTGCCTTCGAGCTGTCCCATGGTGGTTCGTCTCCTCAAGGTCTTGGCGCGGGCGTGCGTCCGGTCGAGTCTCTGATCTGCGAAAACTTATGTATCGAGCGGTACTGAATAGACCGTAGCATGCCCCGGGCCGACTTGAGTACCGGGCGGTACTGATATGGGTATGCTGGAGTCATGGACACCGGACAGCAGCAGGCAGTGATGGGCAGGCCGCGGGGCTTCGACGCCGAGCAGGCCCTGGAACGCGCGCTGCTGGTGTTCTGGGAGCACGGCTACGAGGGAGCCACCCTCACCGACCTGACCAAGGCCATGGGCATCACCCGCACCAGCATGTACGCGGCCTACGGCAACAAGGAGGAGCTCTTCCGCAAGGCCCTGGCTCGCTACACCCGGGGCCCTGCCGGGTACGTGGCCAAGGCACTGGAGCAGCCCACCGCAGAAGCGGTGGCCCGAGCTCTCCTGGACGGCGCCGTCCGGACCACCACCCGGCCCGACTGCCCGGCCGGGTGCCTGGGCGTCCAGGGCGCGCTGGCCGCCGGTGAAACAGCGCACAGTGCCCGCGACGCGTTGATCGCCTGGCGCCGGGACGGCGGGGAGGCCATCCGCTCACGCTTCGAGCAAGCCCTCGATGAGGGCGACCTGCCACCGGGCAGCGATCCAGCGCACCTGGCCCGCTACGTGACCACCCTCGCCTACGGCATCGCCGTCCAGGCAGCCGGCGGCGTCTGCCGCGACGACCTCCAGCAGGTCGCCGACAGCGCGCTGCTGAACTGGCCCCCCCACCCCGTGACGCCCACCGGCACCGGAACACCGCCACGCCGTGGCGGGCGAGGCCCGTCGTGAGCAGACCCGCCCCTTCCAGCCGGTGAACGGTGAGATGCGACTGAGCGTTCTCCCGCTGCCGTGGTGCTTCGTTCCCAGCACCTCGGGCTCCGTGGACGTCGTCCACGGAGCCCGAGGCGTCGGTGCGCTGTCGACCTGTCAGAAGGCAGACAGACCGTTCGGCGATCCCATGCCGGTCGGGCCGTCGTACCCGGCGACGCCGGTGCAGAGGTAGTCGCCCTCGCAGGATCCGTTCCTCCCGCCCACCACGTCGTTCAGGCCGGCGGCGGCGGACGGTGCGTAGAACGCCGAGGCGTTCGGGAACTTCGCGGGGTTGCCGGCCAGGCCGACCACCCCGGCGACGAAGGGGGAGGCGACGCTGGTGCCGCCGGTGACGACCCAGCCGGGGGCGCCGTCGTAGGGGTCGGAATCGTAGACGGCGGGGCCGGAGCTCGGATCGGCGTCCGCCGAGACGTCGGCGATCACGCGTCCCGGGCAGTCCGGGTCGGTCTGCCACGTCGGCTTGTCGATCCAGGCCGAGCAGCCGCTGCCGGCGCCGGACCACGCCGTCTCGCTCCAGCCGCGCGCGCTGGAGTCCCTGGTCAGCGACGTTCCTCCGACGGCGATCACCGAGCTGTACGCGGCCGGGATGATGGGGATGCCGTAGCCGCTGTCGCCGGAGGAGGCGAAGATCGCCACTCCGGGGTGGGCGTAGTCTCCGGCGAACGCCTGGATGCCGTTGCCCTCGGTTGCGCCGTAGCTGTTGGACACCTCGGTCGCCCCGAGCCGGACCGCGGTATCCACGGAGGCGGCCAGGTTCCGTGAGTAGGCGTCGTCGGACTCCACCAGCAGGATGTGGCACTGCGGGCAGGCCGCGGACACCATGTCGACGTCCAGCGCGATCTCGATGCCCCAGCCCTGATCCGCCGGCAGCGGCGAGGCGGTTCCGGACTGGTTCAGCTTCCTGAAGCAGCCGTTGGCGGTGGTGCAGGCGGGCAGGCCGTAGCTGGAGCGGTAGACGGCGAGGTCCGCCTCGGCGCTCGCGTCGTCACCGGCGTCGACGATCGCCACGGTCTGGTTCGCGCCCCCGGTGCCCGGCAGCTTGTAGGCCGCCTGCAGGTCGGCCGGGCCGAGGCCGGCCGGCAGCGCCGACGCGTGGCCGGTGACGGCGGCAGCCGCCCTCCCGCGCACGCCCAGGCCCCCGTGCACATCGGTGCGGACCTCGGCCAGACAGCGCTCGAACCCGGCCTTCGCCGCGCCGCACACGTCACGGACAGCGGACGAGGCGGTGTGCGCGGATTCCACGGGTCCCGCGTAGGCCGTCGAGGACGGGGCTGCCATCGACGCGGTCGCTGTCAGGGCCGCCAGGCCCACCGCGGCAGCCCCGAGGCGGAACCGGGATCTGGTTGTCAGTCTCATGATCGCTCCCGTCAGCCGATGGTGTAGGCGTTGGTGATGGTCTGGCTGATGGAGCCGCCGATCGAGTCGGTCGCGGTGATCCGCAGCGACGGCATGCTTCCCTTGGCCCCGGTGTTGGGCCAGACGGCCAGGTAGTGGTTGCGGACGGTGGGAACGGTGGCAGCCGACTTCCAGGTGGAGCCGCCGTCGAAGGACACCTCGACCTTCGCCGAGGTGGCCGGGGCCTGCGAACCCTGCCCGTCGTAGCTCTCGTGACCCACCGTCAGGTCCAGCACCGACACGGCGTGGCCGGTGTTGCTGCCATCCGTGTTCAGCTGGTAGTTCAGGTCCAACATCGGGAGGATCCGGCACGAGGCCGGATCGCCGCCCCCCTCGTAGCAGGAGTCAGCCGGCGGCAGCGTCAAATGTGGGTCGCCGGCCGGGTTGTAGACGAAGGTCAGGTCTGTGTGGGTCTTCGTGGCCTGTGACACCGAGCTGATCCCGCTCGCGTCCACGTCGAACACCGCCCGGTAGGTGTCGGTCTGCTGCGGGATGTTGTTCAACCACGCACCCACACCGGGTTCCTGGTCGATCTGCCGGCCGTCCCGATAGACCACGAAGTTCTCGACGGTCGGGTTGGGGTAACCGAAGGGGACTTCGTAGTAGCCCGGAGTCTCAGGTTCACTGTCAGTGAAGTCGCCGTTGAAGGCGATGCCCATCGTGGTGCCCGCCACGCAGGAGTAGCAGAGACTGGGACCGCTGAACCGGCCCACCTGCGGGCCCAGCGGTCCGTGCCCCCAGGTGCGCCACACCTGCTGCCCTGCGGCGAAGCTCGGCACGTCGCCGGCCTGCAAGCCGGCGAACCCCTCGTCCGGCGCCCTGCCCAGCTCCGCGAAGTAGCTCTGGAGCCAGGAGAAACCGCTGGGCAGAGGTGCGGTGACGTAGTCGGTGAGCCTCTCGGGCACGGTCACCGGATAGTAGCCGAACATGCCTCCGAGCTGATCGCTGCGCATGCCTATCTCGTACAGGGCGGTGTGGGCGGTGTTGGAGGAGTCGGTGTCGAACGTGTAGTGGAGCGAGGCCAATCCGCTCGCCGCCACCGGGAACCTCTCGTTGGCGGGGACATCGGCGGCCTGCGGGAAGACAAGGTCATAGCGGTAGCGTGAGCCGGCACCCGCCGGACTCTCCCCGTCCCAGACCACCTGGGAGCCGAGCTTCCCGATCGCCGGCGCGCCCTGCGGGGAGACGAAGACGTTCCCCGAGGCGACAGCCTGGATCGGGACCGCGTTGCCGACGGCGTCGGTGCGGATCACATTCAGCGTCACATTGTCCGACTTCGCCGGACGCGGTGTGGCCGCCGAGACCTGCGCGGTAGCGGCGCGCTCGTCGGCGGTGACCGTCGTGACGCCACTGGAGTCCGGTACCACCAGGTCGTCCTGTAGCACCAGACGCACCCCGGTGGGATTCCCGCTCGCGTCGTACTCGGCGAAACCGGTGTAGATCGCGTAGTTCCCCACCGGCACGGCCACTCGGGCCACCCCGCCGATGTCCGGGACCACCGCCGCGAACTTCGCCCTCGAGTCGACGTTCATCACGAAGCTCAGGGCGTTCTGCGCCGGTGCCGAGGTCAAGTCGTTGGCATTGATCTGGACGATGTGCAGCGGGTACCCCGCCGGCGTCTGGGACGCCTGCGTCGCGGGCGATGCCGCGGAACGGGACAACTGCGGCACGTCGTACTGCTCCGGATCGAGCGACGCGACGTGGGACAGCGCGGAGGCCGGGATGACGTAGTCATGCCCGCTGCCAGGATCGAACTTCAGGAACGGCGCGGTGCGGCCATCGTGCCCGACCACGTCGTACGACCGGCTTCCGCTAGCTCCCTGATAGATGACACGGTCACCGCCCGGCAGGGTGATGCTCGACGTCGCAACCGCGTCCGGGCGCGGCACTCCGGGCGGCGGCGGGACGCTCGCCGTCGGCGTAGCGTAGGCCGGCGCGCCACCGGCCACGGGAGCCGTCATGACTCCGGCCGCGCAGACCAGCGCAAGGCAGGCCCTACCGCGGCCACTCCTTCGCAGTCGTCGGATCGACATTGATGGCAGTGCTCTCACCGGCAATACCTCCTGAAGCGTGTGAACTGCACAGGGAATGCGTCAGCGTTCCGCCGGCTTGCCGCATGCGGCAGCACACGCCGACATATGGGAACCCAACTGCCCGGTGGTGTTCCTGGTGCCGTCCGATTCCTGTTCGTCAGCGGAACACCTGTGGTTCGCCCGCTGTCAGCCTATGGACGCGCCCTTGTCGCCGACCATGATGAGCCGGATGATGCTTTCCGGCGGAATACCAGGCAGTTTCCGCAGCGGGGTTGATCTCCTTGGGCGCGCTGCGGGCGGAGGGACGAGGATGACACCGGGGTCGCTGGGCGGTGACCTCCGTGCCCTGCGCAGGGGCAAGGGCCTGTCCATCGAGGAGTTGGCGACGCGCGCGGGCGTGAGTGTGCGCGCGATCAGCGAGATCGAGCGCGGCCGGACCCGGCGACCGCATCCGAGCACGATGCGTCGCATCTCCAGCGTGCTCGGTGTCGAGCAGATGACACAGAATCAGTTCCCCGCAGGCGTTGGTGCGGCGTCCGGCGCCGGTAGTGGTAGTGACAACTCGACGGGTGTGTATGCCGGAGGCGCCCGCTTTCAGTTGCCGGCCGCGACACGCTTGTTCGCCGGCCGTTCGCGTGAGACGGCGCAGTTGACGGCGGCGGCCACCGCGTCGGATTCCGCGGGCTGGCTGGTGATCGCCGCGGTGGACGGGATGGCCGGGATCGGCAAGAGCGCGTTGGCGATCCACGCCGCGCACCAGCTGAAGGACCGCTACGGCGACGGCCAGCTGTTCGTGGATCTGCACGCCCACTCGGCCGGGTGGGAGCCGATGTCCCCGGCCGATGCCCTGGAGGCGCTGCTGCGGTCCCTGGGCGTGCCGGCGCAGGCGATCCCGCCCGGGGTGGAGGCGCGCGCCGCCTTGTACCGGTCCCGAATGGCCGGCACCCGCACGTTGATCCTGCTCGACAACGCCGTTGACGCCGCCCAGGTTCGACCGCTGCTTCCGGGAGAGGCCGGTTGCCTGGTCCTGATCACCTCCCGGACCCGCCTGACCGGGTTGGACGACGCGCACACGCTGACCCTGGACGTGCTCGACATCGACCAGGCCGCGACGCTGTTGCGTCAGGTCGCCGGGCCGCAGCGGATCAGCGCCGACCAGACCGACGCTGTCGCCGAGTTGGTGGAGCTGTGCGGACGGCTCCCGTTGGCGTTGCGGATCGTCGGAGCGCGACTGCGCCACCGCCCGGCCCTGCGCGTCCCGGACCTGGTCGCACAGCTACGGGACGCGACCGACCGGCTCGCCCACCTGCGCGACACCGATCGCGACCTGACCGCGGTCTTCGCCACTTCCTACGACCGGCTGCCCGAGGCGGAGCAGTACCTGTTCCGCATGCTCGGCCACCTTCCCGGCGACGACATCGATGCGTACGCTGCCGCGAATCTGGCCGACCTGGGCGACGTGCGTACCGCAGAGCACCTGCTGGAGTCATTGCTCGACCACAACCTGCTGCTGCAGCACCAGGCCGGCCGCTACCGGCTGCACGACCTTGTGCGCGCCTACGCCCGCACGCTGTCTGGACAGCAGGCACGACAGCACCCACCCGGCGGACAGGACCCCGACGCGACCCGACTGCTGGACTACTACCAGCACACCGCCTGGTGCGCGCAGGCACTCGTGACCTCGACTCCACGGCTCCCGGTCGAGGGACCCGCGCCAAAGGTCGCTCCCACGCTGAGCGACCGAAGCTCCGCCTGGACCTGGCTGCGCACCGAACGCTCCAACCTGCTGGCCGCGTTCGGCCGCGTCGCCGCCCACGACGGGCTGCGGGCCGTGCGGCTCGCGGGCGCGATGGCCACCCTGCTGGCTGCCGACGGCCCCTGGGACGAAGCGATCACCGTGCACTCCACAGCCACCGACCTGGCCGAACGACTGGGACTGCCCGCTGTCCTGGGTACCGCGCTGACCGACCTGGCCTATCTGCGGGCGCTGACGGGGGACTTCACCGGCGCGGCCTCCGACTTGGAAGCCGCGCTGCACCACTGCGAACGGGCCGGCGGGCACCTCGGGCACGCCAACGCGTTGACCCTGCTGGCACAAGTCAGCGCGTTCACCGGCCGGCGCGCCATGGCGGAACAGCACCTTCACCACGCGATCGAGCGGTACGGGCAACTGGACGAGCACCTCGGACTGGCCAACGCCCACGTCCAACGAGGAACCGTCTACCGGCTCAACGGCGACTACCCAGCAGCCGAACGCGACCTCCACACCGCCCTCGCCGCCTACCAGGCCCTCGGCGACCAGGAGGGGCAAGCCACCGCCCTGTCCAACCTCGGAGTGGTCCACGAAACCACCGGCGACTACGCCACCGCCACCCGCCATCAACAACAGGCCCTGCACCTGCACCGCGGAGCCGGCAACCGGATCGGCCAAGCCAGAGCATTCCTGGGGCTGGGACAGGCCTGCGCCCACGCCGGCGACCACCCCGCCGCCATCGACGCCGCACGCCGAGCGCTCGAACTCTTCCGCGACCTCGCCGACCCCAACGGCCAGGCCAACGCATGGGGCAACCTCGGATACTTCAAGCGTCTCGCCGGCCGCCCCGAAGACGGGCTCCCGGATCTCCAGAAGGCCCTCGACATCTTCCGCCGTATCGGCGCCCGGGGAAACGAAGCCTGGGCTCTGGACCTCTACGCCGGGACCGTCGCCGCAACGGGCGACCAGCTCCGTGCCCTGGAGCTCTACCGCGATGTGCTGAACCTGGCCCGCCAGACCCGTATGGCCGCCGTCGAAGCCGGCGCCCACGCCGGCATCGGGCAGTGCTACCAGCAGCTCGGAAGAATCGAGGAAAGCGACACGCACCTCAGACAAGGCCTCGACATCTTCCAGCAACTCGGTCTGAAGACCCAGATCGCACATATGCAAGCGCACCTGCAGCGAAAGGCCGCCGACCGAACCCGAGCCACACGGAATCGCGCGGAACGCGGGTCGTTAGGATCGGGGGATGGCTCGTAGTGACAAGAGGGCACGGCGTCTCGTGGTCGAGGGGGAGGACTTCCTCTGGAGCTTGAGCCACCATCACCGCACCCTGGGCGACGGCCGGTACGAGGACTGCTGCGAGACACTCGTCATCCGCCGGCCCAAGGTGACGGGGCGTCTCCGCATTGCCTTCCGGGCGGGCCCCGATCGGCTTGTCCCGGACGGGTACCTGATGCCGTCCGGAGCGGTCGGCACGGACCTCGGCAGGACCTTGAACCTCCACGAGCCGGGCACTGTCAGGGCGCTGCTCGACGCAGCCCTGAAA
Organism: Streptacidiphilus jeojiense; assembly: GCF_000719095.1. Taxonomy (GTDB): domain Bacteria; phylum Actinomycetota; class Actinomycetes; order Streptomycetales; family Streptomycetaceae; genus Streptacidiphilus; species Streptacidiphilus jeojiensis. The sequence continues at coordinate 39,913 of NZ_JOEH01000011.1, read as the reverse complement.
CGCGGTTGGCGACCCGACGCTCCCGCCACCGAGGAGATCGACGGCTGGAGCATCTTCGACGCAGCGCACCGGTACCGGGCGGACTGCAACCGACCCATCGCAAGGGAGACGCCGACGCATGCAAACGCCTCCATCCCCGCCTGGGGTGGAGCGGACTGACGGATCGTCCATCCGCCCCCGAGACACTCCGGCTGATCCGCAGCGCGGGCCGCCGTCGCGTCGCCGCAGCGGCCCAGCCGAGTCTCTACCGGGCAAAGCGCCCTTCTTCGTCGCCTTCGAGTCGACTGGAGTCGTCGGGATCGGCCTGGAGTGTCTCGACCCAGCGCAGGTGGCCCTCGACCACGGCGAGGGTGTGGTCGTCGCCGTCGGGGTCGCGCAGGCGCAGTGCCGAGCCGACGCGGTCGCGGCGCGAAGCCGCGGGCCGAGGATCCGGGTCGGGGCCGTCCTCGACGCAGAGCCACCACAGCGGGCCGGCTGTGCCAACGGCGGTGATCGCCGCGTCGAACGCGGCGCGCCGATCCAGCGGCACGTGCAGACGGGTCGCGGAGTGGAAGACCACGCGCGGCTCGCCCGGTGGTAGTTCCGCTGCCAGCGCGGGCAGCACGTCGACGGCGTCACCGCGCAGCACCCGCGGCGGGTCCGCGGCGACCAGGTCGAGCGCCGCGGCGAGCAGCCTGCGCTGGTCCAGGTTCTCCGGCCAGACCAGGGCCTCGAGCCAGCGGCGGTCCGCCTGGGCCCGCACGTCGACCGGGTTCAGGTCGACGCCGTGGACACTGGCCGTCGCGGGCAGCGCGTCCAGGTCGGGGAGGGTGTCCGGGCCGTGCAGTGCGGCGACCAGCTGCACCGGGGAGGCCGGGTCGCCGTAGCGGCGCCCGCCGAGGGTGTAGCCGTAGCGGTCGAAGCGCAGGTTCAGGCCGGCGCTGGTGCCGACCTCGATCAGGTGGACCGGCGCGTCGGTGTGCCGGGCGATCTCGGCCAGCCCGATGCGCAGGCCCAGGGCCCGCTGCACATGGTTGGTCTGGACGAGCCGGGTGCTGATCAGCCCGGTCAGCTCGGTCTCGTGACGCAGACAGAAGTCCAGCAGGGCGGGCCCGGCTGCCTCGTCCGGGGCGAGTGCGTCTGGGCCCGCCACCGAGGGGTAGTAGCAGGCGAGTTGATGCTCCGCGCCCGCCAGCAGCAGCTGGTGCACCGCGCCGAAGAACAGGAAGGTCGGGTACTGCCCGGCCCGGCCCCGCGCGGCCAGGGCGAGCAGCCGTTCCTCGGCGGCGACCGTGCGGCTGAGCGCGCGGTACAGCGGGGAGGAGGTGAACTCGTCCGGCTCGGTGAACGCCTCGCGGATGACGTTGATGGTCCTCTCGGTCATAGCCGGAACCTGGCCTCCATCCGGGGTTGGAGCGCAGGCATCGGCGGTTCGCCCCCGGTCGTTCAGGGCGTGGCGGCTTCGTGCAGTTCGATGGCGTTTCCCGCTGGATCGGCCAGAAATGCCTGACGGGCGCTGCCGACAGGCACCGGATCGCTCACCCGCAGGCCGACGGCGCGCAGTTCGGCGACGGTGGCGTCCAGGTCATCGACGAGTACGGCGAAGTGCTGGCCGCGGGCAGACGGCGGATCGCCTGGTAGCAGATGAACCTGCTGTCCTCCGGCGTCGAGCCAGGCGCCGGGGCCGATGGAGTCGGGGCGGTCGGTGCGGACGGACAAGCCGAGCACACGGGTGTAGAAGTCCAGGGCCTCGTCGAGATCCGAGACGATGACCGATACGTGGTGGATCGCTGCCACCTTCACGCAGTCCCTCCCTGTCGGGTCGTTCCGGTCGGAAGGGCCAGCGTACCGATGATCCGGTTGCGCGCCCTTCGGGGGACGCGAACCGTCAGGCGATGGGCTTGTCCAGGACGGCCTTCAGGTGGCTGAAGGTGTCGATGGAGTACTCGCCGTGGTAGCGGCCCATGCCGCTCTCGCCCACGCCGCCGAAGGGGAGTTCGGGTACGGCCAGGTGCGCGACGGTGAGGCCGAAGACCAGACCGCCGGAGGAGGTCTCCTCGGTCAGGCGCTGCTTGGTCTCTTCCGATTCGGTGAAGGCGTACAGGGCGAGCGGCTTGTCCCGCTCGTTGATGAAGGCGATCGCTGCGTCGAGGTCGGGTACGCCGACGATCGGCAGGACCGGGCCGAAGATCTCCGCCTGCATCACCGGGGCCTCGGGCGAGACGTCGGCCAGGACGGTCGGTGCGAGGTAGCGGCTCGCCCGGTCGTGGGTGCCGCCGGTGACGATCCGTCCGTCGCCCAGCAGTGCGGTGAGCCGGTCGTGGTGGCGCTCGTTGACGATCCGTCCGTACTCGCTGTTGGTCGCCGGGTTCTCCCCGTACAACGCCCTTACTGCGGTGACCAGTTCGGCTTCCAGCGCGGCGGCGGTGGCGCCGATGGCGAGTACGTAGTCGGGGGCGACGCAGGTCTGGCCGGCGTTTTGGAACCGGCCGCGGGCGATCCGCTGGGCGGTGACCGTCAGGTCCGCGCCCGGCTCGACCACGGCGGGGCTCTTGCCGCCCAGCTCCAGGGTGACCGGGGTGAGGTGCTTGGCGGCGGCGGTCATGACGATCCGTCCGACGGCGCCGTTGCCGGTGTAGAAGATGTGGTCGAAACGCTGCTCCAGCAGCGCGGTGGTCTCCGCCACGGCGCCCTCGACGACGGCCACGGCCTCCCGGTCCAGGTAGCGCGGAATCAGCCGGGCCATCGCGGCGGAGGTCGCCGGGGCCATCTCACTGGGCTTGAGCACGGCCGTGTTGCCCGCCGCGAGAGCGCCCACCAGCGGCGCCAGCGCGAGCTGCAGCGGGTAGTTCCACGGGGCGATGATCAGGACGACGCCGAGCGGGTCGCGCACCACGCGCGCCTCGGCGGGCATGAAGGCAGCAGGCACGCCGGCGGGCCTCGGGCGCAGCCACTGCTCCAGGTGCGCCACGGTGTGGTCGATCTCGTTCACGACGAACCCGACCTCACTGCGCTGCGCCTCGGTCGCGCTCTTGCCCAGGTCGGCGTTGAGCGCGGCGAGGAACTCGTCGGACTCCTCCACCAGCAGCGCGCGCAGGGCGTTCAGCTGGGCCAGTCGCCACGCGAGCGGCCTGGTCCGGCCGGTCTCGAAGGTGGCTCGCACCCGGGCCACCACCGTGGCCGGGTCGACGGAGACGGCGTCCACCAGCGTGCGGGCCAGCTCGGCGGAGGAACCCGGGTTCTGGCCGGTGTAGAGATTGCGGTCGACCACCGTGTGCGGGGCGAACGGTGCGGCTTCGACGAAGTCGGCGCCGAGCTCGACCAGGCGGTCCTGGAGGAGCCACCGGGCCTTGGCCGCGAGGCCGGCCGCGGTCTCCTCGGCGTTGGTGAAGGCGGTCATCCGGTAGCCGGCGAACGGCCAGCTGCCGTCCTCGCGGCGGGCGGCGAGCAGCGCGGCCGGTGCGTGGCAGACCACGCCCAGGGGCCTGCCGGAGTCCAGGGCGCGGGTGAGGATCCGGCCGGAGCCCTGGTCCACTGCGAGGTCCTCCATCGGGCCGTGGCCGCCCGGGTAGAAGATCAGGTCGAACGTGTCAGGGTCCACTTCCGCCAGTTTGGCCGGGGCCTCCAGCGTGTCGCGGATCGAGTCGAGGTAGGCGCTGAGACGGTCGGCCTGTTCCTGGCCGCCGTTGGCCTCGGCGGCCAGGCTGGCCCGGTCGACGGGGGCGGGGACCCCGCCGGGGGTGGCGACGGTGATGCGGTAGCCCGCTTCGCTGAAGATCCGGTGCGGCTCGGCGAGTTCCTCGGCCCAGAAGCCGGTGGGGTGCAGGGTCCCGTCTGCCAGGGTCCAGTGGGTGGCGCCGGTGACGACGAACAGGACGGCGGTCATGGAGGTGCTCCCTGAGGCTTGAGGACCTTGATGGTTCATGTGTTCAAGTAATAGATCGACGGTAAACCTACATGGTTGACAATGTCAATTAATTCGCAGGCCTCCCGTCGCTCACAGTGCGGGCAGTGGGAACTCGCACCAGACGCTCTTGCCGGAGCCCAGCGGCTGCACCCCCCAGCGCTCGGCAAGGGCGTCCACCAGCAGCAGCCCCCGGCCGGAGGTGGCGGTCTCGCCCGGGGTCCGGCGTCGGGGCCACTCGCTGGAGGAGTCCTGGACCTCCAGCCGCACCCGGGGTCCGGCGTCGCCGAGGAGCTCGACGGTCAGCGTGGCACCGCTGTCGGTGTGCACCAGCGCGTTGGTGATCAGCTCGTCCGCCACCAGCTCGATGTCGCCGACCGGACCGGTGGCCGCCCAGCCGGACAGGATCTGCCGCAGCACGGCGCGGGCTTCGACCAGTCCCTCCGGGTCGGCCTGGTGGATGTGGAGCACCGCCCGGATCGGCACCCGGCCGCCGGCGGCCGCGGTGCGCCGCAGCAGGAGCAGTGCCATGTCGTCCTCGGTCCCCGCCCGTCCGGACCCCTCGTGGCACAGGTGGTCGGCGAGCTCCTCGGTGCGCAGCGGTCCCGACTGCAGGGCTGCGGCCAGCGCCGCCATGCCCTCGGCGATGTCCTGGCCGGGGCGCTCGACCAGACCGTCGGTGCACAGCAGCAGCACCCCGTCGTGGTTCAGGTGCAGCCGGGTCTCCGGGTAGTCGTCGGCTTCGAAGGCGGTGGCCATCCCCAGCGGGAGCCCGCCGCGCACCGCGGGCCAGCCGGTGCGACCGCCACGGTGCCGCAGCAGCGGCTCCAGGTGGCCGGCCCGGGCCAGCCGGAGCACCCCGGTCTCCAGGTCCGCCTCGACGTAGATGCAGGTCGCGGAGCGCTCGGTGTCCAGTTCGGCCAGGAACCGCGAGGCCCGGGCCAGGACGGTGGAGGGGGAGTGGCCCTCGGCGGCGTAGGCGCGCAGGGCGATGCGCAGCTGGCCCATGATGGCGGCGGCGTGGCTGTCGTGCCCCTCGACGTCGCCGACCACCAGCCCGACCCGGCCGTGCGGCAGCGGGATCACGTCGTACCAGTCCCCGCCCACCTCCCGTCCGCTGCGTCCGGCCCGGTAGCGGACGGCCACCTCGCCGCCGCTGATCTGCGGGATCCGCCGGGGCAGCATGGTGGTCTGCAGGGTGGTGGCGAACTCGCGCTCCTGGTCGAAGAGCACGGCGCGCTGCAGGGACTGGGCCACGGCGCTGGTCAGGGCGATGCAGATGTTGCGGTCCTCGGTGCTGAACTCGTGGCTGTCGCCGTAGTACAGGCCCAGCGCGCCGAGGGTGCGTGCCTGGGCGATCAGGGGGAGGAAGGCGCCGGCGTTGATGCCCATCTGGTCCGCGTAGGGGCGCAGCCTGGGGAAGCGGGCGCAGAGCTGCTCCTGGTCGCCGATGAACTGCGGGCGGCCGGTGCGGACGGCTTCGGCCAGCGGCAGCTGGTCGTCCAACCGGGTGAGCGAGAAGTCGTCCTGGGCCCGGAGCGCCGGTGAGGGCGGGTGGGTGGCGGCGACCAGCCGCATGCTGCTGCCTTCGATCAGGCCCAGGGCCAGTCCGTCGGCGCCGAACCGGCGCAGCCCTTCGCTGTCGGTGACCACGTTGATCACGTCCTGCACCGTGAGCGCCCGCGCCAGGGCCTCGGTGGTGGCCCGCACGAAGTCCGTCTGGCGGCGCCGGTCGGCGCCCAGCGTGCGCATCACCTCGGCGTGCGCCAGCTCCTCGTCGGCGTTGCGGACGATCCCCACGATCCGGTAGGGCTGGGCCTGCTCGTCGCGCAGGATGCGGCCCTGGGTGTGCGCCCAGCGGAGCGAGCCGTCGCGGCAGACCACCTGGAAGTAGGCCGCGAAGGTCAGGTGGCCGGCCTGGATGGCCAGGGTCACCGCGGCGTCCAGGCGCAGGCCGTCCTCGTGGGTGACGCTGCTCGCGAGCGAGGCCGGGCGGCCGTCGTAGTCCTCCGGCCGCAGGTCGAACACGTCCAGGCCGACCTCGTCGAGGTGGTAGGTCCCGGCTTCCAGGTCCCAGTCGAAGCTGCCCATGCCGTTGAGCGCCAGCAGGTCGGTCCCGACGGCCGACGGTGCCGGTCTGCTCCGTGGGTCGTAGCTGGTCGGGCCACGCACCGATTGGTCCGCCATGCGAGCGCTCCCGGCGATAGGGGATACCCGGCTTCTCGTGGAAATGCGAGATTAGTCTACTTTGCGCAGTGGACCGGGAGCGGGGTGAAACCGTCCCGGGCGGTTCCGCGGAAGTGCGTCCGCCGGTCACCCCGGCCCGGCACAATCGCCGGTATGACGATCACCACGGGCACCCCGCCCAAGCCCGGCATCCAGCCGAGGCCGGGCACCTCCCTCACCCTCGCCCGGGGACTCGTGACGGGGGGCGTGATCGGCACCTCGCTGGCCGCCCTGGTGGTGGGCGCGGTCGTCAACAGCGGACCGCTCTTCGGCACCGGGTCGGGCCTGGCCGCCGGCTACGGGCTGCTCTGCTTCCTCGGGGTCAGAAGGCAGCGCGACCGGGAGGCCGCGGTCGCGCCCCGCACGGCCCTCGCGATGATCGAGAGCATGGACGCCACCACCGGTGAGCCGAGCGACGTGCCGGTGCGGTTCGACCTCTCCGTGGTGCCGGACGACGCGCCGGGCTTCCGCGTCGAGATCACCCAGGCCATCAACCGCGTCGACCTGCCCGACTACCGCCCGCGCGGCGTCCTGGTGGTCCAGTACCCGCCGGACCGGCCGTGGCGGGCCAGGATCGTGAAACGGCCGACGCCGGAGTGGGAGGACCGGGTGGCCGGGGCCCGGCTCGACACGGTGCCCGGGCCGGCGGTGGCGCGCGAATCCCAGGAGGGCTGCTCCTTCGGCCTGGTCGCACTGGTCGGACTGCTGCTCGGCGCGGCCGCCGTGGTCCTGCTGTTCCGCGCGGACCTGTTCGCACAGGACACCGCCGCACTGCCGCCCTCGGCCGCGCAGCCCTCGGTGTCGGTCTCCTCCACCTGGTCCAGCACGGTGGAGACATCGGCGAGCGGCACGGTCACCCTCGGTCCGGGCCAGTCGTTCCTGGACCAAGGCGAGCTGCGCCGGGCCGTCGACTCGCTCACCAAGGGCAGGGGCACCCGCCAGGCACTCACCGTCGTGGTGCAGGACCGGCTGCTGTCGATCGTGTTCACCCCCACCCCCACCGGCACGCAGGCCCTGCAGTTCGACCCGGGCTCGCTGCCGTACGAGCGCTTCCCGGCCCTGGTCCAGGAGGCGGTCACCACCCTCGGCGTGCACTCCCCGCAGACCTGGCAGCTCAGCGTCGACCGCCTCACCGGCTCGCTCACCATCCGGATCGGGGTGACCGGACCCGGGGGCTCGGCCTCGCTGGAGGCGGACGGACAGGGCAGGGTGGTGCGGCGCAGCCCGGTGGGCTGACCGCGAAGGCAGTGTGCTCGGTGAAAACCGTCCCCCAGGAAGGGCAGAAGGAAGACGCATGGGCTGGCACGGCTGTCTGGCGCTGTGGTGTGCGGTGTTCGGCGCCCTGGCGCTGCTGGGGTACGGGCGGTCGCTGGCCGGGGTGACCCGGGCCCAGCGGGCGGTCAGGGTCACGGGACGGATCGAGCGGGTGCGCGAACCCCGGCACGGCAGCTCCGGGTCGGACGGGATACCGGTGGTCGTCTCCTTCCAGGACCCTTCCACCGGGCAGGAGTTCACCGTGACCAACGACGGTGAGCACGGCGACCGGGTCAGCACGGCCTGGACCGGCCGGGAGATCGGCATCCGCTATCCGCCCGGCAGGCCGCACGCCTTCAAGTTCACCGGCGACCTCCAGGCAGGCCGGCGCGGACTCGGCGGGCCGAACTGCGCGGTCTTCCTGGTCTACGCCGGGCTGGTCGCCCTCGCCGCGGTCGACTGGGGCTGGCCCTGGGCGCTGCTCGGCTTCGGCGGGCCGTGGACCCTCTGCGGGGTGTGCTACCTGCCGCAGAACGCAAGCGAGTTGAGCCGCCGCATCGACACGCTGAGCTCTTCGGGCGGTGTCCCGGGCCGGGTCGTCGCGGTGCTCAGGGACGTCCGCACCGACGAGGACGGCCACACGACCACCAGTGACACCCCGGTCGTCGCCTTCACCACCCACGAGGGCACGGCCGTCACCGCCTACTGCTCGTCAGGGCTGCCCGACCCCGCCGGCTCCTACGGACGGGACGTCACCATCCACTACTCGCCCGCCGACCCGGCCGTCTTCACCGCGGACCTCGCGGCCGAACACCGTTCCCGGACCTCGGACCTGGCCTGGGGCGTGGTGGCCCTGCTCATCGGCGTCGCGGCGCTGGTCGTGGGGGCGGTCATGGTGTGACGCCCGGCCACCGGCCCGCCCAGCGGGCCTTGTAGAGGCCGGAACCGGGAAGGGTCGCCTCGCCGGTGGGGGCGAGGAGTTCGATGGTGGAGGTGCACCAGGCACAGGGGTTGTCGGACTGCGGCGTGGCAGCCCGGGGCGACACCAGCAGGATCTGCCCGGTCGCCGGGTCGTCGCCGATGCTCTTGACCTGCGACCGGTCCACCTCGGCCGACACGGTACCGGGCAGGAAGCTGCGGGTGCCGAGCGAGAACTGGTGGACGTGGGCGTTGGTGGTGACCCAGAGCCGGTCGCTGTCGGCGGCGACCGCGGCCAGGTCGTGCCCGCCGTGGTCCGGCAGCCGGTAGCGGGCCGCCTCGGTGAGCCGGGGACCGTCCGGACCGTCCGGACCGTCCACGGCCAGGGCGACCAGCAGATCGTCCCCCAGCGCCCACAGCAGGCCCGTCGTCGCGTCCCAGTGCAGTCCGTGCGCGCCGGGCAGCGGGTACTGGGAGCAGACGGTCGAGCGGGGGCCGAGGGAGGCGGCGTAGCGGCGCACCCAGCCGGCGGTGCTGGCGGCCACGGCGATGTCGCCGCCGGGGAGCCACTCCAGGGAGTGCAGGTTGGCGCCGGGGATCGCGGCGGCCCAGTACACCTGCCCGTCGGAGACGCCGACAGCGGCGGCAAGACCCTCCGAGGCGCAGGTCAGGACGGTGGCCCGGCCCGGAGCGGTGGACCACTTGGCCTCGCTGACGTTCCGCCAGGTCCGCTCCGGCGCCAGGTCGGCCAGCGCGTTGCCGGGAGCGTCGCCGGGTGCCCAGGACCACAGCGGGGCGGGTACCGCGCGGGTCGTCGCCTGGGCGGGGTCCAGCAGCAGTGCCCGCCTCGACACCTGGTCGGCGGCGATGATCCGACTTCCCGGACCGGTCCGGCGGGGCGACGCGCCGGTCGACGCGGCCGCACCGGTCGTAGCGAGTACGGCGGCGCCGGCAGCCAACTGCAGCACGCTCCGGCGCGAAGGATCGAACGGCACGGGTCCGACCCTAGGCCCGTAACCCGAGCGGCCCGGGTCGGGACACGCGACATGTGCCTGTCGGCGCGGCCGGGTCCGGACCCTCGGATTCGCTCAGGCCAGTGCCGGGCGTCCCGTCCCACCGTCATGTCCCGCTCATCTCCGCAGGTCAGGGCCACCCCTGTCCCAAGATCTCGTCACTTGCCCGGGCACTGTGGCTCCCGCAGCCGCCGACGCGACAGTCTGACCGCCGATCCCGCTGACACGAAGGAGAGCCCCCATGCCCACTCGGCACCTGCTGCAACGACACCTGGTTCAGGGCACCTTGGCTCTCGGCATGCTCGGCAGCGCCGTGTTCGGCCTCACGGGCACCGCGTACGCGGTCACCCCCATCAACTACTGGAGCTCTGCCTGCCCGACCCAGAACCTGCACGAAGGCGAGGGCGACGGCTGCGTCGCCTACCTCCAGGAGCAACTCAACAAGTCCCAGGTCACCCCCACGGTCGCTGTCGACGGAAGCTTCGGCCCCAAGACCGAAGCAGCCGTGATCGCGTTCCAGCAGTACGTCGACGACAACTACACCGGGCTGCCCTACCCCAGCCTTTCCGTGGACGGCGTCGCCGGACCGCAGACCAGGACCGACCTCGACACCTGGGACAGCCACGTCGGGCAGTGACCGGGCGTTCGGCGGTACCGACGGGCGAGGACCGCGTCCGAGCAGGATCGATCCATCGAGAGAGGACTCATTCATGACGTTTCCCAGCCTCAAGGTTGCCGGGGTCATGGCAGTGGCTGCGGCCATCGCCATGGCGGGCGTCAGTACGGCGGCTGCCGCGCCAGGGAAGGCGCCCCATGCCGCCGCCCCCTTCGCCGCGCAGGTCAAGGCGGCCGGCCTGAACACTGCTCAGTCCGCCGAACTCCAGAAGCGCGTCGACCAGATCGTGCACCAGTACGCCGGTGCCAAGCAGGTCGCGGCGAACGAGATCGCGCTGCCGCACGGCGATTCGGTCCTGCTGCCGCTGCCGGGTCAGACCTACGCGCGGGTACTGCCCGGTGCTGTCAACCTCGGCTTCGCACCGGCGACCACCGGCACGACCAGGCTCGCCGCCGCCACGGTGAGCCCTGCGGACACCGGTTCGCTGGGTGACGTGGGTGTCCCCTTCACCTGGTTCAAGAACGGCAACCCGGCCGACGGGCCCGGCGCCAGCTGCTCCTACTACTACCTCTGCATGTGGCAGGGACAGTGGGGGGCCGGTGAGCAGTTCAACGTCAGCACCTGCAACGAGGACCAGGAACTGCCGGGCTCGGGCTGGAACACCTACGGATCGTGGGTCAACAACCAGACCCCCGGGACGCAGGCCTTCCTCCTCAACAGCAGCCGCAGCGTGATCTACACGGTGCCTGCGCTGACCTACAACAGCGACTACAACTGGGCGCCCGTCTGGTACGCCGACGCCTGCAACCACTGACGGGAGCCGGGCAGGCGCGGCCGGGGGATCCGCGCCTGCCCGGCGCCTTCCGGCGGAACCTGCTGCTTCGGGGCCGCACGTAGCGGAAGCGCCACGTGGGACAGTCTCTTCCATGAGCATGGAATCCACAGCCTGGATGCAGCTGCACAGCGTGATGAGCGCGCAGCAGGAGCGCCGTCCCCTCACCCGGGCCACCGTGAAGCGCATCGGGGCCTTCGCCCGCCCGCACCGCCGGCAGATCATCCAGTTCCTGGTGCTCAGCGTGGCGACCGCGCTGCTGGCCGTCGCCACCCCCGTCCTCGCCGGCCGAGTCGTCGACGCGATCGTGAACGGCAAGGACACCGGCACCGTGATCCGCCTTGCGCTGCTCATCGCCGCGATCGCCCTCGCGGACGCCGCGCTCGGGCTGCTGAACCGCTGGCTGTCGGCGAGCCTGGGCGAAGGGCTGATCCTGGACCTGCGCACCGCCGTCTTCGACCACGTCCAGCGCATGCCGGTGGCCTTCTTCACCCGCACCCGCACCGGCGCGCTGGTCAGCCGCCTCAACAACGACGTCATCGGCGCGCAGCGCGCCTTCAGCAACACCCTCTCCGGTGTGGTCAGCAATGTCGTGACGCTGCTGCTGACCCTCGCCGTGATGCTCACCATCTCCTGGCAGATCACCCTGCTCGCCCTGGTGCTGCTGCCGATGTTCGTCGTCCCCGCCCGCCGCACCGGTGCCCGGATGGCACGACTGCAGCGCGAGGCGGCCGAGCACAACGCGGCCATGGGCACCCGGATGACCGAGCGCTTCTCCGCGCCCGGCGCGACCCTGGTCAAGCTCTTCGGCCGGCCCGCCGACGAGTCCGCCGAGTTCGCCGCGCGGGCCCGTCGGGTGCGCGACATCGGCGTGCGCACGGCCATGGCGCAGTCCGTGTTCATCACGGCGCTGACCCTGGTCTCCGCCCTGGCGCTGGCGCTGGTCTACGGCCTCGGCGGCTTCTACGCCATCCGCGGAGAGCTGCAACCCGGCGCCGTCGTCTCCCTGGCCCTGCTGCTCACCCGCCTGTACGCTCCGCTGACCTCGCTGGCCGGTGCCCGGGTCGAGGCCATGAGCGCCCTGGTCAGCTTCGAGCGGGTCTTCGAGGTGCTCGACCTGGAGCCGCTGATCGACGAGAAGCCGGACGCCCGCCGGGTCCCCGAGGGCCCGGTCTCCGTGGAGTTCGACGCGGTCCGCTTCGGCTACCCGCCCGCCGACAAGGTCTCCCTGGCCTCCCTCGAAGAGGTCGCCAGTCTGGACACCCGCGGCGGCACCGAGGTGCTGCACGGCGTCTCCTTCCGCGCCGAGCCCGGCGAGATGGTCGCGCTGGTCGGATCCTCCGGCGCCGGGAAGTCCACCATCGCGCAACTGCTGCCGCGGCTGTACGACACGGACGAGGGCGCGGTGCGCCTGGGCGGCGTCGACGTACGCGATCTCACCCAGGACTCGATCCGCGCCTCTATCGGCATGGTCACCCAGGACGGCCACCTCTTCCACGAGTCCGTCCGCGCCAATCTCCTGCTGGCCAGGCCCGGGGCCACCGAGGACGAACTGTGGGACGCGCTGCGCCGTTCCCGGCTGGACGGCCTGGTCGCCTCGCTGCCCGACGGCCTGGACACGGTGGTGGGGGAGCGCGGCTACCGCCTGTCCGGCGGCGAACGCCAACGGCTGACCATCGCCCGCCTGCTGCTGGCCCGTCAGCGCGTGGTGATCCTGGACGAGGCCACCGCCCACCTGGACTCCACCTCGGAGGTGGCTGTCCAGGAGGCGCTCGCCGAGGCCCTGGAGGGCCGCACCGCGGTGGTCATCGCGCACCGCCTGTCCACCATCCGCGCCGCCGACCAGATCCTGGTCATCGAGGCGGGCACCGTCGTCGAACGCGGCACGCACGAGGAACTACTGGTCGCGGGCGGCCGGTACGAGGAGCTGTACCGCGCGCAGTTCGAACGCCCGGGAGCCGAGATCTGACGGGTGCCGAGGACGGTCACGCTCCGAATTTAAGTTAATTAGCAATAAATATTGACAGCCCTGAGTGGGCCCAGCCACAGTCTTCGCCGTGACGCCGCCGCCGATGTCCGGCGTGGATGCGGTGTCGAGAGGCCTCAACTCACGGGAGACGTACGTGACTTCGCATCGTGCTGGGATGACGCGGGGGCGGCGGCGGGCGGCGGCGCTGCTGGGTGCCGCTGTGCTGGTGGCTCTGGGGGTGCCGCAGGCTCGCGCTGCGGACGACCAGGGCGCGCCGCAGTTCTACGACAGCGGTCTGGCGCCGACCCCGTACATGGGCTGGAACACCTACTACGGTCTGGGGGCGCCGACCGAGGCCCAGGTCAAGGGAGTTGCCGACTACCTGGTCAGCAGCGGGCTGCGGGACAGCGGCTACGACATCGTCTGGCTGGACGGCGGCTGGCAGGCCGACACACCGCGGGACCCGGTCACCGGCCAGTTGGTGGCCGACCCGACCCGGTTCCCGTCCGGGATCCCGGCGCTGGTGGACTACCTGCACCGGCGCGGCCTGCGGGCGGGGATCTACACCGACGCCGGCGTGTACGACGGCAAGAACTGCGGGCTCGGCAGCGGCGGCCACTACGCCCAGGACGCCAGGCAGTTCGCCGACTGGAAGATCGACGCGGTCAAGGTGGACTTCCTCTGCGGGATCGCTGAGAAGATGGATCCGGGGACCGCGTTCAAGCAGTTCAGCGCGGCGGTCGCCGCGTCGGGCCGCCCGATGCTGCTGAACCTGTGCAATCCGCTGACCGACGACTGGGGGCTGCCGCACACCCCGGCGCAGGACGCCCACAACGCCTATGTCTACGGACCGACCACCGCCGACTCGTGGCGTACCGGGACCGACATCGCCTGGGGGACCCCCACGGCGGGCGAGTGGCCGAACATCCTGCGCAACATGGACGCCAACGCCTGGCACCCCGAGGCCCAGGGGCCGGGGCACTACAACGACCCGGACTACCTCGTCCCCATGCGCCAACTGGCGGGCGGCGGCCTGGAACTGTCGCAGGAGGAGTCCACCACGCAGTTGGTGATGTGGGCGGAGATGGCCTCGCCGCTGATACTGGGCAGCGATCCGCGGACGCTGCCACAGTCGATGATCGACACCCTGCGCAACCCGGAGATCATCGCGGTGGACCAGGACCCGCTGGACATCCAGGGCGTGCGGGTCGCCACCGACTCGGTCGGAGACGTCTACAGCAAGGTCCTCCAAGGCTCCGGGCAGCGCGCGGTGGTCCTGCTCAACCGCTCCGACCAGCCCCAGCAGCGCACCGTCAGCTTCGCGGACGCTGGTCTGACCGGGAAGGTCGCGGTGCGGGACCTGCGGGCCCGCGCCGACCGCGGGGCGTTCACCGGCTCCTACACGGTGCAGGTGCCCGCGCACGGCACCGCGTTCCTGCGCCTCAGCGGTACGGACACGGCTCCCGGAACGCAGCTGCCCGGCACCTCGACGTCCAGCCCCGCCCTGGTGGCCGACGGCGCCACGCTCACCGTCTTCACCCGTGGTCAGAACGGCTCGCTGCAGGTGCGGACCGGACAGCAGGGCGCCTGGTCGACGGGGCCGGACCTGGGCGGGCCGACCGGCGGCCGGTTCCTGGGCCAGCCCGCCGCCTACGGCTCGGCGGGCGGACGGATCGACGTTTTCGTCCGGGGTACCGACGACCACGCCTACCGTCGGGTGCTCAGTGACGGCCACTGGGGCGGCTGGCAGGACCTTGGCGGCTCGTTGACCGACGCGCCGACGGTGGCGTTCTCCGGCGCGGACCAGTGGACCCTGTTCGCCCGCGGCACCGACGGCAGCGTGTGGTCGCGCGGACCCCAGCAGGACTGGACGTCCCTCGGCGCCCCCGGCGACCAGCCCATCTACGGGCGGCCCTCGGCCGTGGTCGACGCCGCCGGGGAGCTGCACGTGGCCGTGCGCACGCCGGACGACGCGGTGTGGTGGCGGCTGCGGGACAGCTCCGGCACCTGGTCGGACTGGACCTCGCTGGGCGGCACCATCAGTGGCAGCCCCACCCTGGTCGCCTCGGGGGACACGGTGCACCTGTACGCCCGGGCCGGCGACTACACGCTGTGGCAGCGCAGCTTCACCACCGCCGGGGGATGGCAGGGCTGGACCCCGCACGCCGGCTTCGTCAGCAGTGCCTTCACCGGGGCGCTGGGTGCAGCCGCGGGGGCGGACGGCTCCGTGCTGGCCGCGTTCCGAGGCGTCGACGGCAGCGTCCACCAGACCACGCTCTGACCTCTAGATAATAAATTAGGAATTAATCTTGACGGCCCGGCGGCCACTGCGACAGGCTGTGCCTGCCGCCGCGGGACCGGGCCGCCAAGGGCCGCCGCCCCTCCGTTTCGCGGGCGCAACCAAGGAGATCGAAGATGACCCCCTTCACCACCGACCGCCGCAACTTCCTCGCCGGCGTCGGCGCCGTGGGTGCCGGCGCACTGCTCAGCGGATGCGTCACCCAGACCTCGAGCAACTCACCCACCAGCCAGTCCAGCAGCGGACCGGTCACCCTCCAGTCCAACCTCTCCTCGCCGCAGGCCAAAACGGCCCTGGAGACCCTGATCGCCGCCTACAACAAGAAGGGCGGCTCCCGGGCCCAGCTCAACACCGTGGCCTCGGAGACCTTCCGCACCCAGCTGCCCACCTACCTCACCTCCGCCAACCCGCCGGACGCCTACACCTGGTACCCGGGCTCGGTCGCCGAGGCGTACGCCAAGCAGGGGCTGCTGCTGGACCTGAGCGACCTGTGGCAGGGGCCGGACCTGTCCCGGTACTCGGCCGCGATGCGGGACCTGTGCACCTCGCCCTCGACCGGCAAGAAGGACTTCGTGCCCACCGACTACTACTGGTGGGGCTTCTTCTACCGCAAGTCCAACTTCGCCAAGTGGGGCGTCCAGGAGCCGACCACCTGGAACGAGTTCCTGGCCCTGTGTCAGACCCTCAAGACCAAGAACGTCGCCCCGATCGGCATCGGCGCGGGCAGCGGCACCGCCTGGGTCGCCTCCGCCTGGTTCGACTACCTCAACATCCGGGTCAACGGCGCGACCTACCACCGCGAACTGCTGGCCGGCAAGCACAGCTTCAACGACCCGCAGGTGCACAAGGTCTTCGACTACTGGGGACAGGCGCTGCCGTTCTTCGACCCCAACGGCACCGCGCTGGCGTTCCAGGACGCCACCACCTCACTGCTGGAGGGCCGCACCGCCATGATGCTGATCGGCACCTTCTTCGCCGACGCCGCCCCCAAGGACGCCCTCGGCGACCTCGACTTCTTCCGCTTCCCGGTGATCGACCCGAAGGTCCCGATGGCCGAGGAGGCGCCCGCCGACGGCTTCTTCGCCAGCTCCCGGACCGCACACGCCGCCGGGGTCAAGGACCTCCTCGCCTACTTCGCCACCGCCGAGGCGCAGGAGCTGTACATCAAGAACTCCTCCGGCACCGTCCTGCCCACCCACCCCGACGCCAAGGACAACGGGACGCCCCTGGTGGTCAAGGGACGCAAGCTCATAGCCTCCGCGGCGCAGGTCACCCAGTTCTTCAACCGGGACTCCAGCGACGCGCTGCAACCGACCGCCGACACCGCGCTGGTGCACTTCCTGTCCAAGCCCAAGGAGGTCAACTCGATCCTGACCACCTGGCAGCGCGACGCACAGCAGATCTGGAGCAAGTGACATGGCGGTGCTGACCATGCCACGGCGGCGACCCGGGGCCACCCGGGTGCCGCCGCTGGTCCTGGCCTTCGTCCTGGTGCCGCTGCTGGTGGAGGCGGCCTGGGTGTTCTGGCCCGCGCTGCAGGGCTTCTACCTGGCCTTCACCTCCTGGGACGGCCTGGCCGCCCCGCGGTCGGTGGGGTTCGGCAACTTCACCACGATGGTGCACGACCCGGTGTTCCGCACCGCCCTGGGGAACACCGTGCTGTGGCTGCTGCTGTTCGGCGGCCTGTCCGCCGCGCTCGGCCTGGGCGCCGCGCTGCTGCTCCAGCAGGAGCGCCGCGGGATCGGGTTCTACCGGGCCGCGCTGTTCCTCCCGGTGGTCTTCTCACTGGTGGCCACCGCACTGGTGTGGCAGGGCATGTACCAGCCCGACGGCCTGATCAACCAGGTGCTGCGGGCCGTCGGCCTCGGCGGCTGGCAGCACGCCTGGCTCGCCGACCAGAGCACCGCCTTCTACGCCGTGATCGTGCCCGCACTGTGGCGGGAGATCGGCTACGTCATGGTGCTGTACCTGGCCGGCCTCAAGGGCATCGACCCGCAGCTGTACGAGGCCGCGCGCGTCGACGGAGCCTCGCGCTGGCAGCAGTTCCGCCATGTGACACTGCCTCAACTGTCCAGCGTCAACGCGGTGGTGCTCTCCGTCATCGTGATCGACTCGCTGCGCTCCTTCGACGTCGTCTGGGCCCTCACCCGCGGCGGCCCGTACCACTCCTCGGAACTGCTGAGCACCTACATGTACTCCACCGCCTTCCAGTCGCTGCGGCTGGGCTACGGCTCCGCCCTGGCAGTCGTGATCTTCGTGCTGGCCTTCGGCGTGATCGCCACCTACCTGGTCCGGGCCTTCAAGGAGGCGAGCTGATGGCCGCCACCCAGGCCCCGACCCGCACCGTCGGCGCCCCGACCGGGACCAGGCCGCCGGCGGACGGCAACGCCCGCGCGGTGCGCGCCCGCCGGGCCCGCACCGCGGGCTTCCATCTCACTGCAGGCCTGCTGTCGCTGCTGTGGCTGCTGCCCATCGCCCTGGTGCTGGTCACCAGCACCCGCTCGTTCGACGACATCGCCGCCCACGGCATGGGCAGTTGGCCCCGCTCGTTCACCCTGGCCAACTTCGGTCAGGCCTGGAACGAGGGCGGCCAGGGCCATGCCATGGTCAACAGCCTGATCGTGACCGTGCCCACGGTGCTGCTGTCCCTGCTGCTGGCCTCGATGGCCGCATTCGGACTCAGCCGCTACGACCTGCCGCTGCGACGCACCCTGCTGCTGGTGATGCTCTCCGGCAACCTGCTGCCACCGCAGATCCTGCTGATCCCGGTCTCCAAACTGAGCGAAGTCATCGGCATCTACGACCAGTTGGACGCCCTGATCGGGGTCCAGGTGGGCTTCGGCGTCGGCTTCTACGTCTTCGTGCTGCACGGATTCATGCGCGCCATCCCCGCCGAGATCCAGGAGGCCGCCGTCATCGACGGCGCCGGACCCTGGCAGATCTACTCCCGCATCATCCTGCCGCTGGCCCGGCCAGCGTTGGCAGCCCTGTCCGCCCTGTCGTTCACCTGGATCTTCAACGACCTGCTGTGGGCGATCACGGTGCTGCGCACCGACAGCAAGATGCCGATCACCGCATCGCTGATCGGCCTGCAGGGCCAGTACGTCTCGCTGTGGAACGTCATCGCCGCCGGATCGGTGATCGCCGCAGCCCCCACCGTCGCCGTGTTCCTGCGCTTCCAGCGCCACTTCGTCGCCGGCCTCAACCTGGGAGCGGTCAAGTGAGCCGTCAAGCAAGCCCCACCGACCCGTGGATCCTGCGCACCGAACACACCGCCTACGCGGTGGCGCTGGACCCGAGCGGCCGCTGGGCCGAACTGTCCGCCTGGGGGCCGCACGGCATCGAGACCGGCCCCTCGCCGATGCACTGGTCCCGCCGCACCCACTTCCTCACCCCCGCCGACGCGGCGCCCGCCGAACACCTGCCCCAGGGCCTGCGCCCCTTCACCGGAGCCGACCTGATCGCCCATCACCCCGGCGGGCCCCGGGGCAGCTGGTACGCGTTCACCGGCGTCGACCAGGACGGCGACCAGGCCCTGCGACTGCACTTCGACGACGAGCTGCTCGGACTGCGCACCACCCTGCACTACCAGGTCGTCGCAGGCACCGACGTCATCCAGCGGTGGACCGAACTGACCTGCACCGGAGACCGGGAACTGCGCCTGGAGCGGTTCGACTCGGCAGCCGTGAACGTCCCCGTCGACCGGGCCCGGCTGACCTACCTGGCCGGCCAGTGGTCGCAGGAGTTCCAGCTCACCCAGCTGGAACTGGCCCGGGGACGCTTCGAAATGACGAGCAGTCAGGGCGTTCCCGGGCACGCGTACGCACCCTGGCTCGCCGTCCAGGACGCCACCGCGTCCGCCCACGGCCCCACCGCGACCTACGGGATCGCCCTGGCCTGGCCCGGCAACTGGCGCATCAGCGCCGACGCCGAACCCGGGGGCGCGGTCAGGGTGCGCGCCGGGCGGCTCCCCGACCAGGGCGCAGTGCGGCTGGCCCCCGGAGCATCGCTGACCACACCCGTACTGGCCTGCGCCTTCAGCCCCGACGGGCTGGACGGGCTGGCCCGGGTGTGGCACCAGTACGAACGCGTCCTGGCGGGGGAGCGACTGCTGCGCCCCCGTAAGGTCCTCTACAACTCCTGGGAGGCCACCGGCTTCGACGTCCGGGCCGCCGACCAGCTCGAACTCGCGCGGACCGCAGCTGAGTTGGGAGTTGAGCTGTTCGTCGTGGACGACGGCTGGTTCCCTGGCCGGCACGACGACACCGGTGGCCTGGGCGACTGGTACCCGGATCCGGAGAAGTTCCCGGAAGGATTCGACCACTTCATCGGCAAGGTCCGGGCCCTGGGACTGGACTTCGGACTGTGGGTGGAACCGGAGGCGGTCAGCCCCGCCTCGCAGCTGTACGCCGAGCACCCGGACTGGGTGTACCGCCTCGACGGCCGGCCGGCCACTCTGGTCCGCAACCAGCTGCTGCTCGACCTCGGCCGCGCCGAGGTGCAGGAGTTCGTCCTGGCCACCCTGGACCGACTGCTCAGCAGCCACGACATCAGCTACCTCAAGTGGGACATGAACCGGCCGCCCACCGAACGCGGCCGCCCCGGCCAGCAACCGGACCAGAACTCCGAGGGCCCCGACGTCGAGTACCAGGACCTGGACGCGGCCCATGTCGCCGGCTACCTACGGGTCCTGGACCGGCTGCGCAGCGCGCACCCGCAGGTGACCGTCGAAGGCTGCGCCGGCGGGGGCGGCCGCATCGAGCACGCCACCCTCGCCCGCACCGACGTGGTCTGGCCCAGCGACAACACCGCGCCCATGGACCGGCTCAGGATCCAGTACGGATACCTGCACGCCCACGCCGCCCACACGATGAGCTCGTGGGTCACCGACGCGCCGGGCCTATTCGACCCCAGGCCCCGCTCCCTCGCCTTCCGCTTCGTGACCGCGATCTCCGGCGTGCTCGGCATCGGCGCCGACATCCGTGCCTGGACCGAGCGGCAGCGCGAGGAGGCGGCCGGCTGGATCGCCCGCTACAAGCAGGTGCGGGACGTCGTTCACCACGGCGAGGTGCACCTGCTGAACAGCCCCGCCGACCCCACCTGCGGGCTCCAGTTCCAGACCCCGGACCGGGACCGCGTCGTGGTCACCGCCTGGAGCACCGGCCTCCTGGACGGCGCACCCCTGGTACCGGGCCGACCCGCCCGGCTGCGGCTGCGCGACCTGGACCCCGCGGCCGGCTACCTGGACCAGGACGGCGGAACCCGCTACAGCGGAGCCCACCTCATGCACGCCGGCCTGCCCTACGCCTGGACCCCCGAACGCGACGCGGAGCTGACGGTCCTGGTACGCACGTAGCCGCACGGACACAATGACCCTTCGTCAACCCGCCCGGATCACCCGCTCCCGAAGGAGACCCCACTTCCCATGGACATCGCGGCCCGCTTCACCGACCGCGTCGCCGTCGTCACCGGTGCCGCCTCCGGCATCGGCGCGGCCGGCGCCGCGCGTCTGGCCGCCGAGGGCGCCTCGGTCGTCCTGGCCGACATCGACGCCGAGCGCGGCGAGGACGCCGCCGCCGGGATCCGCAAGGACGGCGGCCGGGCCCGCTTCGTACGCGCCGACGTCTCCCAGGAGGCGGACTGGGAGCGGGTGGTGGAAGCCGCCCACGGGTTCGGACCCGTCGGCGTCCTGGTCAGCAACGCCTACACGGTCCACGTCGCCCCGGCCCACGCCACCTCCCTCGCCTCCTGGCAGCAGCAGCTCGCGGTCAATCTCACCGGGGCGTTCCTCGGCTTCAAGGCCGCCCTGCCCGACCTCCGCGAGCACGACGGCGCGGTGGTGCTCACCTCCTCGGTGCACGCGCACAAGGGCATCCCGGGACACCCCGCCTACGCGGCCAGCAAGGGCGCGCTGCTGTCGCTGTGCGGGCAGCTCGCCGTCGAGTACGGGCCCGCGGTGCGGGTGAACGCGGTCCTGCCGGGGCCGATCCTGACCGCCGCCTGGGACCGTGTCTCCGAGGAGGACCGCGCCCGCAGCGTGGCCGAGACCGCGGCGGGCCGCTTCGGCACCCCCGAGGAGGTCGCTGCCGCGATCGCGTTCCTCGCCAGCGGCGAGGCCTCCTACATCACCGGATCCAGCCTGCTCGTTGACGGCGGCTGGAGCGTCGTCAAATCCTCGGCCTGAACGCACCGCACCGAACCAGCTCCGACCTCCGATCTCCGACCCGACCCCGAGAAAAAGGCAGACAGCAGATGCAGCCGTACGCACGTCGCGGAGTGCACGGTCAGACCGTCGAAACCCTGGCCCGGAAGATCCTCAGCGGGTCGCTCCCCGAGGGGGCCACGCTCGACATGGTCGCCCTGCAGCAGGAGATGGACGTCAGCCTGACCGCACTGCGCGAGTCGCTCAAGGTGCTCGCCGCCAAGGGCATGGTCGACGCCCGGCAGAAACGCGGCACCTTCGTACGCCCCCGGGCCCAGTGGAACCTGCTCGACGCCGACGTGCTGCGCTGGCAGTTCGCCAGCAGCACCGGCTCCGCCGTCGACGTGGCGCTGCTGCGCAACCTCGGCGAGGTCCGCGGCATCGTGGAACCCGCCGCGGTGCGACTCGCCGCCGAACGCCGCACCGACGCCGACCTCCAGGCCCTCGCCACCGCCCTGGAGGCGATGGGGCACGAGGGCGATGCCGCCCACGCCATCGAGGCCGACCTCGCGTTCCACCGCGCACTGCTGACGGCCACTCACAACGAACTGCTGGAACGCATGGAGATGGTCATCGAGTCCGGGCTGGCGCACCGCGACCAGATCGTGCACAGCGCCCCGCACAGCGAGGACCCGGTGCCCAGCCACCGGGCGGTCCTGGACGCGGTCCGCGCCGGCGACCCCGACGCCGCCGAGCGGGCCATGAAATCCCTGCTCACGCAGGCCATGCGCGACCTGGACAAGATCCACGGCAGCCACGACGACAAGGACACCCAGGACCAGTGAAGATCGCACGAATCGACACCTACCTCGTCCCGCCCCGCTGGCTGTTCTGCCGCATCGAGACCGACGACGGCGTCGTCGGCTGGGGCGAGCCGGTCGTCGAGGGCCGCGCCGAAGTGGTCCGCAGCGCGGTCGACGTCCTCAGTGAGTACCTCATCGGCCAGGACCCGCTGCGGATCCAGGACCACTGGCAGGTGCTGACCAAGGGCGGCTTCTACCGGGGCGGCCCCATCCTGTCCAGCGCCGTCGCCGGCCTGGACCAGGCGCTCTGGGACATCGCCGGCAAGGCCCTCGGCGTGCCCGTGCACCGACTCCTCGGCGGCCCGGTCCGGGACCGGGTGCGGGTCTACGCGTGGGTGGGCGGTGACGAGCCCGCGCAGCTGCGCGAGCAGGTCCAGGCCCAGGTCGAGGCGGGGTTCACGGCGGTGAAGATGAACGGCGCCGGCCGCACCGCGCCGATCACCACCCCCGCGCAGACCGCCGCGGTCGTCGACCGGGTCGCCGCCGTCCGCGAGGTCCTCGGGCCGCACCGCGACGTGGCGATCGACTTCCACGGCCGCTTCAGCGCCGCCAACGCCCGCCGGGTGCTGCACGAACTGGTACCGCTGCACCCGCTGTTCGTCGAGGAGCCGGTGCTGCCCGAGCAGTCCCACCTGCTGGCCGGCCTGGTCGACGCCACCCCGGTGCCGCTGGCCACCGGTGAGCGGCTGTACTCGCGCACCGACTTCCTGCCCGCGCTGACCGCCGGCATCGCCGTCGCCCAGCCCGACCTCTCCCACGCCGGAGGGATCTCCGAGGTGACCCGCATCGCCTCCCTCGCCGAGACCTTCGGCGCACAGCTGGCACCGCACTGCCCGCTGGGACCCATCGCCCTGGCCGCCAGCCTCCAGGTCGCCTTCAGCACACCGAACTTCCTGATCCAGGAGCAGAGCCGGGGGATCCACTACAACAAGGAGGCCGACCTGCTGTCCTACCTGGTGGACGCCGAACCGTTCCGCTTCACCGACGGCCACGCTCACCGCACCGACCTGCCCGGCCTCGGCATCACCCTGGACGAGCAGGCGGTCCGCGCCGCGGACCGCAGCGGCCACGCCTGGCGCAACCCGGTCTGGCGCCACGCCGACGGCTCCTTCGCCGAGTGGTGACCCGCACGGACGCCGTACCGGACAACGACCCGCCGGCCAGCGACCCATCGGACAGCGGCATGCGCATCCGCACCGATCCCGACCACGGGGGCCGCTGGACCTCACTGCGGGTCCACGGCCGCGAATGGCTGTGGCACCGCGACGAGCCACGCCGCCCCGGCATCCGCCCCGCAGACGATTTCGCCGACGCCGGCGGCCTGGAGGAGTGCCTGCCGACCGTGCGCGGCCGACCGGACCACGGAGACGCCTGGTCCCGGCCCTGGCAGCGCGGCGACGGCCAGGAGAGCGTGGAGTGCCCGCAGTTCCGGCTCACCCGCCGCATCCGCACCAGCGGCCCGACCGCGACGGTGGACTACACCCTGGCCGCCGACCCCGGATACCGCTTCCTGTGGGCCGCCCACGCCCTGCTGGACCTCTCGCCGAGCGCCCGGATCCACATCCGCGACGGGACGCCCACCCGGCTCTACCCGGACGAGGGCGCGCACTGGCTTCCCGGCCGCTGGCCCCTGCTGCAGGGCCACGCCCTGGACCGCCTGCAGCCCGAGGACGGCACCGCGGTCGGCGCCGTCGTCGCCACCACCCGGGTCGTGGTCGTGGACGGGCAGGACGAGCTGCAGCTGGAACTCGACGCCCATGAGCAGCCCGGCTCAGTCGCGCTGTGGCGCAACCTCAACGGCTTCCCGCAGCCGACCCCCTACCGGTCGGTCGGCGTGGAGCCGATGCTCGGGCGGGTCTTCGACCTGGCCGCGGCCGGGCCCGACGACGCTGCCGAGGTCCCGGCCGGCGGTGAGGTCCGCTGGCGGCTGACCATCACCGGCAGACGCCGCCCGCACCCCGGGACCTGACCAGCCCCTCCGGACGGACCTCGGAGCTTCTCCAGGGATCCGAGGTGACATCAGCACGACGCCCTCCGCACGGGGGGCGTGGGTGCCATGCTTGAGGCGGGTCCCGGGGGGTGGACATGGCCAGGGGTGATGCGGCTGCGGCATTGGCGGCCCGAACGGACGAGTACCGGCGCGGGGGCGATACGGCCCTGCTGCAGAATGCGGGGCTGGCAGGAGAGTTGGACGAAGCCCTCCGTGACTGTACGACCCCTGGCGAGGAGGTCGGCGTCTGGGTGTCGGTGGGGGAGCTGTTCCGGCTGGCGTGGGCACATGCCGACGGGGATCAGGTGGACGAACTGGTCGCGGCGCTGTTCCTCACGGCCGTCGCGCTGGCCGCTCCGGGCGCGGTGCCGGAGGAGGCTCGGGACGCCGTGCTCGTCCTGCCCGCGGATGCCAATGCCTGGGACGCGCTGGCCGCATGCGCGCTGCCGCTCGCGGTGACGGTGCGTCAGCCTGTGCTCCGGGTCTTCACGCAGGACCTGGCGCAACGCGCGGAGCGTGCGGCGGAGCCCTCATCCCACTACCTCAGTGGGGGCGCCCGCGCCGTCGTCAGGCTGTTCCTCTCGGTACTGCAGGAGCGCTGGGAGCGGACCCGTCTCCCGGACCACCTGGACGCGGTCGTCTGCGGGGCGGTGCTGGCGGCCCAATGGGCGGGTGTTGAAGCAGAACCGGAGACCGCGCTCACGCTGGCCGAGGCGAAGGTTCTCCAGTTCGCCCTGACCGGCCGACACGAACTCGCCCGCGAGGCGACGGGACTCTTCGGGGCCGTCGAGACCGTACTGCCCAAGGGCGACGGCCGTCGCGACGGCGCTGCCCGCGGCCGGAGTCGTGTCGCCCGTCTGGCCGACGACGACGCGGCCCGCCTGGCCTTCCTCGGCGATCTGCGCTGGGAACGCTTTCTGCGCAGCCGAGACACCCAGGATCTGCTCGCCGCGGTCGAGGCCATGCGGGACGCGGTTGCCGCGACCCCGCCCGGCGCTGCCGACCGCGGCCGTAACCTGGCCAACCTGGCCAACTCCCTGGTCAATCTGGCACTGCTCACAGACGACCCGACCACGCAGGAGGAGGCTCTCGGCGTGGCCCGCGCCGCCGTGGCCGCCGCCGACGCGGCGCACCGCTGGACGGCCCTCGTCCTGCTGGGCAAGGCATGGTTGCAGGTTCTGCACCGCACGAACGACATCGCCGCCGCGGACGAGGCGCTCGGGACGCTGCGGCAGGCGGTGGCCTGCAGCGACGGGGCGGAGCAGCGAGGCACTGCCCTGACCGCGCTCGCCGAGGTGCTGAGGCTTCGCTCCCGCGTCGCCCCGACGGTTCCGGACGGCAGTGCCCCGGACCTGGACCTGGCGGTTGCCCATGCCCGCGAGGCCGTCGGCCTCGTTCAACCGGGCGGTCCGAACCACGCCGCCGCCGCCGAGTGCCTGGTGCAGACGCTGCTCGGCCGACTGTTCGATCAGCACGACCATCGCGATCTGCTCGACGCCCTGGAGTGCGCCCGTGGCATGCGCGCCGAGGAGGACCAGCCGTTCCTCCGCAGAACGGCGCTCCTGGCGCGGCTGCTCGACCGGTCCGAGACGGACATCGGCAGCTACCCGCCGGTGGACGTGGAGCCCGAGGCGGCGGCCGAGATCGTCCGGATGGCACATGCTCTGGCACAGGCCGTCGAGGACGACGACCTGACGGTCCGTCTCTTCCTGGCGGCGACGGCATGGTCCGTGCTCGGGAACGAACCGGACGCGGTCCCCCGGCACCTGCTGGACACAGCACAGTTCCTGATGGACCGCGGACGGTTCCGCGCGGCGAACGGACTGCTCGCCCACGCCGTCCATGGGTTCGCCGAGGCCGGCGAGCGCTTCTGGGAGGCGTACGCGATCTCCCGAACCGGCCTCAACCACGAAGACCTCCAGGAGTGGGACCGTGCGCTGGACGCCTTCGCGCGCTCCGCTCCGCTCTTCCGGGAGTCGGGAGACGCCCACTGGGAACTGCTTCAGATCGGCAACATGGGCATCGTCCAGGCCAAGCGCGGTGACCACGGCGACGCCGTGGAGTACTTCCGGCGGACCGTGGAGCTGGCCCGGGTCGCCGGGCTGGCGCGCGACGAGGCGGACTATCTCAGCCGGGAGGGCGACTGCCACCGGGCTCTGGGCGACCACGCCGCCGCCGCGCACTGCTACGAGCAGGCCGGTGCCCGTTACCTCGAGTGCGACATGGGCGAGGAAGCAGCCTTCAGCCTGTCCAGCCTGGCCGCAGCCCGGGCCGCGGTCGGAGAACCGGACGCGGCGGTGCGGGCCGCAGTCCGGGCGGCCGAGGCAGCGCCGGAGTGGCAGACAGCGGCGCAGGTGCTCAGCGACACGGCGGAGGAACTGCTGCGCGGCGGCTGGCTGGACCAGGCCGCCGGAGTCGAGGAACGGCTGGTGGGCGTGCTGGAACAGAGCGGGCAGCCGTACCGGGCCGCGGGCGCCTGCTTCGCCGCCGGCCACCGCCGTCATGCCGCCGGTGACACGGTCGGCAGCATGGCGGCCTTCGAAGCGGCGCGCGACGCCTTCCTGCGGATCGGTCGCCCGGCGCACGCGGCCCAGGTCGACTACCAGCTCGGCGGACTCTACCTGGAGTGCGACGCCCCGGACCGGGCGGCGGACGTGCTCCGCGCCGCAGCGGACACACTTGAGGCACACGGTCTCGACGAGGTGGCCGTCGGGGCCCGCACCCTGGCCGCAGGCTGCCTGACGGCTGTGGGCGAGCGGACCGAGGCGGAGGCGCAGATCGCGGGGGCGGTGGAGATCGCCGCCCGCTCGGGCAACACCGCGTCCCTGTTCGAAGTGGCACTCGCACAAGCCCGGCTGGCCCGCTCCGGCGGTGACGCGGACGCCTGGGCCGCCGCCCTGGACCGGGCCGATCTCGTGACCGGGGGAGACCCGGCCCGCGAGGCTCTGGTCCACGCTGAGCGCGCCCGGTTGGCGGAGGCCGACGGCGAGACCACCCTCGCCGTCGAGGAGTGGGAACTGGCCACCGAGCTGTTGCGGGAGTTGCCGAAGGCGCAGGCTGTGGCGCGAGTCCGGCTCGGCCTGGCGCTGGAGCGTGCGGGGGAGGCCGGACGGGCTCGCTCGGTCCTCGACGACGCCGTCGAGCTGATGCTGGACCCCGGTAAAGCCGCCTGGGACCTGACCGGGCCGGCTCAGGTCGTCAGCGGCGGCTTCGCCGCGGACGAGGAACTGCTCCTCCGGCTGGCCTCCCTCCACGCCGGCACGGGTGACTCCGACCGGACCCAGGCGCTGATGCGCAAGGCGGTCAACCTAGCCGAAGCGGCCGGCCGGCCGGTGGAACCGTGGATCGCCGCCGTGGTGGACAGCGAGGAGAACGGGCACCGTCCGACGCCGTCCCGCTCCCTGGCCCGACTGGAGGAGGCGCTGGGCGCGGACCACGAGCCGGGTGTGACGGCGATGCTCCTCGAACGGGCGGCCGGCCACGCCCTGGGCCTCGGTCGACTGGAACAGGCCTACGCGTACGCCGTCCGTGGCGCGGCGCTCGGGCTGGAAGGGCCGATCCAGACCGAGCTGCTACGCCTTGCAGGAGCCTGCGCGCGGGCGCTGGGCCGGCTGGAGGAGGCTGTCATCCGCCTCACCCGCGCATCGGAGCTGGCGTCCGTCGCGGAGCCGGGACGGACGCAGCAACGGGCCGAGATCCTGAACTCCCTCGCTCTTGCCTACATCGACCAGGGGAAGGCGGCGGAGGCGGGCCGCCTGCTCGCCGAGGGGCTGACCCTGGTCGCCCCCCATCAGGGAGCCGGCAGGAGCAGGGCGGCCCTGCTGTCCAGCAGGGCCGGTCTCAAGCGTGCCCTGGGCGACCTGGACGGTGCGCTGGCTGACTATCGGGAGTCCATCGCGATCCACCTCGACCTCGGCGGGGGCGAAGCGCTCGCCGGTGAGTACGCCAACCTGGCGATGGTGCACCGGGACCGCGGGGAGACCGGAACGGCACGGGACCTGCTCCGGCGAGCGCTGGAGTCGGAGCGGGCCCTGGGCCAGGAGCGTGGCGTTGTGCTGGACCTGTTGAACCTGGGCACGCTCGAGGCCGATCCGCGCGATGCCGTCGGGTACTGGCAGGAGGCCCTGGAGATCGCCGAGCGGATCGGCCATGCCGAAGGCCGTGCCACAGCGCTGTCGAACCTCGGTGCCGTCGATCTGCTCCGCGGCGATCCCGCTCACGCCCGCGAACAGTTGGACCAGGCGGTCCGCCTGCTCGAGGACGCGGGGGCGCTCGGCAGGCTGGCCCCGGTGCTCCACAACCGCAGTACCGCTGCAGAGCAACTCGGCGACCAGGCGGCGGCGCTCGCGGACGCCGAGCGGGCAGGCGACCTCCAGGAGGCGCTGCTGGCGGGCGGCCCGCGCACCGCCCAAGCGCAGTCCATCCAGGAGCGGATCCTCAGCCTGGCCGTGGCACAGGGAGCGGGAGCGACCGCCTGGCGGCAGACCGAGCGGGTCAAGGCGCGGAGCCTGGCGGCCCTGCTCGGGGAAGGGACCTGGCCGCCCCCTCCCGGCGTGGACGAGACCCTGCTCGCCGAGGAGCGGCGGCTGCTGGCCGTGGTCGGCGAGCGGCGGGAGGCTGTGCACCGGGTCGGGGCCGCACTGCCGGAATCCCCGGCGGCCGACCGTCTGGCTGCCGCGGAGGCCGAGCTGGACCGCCTCTGGACCGAGATCGCGCCCATGGCCCCGGACTATGCGGCCCTGCGCCGCGCCGAGGCCCCCGGGCCGGACCAGTTGGCCCGGCTGCTCGGTCCCGGCCGGGTCGGGCTGCTCGGCTTCCACGTCGGGGCGGAGGCCGTGACGGTGCTGGTGCACCGCACCGGACTGGCCGAGCCGATGGCGTTCCGGTCCACGGCGGCCCGAGTACTGCTGCCGGCGCTGTCGCACGCCCGTGGCGGCGAGATCCCCGGGGTGGTGCAGACCGAGGACGGGCAGGAGCAGGCGGTGGACCTCTGGCGGCTGTTCGCGGACCTTCTGCTCACCCCGGCACTGGAGCTCCTGGGGGATGACCTCGACGTGCTCCACCTGCTTCCGCACCGGGAGTTGCTGAGGATGCCGCTGCATGCGCTGGCCCCGGGCGGGCGGACACTGCTCGAACGCCACCCGATCGCCTACGCGCCCTCCGCCGGCGTGCTGCTGCAGCTCCAGGCGCGGCCGCCGGTGCCGGACGGCAGGCCGTCCCGCGTGATCGGCTACACCCCGGACCCGGCCGAGCGCGCGCTGTTCGAGGGGGAGGCCGAGGACGTGGCCCGACTGCTCGGCACCCGGGCCCACACCGGCGAGGACGCCCGGGGCGCGCTGCTCGCAGGTGCCTGGGACACGCTGCACCTGTCCTGCCACGGCGTCTTCGACGAACGGGACCCGTTCGGCTCCGGGATCCGGCTCGCCGACGGACTGCTCACCGCAAGGGATTTGATGAACCGCCGGATCGACGCCGGGCTCGTCGTGCTGAGTGCCTGCGAGACCGCGCTCAGCGCCGACTCGGGCGGGGACGATGTCGCCGGCCTCGGCCACGCGCTGCTCTACTGCGGCGCCAGGTCCGCGCTGCTCACTCTCTGGCCGGTGGAGGCGCGGGTGACCCGGTCCGTGATGACGGATCTCCACGACCGGCTGCGCAGGAACCAGGGCAGGGCGGCGGCGCTGCGTGCGGCCGTGCTCGACCTGCGCGACCGCAGCGGCTGCGAGGACCCGGCAGTGTGGGCCCCCTACGTGCTGCTCGGGCAGGCGGGGGAGTGAGGCGCAGGAGGCCGGCCGTTCCTGTGGCCGAGCCCTGGTCCCTCGTGCGGTCCGGCCGCCGGGACGGGTCAGTCACCCATCCAGTTGTGGCTGCCCGCAAGCGTCGCGGCCACCAGGTAGCCGAAGAACCCGGCGGCCAGCCCGATGGCGTAGCAGCCGAAGAGGTCGGGCGAGTCGAACAGCGCGGCCACCGCGCCGCCGCCGACCGCTCCGACGACCGTCGCGATGTCGGACAGCGCGACGCCGTCCGTTCGTCGCCGCAGGGTGCGGTAGGTGATCCAGCCGATCACCAGACCGAAGCAGCCGGCGCCGACATCACCGAGAATCATGGTTGAGTCCCTTGTCAGGTAGGCGTATCAGGGAAGGACCAGATGCAACTCGCTGGAGCAGTAGGCAGTGTAGGCGAGGCCCAGCAGATTCCCCTTGCCCAGTAGCCGGGTTCGCATGTCCGCCAGTGCCTCGCCCACGGTCGCCCCAGTGGCGAAGCTGTCCCAGAAGAGCTCGGCCACCTCGCCGGCGAGCGCCTGGTGCACGGCGGTCTCGGTGCCGATGACGCCGGCGGCGTTGACGCCCGCGAAGGCGTCGACGAAGTGGCACAGCGACTCCGGTGTGATCTCCGCGGTGTGGCAGCCGTTGATGAAGACCAGAGGCGGGACGACAGTCCAGTGCTCGTGCGGCCAGAGCCCGTCGAACCAGGCCGTGACATCACCCGGGGTGATCCGTTCGTCTGTTCCCACCTCCAGATAGGGCAGCGGCTCCGCCGCCCCCGGCACCGCTTCACGGCGTCCGTGGCAGTAGAAGTACACCAGCGGCAGGTCCGTCCTGGAGAGTCCGGTGACGATCTGCTCGCGCGAGGTGCAGACGGTGATCGCCACCTGGGCCAACTGTCGCCTGAGGGAACGCACATGGGCCGTGGTCATGCTCTGGTCGAGCGCGGTGGTGAGCCCAAGGACCATGTCCGCCCGTCCGCGGGTGCGGATGGCGACCGGCAGGGCCCGCGAGTTCGGGACCGAAGGTGGCTGCTCGATGGCGTGCCTGAAGCCCCAGAAGCCGTACGGACAGAGTGTATTGATGCTGTGCTCGGCAGCGTGGGGACAGGCGCGAGGCGCGGGGGTCGCCGGGTCGAAGCTGTCGAGCGATCGGCAGAGCCGGTGTGCCTCGGGATTGCCGTCCTCCAGCGGGATGTCATAGACCAGCGCCCACGGGAAGACCAGGCTCGACCGGGCGGCTCGGGCGACCTGGACGGTAGCCGACCGGGCGAGGAGCTCGGACAGGCTGCGTCGTTGCGTCGGCTGGTCGGCGAGGATGACGTTCCAGAGCCGGCGGCCGAAGAGCGCCAAGCTGCGCAGGTCGGCCTCCAGTTCCTTGCGCGGCTTGCCGTTGTTCGGATCGAGCCGGTTCCTGGGACGGCGACCGCCAGTCATGTGCAAGTCACGCAGCACGGTTCGCGCCGCTGTTGCAGCGCTGCGTACCTGACCCTCGGTCAGCCTGAAGGACACGGTGCGGCCCAGGCCGCGGGCTTCCCCTGCGGCGCCGAGGCCGTTGAAGGTGAGGGTGTGCGAGCCGTCCGCGGCTGTCTCGGTGACGATGCTCATGTCGCGCGGGGGCAGAGAGTCCAGGTCCCGCAGGCCCGATGTGAGGGTGTAGTCGATCCGGCCCCGCACGCCGATGCCCGCCTGCTCCAGCAGTTCCACCTCTGCAGCGATCTGCAACGACTGGACCAGGCCGCCCCGATGGCGGATGCTGAGCCGCAGCCGCGCGGAACCGGCGCGGGCCGCCGTCCGGAACGGCACGAACACCTCACGACGGCGTTCGTCGGGGCGGCATCGGTGCGGGCCGTCGACGGTGCAGTCGCACGCCCACGCGGTGCCCTCGGTGGGCAGAAACAGCGCCGTGTCCTGCTGGGCCGGGGTGGGCAGGAGGCCGAGGCCGGCAACCGACAGCGTGAGCCAGTGCCCGGACTCGGTGGCAGGCAGCAGCTCCGCGGGGAACGGCTCCGGGTTCTCCACAACGCTGTCGGACGACCGGGCGCCGATGTCGATCCGTAGGGCGTAAGCGCGGCCCACCGCCAGGGAGGTGGCGCGCGGATGCGGATCGCGGCCGGGCTCGCTGACCACACAGACGTTGACATGCCGGACGACCTGGCGCTGCGGCAAGGGGTCCGCCTTGACGGGGCCGGCGGGCTGCGGGACCTCGAAGGGCACTCCGGAATGCCGCCGTGCCAACCAGGTGGAGTACCCCAGGCCTCTCGCGGCCAAGCCGAGCACGACGTCGAGCACGATGGCGGCTGCGGTCGACGCGGTGACCGCGTCGACCATCCACGAAGCACCGAGGCTCACCACCGCGATCACGGACAGTACGAGCAGGGGGAGCAGAACGAACGCGAGCAATCCCTCGATCCTGCTGCCACGCCTCCGGGCCATCGGCGCTACCCCCCTGGGACGGACGTGTCAGGTCAGCCAGCGTAGGGAGTGACGAAGGCAGGCGGAGGGACAACGGTTGAATTGCGGCCCGCCAGGGGTTCCAAGGATCGGCGACTACCTCGACGGGTCGTAACCGCAGCAGCTCTGGCGCCTGTCGAACGGCTGGACGACAGTGACGCATGCACCACGGTCGGCGAACCGGCCCGGATGAGCTACTCGATGCCCGCTCCCGCCCAGGACCTCACCTCGGGCGGGCCGAGCACGCGGTGCAGGCCCGGTTCGATGTCCGGCGCACTGATCGAGCCGTAGCCGAGGACCAAGCCCGGGCGCGCGAAGGGGTCGGCGGCGACCTCCGCCAGGGTGTGCACCGCCACGCCGGAGGCGCGGGCCAGGGCGGCCTGGTCCGCGAGGGCGTCGGGGTCGGCCAGGTGCCCCCGGGTGTAGGCGGTCACATGCAGGCCGGCGGCGGACGGCACCAGTTCGGCGAGGTCCGGGTACTGGCCCGCGAGCGCGCGGGTGACGGCCTGGTGCCGGGCCGCGTAGGTGTGTTGCATCCGGCGGACGTGCCGGGCGAGCAGCCCGTCGTCGACGAAACGGGCCAGCGCCGCCTGGGCTGGGACCGCCGTGTGCCAGTCGACGGTGTACTTGGCGGTGCGCAGCGCGGTGCGCAGTGGGGTGGGTGCCACCAGGAAGCCGATGCGCAGCGAGGGCAGCATCACCTTGGAGAACGACCCCACGTAGATCACGTGGCCGTCCCGGTCCAGGCTCTGCAGCGTCTCCACCGGCCGTCCGCCGAAGCGGAACTCGCTGTCGTAGTCGTCCTCGATCACCGCCGCACCGTGCCGCCGCGCCCACTGCAGCAGTGCGGTCCTGCGCCGCAGGGACATCGGCATGCCGAGCGGGAACTGGTGGGCCGGGGTGACGTACACGGCGCGGGTACCCGGCGGGATGGCCTCCACCAGCAGGCCCTCGGCGTCCACCGGCACGCCGCAGACCTCGGCGCCCTGCGCCAGGAACGGCAGCCGGGCCGGCGGGTAGCCGGGATCCTCGACGGCCACCCGGTCGCCCGGTTCGAGCAGCACCCGTCCGACGAGGTCCAGGGCCTGCTGTGTTCCGGTGGTCACCAGCATGTCCCTCGGGCCGGCCCGCACGCCGCGGGACAGTCCGATGCGTCGGGCGACGGCGGCCCGCAGCCCGGCGTGGCCGGCCGGATCGCCGTATCCGGCCGCCGCGGCCGCGGACAGGCGCAGTTCCCGGGCCATCAGCGGCCGCCAGGTGTCGTAGGGGAAGAGCCGGGCGTCCGGCAGGCCGACCCGGAAGTCATGCGTCGGCGCCCGGATCTGCGGCGGCGCCCAGGGGGACAGGCCCGCCCACAGGGCGCGCGGGCGCAGTCCCGGGCCGCTGGGCTCGGTGGCGCTCTCGGACCCGGAGGCGGGCAGTCCGGTGGTGCGCACATAGGTACCGGAGCCGACCCTGCTGTCCGCGTATCCCTCGGCGACGAGCCGGTCGTAGGCGACGGCGACGGTGTTGCGGGCCACCGCGAGTCGTCGGCTCAACTCCCTCGTCGGCGGCAGCGGGTCGCCGGGCCGCAGCAGTCCCTCGTGGATGGCGGTGCGCAGTTGACGGTAGATCTGGCCGGACAGGTCACGCTGCCCGTCGAGGCTGACGTGCACGTCCAACTCGGCGCTCCGTTCCGCTCCGTCCGTTCCGGCCCGGCAATTGGCTCAATCGATCGGCAGCCTATTGGCTCTGGAGCCGAACCGCTGCGCGACCGTACGCTCGGACCATGGACATACGCGAACTGGACCGTCAAGCACTGTCGCTGACCGGGGAGTTGGTCTCCCGGGTGAAGACCGACCAGCTGGCGTCGGCGACGCCGTGCGCGGACTGGACCCTGTACGGCCTGTTGCGCCATCTGGTCAGCCAGAACGAGGGGTTCGCCGCATCGGCCCGCGGCGGCGGCAAGGAGTGGGCCGTGTGGCGCGACGGCGAACTCGGCGAGGACCCGGCCGGAGCGTTCGCGGCGTCGGCGGACCAGGTCACCGAGGCGTTCGCCGCCGACGACGTGCTGGAACGGCAGTTCGCGCTGCCGGAGGTGGGCGAGGGCTTCGCCGTCCCCGGGCGCATCGCGATCGGCTTCCACATGGTCGACTACGTGGCGCACGCCTGGGACGTCGCGGCGACCATCGGCGCCCGCTGGGAACCCTCCGCCGAACTCACCGCCGCCGCGCTGCGGGTGGCCGCGCTGGTCCCCGACGAGGGCCGCGGACCCGGTGCCGCGTTCCGCAGCCGGATCGTCGTCCCCGAGGACGCCCCGCAGGGTGACCGGTTGCTCGCCCTGCTCGGCCGCGACCCGTCCTGGACCCCGGGAATGCGCTGATCCCCGTCCGGCGCCGGCCGGCACCGTTGGGCGTGCGGATCGATCACCAGCGCAGCGCGGTGAAGTCGACCGGTCGGTCCGGGAGTTGTGCGGTGCGGCCGGCCAGGTCGTGCAGGCGGCGGGCGAAGTCGTCGGCCGGCAGCTGCCTGCGGTCGCCGTGGCCCGGCAGCAGCCAGCTGAAGCGGATCCGTGGCGCGGTACGGGTCAGTGACGCGGCCAGTTCGCTGATGGAGTACCAGGTGACCGACTCGGCGACGGCGAGATCGGCGTCGGACCGGGACCAGTAGAAGCTGTCGCCGCTGAAGCAGTAGGTGTCGTCGGCGAGATAGAGCACGCTGCCCTCGGTGTGTCCCGGCAGCGGGTGCGCGGTGACCCCTTCGGCGATCTCCACGGGTTCGCTGCCGCGCAGGACCGCGTCGGCGTCCGGCGCGGCGGCCAGGTCGCCCTCGTGGATCCAGAGCCGGGCGCCGAACCGGTCGGCATAGGCCCGGCCGTGCGCGGCATGGTCGCGGTGGGTGAGCAGCACATCGGTCACCGTTCCGACCGTCGCGAATTTCGTCGCCAGGGCGGAACTCCAGCGCGGTGTGTCGATCATCATCAGGTTTCCGGCGGGCCGGCGCAGCAGATAGGAGTTGGCACCGGCAGTGTGCGGCGAATTGTGCCCGCACAGGTACACGTGCTCGGCCAGGCGGAGCGGGAACGGATCGAGAGCGGGGTCCGGTCCCCGCGCGCCGAATCTGATCGAGCGGGTGTGACACGCGAAGGCTGCAGCGTGCAGCGCTGCCGCCTCGGCCTCGGTGCGCGGCTGCCGGACCACCGCTGAGCGGCCGTCGACCTCGGCGACCAGGCCGGGCGCGAGCTGCCGGGCGGCGTCGCAGTTGGTGCAGCGCCGATCGACTCGCCAATCGGTGTCGGTCGAATCATTTCCCATGGCACATCAGATATCATGCGGAATGCGCAAAAGCCAGTCGATGAATACGGTTGACATTGTCTGTGAATGCTGTTCTCCGGGGTATTTCCGCGCGGGGTCGGCGAATCCGTCGAAGCAATTCCGCCGGGCATAAATCCGGTGGACAGCGCGGGCGCCTGCGGCGATCGTGGACGGCATGGAGCAACAGCAGACCTGGGACGCCGATGCCGCCCAGCGCTATGACACGCCGGGCAGCGGCATGTTCTCGCCGGAGGTCCTGGCTCCGACGGTGGCCTTCCTCGCCGGGCTCGCCGCAGGCGGCCGCGCGCTGGAGTTCGCGGTCGGAACGGGGAGGGTGGCCGTGCCGCTCGTCGGGCGGGGGGTGCCGGTGACCGGCGTCGAACTGTCGCTCGCGATGATCGAACAGCTGCGGACCAAGGTGGACGAGGCTACGATCCCGGTGATCGTCGGCGACATGTCCACCGCCACGGCCCCGGGGGAGTACACGCTCGTCTACCTGGTCTACAACACCATCTCCAATCTGCTCACCCAGGCCGAGCAGGTCGCCTGCTTCCGCAACGCCGCCCGGCATCTGACGCCGGGCGGCCGTTTCGTCATCGAGCTCGGCGTGCCCGACCTGCGCACGCTCCCACCGGGACAGCAGGGGACGCTCTTCGACGTCCAGCCCGGCTACATCGGCCTGGACACCTACGACGTGGTAGAGCAGCACCTGGTGTCGCACCACTTCTCGTTCGACGACAGCCGGCAGGCCCGGCTCTACCGCAGCAAGCACCGCTACATCTGGCCGGCCGAACTCGACCTCATGGCTCAACTGGCCGGATTCGAGCTGGAGTCCAGGCAGGCGGACTGGACCGGGACGGAGTTCACCGCCGAGTCGCGCTCCCATGTCTCGGTGTACCGGATCCCGACCAACCCCTGACACCGCTCCGCCGACCTGGTCCCCGACGCGCGGCCCCGGCGGCACCGTGGCCGGGCCGCACCGGGATAGGCTCGGCGGCGGTCATGATCCCGCGTCCAGGAGGGAAGGTCCGTTGGCCGGCAGCGAGATCGATCCGCACCGGGTGGTGCAGCGGACCCTGTCCGATGCGCTCGACCGTCTGACGTCCGCTCCGGCCCCTCCGGCCTGGTGCGCTGCGGTGCGCCGAGCGGCCGAGCTGCAGGCACCGGCCTGGGAAGGCGACGCGGCGCCGACCGCTGAGGTGGACCTGCAGACACTGTCCCTGTCCCTGTACGTACTGGCCCACCAGGGCGGCGGGGAACCGTCCGAGGTGACGCCGGACGCGCTGCGGAAACTGCTGGACGGGCCCGAGGACTGGAACGGCGAACCGCAGCTGCGGGCCAGCTCCGCCGAGACCCTCAGAGCACTCGGACACTTCCCGCCGGAGCACGATCCGGCCGAGCGGATCCCTGACCCGATCGGGCAGATCTGGCAGGACCTCACCTACCAGCCCGAGCCCGAGGACCCGATGGACGACACCGAACCGGACCCCTCGGCGATGCACGGCGCCGTCGCCCGGCTGCGCCGTGAACTGCCCTGGGACTCCGCCAGTTGGTGACAGCGGTGCGGCCGTACTTCCGTATCGCCGAACGCCGTCGAGCCGCCCCGGCACCGTGAAATGATCACCGTATGCCTGAGCTGATCGCGCCCACCGTCCGTCTGCACGCCAGCTGGCTGGAGGCACATCGGGAGTGGGGTCCCGGCCTGCACGAGGACGGCTTCGGGTTGCTGCCATCCGACGAGGTCGAATCCCCGGAGGGGTTCGCCACCTGGGTGGCCCGGCTGGCCGCCGACTCGGATCCGGCCCACGCCGACCGGTGGTGCTGCACCTACCGGTGGATCGTCGACGGCGACCGGGTGCACGGCGCGATAGCGCTGCGACACGGAGCGGACGACTTCGTGCTCTGGGCCGGCCACATCGGCTACGGCATCCGCCCGTCCTCCCGCCGCCGCGGCCTGGCCCGCTGGGCCCTGGGCCGAATGCTCGACGAGGCCCGGACCCAGGGCCTGGACCAGGTACTGATCGTCTGCGAGGCCGACAACATCGCTTCGGCCATGACGATCGAGCGCCACGGGGGAGTCCTCGGAAGCATCCAGGACACCGAGATCGGCCCCGTACGGCGCTACTGGATCACTCTCTGAACTCGTTCTCCATGGTCTGGCCTTGAACGGTGACCCGAATCCGCCGGGGGTTCGGGAACCTCCGCCCGACCTTCCCGCCAGGCTCGTGCGCCAAGGACCATCGCGGCCGGGGCCGGGGCGACTGCTCGGCTCCGTCAACGGCAGAAGGCTCCGTGCTTCGGCGTCGGCAAGACCGAACTGCGCGACCTGAGGATCAAGGAACGACGGCAGCGCATCGAACAGGGAACGCAACCGACTGGCTGTGTCGTTGGTCCACCCGGAGAGGAGCGTCTGTGAGGACACGGCAGAGGGACCGGGGCGCCCCCGAACCACAGGCACCGTGGAACGAGGTGCGGCCGCGGCTGTGGCTGGGTGGGCACTTCTGGGCCGGCCCGGACGGTGAGGTGCAGACTGCTGTTGTCGGTGCTGAATTCAACCTGGTCATAAGCCTGTTCACTCGACCGGGCCATGGACCGTACCCCGGAGTCGACCATCTGATCAGTGAGATCCCAGACGGCCCGCTCAGGGCCGAGGAGCTGTACTCGGTCCAGCAGCTGGCGATCACGGCCGCTGAGGCCGTACGCAACGACCGCACCGTTCTCGTACGCTGCCACTCCGGCTACAACCGCTCCGGCCTCGTGGTCGCACAGACCCTGATCGAGCTGGGCCAGGACCCCGCCACCGCCATCGCGCTCATCCGGCAGAGACGATCGCCCTGGGCTCTGAACAACCAAACCTTCGAGCATTACCTCACCACGGGACTCGACGTCGCCTACCTCCTGGCCGGACTCGACGCCCGCGCCTGACCATCAGCGATCGTGCCGCCGCCAGCAGCAGGACTGGGGGCGAGTCGGCCTGCGGGTGAGACGGCAGGTCATCAGAGTCACGGCCGCCCAGGTCAGGTGGACCTCGGAGTGCTTTCTATCCGGTGCCGCACTCTCAAGCGCCTGCCAAGGTTGTGACCTGCAAGACAGACACTGAGGTCTCAACTGCTCTGGCGGAGTGGCTCCCAGACTGAGCAGTCGTGCGCGAAGAGCACGCGTCGTGGGTCGAAGTCGCTGATTCGCTCCAGCCAGGGTCGGTAGGTGGGAAGCGGTGGTTCCAGACCTTGACGGACGGCAAGGCGAGCCAGGTGGTCCGATGAGAACTGGGATGCGAAGTCGTGCGCCTGGCCTGCGAGGATCACGGTGCCGTCGCTTTGCTGGATCACCAGCGACTGGTGCCCGTCGGTATGTCCGGGAGTGGGGACGATCCGGACCCCGGGCCAGACCTCCACCTCGCCGTCGACCTCCTCGTAGGTGGCACCGGGGAAGTCGACGAGTTCGTCGATGGTGTAGCCGCCTCGGCGGGCAGTGGCCAACTCGACGGCCTGCACCAGGATGGGTGTGCCGCCCAGCGTTGGATTCCCTCCGCAGTGATCGAAGTGGAGGTGGCAGTTCACGACCAGGGACACATCGGCAAGGGTGACTCCCGCATCCGAGAGGGCGCCCTGCAGCGCCCTGCGTTGTGGGCGGTAGTGGGCCTCGGTCCCCGGGTCGACGGCACCGATGCCGGTATCGAAGAGGATCAGTCCTCTGTCGTGTTGCACAAGATAGGCAAGGACGGGTTCCACTCGCGGCTGTGGGCCCTCGGTCTCCGCTGCGGGTCGGACGAGGTAGCCCAGGTCGAGTCGACGCACTGCCGTGTCGTTTCCCATCCGGCCATCCTGACAGGCGGCATGGCCGCCCTGGGGCCGTCCGCCGACGGCGGCCCCCGTCCCAAATCGCTGTGAGGGCAACCCGTAGGCGTGGCGTCAGTCCTCCTGACGGAAGTCCAGCAGGTAGAGGACCTTGTCGTAGCGGCGTGTGCCGACGGCGACGAAGTCGGGCAGGCGGCCGTATTCGGTGAAGCCCAGCGACCGGTAGAGGTGCAGGGCATTGCTGTTGTCGCCACGGGCGTCCAGGGTGAGGACCTCGATACCCGCCCGCCTGGCGTCAGCGATCAAGGCCGCGGTCAGTGCCCTACCGATGCCACGACCATGGGCGGCAGCGTCCACCGCGAGCTTCTCCAGATCGGCGTGCGGACGATGGGTCGGTCGCGCGTAGCGCAGCCAGTACCCCAGCCCGACCATTCGACCGTCGACGTAGGCGGCACGCAGGCTCGCGTCACCGGCGTGCGCCGCAGATAGGACCTGGCCAATAAGTTCTGAGAGGGCGTTAAGTCCCGTTCTTGATGGTTTGGCGTCGCTCGTTCGTGGGGCTGTCCGTCATCCAGGAGTGCCCGGTGGGGCTTGGGCTGTGTC
>NZ_JOEH01000010.1 GCF_000719095.1 Streptacidiphilus jeojiense | reverse complement strand
GGGGTGGTCGCTCTGGGGCCTGCTGCAGAACGAGTCTGTAAGCGTGTTTCCGTCCTTGAGCGGCGCTGACTCGTTCTTCGCTTTGACGGCCCCTGCCGCGACCACCCCGCCCCGTCCCACCCCCTCCCGTGCGGTGGGGGGAGAAAAGAGAGACGGCGTCAGGGTGACGGTGCGGTCTGCCAGGGCGAGGAGGGC
Source organism: Streptacidiphilus jeojiense (assembly GCF_000719095.1). GTDB lineage: Bacteria > Actinomycetota > Actinomycetes > Streptomycetales > Streptomycetaceae > Streptacidiphilus > Streptacidiphilus jeojiensis. Next base: position 292,010 of record NZ_JOEH01000010.1, on the reverse strand, counting down.
GGGGCGGTGGGCGGTGAGGATGACGGTGCGGTCGCGGGCGAAGTCGCGGATCGCCTCCACGACGGCCTGTTCGGTGGCCGTGTCGAGGTTGGCGGTGGGTTCGTCCAGGAGCAGCACCGGGCGGTCGGCCAGGAAGGCGCGGGCCAGGGCCAGGCGCTGGCGCTGGCCGGCGGAGAGGCCGGAGCCGTGTTCGCCGAGGGGGGTCGCCGCGCCGAGGGGGAGGGCGTTGACGAACTCGTGGGCGTGGGCCCGGTGGAGGGCGGTGGCGAGTTCGGCGTCGGTCGCTTCGGGGCGGGCGAGGCGGACGTTGTCGGCGATGGTGCCGGCGAAGAGGTAGGGGTGTTGCGGGACCCAGGCGATCTGGGTTCGCCAGTCGTAGGTGTTCAGGGGCTTGTTGTCGATGGTGATGGTGCCGGTGGCGGGGGTGGTGAAGCCGAGGAGGAGGGAGAGGAGGGTGGTCTTTCCTGCTCCTGAGGGGCCGGTGACGGCCAGGGTTTCGCCGGGCTCGATGGTCAGGTTCAGGGACTGGATGGCGGGGGCGTGGGGGACGGTCACGTCACGGAGTTCGATGACCGGGCGGTGTACCGGGCGGGTGCCGGGGGTGGGTGTCTCGGTTTCCAGGACGGCGAAGATCTGCTGGGCTGCGGCCAGGCCCTCGACGCTGGCGTGGTAGTGGGTGCCCACCTGACGGATCGGCAGGTATGCCTCGGGGGCCAGGACCAGGATCAGCAGGCCGGTGCGGAGGTCCAGGCTGCCGTCGACCAGGCGGGTGCCGATGCCTACGGCGACCAGGGCGACCGAGACGGTCGAGAGCAGTTCCAGGGCGAAGGAGGAGATGAAGGCGATGCGGAGGGTGCGCAGGGTGGCCTGGCGGTAGTCGTCGGTGGTGCGGCGGATGGCGGCTGCTTGAGCTTTGGCACGGCCGAAGACCTTGAGGGTGGGGAGGCCCTCGACCACGTCCAGGAAGTGGTGCGAGAGGCGGCCCAGGGTGCGCCACTGACGGTCCATCCGGGACTGGGTGGCCAGGCCGATGAGGACCATGAAAATGGGGATGAGGGGGAGGGTGAGGACGATGATCAGGGCCGAAAGCCAGTCGGCGAGGGCGATGCGGGCGATGACGGCGACGGGGACGACTACGGCCAGCGCCAGTTGCGGTAGGTAGCGGGCGAAGTAGTCGTCCAGGGCGTCGATGCCGCGGGTGGCCAGGGTGACCAGTTCGCCGCTGCGCCGGCGGGTGAGCCAGTTGGGGCCCAGGGCGGTGGCGCGGGTGAGCAGTTGGGCGCGGAGCTCGGACTTGACGGCTGCGGAGGCGCGATGGGCGGCGGTCTCGGTGGCCCAGGAGGTCAGGCCGCGGGATATGGCCACGGCGGCGAGGGCCAGGAGGGGTGGGGTGGGGTGCTCCGATTTTTGGAAGGCGTCGACAACGATGTCGGCGATGAGCACGGCCTGGGCGATGACCAGGACGGCGTTGAGCGCACCGAGGGCCGTGGAGAGCAGGAGGAAGGTCCTGGTCGTCGCGGCGTGGCGGAGGAGGCGGGGGTCGACGGGCTTCATGGCACCTCAGTGGGCGGGGATGTTGCGGACGCCGATGCGCTTGCGGAACACCCAGTAGGTCCAGCTCTGGTAGACGAGGACCAGCGGGGTCATGATGCCGGCCACCCAGGTCATGACCTTGAGGGTGTAGTGCGAGGACGATGCGTTGGAGACGGTCAGCGACCAGGCCGGGTCGAGGCTGGAGGGCATGACGTCCGGGAAGAGCGCGAGAAAGAGCATCGCCACGGCGGCGACGATGGTGACGCCGGAGCAGATGAAGGCCCAGCCCTCGCGGCCGGCCTCGTTGAGGGCGAGGGCGGCCAGCAGGGCGAGGACGGCGATGACCATCGCGGCCAGTGACCATCCGTCGCCGCTGGAGGTCTGGGTCCAGATCAGGAAGGCCAGGGCTAGGACGGCGGTGATCAGGCCGGTGGTGCGGGCCAGGGTGCGGGCGCGGGTGCGGATGTCGCCCAGGGTCTTCAGGGCGACGAAGACCGTGCCGTGGAAGGTGAAGAGGGACAGGGTGACCAGGCCGCCGAGGAGGGCGTAGGGGTTGAGCAGGTCGAGGAAGTTCCCTGCGTAGTCGCCGGCCTCGTTGATCTTCACGCCGTGGACGATGTTGGCGAAGGCCACCCCCCAGAGGAAGGCGGGGAGGAGGGAGGTCCAGAAGATGGCGTGCTCCCAGTTGCGCTTCCAGCGGGGGTCGCTGCGCTTGGCCCGGTACTCGAAGGCCAGGACGCGGACGATCAGGCAGACCAGGATCGCCAGCAGGGCCAGGTAGAAGCCGCTGAAGAGGGTGGCGTACCAGGCCGGGAAGGCCGCGAAGGTGGCGCCGCCGGCGGTGAGCAGCCAGACCTCGTTGCCGTCCCAGACCGGGCCGATGGTGTTGATCAGCACCCGGCGCTCGGGTTCGTCGCGGGCCAGCAGTTTGGTGAGGATCCCTACGCCGAAGTCGAAGCCTTCGAGGAAGAAGTAGCCGATCCAGAGGACGGCGATCAGCACGAACCAGACGTCGTGGAGTTGCATGGTTCTCTCCTCAGTACGCGAAGGCGAGGGGCTGGTCGGCGTCGCCGGACGGGCCGCGGAGGGTGGGGTCCTGGCTCGGGGGTTCCTCGTCGGTGGGGCCGGCCTTGGCGTAGGTGATCATGAGACGGATCTCGATCACGGCCAGGAGGGCGTAGAGGAGGGTGAAGATGGTGAGCGAGGTGATCTGTTCGCCGACGGAGACGGTCGGCGAGACCGCCTCGGCTGTGGTGATCAGGCCGTAGACGGCCCAGGGCTGACGGCCCATCTCGGTGAAGATCCAGCCCCAGGAGTTGGCGATCAGCGGGAAGCCCATGGTGAGGATGGCGATCCGCCAGGCCCACTTGTTGAGGAACGGGTTGAGCTCCTTGGTTCTGGTGAGCATCAGCAGCGGGATCTCGGATTCGCCGCGGCGGTGCTCGGGGGCCAGCCAGAAGCGCTTGCGGGTCAGCCAGAGGCCGGCGGCGGCGATGGCGAAGGAGGTCATCCCGAAGCCGATCATCCAGCGGAAGCCCCAGAAGGCGGTCGGGATGTTGGGCTCGTAGCTGGGGGCCTTGTCTCCGTACTTGGCCCGTTCCTGGGCCTGCACGTCGTTGATGCCGGGGACGGCGTCGTGGAAGTTGCTGGTCGCCAGGAAGGAGAGCAGGCCGGGGATGGTGAGCTCTATGGTGTTCCGGCCCTCGTTGACGTTGCCGTAGGCGAAGATCGAGAACGGGGCCGGCTGCTGGGTGTCCCAGAGGGCTTCGGCGGCGGCCATCTTCATGGGCTGCTGACGGAACATCACCTTGCCCAGGCTGTCGCCGCTGACGGCGGTGCCGATGCCGAAGATCACCGCGATCACCAGGCCCAGGCGCAGGCTGGCGCGCATGGCGCCGATCTTGGCGGAGTCGGTCTCCTGCAGCCGGTGCTGGCGGCGCAGCTGGTAGGCGGCGATGCCGACCATGAAGGCTCCACCGGTCAGGAAGGACGCCATCATCGTGTGGAAGACCACGACCAGGGTGGTCTCCTGGAAGAGCACCTTGCCGATGTCGGTCAGCTGGGCCCGGCCGTTGGCGCCGATGGTGTAGCCGACCGGGTGCTGCATCCAGGAGTTGGCGGCCAGGATGAAGTAGGCGGAGAGGATGGTGCCGATGGCGACCATCCAGATGCAGCCCAGGTGGATCTTCTTCGGCAGCCGCTCCCAGCCGAAGATCCACAGGCCGATGAAGGTGGACTCGAAGAAGAAGGCGAGCAGGGCCTCCATCGCGAGCGGCGCCCCGAAGACGTCGCCGACGAACTTGGAGTAGGCGGACCAGTTCATGCCGAACTGGAACTCCTGGACGATCCCGGTGGCCACCCCGAGTGCGAGGTTGATCAGCAGGAGCTTGCCCCAGAACTTGGTGGCCTTGAAGTACTTGGCCTTGTCGGTGCGGACCCAGGCGGTCTGCAGTCCTGCGGTGAGTGCGGCCAGGCTGATCGTCAGGGGGACGAAGAGGAAGTGGTACACGGTGGTGATGCCGAACTGCCAGCGCGCCATCGTCTCGTGGGCGAGTGCCAGCTCCACGTCGGTGCCTCCCTCGGTCGTGTTCTGAACGATTGTCATGCCTAGTTATGCATTTTTTGCCGTTTCCACAGCGCAGGCACGACGCGATCGTTCTCTTGTGAACGTGAACACATTCACAAAGTATTATGACCTACGGGTTTTCGAAGCTTGCAGGGGGGTCCCCGGTTCAGTTGCAGCCCCCAGGGGCGCGGGGAACTGCGCGCCCAGCCAGGTACTAGCGCGCAGCCGGGATCCGTACTCGGAACACGGCGCCTTCGCCGGGGGTGGTGAGCAGGTCGACCTGCCCGTGGTGGGCTGCGGTGAGGGCGGAGACGATGGCCAGGCCGAGGCCCGCGCCGCCGCCGTCCTGGCGGCTGCGGGAGGAGTCGACGCGGTAGAAGCGCTCGAACACCCGGGCGGCCTGGTCCGGGGTCAGCCCCGGGCCGTTGTCGGCGACCTCGATGACGCCCTGGCCGTCGACGGTGCCGACGCCGATGCGTACCGCGGTGCCGCGCGGCGTGTGCTTGACGGCGTTGCCGACCAGGTTGGTGACCACCTGGCGGAGCCGGGCCTCGTCGCCCAGGACCAGGGCGGCGGTCGGGGCGGTGCTGCCGCCGGGGCCGGTGAGTGCGACCGGGCGGGTGGGGTCCAGTGCGGTGGTGTCGTGCAGGGCGTCGGCGGCCAGGGTGCGCAGGTCCATCGGCGCCAGTTCCAGGGGGCGCTGCTCGTCCAGGCGGGCCAGCGTGAGCAGGTCCTCGACCAGGCCGCCCATCCGCAGCGCCTCGCTCTCGATCCTGGCCATGGTGCGCTTGATGTCGGCCTCCTCGCTCAGCGCCCCCATCCGGTAGAGCTCGGCGAAGCCGCGGATCCCGGCCAGCGGGGTGCGCAGCTCGTGGGAGGCGTCGGCGACGAAGCGCCGCATCCGGTCCTCGGAGGCGGCCCGGGCGGCGAAGGCCGACTCGATCTGGGCCAGCATGGAGTTGAGCGAGCCGGCCAGCCGGCCGACCTCGGTGCGCTGGGAGCCTTCCGGCATCCGGTGCGACAGGGTCTGCCCGGCGGCGATCTCGGTGGCGGTGGCCTCGATCCGGCGCAGCGGCTTGAGGCCGCGGCGGACCGCGAACCAGCCGGCCAGCCCGATCAGCAGGACCACCGCGGCACCGATGGCGAGGAAGCCCTCGTCGAACTTGGCCACGGTGGCGTCGGTGTCGTCCAGCGAGGAGGCGACCACCACGGTGACCTCGATGCCGTCCTCGGTCCGCTGCTGCATCAGCACCCGCCAGCTGCCGCCGCCGTGGTTGCTGGGGACCGTGAACGGCTTGTCCAGATGTGCGCTCACCTGGTCGGCGCTGAGCGCCGGGAGGCTGGGGACCGGGTCGGAGGCGGTCACCAGCTGGTCCAGGAAGGGACGGTAGCTGCCGTCGGGCTCACGGATGGTGATGACGAACTTGCTGGGCAGGGTGGGGCTGCCGTTGTCGCGGCCCTTCGGCGGCGCCCAGAGCCGCCCGCTGTTGGGGGCCACCACCCGGCGCATCTGGTCGTCGACCCGCTGCACCAGCTGGTAGCGGACCGTGGTCAGCACCAGCGTGTCGCTGACCGCGAGACCGAGGGTGACCAGCGCGATCGCGAGCACCAGCAGCCGGCCGCGGAGCGACAGCCGGCGCCCGACCGCGCCGCGGGCCCGGTTAAGCAGGCGGACGACGAAGGACATAGCCGATTCCCCGGACGGTGTGGATCAGCTTGGGGTGTCCGTTGGCGCCGGAGTCGACCTTGCGCCGCAGGTAGGAGATGTAGGACTCGACGATGCTGAGGTCCCCGCCGAAGTCGTAGGCCCAGACGTGGTCCAGGATCTGCATCTTGGACACCACCCGGCCGGTGTTGCTCATCAGGTACTCCAGCAGCTTGAACTCGGTCGGCGAGAGCGAGACCTGGTTGCCGCCGCGGACCACCTGGTGGCCGACCGGGTCGAGTTCGAGGTCGGCCACCACCAGCCGGCCCGCGTCCGCCGGGCCGCCGGTGCGGCGCAGGATCGCCCGGATCCGGGCGATCAGCTCCTCCAGGCTGAAGGGCTTGGTGACGTAGTCGTCGCCGCCCGCGGTCAGGCCGCTGATCTTGTCGTCCACGCCGTCCTTGGCGGTGAGGAAGATCACCGGGATCCGGTCGCGCTCGCCGCCGCGGCCGGCCGGGGTGCCCGGCTGCTCGTCCCGCAGCCGCCGGACCACGGCGAAGCCGTCCATGTCCGGCAGCATCACGTCCAGCAGCACCAGGTCGGGCCGCTGCCTGGCGACGGCGGCCACGGCCTCGGCGCCGGAGGCGGCGGATGAGACGTTGAAGCCCGCGAAGCGGAGCGAGGCCGAGAGCAGTTCCCGGATGTTCGGTTCGTCGTCGACGACCAGGAGACTGGCTTCGGTGCTGTCCATGTGCGGCCCCTGACAGGTAAGACGGAGGGTGAGGGGGTTGAATCCAAGACGGTTGCACTGTGCACCGTATGGGTCCTGGATGAGGAACAGCTAAACGTCCTTATCCGCCGGTCGTCCCGCCGCCGAAGCCGCCTGCGCCGAAGCCCCCCGCCGTGGTGGTCGCGCCCTCGCTGACGGTGGTCGCGGCCAGGTTGCCGGAGGAGTCGGTGGTGCCCCGGACAGTGACCGTCTCCCCCGCCTTGAGGTCGCCGACCTTGCCGGTGCTGGAGAGGGTGACCTTGGTGGAGCTGCCGGTGGTGACCTTCACGATGTTGCCGGAGGAGTCGGTGAGGTAGACCGTGCTGCCGTCGACCAGCTTGACCGTGCCGGTGGTGGCTCCGCCGGCGGTGCCGGTTCCGGTTCCCAGTCCGCCGGTGCCGGCCGCCCCGCCGGCCGCGCCGCGGGTGAAGCCGGCGAAGCCGCCGGCGGCCGCGGTCGTGGTGGCCGGCTTGACGTTCTTCTCGACCATCGCGCCGCCGGCGAAGGCGATCGCGGCGATCACGCCGCCGGCCAGCGCCAGGGTCAGCCAGGGCAGCTTGCGGCGCGGCGGCGCGGCCAGTTCTCCGACGATGTCGCGGGTGTCCGGGGGCTCGGCGAGGATCTCCTCCGGGCTGAGCTCGGAACCGGCCACCACGTCGAGCACCTGGGTGGGCTCCTCCTCGCGCAGGCCGGGGACGAACGAGTCGTTCGCCTTCACGAGTTCGCCGTGTCGTCCGGCCATGTCCGTTGTCCCCTCAGATGTGTGACGGTCACTCATGACGCAGCGCCTCGATCGGGCGCAGGCTCGCCGCCCGGCTGGCCGGATAGCTGCCGAAGAACAGGCCGATGGCGACGGCGATGTCCGCTCGGTGACCGTGACCAGCATGATGTTGGTGATCCCGATCCCGCCGACCAGCAGCGAGATCGCCGCCACCGCCCCCAGCAGCACCGTGAAGGTCTGGTCGGTGGAGGTGCGGGTGGTCAGCAGCGAGGTCTGGCTGGAGACCCGGAAGTCCACCGCGCTGGCGCTGGTGATGGAGTGCTGGCCCATCAGGATCGTGGTGATCTCGTTGGTGGCGTTGGTGGTGGCGTCCGCGGTGGTGGCCTCGACCAGGATCTGGCTGAGCGAGCCGCTGAACCCGGTGAAGGCGTTCTGGACGGTCGGCAGCGGCGCGATGATGGTGTCGTCCGGGTCCTGGAAGCCGGTTCCGCCCTTGGTGGCCAGCTCGCCGACCACGGTGAACGGGGTGCCACCGAGGGTGATCACCTTGCCGATCGGGCTGACCGTGCCGAACAGGTCGGTTGCGGTGGTCGAGCCGATCACCGCGACCTTGCGGGAGTTGAGCACATCGTCGTTGCTGAAGTAGTCGCCCTTGTCGACCTTGCTGTTGGAGGCCTCGAAGTAGGCCGGGTAGGTGCCGACCACGGAGCTGACGGTGTGCGAGGTGCCCTCGTAGATCGCCGTCTGCGAGGTGCTGACCTCGGGTGCCACGCCCTTGATGTCCGGGGCCTGGCTGGTGTCCGCCAGCGCCCTGGCGTCGTCCACGGTCAGCGGCTTGATGGTGGTCGCGGTGGAGGTGCTCGACCCCGAACCCGAGGTGACCGTCAGCGAGTTGGTGCCGAGGGCCTGGATGGCGTCCTTGACCGCCTGCGAGGAGCCGTTGCCGACGGCCAGCAGCAGGATGACGGCGGCGACGCCGATCAGGATGCCCAGCATGGTCAGCCCGGAGCGGATCTTGTTGGCGGCCAGGCCGCCGAAGGCGAAGCGCAGGGTCTGGAAGGGGTTCACCGGTCGCCTCCGTTCGCGTGGGCCCGTACGTGGCCGATGTGCAGGGTGTGCGAGGCGAACTCCTCGGGGTCCTGCAGGGCGGGGGGCAGGCCGTGCAGCGGTGCCTGCCGGATGTCCTCGTAGATCTGGCCGTCGACCAGCCGGACCACCCGTTTGGCGTGCCGGGCCACCTCGTCCTCGTGGGTGATCAGGACGATGGTGCGGCCGGCGGCGTTGAGGCGGTCGACGATGGCCAGGACGTCGTCGGTGGAGCGGCTGTCGAGGTTTCCGGTCGGCTCGTCGGCGAGCAGCATGGCCGGGCTGGTCACCAGGGCCCGGGCGACGGCCACGCGCTGCTGCTGGCCGCCGGAGAGCTCATTGGGACGGTGGTCGGCGCGGTCGGCCAGGCCGACCAGGGTGAGCGCGGCCATCGCCCGGCGGCGCCGCTCGGCGGCCTTCACCCCGGCGTAGGCGAGCGGGAGTTCGACCTGGGCCAGCGCGGTGGTGCGCGGGACCAGGTTGAAGGACTGGAAGATGAAGCCGATCTTGCGGTTGCGGACCAGCGACAGCTGGTGCTCGTCCAGGTAGCCGACGTCGATGCCGTCCAGCAGGTAGCGGCCGGAGGTGGGGGCGTCCAGGCAGCCCAGGATGTTCATCAGGGTCGACTTCCCGGAACCCGAGCTGCCCATGATGGCGACGAAGTCGCCCTGGTAGATCGTCAGGTCGACGCCCTGCTCCACGCCCTGGTCGTCGACCGGGCCGGCCAGGGCGTGCACCGCGGCGTCGCCGTGGCCGTAGGTCTTGACCAGGCGGCGCACCGCCAGGATCGGCACCGGGCCGCGCGGGACCGGCGGCTCGGCCGGCGGTGGCTGCTGCGGCCTGCTGCGCAGCCTCATCCCCGACCACCGCCCAGACCGCCGACGGCGGCGCCGCCGGCCGTGCCGGTACGGGTGCGTCCGGTGCCGCCGGGGAAGCCGCCGGCCGGGAAGCCGTTGCTGCCGGTGGTGGACACCACGGTCAGCTGCACCTTCTGGCCGAGCTGGACACCGCTGGTGATCTGCACCTCGGTGTCGCCCTGGATGCCCACGGTGACGGGGGTGCGGGTGGTCGTGCCGTTCGCGTTGACGACGGTCACCGTGCTGTTGGCGCCGGTGCCGGTGACCGCGGTGGTCGGCACCCACAGCGCGTTCTGCGCCTCGCCGGTGGTGACCTGGACGCTGGCGCTCAGGCCGGTGCGCAGGTTGGAGGTGTCGCTGGTGATCGCCAGCAGCGCCGCGTACTGCACTGCGCTGCTGGAGCTGCCGCCGGAGCTGGAGCTGCTGACCGGCAGCGAGCTGATGGAGAGCAGCTTGGCGGTGAGCGTGGTGCCGGTCTCGGCGTTCAGGGTGACCGTGGCGGCCTGGCCGGACTTCAGCTTGAGCGCGTCCGACTCGGAGAAGTCCGCGGAGACCTCCATCCCGGTGGGGTTGGTGATCACCACGAAACCGCTGAGGGTGGAGGAGGAACTGCTGCTACTGCTGCTGCTCGAACTGCCGCCGGAACCGGAGCCGCCGGAGCTGGTGGTGCCGGACACCGTGTCGCCGACCTTGCCGGTGACCGACGCAACCGTGCCGCTGACCGGGGCCTTCAGCACCGTACCGTCCACCGCGCGCTGGGCGGCGTCGACGGAGTTCTGCGCGGTGGTGACCTGCTGCTCGGCCGAGGCCAGCTGGGCCGGGTCGACCGAGGGCGTGGCGCTCGCGGTGACGTCCGTGACATAGCCGGCGTCCTGGACGGTGGCGGCCTTGCTCTTCGACGCGGAGGCCGAGGCGGACGCGGAGGCGGAGGCGCTCGCGGAGGCGCTGGCGGACGGGCTCGGCCTGGCCGAGGCCGACGGGCTGGTGGTCGGGGTGGCGCTGCGGCCGCCGGTGGTGGAACCGCCGCTGCTGCTGCCGCCCGAGGTGCCGCCGGTGCTGGTGTACCCGGTGGTGCTGCCCCCGGTGGTACCGCCACTGCTGCTGCCGCCGCTCGTACTGCTGCCGCTTGTGCTGCTGCCGCCGGAGGAGCTGCCGCCACCGCTGTTGTTGTTGCTGCTGGTGGCCGTGCCGTCCTCCACCGCGGTCAGGTTCGCCTGCGCGGAGGTGAGCTGGGCCTGCGCCTCGGTCAGCGTCTCGTTCGCCGTGGTCGGGTCGACCTTCGCCAGGACCTGCCCGGCGGTGACCTTCTGACCTGCGGTGACGTCCACCTCGGTGAGTGTGCCGCCAGTGGTGAAATTCACACCGGCGTCGGTCGGCGAGGTCAGCGAGCCCGAGCCGGAGACCGTGGCCGTCACCGTTCCCTGCTCGACGGTGGCCGTCCGGGCCGTGCTCTTGGCGGTGCTGCTACTGCCGTTGTTCACGGTCGCGTACGCGGCCCCCGCTCCGGTGACCAGCACCAGGGCGAGGACGGAGTTCAACAGGACGGCTTTCCGCCGTCGTGGGAGCACCTTCATGGCGCACAGACTGGCCCGGTCGCCCTGTCATGCTCTGCGAGTGGTCTGGGAGTTCCCTGTGTGCCGTACGCCGTGCCCGGGCAGCCATAAGCTGACATACAACGCATAGCTGCCGTCCAGCCGGCTGCTACGGTCCTCGGCTACGCTCCGGCTCACAGGCAATTGCCAGACGGCGTCCAGGCGTCCCCCACCCCGGTACGGTTCTGTCTGGCGTCATGACCGCACTCCACCCTCGCGCCCTCGCGGCAGCCGGAGTCCTGAGCCTCGGCGCTCTGGTGCTGTCCGGCTGCTCCTCGTCCGGCACGGCCGCTTCGGCCCAGCCCAACTCGTCGGCCTCGGGCAGCGCCCAGGACTCGGCGTACCGGAACTGCCTGTCCCAGCACGGAGTCACCCTGCCCAGCGGTCGACCCGGCGGCGCCGGGGCGAGCGGCCGGCCGAGCGGCTTCCCCAGCGGTGCCAGGCCCAGCGGCGTCCGTCCCAGCGGCGGCTACGGCGGCGGGGGCTTCGGCTTCGGCGGTGCCTCGGCCAACCCCAGCACGCAGGCCGCGATCCAGGCCTGCGCCTCGGACCGCCCGAGCGGCGCCGCGGGGTTCGGCGGCGGCAAGGGCGGCGGCTTCAACAGCACCGACCTGGCCGCGTTCACCAGCTGCATGAAGGACCACGGGGTGACCGTGGCGGCGAACGGCCTGCGCTCGCTGAACACCACCGACCCCAAGACCGCGGCCGCCTACAAGACCTGCAAGGTGCTGCTGCCGACCAGGAGCAGCAGCCCCTCCCCCAGCGCGACCGGCTGACGCCTCCATCCGGGGCCGCCGTCAGCCCGAAGTCGTCGGGGCGGCCTCGGTGACCGTGGTCGCCGCGACGCTGCCGGAGCTGTCCGTGGTGCCCTCGACCGTCACGGTCTGACCCGGGGTCAGGTCCGTGGTCTTGCCGGTCTTGGTCGTGGTCACCTTGGTGGAGCTCTTGGTCGTCACCTTGATCACGCTCCCGGAGCTGGTGGTCAGGTAGACGGTGCTGCCGTCGACCAGCTTCACCGTGCCGGAGGTCGAACTGGTGGAAGAGCCGGTGCCGGTGCCGCCGGTACCGCCGGGGGCGCCGCCGCCGAACCCGCCGCCCGCACCGCCCTCGGCGCTGAACCCGCCGGGGGCCGCGCCGGTGCGGGCGAACCCGGCGCCGGCCGTGCTGGTGCTGCTCGGGTTCTGCTTCTCGTAGTAGGCGCCGCCGGCGAAGCCCAGTCCGGCGATCATGCCGGCGAACAGCAGCATGCTGAGCAACGGCAGCTTGCGGCGCGGGGGTTCGGCCAGTTCGGCGCTGATGTCGCGGGTGTCCGGGGGTTCGGCGAGGATCGCCTCCGGGTCCTCGCCGCCGGGCAGCGCCGGCACGGCGGAACCGGCCTCGTAGGGCACCGGAAGGTTGACCACCGGTACCCGGGCCGTGGTGGCGAGTTCCTCGGACTGCTTGGCAGCCATGGTCGGTGTCCTCTCTCCGTGATGGGGCCTGTCGTTCACGGCGCCGTTCGCGCCGTCCTTGGTGCCGTCACTCATGGCGCAGCGCCTCGATGGGCCGCAGGCTCGCCGCCCGGTTGGCCGGGTAGCTGCCGAAGAACAGGCCGATGGCGACGGCGATGCCGAACGAGCCCCAGACCGAGGCCGGCATGATCACCGTCCGCTCGGTGACCGTGACCAGCATGATGTTGGTGATCCCGATCCCGCCGACCAGCAGCGAGATCGCCGCCACCGCCCCCAGCAGCACCGTGAAGGTCTTGTTGGTCGAGGCCTGGGTGCTCAGCAGCGAGGTCGCGCTGCTGATCTGGAAGTCGGCCGCGGTGGCGCTGGTGATGCCGTGCTGGTTCATCATGATGGTGCTGATCTCGCTGGTGGCCGCCGTGATGGCGGACGAGGAGGTCGCCTCCACCACGATCTGGGTCAGCGAGCCGAAGCCGGTGAAGGCGTTCTGCACGGTGGTCAGCGGTGCGACCACCACGTCGTCGGACGAGGTCAGGCCGGTGCTGCCCTTGGTGGCCAGCACTCCGACCACCTTGAACGGGGTGCTGCCGATGGTGATGGTCTTGCCGACCGGGTCGACCGTGCCGAACAGGTCGGTGGCGGTGGTGGAGCCGATCACCGCGACCTTGCGGTCGTTCAGGATGTCGTCGTTGCTGAAGTAGTCGCCCTTGTCGACCTTGCTGTTGGTCGCCTCGAAGTACCCGGTGTAGGTGCCGATGATGGAGCTGACCGAGTGCGAGACGCCCTGGTAGATCGCCGTCCCCGAGGTGCTGACCTCGGGCGCGACGCTCTTGATGTCGGGGGCCTTGGTGGTGTCGGCCAGCGCCGTGGCGTCCGAGACGGTCAGCGGCTTGGTGCTGGTCGCGGTGGAGGTGCTGCTGTTCCCGGTGCCCGAGGTGATGGTCAGTGAGTTGGCGCCGAGCGAGGTGATCGACGCCTTGACCGCCGCCGAGGAGCCGTTGCCCACGGCCAGCAGCAGGATCACGGCGGCGACGCCGATCAGCACCCCGAGCATGGTGAGCAGGGACCGGATCTTGTTGGCGGCCAGGCCGCCGAGGGCGAAGAGCAGGGTCTGGAAGGGGTTCATCGGGCGCCTCCGACCGCGTTGGCCCTGACGTTCTGGACGTGCAGGGTGTGCGAGGCGAACTCCACCGGGTCCAGCAGCGCCGGCGGCAGCCCGTGCACCGGGGCCTGTCGGATGTCCTCGTAGATCTGGCCGTCGACCAGCCGGACCACCCGCTTGGCGTGCCGGGCCACCTCGTCCTCGTGGGTGATCAGGACGATGGTGCGGCCGGCCGCGTTGAGGCGGTCGACGATGGCCAGCACGTCGTCGGTGGAGCGGCTGTCCAGGTTGCCGGTCGGCTCGTCCGCCAGCAGCATCGCCGGGCTGGTCACCAGGGCCCGGGCGACCGCCACGCGCTGCTGCTGGCCGCCGGAGAGCTCATTGGGACGGTGGTCCGCCCGGTCCGCGAGACCCACCAGGGTGAGTGCCGCCATCGCCCGGCGCCGCCGCTCCGACTTGCGCACCCCCGCGTAGGCGAGCGGGAGTTCGACCTGGGCCACCGCGGTGGTGCGCGGGACCAGGTTGAAGGACTGGAAGATGAACCCGATCTTGCGGTTGCGGACCAGCGACAGCTGGTGCTCGTCCAGGTAACCGACGTCGATGCCGTCCAGCAGGTAGCGGCCGGAGGTCGGGACGTCCAGGCAGCCCAGGATGTTCATCAGCGTCGACTTCCCGGAGCCCGAACTGCCCATGATGGCGACGAAATCGCCCTCGGTGATGGTCAGGTCGACGCCCTGGGGGTTGCCCTCCAGGTCCTCGGGGCCGCGGAGCGCGTGCACCGCGGCGTCGCCGAAGCCGTACGACTTGACCAGCCGGCGCACCGCGATGACCGGCGGCCGGGCTTTGGGCGCGGCCGCCTCGGCCTGGGCGGCCTTGTCGGCCTTGGTGCGCCTGGCCAGGGCCGAGTGCAGGGGCGACATCACCTACCACCGCCGGCGGCGGCCCCACCGCGGGCACCGCCGGCCGCGCCGGCGCCGCCGCCGAAGCCGCCGCCTGCCGCGCCGCCGCCCGGGAAGCCGTTGTTGGTGGAGGTGGAGACCGTGGTCTCCTTGACCTTCTGACCCTCGGTCAGACCGCTGACGATCTGGATGCCGCTGGTGCCCTCGACGCCCACGGTCACCGAGGTGGTGGTGGTGCTGCCGTCGGCGTTGATCAGCTGGACCGTCCGGGTCGTCCCGGTGCCGGTCACCGCCGCGGTCGGCAGGTAGAGCGCGTTGTCGGCCTCACCGGTGGCCACCGCGACCGTGGCCGAGAGGCCGGTGCGCAGATTGCTGGTGTCACTGGTGATCTTCAGCACCGCCTCGTACTCCACCGCGCTGCTGGAGCTGCCGCCGGTGCTCGACGAGGAGCTGACCGGCAGCGAGCTGACCGAGACGACCTTGGCGTTCAGGGTGGTGTTGGACTCGGCGTTGAGCGTGACCGTGGCGCCCTGGTTCTTCTTCAGCTTGAGCGCGTCGGTCTCCGAGAAGTCCGCGGTGACCTGCATCCCGCTGGGGTTGGTGATCACCACGAAGCCGGTGGGCGTGGTCGAGCTGCTGCTGCTCGTGCTGGTGGTGCCGGAGCTGGAGCCCGAGCTGGAGACCGTGTCGCCGACCTTGTTGCTCACCGAGGCCACGGTGCCGCTGACGCTGGCCTTCAGCACGGTGCCGTCCACCGCGGTCTGCGCGGCGGTGACGGCGTTCTCCGCCTGGGTGACCGCGGACTTCGCGGAGGCCACGGCGCTGGCGCTGACCGTGGTGGTGGTCTTCGTGGTGGCGGTGGCCGTGGCGGTGGGCGTCGCACCGGAGGTGGTACCGGTGGAGCCGCTGGAGCCCCCGCTGCCGCCGGAGGAACCGCCGGAGCCGCTGGAGGTGTTCGAGGTGCTGGCGACCGTCGTGGTGGTGGTCGTCCCCTCCTCGGCGGAGGTCAGGTTGGCCTTGGCCGACACCAGCGCCGCCTCGGCCTGGGTCAGCGTGGCGTCGGCGTCGGTGGGGTCGACCTTGGCCAGTACCTCGCCCTTGGTGACCTTGTCACCGGCCTGGACGTAGACCTTGGTGACCGTCCCGCCGGTGACGAAGCTGTCACCGGCGTCCGAGGGCGAGACCAGGCTCCCCGAGCCGGACACCGTCGCGAGCACGGTGCCCTTCTCCACGGTCGCCGTCGTACTGGTGCTGCTGCTCGCCTTGGTGCTGGAGGAGGTCCCGACGGCTGCGTAGGCAGCCCCGGCCCCGGCCAACAGACCCACCGCGAGCAGGGAGTTGAGCAGGACGGCCCTGCGCCGTCGTGGAAGCGCCTTCATGGCCGGGACTCTGGCCGGGCTTGCCAGCGATCCGCTGGACGGTTCCTGAGAGTCTGCTGACAGCCGCGTCGGCCGCAAAACCGACAACCCGGACCAACTCCCCTGTGCGCGCCGTCGATTCTTACCTTCGGCGACGCCCCGGGGCCTCCGGCTACCAGCAAGCCCCTAATCTCCGGACAGGCCCCTGCTAAGCGTCGGACGGCTACAGGCCCTTGCGGAACACTCCGGCAGTCTCCACGAACAGGTCGTTCGCCTCGACCTCGCCGATGCTGACCCGCACGCCCTCCCCGGCGAACGGCCGGACCACGACGCCGGCCGCCTCGCAGGCCGCCGCGAACTCCAGGGTCCGTTCACCCAGCCGCAGCCAGACGAAGTTGGCCTGCGAGTCCGGCACCGTCCAGCCCTGGGCGGTGAGCGCGGCGACCACCCTGGTGCGCTCGTCGACCAGCGCGTCCACCCGTCGCAGCAGCTCCCGCTCGGCGCGCAGCGAGGCCACCGCCGCGTCCTGGGCCAGCTGGCTGACGCCGAACGGCACAGCGGTCTGCCGCAGCGCCGCGGCGACCGGCTCGTGCGCGACGGCGAAGCCGACCCGCAGCCCGGCCAGCCCGTACGCCTTGGAGAAGGTGCGCAGCACGCAGACATTGGGGCGGTCGCGGTAGAGGTCGATGCCGTTGGGCACCTCGCCGTCGCGGACGAACTCGCAGTAGGCCTCGTCCAGCACCACCAGGACGTCGGCCGGTACCGCGTCCAGGAAGCGCTCCAGCTCGTCCCGGCGGACCGCGGTCCCGGTCGGGTTGTTGGGGTTGCAGACGAAGATCAGCCGGGTGCGCTCGGTGACCGCCGCCAGCATGGCGTCCAGGTCGTGCCCGTCCTCCTCGGTCAGCGGCACCTGCACCGAGGTGGCACCGCTGATCTGGACGATGATCGGGTAGGCCTCGAACGAGCGCCAGGCGTAGACGACCTCGTCGCCCGGGCCCGAGGTGGCCTGCAGCAGCGACTGGGCCACGCCGACCGAGCCGGTGCCGGTGGCGATGTGCGACTCGGGCACCCCGAACCGCTGGGCGAGCTCGGCGACCAGCGCGCTGACGCCCATGTCCGGGTAGCGGTTGAAGCTGTCGGCGGCGGCGACCGCGGCCTCCAGGACGCCGGGCAGCGGCGGGTACGGGTTCTCGTTGGAGGACAGCTTGTAGGCGGGCGCGCCATCGCCGCCGGCGGCCGGCTTGCCCGGCTTGTAGGCCGGAATGCCCCGCAGGGCCTCGCGCAGACGGGGGCCCTGCTGCGGCTGTGGAGTCTCGCTCACGTGGTCTTCCTTCGTACATCACGCCGTGCACCTCGCCGTGCACCCGGTCGAGATCACCATACGAGCCGATCGGCGATATCTCACCCGTGCGGGTGAGATGTTCCACCCGCTGTCCGCCGAGGCTTCCTCGGCGGCACATGCAGTCCATGCAGGAAACGCAGGTATACGAACCCAACTGGTCGTCCCAGGAAGGGCAAAGGGCATAAATGCTCATGGAGAAACGTATCTTCAACAAACCGTCCCAGACCCCCATCTACTGACGGTGATGAGCCATACGATCGGTCAGACATGACAGCAGCAGCAGCCAACCAGAGCGGCCGGCGACCCACCCACGCCCGGCGCATGGAGCGTGCCGGGATCAGGGATGTCGCCGCCGCGGCGGGGGTGTCCATCACCACCGTCTCCGATGCCCTCAACGGCAAGGGCAGACTCCCCGACGAGACCCGCAGCAAGGTGCGCGAGGTCGCCGAGCGGCTGGGCTACCGCCCGTCCGCAGCCGCGCGGACCCTGCGCACCGGGCGCTCCGGCCTGATCGGTCTCACCGTCACCACCTACGGCCAGGAACCCTTCACCTTCACCGAGTTCGCCTACTTCGCGGAGATGGCCCGGGCAGCCACCTCCGCCGCGCTCACCCGCGGCTACGCGCTGGTGGTCCTGCCGGCCACCTCCCGCCACGACGTCTGGGGCAATGTCGCCCTGGACGGCACCGTGGTGATCGACCCGCCGGACCACGACCCCATGGTCGCCGAGCTCTACCGGCAGGGCCTGCCGGTGGTCAGCGACGGCAGACCGGGCAACTGCCCGGTCACCGCCTGGGTCGACAACGACCACGCCAGCGCCGTCCTGGAGATCCTGGACCACCTGGCCGCCGCCGGCGCCCGCCGGATCGGCCTGCTCACCGGGACCAGCACCGACACCTACACCCGGCTGAGCACCGACGCCTACCTCGGCTGGTGCCACCGGGTCGGCCAGGAACCGCTGTACGAGGAGTACCCGGCGCACGACCCCTGCGCGGGCGCCGTCGCCGCCGACCGACTGCTGGCCCGCCCGGACCGGCCCGACGCCGTGTACGGCCTCTTCGACCCCAACGGCACCGACCTGCTCGCCGCCGCCCGCCGCTACGGGCTGCGGGTGCCCGAGGACCTGCTGCTGGTCTGCTGCAGCGAGAGCGACGTCTACGCCACCACCGAACCGCCCATCACCACCCTCTCGCTCAAGCCGCAGCGCATCGGCACCACCGTGGTGAACCTGCTCATCGACGCCATCGAGGGCATCGGACCGGTCCCCGGCACCGACACCCCCGAGGGGCAGCTGATGCCCACCGAACTGATCGTCCGTCGCTCCTCACAGCGACGCCCTCCCCGCACCACAGTCAGCGCACCGCGCGAACCGGGTGAGGAGTAAGAGGTCTTCCGCCTGTCACCGCCGAGAAAAACCATGACAAACGTTCATCTTCGGCGCATCGTCCCACCCGCCTCGCGGGATTGATGCGCCCCAGGTGCGTACACCGCGAAGAGCAGCTTCCTATGATGGGCGAATGACATCGGTGGACCCCTACGCCCGGCCTGACCTGCCGGACCCAGGCCCCCGTACGCCAGAGCGCCCCGACGGGGCTCCCTTCCACGGCGACGGGTCCACGACGTACGACTTCTTCACCCCGCCACCGGAGCGCTACTCCGCCCCGGGCGCCGCACCCGCCCCGGCGGCCCCCGGCCCGGGTTATCCGGCAGCCATGGCCCCGCCGCCCCCACCGCCGGCCCCGGCCCCGCACGACCCGCCGACCCTGGAGCTCGGGCCGCCGCTGGCCGCCGCGCCCGGCGCCCGCCCCGACCCGTACGGCCACGGCCACCCGCCGACCCTGGTCGGACCGATCGGGCACCAGCCGCACGAGAGCCACGAGCCCTACGAGGGCGAGGACCCGGTCGGCCCGCTCTACGTCATCGGCGACATCCACGGCTATCTGCAGGAGCTCCTCGACGGCCTGCACTCCGAGGGCCTCATCGACGACGAGGGCCACTGGTCGGCCGGCCGCGCCCGGGTCTGGTTCCTGGGCGACTTCACCGACCGCGGCCCCGACGGCATCGGCGTCATCGACCTGGTGATGCAGCTGGCCGCCGAGGCCGCCGCCGCGGGCGGCTACTGCCGTGCCCTGATGGGCAACCACGAACTGCTGCTGCTGGGCGCCGACCGCTTCGGCGACGAGGCCGTCCAGTCCAGCGCCGGCACCGCCTCCTTCCTGGCGGCCTGGCGCCTCAACGGCGGGCAGCCCACCGACATGGACCGGCTGGAGGACCACCACGTCGCCTGGCTCACCAGGCTCCCGGCGATGGCCGTCGAGGACGGCCACCTGCTGCTGCACTCCGACACCACCGCCTACCTGGAGTACGGCGACTCGGTCGACGCCGTCAACGACGCCATCCACGAGGTGCTCAACCGCGGCGACGGCGACGAGTGGTGGGACTGCTTCCGCCGGATGACCAAGCGCTTCGCCTTCCGCGGCGACACCGGCCCGGCCGCGGCGCACGAACTGCTGGACGTGCTCGGCGGCCGGCGCATCGTGCACGGCCACAGCCCGATCCCCTACCTGCTCGGCGACGCCCCGTCCGAGGACGGACACCCCGCCAAGCAGGTCACCGGACCGCATGTGTACGCGGACGACCTCGCCATCGCCATGGACGGCGGGGTCACCATGGAGGGCGAGGGCCGGCTGCTGATCGCCCGGCTCCCGCTGGCCTGACCGGAGCCGCCTGACCGGAGCTGTCGGGACCCGACGGCCGAGCGCTGGCCGAGCGCTGGTCAGGTACAGTCCGACCGCTTTTTCGCCCACGAACCGACGGAATGCCAGCGGCACGTGCCAATGGCATCACGTGCCCCAACTGCCCCGGAAATTCCGGAAACCGACTGTCGACCGGTCCGCGCCGACCTCTACCATCTAAGTCCCTGCTGCTTCCGATCCGCCGTTCCGGACCAGGATGCTGACGGGGCGTACGGGGGACAGGTGGCTCCGATCTCCTCCGGGGGCGACCCCGGACCCCGCGTCAACCCGGAACCAGCGGGCAGGATGCAGAGGGCCGACGAGATGAGGGCTGGGTAGAACATGGACAGCGCTCCGTACCTGCAGGCCGAGGACAAGCTCGACTACGAGCGGATCCTGGAGGAGCTCCTCCACAACGAACAGGTCCGCTCCGCCCTCCGCCGCGCGCCCACCGGACCCAACGCCGAACAGCTGCACACCCGGGCCATGCGCGACTCCGCCACCGTCGCCGGCACCGCGGCCGTCGAGTACTCCTACTTCGTCGAACTGCGCGAACAGGCCCGGCGCACCGCCCCCGTCCCGGACTGGGAACGCCTGGGCGGCGACGACCCGGCGCAGTGGCAGGAGCCCGAGAGCCCGCTGATCGCCGCCGAGCGGGCCGGACTGGTCCCGCTGGTCGCCGTGCTGCTGCCGATCCTGTCCGGATTCAGCGCGCTGCTGCTGCTCCTGCTCGGCTACGGCCTGCGCGCGGACGGCCAGAGCCTGGGCCAGCCACTGGTCACCGCCGGCCTGGTCGCCGCCGTGATCTGCGTGGCCGCGATCGCCGCCGACATCATCGGACTGCTGCTCACCGCCGCCCGCGACGCCTCGTCCCCGCCCCAGGGCCGCAACCCCGAGCTGTACGCGGAACTCGCCAAGGCCCGCGAGGCCTGGCACAGCGCGCTGCGCGACCGCGGCCTGCTCCCCTACCTGCTGGCCCAGTTGGGCACCACCCCGCGGCCGCCGCGACCGCGGCCGGCCGGCGTCAGCCTGGTCCGGACCCGTCCGCGGCTGGGGTTCACCAGCCCGGGCTTCACCAGCCCCGGACCTGAGCGGATCACCAACGAGCGCGGCGAGGAGATCGAACCGGAGGAGGGCGGCGAGACCCACTTCACCAGCCCGGGCTTCACCAGCCCGGGACCCGAGGGGATCACCAACCAGCGCGGCGAGGAGTTCGAGTCGGACGACGACGAGAGCCACTTCAGCAGCCCCGGGTACAGCAGCCCGACCTTCGAGGTGGTCCGTGACCCCTTCGAGCACCCCGCGCACCCGGCCGTCTCCGCCCCGGCGCCGCCCGTCCCGCCGTCACGGACCCAGGAGGCGAACGGCCACGGTTCCGCCGGCAACCGCTTCCTCCCCAACGCCGACGACGCCGACGCCGAGGAGGAGCAGCAGTCCTGAGCCCGCCCGACCGGACCCGACCACCCGGCCGACGGCCGGCTACCCGGCCGTGAGCTCGGCGGCGACCAGCTCCGCGATCTGCACCGCGTTCAGCGCCGCACCCTTGCGGAGGTTGTCGTTGGAGATGAACAGCGACAGCCCGTTCTCCGCGGTCTCGTCGGCGCGGATCCGGCCCACGTAGGACGGGTCCTGCCCGGCGGCCTGCAGCGGGGTCGGGATCTCGGACAGCTCCACGCCCGGCGCCCCGGCCAGCAGCTCCCGGGCCCGCTCCGGGCTGAGCGGCGTCGCGAACCTGGCGTTGACCTGCAGCGAGTGCCCGCTGAACACCGGGACGCGGACACAGGTGCCGGACACCTTGAGGTCGGGGATCTCCAGGATCTTCCGGCTCTCATTGCGGAGCTTGTGCTCCTCGTCGGTCTCGTTGAGGCCGTCGTCCACGATCGAGCCCGCCAGCGGCAGGACGTTGAACGCGATCGGGCGGATGTACTGCCTGGGCTCGGGGAAGTCGAGCGCGGCACCGTCGTGGGTCAGCGCACTGGCCTTGCTGCCGACCGCGTCGATCTGGCCCTGCAGCTCGGCCACGCCGTTGAGCCCGCTGCCGGAGACGGCCTGGTAGGTGGCCACCACCAGCGCGGTGAGCTGCGCCTCGCGGTGCAGCGGCTTCAGCACTGGCATGGCGGCCATGGTGGTGCAGTTGGGGTTGGCGATGATCCCCAGCGGACGGTCCGCGACGGCGTGCGGGTTGACCTCGGAGACCACCAGCGGCACCTGCGGGTTCATCCGCCAGGCGGAGGAGTTGTCGATCACCACGGCGCCGGCCGCGGCGACCTTGGGCGCGAGCTCCTTGGACGTCGCACCGCCGGCCGAGAAGATCACGATGTCCAGGCCGCGGTAGTCGGCAGCGGCCGCGTCCTCCACCGTGACGACGCCGTCCTTCCAGGGCAGCTCCTTGCCGGCCGACCGAGCCGAGGCGAACAGCCGCAGCTCCGTCACCGGGAAGTCCCGCTCCTCGAGGATCCGGCGTACAACGCCCCCGACCTGGCCCGTGGCACCCACAATTCCAATCTTCATACCCACAGCGTATGCGTCCCGCCCGGCTGACCGACCCGAATATCCACCGCCCGGACACCGGCCCCAGGCCCCGCCCCGCAAGTCTTCCGCCGCCCGCACACACGGTCGGGAATTCCTTCGCCCTGGACCGGGTCAAGGTCCTCGTCCTGCTGCCGGACGACATGCACCTCACCACCAGAATGGTCGCCGACTACTTCGAGGTCGGCGTCGAGGCGATCGCTGACGTCCTGTCAAGACCGGGTGGACCGTAAGAGGCAACCGACGACCCTCCGTCCGCAGCGGCTGGCGAGCCGGACATACCGACGGACTCATGCCATTCCCGCAGGTCCGGGGTGATCTGTGGCAATTCCCACCCGGAGTGTTCGCCCCGGAACCGTCCGTCCGCCACTCATACCAATCTCTCACCTGGAAAGATCACAGCGGAGAGTAATGTGCGGCCGTTATCCATGTCCATCTCGGGGGTCCCTCTTGGCGCCGTACAGATCCGTCGGCCTTGCCATAGCCGCACTCACCGCCTCGCTGGGCCTCCCGGCCCTCGGGACGCCGGTCGCCGTGGCGGCAGCGACCGTACTCCATGTCGACAACAGCACCGGCGCCCACTGCACCGACCAGGGCACCGGCACGCAGGCCGCGCCGTACTGCACCATCTCGGCTGCGGCGCGGGTCGTCCTCCCCGGCCAGACCGTGAGCATCGCGCCCGGTCAGGGCTACAACGAAGAGGTCGACATCACCCGGTCCGGAACGGCGGACGCACCGATCACCTTCGCCGGCCAGCCGGCCGCCCCGGGGAGCGGTGGAAGCTCCTACGCCCTCGTGGGCGACTCCTTCTCGGACAGCAGCAAGGCGATCCCCTACGCGGTGAAGATCAGCGGAGCCCAGCACGTCGTGGTCCAGGGACTGCTGTTCATGGCCGACGCCGGCGAGGTCCGGGTGGAGAACTCCTCGGACGTCACCGTCCAGCGCAACTTCATGGGCGGCCTGAGCACGGACGCCGCGCAGGTCCAGGTCGCCGGGACGTCGGCCCGGGTCACCGTCAGCCAGAACCAGTTCCAGGACGCGGGCCGTCGCGGTATCGACGTCGCCGCCGGGGCGACCGGGACCGTGCTCAGCAGCAACCTGATCCCCACCGGCGGTGAGAACTCCATCACCGTCACGGACGCGCCCGGAACCGTGGTCACGGGCAACACCCTGATGTCCGGCTGCGCGCCGGCCTTGGTGCTGGCCGGGGCGTCCACCGGAGCGACCGTCGAGAACAATGTGGTCGAGGCCGCGCAGTACGAGACGGCACCGGCCCAGGCCTGCCCGGCCGGCTCCAGCGACACCGGGATCACCGTCGCATCCGGTTCGACCAGCGGTACCAAGGTCGCCTACAACGTCATCGACCCCAAGAGCGGCGGTTCGGCCTACTCCTGGGCCGGAACCAGGTACGCGACCGTCGCGGCCTTCACGTCGGCCAGCGGACAGGGCTCGCACGACCTGGTCGCCGACCCGCTGATCGCCGGGGACAACGGCTACCCCGACCGCAAGTCGCCGGTGATCGACTCCGCCGACGCCAACGCCCCCGGCGAGACGGCCACCGACTTCGACGGTGTCTACGCGCAGCCGCGCCTGGACGTCAGGACCGTGGCCAACACCGGTACCGGGGTGGGCTACTACGACCGCGGAGCCGACGAGTTCAGCGGCGTCGGCTCCTCGTACACCCCGGTCGCCCCGGTGCGCGTGCTGGACACCCGGGCCGCCGTCGGCGTGGCCACCACGACCCCGGTCGCGGCCGGCGCCACGGTGAACCTGCCGCTGGCGGGCACGCACGGCATTCCGACCGACGTCCAGAACCTCGCGGTCGTCCTCAACGTCACCGTGGCCAACACCAGCGCCGCCGGATACCTGTCGGCGTTCTCCCTCTACGACGGCGCCCAGCCCGGCGGTCCCGCGCTCTCGACCCTGACCTGGAGCAAGGGACAGGTCATCGCCAGTTCGGTCACGCTCCCGATCAACGAGAACAGCGTCTCCTTCACCAACCACAGCTCGGGGACGGTGGCCATCGTCGCCGACCTGTCCGGCTACTACGCCATGGACGGCACCAGCGGCTTCAGCGCGCTGCCGCCGAGCCGGATCCTGGACACCCGCAGCGCCGTGGGTGTGTCCACCAGGACACCCGTCCCCGCCGGCGGTGTCATCTCGGTGCCCGTCAGAGGTGTCGGCGGCGTGCCCGCCAATGCCACCGCGGTCGTCCTGAACGTCACCGGGACGCAGCCCACCAAGTCCACCTACGTGTCCGTGTACCCCGACGGGCAGAGCCGTCCAACCGTCTCCAACCTCAACCTGAGCGCGGGTCAGACGCTGCCGAACCAGGTGATCGTGCCGGTCGGCGCCGACGGGAAGGCCAGCTTCTACAACTACAACGGCAGCGTGCACCTGGTCGCCGACGTGGCGGGCTACTACAGTCCGACCGCGGTGCAGACCTTCCACCCGTCCAACGGCTACAACTTCCTCGACACCAGGACCGCGCTCGGCGTGTCGACGACCACACCGCTGGGAGCGGGCGCGACGGTCTCCGTCCTGCCGTACAACTCCCAGTTCATCAACCAGGGCGACACCGTGAGCGCGGTGGTGCTCAACATGACGGTGACCCGGCCGACCTCCGCCGGGTACCTCACCATGTACGCGGCCGGCAAGGCCCGGCCCACGGCGTCCAACCTCAACTGGGTGACCGGGCAGACCGTCTCCAACCAGGTGACGGTCCCGGTGGGGACGGGCAGCAAGGTCAACATCTTCAACTACGCAGGCACCGTCCATGTGATCGGTGACTACGCGGGCTACTTCGCCCCCTGACCCTCACCCCGACGGGGGCCGCCCCACTCCGCCGAACCGGCGCGGGGGCGGCCCCCGTCGGCTGCCACGCGTCACCACCCTGCTCCGCACACCCAGACCTCCCGGGGGACCCCATGCGCCGCAAACGAATCGCACCACCGGCCGCGCTGCTCATCGGCGCCGCCCTCGCTCTGCCCGCGCTCACCGGCACCGGCACCGCGGACGCCGCCACCGGCACGCTGTACGTGAACAATGCCGCCGGCGCCCACTGCAGCGACAAGGGCACCGGTACCCAGGCCGTGCCCTACTGCACGGTCGTCGCCGCCGCGGCCGCGGTCCAGCCCGGCCAGACCGTGCTGGTGTCCTCCGGGACGTACCCGCAGGAGCTGGACATCACCCGCTCCGGCACCGCCACCGCGCCGATCACCTTCAAGGGACTGCCCGGGGAGTACGGCGGGGACAGCTCGCTGCCGCAGATCGGGGACGCCAGCGACCCGTCGACCTCCACGCTCCACGGAATCCTGGTCAAGGGCGCCCAGCACGTGGTGATCGACGGCTTCAGCCCCGTCGGCCAGTACGACTCGATCGGGGTCACCGGCGGATCCCAGAACGTCACCGTCGAGCGCAGCGTCCTGACCACCACCGGGATCGCGGTGTCCGGTTCCAGCGGCACCGTGGTGACGACCAACGTCCTGCGCAACATCGAGTACGCGGGCGTCTCCGTGACCAAGTCCCCCGGCACCGTGGTGACCGGCAACACGGTGACCAGCTGGTGCGAGAGCGGCATCCAGTTCGACGGTGCCTCCCCCAACGGTGTCGTCGAGAACAACATCGTGGACTCCGCCGCCCTCGGCAGCCCCGGTGACGCGGCCTGCCCGGCCGGCTCGCAGGACACCGAGGTCCTGGTGCCGACGGGTTCCACGACCGGGACCAAGGTGGCCTACAACTTCCTCGGCACCAAGAGCGGCGGCCCGGCGTACCAGTGGGGCGCGAAGACCTACACCAGCGCCGCCGCCTTCGCGGCCGCCAGCGGCCAGGGCTCCCACGACGTCCTGGGCGACACCGGTGCGGTGGGCGACTCGTCGCAGAACACCGTCGCCGTGGACTCCGCCGACGCCGGGGCACCCGGTGAGCTGAGCACCGACATCCTCGGCAACCCCCGGGTGGACGTCCGCTCGGTGCCCAACACCGGCACCGGCGTGGGCTACTACGACCGCGGTGCGGAGGAGACGAGCACCGGCAACTCCTACGCCCCGATGTCACCGGTGCGGGTGCTCGACACCCGTTCCGCCGTCGGTGTCAGCACCACCACTCCGGTGGCCGCCGGCAAGTCGGTCACCCTCGACCTCAGCGGCACCCACCGGATCCCGGCCGGCGCCGAGGCCGTCGCCCTGAACGTGACGGCGACCGGTGGCAGCACCAACGGGACGCTCAAGGTCACCCCGACCCACCCGTACGACGGTGGGGGGGACCAGGTGCCGATCGACCAGATCAAGGCGGTCAACCTGACCTGGAGCCGCGGTGAGAACGTCGCCAACATGGTGACGGTGCCGGCCGGCAGAGACACGGTCACCTTCACCAACACCGGTTCGGGCACCGTTCACATCGTGGCCGACCTGGAGGGCTACTTCTCCCAGACCGCCCCGAACGGCTACAACACCACGGGACCGGTCCGCATCCTGGACACCCGCGCCGCCAAGGGCGTGCCCGGAACCGCACCGATCGGCTCCGGCAGGACCGTCGCCCTCCCGGTCACCGGAAGCAACGGGGTCCCCGCCAACGCCACGGCGGTCGTGCTCAACGTGACGGTCACCCGACCGACCACCGGCGGATACCTGACCGTCTATCCGGACGGGATCGCCCGGCCGGTCGTCTCCAACCTCAACTTCTCCGCCGGTCAGACCGTCCCCAACCTGGTCATCGTCCCGGTGCACAACGGAAAGATCGACTTCTACAACTACTCCGGCAGCACCCATGTGATCGCCGACCTCCAGGGCTACTTCAGCCCAGGCGGCCTCTCCACCTTCGATCTGTCGACACCGCAGCGGATCCTCGACACCGTCGCCCAGAGCGGGGTGCCGACCGGCCCGACCCCACTGGCGGCCGGCGCCTCCCTGACCGTCGACATCAACGACATGCTCGGCTTCGGGGGCCTCGACACCAAGTCGATCGCACTGAACCTCACCGTGCTGGACACCACCGGCAGCGGCTATCTGACGGTCTACCCCTACGGGTCGGCACAGCCCTTCGTCTCCAACGCCAACTGGAACGCCGGGCAGAGCGTCTCCAACCTGACGCTGGTGCCCGCGAAGACCGGCAAGGTCGTGATCACCAATCACAGCACCGGCTCGATCGACCTGCTCGGCGACTTCGAGGGCGCGTCCATCAACTTCTGACCGGAACACCTGGACGACGGGAGCCGCCCGGCAGCCGAGGCTGCCGGGCGGCTCCCGTCCGTCCCGGCCTCAGTCGGCCAACGGAAGGTAGATCCGGCCCCCCGAGGACCTGAACTCCTCAGCCTTGGCCCGCATCCCCACCTCCACCTCCACCTCTGCCTCCACCGCACTGTCGCCACCGGCGGGCGCCGTCCCGTCGCCGAAGCTCTCCCTGATGCCGTGCGAGATCTTCATCGAGCAGAACTTCGGACCGCACATCGAGCAGAAGTGCGCCGTCTTGGCGGGTTCCGCCGGGAGGGTCTCGTCGTGGAAGGCGCGGGCCGTCTCGGGGTCCAGGGCCAGGTTGAACTGGTCCTCCCAGCGGAACTCGAAGCGGGCGTCGGAGAGGGCGTCGTCCCAGGCCTGGGCGCCGGGGTGGCCCTTGGCGAGGTCGGCGGCGTGAGCGGCGATCTTGTAGGTGATCACGCCGGTCTTGACGTCGTCGCGGTCCGGCAGGCCGAGGTGCTCCTTGGGGGTGACGTAGCAGAGCATCGCGGTGCCCCAGGAGGCGATCATCGCGGCGCCGATGCCCGAGGTGATGTGGTCGTAGCCGGGCGCGACGTCCGTGGTCAGCGGGCCGAGGGTGTAGAAGGGCGCCTCGTCGCAGAGCTCCTTCTGCAGGTCCATGTTCTCCCGGATCCGGTGCATCGGGACGTGCCCCGGCCCCTCGATCATCACCTGGACGTCCCGGGACCGCGCGATCCGTCCCAGCTCGCCGAGGGTCGTCAACTCCGCGAACTGGGCCTCGTCGTTGGCGTCGGAGATCGAGCCCGGGCGCAGCCCGTCCCCCAGCGAGAAGGTCACGTCGTAGGCCCGGAGGATGTCGCAGAGCTCCTCGAAGTGCGTGTGGAGGAAGTTCTCCTGATGGTGCGCCAGGCACCAGGCCGCCATGATCGAGCCGCCCCGGGAGACGATCCCGGTCCTGCGCCCGGCCGTCAGCGGGACGTAGCGCAGCAGCACGCCGGCGTGCACGGTCATGTAGTCGACGCCCTGCTCGCACTGCTCGACGACGGTGTCCCGGTAGACCTCCCAACTCAGCTCCTCGGCCCGGCCGTCCACCTTCTCCAGGGCCTGGTAGAGCGGCACCGTGCCGATCGGCACCGGGGAGTTGCGCAGGATCCACTCCCGGGTGGTGTGGATGTTGCGCCCGGTGGAGAGGTCCATGACGGTGTCGGCGCCCCAGCGGGTGGCCCAGGACATCTTCTCCACCTCCTCCTCGATCGAGGAGGTGACGGCCGAGTTGCCGATATTGGCGTTGATCTTCACCAGGAAGCGGCTGCCGATCAGCATCGGCTCGACCTCGGGGTGGTTGACGTTGGCCGGCAGGACGGCCCGGCCGGCCGCGATCTCCTCGCGGACCAGCTCCGGCTCCATCCCCTCCCGCAGCGCCGCGAACTCCATCTCGGCGGTGACCTCGCCCCGCCGGGCGTAGCCGAGCTGGGTCACCGCCGCGCCCGCGCAGGCCCGCCGGGGCCGGCGCGGCCTGCCGGGGAACACCGCGTCAAGGTTGGCCAGACCCAGGCCGCCACGCGGCGCGGTGTGCTTCAGGCCGTCGTCCTCCGGACGCGGCTCGCGGCCGTGGTAGTCCTCGGTGTCGCCGCGCTGGCCGATCCAGCCGTCCCGCAGCGGCGGCAGCCCGCGCCGGACGTCGGGCTCGAACGCCGGGTCGGTGTACGGCCCCGAGGTGTCGTACAGCGGGACGGTACGGCCGTTGCCCAGCCGCACCTCCCGGTAGGGAACGCGCAGGTCGGGGCGCGATCCCTGGTGGTACGCCTTGGTCCAGGCGGGGGTGGGGTAGCCGGTCCCGGTGCTGGACGGGCTCTGGACGGCGTGCTGCTGGGCAGCATGCTGCTGTGCGTCGTGCGTGCTGGTCATCAGACCCACTTCTCCCTACGCCGGCATTACCCGGTCAGGTTCCTGCGGTCGGCGCAAGCAGCTGCCGTACGAACTCCGCGTACGGCGGTCAGCGCCCTCTCAGCCCGGTGCTCCGAGCTCCCGCGTCTGCAATCTAGACGCGCTCACCGTAGCGACCGCGACTCGCTGTGCGCCAGGGGGCCTCCGTCCTGCCGGCTCTCACCTGCTTCCGGTACGGTGCACTGCCGCAGCGCATCCGGAAGGGACTGTTCCCGTGGCCGACCACCCGCACGAGCACGAGCACAGCCCCTCCGTGAAGGGGGCCTCGGTGAACGGGCCCTCCTTCCAGGGGCACGGCCACAGCCACGACCACGGTCCGGCCACCCCCGCCTCCCGCCGGCTGCGGGCGGTCATCGCCGCCGTGCTGATCCCCTTCGCGGTGGCCGTGGTCGCCGGGATGGTGCTGATGTGGCCGGGCAGGCTGCCCGCGCACGCGTCCACCGGGCTGGGGTTCGACCAGCCCACGGTGAGCGGCAGGGTCACCGCGACCAAGGCGGCGCCCTGCGACGCGGGAGCCGCGTCCACCGCATCGGCGACGTCCGCGACCGCGGACGCCTGCTCGCTGGTCAGCGTGGCCATCACCAGCGGCAAGGACTCCGGCAGGACCGTCCAGCTGACGCTCACCCCGGACCAGACCGCCGTCTACAGCGCGGGGGAGAAGGTGGTCCTGGACTACTCCCCGACCGCCCCGGCGGCACTGCAGTACACCATCGGCGACGCCGACCGCTCGATGCCGATGGCGATCCTGGCCGGGATCTTCGCCCTGGCCGTGGTCCTGGTCGGACGGCTGCGCGGACTCGCCGCCCTGGTCGCGCTGGGGATCAGCTTCGCCGTGCTCTCGCAGTTCGTGCTGCCGGCCATCCTCAAGGGCGAGGACCCGCTGCGGGTCGCCGTCGTCGGCGGCGGCGCGATCATGCTGATGGCGCTCTACCTGTGCCACGGCCTGTCCGCGCGCACCTCGGTCGCGGTCATCGGGACGATGGTGTCGCTGGCCCTGATCGGCGTGCTGGGCGAGGTCTTCATCGGGCTGACCCATCTCACCGGGAACACCTCGGACGAGACCGCCCTGGTCCACTCCCTCTTCACCGGGATCAAGCTCCCCGGGCTGCTGCTGGCCGGCGTCATCATCGGATCCCTGGGTGTGCTCAACGATGTGACGGTCACTCAGGCCTCCTCGGTCTGGGAGCTGCGCGCGGCCGACCCGACCATGGGCGCCCGGGCGCTGTACCGGTCCGGTATCCGGATCGGCCGCGACCACATCGCCTCCACGGTGAACACCCTGGTGATGGCCTACGCCGGAGCCGCGCTGCCGCTGATGCTGCTGTTCACCATCGCCAACCGGGGTGTCTGGACCGTCGCCACCAGCGAGATCGTCGCCGAGGAGGTGGTCAGGACGCTGGTCGGCAGCATCGGCCTGATCGCCTCGGTGCCGCTGACCACCTTCCTCGCCGCGCTGGTGGCCAGCCACAACGGCCGCCCCGCGGCGGCGCCGGCCTCGATCCCGGCCCAGGCCCGGACAACGGCCGCAGCCATGGCCACGACCGCGAGTGCGACCGAGGCGGGAACGGCCGGCCGGCACCGCCACCGCCGCTAGCACCACCGCTGTCAGCGCCAGGGCCCCGTACCGGATTCCGGTACGGGGCCCTGGTGAACAGAGGTCAGGTCGGCGTCAGCGCGACGCCCGCTTCACCAGGATGACGACCACGGCTCCCAGCGCGACCACGAACAGCACCTTGATGATCCAGCCGAAGAGGAAGCCGATCACCCCGAAGATCGCGCCCACCACCGCGGAAGCCACCCACAGCGCCACGATCAGTACGATCACCGGAACCACGATGTTGCGCATCCAGCCAGGGAGCGTCTTCCAGATCTCGTTCATGTTGTCCGTCCTCCCCCGCGGGGTCTGTCGTCCCGGGGCCTCGGGGCCACCGGCCCGACTGCTTCTTCCTGTTGACTCGATCGTAAGGCCGCAGCGGGCGCCGGTGGACGTTTCGCACCCCTGAGAGAACCCGGATAAGCCCCCTACCGCCGACCCCCGGGACGGTCGTCCGCAGGTCGGGGTCGCTTTCAGACCGGCCAGCCCTCACCGCGCCAGGCGGCGTCCCAGAACATCCACTCGTAGCGCGCGGTCGTCGCGAAGTGCCCCACGGCGCGCCGCCGTTCGAGCGGGGAGAGCTCGGCGCCGACCCGGTCGGTCAGTTCCAGCACCCTCCGGACCACGGCCTGGAACGACTCATCGCCGTAGCTCTCGATCCAGCGGGCGTAGAGGGGGTCGGGCGAGGAGGTGCGCAGCAGTGCCTCGCCCACCCTGGCGTAGATCCAGTAGCAGGGGAGCACCGCCGCCAGCCCCTCGGCGAAGGAGCCGCCGTAGACAGTGGCGAGCAGGTAGCTGGTGTAGGCGCGGGTGGTCGGCAGCACCTCGGCGTCGTCCACCGGGGCGCCGGGACCGTCCAGACCCAGGTCCTTCAAGAAGGCGGCGTGCATCTCCTGCTCGGCCGCGAGCGCGCCGACCGCGTCGTCGGCGAAGGCCCGCACGTCCGCCTCGGTCGGGGCCTTGGCGGCGCAGACCGCGAGCGCCCTGGCGTAGTCGCGCAGATAGTGCGAGTCCTGGACCACGAAGTGCCGGAAGGCCGCCCGGGGGAGGGTGCCGTCGGCGAGTCCGAGCAGGAAGGGGTGGTCCAGGACCGCCCGGTAGGTGGACTCGGCGGAGTGCCACAGCTCGTCGCTGAAGCGGTCGGAGCGGTCGGAGCGGTCGGAGCGCACGGGTTCCACGGCTCAGCTCTCCGGGGGCGAGAAGACGACGAGCACCCGCAGGTCCTCGCTGATGTGGTGGAAGCGGTGCGGCATGCCCGCGGGCACATAGGCGACACTGCCCCGACCCACGGTCGTGGTCTCGTCACCGACGGTGAGGTAGGCCCTGCCGCTGACCACCACGTAGACCTCGTCCTGCTTGTGCGGCTGCTGCGGGTCCTGCCCGCCCTGGTCCAGCGCGTACAGGCCGACGGACATTGTGCGCTCATTGAGAAAGCGCAGGTAGGCGCCCTGATTGGCGGCGCGTTCGGCGTCCAGGTCGTCCATCCGGAATACCTGCATCGGATTCCCCACTCCCAGCGGTCGGTTAGGCGTATTCAACCAGTCGGGGCGGTCACGTCCGCACTGCGTACCAGGTAGGTATCAGCCCGCAACACACGACCGCCAGGGCTTCCGCCGCGGCCCGGACTCCTGCGACGATCACCCCATGTTGCGCTTCGTAGTCAAGACTCTGATCAACGCGGCGGCCATCTGGGTCGCGACGGCGGTTGTCTCCGGCATCACCCTCACCTCGGGCGACTGGCAGCACAAGACGCTCACCGTCATTCTGGTGGCGCTGCTCTTCGGCGTGGTCAATTTCGTGATCAAGCCGATCGTAAAGCTGTTCTCGCTGCCGCTGTTCTTCCTCACGCTGGGGCTGATCACCTTCGTGATCAACGCCCTGATGCTCTGGCTGACCTCCTGGGCCTCCGGCAAGCTGAGCCTGGACTTCCACGTGGACGGCTTCGTGGCCGCCCTGCTCGGGTCGCTGATCATCAGCATCGTGGCCTGGGCCCTGCACATGGTCTTCCGCGACGAGGACTGACCGCCCGCCGGGACGCTCCCGCCGGGGTCAGCCCGCGCGGCGGGAGTGCCCGTGTCCGTTGAGGATGAGTTCCAGCGCCGCGTCCAGGTCGCTCACCGTCTGCTCGCCGCCCATCGGCAGCAGCCGGTCGGTGCGCCCGAGGAAGGCGATCAGCGGCAGCGCCGGCGAGTAGAGCACGGCCTCACCGGCAGGGGAGCGCAGCCGGATCCGGACGTCCTGGAAGTCGGGGTCGGGGCCCGGCACCGGCTCGACCACGATGTCGCCCTCACCGGTGCTGCGGCTGATCCCGTCCAGCAGCAGTTCGCGGGCGAAGACCCAGCGGACCGGCGGATCGCCGGGCAGGTGGAAGGTGAGCTCGACCGCGTAGGGGTCGGCGGCGTCGTAGCGCAGGCGGACGTCGACGTCGAAGGCGAGCTCGCTGGTGACCTGGAGGCTCATCACCAGCCGCCCGGTGCAGTGACTCCCCGAGTCCTGGCTCCGGGCGCTCTCGTCGTCCGCTGCGTGCATCGCTCAGCACCTCTCGTTCCCGGGGTCGCACGGACCCGCGCCTGGATGTGTCGTCGTCGTGCCGGATCCGCGCCGGGGCGCGGATCTCACACGGTGAGGGAGAACCGCTCCATCACCTGCCCCATCCGCACACTCAAACGCTCCGCGACGCCGGAAAGTCTCGGCCTTTCGGCGGTCTCCATATCCGGGTCCCCCCTGTCTCGCGGCATACCCGGACATACATATGCAATGGCAGTGCTCAACTACCGCATTGGTCCGGCTTCTTCACATCATGCACGCTTTCCTCCGCTTCTGCCTCGACCAAACGGCTGGTTCGTGCCCCCGCCGACCGGAGGGGGTCGACCCCGGGTTGTGCGGCTGTAATCGCGCGCGCCCTGTTTCACCAGCCGCCCCGCGCGGCACACTGCTGGGAACGGAACGCCGCACTGCCGCAATACCCGGAGGACTCCATGCCACGTCCGTTGGTCAAGCGAACCGCTCGCGCGATCCTGCTCGACGGTGACCTGCAGAGCCCCGAACTCGTCCTGATCAAGCGCACCAAGCCGGGTCGGCCGCCGTACTGGATCACCCCCGGCGGCTGTGTGGAACCCACCGACCCCACCGTCGTGGACGCCCTGCACCGGGAGCTCTCCGAGGAGCTCGGCGGCAAGGCCGGGAACGTGGTGCCGGCCTTCGTCGACACGGTGAGCACCGCCCTGCACGACACCGTGACCGACAGC
Source organism: Streptacidiphilus jeojiense (assembly GCF_000719095.1). GTDB lineage: Bacteria > Actinomycetota > Actinomycetes > Streptomycetales > Streptomycetaceae > Streptacidiphilus > Streptacidiphilus jeojiensis. The sequence continues at coordinate 257,845 of NZ_JOEH01000010.1, read as the reverse complement.
GGCGCGGGAGCAGGCGGCCCGGGAGTCGGCGGCGCGGGCGACGGCGTCATGAACGACGAGGTCAAGGTCCAGCACTTCTTCGCCTGCCGGGTCGAGTCGATCGACCTCTCGCAGCGCCACGGCCCCGAGGTCGACGAGCCCAACGGCGAGTACGAGGTGGTCCGCCTCCCCTTCACCCGCGAGGGGGTGACCTCGGTGAACGTGGTGCCGCCGTCGCTGCGGGCGTACCTGGCGGCGAACATCGAGGGCATCACCGCACTGCTCGCGGACGACCTCGGCCCGCGGTAGCGGCGCCGGTCGTACCGGTCCGCCGGGTCATGCCGGGTCCGCCAGGTCGTGGTGGATCCGGGCGCCCTGCACCCCCTCCTCCCGCAGCACCGCGACGGTGCGCCGGATCATCGCCGGCGGCCCGCTCACGAACGCCTCGTACTCGTCCCACGGCCCGTAGCGGTCGACCACCGCCGGGAGCGATCCGGAGAAGCCCGCCCCCTCCGGCCGCCCCTCGGACACCGCGGTGCGCACCGCGAGCCAGGGGTGGCGCCGCGCCAGTGCCTCCAACTCCTCCCTGGCGTACAGCTCCTGCTCCCGCCGGGCGCCGTAGAACACCTCCACGGTGCGGGCCCGGCCGTGCTCGGCCACCGCCTCGACCATGGCGATCAGCGGGGCGATCCCGGTACCGCCGCCGATCAGCAGCAGTGGCGCGTCGCCGTCCAGGTCGACGTGCATGGTCCCGGACGCGGGTCCCAGCCTGAGCACGTCCCCCGGGTTGGTCCGGTGCACCAGGGCGTTGCTCACCCACCCCGCGGGCACTGCCTTGACGTGCAGCGTCACCAGCCCGTCGGCACGCGGGGCGGTGGCCGGCGAGTAGTGCCGCCACACCCGCGGCCACAGCGGCACCTCCAGGGTGGTGTACTGCCCGGCCAGGTACGGGTAGCGCTGGTCGGTGCGCAGGGTGACCACCGCGACCTCGCCGGCCCGGCGGTCGACGGCGACCACCTCGGCCTGCCAGGAGGCCGGCGCGACCCGGGCGTCGGCCTCGGCCGAGGCCATCATCACCTCGGAGACGGCCCGGTAGATCCGGCGCCAGGCCAGCTCGGTCTCCGGGTCCCAGTACCGCCCGCAGTAACGTTCCAGCGCTGTCAGCAGCGCCTCGCCGACCGGCCCGTAGTGCTCGTTGAGGACTCCGTACTTGCGGTGCCCCCTGGCCAGCCGGTCCAGGTACTCGGTCAGCGCGGCCGGGTTGTCGGCCGCCTGGCCAGCCGCCAGCAGCGCCCGGAACAGCCGGTCCCGCTGCAGGTCCATGGCGGCCGGGAAGAGCGCGCGCAGTTCCGGGTGGCGCAGGAACAGCACCGCGTAGAAGTGCGCGGTGGCCCGGTCGGCGACGGACTCCAGCACCCCGAGGCTGCGCCGTACCAGGGCGATGTCCGCGGCCGTCGGCCCGGCCTGGGCGGCGGCCGCCTGGGCCCGCCCGGCCAGCGGGAGCACCGCCACGGCTGCCTGGGGGACCAGCGGTGGCGGCGTCGAGGGCATCGGCGGGACCCCGGACCCGCCGGCCGGGCCGAACGTCCCCGCCGCCGAGAGGGCGGGGGCGGGCAGCACCGGCGCGGGCAGCACCGGGGAGGTGTAGGGCTGTTGCGCCGTGACACCCCAGGCCCGGGTCCAGGCGTCGCCCGGTCCCACCCAGTTGAGGCCGGGCGCGTCGGTGATGATCGGGGCGTAGGTGGGGCGAGCGGGCAGGTTGTCCACCACGCCCGTGGGCGGCGCGAGCGGCGCGACCGGCTCCGGCCCGGGTATCGCCTCCTCCGCGGTCGGCTCCTCCTGGCTCTCGGACGGCGGAGGGGGCGGCGGCGGGGGAGGGGCGGACAGTGGGGGCTGTGACTGTCCGGACGACGGCTTCGACTGCTTCGGCTGCCGAATACGCGGCAGGCCGTTTCGATTGAGAGCGCTTCCGATCGACACCTTTCGGTTTCTTCTCCCGTCGTATCAGCGCAGTCCGACAGCGACGATTCGTGCGGCGGCGGCGGGCAGACCTCCTGCCAACCGCAGCGTGGCATGAGCAAACAGCTCATCCCATAAATAGTGAGAAGAATGGGGCGCGCGGGACGCAAACGCGCTACCGTCCGCAGTTCCCACACGCCCCCCGAGGCGCCGCCCAGGTCCGAACCCGCGCCGGCCGGCCCGCCGTCAGTCCGCGCACCACTCCTCGAGCTCCTGCAGCAGCCGCCGCTTGGGACGGGCCCCCACCAGCGACTTCACCGGCTCACCCGCCTGGAAGACGATCAGCGTCGGCATCGAGAGCACCCCGTAGGCGGCCTGCGTCACCGGGTTGGCGTCGACGTCGAGGGTGACCACCTTCAGCCGGCCCCGCTGCTCCTCGGCGACATCCGCCAGAACCGGTGCCAGCATCCGGCACGGCGGGCACCAGTCCGCGGTGAAGTCCACCAGAACCGGAAATTCGGATTCCAGGACTTCGGACGCGAACGTCTCGTCCGTCACTTTCACCACATCGGTACTCGTGGTCATCTCAGTTCCCCTCCACCCATTCACTCGGCTTCACTTCGCACAACGGTTCGCCCGGGTGCTCCGCCGACGCCTCCACCTGCGCCCGCAGCAGCTGCCCCTGCACCTGTTCCCGCACCGCCTGCAACCGCTCCAGGCACTCGTCGATCTCCGCGAGCTTGCGCCGGTACACCTCCAGCGAGGCCGGGCAGGAATCCCCGGACGGATGCCCGGCGCGCAGGCAGTCGACGAACGGCCGGGTCTCCTCCAGCTCGAATCCGAAGTCCTGCAGCAGCCGGATCTGCCGCAGCAGCCGCAGGTCCTCCTCGCCGTAAGCGCGGTAGCCGTTCACCGCCCGCCTGGCCGGGAGCAGTCCGCGCGACTCGTAGTACCGCAGGGTGCGCGTCGTCGTCCCCGCGCGCTGCGCCAGCTCACCGATCCGCATGCCCTGCCCCGCCTTCCGCCGTGCCTCTGCACACGACGGTAGACCTTGACGCCGACGTCAAGGCCAGCACGGCTACTCGGCGGGATCCCCGTCGGCGGTGTCGGCCTCGGCGGCGTCGGCCTCCGCGGTGTTGGCCTCCGCGCTCAGTTCCAGCAGCACCGGCAGGGTCAGCTCGGCGTAGGTCTCGTTCATCGCCGACACCAGCGCCGCCGCGTCACGCGGATGCTCCGCCAGGCGCTCGTCGAACGCGCGCAGATAGTCCGCGGTGAAGTCCAGCACCCGTTGCGCGTCGTCGTCCTGGCCCGGGGCCCGGTGCCCGGCCACCACCCGGGCCGTGCCCAGGCCGCGCAGCACCTCCAGATTGGCCATCCAGTCGGCGCGCTCCCCGGGCGTGGTCTCCGCGGTCCAGAGGTGCGTCCCGTTGTAGACCAGGTCGCCGGCGATCAGCGCGTCGGCGCTCGGAACATGGACCACGCTGCTCGCCGAGCAGTCGCCCTGGCCCAGCGCCAGCACGTCCACCGCGGCCCCGTCCACCCGCAGCCGGTGGCCCGGCAGCGGTCCCGGCACCACCGGGAAGGAGGTGACGTCGTCGCCGAAGACCGGTTGCCACTGCGCCACCTTGGCCAGCCCGGTGGCGATGATGCCCTCGATCACCTCGGGCACCGCGTACACCGGGGTCCCCGGGAAGAGGCGGAGCACCTCGGCGGTGCCGAAGTAGTGGTCCGGATGCGGATGGCTGATCAGCACCGCCGTCAGCCGGCCGGTCCGCCCGGCGACCCACTCGGCCAGCTCCCGCCCGGCGCTCAGGGTCAGCTGGGTGTCGACGAGCAGCGCCTCGGTCGGACCGTGGACCAGCGCGGACGTGCTGAAGAACGCCGACTCGGGGCCGGTGAAGACCTCCACCTCGATCCCGGCCGCCCCGGCGCCGGCGTCCCCGGCTTCGCTGTCCGTCATCGCGCTACTCCTCCGCTGCGGGCGATCGTCCCCCCAGCCTGCGCGCATCGGGTGGACCCCGCCGCCTCCCCCGCGCGAACGGGTGAGCATATTCATGCACTTGCAAATATTGTCTACGCTTTCTATCGTTGAACGCGGCACTGTTGAGCACCAGCAACCGAGGACGACGACCGATGAGCAAGCTGTTCGAGCCGCTGACCCTGCGCGGAGTCACTCTTCCCAACCGGGCCTGGATGGCTCCCATGTGCCAGTACTCGGCCGCCTCCGAGGGCCCGGACACCGCCACCCCCAACGACTGGCACTTCCAGCACCTCGCCTCCCGCGCGGTCGGCGGCGCCGGGCTGATCCTCACCGAGGCCACCGCGGTCAGCCCCGAAGGCCGGATCAGCTCCGCCGACCTGGGCATCTGGAACGAGCACCAGCAGCAGGCCTTCCGGCGGATCACCGCCTTCGTCGAGGCGGCCGGCGCCGTCCCCGGCATCCAGCTGGCCCACGCCGGACGCAAGGCCTCGGTCAACGCCCCCTGGGTGGACCGGGGCAGCGCCGTCCCCGCCGACCGAGGCGGCTGGCAGACCCTCGGCCCCAGCCCGCTCCCCTTCGACTCCCACCCGGCACCGGCGGAACTGACGACCGACCAGATCGCGCTCGTGGTCCGGCAGTTCGCCGAGGCGGCCGAACGCGCCCTGGCCGCCGGGTTCAAGGTCGCCGAGGTGCACGGCGCCCACGGCTACCTGGTGCACGAGTTCCTCTCGCCCTACTCCAACACCCGCACCGACGGCTACGGCGGCTCGCTGGAGAACCGGATGCGCTTCGCACTGGAGGTGGTCGACGCCGTCCGCGCCGTCTGGCCCGAGGAACTGCCGCTGTTCTTCCGCAGCTCCGCCACCGACTGGCTGGAGGACACCGGCACTCCCGGCTGGACCGGCCAGGACACCGTCCGGCTGGCCAAGGAGCTGCAGGCGCACGGCGTGGACCTGCTCGACGCCTCGACCGGCGGCAACGTCCCGGACGCCGACATCCCGGTCGCGCCCGGCTACCAGGTCCCCTTCGCCACCGCCGTCCGCGAGCAGACCGGACTGCCGGTCGCCGCCGTCGGCCTGATCACCGACCCGCACCAGGCCGAGTCCGTCATCGCCTCCGGCCGCGCCGACGCCGTCCTGCTCGGCCGGCAACTGCTGCGCGACCCCTACTGGCCCCGGCACGCCGCCCGCGCCCTGGAGCACGAGCTGCCGAGCACCCCGCAGTACGCCCGCGCCTGACGCCGCCCCAGCTGACCCCGCCCCTCACAGCCCCCTCCAGCCCGCCGGGTCGACACCGCCAGGGGTCGGCCCGGCGATCGGGTAGGGCTCGCGGGTGAGCACCGTGGTGCCGAGGTCCAGATGGCTGACCGACCCGTCCGGGCCGCGGACGATCCGCAGGCTCTCGCCGTTCCAGTAGCCCTCCGTCGCGGTCCAGCTGCCGTCGGCCTCGGCGCGCAGCGGGATGCCGCGCAGCTGGCCGGTGACCGACGTCAGCTCCAGACCCCGCTCGGCCCGCAGCCGCAGCACATAGCCGGTCGGCCCCCAGTACCAGGGGCCGGTGAGGGCGAGCAGGTCCGGATCGACGGAGGGCAGCGGACGCCAGGGGTCGGGGATCCGGGGTTCGTGTTCGACGGTGATCCGCAGCAGGTCCGCGGCGAGGGTGCCGACTCCGCCGATCCCGGTGGTGGTGTTGGTCAGCACCACGGCCGCCAGTCGCTGCTCGGGCACGATCCACAGCGCCGCCAGGAACCCCGGCATGGAACCGGTGTGGCCCGCGTGGGCGAGCCCGTTCGCCTGCAGCAGCTGCATGCCGAGGCCGTACCCCTCACCGGCGTGGACCGCGCCGGTCGGCTGCCGCATCTCGCCGAGGGTCGCGGCGTCGAGCACCTTCCCGTCGCCCTCCGCGAGGAACCCGGCCCAGCGGCACAGGTCCCCCACCGTCGACCAGAGCTGGCCGGCCGGGGCCATCCGGCCGGTGTCCTCCAGCGGCTCCGGCAGCAGCACGTCCGCCCACGGATGCACCGCCCAGCCGCCGGCGTGCGGCGCCTCCGGCAGCACCGTGGTCCGCCCCATCCCCAGCGGTTCCAGCACCTCGCGCCGCAGCACCGCACCCCAGGACTCGCCGCGCAGCCGCTCCACCAACGCGCCCAGCAGCGCGTATCCGACGTTGGAGTAGTGGAACTCGCGCCCCGCGGGGTGCCGCGTCGACGGCTGCTGCACCACGTCCACCAGCCCGGGCCGCAGCGCGCCCGGTGTCCGCTCCCACCAGGGCCCGGCCGACTCCGTGGTCAACCCGGCGCTGTGCGACAGCAGTTGTCCGATCGTCGCCCGCCCGGCCGTGCCGAACTCCGCCTCGGACGCGGTCTCCGGCAGGTACTTCACCAGCCGGTCGTCCAGCTCCAGCAACCCCTCGTCACGCAGCCGCAGCACCAGCACGGCGGTGAACGTCTTGGTGATCGACCCGATCCTGAACTGCACATCGGGATCGGGCTCGTGCCCCTCCACGCAGCTCCGCGCCCCGTCCCACACCCGCCGCCCCTCGCGCACCACCGCCGCGACCAACGACGGCGCCCGCCCCTCGCTCTGGGCCACCGCGATGCGGTGCAGCAGGGCACGTCGGGTGGCGGGCAGCAGGTCGGCGAAGCTCTCCGGAGAATCCATGCGGCGACGGTAACCCCGGGTTCCACGGACAGGCCAACCCATATCGCGGCGCACCGTCCGGGCCCGTCCGATTCGTTCAAGACCGCTGGGGTTCCCGGCGCCTAGCGTGGACGCATGACTCCTCGACTCGACCTCATCAGCATCGTCACCGCCGACATGGCGGCCGCGCTCGCCTTCTACCGGCGCCTGGGCCTCGACATCCCGCTCGGGGTCGAGGACGAACCGCATGTGGAGACCACCCTGCCCGGCGGGTTCCGGGTCGCCTGGGACACCGTCGCGACCGTACGCAGCCTCGACCCCGGGTGGACGCCGCCGCAGGGCGGCCACCCCAGTGCGCTGGCCTTCCGGTGCGAGGACCCCGCCGAGGTCGACAAGGTGTACGCGGAGCTCACCGCTGCCGGCTACCGCTCGCACCGGGAACCCTGGGACGCCTTCTGGGGCCAGCGCTACGCGGTCGTCCTCGATCCGGACGGCAACCCCACCGACCTCTTCGCCCCGCTGCCCTCCTGACCGACGCCGGGCCGGCTGCTGCGCTCACCCGTCCGCCGCCGGCCTCCCCAGCAGTTCCCGCAGCGGCACGCCGGCCAGCGCCCGCACCTCCCGGGCCAGGTGCGGCTGGTCGGCGTAGCCCACGTCCGCCGCGACCAGCGCGAACGGCGCGCCGCCGCGCGCCGCCGCCAGGGCCCGGTCCAACCGCAGCACCCGGTCCAGCACCTTGGGCCCGTACCCGAAGACCTCCAGGCAGCGCCGGCGCAACTGACGCTCGCTCAGGCCCAGTTCGTCCGCAAGCAGGGCCACCCGCACCCCGCGCCGCAGGCCGTCCAGCACCCCGGAGCGGACCCGGTCCCGGTCCGGATCCGGTTCGACCCCGGACCGCCGCGCCGCGGCGACGGCCTCCAGCTCCGCTCCCGGATCCGCTGCGGCCCCCACCCGCTCGGTCAGCTCCCGGACCATCCGGTCCGGCCACAGGCCGTCCAGCGCGACCCTGAGGTCCCGCAGCTCCCAGGCCGGCACCCCGAGCACCGAAGCCGCCGTCCCCGGCGCGAAGCGCAGGCCGGTGATGCTGTCCCCGGCCCTGCTCTCCCCCACCTGCGCCACCGTGTCCGGACCCGCGACGACCAGCGCCCCGTCCATCCAGATCAGGTCCATGCAGCCGTCCGGCAGCACCCGGAACCGCTCGGCGACCGGCCCGGTACGGCGCGTCCACAGCACCGCGCCCGGCACCGCCACCGCCGCCCGCTCCTGGTACATGCCCCCAGTATCGCGTCGGGGCCGTACCGACGCCCGGAGTCCATCAGGCTGTCCCGGGCTCCGTCACGAGCCCAGGATTCCCGGTCCTAGGTAAAGCGCTCCGCTCGTCGCCGCGGCGGTCCCGTGGAAGTGTCTTCCTGAGGGCGGAACCGCCGCCCGCACGCACTCTCCACCGCTCCAGGACGAAGGCGATCACGATGTCCGACCTCACCCTCCCCACCACCGCCAAGGCCGTCACCTTCTCCGCGTACGGCGAGCCCGACGAACTGCGGCTCACGGACACCGCCGTCCCTCAGCCCGGCCCCGGACAGGTCCTGCTCCGGGTCTCCGCCGCGGCCGTGAACGCCCTCGACTGGAAGCTCCGACGCGGTTTCATGCAAGGGATCTTCCCGGTCACCTTCCCGCACGTACCCGGCCTGGAGGCGGCCGGAACGGTGGTCGCCCTCGGCCCAGGCGTCGACTCCTGGCAGCTCGGCGACGAGGTGCTCGGCCTGGCACTCGCGGCCTACGCCGAGTACGCCGTCGCCGACGCCGCCACCCTGGCCGCCCGACCCGCCGACCTCCCGGTGGAGACGGCAGGAGGACTGCCGGTCGTCGCCGACACCGCCGTGCGGGGCCTGCGGCTGCTGAACCTGAAGCCGGGGGAGACCCTGCTGATCCACGGAGCCGCCGGTGCGGTCGGCACCCTGGCCGTCCAGTTCGCGGTCGAGGACGGCGTCCGGGTGATCGGCACGGCGGGGGAGCGGGACCAGCAGGCGCTGCGCGAACTCGGCGCCACCCCGGTGCTCTACGGGGACGGCGTCATCGACCGGGTCCGCGCGGCCGCGGCCGGCGAACCCGTGGTCGCGGTGCTGCACACCAGCGGCGACGGCGTCCTGGCCGACTCGGTGGCGCTGGTGGGCGGCCCGGACCGGGTGGTCACCATCGCCGCCGCCCAGGAGGCGGGGCCGCTCGGGGTCACCTTCACCAGCGGCGGCACCACCGAAACCGCCGTCGAGGGCCTGAGCCGGGCACTCTCCCTGCACGCGGCGGGCACCCTGTCGGCCCCGGTCCGCACCACCCTCCCGCTGGCGGACGCGGCCGCCGCCCAGCGGCTCAGCGAGCAGGGCGGCGGCCGCGGCAAGATCGTGCTGCTGCCCTGACCCCGATCCGGCCCTGACCCCGATTCACCAGTGCATCGCCGCAGGCGGTGCAGTCGGTGCAGTCGGTGCAGTCGGTGCAGTCGGTGCAGTCGGGCTCAGCGACCGTCGCCACCGGCCTCCCCGTTGCCGTCCGGTCCACCGGGCAGCAACGGGAACAGCCGGGTGATCAGGGCCACCGGCAGGGCCCGCTCCGGGCGGGACTCCGGCTGCTGTTCGCGCCGCCGGTAGCCGGCCAGCACCTGCCGCACCGCCTCTGCCACCCCGCCCAGCTCCTCCGGGGTGAGGTAGACGACGGCGCTGAACGCCTCGTCCCGGCCGCGCCACTGCTCCGGGGCCCGGTCCCGCAGGTCCAGCCAGCGCTGGTAGCTCTCGTCCTCCAGCCCGCGCGCCAGCTCGCCGAAGCCCTCGGCCGGAAGCGGCTCCGGCTCCGGCTCCGTCCGGCGCAGCCGCCAGGGCCGCACCCGGCCCCCACTGTGCGGCGCCTCCTCGATCAGCCCGTAGCGCGCCAGCTGCCGCAGATGGAACGAGCACAGCCCGGAGCTGTACCCCAGCCGCGCGGCCGCCTCGGTGGAGGTCAGCGTGCCCCCCTCGGCGAGCAGGTCCAGCAGCCCATCGCGCACCGCATGGCGCGGCAGCGCTCCGGTACCCGCCGCTGGCCCCGCCCCGGCATCGGCGTCATTCCGCATTTCTTCCTCGGTCACTTTGCAAAGCCTGCTACTTTGCAAAGCAGTCCACAAGCGTCCCCACGCCCCGAGTGAGGAATCGATGTCCGAGACGCCCCTGATCCACAACCGGCACACGCCCCGCAGCACGGTGGACCGCCGGGTCCGGGTCCAGGGCGAGCCGGTCGACAGCTACCCTGCGCTGCCGCCCGAGGCGCAGCGCGGCTCGATGCTGCGGATCACCGAGGTCGGCGAGGAGATCCTGGGACGGCGCTGCCGCGAGGTGACCGGCTCGGAGTTCGGCAGCCCCGAACTCTCCCGCCTGGTCGACGACATGTTCCGCACCATGCACGTCGCCGAGGGGGCAGGCCTTGCCGCCAACCAGGTCGACGTCGACCTGCGGCTGTTCGTCTTCGACTGCCTGGACGAGGACGGCGTCCGCCACGTCGGCCACATCGCCAACCCGGTCCTGGACCAGCCCGACCCGACCCACCGGCGCCTGATCGACGACGCCGAGGGCTGCCTCTCGGTGCCCGGCGCCGACATGGTCGTCCCCCGGACCGAGCGCACCACCGCCCGGGGCTTCGACAAGGACGGCAACCCGCTGGTCATCGAGGGCCGGGGCTACTTCGCCCGCTGCCTCCAGCACGAGACCGACCACCTGGAAGGCCGGCTCTACCTGGACCGGCTCTCCAAGCGCGACCGCAAGGACGCACTGCGGCAGACCGCCGAACGCCGCGAGGCGGTCTTCGCCGGCCGGACCCGCCGCGCCTCAGAGCTCGACAGCCGCTTCGGCACCACCTGACGCTGCGCCGGTCGACGCTCCGTCAACCCCGCTCCGCCAGTGCCTGGGTGCCGACCACGGCCAGCAGCGCCAGCCGTTCGGCGTCCTCGGTGCCGGGCTCGGCCGTGTAGACCATGATCCGCAGATCGCTGCCGGCCACGCTGAGCACATCGCAGTCCAGCGTCAGCGAGCCCACCTCGGGGTGGTCGACGGTCTTGCGCGACGCCTCCTGGTGCCCCACCGCACCGGAGTCCCAGAGCTCGGCGAAGCGCTCGCTGCCGGCCCGCAGGTCCGCGATCAGCCGCCGCAGCCGCAGGTCCGCCGGATAGCGGAGCGCCGTCGCGCGCAGGTCGGAGACGACCGCGGTCTCCAGCGCCCGCCGGGACTCCGGCGTGTGCCGGACCCTGGTGCCCGCCCCCAGGAAGTTCCGCCACGCCCCGTTGCGCTCCCTGCCGTGCCGCTCGCCCATCAGCGCGATGTACAGCGGGTTGGCCAGCAGCAGCGTCCAGGCCGCGTCGGAGACCGCGACCGGCGTCCCGGTCAGCCGGTCCAGCATCCGCTGGACGCTGGGCGTGATGTAGCCGGGCACCGTGCCCCGCCCCGGCGCGACCAGCCCGGCGACCCGGAACAGGTGCTCGCGCTCGTCCCCGGACACCCGCAGCGCCCGGCCCAGCGCCTCGACCACCTGCTCGGACGGGTTGGCCGCCCGGCCCTGTTCCAGCCGGGTGACGTAGTCGACCGAGATCCCGGCCAGCAGGGCCAGCTCCTCCCGGCGCAGCCCGGCCGCGCGCCGATGGCCGCCGACCGGCAGCCCGGCAGCCTCCGGCGGGACCCGGTCGCGCCAGCGCCGCACCGTCCGCCCGAACTCCGTGGTAGCCATGCCCCCACTCTGCACCGCCGGGCACGCGGGTGCCTGGTACTGGTAGTCCCAGGAAGCAGGGACGTCTGGCTGGGCGCCGGTCCGGACCGCATCGTGGAGGCATGACAACAACACTGATCACCGGAGCCAACAAGGGCCTCGGCTTCGAGGCCGCCCGTCAACTCGTCGCCGCGGGCCACACCGTGTACATCGGCAGCCGGGACCCGGAGCGCGGCCGCCGGGCCGCCGAGGAACTGGGCGCGCGCCTGGTCGTCATCGACATCACCGACGACGCCTCCGTCACCGCCGCGGCGAAGGAGATCGAGGCCGAGGGCGGCCTGGACGTGCTGGTGAACAACGCCGGCATCGAGGAGCGGGCGCAGGACAACAGCGTCATCGGCGCCGCGGACCTCACCGCCGAGCTGATGCGGCGGACCTTTGAGACCAATGTCTTCGGCACGGTGCGGGTCACCCACGCCTTCCTGCCGCTGCTGCAGCGTTCGCCCGCCCCCGTCATCGTCAACCTCAGCAGCGGCCTGGCCTCGCTCACCCGGGTCAGCACCGCCGGCACCCCGACCTACGCCTACCCCGGCATCGCCTACCCGGCGTCCAAGACGGCCGTCAACATGATCACCGTCCAGTACGCCAAGGCGTTCCCCGCCATGCGCATCAACGCGGTGGAGCCCGGCTTCACCAAGACCGACCTCAACGGCAACACCGGCATCCAGACCGTCGAACAGGGCGCCGAGATCATCGTCCGAATGGCCCGCCTCACCCCGGACGGCCCCACCGGCACCTACGTCGACGCCGAGGGCCCACTGCCCTGGTAGCCGGCTCGCTCAGCTCTGGGCCATGTCCACGAAGCGGGAGTAGTGGCCCTGGAAGGCCACCGTGATCGTCGCCGTGGGCCCGTTGCGGTGCTTGGCCACGATCAGGTCGGCCTCGCCGGCTCGGGGGGATTCCTTCTCGTAGGCGTCCTCACGGTGCAACAGGATGACCATGTCGGCGTCCTGCTCAATGCTGTTGTGCAGGACCGTGCCATTGGCGATGAAGTTGTGCGTTCCGAGCACCGTGGCGTCGAACACCGGCCGGTCGCCGATACTCTCCACTTCGACAATCGAATCCCACAACACGTCACTCGTTGCGAGCAGATCGAGTTCCGCATCCTGGAGAATCTCCGCCACCTGGTGAAGCCGACTGCGGCTCGGTGCGGCACGGTAGATCGTGGAGCCGCAGTAGGCCGTACCCAGTTGCTCCTGGAACGCACGGGTGGTGACAGCCCGCTCCTCCATCGCTGCCCTGACCCGGTCCCACACCTGCACGGGGACGGTGTCGAGATTCGTGTTGGCGACAACCGCCGCCAGGCGGTGCAGTGCCTTGTTGACCTGCACCGCGCGTGCGCCGTGCACACCGATGTCGTGCAGGAACCGCCGCTGATCGGTTACTCCGCTGACATCCACGGTCCATCCTGGGCGGCCCTTGGTGTTTCCGACCCTCCTCAACCGCGCCTGGATCTCGCACCGCAGCAGGAGCTGCTGAAGGTCCCGTGCCAGCCGCTCTGACGTCGTCGCGTAGTAGACCCTGACTGCTCCCGCGTTGGAGACAGTCACCGAGCCGTCCGTGGCCCACAGGTGACGCAGGAACAACCGCACCTGGTCATCTGGAAGGCCGAAAACCGCACCCGGCAGGAACTTCTCGTACGACCGCTTCCCGTACAGGCCGAACCGGTCCAACCAGGCAGCGATGGGATTGCGTCGTCCGCGGGCGAGTCTGTACGGAGCGGGCAGGTAGGTGTGCCACCAGTTCTCCTGCGCCTCACGGCGGGGAGTGACGCCGAAGTGCGCCGCTGCCAGCTCCACCGCGTCCAGGTTGGCCTCGTCGTTGCTGGTGTAGTGGATGGGCTGGCGGGGAGCCATGCATCCGTCGCCGATCAGGTGCGCCAGCATGACCACCTCGGCCTCAGGCCATGCGGTGGTGTTCTCCGGGGTTCCGATCCTCCGGGGGACCGCCACTCGGTCGCCCATCAGCAGGTCGCCGAGCGGCTTCCAGCCGTCGTACGTGAGGAACGGGTGGTTCGCCGTCGCCTCCACCTCCCTGCCCGATGCGAGCCGCACCCGGAACACTTCCTTCGTCCCACTCGGGAAGGCATGCGTGAGCGTCCGGCTGACCAGCTTCATCCGCTCGTCCACCGACCACACCGGGACGTCTCGCGCCCCGGACTCCATCAGCTCGCCGATCGTCACCTCCGCACCGGTGTCGGCCCGCAGCAACCGCGTCCCCGCCGTCACGCATCCCGACTCACGGAGGTCGGAGACCATCGGCCTCTTGTCCGTCCGCTGTTCAGGACCACGGTTCAGCTGCGACAGCGCGATGACCGGGAGTTCCAGCTCCTTGGCGAGCAGCTTGAGGTTTCGCGACATCTCGGAGACCTCCTGCTGCCGGCTCTCGGGCCGTCGCGAGCCGCCGTTCTGCATCAGCTGGAGGTAGTCGATCACCACCAGCCGCAGGTCGTTGCGCTGCTTGAGGCGGCGGCACTTGGCCCGAATCTCCATCATCGACAGATTGGGGGAGTCGTCGATGTAGAGCGGAGAATCGTTCAACTCCGGCATCCGCCGCGCCAGTCGGGTCCAGTCCTCGTCAGTCATGTTCCCGGACCGCATGTGGTGCAGCGCGACCCGGGCCTCCGCCGAGAGCAGACGCATGGCGATCTCGTTGCGCCCCATTTCCAGGGAGAAGAAAACGCTCGGAATCTTGTGCTTCACCGAACAGGAACGGGCGAAGTCCAGGGCCAGCGTGGAGTTGTGAACGACGATGTCGTTGGCGACGAAGTTGTGCGTACCGTCCACAGTGAGGTCGTAGACCTCGGCTTCTCCGTCCGGGAGCACGGATTCGACCCGGTCCCACTGGACATCGGAGGTGGCGATGTCCGCCAGCATCTGAGAGTCCAGCGCCTTCGCAAGCTCCAGCAGCCGGTGGCGACTGACCTGCTGTCCGACATGCCAGTTGTGCGTCCGGGACCGCCCTGTACGGGCGCTGATCTCGGCCCAGCTGCAGTCACCCTTCTCGGCCTTGATCAGGTCCCAGACCTCGGCGGGGATCAGGTCCAGATTGGGCTGCCCCACACGCTCGCCGCAAGCCGCCAGAACTTCTGCGACCTGACGTTCCTTCGAGAAGATGCCGACCCGCGCCGCGAACGTGCGGATCTGGTCGATGTCATGGATGAGGACCTGGAACGCAACCCGCCGCTCGCCCTGGTAGGCGACGGTACGGCGGACCACCTTGGCCACGATGCCGAGGCGGAGAAGGAGGTGGGCGACATCGTCGGCCAGCTGCTTGCTGACGGAGCAGTAGCCGATCTGCGGCTGGTTGCCCGGCCTGGACACCGAGGCCCAGCCGTCAGTGGCGTAGAGGCGGGACAGAAAGAGCGCGATCTGGTGCTCAGGGAGCCGGAAGAAGACCTCGGGAACGAACTTGGTGTGGCTGCTCGCCCCCATCAGGCCCCATTCCGACAGCCGGGCCGTCAGCGGGTTCTGCCCCAGCGTCGCGGCGGAGAAGCCCAGCCGGGAGGGGTGCTCGTGCTCGTCGACACCGAGCAGGGAGCAGTCTGCGTCACGGCATCCCTTGGGCACAGCCTGATGTACCCGAAGCAGGGAGTCCTTCGCCCATCGCGCGGCATCCGCGCGGATCGCTTCGGAGTAGGCGGTCAACTGCGGTGTAGCGCTCGTCAGGGAGCCGTCTCCCAGAAGGTAGCCCGTCAGCGCCACCAGCGAACTGGGCAACTCGACCGAAGGCAGACACGGCAGGGACCGAGGCACCGCGATCCGATCCCCTGGACGCAGTTCCTCCAGGGGAACCCAACCGCGCAGTGACCGGAAGGGATGGTTCGCCGTGGCCGCGATGGACCGGCCGAGCTGGGTCGTCAGTTTGAAGGTCGCCCGGCGACCGTTCGGGATGAAGTCGGACGGCCTGATCGGGGCCAACTTCCAGTCATCCCGAAGGGTGTGCACGGTCAGCCGCTCACCGGCCTGCCCTCGCCGTACGAAATCCTCGACCGTAATGCGCTCGCCGCTGTCAGCCTCAACAAGGATTGTCGTGGATGCGACACACTTTCCCATCGCGGGCCTCGCCGCGACGACGATCATCTGGCCCGGGTGCAGGCCGTTGGTGAGGGAGTCCAGGTCGGCGAAGCCGGTGGGGACGCCGGACATCTGGCCGCTGCGGGAGCCGATGGACTCGATCTCGTCGAGGGCGCCCTCCATGATGTCGCCGAGGGGGGCGTAGTCCTCGTTGGTGCGCTGCTCGGTGACGGCGTAGATCTCGGCCTGGGCGGCGTTGACGATCTCGTCGACGTCGCCCTCGGCGGCGTAGCCCATCTGCGCGATGCGGGTGCCCGCCTCGACCAGCCGGCGCAGCACCGCGCGCTCGTGGACGATCTCGGCGTAGTACTCGGCGTTGGCGGCCGTGGGGACCGAGTTGACCAGGGTGTGCAGGTAGGAGGGGCCGCCGACGCGGGTGATCTCGCCGCGCTTCACCAGCTCGCTGGCGACGGTGATCGGGTCGGCCGGTTCGCCGCGTGCGTAGAGGTCGAGGATGGCGCTGTGGATCAGCTCGTGCGCGGGCCGGTAGTAGTCGACCGGCTTGAGCACCTCGACGACGTCGGCGATCGCGTCCTTGGACAGCAGCATGCCGCCCAGCACCGACTGCTCGGCGGCCAGGTCCTGCGGGGGCACCCGCTCGTAGCCGGCCGAGTCGCCGCGCGAGTCGCCCTTGCCGCCGCCGGCGTTGTCGTAGGAAGAACGGTCCGCCTGGTTGCCGCCGCTGGCCCTGCCGCCACCGCCGCCACCGGGGCCGCTGCCGCCGGAGCCGCCCTTCCCCTTGAACGGCAGCCGGTCGCCCGGACCCTCGCTCGGGGGCGGCGGCCACTCCTCGTCCGGGGGCGGCACCTCGTCGTGGTCGTCGTACGGCACGTCGCTCACCGGGCACCTCCGCCGGAGGCCCCTTCGCGTCCCTGCTCCATGCCGCGCCTCCTGGTCGTTCCGCCCCGTACCCGTCCGCCCCGCCGTCACTCTCTTCTATACGGCACCCCACTGACACCGGAGCACCTGCACCCCCTGCGGCGCGTCGGCGGAACGCTCACGCTAAGGGGGGATCAGCCCATCGGCCAAGATGGTTATCCACAGGCCATGTGGATGACGGGCCCCGGACTGTGGAGAACCGACCCCAAGCTGTGCACGGCTCGGGGGACAACCTGTGGATAACCCGAAGATCTTTCCACCGTCAACTCGCTGACCTGGAATAACACCCATCATCTCCTGTGCAGGAGAAAAATTTCACACGGAGCATGAAGATCACGACCAGGGGTGCCCGAACCGCTACGCGGAGCATGCGCGTGTAATACTCAAAATACGCGTGCACACATTACCTGTGGATGACTACGGTAGGACCATGCGATCGACCTCCCCCGCCCTCCCCCAGCCGCCGGTCCGCCGGACCAGGCACGACCGGGAGATCCTGGCTCTGGCGGTGCCGGCCTTCGGCGCCCTCATCGCCGAACCGCTGTTCCTGATGGCGGACTCCGCCATCGTCGGCCACCTCGGCACCGCCCAGCTGGCCGGCCTCGGGGTGGCCGCCTCGCTGCTCTCCACCCTGGTGGGGGTCTTCGTCTTCCTCGCCTACGCCACCACGGCGGCCGTCGCCCGCCGGATCGGCTCCGGCGACCGCCCTGCCGCGGTGCGGCAGGGCATCGACGGCATCTGGCTCGCGGTCTTCCTGTCCGTCCCGGTCGTCGCCCTGGCCGTGGGCCTGGCCCCGGCGCTGATCCGGCTCTTCGGCGCCTCCGCCACCGCCACCCCCTACGCCGTCGACTACCTGCGGATCAGCGCCCTCGGCATCCCGGCCATGCTGATCGTCATGGCCGCCACCGGCGTGCTGCGCGGCCTCCAGGACACCCGTACCCCGCTGGCCGTGGCGGTGGCCGGCTTCACCGTCAACCTGCTGCTCAACCTGGGCCTGGTCTACGGCGCCAGGCTGGGCATCGCCGGCTCCGCCCTGGGCACGGTGATCGCCCAGTGGGGCATGGCCGCCACCTATCTCGCCGTCGTGGTCCGCGGCGCACGCCGGCTGGGGCTGCTCAGCACCCGCACCGACCTGCGGCCCGACCTGCCCGGCATCCGGGCCTGCGCCACCGCGGGGGCGCCGCTGCTGGTCCGCACCCTCAGCCTGCGGGCCATCCTGCTGATCGCCACCGCGGTCGCCGCCAGGCTCGGCAACACCGCGATGGCCTCCCAGCAGATCGCCATGTCGCTGTGGAACTTCCTGGCCTTCGCGCTGGACGCGATCGCCATCGCCGGACAGGCCATCATCGGCCGCTACCTGGGCGCCGACGACACCGGCGGCGCCCGTGCGGCGACCCGGCGGATGGTGGAGTGGGGGATCGGCACCGGCGTCCTGCTGGGGGCGCTGCTGCTGCTCGCACGCCCCCTCTATCTGCCGCTGTTCACCGACGATCCCGCGGTCAAGCAGCAGTTGGGCACCGTCCTGCTGATCGCCGCGGCCACCCAGCCGCTGTGCGGTGTGGTCTTCGTACTGGACGGCGTGCTGATGGGCGCTGGCGACGGGCCCTACCTGGCCTGGGCCATGCTGGGCACGCTGGCGGCGTACGCCCCGGTCGCGCTGACCCTCGGCAGCAGCAGCCTGGTGGCGCTCTGGGGCGCCATCGCCCTGTGCATGGCCGTCCGGCTGCTGTTCCTGGCTCTGCGCGCCCGCACCGGCGCCTGGCTGGTCACCGGAGCGGTACGAGCCTGAGCGGTGCGGGGCCCCTGGGCCCCGGAGCGGCTACGGGCCCGAGCGGCCTCAGCGCAGCCGCCGCTCGTAGAAGGCCGTCCCGTGCAGCGGCCGCCCGCCCATCCCCCGGTACGGCGCCTCCGCGGCCCGGTCCCCCTCCGGGACCCGGTAGCCGCGCAGGGTCCGGTAGCCCGCCTCCCCCAGTGCCCGGTACAGCTCCCGCGCCAGCAGGGTGAGGTAGCCGCGCCCCTGCCACTGCGGCAGGGTGCCCGAGGCGACCAGCGCGGCCTGGTCCGGGTGGTCGCCCCGCCAGGCCGCCGCGCGCAGCGCCAGCCGCTGCCGCTGCGAGGGCCGGCCCCGGGTGGCCACCAGGAACGGCGACACGTCCGGGACCGCCAGCAGGAAGGCCACCGGCTCGCCGGCCCTGGTGAGGTACAGCGGCAGCCGCTCGTCCAGCACCCGGCTCAGCCCGGCGGCCCGCTCGGCGAAGTCCGCCGCGGAGACCTCGGTCCGCTGCTCGACCTGCTCCGCCGAGGCGTTGAGGATGTGCCGCAGCGCCGGCATCACCCGTCGCAGCGAGCGCCGGCTCCCCCGGTGCACCCGCAGCTCCTCGTCCTGCATCCGCTGCTCGTCGACCACGAAGGCCTTCTCCGGGCGGAGCCGCCCGGGGTCGTCCAGCCCCTCGCAGATCCAGGTCCGCCCGGGCCAGCGCCGGGTGAAGCCCAACCGCTCGTAGGCGGTCGGGTAGTAGGGCGGGCTCCAGCCGCCCCCGCTGAAGCCGCGCTCGTCGAAGCCGGAGACCAGCACCCCGGGGGACTGGTCCGGCAGCAGTTCCACCGGGCCGAGCAGCAGGTCGCAGCCGCTGACGGTGCCCGCCTGCTCGGCCAGGTCCAGCAGTTCCTTGGCCGGGTCGGCGCCGTCCACCACCAGCGCCGGATCGCTGCGTGCGTCGGCGAACTCGGTCAGCCCGAACAACTGGACCTGCCGGCCGACCCGGGCGTCCAGCGCGCTGTTGCGGTGCAGGCAGGTGCGGCCCACCACCCGGCCGCGGCAGTCGCGGGCCAGGTAGAGGTCGACCGGGCCGTAGCGGCGCTGCGGCCCGGTCCCCTCGTACCAGGCCCTGATCCGGCGTTCCGGGACGGGCACGTAGTGGGACCGCGGATGGAGGCGCAGCGGCAGTTCGCAGAACTCCCGCAGTGACGCCTGGTCGGTCACCTTGGTGACCTCGATGGCCATGACCTCTCCCTGATAAGTTACCGGTCAGTACCACTTCATCGTGCGCGCCACCGGGGAGCCTGGAATCCGTGCGGTTACTCAGGCCGCTACTCAAAACCGGTACTCAGAACTCCGCCGTCCGCTTCTGAGTACGCACCTTCTGAGTACGCGCGGGAACGCCGGAAAGGCCGGTCCCCCGTGAAGGGAACCGGCCTTTCCGAGGGCCCGGCCGAACGGCAGGGCCCGGTACTGCTTGCGTCAGGCAGCGACCACGTTGACGTTGATCTTGGCGACCACGTCGGAGTGCAGCTTGACGGTGACCTGGTGGGCACCGGTGGTCTTGATCGGCGAGCCGATCTCGACGCGGCGCTTGTCGACCAGCGGGCCGTCGACGGCCTTGATGGCCTCGACGACGTCGCCCGGGGTCACCGAGCCGAAGAGCCGACCCGCGTCGCCCGCACGCACGGCGAGCTTCACGGAGACGGCCTCGAGCTTGGCCTTGACCTCGTTGGCCTGCTCCAGGGTCTGGATCTCGTGGATCTTGCGGGCGCGACGGATCGCGTCCACGTCCTTCTGGCCGCCCTTGGTCCAGCGGATGGCAAAGCCACGCGGGACCAGGTAGTTGCGGGCGTATCCGTCCTTGACCTCGACGATGTCGCCGGCGGTACCGAGGCCGGAGACCTCGTTCGTGAGGATGATCTTCATTGTTCGGTCACCCTCCTATTCAGCGAGCGGTCGAGGTGTAGGGCAGCAGAGCGACCTCGCGGCTGTTCTTCACAGCCGTGGCCACGTCGCGCTGGTGCTGGGTGCAGTTGCCGGTGACCCGGCGGGCGCGGATCTTCCCACGGTCGGAGATGAACTTGCGAAGCAGGTTCGTGTCCTTGTAGTCGACGTAGGTGATCTTGTCCTTGCAGAAAACGCAAACCTTCTTCTTCGGCTTGCGTACAGGCGGCTTCGCCATCATGTACTCCAACTGGTGTTCACGATCCGGTCGTTGCCCTCGCGGTTGCGAGGACGACGCCCGGGTCGCACGGGATCAAGTCTGAGCGGGCCCCGCCCCGGAGGGAGCGGCCCAGCACACTGCTGTCGTCCGATGAGGACTAGAACGGGGGCTCGTCCGAGAAGCCGCCGCCGGCCGGGGCACCCCAGCCGCCGCCGTTGCCGCCGGACTGCTGTCCGCCGCCCGCCGGGGCGCTGGACGCCCAGGGGTCGTCGGACGGAGCGGACTGGCCGCCGCCGGAGTTCTGCGAACCCCAGCCACCGCCGTTGCCGCCCTGCTGGCCGCCGAAGCCACCGCCGCCGCCGTTGCCGCCGCCGAAGCCACCGCCGCCCTGACCGCCGGTCCGCTGGGCCTTGGTGACCTTCGCGGTGGCGGAGCGCAGCGACGGGCCGACCTCGTCGACCTCGACCTCGTAGACGGTGCGCTTCTCACCCTCCTTGGTGTCGTACGT
The DNA here is from genome assembly GCF_000719095.1 of Streptacidiphilus jeojiense. Classification (GTDB taxonomy): domain Bacteria; phylum Actinomycetota; class Actinomycetes; order Streptomycetales; family Streptomycetaceae; genus Streptacidiphilus; species Streptacidiphilus jeojiensis. The sequence continues at coordinate 237,119 of NZ_JOEH01000010.1, read as the reverse complement.
GCGCTGACGCAGACGACCCTGGACGATGACGCGCATACCGCGCTGAAGCGACTCCGCGCAGTTCTCCGCCGGCTGACGCCAGACGTTGCACGTGAGGAAGAGGCTCTCGCCGTCCTTCCACTCGTTCGTCTGACGGTCGAAGGTGCGGGGGGTTGACGCGAGGCGGAACTTCGCGACGGCCGCACCCGACGGCGTGAAACGCAGCTCGGGGTCGTCGACGAGGTTGCCGACGAGGGTGATGACGGTCTCGCCTGCCATGGTGGTTTACGACCTCTCGGTGGGAGCGGTTCCGTTCAGTGCAGTGCTCACCGCGCCGGCCGTACGGACGGCCGTGCGGTGCAGTGCCTCATTGCTCCGGGGACTGCTCCCCGGAACGGGGCACTTGGAGAAACCTCAGTGGGTGTCCGGGCGGAGCACCTTGGTGCGGAGGACCTGCTCGCTCAGGTTGAGCTGCCGGTCGAGCTCCTTGACGACCGCAGGCTCAGCCTTGAGGTCGATCACCGAGTAGATGCCCTCGGACTTCTTGTTGATCTCGTACGACAGGCGACGACGGCCCCAGGTGTCGACCTTCTCCACGTTGCCGCCGCCGGTGCGGACGACATTGAGGAAGTTCTCGATCAGGGGGGAGACAGCGCGCTCCTCGACATCGGGGTCGAGGATCACCATGACCTCGTAATGACGCATGTGGAACCCACCTCCTCTGGACTCAGCGGCCACGGTCTTTCCGTGGCAGGAGGGTTTTTGAACGCGTCGCAACAGTAGTGGTCGGCACTGACAACGAGGCGGAGAACCGCAACGACACTGGGGAGAGGGCGTCGGAGACCGACGGAATCCCACCAGGATCAGCGCACGGGTCGCGGCTGAAAGCCGCGCCACACCGGTGCAGACGGTCCAGCCTACAGGCACCCGAATGGGGTCTTGAAATCCACCCCCGAATCGCCGCAATCTGTATACATCGGGTAGGGGGCGCGCTACAGTGCGCCATCCTCATCCGTGGCCGTACGGCCGCTCCAGGCCGACGGCTCCGGCAACCGCCCCAAGGAGGCGGGTCCCATGGCACATTCGATCGGTCCCTCACAGCCGCAGCAGAGCCAACCGTCCTCTTCGCTGCCCTCGCTCGCGCCGATGTCCCCGTACGGGCCCGGCTCACGGCTGCACGCCGGCGACGGCAAGGCGCATCCGCTGGCGGACACCCTGGCCGGGGTCACCCTGATCCTGGCCGCCATCGCCATCGCCACCTGCATGTTCCGCAGCCTGCACCTGGTCGCCTCGTGGACCGGCCTGGCCGGCATCGTCACCGCGGCCTGGGGCCAGTACATCTCCGTCACCACCAAGGAGCGCTTCGTGCTGGTCTGCGCCGGGGTCGCCGCCGCGGCGGGCTTCGGCATCGGCCTGGCGCACGGCGGGCTCTACTGACCGCACCGGCACGCCGCCTTCGGCCGGAACCGGCCGAAGGCTCTCAGCAGCGTCCCTATGGGGGTGCCCCACCTGGGCAGTAGGCTTCGCGATTGACGCGAACTGAAGCCCGAGGAGCACCCCCATATGAGCCTGCGCCTGAGGACCATCAGCCGGGAGGAGCACCTGGCCTTCATCAGGAGCCTGCCTTCCGCGAGCCATATGCAGGTCCCCTCCTGGGGTGATGTGAAGGCCGAGTGGCGCTCGGAGAGCATCGGCTGGTTCGACGACCGCGGCGCGGTGGTCGGCGCCGGCCTGGTGCTGTACCGGCAGATCCCGAAGGTCAAGCGCTACCTGGCCTACCTGCCCGAGGGCCCGGTCATCGACTGGTTCGACCCGAACCTGGACCGCTGGCTCCAGCCGATGCTGGACCACCTCAAGTCGCAGGGCGCCTTCACCGTGAAGATGGGCCCGCCGGTGATAATCCGCCGCTGGCAGGCCGAGACGATCAAGAGCGCCATCGCCGGCAAGGAGGCCAAGCGGCTCCGCGACGTCGAGGCCGACTGGTACGAGCCGCGGGCCATCGACACCGCCGACCGGCTGCGCCGGATGGGCTGGCAGCAGGGCGAGGACGGCGGCGCCGGGTTCGGCGACGTCCAGCCCCGCTACGTCTACCAGGTGCCGCTGGCCAACCGCTCGCTGGACGACGTCCTCAAGGGCTTCAACCAGCTGTGGCGCCGCAACATCAAGAAGGCCGAGAAGGCCGGCGTCGAGATCGTCCAGGGCGGCTACGACGACCTGCCGGTGTTCCACCAGCTCTATCTGGAGACCGCCGAGCGCGACCAGTTCATCCCGCGCCCGCTCTCCTACTTCCAGCGCCAGTGGAAGGCGCTGACCGCCGAGGACCCCAACCGGATGCGGCTGTACCTGGCCTACCACGAGGGTGACGCGCTGGCCGGGACCACCATGATCACCGTCGGCGAGCACGTCTGGTACTCCTACGGCGCCTCCACCGTGCACAAGCGCGAGGTCCAGCCCAACAACGCGATCCAGTGGCGGATGATGCGCGACGCCTACGCGCTCGGCGCCACCGTCTACGACCTGCGCGGCATCAGCGACACCCTGGACGAGAGCGACCACCTGTTCGGGCTGATCCGGTTCAAGGTCGGCACCGGCGGCCAGGCCGCGGAGTACCTGGGCGAGTGGGACTTCCCGCTCAACAAGCTGCTGCACAAGGCGCTCGACATGTACATGAACCGTCGCTGACGGTCCGTTCCCCGCTCGAATCCCTGTCTCCCCGGAAGGTACCCTCCACCCCATGGCGCTCTCTCTGTACGTGGACACCCCCCGCTGGCGTGCCCACCAGCGCTCCGTCGTGGACGCCTTCCCCGGGCTGGTCCCGGTCGCCAAGGGCAACGGCTACGGCTTCCGCAACGTCCGGCTGGCCGAGGAGGCCGCCCGGATGGGCGCCGACGTGCTGGCGGTCGGCACCGCCTACGAGGCATCCGAGCTCAAGGACTGGTTCGGCAAGGACCTGATCGTGCTGACCCCGTACCGGATCCGCGAGGACACGGTGCCGCTGCCGCAGCGGGTGATCCGCACCGTGGGCACCATCGAGGGCGTGCGCGGGCTGGTCGGCGGTCGGGTGATCATCGAGTGCATGACCAGCATGCGGCGGCACGGGGTCACCCCCGAGGACCTGCCCAAGCTGCGCGCGGCCGTCGACGACGTCCGGGTCGAGGGCTTCGCCGTCCACCTGCCGATGGACCGGCCCGAGGGGGTCGACCCGCTGGCCGAGACCGCGCAGTGGGTGGACCGGCTGCGGGCGGCCGGGCTGCCGCTGCGGCGGATGTTCGTCAGCCACCTCCGCAAGGAGGAGGTCGCCGAACTGGCGCGCCGCTACCCGGACGTGCACTTCCGGCCCAGGATCGGCACCCAGCTGTGGCTGGGCGACCACGGCGCGATGGACAGCCGCGGCACCGTCATGGATGTGCACCCGCTGGTCAAGGGCGACCGCTTCGGCTACCGCCAGCACCGGGCGGCCGGCGACGGCCATCTGCTGGTGGTCGCCGGCGGCACCGCCCACGGGGTGGGCCTGGAGGCCCCGAAGAACCTCTCCGGCCTCACCCCGCGCGCCAAGAGCCTGGCCCGGGCCGGCCTGGCCACCCTGAACCGCACCGCCTCCCCGTTCAGCTGGAACGGCACCAAGGTCGCCTTCGCCGAGCCGCCGCACATGCAGGTCTCGCTGCTGTGGCTGCCGGGCGAGGTCCAGCCCCCGCAGGTGGGCGACGAGTTGAAGGCGACCCTGCGGCACACCACGACGCTCTTCGACCGGATCGTCGACCAGGCCTGAACGCCCCGCCGGGACCCCTACCGGGTGAGACCGGTGCGGACCCCGCGGGTTCATCCGATCGGGTCGCTGCCCGAATTGTTCCCGACCGATCGTACGGCCGTACGCCTCAACTGGTGCTTTCTCACGCCGGGTTGACGCAACGGGAACCGCCCCTGTGGACAACTTGTTGTCCACAGGGGCGGGGTGAGTTATCCACAGGAGTGCCTGTGCTCAATCCGGCACGGTGTCCGGGTACTTGACCGCCCCGCCGTGCTTCGCCGACTTCGACGTCTTGGCGAAGATGTCAACTGCCCTGTCCAGAACGCCACCTGACGGATCGTCACTGCCGTCCCAGCGCACCGAGTCGTACTCCGGCATGAGGATGTCGCGGATGACCATGACGCACAGGTAGAGCGTCCCCAGGATGTGGACAACGATCGCCCCGTGGTACCAGTCCGTGGGCAGCCCCTTCTGGGCGGAGCTGGAGGTGTAGGCGAAGTTGTACCAAATAGCAAGGAAGTACAGGACCTCGCAGACCTGCCAGACCAGGAAGTCCCGCCAGCGCGGACGGGCCAGCGCCGCCAGCGGCAGCAGCCAGAGCACGTACTGCGGCGAGTAGACCTTGTTGGTGAGCGTGAACGCCGCGATGATCAGGAACGCCAGCTGGGCGAAGCGCGGCCGGCGCGGGGCCGCCAGTGCCAGCCAGGCGATACCGAGGCAGCAGAGCGCCAGCAGCATCGTGATCACCGTGTTGACGGTGTTGACGGACCAGTTGATGACCCCGTTCTGGCTGAGGATCAGCCAGAACGAGCCGTAGTCGATGGTCCTGGTCTGGCTGAAGACGTAGAAGGTGGCCCAGCCCTTGAAGTTGAGCAGCATGAACGGCAGGTCCACGACCAGCCAGGCGGCCGTGGCGGCGGCCAGCGTCTGGCCGAAGGCACGCATCCGCCCGGCCCGCCAGCACAGCACCAGCAGCGGGCCGAGCAGGAACACCGGGTACAGCTTGGCGGCGGTGGCCAGGCCGATGAAGACGCCGGCCCACACCGTGCGGCGGCCGGCCCACAGGGCCATGCCGACGGCGGTGAGCGCGACCGCGAGCAGGTCCCAGTTGATCGTCGAGTCCAGCGCCAGCACCGGCGCCAGGGCGAACAGCAGCGCGTCCCAGGGGCGGCGGCGGTGGGTGCGCATCACCGCGATCACCGCGATCACCGCGCAGACCATCAGCATCCCGGCGTTCAGCAGCCAGAAGACCTGCTCGCGGTGGACGTCCCCGCCGCCCGAGGGGGTCAGCCAGGCGGCCAGCCACATGAACAGGCCGGTGAGGACCGGGTACTCCAGGTACTGCATGTCGGGACTGGGGTTGGGGATCTTGTCCAGGTAGGGGATGTTCCCGATGGAGAAGCCGCGCAGCGTGAACAGGTGCGGGATGTCGCTGTAGCAGGCGTGGTCGTACTGGGCGGTCGCGCCGTAGAACCAGCCGGTGTTGTAACAGGGGATCTTCTGCACCATGCCGAGGGCGAAGACCACGATGGTGCAGATCGCCAGCACCCGGGCCGCCGTCCACCAGCCGACGCCCAGCAGGGCGCGCCGCCCCGGTGCCCCGCCGAACAGCTCGCTCCCGGCGGCCGCGACCGGGTCCTCGTCGGCGGGCACCACGACGGTGTCCTCGGGCGGCGGTGCGGGCATCGTCAGGGTGCCCCGCTCGGCCGCGCGCACGGGGGCGCTCTCGGGGGTGCTGTCCGGCTCGGGCGCCGCTGCCTCGTCACGCTCGCTCGACGTCATGCCGGACATCCTGCCGCACGTTCCTGTCCCCGCACCGGGCACCCGGCAGTTGGGCCCCGGCCGGGGCCCGGAACGGGCTAACTGTCCACTTTTCCGGGACAGGTCCGCCGGAAAACGCCGCCGGCCCCGGTCCGGACCACCTGGGTGGTCCGGACCGGGGCCGGGAGGAGGCCCGCGGGACCGGTCAGCCGCCGAAGATCGACGAACTCGACGCCGAGGCCGATGACGAGTGGCCCGGTTTGGTGCGGGTCGCACTCGCCGAGGCCGAAGCCGAGGCCGAGGTCGACCCGCCGCCGGTGCAGCCGAAGTCGAACGCACCGCAGGTGTTCGTCGCGGTCGCGCTGGCCGAGAGCGAGGCGGTCGGCGACAGCGAGACCCTCGGCGTCGGGCTCGGCGACAGCGCGGACGGCTGGCTGGCCGAGGCACTGGCGGAGGCGCTCGCGGAGGCGGACGGGGAGGGTGCCCCCGACTCGTTGGCGCCCTTGCCCAGCTTGGGAGCGGCCGGGAAGTCGACCGTCGGGGTGCCGTTCAGGGCCGCCTCCATGAAGTTCAGCCAGGCGGTGGCGGGCAGCGCCCCACCGAAGAACTTGCCGGTGCCGGAGTCGCCGGTGCCCTCCATGCTCTCCAGGGTCGGGTTCTTGGGGTTCTCACGGAACATGGTGACCGCCGTGGCCAGCTGCGGGGTGTAGCCGATGAACCAGGCCGACTTGAACTCGTCGGTGGTACCGGTCTTGCCAGCCACCGGGCGGCCCAGCGCCTTCACGCTGGTGGCGGTGCCCTTCTGGACGACCTCCTGCAGCATGCTGTTGATGGTGTTGGCGGTGTCGGCCGACATTACCGATGCCGACTTGGGCTTGGACATCACCGGCTGGTCGGCGGTGGCCGCCCCGTTCATGGTGACCTTGGTGACCGAGTAGGGGTCGTGGTAGACCCCGCCGTCGGCGAAGGTCGCGTAGACGTTGGCCATCCGGATGGCGCTCGGGGTGGAGGTGCCGATGTAGAAACCGGGGGTGTCGGGGGCGAAGATGCTGCTGGACAGCCCCAGGCTGCTGGCCATCGAGGTGACGTTGCTGTAGCCGACGTACTCGCCCAGCTGGACGAACGGGGTGTTGATCGAGTTGTCCATCGCCGTCCGCAGGGTGACGTACCCCGGCATGTCGGTGTTGTCGTTCTGCTGGTGCAGCAGGCCGTCCGGCGACTTGTCCTTGGGGTCGGTGTCGGTGATCAGCGTGCCCTGCTGGTTCCTGATGGTGATGCCGTTGTCACCGTTGAACTTGCTGTCCGGGGTGATCGCCGAGTAGGTGGTCCCGGGTGTCAGCATCGCGCCCTTCTCCAGGGCGGTCGCCATCACGATCGGCTTGAAGGTCGAGCCCACCGGGACACCGGAGGAGTTGGCGTTGTTGACGAAGTGGCCCTTGTCCATGCCCGGACCGCCGTAGAGCGCCACCACCGCGCCGGTGGCCGGATCGACCGCGGCCGAACCGGTCTGCACGTCGGTGTCGTACTTGGGCCGCTTCTTCGGGTCGATGTGGTCCTTCGTCATCTTGTCGACGGCGGCGGACATCTCCTGCACCTTCTTCTTGTCGAAGGTGGTGTAGACCCGGTAGCCGCCGGAGGCGAAGTTGGCGTCGGTCAGCTTGGGAGTGGTGTGCTCCTCGACGTAGTTCTGCGCCGTCTGCACCAGGTAGCCGACCTGGCCGGTCAGCGTGGCGTTCTGGGCCCAGGCCTTCGGCGTGGGGAACTGGGCCGGGGTGTAGGTGGCCCGCTCGGCCGCGGTGATCCAGCCGTTCTTGGCCATCCGGTCCAGCACGTAGCTCCAGCGCTGCACCGCGGCGGCCTTGACCTTGGGGTCGCTGGTGACGTCCTGGTAGTAGCTGGGCTGGTTGACCGTGGCGGCGATGAAGGCGCCCTGGGAGACGTTCAGCTGCGAGGCGTGGATGCCGTAGTAGGCCTCGGCCGCGGCCTCGATGCCGTTGGCGCCCCGGCCGTAGTAGTTGCTGTTGAGGTAGCCCTCCAGCACTTCACTCTTGGTGTAGTGGCCGTTCCCGATCTTGATCGAGATCATGATCTCGCTGAACTTGCGGGAGACGGTCTGCTGGGAGTTGGACAGGATGCTGGTCTTCACCCACTGCTGGGTGATGGTCGACCCGGACTGGATCTGGCCACCGGTCACCATGTTCTTGACCGCGCGCAGGATGCTGGTGGCGTCGATGCCCGAGTTGGTCATGAAGGTCTCGTCCTCGGCCGCCATGAAGTCGTCCTGGACCTTCACCGGGACGTCCTGCAGCGAGACGTTCTGGCGGTTGACCGTGCCGGTGGTCGCCATCACCGAGCCGTCGGCCCAGTAGAAGATGTTGTTCTGCTGCTGGGTGGTGGGGTTGATCGGGGGGACCGTGGTGTTGGCGTAGGCGTAGCCCACCACGCCCACGGAGACCGCGAAGAACAGCAGGGCGCCGCTGAGCAGTTGCTTGAACGAGGGCACCCAGTGCATGACCCCGGTCTTGCCCCAGCGCGGGTAGTCGATGAAACGCTTCGGCCGGGGCCCGGTGGGGGCTGCCGCGGCCTTGCGGCCCCCCTTGCCCTGGGCCGCCTTGCGCATCTCGGCGCGGGTCAGCCTGGGCTGCTGGCCGGTCATGCCGTTGCGCGCGGTCTGGCCCTGCGGGCGAGCGGTCCGGCGCGGCGCGGTCGGAGCCGGCCCCGAGCCGTTGCCGCTCTGCGTCCGGCCCTGCGGCTGGCCGCCTCTGGCGGGCGGCGGCGGCTGCGGGCCGCGCCGCCCGGAAGGGGCACCGTCCGGATTCGACTGTTTGCGCCGATGTTCGCTCATGCTTCCAGCTGCTCCTCGAACAGGCCGCGCGGCCTGAAGGCGGTGGTCCACTTCCGATTCGTCGCGGCCCGGCCGGCCTGCGCGCGAGTCCCCCGGGGCACCGACCGGGTCGGCCGTACGGCACCGGGGGCGGCGGCGCCCCAGCTGTCACTTCGGTTCCCGGCTTCCTGCATAGCCGACAGAGTACGCAGGCGTTCAAGGCGGCTAAACGGGCAGTCCCCATGATTCGGGGCAAACTGCCCGCAGATACTTACGAAAGCCTCAGCGCTTCCCCACCCGGAACGCACCGTGGAGCGATAGCCAGGAGCCCCGGAGGGCCCGCCCGAGGACCGGCTCGAGGACCCACCGGAACACCCGCTGTGATCACCTTCACCGAGTCGCCTCTTGCTCGAACGGCAGTTGCGGCCTATCGTCTCGATGTATCGACTCGATACATCGGGACGGCATAGCAGCAGCGACGGAGAGGTGAGGGACAGCGTGAGCAGGCGCTCCGGCATCCTTGAGTTCGCCGTCCTCGGGCTGCTGCACGACGCCCCGATGCACGGCTACGAACTGCGCAAACGCCTGAACGTGCTGCTTGGTTCCTTCCGTGCTTTCTCCTACGGCACGCTCTACCCGTGCCTGAAGGGGCTCGTCGCCCAGGGCTTCCTGGTCGAGGACAACCCCGGTACCGAGTACATCCCGGCCACCGCGCTCAACGGCAAGCGGTCGAAGATCGTCTATCGGCTCACCCCGGAGGGCAAGCAGCGCTTCGAGGAGCTGCTCGCCGACTCCGGTCCCGACGCCTGGGAGGACGAGCACTTCGGCGTCCACTTCGCCTTCTTCGGTCAGACCGACCGGGCCGTGCGGATGCGGGTCCTGGAGGGCCGCCGCAGCCGCCTGGAGGAGCGGATGGAGCGGATGCGCACCTCGCTGGCGCGCACCCGGGAGCGGCTCGACGGCTACACCCTCGAACTCCAGCGCCACGGCCTGGAGTCGGTGGAGCGCGAGGTCCGCTGGCTCAACGAGCTCATCGAGACCGAACGCGCCAACCGCAACGGCGGGACGGCCCCACAGATTTCGGACGGCAGGGAACGGCCGGCAGGCAATGCCGCACCGCCCCCCGACCGCCCGGTGCGTTCCCCAGAGGAGCGCTGACCCCGGAGCGGACCGGGTTGACGGGTGGCACTGCATGTACCGCCGAAGTACCGCACTGAAGTTTTCCAAATCGATCACAACAGGGAGCAGCCGAAATGAGTTCGGTTCGCGTAGCCATCGTAGGTGTGGGCAACTGCGCCGCCTCGCTTGTCCAGGGCGTCGAGTACTACAAGGACGCCGACCCGAACAGCCGCGTGCCGGGCCTGATGCACGTGCAGTTCGGTGACTACCACGTCCGCGACGTCGAGTTCGTCGCCGCGTTCGACGTGGACGCCAAGAAGGTCGGCCTCGACCTCGCCGACGCCATCGGCGCCAGTGAGAACAACACCATCAAGATCTGTGATGTGCCGACCACCGGTGTCCAGGTCCTGCGCGGCCCGACCAACGACGGCCTCGGCAAGTACTACCGCGAGACCATCGAGGAGTCCTCCGAGGAGCCCGTCGACGTCGTCCAGGTCCTGAAGGACCGCCAGGTCGACGTGCTGGTCTGCTACCTCCCGGTCGGTTCCGAGATCGCGGCCAAGCACTACGCCCAGTGCGCCATCGACGCCAAGGTCGCCTTCGTCAACGCCCTCCCGGTCTTCATCGCCGGCACCAAGGAGTGGGCCGACAAGTTCACCGAGGCGGGCGTCCCGATCGTCGGCGACGACATCAAGTCCCAGGTCGGTGCCACCATCACGCACCGCGTGATGGCGAAGCTCTTCGAGGACCGCGGTGTCCTGCTGGAGCGCACCATGCAGCTGAACGTCGGCGGCAACATGGACTTCAAGAACATGCTGGAGCGCGACCGGCTGGAGTCCAAGAAGATCTCCAAGACGCAGGCCGTCACCTCGCAGATCGTGGACCGCGACCTGGGCGCCAAGAACGTCCACATCGGCCCGTCCGACTACGTGGCCTGGCTGGACGACCGCAAGTGGGCGTACGTCCGCCTCGAGGGCCGTGCCTTCGGCGACGTGCCGCTGAACCTGGAGTACAAGCTCGAGGTCTGGGACTCCCCGAACTCGGCCGGTGTCATCATCGACGCCGTGCGTGCGGCGAAGATCGCCAAGGACCGCGGCATCGGCGGCCCGATCCTCTCCGCGTCCAGCTACCTGATGAAGAGCCCGCCGGTCCAGTACTTCGACGACGAGGCCCGCGACAACGTCGAGAAGTTCATCCGCGGCGAGGTCGAGCGCTGAGCGCTCGGCACTGAACCCGGCACCACGCCCTGCGGGCGGTCCTCCCGTTTCACGTGAAACGAGCGGACCGCCCGCAGGCGTTTGGGCATGCACATCTCCGCTGCGACGTGGCACGCTGTGCAGGTGTCGATCACCCGCGGTGCGCCCGCCCCCCAGGGCCGCGCCGCGGCCCTGCTGCGACTGCCCGACTTCCGCCGACTGCTGCGCACCCGGCTGCTCTCCCAGCTCACCGACGGCGTCTTCCAGGTGTCGTTGGCGTCCTATGTCGTCTTCTCCCCGGAACGCCAGCCCACCCCGGGCGCCATCGCCTCCGCCTTCGCGGTGATGCTGCTGCCGTTCTGCGTCGTCGGCCCCTTCGCCGGGCCGCTGCTGGACCGCTGGCGGCGGCGTCAGATCCTGCTCTACGGAAACCTGGTCCGGCTGCTGCTCTGCCTGGGCACCGCCCTGCTGGTGCTGCTGCGGGTCCCCACCCCGGTCTTCTTCGCCGCCGCCCTGCTGGTCACCGGTGCCAACCGGTTCGTCCTGGCCGGCCTCTCGGCCGCACTGCCCCAGGTCGTCCCGGCCGCGCTGCTCATCGGGGCCAATGCGATCGCACCCACCCTGGGCACCGTGGCCACCACCATCGGCGGCGGATCCGGATTCCTGGTGCGGCTGGTCCTGCCCGGCGGCCCCGAGGCCAACGCCGCCCTGCTGGTACTGGCGGCACTGGGCTACGGCAGCGCCGCCCTGGCCGCCGCCACCATGGCACCGGACCTGCTCGGCCCGCAGCAGCCGGACCCGGACCGGGCCCGGGAGCCGCTGGCGACGGTGGTGGCCGCCACCGGGCGCGGACTGCTCGCCGGGCTGCGCCACCTGGTGCGCGACTGCCGCCCGGCCGCCTGGGCCCTGGCCGCCGTCACGGTCTGCCGCTTCTGCTACGGACTGCTGCTGGTCCTGCTGCTGATGCTCTGCCGCAACACCTTCGCCTCCCCCGACGACCAGGCGGCCGGCATCCGCTGGCTGGGCCTGGCCCTGGCCGCCTCCGCCGTCGGGTTCTTCGCCGCCGCGGTGCTGACGCCCTGGGCGACCCGGCGGATCGGGGTGTCCCAGTGGCTGGTCGGCTGCGCGGCAGCGGCCGCGGTGCTCACCCCGGTGCTGGGGCTGTCCTTCGCCCCGGCCCCGATCATGACCGCCGCCTTCCTGCTGGGGCTGGTCTCCCAGGGCATCAAGATCAGTACCGACACCGTGGTGCAGACCGTGGTGGAGGACGACTACCGCGGCCGGGTCTTCGCCGTGTACGACGTGCTGTTCAACGCCTCGCTAGTGGCCGCCGCCACCGCGGCCGCCCTGGTGATGCCATCGAGCGGCCGCTCGGTGGCGGTGGTGCTGGGCTCCGCCGCGCTCTACGCCGCCACCGCCGTGGGGTACGGACTGACGCTGCGCCACAAACCGCCCGTTTCGCCATGTCTGGGGACACCGGTGGCTTCTGACAGATGACCAGGGACCCGACGGCGCTGTGGATTCGCACGCTCGTGTCCCATGGACCGCGCCGGACGGATAGCGTGCCAACGTTCCCTCCCGTACCTGTCAGCCCCCTCCTCAGAGGATCCCTATGTCCACCCCGCCTCCGCCCATGCCGGGCAACCCCTACGCGAAGCCGGGCAGCCCCTACGCCCCGCAGCCGCCACAGGCGCCCCAGCAGCCCAACCCCTACGGCGGCGGCCCCGGCGTCGTCCCCCCGCAGCAGGGCTACGCACCGCCGCCCCAGGGCTACGCACCGCCGCAGGGGTACGCACCGCCCCAGGGTTATGCGCCGCCTCAGGGCCAGGGCTACGCGCCGCCCCAGGGCTACGCGCCACCCGCGCAGGGCTACGCCGCACCACCCCAGCAACCGCAGCAGGGCTACCCGGCCGCGCCGCCGCAGGGCTATGCGCCGCCGCAGGGCTACGCACCGCCCCAGCAGTCCCCCTACGGCGGTCCGGGTCCGGGCCCGGGTCAGGTCCCGCAGCAGTACGACCCCAACGCGCCGACCTGCCGCTTCTGCGGCGGCTTCCCCGCCGCCGCGGTCACCTTCCACGGCCACCGGGGCATGATCATCTACATGCAGTTCCTGAAGAGCCGGGGTCCGTTCTGCCGCACCTGCGGCACCGCGGTGATGCGGGACATGTCCGCCAGGACCCTCGTCCGCGGCTGGTGGGGCTACAGCTCCTGGCTCTTCAGCTGCATCGTGCTGATCCGCAACGCCATCGGCTTCAACAAGATCAAGGCGCTGCCGGAGGCGGCCCCCGCGCCCGGCGCCCAGCAACTGGACCCGGGGCTGCCGCTGTTGAAGCGCCCGCAGGCGCTGGGCCTGCTGGTGCCGGCCGCCCTGGTGCTGCTGATCCTGGTGGTCCTGATCGGGAGCGCCGCCGGCGGCTGACGGCCGGCCGCGGACCGGGTCACGGCTGGTCCCCGTCGCCGGGATCCGCCGGTTCCACCCCGTGCACCAGGTGGAACCGGCGCGGCAGCGGTGCCGAGCCGTCCTCGTCCACGATCATCAGCTCCAACTGCTCCAGTCGGCAACGGACCTCACCCAGTGTCACCTCCTGCGTCCCGGCCTGCTCCAGCAGCGCGTTCAGCAGCGGCACCACGGTGCTGCCGATCACCGCCCGCAGCGCCGTCGAGGCGACCTCGACCGGGTCGGGATCAACGCCGCCCGGCTGCGGCCGCAGCGGGTTGTCGACCGGGAGGAAGCGCGCCCCGGCCTCCAGGTCCAGCAGCCGCGAGCGCACCTGCCGGGCGATGTCGCTCTCCCTGAGCAGCATCGCGGCGCAGAGCACCGTGCGCCGGTTGAACAGCGCCAGCTGCCGGGCCCTGGACTGGATTCCGCTGGCATTCTTGAACGCGGTCAGCCGGGGTCCGGTCAGCACCTGATATCCGTACGCCACCAATTCCTCGCGATGGTCCAGGACCAGCGAGTGGACGGCCCTGATCGGCACCGCGAAATAGTCGGCGACGGCCTCGGTGAGCAGGTGCAGGCCATTGGGCAGGGTGAGCCCGCTCAGCGGTTTGACCCGCTCCAGGGCTTCGATCCGTCCGGCGAGCGCGGCGCGCATGGTCCGTGATTCCAACAGGACGTCATCGCCCGTCATCGCATTCCCTCCGTTTCCGGGAGGTTCCGCGCCTCCCCGAAACGGAGTAACGAGAATGAGGCATGACAGTTACATCGCCCATGAATCCTGGATTATCGGCGACGCATTTGTTGTTGGTATCAATTCTGTTTTCCGGCGGGAAAGAAAACCGCTACTTCTCCCGGTCCGCCCACCAGGCGCGCAGCGCCGCCTCCGCCGCCTCCGGCCCCATCGGGCCGTTCTCCAGCCGCAGTTCCAGCAGGAAGTCGTAGGCCGCGCCGACGTCCCGGCCCTGCACGCCCAGGATCGCCATGATCTCGTGGCCGTTGAGGTCCGGTCGGATCGCGCCCAGCTCCTCCTTCTCCTGGAGCTCGGCGATGCGCTGCTCCAGTCCGTCGTAGGAGCGCGAGAGCGCCGCCGCCTTCTTCCTGTTGCGGGTGGTGCAGTCGGAGCGGGTCAGCTTGTGCAGCCGGGAGAGCAGCGGCCCGGCGTCCCGGACGTAGCGGCGCACCGCCGAGTCGGTCCACTCGCCGCTGCCGTAGCCGTGGAACCGCAGGTGCAGCTCCACCAGCCGGGAGACGTCGGCGATCAGCTCGTTGGAGTACTTGAGCTCGCGCAGCCGCTTCTTGGTCATCTTCGCGCCGACCAGCTCGTGGTGGTGGAAGGAGACCCCGCCGCCGTCCTCGAAGCGCCGGGTCCGCGGCTTGCCGATGTCGTGCAGCAGCGCGGCCAGACGCAGCGTCAGGTCCGGCCCCTCGTCCTCCAGCGCGATGGCCTGCTCCAGCACCGTCAGCGAGTGGTCGTAGACGTCCTTGTGGCGGTGGTGCTCGTCGCGCTCCAGCCGCAGCGCCGGCAGTTCCGGCAGCACCCGCTCGGCCAGCCCGGTGTCGACCAGCAGCAGCAGGCCCTTGCGCGGGTGCGCGGACAGCAGCAGCTTGTTGAGCTCGGCCTGGACCCGCTCCGCGGAGACGATGTCGATCCGCTCGGCCATCTCCGTCATCGCCGTGACCACCTCGGGGGCGACCTCGAAGTCCAGCTGCGCGGCGAAGCGGGCGGCCCGCAGCATCCGCAGCGGGTCGTCGGAGAAGGACGCCTCGGGGGTGCCCGGGGTGCGCAGCAGCTTCGCCGCCAGGTCGTCCAGGCCGTGGTGCGGATCGATGAAGGCGAGCTCCGGCAGCGCCACCGCCATGGCGTTCACCGTGAAGTCCCGGCGGACCAGGTCCTCCTCGATGGTGTCGCCGTAGGAGACCTCGGGCTTGCGCGAGTCCCGGTCGTAAGCCTCGGAGCGGTAGGTGGTGATCTCGATCTGGAAGTCGAACAGCTCCCCGTGCTCCGGGTCGGCGGTCGGCCGGGCCTTCTTGCGGGCGCCCACGGTGCCGAAGGCGATGCCGACGTCCCAGATCGCGTCCGCCCACGGCTTCAGCAGCGCCAGGATCTGCTCCGGGCGCGCGTCGGTGGTGAAGTCCAGATCGTTGCCGAGCCGGCCCAGCAGCGCGTCCCGCACCGATCCGCCGACCAGTGCCAGCCGGAAGCCGGCCCGCTGGAAACGGCGCCCCAGCTCCTCGGCCACCGGGTAGGCGCCCAGGACCTCGCTGACGGCGGAGAGCTGGACGGCGCTGAGCTGAACGGCGCTGAGCTCCGCGGCGGGAGCGCTCTGGGCAACACCGCCCTGAAGCTCGGCATCCGGGGGAGAATCGCTGGGATCATTGTCGTACGGCACGACAGACAAGGGTACGTGCCGTGACGCACCGGCCGCGCCTCGTTATAGCTCGTAGGACTCGTAGCAGGCGTCGGCCGTCCGGGCGCGCCCGGACGATCCTGCTGCACCCGTTGCCAGGCAACGTCGTTACGATGCCGGGGGCTGGATGGCGTCCCCGGAGCGGGCACCGGCGGCAGCGGCCGAGACACCGTAAGCGACGAGAACGGCGAGGGCGCGTGGACGTGGCGGCACGGCAGGCGGAGCGCGGCTACGGTCGGCGCAGGGGCACTGGCCACGGCGGGGCACGTCTGCGTCGGGCACGCCGGGCGGCCGCGGTGGCACTGGCCTCGGGGCTGGTGCTCGGCACCGGCACCACCCTGGCACCCGCCGCCGCCTTCGCGGTGCAGACCGGGTACACCGTCAGCGACGTCCACACCGTCGGGTCCGGAGCGGTCCGTACCGCAGCCACCAGCAGCGCCCCCGAGGCGACCGGAGGCAGCGCGGCCCAGGTCACGCTCGACTCGATCAACCCCCAGGTGCCCCAGGCCAACGGCTCGGTCACGCTGACCGGCACGGTCACCAACCGGGGCAGCACCACGATCAGCTCCCTGCACGTGGGGGTGTGGGCGGACACCCAGGCGTTGCTGAACCGCTCGGCGATCGCCGCGGTGGCCGCGCTCACCGGCCCCAGCGACCAGGACCCGGCGGAGCTGGACCAGAGCGGTCTGCAGCCCAAGCTGGGCACGCTGGCGCCGGGCGCCACCAGCGCCCCGTTCACCCTGACCGTGAAGATCAGCGACCTCGGGATCAGCCCCGGAGCCGTGTACGAGCTGGCGGTGGACGCCCAGGGCAGCACCTCGGGCTCCTCGGTGCACCCGCTCGGCGTCGCCCGTACCTACCTGCCGCTCTACGACTCGACCACCGCCGCCCAGCCCACGAAGATCGCCACGCTGTGGCCGATCGTGGCGACGCCCCGGGTGCAGCCGCAGACCTACAGCGACTCCAAGGCATCGGACCAGGCGGTGCTCAGCGACGACACCCTGGCCGACGACCTGGGCGCGGACGGGCGGCTGGGCCAGCTCCAGTCCCGCGGTGCCAGCATCTCCGCCCTCAAGCCGACCTGGGTGATCGACCCGGACCTGATCACCAGCGTGCTGGACATGGAGTCGGACTACCAGGTCGCCGGCTCGGACGGCGACGCCAAGGGCGCCACCGCGTCCTGCCACTGCACCACGGCCGGTACCGGCCAGGCCGCCGCCAAGAGCTGGCTCACCGCCCTGCAGGGGGACCTGTCCGGTCTCAGCAGCCAGCAGGTGCTCTCGCTACCCGCCGCCGACCCCGACCTGGCCTCCATCGCGCACAACGGCGGCAACTCCCAGTCGCTGAAGGACACCCTGAAGGTCGCCACCAGCGACCTCGGCCAGGTCGGTCTGAACCCGCTCCAGGTGAGCGCCTCCCACACGGTGGCCTGGCCCTACCAGGGCTACATCGACACCTCGGTGGTCTCGCTGGCCCGCAGCATCGGCAGCACCCAGATCATCGCGGACAGCAGCAGCCTGCCCGACTCCCGGAGCCTGACCTACACCCCCAACGCCGCGCGCTCGCTGGGCAACGGCACCACGGCCGTGGTCGCCGACTCCACCATCGACAGCATCTTCGCCGGCGACCTGTCCACGCAGAGCGCCCAGGCGCTCGCCGAACAGCGCTTCCTGGCCGAGACCCTGGCGATCACCCTGGAACAGCCGAACAACCAGCGCAGCATCCTGGTCATGCCGCCGCGCGACATGACGGCGAGCACCGCGCAGACCCTGGCGAACTCGCTGTCCGCGGCAGTGAGCGCCAAGTGGGCCAAGGCGGCCAGCTACGGCGAGGTCGCCTCGGCGACGCCGACCCCGCACGCGGGCAGCACCGTGCGTCCGGTCTCCGACTACCCGTCCGCCGCCAGGAAGAACGAGCTCAGCAATGACGAGCTGAACGCGGTGACGAACACTCAGGACCGGCTGACCGACCTCGGCAAGATCATGTCGAACCCGGCGCCGATCCGCACCGCCTTCAGCTCCGCGGTGCTGCGGTCGGTCTCCACCCAGTGGCGCGACCAGGCGGACAAGGGCACGGCCTACCGGCAGAACGCGACCGACTACCTCAACAACCTGTACGGCGCGGTCTCGATCCTGCCGAAGCCCAACAACTCGATCACCCTGTCCGGCAGCGGCTCGGCCACCATCCCCATCACGGTCCAGAACGACCTGCCACAACCGGTCCTCAATCTGGAGGTCGAGCTCACCTCCTCCAGTCCGACCCGGCTGAGCCTGGACAAGACGACGCCCGGCTTCAAGCTGATGGCCGTGCGCGCCAACGGCGACACCGTGGAGACCCTCAGGTTCTCGGTGAAGGCCACCGCCAACGGACCGGTCGAGATGACCGCCCAGCTCTTCACCACGGCCGACCAGAAGGCGTACGGCAGCCCGGTCGCGTTCACCGTCAACATCAAACAGCTCCGCAACGGCGTCATCGCCGTCGTGGCGGGCGGGGTGCTGCTGGTGCTGCTGGCGGGGGTCCGGCTGTACTCCAAGCGTAAGCACGCCCAGGTCGGGGCAGACACCGACGAGGACAGCGGTGCCGCGGACGAGGAGGCCGGCGCCGACCGGGACGGCGACGGCGCGCCCGAGAAAGGCGCACGTCAGGATCAGAAAAACACAACCTGAAACACTGGCTGTGAGCCACCGGATGAGAGGGTGGACCCCGTGGACGGCCGAGTGACCCCCGGCCGCCGTGTCCAAGGATCCGGAGAGGTGGCATGAGCGCGCCGCGTGACGGCAGAACCCAGCAGGGACGCGGTGGACGCGGCCCCAACCGAGGTACGCCCCCCGCCGCCCCCGGCCAGGACCCCCGGAGCCAGGGGGCCGCCGACGCGTACCTGGACGAGACCTACGCACGCGACCCCTACGCCCAGGATCCTTACGCCCAGGACCCCTACGGGCAGGATCCGTACGCCCAGGACCCGTACGGGCAGGACCCCTACCCGCAGAACCAGCAGGCCTATCCGCAGCAGCAGGCGTACCAGCAGGCCCCGCAGGGCCAGCAGCCCCAGCAGGCCGGGTACGACCAGCAGCAGTACGCCCAGCCCCCGTATCCGCAGCAGCCCTACCCCGAGCAGCCCCAGCAGGGACAGGGCTACCCGGTCCAGGCCCCGCCCGGCTACCAGCAGCAGGGATACGGCGCGCCGCAGTACGAGCAGCCGTACCAGCAGGAACAGCAGCCCCACCCGCAGCAGCAGCCGTACGGCGGCCCCGCCGCCCCCGACGGGGTGACCGTCCCGGGCTTCGGGCCGCCCCAGGGCTTCTCCCAGGCCTACGGCCAGTCCGTGCCTCAGCCCGCCCAGCCGCCCTCGGCCGAGGTCGGCGTCGACGAGCTGCTCACCCACGCCACCCGCAGCAAGCAGGACAGCAGCAATCAAGACGCCGACCCCTACGCCTATCTCTTCCGCGAGAGCGACCAGGCCTCCTACGCCCCCGGCTGGTACGGCGAGGCCGGCGGCGGCGACGCCGAGGCGACCGGCACCATCCCGCTGCTGCGCTTCAACCCCATGGCCCCGCCGCCGCCCAGCGCCGTCGCCGGCATGCCCGAAACCCCGCCCGACGGGAAGCAGGGCAAGAGCGGCGGCATCCTCGGCTCCAGCGCCATCATGGCTGCCGGCACCCTGGTCTCCCGCGGCACCGGCTTCGTCCGCACCATGATCATCACCTTCGCCATCGGCGTCGGTGCCATGGGCGACTCCTACAACGTCGCCAACACCCTCCCCACCCTGCTGTACATCCTGGTCGGCGGCGGCGCGCTGAACGCCGTGTTCGTCCCGCAGCTGGTCCGCAGCATGAAGAACGACGAGGACGGCGGCGAGGCCTACGCCAACCGGCTGCTCACCCTGATCGTGGTCGGACTCGGCGGGGTGGTCTTCGTCACCGTGCTGGCCGCACCGCTGCTGGTGCGGCTGGTCTCCGCGTCGATCATGAGGGATCCGCAGAGCGCCGAGGTGACGGTCGCCCTCGCCCGCTACTGCCTGCCCACCATCTTCTTCATGGGCGTCCATGTGGTGATGGGTCAGATCCTGAACGCCCGGGGCCGGTTCGGCGCGATGATGTGGACCCCGGTCCTCAACAACGTCGTGGTCATCTTCACCTTCGGCATGTACGCCTGGGTGTACGGCTCGTTCAACAAGACCGGCGTCACCCCGCACAGCATCTCACCCGAGGGCGTACGGCTGCTGGGCATCGGCACCCTGCTCGGCCTCGTGGTCCAGTCCCTGTCGATGATCCCCTACCTGCGGGCCGCGGGCTTCAAGTTCCGGCCCCGCTTCGACTGGCGCGGCCACGGACTGGGCCACGCCGCGAAGCTGGCCAAGTGGACCTTCCTGTTCGTGCTGGCCAACCAGGCGGGCTACCTGGTGGTCACCCAGCTGGCGACCGCGGCCGGCAACGCCTCGGGCCGCAACGGTGCGGGTCTGTCCGCCTACTCCAACGCCCTGCTGATCTGGCAGCTGCCGCAGGCCGTGATCACGGTCTCGGTGATGAGCGCGGTGCTGCCCAGGATCTCCCGGGCCGCCGCCGACGGCCAGGCAGCCTCCGTCCGTGACGACCTCTCCTACGGGCTGCGCACCTCGGCGGTGGCCATCGTGCCGGCCGCCTTCCTGTTCCTCGCCCTGGGCCCGGTCATCGGTTCGGTGCTCTACGGCTTCGGCAACTCCTCCCAGGGCACCTCCGTCGGCTGGATGCTCTCCGCCTTCGCACTCGGGCTGATCCCCTACTCGGCCCAGTACGTCCTGCTGCGCGGCTTCTACGCCTACGAGGACACCAGGACGCCCTTCTACAACACCGTCTGGGTCGCCGCGAGCAACGCCCTGCTCTCCGGCTTCTGCTACCTGGTGCTGCCCTCGGACTGGGCGGTGACCGGCATGGCCTTCGCCTACGGCTTCTCCTACCTGGTCGGGCTGCTGGTCGCACTGCCCCGGCTGAAGCGCCGCATCGGCGACCTGGACGGCCCCCGGTGCAAGCGCACCTACGGACGGCTGATCGGCGCCAGCATCATCCCGGCCGCGATCGGCTTCACCGTCTCCACGCTGATCGTCGACTCGCTCGGCGGGGGCCTGCTGCCGGACATCGCCGCCCTGGTGGTCGGCGCAGGCCTGCAGATCGGACTGTTCGTCGTGATCGCCCAGCGGATGCGCATCGAGGAACTGACCGCCCTCGTCGGCATGGTGCGCTCGAAACTGGGCCGCTGACACCGACTCGCCTTCTTTTGGCGAAGAGGGCACCTCCCCGGGGCAACCTCCGAGGGGGATCGTGGGTCGTAGTCGGGTAGCGGGCATTGGCACAATTGACCGCGGCCCGGGATGATCGAGGCCACAGCACAGGGGAGGCAGGACGACGGTGGCGGATCGCAGCAAGGCTCCGGTCGAGACGATCGCGGAGAGCAGCGCGGGCGCCTGTCCCGCAGAGCCCGCCGCGGAACTGACGGCCGAACTCACCGCGGAGGAGATCGCCGGCGAACTCCGCGCTGACGAGGAGTCACCCGCGCGGGAGCAGCAGGAGGCTGTCCCCGACACCCCGGTCGACGACGCCACCGTCGCGATCGCCCCGAAAGCCCCGCAGAGCCCGGAACGGCCGGCAGTCCCGGAGGACGGCGACAGCCCCACCGAGCCGGTCGAAACCACAGAATCCGCCAAACCTGCCGATGCCGTTGAACCGGTCGAGCCGGACGAACCCGCCGAGCCGGTCGAGCCCGCGGCGGCCCCGCTGCTGCCGGCCCCGGTCCGCCACAGCGGCGACCGCATCGCCGACCGCTACCGGCTGGAGGAATGCCTCACCCAGGCCGGGGTCTTCACCAGTTGGCGCGCCGTCGACGAGAAGCTGCGCCGCGCCGTGGGCATCCATCTGCTCGCCTCGGGCCACCAGCGCTCCAAGGACGCCGTCGCCGCCGCCCGGCAGGCCGCCCTGCTCGGCGACCCGCGATTCGTCCAGGTCCTCGACGCGGTCGAGGAGGGCGAACTGGTCTACATCATCCGCGAATGGCTCCCGGACGCCACCGACCTCGGCACCCTGCTCGCCGACGGCCCGCTGGAGGCCTACGAGGCCTACCAGATGGTCCGTCAGGTCACCGACGCGCTCGCAGCCGCGCACCGCAAGGGCCTGTCGCACCTCCGGCTCACCCCGTCCTGCGTGCTGCGCAGCGACAGCGGCCAGTACCGGATCAACGGTCTGGCCATGGACGCCGCACTGCACGGGCTCGCGTCCGAGGACCGTGCGGCGGCCGAACTCGACGACACCCGGGCCATCGGCGCACTGCTCTTCGCCTCACTCACGCACCGCTGGCCCTACCCGGAGGACCGCCACGGTCTGCAGGGCATTCCCAAGGCCGTCGGCGTCGTCCCGCCGGAACAGGTCAAGGCCGGCGTCCACCGGGGCCTCTCCGACCTGTGCTCCCGGATCCTGTGCGAGACCCCGGTCCGTCACCTGGAGCCGCTGACCTCGCCTCAGGAGCTCGCCAGGGCGATCGGCCAGCTCCCCAGGATCAAGCAGCCCGAGCCGGAACCGCTGGTGCTGCCCGAGTACCCCACCACCACCTATCCGCGTCGGGACCAGGGCACCACCGTGCCCCTGCCGCCGAGGCGTGCCCCGGCACCGCTGCCGCCCACCCCGCCGTCGGCGCTGCCCGGACGCACCGGGAAGGCGCTGAAGTGGGGCATCTCCCTGGTCCTGCTGGCCGCCGTCGGCCTCGGCAGCTGGGGGACGGCCCAGGCCCTGATGGACAAGCCCGACTCCGGCAGCAGCCAGCTCCCGGTCACCGCCGGGGTCGGCGGGGCCACCTCCGCCTCGCCGCAGACGTCTGCCTCGGCACAGCACCTGCTGAAGATCAGCGGTGCGTCCGAGTTCTCCCCGCTCGGCCCGCCGATACAGGCCGACCAGGTGCCACTGGCCATAGACGGCAAGACCAGCACGGCCTGGATCACCTCGGAGTACCAGAACTACGCGAACTTCGGGAACCTCAGCAGCCGCGCCGACGGCAGTGGCATCGTCGTGGACCTCGGCAGCGTCCAGAGCGTCTCCGGCGTCAAGCTCACCCTGCCCGTGGCGGGGCAGAACCTGGAGGTCCTGGCCGCGCCCGCGGACGCCACCAGTGCGCCCACCTCCGCCGGCGCCTTCAGCCAGCGGATCGCCAACCCGAAGGTCGTCGGCACCACCTTCGACAGCCCCCTGCTCGCCACCCCGGTCCGCACCCGCTATGTCCTCATCCACATCACCAGCCTCCCGGCCGAGACCAACAACCCCTCCGCCTACCGTGGCGGGATCTCGGAGATCCAGATCGTCGGATGACAGGACTCGGGCTGACACGATCGGTCCAGGCTGACACTCTGGTGCCCGGTGTCCGAGGGGAGAAGCACACACGTGGCCGGAACGCCGGAGCAGGACAGCGATGCCGAACTGCTGGCACGCCATGTCGAAGGTGATCGCGACGCCTTCGGCGAGTTGGTGCAGCGCCATCGCGACCGGCTCTGGGCGGTCGCGCTGCGCACGCTGGGCGACCGGGAGGAGGCCGCTGACGCCCTCCAGGACGCCCTGGTCTCCGCGTTCCGGTCGGCCCACACCTTCCAAGGGCGGTCGGCGGTCACCACCTGGCTGCACCGGATCGTGGTCAACGCCTGCCTGGACCGGGTGCGCCGCAACGCCAGCCGCCCCACCCGCCCGCTCGACGAGCAGTCCACCCTCGACGACCTGCTGAACCACGGCGAGGGCGCCGACATCGCGGCCGAGCGCAGCGAGCTCCGCCGCGAACTGGGCAGCGCCCTCGCCTCACTCCCGGCCGAGCAGCGTGCGGCCCTGATCCTGGTCGACGTCCAGGGCTACCCGGTCGCCGAGGCCGCCGCGATCCTCGACGTCCCCGTCGGTACGGTGAAGAGCCGCTGCGCCCGGGGCCGGGCCCGTCTCCTCCCACAGATCGCCCACCTCCGTAGCGGCAATCCGCCCGATGTTTCACGTGAAACAGAGGTCTCCAAGGAGACCGGCGGCACAGTGCTCCGGTACGCCCCTGACGACGGGGGTACCGCGCCACCGCCCCGGGAAGGGAACCCGAACCAGGGACCGGGCGTCCCACTACTGGCCGACCGACGACCCGACGCAGGAGGGGAGCAGCCGACATGAGCCAGACCACACCACCCTTCGGCCTCGACTCCTCCGGTCATCCTCCGGTGGAGGCCATCTCCGACTACCTGGAGGACCTGCTCCCCGCAGAGGCGGCAGCCGAGCTGGGGGAGCACCTCGCGGGCTGCCCCGAGTGCCTGGACACCCACGCGGCCATCGAGGAGATCCGGTCGCTGCTCGGACAGGCCGAACCGGTCCAGCTCCCCGCGGACATCGCCGTCCGCATCGACGCGGCCCTCGCCGCCGAGGCCCTGCTCAGCTCGACCGAGCCGGGCACCGCGGCCGCCGAGACGGCTGCAGCGCCCGTGGCGGCCCCGGCAGGTCCCCTCGGCAACCTCGGCAAGGAGGGCCGCTCCAACGGCTCCCACGGCCCGTCCGGGCCCTCCGGCAGCCGGGGTCCCGGCCGACGGCGGCGACGCGTCCTGACTCCGACCCTGCGCCGGGCGGCGCTGGGTCTGGCGGCGCTCGCCGTCGTCGGCGGTGTCACCGCCTCACTGCTGCAGCTGCACCCCCAGAGCACCTCCAAGGGCTCCGCCTCCTCCGCCGCGGTCCCCGGGGCTGAAGGGGGGAACGCCGTAGCGGGCGCCTCGGGCCCGGTGGCCTTCTCCGACACGGCCTTGACCGAGCAGGTGCAGCAGTTGCTGCTCGACTTCGGAACTACCGAAGCCGGCAACGGATCAGAGCCCACCAACGGATCAAATGCCAAGACACCGAATAGCTCTACCAGCCGCTACGTGCCGGCCTGCGTCGCCCAGGCAGCTCACCGCAGTGGGGAGCAGCCTCTGGTCGTCACCCAGGGCAGTTACCGGAACACTCCTGTCTTCGCCCTCGTCTACGCCGACGCTCAGGACCCCCAGCAGACCGTGGACGTCTACCTGATCGCATCGTCCTGCACCGCTACCGTCCCGCAGAGTTCTGCTCAGACCGGCCAGGTCCTGCTGCAGCGCACCGTGCCGCGCACCTGAACCCTCGGGAATGCGAGACACTGGGGAACCGTTGAGCGAGGTGGACAGCGACCCGTCCACTCGTCAGCCCAAGGCTTGCGAAGCGATTCAGGAGATGTGCAGTGAGCGACGTCCGCAACGTGATCATCATCGGCTCCGGCCCGGCCGGCTACACAGCCGCGCTCTACACGGCACGTGCCTCGCTGAAGCCTCTGGTGTTCGAGGGTGCGGTGTCCGCGGGCGGCGCACTGATGAACACCACCGAGGTGGAGAACTTCCCCGGTTTCCAGGACGGCATCATGGGCCCGGAGCTGATGGACAACATGCGCGGCCAGGCCGAGCGCTTCGGCGCCGAGCTGATCCCGGACGACATCATCGCGGTCAACCTCAGCGGTGAGATCAAGACCGTCACCGACTCCGAGGGCACGGTGCACCGGGCCAAGGCCGTCATCGTCACCACCGGGTCCCAGCACCGCAAGCTGGGCCTGCCCCGCGAGGACCAGCTGTCCGGTCGCGGCGTCTCCTGGTGCGCCACCTGTGACGGCTTCTTCTTCCGGGACCAGGACATCGTCGTGGTCGGCGGCGGGGACACCGCCATGGAGGAGGCGACCTTCCTGTCGCGCTTCGCCAAGTCGGTCACTGTGGTGCACCGTCGCAGCGAGCTGCGCGCCAGCAAGACCATGCAGGAGCGCGCCTTCGCGGACCCGAAGATCAGCTTCGCCTGGAACAGCGAGGTCGCCGAGATCCACGGCGACGCCAAGCTGAGCGGACTCACCCTGCGGGACACCGTCACCGGCGAACTGCGCGAGCTGCCCGTCACCGGACTGTTCATCGCCGTCGGCCACGACCCGCGCACCGAGCTCTTCAAGGGCCAGCTGGACCTGGACGACGAGGGCTACCTGCGGGTCCAGGCCCCTTCCACCCGCACCAACCTGGAGGGTGTCTTCGGCGCCGGTGACGTCGTCGACCACACCTACCGTCAGGCCATCACCGCGGCCGGTACCGGCTGTGCCGCCGCCCTGGACGCAGAGCGCTACCTGGCCGCCCTCGCCCACGCCGAGAGCAACGCCGCCGTCGCGGTCTGAGCCACCCGCAGGCCAGTCAGCCAGGCCAGTCAGCCAAGCCAATCAGTCATCCCCAGCACACCCAAGGAGCACCCGTGGCCGGCGCCACCATCACCGTGACCGACGAGACCTTCGAGACTGAGGTCCTCAAGAGCGACAAGCCCGTGCTCGTCGACTTCTGGGCCACCTGGTGCGGCCCGTGCCGCCAGGTCGCCCCCGCGCTCGAGGAGATCGCGGCCGAGTACGCGGACAAGATCACCATCGCCAAGCTGGACATCGACGCCAACCCCAATGTCCCCGCGACCTACGGCGTCCTCTCCATCCCGACCATGAACGTGTACCAGGGCGGCGAGGTCGTGAAGACCATCGTCGGCGCCAAGCCCAAGAGCGCCCTGGTTCGCGACCTCGCCGAGTTCCTCGCCTAGGCAGGGCTCCCGCAGATCTGGCAGCAGGTCCGCGAGCATCCGACGCCGGGACCGCCACCACCCCGTGGCAGTCCCGGCGTTCGCATGTTTCACGTGAAACAGTGCGGGTTTTGCAAGGGCCCGAAGGGACTCCCCCGGTAGGCGTGGAAGTACCCCGGACGGCGCGTACGATCATGGGAGCCGATGGGGAGGGGACCCTCACGTCATGACCCAGCAGCAACCAGCGCACACCTTCCAGTGGCGGCTCGGCGACACCGGGCCGGCAGTGGCGGAGATCCGGTTCAAGCTCGGCCTCTTGGGCCTGCTGCCGGCGGTGGACAGCACCGTGGGCGCCCAGCTCGCCTCCGCGGGCTCGCTGTTCGACCCCCTGGTCGACGCAGCCGTGCGCTACTTCCAGCAGCAGCGCGGACTCACCGCGGACGGCATCGTCGGACCTGAGACCTACCGGCACCTCAATGAGGCGCGCTGGCAGCTCGGTGACCGCGTCCTCAGCCATGTCGTCGGCAATTTGCAGGTCGGTGACGACGTCGCCCAGCTCCAGCAGCGACTGCTGGACATGGGCTTCACCCCGGGGCAGGTCGACGGCATCTTCGGCCCCACCACCGCACAGGCCCTCAGTGAGTTCCAGCGCAATATGGGTCTCTATGCCGACGGCACGCTGGGCCCGGCCACCTTCACCGTGCTGGCCCGGCTGGCCCGGACCGTGGTCGGCGGCGCCCCCCATGTGATGCGGGAGACCGAGATGCTGCTGCGGTCCGGCGCCTCCCTGCCGGGCAAGGTCATCGTCATCGACCCCGGCCACGGCGGCGAGGACCCCGGGGTCCTCGCGCACGGCCACAGCGAAGCCGCCATCGTCTGGGACATCGCCACCCGGCTGGAGGGCAGGCTCACCGCGCTGGGGGTCCGCACCTATCTCACCCGCAATGCCGAGCACGGCGGCGACGAGGTGCAGCGCGCCCAGTTCGCCAATGCCACCGACGCCAACCTGATGCTCTCGCTCCACCTGGACGGCCACCACAACCCTCAGGCCTCCGGTGCCTCCAGCTACTACTACGGGGACGAGAGCCGCGGCCGCTGGTCCCACACCGGCAAGCAGTTCGCCGGTCTGCTCCAACGCGAGCTGGTCGCCCGCTGCGGTGTCGGCGACAACCGCAGCCACGCCCGCACCTGGACCCTGCTGCGATCCACCCGGATGGCTGCGGTACGCCTGGAGCTCGGCTATCTGACCAACCCCGAGGACGCCATGCGCCTGCTCTCCCCGCAGATGCGCGCACAGGCCGTGGAGGCCATCGCGGTGGCCGTCCAGCGCCTGTACCTCCCCCCGGAGGAGGACGCCCCCACCGGCGTCCTGCACCTGCCGGCCGACATCCGCAGCAGCTGAGCCCCAGCGCCCGTTTCACGTGAAACAACGACGGGGGACCCGGATCGCAGTCCCCCGTCGCAGGGGTCAGAGCGGGCGCAGTGAGGGTTCCTTCTGGACCGCCCCCAGCAGCCGCTCCAGCGCCACCTCCATCTCCCCCTTCCAGGAGATGGCCGAGCGCAGCTCCAGCCGCAGCCGGGGATACCGCGGATGCGGACGCACCGTCTTGAAGCCGACCGCCAGCAGATGATCCGCCGGCAGGACGCAGCCCGGGCCGCTCCACCGGGCGTCACCGAACGCCTCTATCGCCTTGAAGCCACGCCGCACCAGATCCTTGGCGACGGCCTGGACCAGGGTCCGTCCGATCCCCTGGCCCTGGTAGTCCGGCAGGATCCGAGCCGTCATCAACTGCACCGCATCGGCCGCCACCGGACTGGTCGGAAAGGCCAGCGAGCGCGGGACATAGGCCGCCGGAGCGTAGAGCACAAAGCCCACCGGAGCGTCATCCACATAGGCGATCCGGCCGCAGGAGCCCCACTCCAGCAGCACCGCCGAGATCCAGGACTCCTTCTCCAGCTCCGCCTGGCCCGCCTTGATCGCGGCCTCCCCGTTCACCGGGTCCAATTCCCAGAAGACGCAGGACCGACAGCTGAGCGGGAGTTCAGCGAGAGAGTCGAGAGTCAGCGGTACCAGCCTGCGTCCCATGCACCACACCTTCGGGCTCGGCGGCTGTCAGCCGCGCCGCATCCTGCTTCCACGATAGGTCCGCCGCGCGCCCCGCAGCACCCCGTCGGGAACGGTCCAGGATCATCCCGGAGACAAAGCCGCAGAGTGCACCGACCACCAGTTCCACCGTCAGGAACGTCGCTCGTCTGTGCTCACGCATGACCCCTCCACGGGCGCGACAGCGGTGCCGAGAGCCTTCGTCGCCATCGTAGTCACCGGTCCGGGCAACAAGAAGGGCCCTTGTTTCACGTGAAACAAGGGCCCTTCCGAACTCCGAACTCCGAACCGCGCTGCCCCGATCAGCCCTCGGACCCGGCTGCCGCCTCGCCGTCCATCCCCTGCTTCAGCAGCTGCCCCTCCCCAGGGGCGAAGGAACCGAGGATCCGGTCGAGGTCCTCCACCGAGGCGAACTCGACCACGATCTTCCCGCGCTTCTGGCCCAGCTCGACCTTCACCCGGGTGTCGAAGCGGTCGGAGAGCCGGCTCGCCAGACTGGCCAGTGCGGGGGAGACCAACTTCCCGGCCCGAGGACCCCGCGACCGCCGCTCGGGGTGCTGCTCCTCCGACATCAGCTTGACGATCTGCTCCACCGCACGCACCGAGAGCTCCTCGGCGTTGATGCGATGCGCCAGCTTCTCCTGCTCGGCAGGATCGTCCAGAGCCAGCAGGGCCCGGGCATGCCCGGCGGACAGCACCCCCGCAGCGACCCTGCGCTGGACCTTGGGCGAGAGCTTCAGCAGCCGCAGGGTGTTGGACACCTGCGGACGGGAGCGCCCGATCCGATCGGCCAACTCCTCATGGCTGCAGGAGAAGTCACGCAGCAGCTGATCGTAGGCCGCCGCCTCTTCCAGCGGATTGAGCTGGGAGCGGTGCAGGTTCTCCAACAGGGCGTCAAGAAGGAGCTTCTCGTCCTCGGTGGCCCTGACGATCGCCGGAATGGCCTCCAGCCCGGCCTTTCGGGATGCCCGCCAACGGCGCTCACCCATGATCAGCTCATAGCGGTCCGGAGAGGTCTGCCGGACCACCACCGGCTGCAGCAGGCCCACCTCCTGGATCGAGTGGACCAGTTCGTCGAGGGCTTCCTCGTCGAAGACGTCACGCGGCTGACGCGGGTTGGGGGTGATCGCATCCAGCGGGATCTCGGCGAAGTACGCCCCGTCCACCGCCTGCAGTTCAGGCCCGGCCACCGCTGTTTCACGTGAAACGACACTCTCGGCGGTGCGCTCCAGAGTGCCGACCCCGCCACCACCCGATGCCGACTCCGTTCCGCCGTTCAGCGAGGGGACCTCGCCCGGCGACCGGGTACCCCCGATCGCGGCCGGGGCCGGCCTGCTCTCCGGACCGGTGGCCGCCGGGATCAGTGCCCCGAGGCCACGCCCCAGACCTCTACGACGCTCACTCACCGCTGCCCCTCCATCGTGCCGTGCTCTACTGCGGCGTGCTGTCCTGTGCTGTCCTGCTCCGCCATCCGACGGGGCTGCTGCTGATAGACGCCCGGGTTCCCGGGCGATGCAGCGAAGCGCTCGTCCGCGGCCCGCTGGTCCTTCTCCGCCCCGCGCAGCGCGATCTCCTTCGCGGCCTCCAGATAGGAGAGCGCCCCCGTCGATCCGGGGTCGTAGGTGAGGACTGTCTGACCGTAGCTGGGCGCCTCGGACACGCGCACCGAGCGGGGGATGCTGGTCCGCAGCACCTCGTCCTGGAAGTGACTGCGGACCTCGTCCGCGACCTGTGATGCCAGTCGGGTACGGGCGTCGTACATGGTCAGCAGGATCGTCGACACATGCAGATGGGGATTGAGGTGCGCGCGCACCAGGTCCACATTCCGCAGCAGCTGTCCCAGCCCCTCCAGCGCGTAGTACTCGCACTGGATCGGGATCAGCACCTCGCGTCCGGCCACCATCGCATTGACCGTCAGCAGGCCCAGCGAAGGCGGGCAGTCGATCAGTACGTAGTCCAGGGGCTGCTCATACGCCTCGATGGCGCGCTGCAGCCGGCTCTCCCTGGCCACCAGCGAGACCAACTCGATCTCTGCTCCGGCCAGGTCGATGGTGGCCGGGCAGCAGAAGAGCCCCTCCACATCCACCACCGGCTGGACCACATCGGCGAGCGGCTTGCCCTCGACCAGGACGTCGTAGATCGAAGGGACCTCGGCATGATGGTCGATACCCAGGGCGGTGGAGGCGTTCCCCTGGGGATCCAGGTCGATCACCAGCACCCGGGCCCCGTGCAGCGCCAGTGAGGCCGCGAGATTGACCGTCGTCGTGGTCTTGCCCACCCCGCCCTTCTGGTTGGCGACCACCATGACCCGGGTGGCCGCGGGGCGCGGTAGCGCCTCCCCGACCCGCCCCATCGCGTCGACAGCGGCCTGGGCTGCCCGTCCGATGGGTGTGTCGTCAATCAGCGGAACGGCTTCCGACTCCTGCATGGGATGCATGGGCGCCAGTGTTTCATGCGTCGCTGTTTCACGTGAAACAGCGGTCCCCATTCGTCCACTTCGGACCCGCGGCCCCGGCAGTGGCCCCTCTACGGTGTGAGTCTCGCTGGGCAAGGGATCGCCCCCCTCTCCGTCACGGCTGTCGATGAAATCATCGCGCAGGCCGGTGACACCCGGGGACGGTTGTGGTCCTTCTGGACCCGTTGATGGCCGATCTTCACCCAAACGACGACTGAACTGAGCGGCTCCACGACTGCGGCTCAGGATCCCGGGAAGCAGCGAGCGACGTTTCACGTGAAACACGATGCCCGTTATGGGGGATATATGACGGAACGACACTCCGGAGACCGGAAGGGCCCCTGTTTCACGTTTCACGTGAAACAGGGGCCCTTCCGGTCTGTCGAATGACGACCAACGACGACCAACGACGGCTAGCGACGCCGCCTGGAGCTGCCACGGCTGGCACCGCCGGCCGACTGCCCAGGAGCGCGGCCGCCCTTGCGGGCCGCCCGGGCCCGACGGGTCGCCGCCCGGACGCCACCCGGACTCTCCCCCACCTTGACCCGCACCACATGCGTCGGGGTCTCCACCACACCTTCGCCGGCCACCGCCACCGACCACTCGGTGGCGCCCAGTTTCACCAGCGCGCCCTTGTGGTCCACCAGCTCCTGGGCGGCCGAGTCGCCCTTGAGTGCCAGCATCTCCCCGAAGGGGCGCAGCAGCGGCAATCCCCATCCGGCGAGCCGGTCCAACGGAGCGACCGCCCGCGCGGTCACCACATCGACCGCCAGCTTGCCGACCATCTCCTCGGCCCGCCCCCGGAGCACCGTCACATTCTCCAGCCCCAGCTCCTTCACCACCTCCTCCAGGAAGGTGGTGCGTCGCAGCAGCGGCTCCAGCAGGGTGATCCGCACATCGGGGCGGGCCAGCGCCACCGGGATACCCGGCAGCCCGGCCCCCGAGCCCACATCGCACAGCGAGGCGTCCGGCGGCAGCAGCTCGCCCAGCACCGCGCAGTTCAGCACATGCCGCTCCCACAACCGCGGCACCTCGCGCGGACCGATGAGTCCGCGCCGCACCCCCGCGTCGGCCAGCAACTCGGCGTAGCGCACCGCCAGCCCGAAGCGGTCCCCGAACACCGCCCGTGCCGCCGCAGGGGCCTCCGGGAGCTCCTTCGAGAACTCCTCGGCCACCAACCGACCGTCCGCCTCCGACATGTGCCGAACCTTTCCCTCACCGCGGCAGTACGGCCCCGTCTGCACATCGCAGACGGGGCCGTCCATCGTTCACATCACCCTGTCCCAGTGTGGAACAGTCCGCCTAAGCCGGCAGCACCACGACGCGCCGCTGCGGCTCCTCGCCCTCCGACTCGCTCCGCAGCCCGGCCGCAGCGACGGCGTCATGGACCACCTTGCGCTCGAACGGCGTCATCGCCTTGAGCTTCACCGGCTCACCGCTCTCCTTGGCCTCCTTGGCCGCCTGGGCGCCCAGCTCGGCCAACTCGGCACGCTTGCGCGCCCGGAACCCGGCGATGTCCAGCATCAGCCTGCTGCGCTCCCCGGTCTCCCGGTGCACGGCGAGCCGGGTCAGCTCCTGCAGGGCCTCCAGCACCTCACCGTCCTGGCCGACCAGGCGCAGCAGACTCCGATCCGCCCCGGGCCCCTCGCCGATGATCGACACGGAGGCGCGGTCGCCCTCCACATCCATGTCGATGTCGCCGTCGAGGTCCGCGATGTCGAGAAGGGCCTCCAGGTAGTCCGCGGCGATCTCACCCTCCTGCTCGAGGTGGCCGAGCACGTCGGTGCCCGTCGCGGCACTCTTCGACTCGTCGCTGGGGACGGGTGCCACGGTTCCTTCCGTCACGGGTGGACTCCTTTGGATTCTGTGATGCTGACAGGGGAAATCGGTGCGGAAGTCGTCGCCAGGACGTGCCCGGGACTAGGACTTCTTCTTCGGCCGACCGGCCGGCTGCGGGTTGCGCTTGCCGGGCTGGTTGGTGCGCTTCTGGCCGCCGCTCTGTGCGGACCCGGCACCGCTGCCGGTGCCACCGCCCGCGGCGCTGCCACCGCCACCGGTCTTGGCCCGCCCGCGGGTCTGGTTCGGCGTCTGCTTGGGCGCAGCGGCCTTGCCGGCGGCCGTGCCCGCACCCTTCGGGGTGCCGTTCCGCGGCGTGCTGCTGCTCTTCGCCGTACCGCTCTTCGCCGTGTTCTCGGCCGCCTCGACCACGGCGTCCGCCGGAGCCGTCCCGGCGGAGCCCGCCGCACCGGCCGAGCCGCCGCTCTGGCGCTGGGCCTTGGTCTGCCGCTTGGGCTGCTGGCGGCGCACCGGCCCGGTGTCCTCCGGAGCTGCCTCCTCGGGGGCGCTGCCGCCCTTCACCAGCGAGGCCAGACCGGCCTTGACCGGGGTGCCGTCGGCGTTCAGCTTGCCCGCGGCCTTCAGCCGGTCCTGGCGCTGCTTGAAGGCCACCGAGCCGGGGGTCGGGTTCTGCCGGATGATCACCAGCTGCTGGCCCAGGGTCCACAGGTTGGAGGTGACCATGTAGATCAGCACACCGACCGGCATGTTGATGCCGAAGAAGATGTAGATGACCGGGAAGACGTACATCATCATCTTCTGCTGCTGCATGTACGGCGTCTTGACCGTGAGGTCGACGTTCTTCGTCATGAGCTGGCGCGTGGTCAGGAACTGCGTGAAGCACATCGTCAGGATCATGACCGCGGTGACGATCTTGACGCTGGTGAGCGTGGAGTGCACGAACGAGGCCGACAGCGGAGCGCCGAAGATGTGCGCCTTGGTGGCGCTGTTCAGCAGCGTCTGGTTGATCACACCGACGGTCTTGCCGTGGGCGACGTTGCTCAGCACGCCGTACAGCGACATGAAGAACGGCGACTGGATCAGCAGCGGAAGGCAGCTGGAGGCCGGGTTGGCGCCCGCCTCCTTGTACAGCTTCATCTGCTCTTCGGCGAGCTTCTGCCGGTCGCCCTTGTAGCGGTCCTGGATGACCTTCAGCCGGGGCTGCAGCGCCTGCATCGCCCGCATCGACTTGGTCTGCTTGATCGTCAGCGGGATCATGCAGGCGCGGACCAGGATCACCAGCGAGACGATCGCCAGACCCCAGGCCCAGCCGCCGTCAGGGTTGAAGACCTGGCTGTACAGCGAATGGAACTGGACGATGATCCACGAGACGGCTGTGTACAGCGGGCCGAGGATCGGGTCGAGAAACCCCACGGTCATGCTCCTTGGGCGTTGGTCGAGGGAGCCGGCACATCGGCCCGGCTAGAGGTGTGGGGTCCCAAGTCGTCGGTCTTAGGGGAGACGGGGAGGTCTCGGGACAGAACGTTGAGCATCCGCCGATGCCAGACAGGGTGCTTGCGCGCTGGAACATGGTCGACGCCGCCGGCACTCCACGGATTGCACCGCAGGATGCGCCAGGCGGTCAGGGCCGTGCCCTTGACGGCGCCGTGGACCCTGATCGCCTCGAACCCGTAGCGCGAGCACGAGGGGTGGTAGCGGCAGACCGGCCCCAGCAGCGGGCTGATCGTCCACTGATAGAGCCTGATCAGGGCCAGCAGGAGGTACCGGCCGAACAGCAGCCCGGCCAGGCAGACAACCGCCACCAGCAGGTACGTCACTGCCCTGCTCCCATCGGCGAGGATGCATCAGGAGGTGCGGTACCGGTCCCACGGGGCCGCCCGCCCCGGGGGGCCGACAGTTTCCGCAGTGCGGAATCCAGATCACGTTCCAGGTCCGCGAATTCCGCCGTCCCGGCAGGGGGCAGCGCGCGTACCACTATCAGGCTACCTGCGGGCAGCCCGGTGATACGCGCGGCCATCAGGTGACGCAGGCGACGCTTCACGCGGTTGCGGACCACAGCCGGTCCCACGGCCTTGCTGACGACAAAACCCGCACGCGCCGGAGAGGGTCTCTCCCCGGCGCTGTGCGGGTCCGTTGACGACAAGTCCGTGGTGGCCACGGGATCGCCCTCGCCGTACGGCGCTCCGGTCGTGACATCCCTGCTCTCGCTGAGATGCACGACCAGGAGCGGTCGTCCGGCGCGACGGCCCCGCCGCACCGCGGTCGCGAAGTCCTGGCGCCGCCTCAACCGATGTTCGGAAGGCAGCACGACATGACCTGGTGGATCAGGCGGACAGGCGAGCGCGGCCCTTTTCGCGGCGAGCCGCGAGGATCGCACGGCCGGCACGGGTGCGCATCCGCAGGCGGAAGCCATGGGTCTTCGCACGACGACGGTTGTTCGGCTGGAAAGTGCGCTTGCTCACGGGGGGACTCCAGGATGAATCGAAGGGTGGCGGGGCGTCGGTAGCCGTCACCGTGCGTCCGCGCGATCCCCATAACCGTTATGTACGGTGATCCACGACGCCCGTAGCTGCGCGCCGTGGTGTGCGGATATTCCGCGGGCATGCGGCAGCGGCCATCGACAACTCGACCTCGTTACGGTACGCGGAAGCCGGTCCACGGGTCAAACCAGCCCGTTCCGGAGACGGCGTCGCACGTGCCCACCCGCCACCCGCCACCACCCTGATGACGAAGCCCGTCGGGCGCCCGGACATTCGGCTGCCCGCCCCCGGTCTGCGACACTGCTGTACACAGCCTGTGGACAAGAACTTGAATGCGGGCCCCACGCTGACTACCGTTGGCAAACTCCGTCTGCCCGTCCTCCCCACCCCGGCCCCCACCACCTGCCCCGGTGGAACGAGAAAGCGTGCACCAGTGGCTGATAACAGCAGCGACCTTGCGACCGTGTGGGCGCGGGTCGTCGAGCGACTGGGCAACGACCAGGACGTCAAAACGATGGACGCCCAGTGGCTGCGGAGCACCCAGCCGATGGGCCTGATGCAGGACACCGCGCTGCTGGCCACCCCCAATGACTACGCCAAGGGGGTGCTTGAGGGCAGGCTGCTGCCGGCCATCACCGAGCAGCTGAGCCGCGAGTACGGGCGCCCGATGCGGATCGCCGTGATCGTGGACGCCAACGCCGCCCCGCTGGCCCCTGCGCCGCAGGCCCCGCCGCCGCGCGAGCCCGAGCAGCAGAACCCGCAGCCCGACGAGTACTCCTCCTACCCGCAGCAGCGCGACTTCGGCGCCGACTACGGCTACGACCGCCGCGGCGACCGGCCCGCCCCTCCCTACCAGGAGCGCGGCGGCTACTACGGCGTCCCGGCCGGCGGTCCCGGCGGCGGCTACCCGGGCGCCTTCCCCGGCCGGGCACCGCACGACCCCGAGGACGAGTGGCCGCCGGCCGCCCTCCAGCCGCCGCAGCAGCGCCCCTGGGAGCAGCACCGCGCCGCCGAGGAGCCCTTCCGCCCGCTGCCCGGCCACCAGGGCGAGGCCCAGGGCGGACGGGACGGACGCGACAGCCGGGACGAGCGCGACGGACGCGACCCCCGGCACGGCTCGCCCCGCCACGCCGACCCGCACCAGCTGGACCCCCGACAGGGCGACCACCGCCAGGGCGAGCAGGGCCGCGAGGACGGCGGCGGCGACCACCTGCCCTCGCTGCGCCCCGAGCCGACCCCGCCGGAGCACCCCAGGAACCGTCCCGGCGGCGGCTCCAGCGGCGCCCCAGCGCTCCCGCGCAAGGACGAGCCGGCGGCACGGCTCAACCCCAAGTACCTCTTCGAGACCTTCGTCATCGGTTCCAGCAACCGCTTCGCCCACGCGGCCGCGGTCGCCGTGGCCGAGGCCCCCGCGAAGGCCTACAACCCGCTGTTCATCTACGGGGAGTCGGGCCTGGGCAAGACCCATCTGCTGCACGCCATCGGGCACTACGCCCGGAGCCTCTACCCGGGTACCCGGGTGCGCTACGTGAGCTCGGAGGAGTTCACCAACGAGTTCATCAACTCGATCCGGGACGACAAGGGCGACGGGTTCCGGCAGCGCTACCGCGACATGGACATCCTGCTGGTCGACGACATCCAGTTCCTGCAGAGCAAGGAGTCGACCCAGGAGGAGTTCTTCCACACCTTCAACACCCTGCACAACGCCAACAAGCAGATCGTGATCTCCTCGGACCGGCCGCCCAAGCAGCTGGTCACCCTGGAGGACCGGCTCCGCAACCGCTTCGAGTGGGGGCTCACCACCGACGTCCAGCCGCCCGAGCTGGAGACCCGGATCGCGATCCTCCGCAAGAAGGCGATCCAGGAGCAACTCAACGCCCCGCCGGAGGTCCTGGAGTTCATCGCCTCCCGGATCTCGCGCAACATCCGGGAGTTGGAGGGCGCGCTGATCCGGGTGACGGCCTTCGCCAGCCTCAACCGGGCGCCGGTGGACCTGCAGTTGGCCGAGATCGTGCTCAAGGACCTGGTCCCCGGCGGCGAGGAGGCCGGCCCGGAGATCACCGCGCAGGTCATCATGCAGCAGACCGCCGCCTACTTCGGCCTGAGCGTGGACGACCTCTGCGGTTCCTCCCGGAGCCGGGTCCTGGTCACCGCCCGGCAGATCGCCATGTACCTGTGCCGGGAGCTCACCGACCTGTCCCTGCCCAAGATCGGGGCGCAGTTCGGCGGCCGGGACCACACCACGGTGATGCACGCCGACCGGAAGATCCGCACGATGATGGCCGAGCGGCGCTCCATCTACAACCAGGTCACCGAGCTGACCAACCGCATCAAGAGCTGACACCGCGTCGACAGACCCCCAGCACGTCGCAGAAGGGCCCCGGAGCACGCCTCCGGGGCCCTTCTGCCGTCCCCGGTGCCTCCAGTGCCTCCGGCGGGGCCCGCACGGACGTGCTGCTGGTTCGAACAGGAACAGTCGGGGCGGCGCGGGTCCACAGGACGGAGGGGTTTTCCCCGTCCACACCCTGGGGAGAGCGGAGTTATCCAGAATCCCTCCACAGGCTGGGCCATCATGGAGCTGTCCGTGCAGCTCACCTGCCTGTGGACTTGTGGGAAGAGACCGTCCACAGGGTGTGGACAACTGAAGGGCCGTCAACACGGCGCCAGGGTTATCCACCCGCCGTCCCCAGGACTAGGCCGGTTGTCCCCAGTTTTCGCCGGGTTCTCCACAGCAATGTCCACAGTTCGGCAACATCAATCCACATTTCACTTCTCCGAGTGAAAGACGACACACGATGTTGTCAGTGGGGCTGGGGAGAACCAGGCACAATCCTGGGGACGCAGCTGGGGAAAACCTGGGGACAACTCAACTGCCCTGTGGGGGAAGGGTGCTACGTCCACAGCCCGGGTAGTTTTTCCACCGGTTCCCCACAGGTCCAATGTGGACAGAAAAGCGGGTCTGAGCTGGGTGGAACAGGGTTATCCACGGTTTCCACAAGGCCTACTACTACTACCCCACGTATAGAGCTCGGGGATGATCGAAAAGCAGGTGGGCGCTTGATCTGTGGATGACGGCGACCCGACACGGGTTCGAGCCGTCTTCCCCCCATCTGCCTCCGCTGTCGGTGGAGTGCGTCAGACTGTCTCCAGCAACAGGGAGCGGCCGGGGCCACTCGCACCGGACTCCGCACCCACAGGGATGGTCCCCACCCTGGGGACGGGCTCAAACCGAGAGCCACCCGCAACACATGACGAAGAAGCGATGAACAGCAGCACACAGGAGGCGGTTACCGGTGAAGTTCCGGGTCGAGCGTGACGTCCTCGCGGAGGCCGTGGCCTGGGCCGCGCGCAGCCTCCCGGCACGGCCTCCGGTGCCTGTGCTCGCCGGGCTGCTGCTGGCGGCCGACGAGGGCAAGCTGAGCCTGTCCGGCTTCGACTACGAGGTCTCGGCGCGGGTCGAGACCGAGGCCGACGTCGAGGAGCCGGGCACGGTCCTGGTGTCCGGCCGGCTGCTGGCCGACATCTCGCGCTCACTTCCCAACAGGCCTGTGGAGATCTCCACCGACGGCGTGCGGGTGATCGTGGTCTGCGGCAGCTCGCGATTCACACTCCCCACCCTGCCTGTGGACGAGTACCCCGCGCTGCCGCAGATGCCCACCGTCTCCGGCACCGTGCCCGGCGACGCCTTCGCCGCCGCGGTCGCCCAGGTGGCCACCGCGGCCGGCCGCGACGACACCCTGCCGGTGCTGACCGGTGTCCGGGTGGAGATCGAGGGCGACCGGGTCACCCTGGCCGCCACCGACCGCTACCGCTTCGCCGTCCGCGACCTGATGTGGAAGCCGGAGCAGGAGGGCCTCTCCGCGGTCGCCCTGGTGCCCGCCAAGACGCTGCTGGACACCGCCAAGTCGCTGAGCGCCGGTGACGTCGTCAGCATCGCCCTGGCGAGCAGCGGCAAGGGCGAGGGGCTGATCGGCTTCGAGGGGGCCGGCCGGCGCACCACCACCCGGCTGCTGGAGGGCGAGTTCCCCAAGTTCCGGGCGCTGTTCCCGACCGAGTTCAACTCGGTGGCCACCGTGCCCACCCCGGCGTTCGTGGAGGCGGTCAAGCGCGTCTCGCTGGTCGCCGAGCGGAACACCCCGGTGCGCCTCAGCTTCGAGCAGGGCGTGCTCACCCTGGAGGCCGGCTCCGGCGACGACGCCCAGGCCACCGAGCGGGTCGAGGCGGACCTGGAGGGCGACGACATCTCGATCGCCTTCAACCCGGCCTACCTGCTGGACGGCCTGGCGGCCATCGACGCCGCCGTGGCCCAGCTGAGCTTCACCACCTCGACCAAGCCGGCCCTGCTCAGCGGGAAGCACGCGCCGGACGCCGAGGCGGACGAGGCGTACAAGTACCTCATCATGCCGGTGCGGTTGTCCGGCTGAGAGAGCTGGAGTATGCCGGTGCGGTTGTCGGGCTGAGGTCAGAGCCGGCTCACGCGTATGGGTCCCTGCGCCCGGGCGGCCCGACCCAGGACACCGTGGACGAACTGGGCGAGCTGCTGGAGCCCGGCGACATCGTCGTGGACGGCGGCAACTCCCGCTGGACCGACGACGAGAAGCACGGCGCCGAACTGCCAGCCTGTTCGCCCGCTTCGCCTCGCGCCAGGACGACTCCCCGCAGATGAAGATGATCGCCGCACTGCGCAACCAGTTCGGCGGCCACGCGGTCGAGAACAAGTAACACCCTTCACTGCCGGCAGAGTTGACGAGAAGAAGGCTGACGAGTCCAGAGCATGCACGTCGCGCATCTGTCGTTGGCCGACTTCCGTTCCTACGCCCGGGTCGAGGTTCCCCTCGATCCGGGCGTCACCGCGTTCACCGGGCCCAACGGCCAGGGGAAGACCAATCTGGTGGAGGCGGTCGGCTATGTCGCCACCCTGGCCAGCCACCGGGTCGCCGGTGACGCCCCGCTGGTGCGGCTGGGCGCCGAACGGGCGGTGATCCGGGCCAGCGTGGTCCGCGAGCAGCGGCCGACCCTGGTCGAGCTGGAGCTGAACCCGGGCCGGGCCAACCGGGCCAGGATCAACCGCTCCGACAACGTCCGCCCCCGGGACGTCCTCGGCCTGCTGCGGACCGTGCTGTTCGCCCCCGAGGACCTGAGCCTGGTGAAGGGCGACCCGGGGGAGCGCAGGCGCTTCCTGGACGAGTTGCTGGTCGCCCGCGCGCCCCGGCTCGCGGGCGTGCGCCAGGACTACGAGCGGGTGCTGAAGCAGCGCAACGCGCTGCTGAAGAGCGCCGCGATGGCGCGCCGGGCGGGCGCCAAGGCGCAGCTGTCCACCCTGGACGTCTGGGACGAGCACCTGGCCAGGGCCGGCGCCGAGCTGCTGGCGCAGCGGCTGGACCTGGTCATCGCGCTGCAGCCGCTGGTCCGCGGCGCCTACGAGGAGCTGGCGCCGGGCGGCGGTCCGACCCGGCTGGAGTACCGCAGCTCGATGGGGGAGGGCGTGCCGCTGGGCGGCGGCCGGGACCCCCTGTACGCGGCGATGCTGGGGGCACTGGGAGTGGCCCGCAAGCAGGAGCTGGAGCGCGGGGTGACCCTGGTCGGCCCGCACCGCGACGAGCTGGGGCTGCAGCTGGGCGAACTGCCCGCGAAGGGCTACGCCAGCCACGGTGAGTCCTGGTCGTACGCGCTGGCGCTGCGGCTGGCCTCGTACGAGCTGCTCCGGGCCGACGGCGGCGAACCCGTATTGATCCTGGACGACGTCTTCGCCGAGTTGGACACCCGGCGCCGGGAGCGGTTGGCGGAGCTGGTGGCCGGCGGTGAGCAGGTGCTGGTCACCGCGGCGGTGCCGGAGGACGTGCCGCAGGCGTTGGCGGGGAGCCGCTACTCGGTGGCGAGCGGTGAGGTCAACCGGATCCCCTGATGTCTGCTGATGTCCGTGGGGCCTCGTAGGCTTGCTTCCCCAAGCTGGGGAGAGTGAGTCCGCTGTGAGCGATTCGACCGGAGAAGGCAGTGGGGCGGGCGAGCCGCAGCTGTCCGGCGTGGATCTGGCCCGGGTGGCGCTGCGCAACGCCAAGGAGCAGGCGCGGCTGCGCGGCGACCATGTGCGGCAGAAGAAGGAGGCCCGGCGCACCGGCCTGCGCTCCGGCGCGCGTGCGGACGGCCGCGACCCGCAGCCGCTGGGCGCCGCGATCAGCCGGCTGGTGGCCGAGCGCGGCTGGGAGGCCCCGGCGGCGGTGGGCGGGGTGATGGGCCGCTGGCCGCAGATCGTCGGACGGGACCTGGCGGCGCACTGCGAGCCGGAGCACTACTCCGAGGACGACCGGGTGCTGTCGGTGCGCTGCAGCTCCACCGCCTGGGCCACCCAGATCCGGTTGCTGGCACCCCAGTTGGTGCGCAAGCTGAACGAGGAGCTGGGCCACGGCACGGTGAAGCTGATCAAAGTCCAGGGGCCCGCGGGACCCACGCGTTCCTACGGTCGGCTGAGGGCCCCGGGGAGCAAGGGTCCGGGTGACACCTGGGGGTGACCGGCGGGTGACCGGCCGGACCGGCTGAGTGCCCATGTGAGCGCATCTCGCCCCCCGGGCGTGTGGTGGAGACAATCCGCCCGGATTTCGTGCGGCACGGGGGAAGCCAGGGGCCGCCAAAGGCCCATGAGTGTCGGTCGCACCGGTACACTGGAGGAAGAATTCGCCGCTTGCGGTGACGTAGCAGTGACTGAGTCGAGTGCCGAGGCCGCTCCGGTCCCACCCACGGGGTACGGAGACGGCCCGAGCTGTGCCAGAAAGGGCGCTTCGTGGCCGATTCCGGCGACCCCAGCCAGACCCCCGAAAACCTGTCCGCCGAGGCCGCCGCTGCCGCAGCGCCCGTGACCGAAGAGGTCGCGGAGGTGTTGGAAGCCCTCGCACCATCCTCCGGCTCGCTCTCGGAGAACAACTCGTCCTACGACGCCAGCGCGATCACCGTGCTGGAGGGTCTGGACGCGGTCCGCAAGCGCCCCGGCATGTACATCGGCTCCACCGGCGAGCGCGGCCTGCACCACCTGGTCTACGAGGTCGTGGACAACGCGGTGGACGAGGCCCTCGCCGGGCACGCCGACACCATCGGGGTGACCATCCTCTCCGACGGTGCGGTCCGGGTCACCGACAACGGCCGCGGCATCCCGGTGGGCATCGTCCCCGGCCAGGGGAAGCCGGCCGTCGAGGTGGTGCTGACCGTGCTGCACGCGGGCGGCAAGTTCGGCGGCGGCGGCTACTCCG
This sequence comes from Streptacidiphilus jeojiense, assembly GCF_000719095.1. Classification (GTDB taxonomy): domain Bacteria; phylum Actinomycetota; class Actinomycetes; order Streptomycetales; family Streptomycetaceae; genus Streptacidiphilus; species Streptacidiphilus jeojiensis. Next base: position 195,002 of record NZ_JOEH01000010.1, on the reverse strand, counting down.
TCTCCGGCGGTCTGCACGGCGTCGGCGTGTCCGTGGTGAACGCGCTGTCGCAGCGCCTCGCGGTGGAGATCCGGACCGACGGCTACCGCTGGACCCAGGACTACAAGCTGGGTGCCCCCACGGCCGAGCTGGAGCGCCACGAGGAGACCGACGAGACCGGCACCACGGTCACCTTCTGGGCCGACGGCGACATCTTCGAGACCACCGAGTACTCCTTCGACACCCTGTCGCGGCGCTTCCAGGAGATGGCCTTCCTCAACAAGGGCCTCACCATCTCGCTGACCGACGAGCGTCCGGACCACGTCGACGACGACGGCAAGCCGTTCACCGTGACGTACCACTACGAGGGCGGCATCTCCGACTTCGTCACCTACCTCAACTCCCGCAAGGGAGACGTGATCCACCCCACCGTCATCGCCTTCGAGGCGGAGGACAAGGGCCGCACCATCTCGGCCGAGATCGCGATGCAGTGGAACACGGCGTACAGCGAGGGCGTGTACTCCTTCGCCAACACCATCCACACCCATGAGGGCGGTACCCACGAGGAGGGCTTCCGGGCCGCGCTGACCGGTCTGATCAACCGCTACGCGCGCGACAAGAAGCTGCTCCGGGAGAAGGACGAGAACCTCACCGGCGAGGACATCCGCGAGGGCCTGACCGCGATCATCAGCGTCAAGCTGGGCGAGCCGCAGTTCGAGGGCCAGACCAAGACCAAGCTGGGCAACACCGAGGCCAAGACCTTCGTGCAGAAGGTGGTCCACGAGCACCTCAACGACTGGCTGGACCGCAACCCGGTGGAGGCCGCGGACATCATCCGCAAGTCCATCACCGCGGCCACGGCCCGCGTCGCCGCCCGCAAGGTGCGCGACCTGACCCGTCGCAAGGGTCTGCTGGAGACCGCCTCGCTGCCCGGCAAGCTCTCGGACTGCCAGTCCAAGGACCCCTCCGAGTGCGAGATCTTCATCGTCGAGGGCGACTCGGCCGGCGGCTCCGCCAAGCAGGGCCGCGACCCGCGGGTGCAGGCGATCCTGCCGATCCGCGGCAAGATCCTCAACGTGGAGAAGGCCAGGATCGACAAGGTCCTGCAGAACACCGAGGTGCAGGCGCTGATCTCGGCCTTCGGCACCGGCGTCCACGACGACTTCGACGTCTCCAAGCTGCGCTATCACAAGATCGTGCTGATGGCCGACGCCGACGTCGACGGCCACCACATCAACACCCTGCTGCTCACCCTGCTGTTCCGGTTCATGCGGCCGCTGATCGAGGGCGGCTACGTCTTCCTGGCCCGGCCGCCGCTGTACAAGATCAAGTGGGGCAAGGACGACGTCCAGTACGTCTACTCGGACCCCGAGCGCGACGCGGTGATCGCCGCCGGCCGCGCGGCCGGCCGCAAGCTGCCCAAGGACGACGCGATCCAGCGCTTCAAGGGCCTCGGCGAGATGAACGCCGAGGAGCTCCGGGTCACCACCATGGACCGGGACCACCGGCTGCTCGGCCAGGTCACCCTGGAGGACGCGGCCCGCGCGGACGACCTGTTCTCCATCCTGATGGGCGAGGACGTCGAGGCCCGCCGCTCCTTCATCCAGCGCAACGCCAAGGACGTCCGCTTCCTGGACGTGTGACGGCCGCTCGGCAGTACGAGCACGTCAGACGGTCCCTGGCAGCACGCACGAGAGGAAACTGACCAGCAGTGGTCGACGACGACAACCCCACCACGCCCGAGGGCCCCGAGGGCGACGCAGCCGAGGGGCAGACCGCCCCGGTCGAGGGCAACCTGCGGATCGAGCAGGTCGAGCTCGAGAGCGAGATGCAGCGCTCCTACCTCGACTACGCCATGAGCGTCATCGTGAGCCGCGCCCTGCCCGAGGTCCGGGACGGCCTCAAGCCGGTCCACCGCCGGGTGCTCTACGCGATGTACGACGGCGGCTACCGCCCGGAGAAGGGCTACTACAAGTGCGCCCGCGTCGTCGGCGACGTCATGGGCAACTACCACCCGCACGGCGACACGTCGATCTACGACACCGTGGTGCGCCTGGCGCAGCCCTGGTCGCTGCGGATGCCGCTGGTGGACGGCAACGGCAACTTCGGTTCTCCGGGCAACGACCCGGCGGCGGCCATGCGCTACACCGAGTGCAAGATGATGCCGCTGGCCATGGAGATGATGCGGGACATCGACGAGGAGACCGTCGACTTCTCCGCCAACTACGACGGCCGCTCGCAGGAGCCGGACGTCCTGCCGGCCCGGTTCCCCAACCTGCTGGTCAACGGCGCCACCGGGATCGCGGTCGGCATGGCCACCAACATCCCGCCGCACAACCTGCGCGAGGTCGCCTCCGGCGCGCTGTGGTACCTGAACAACCCGACCGCCTCCAGCGAGGAACTGCTGGAGGCGCTGATCGAGCGGATCAAGGGCCCGGACTTCCCCACCGGCGCGCTGATCGTCGGCCGCCGCGGCATCGAGGACGCCTACCGCACCGGTCGCGGCTCGATCACCATGCGCGCGGTGGTCGAGGTCGAGGAGATCCAGGGCCGCCAGTGCCTGGTGATCACCGAGCTGCCCTACCAGGTCAACCCGGACAACCTGGCGCTGAAGATCGCCGACCTGGTGAAGGACGGCCGGGTCGGCGGCATCGCCGACGTCCGCGACGAGTCCTCGTCCCGGACCGGGCAGCGCCTGGTGATCGTGCTCAAGCGCGACGCGGTCGCCAAGGTGGTGCTGAACAACCTCTACAAGCACACCGACCTGCAGACCAACTTCGGCGCCAACATGCTGGCCCTGGTCGACGGGGTGCCGCGGACGCTGGCGATCGACGCCTTCATCCGGCACTGGGTCAACCACCAGGTCGAGGTCATCGTCCGGCGCACCACCTTCCGGCTGCGCAAGGCCGAGGAGCGGGCCCACATCCTGCGCGGGCTGCTCAAGGCGCTGGACGCGATCGACGAGGTCATCGCCACCATCCGGCGCTCGCAGACGGTCGAGGAGTCCCGCCGGGGCCTGATGGCGCTGCTGTCGATCGACGAGATCCAGGCCAACGCGATCCTGGAGATGCAGCTGCGCCGGCTGGCCGCGCTGGAGCACCAGAAGATCACGGCCGAGTACGACGAGCTGATGGCCAAGATCAACGAGTACAACGCGATCCTGGCCTCCCCGGACCGGCAGCGCGCGATCATCGCCGAGGAGCTGGCGGTCATCGTGGAGAAGTACGGGGACGACCGCCGCTCCACGCTGATCCCCTACGAGGGGGACATGTCGGTCGAGGACCTCATCGCCGAAGAGGACATCGTCGTCACCATCACCCGCGGCGGGTACGTCAAGCGCACCCGCAGCGACCTCTACCGCTCGCAGAAGCGCGGCGGCAAGGGCGTGCGCGGCGCCCAGCTGAAGCAGGACGACATCGTCGACCACTTCTTCGTGACCACCACGCACAACTGGATCCTGTTCTTCACCAACAAGGGCCGGGTCTACCGGGCCAAGGGCTACGAGCTGCCGGACGCCGGCCGCGACGCCCGCGGCCAGCACGTGGCCAACCTGCTGGCGTTCCAGCCGGGCGAGCACATCGCCCAGGTGATGGCGGTGCGCACCTACGAGGCCGCCCCGTACCTGATCCTGGCCACCCGCGAGGGCCTGGTGAAGAAGACTCCGCTGAAGGACTACGACTCGCCGCGCTCCGGCGGTCTGATCGCGATCAACCTGCGCACCGACGAGGAGGGCCGCGACGACGAGCTGATCGGCGCGGTGCTGGTGTCCGCCGAGGACGACCTGCTGCTGGTCAGCAAGAAGGCCCAGGCGATCCGGTTCACCCCGACCGACGAGGCGCTGCGGCCGATGAGCCGGGCCACCTCGGGTGTGAAGGGTATGAGTTTCCGTGAGGGCGACGAACTGCTCTCGCTGAACGTCATCCGTCCCGGTACCTATGTGTTCACCGCGACCGACGGCGGTTACGCCAAACGGACCAAGGTGGACGAGTACCGTGTTCAGGGACGTGGTGGGCTGGGGATCAAGGCAGCCAAGATCGTCGAGGACCGGGGCACCCTGGTCGGAGCGCTGGTTGTGGAGGAAACGGACGAAATCCTGGCAATCACCCTGGGCGGCGGAGTGATTCGCACCCGGGTTGCCGAAGTTCGTGAAACCAGTCGTGACACCATGGGCGTCCAACTGATCAACCTGGGTAAGCGGGACGCCGTCGTCGGCATCGCCCGCAACGCCGAGGGAGCCGGTGAGGACGACCTGGACGAGAACGGCGAGGACGGCACCGAGGACACCGCGGCAGCGGAGTCCGATGGTGCCGGCGCAGGGTCCGGGGCAGTCGACAACGGGGACGGCGAAGAGGCGGACGCTTCGTCCGACTAGTCGCCGCACCGGCTGCGAGTCGACTGACACAAGGACACGGACCAGCACCGACCGGTGCCGGCGGGGAATTGCGGGAGGACCAGGGTGAGTGGAGCCAACGGCGCGGCAGGTGGTGCCGGCGGCGCCGCCGCGGGGCGGCAGGGACCGGGTGCGCCCCCGGGCGGTGCGGCAGGCAATCCTGCCGACCGCACTCCGGGATTTGGACAGGCCGGCCCGAACGCTGCCGGGACGACGTCGATGATGCCGACGGTCACGGGGGGCACGCCGCCGCGCGCGCCCGCCGTGGGCGGCGGCAGCGGAGGTGGCGGTGGCGGCGGCAACCCGCGCCGCCGCCAGGGCGGGGCGCAGGGCCAGCAGGCCACCGCGACCCCGGCCGTGGCTCCGGCGGCCCCGGAGCGGTCCGGCTACTCGACGCCGACGACGTACCAGAAGGGCCAGGCGACGCCCGCGGCCGGTACCCGGGTGCCGCCGGCCGTGGCGTCCCCCGCCGCCGCTGCCGCGCCCGCGGCCACCAGGCGTTCCGGAGGGCCCGCCGCCGGGCCCGCGGCGCCGCCGTCCGGCCGGACCCGCAGGGCGCGGCTGCGGGTCTCCCGCACCGACCCCTGGTCGGTGATGAAGGTCAGCTTCCTGCTGTCCATCGCGATGGGCATCGTCACGGTGGTGGGCGTCTCGCTGCTGTGGATGGTGCTGGACACCGCCGGCGTGTTCAGCTCGATCGGCGGCACCCTGAAGCAGGCCACCGGGTCCGACACCACCGGCGGGTTCGACCTCCAGTCGTACCTGTCCTTCGGCAATGTGCTCACCTTCACCGCCCTGGTCGCGGTGATCGACGTGGTGCTGATGACGGCCCTGGCGACGCTGGGCTCCTTCATCTACAACACCGCCGCCGGCATCACCGGCGGTGTCGAGCTGACCCTCGCGGAGGAGGAGTAGCCCCTCCGCGGACCGTTCGCAGCCCGCCGCTACGGGGGCTGCGAACGGATTTGGGCAGATCGGCATAGGTGCGCTAATCTTTCAACGCAACGCAGCGCGGACCTATAGCTCAGACGGTTAGAGCGCTTCCCTGATAAGGAAGAGGCCGGAGGTTCAAGTCCTCCTAGGTCCACCGCACTCGGAGGCGGACATCGGAAACGGTGTCCGCCTCCGCTGCTTTCACCCGTCAGCTCACTGTCGGAGGATGCGATGCCCGCCCTGTTCGCGATGACGATCCCCGGTCTGGTCTGCCTGCTGGCGCTGCTCGCGCTGGTCGACCAGTTGGCGCTGCGGGCCGGGCGGGCCCGGTGGATCCCCTGGCGCGGGACGGGGCGGGAGGGGCAGATCTCCGCCACCGGCTTCGAGCAGCTGCACGCCACCTTCGCGGCCGGCAAGCAGCGCGAGCTGGACGAGCGGAAGAGCTCGCTGATGCTGCGGGACGACCAGGGCGACGGCGCCCCGCCGCGCACCCGGGTGGACCTGGACGGCGGCAGGGCGGTCGTCCGGCTGCCGGAGGACCGCCCGGCCCCGCGGAACAGCTGATACCACGTCAACCCGGTGCGGTGGGGCCCCGAGTGCAGCCCGTCCTGCCCCGCCTACCAGGTGTGTATCATCGGCCGGAAGGACGGCAGCCCCTCCCGGCTGCCGCCGTTCCAGTACCGGCACAGAAGGACGAGGTCGCGCGGTGAAGAAGCTTCTCCTGGTAGTCCTGGCTGCTCTTGGTGGGTACTTCGTGTACCGCCAGGTCCAGGCGGACCGCGCCGAGCAGGACCTGTGGACCGAGGCGACGGACGCGGTCCCGGTCGGCGCCCGCTGACGGTCCGGTCCGCTGACGGCCCGGCCGGTTCCGGGCCGGGGCCGGACCCGGAACAATCGAGGTCAGGATTGTCTCCGGGAACCGGTACCCTAGTGCGCGGCGGTTCCGACAGGTCCCGCTGAGGGGCCTTAGCTCAGTTGGTAGAGCGCCGTCTTTGCATGGCGGATGTCAGGGGTTCGACTCCCCTAGGCTCCACAACAGGAGACCCTCTCTGACCTGCGGAAACGTGGGGAGGTGGGGGTCTCCTTTCGTTCTTAGTGGTTACCGAGTGGTTACGGATGGGGCAACGGGTGTGGCGCGGGCCCATCCGTGCGGCAGGACTACGCCCGTCACGGTGCGGAAGAAGGCCACCCGCCCCTCATGCGGTTCGGCGTGTCGGCGAGCTGCGGAGGATACGGGTGCTCGGTTGCTCCCTACGGCTTCGGCTGTGTTGCCCGCCTCAGTCGAACTGTGATCGGTTCATCTCGCTACGTATATGAGAACCACCTGACCTGCGGTTGTAGCGACCGGCGAGGGCTCTTCTCGCTGAGGGTGGGTATCGGTGATCGCTTACGGTCGCCGGTATGGCATTCATCGAGCCCCGGTCCCGCAAGGGCGGAGAAGTCAGCTACGTCGTGCGGTGGTATGCCGGCGGTTCCCGCGACGGGGAGCGGCAGTGGGAGTTCTTCGACGCCGAGGACGCGGCGATCCGGTTCAAGGATCTGGTCAAGGGGTACGGCGAGCAGTGGCCTCCCGGGTGGATCAAGGGCCAGGGGTTCGTTGCGGACGTTCGCCCGCAGGACGAGATGTTCGAGGCGTTCGCCTTCAAGGTCATCGACAAGCGCGCGGCCGCCCAGGACGACACCAAGGCGAAGTACAAGAAGCTGGTCACCGACAACATGTCGCCCTGGTTCAAGCACCTCACCGTCCGCGAAGGCGAAGGCTCCATCACCAGCGGCATGGTGCAGGACTGGGTTAACGACCTCTCGTCCGGAGCTCTCGCGCCCCACGACCCGAAGGACCGGAAGCCGCGGACGAAGTTCAAGTCCAAGACCGTCCGCAACCAGCACGGCCTGTTGCACTCGATCCTGCAAGCAGCAGTCGATGCAGAGCCCTCGCTGCGGGAGACGAACCCTTGCGCGAACTCCAGCCTTCCGCGTCCGGACGCAGACCAGACCGAGGACGATACGACCTTCCTCGAACGGGAGGAGTTCGGCTGGATCTTCGAGTGCATAGCCGAGGACGCCAAGGATCTTGCGGAGGGCTTCGCCGAGACCGGAGCGCGTTGGGGCGAGCTCACTGCCCTGTGGCCCAAGGACCTGATCCGGCGCAACGGCCGGCCCGCCATCCGGATCTCCCGTGCTTGGAAGCACGACGGGGACGGTAAGCCGATCCTGGGCGCCCCCAAGACACGGCGGAGCCGGCGCACCATCGTCATCACAGAGCGGTACTGGCAGAAGCTGAAGCTGCGGGCGCGCGGTAAGAAGCAGAACGAGTTGCTCTTCACGGGCCCAGAGGGCGGCAGGTGGGACCCTGGGACCTTCCGCCGCCTCCGCTGGGTGCCTGCCATCGAGAAGGCTGCCGAGCTCTACGGCCTTTTCAAGCAGCCGCGCATTCACGACATCCGCCATTCCCACGCCTCTTGGCTCATCGCCGCGAAGGTGCCGCTGCCCGCCATCCAGGCCCGCCTTGGGCATGAGTCGATCACCACGACCGTCGATCGCTACGGCCATCTGCTCGACGCCCTGGACGGCGAGGTCATCGCCGCGATCGAGTGGGCCATGAACCCGAGCGCACCTCTGCCGGGCTTCCTCAGAGAAACCGGCCTGGCCGAGCTCGGAAACGACTTGCGCGGCCAGTACCAGGCCCTTATGGACGAAGGTTGGACAGACTCCAGCCCGGCTCTCCCCGCAGCCGAGGCGTCCGGACGCAACGTCTACGCACTCACGCTGCGCGGGCGTACCCACCTGTTCGCCGATCGCAACGTGGCCCAACAGGTGGCCTGGCAGTGGGATGACGATCACGCTGCGGAGATCGCAATGCTGCGTGCCGAAGGACGGTCCGACGAGGCGATCCGTGCCCGGGGTGCGGTCGGCCCGGTGGAGTGCCCCCGGCCTGCGGGAACTGGCACCGTCTGGACCCGCCTGCCCGACCGCCAGTTTGTCTACAGCGCCACGGCCGCCTACCACCCTGACGGCAGCCTCGCTTACGAGCCGCTGGCGATGGCCGGCCGTTGGGTGTGGGAGTTCGAGGCGGAACGTTTCACTATCCGGGGAGCGCAGTATCGACGCGAGGTGCGACCGCACGGTGGTACCGAGATTCAGGTGCGCGGAGTGATCAGGGCCGCCGTCGAGCACACCTTTGAACAGGTGTGCTTCGAGGGTGCAATGTCCTCCTGATCAGGGGAAGTGAAGCAGTCAGCGTCGGTGGGCCGCTCAGGCACCTGACGCTGACTGTTTTGCTACAGGGTGATGTACTCGCGGATCTTGCCCCGAGTCATCGGCCGTGCGTCCCCCAGGATGCACGAGCTGCTGGACCTGGACGCGGAGTGGGACCCGCGACCGAGCGCGTGGTGATCGGGCGCAAAGCGGGCGGTCCAGTCAGCGGCCTGACCCCGCCAGGAGGTATCGCGCGTGGTCTGCGTAGGGTGGGCCGCTCAAACCCACGGTCAGGGAGGCGACCATGACTGACTCTGTACCGCGTGCCGACGATGCCGATGCCATGACGAACGACGACCTGCGCACCCTGGTGTTCTACGGGCTGCCGGTCGCGGCCATCGCCGCCCGGTTCGACCTCTCGGAGCAACAGGTCCGCGACCGTGCTACGAGCATTGGCATCCTTCCGTCGCTCCTGTCCACGCTCACCGGCTCAAGGTAGGGACCTGCGGCGCGAGGCGTCACTTGGCTCGGTTATTCGTCGCGCGGACAGCCTTGAATGGCGCGCATTGCCGCCAGGTGATCGGCGGCGCTCTTATCGGGTGACGCTCGGTACGATCGTGCGTCGGACGGTGCTCGGGGAGACTACTGTGGCTCGGCGTGACGAGCTTTCTGTGGCACCGCTCCTGGCCGGCTCCCGAGGTTCTGCCGGTGCGTCAGGTGTACGCGTGGATCGTGGACGAGGACGCCCGGGTTCTGCTGCTGGAGATGCCCGGCGGCTGGAACCTGCCGGGCGGCACTCCGGAAGACGTCGACGTCGACTGGCAGGCGACGCTGGAGCGCGAGGTGCTGGAGGAGGCCGACGTGACGCTGTGCGATGTCGTTCCGCTCGGCTACCAGGAAGTGCGCCCCGACACTGGTGAGCCGTTCGCGCAGCTGCGGGTCGCGGCCCGGGTGGACCAGTGGCTCCCGGCGACCCCTGACCCGGACAACGGCCAGGTGTACCCGCGGGTGTGGGTGCCGCTGGGCGAGGCTGCTGACCTGCTGGGCTGGGCTGATCCGGGCCGCGCCCAGGCGGCTGCCGCCGCCCAGGTCGCGCTGACGCTCTACGGCTGCGCCGCCGCGGCCCCGGTCGCCCAGGGCGACAGGGCGGCCAGTACCCCGGTGATGCAACTCGTGTAGTTGCGCCCGGCGACCAGCTGTTCTCCGGCCTGGCGCAGTCGCGCGACCTCGGCCGCGGGCGCGGTCAGGGCGCGGCCGACGGCCCGAGCGAGGGAGTGCGGGTCGCCCGGGGCGGCGCTGTAGCCGGTGATGCCGTCGATGACGGTCTCGGCCAGGCCGCCGGCGGTGGTGGCCACGACCGGTCCGGCGCCGGCGGCGAAGGCTTCGAGCGGGATACGGCCCAGTGGTTCGCTGCGCGAGGGGACGACGACCGCCCGCAGCGCCGGGTGGTGGAGTAGTCCGGGCAGACCGGGGTCGAAGCGGGTCCACAGCGTCGCCGATAGTCCGAGCGTGCTCCCGCGTCGGCGAAGGTGCTGCTGGTAGGTAGTGGTGGGGCCGTCGGTGACCGCAGCCAGCATCAGGTGCGGCAGGCGCACGCCGGTGTCGGCGAGGTGGCCGAGGGCGTCCAGGAGGTCTTCGAAGCCCTTGTAGGGCTGGGCGCGGCCCATGCTGAGCAGGAATCCGCCCTCGGCTTGGTCGGGCAGGGGCGGGGCGGCGGTCAGCGGGATGTGGTCGGCGGCGGTCAGGCCGCCGGGAACGTCGATGATCTGCTCGGCCGGGACGCCTTTGCCGGTCAGCAGGGTGCGCATGTGGGTGCTGATCGCGCCGAACGCGGCCCCCAGAGCGGACCAGCTGTCGAGTCCGTGTTGTTCCCAGGCAGCGCGCTTAGGGTCGGCATGGTGGTCGGCGCTGGAGCGCGGCAGGTACAGCAGCCGCCATCCGGGCGGAGCGGCGAGCAGAGGGCCGAGTCCGGCGAAGGGCTGGTCGATGGCGATCAGCAGCCCTTGCGGGTGACGGCGCATCAGCGGGTTGATCACCTCGGCGGCGTGGTGGTCCAGGTGCTCGAAGGCGGTCAGGTCGCCGAAGCGCTGCTGTCCGGCGGTGCCGTTGTCCAGAGTGGTGACCTGGTGGGGGACGTCGGCGAGGCGGTTGAGGATGTCCCGGTGGGCGGTGGGCGCGTACTCGGGGCTGGTGGGGTGCAGGCCGACGGGCAGCAGGACCAGGTGGACGCCGGGGGTCAGGGCGTGGGCGACGGCGGTGATCAGGGCCTGGTTGCTGCGGCCGGCTCCGGTCGCAGCACTGAAGTAGCCGTCGTGCAGGGCAATGGCCACAACCGGGGCGTTCACCGTGCGCCCACCGCATCGACCGCGCTGGCCAGCTGGGCTGTCGACGCGATGGCGTCCACCCGCTGCCGCGGGATGGCGGCGACCAACTCGGTCAGCCCCGGATGCGCCGTGGCCAGGTGGGTGGGGGGATCGAGGTAGAAGGTGCGCAGCCGTTCCAGGACCGCGGGATCGGACCACGGGTGCCCAGGGTGGAGGCGCTGGGCCCGGCGCTGGAGGCTGATGTGCGGCGGCAAGTCCAGGATGATCCACCGGTGCGGTGGTATCAGCCGTCCGGTGGTGAGGTGGCGGTAGGCCCAGTCGGCACGCTCGGTCAGGCCGCTGGTGCTCGCCGCCCAGGCCAGGGCGGTGAGCCAGTCCCGGTCCACCCACACCGGCCCCGAGCGGCCGCGCAGGTGGTCGGCCTTGCGCAGCCAGTTCGCCAGATGGCTGTCCTCGTCGTCGTGACGGGGGTGCCGGTCGTGGTCAAGGAGGTCTCCTGCCGGGGTGGTGTACTCGGGCAGGACGGTGCGGCCGGCCCGGGCCAGGGCGGAGAGCACGGTGGTCTTGCCCGCCCCCGGCATCCCCTCGACCACGGTGACCAGTGCGGACGGGTCAGAAGAGCGCATCCTGTTCCTCCTGGTGGCTGGGCTGTGCGAGGGCGGCGAGGGCGGCGGTCGGCGCGGTGCCGGGTTCGGCCCGGGCCAGAGCCCATCCGGCCAGCAGCCGGGTATCCAAATGGACGACCCCCGGGGCGGTGTCCAGGTACAGATCGGTGCCGATCCGGCAGGCGATCCGCCCGCTGATCACCGCCCCGGGGGTGAGCGGCAGCATGACGGCATCCGGCTGCAGCCCGCCGCCGGGCAGGTTGTAGGCCGCTGCGTGGTCCACCACCTGCGGTGTGCACCGGTCCTGGCCCTGCGGCCATGTCAGTTGGGCGGCGCGTTCGGCGGTGGCGAGCAGCTCGGCGGCACGTTGGTCGGCGGTCCCGGGGCGGGTGCGGGCCTGCCACTTGCGTACCGCGCTCATCCTGTCGGGCAGGCCGAGGGCCGTGCTGAGGAGGTTCTCGGCCCGGCGGGCGGCGGTGAGTGTCCCGGTGGAGAGGATGGCGGAGGCCAGCGCTCCCTGCTCCAGCAGGCGGGCGTCGCCGCGCTCGCACGCGGTGATGCCGACCTTGACGGCACTGCCGTGGTGGGCCAGGTAGACCGCGAAGGGCCGCGGGTCGTGCAGGCGGGTGTCGGCCGCGATGGAGTCGGCGCGGTCCGCGGCCTGGCAGAGCGGACACAGCACGTAGCGCACGGCCGGGTCCAGTGCGGCCGACACCGGGCAGGGGCGGCGGCGTCCCGCGCGCCACACCCCGATGCAGCGCCGGTCGGTCCCCACGGCGAAGGCCAGGTCAGACCCGGTGTTCAGCGGGCTCGTCCTGGGGCTGCCCCCGCTGGGGGCCGACCACTCCAGCAGCGCCGCACCCTGGTCCCAGATGAGCCCGGTAGCCCGCCAGGCGGGCGGCGACCCCTCGCTGATCACTGCTTTCCCATCGTCGGTAGACCTCTTCCAGTACGTGCCAGCCCGCCAGTTGCGCGATGTCGGCCAGGGCCTCGGCCGGGTTGTCGGGCATGTGCAGGTGGTTGACCAGCGCTCCGGCCCCCAGGTCCGCGCGCACCATCCGTTTGAGGACCGCACCGGCCTGGACCGCGTCCGGTCCGCCGGCCAGTACCACGACCTGCACGCTACCGCTGGTGAGGTAGTCGGTGCGCTCGGCGACGAAGGAGGCGCCGTAGGCGTCGGGGTAGAGCCGGTCGCAGTCGGCGGCCGTGAGCTGCCGTGTCGTCACGTGGACCTCGCGCAGCACGGACCGCAGCCTTGAGCGGATCGCCCGCACCGGTGCCCCAGGCTTGAGCATCGCCAGCGTCAGCCGCTGCCGGGGGGCCGGGAGCCCGGTGTCGGTCAGGGGGGCGCGCATCGCCTGGGCCCAGACCTGGTGGCAGTCGCAGTCCCGCTCGCCGTGGCCCGGGTGTTCCGGCACTGCGGCCGCTGCGGCGGTAGCGGCCCGCTGGGCGCACTGCGGGCACGCTCCGGCGGTTCCTGCGGCGGGCCGGGCCAGGCCGCTGGAGCGCACCGCGGTCCACCACGCGTCCCAGGGGTGGTCCAGCACGGTCGGCGCGGCGGACGGCCCAGCGCTGAGGATGCCGTCCAGGGCCAGGCCGAGAACGGCGGCCAGGTGCCCGCGGCCGATGCCGGGGACGGCGGCGGTCACCGCAGCACCGCCTCGGCGGTGGCTGAGCACTCGGCCGACTCCGTCAACGTCAGTTCCAGCCGCTCGACGGCGGGGCAGGCGGCGCACAGTCGACGGGCGAGCTCGGCGACGAGGTAGCAGGCCAGGGCCTCGGTGCTGGTGCCCGCGATCGGCAGCAGGGCCGTCCAGGAGCGCGGGAGGCTGAAGCTGGCCCCGCCGCCGGTCACCCGCAGCTGGTCGCCGCCGGTCTCTTCGACCAGGACGTCGGGGGTGTTCACCGCGATCAGGGTGCGGCGCTTGAGCGGCGCGATGACTTCGCGCAGCTGCTGCTTGAGGACCCGGAAGTCGGCGACCATGCCCGAGGCGTCCGGCAGCCCCCACGCGGCAATCACGACCTGGTAGGTGTGCCCGTGCAGCGGCTCGAACACCCCTTCGTGCAGGCCGGTATGGGCGGCGTTGAAGTCCCACCCGGCACCGCCGACCCGAGCCTGCACCAGCGGTCGGGCACTGGTCTGGACCGCAGTCACGGCGCGCTCACCGCGAGCGACATGAATTCCGCGCGGGCGGCGGGGTCGTCCAGCAGCACGCCGCGCAGGGAGGAGGTGGTGGTGCGCGAGCCGGTCGCCCCGACTCCGCGCAGGGTCATGCAGGTGTGCTCGGCGCTCAGCAGCACCGCCACTCCGGCCGGGTCCAGGTGTTCGACCATCCAGTCCGCGATCTGGCCGGTCAGCCGTTCCTGGACTTGCAGGCGCCGCGCGCAGTGGTGCACCACCCGGGCGACCTTGCTCAGCCCCAGGATGCGCTTGCGGGGCACGTAGCCGATGTGGGCGATGCCGGTGAACGGCAGGACGTGGTGCTCGCACATGGACACGAAGCGGATGTCGCGCACCAGGACCAGCTGGCCGGGTTCGGCGGTGGTCTCGAAGTCGGTGGCGGTGAAGGTGGGCGGAGTGGTCATCTCCTTCAGCGCCCGCACCATCCGGCCAGGCGTCGCGGCCAGCTCCGAGCTGGTCAGGTCGAAGCCCAGGGCGGCCAGCAGGCGGGCAGCGAGGTCCGCAGCCTCGTCCAAGGGGGCGGGGGCGGGTGCGGCGGGGAGGGAGGTCATGGTCGACACGCTCACGTGGACTCCTGACGGGTACGGCCCCGCGAGCGGGGCCACCGGGATGCGCGGACGGAAGCCGTCCTTGCCGCGGGTCGCCCGGAGCAGGGGGGAGCTGTTGCCCCGGGCGGCCTCGGTTCCAGTGCACTGCCGACCGGGCCCGCGCGGGGGCGGACCGACCGGACGTTTCACCGGACGTTTCCGGTGACGGGGTGGGCGGTCGGTGGCATGGTGGGCTGACCGCACGTCACTTCACCGGGGAGCCGCCGTGGCACGGAGTAACCTGGCGCGTTTACGCAGGGCCGTCGGGCACACCCAGGAGTCGTTCCTGACCGACTTCGCCCAGTGGGCGCACCGGATCGGGGCGAACGCCGGTGCCAGCGTGCGCCAGCTGCGGCGTTGGGAGGGCGAGGACCCGCCGCCGCTGCCCCACCCCGGCCAGCAGGCCGTTCTGGAGGCGATCTTCGGCATCCCGCTGGCAGAGATGGGCTTCACCGTGCCCGAGCACCGGCGCCACCCCGTCGCCCGGCTGCGGCACGATGGATCGGTGCGCAGACGGGAGTTCATCGCGGATGTCGGCGGCCTGGCTGCCGCTGCGGCGCTGCCCACCTCCGGGTCCCGGGTCGGCATGGACCAGGTGCGCGGCCTGCGCGGCCGGGTCGACGGGCTGTACCGGCTCGACCACGCCAGCGGCGGCCTGACCGCCCGCCAGCAGGCACACGAGCTGCTGGAGCAGATCGGCGGCCGACTGACTGGAGGGCCGTGCACGGAGCGGGTCGCGGTACAACTGCACGCCATGCTCGGAGAGATCCACTGCCACCTCGGCTGGCTCTGCCACGACGCCGGCCGCGTCGCGGAGGCCCGCTCCTCGGCACTGGAGGCGATGGCGGCGGCGCGGATGACTGGCGACGCCCAGTTGGAGATGCGCGCGCTGTCCACCCTGTCGCTGCTGGCCGTCGACCGGCACCAGCCCTGGGAGGCAACCTCGGCCGTCGGCGCCGCCCAGGATCTGGCCAGCCGCCACGCCGGGCCCGGGGTAAAGCTGGTGCTGTCGCTGCGCGAGGCACGAGCGGCCCTGGCCGCAGGCGACCTCACCGGGTCGCGGCGCGCGCTGAGCGGGTCCATCGCCCTGCACGACCGCGCCGCCGAAGAGACCGACGCCCCGCGCTGGGTCCGCTTCGCTGGCCCCGTCGAGATCGACTACGCCACCGGCACCCACTACCTGCAAGCCGGAGTACCGAAAGCCGCGGTCCCGTTCCTGCGCGCCGCCGTCGAGGGCCTGGCCGCCGGGTACGCCCGCAACACCGCCCTCTACCGCGCACGGCTCGCCTCCGTGCTGCTACAGGCCGGGGAGGTCGAGGAGGCATGCGCCCAGATGGCCACCGTCGTCGCCGGCGCCGACGCGCTCACCTCCGCCCGCCTGGCCTCCCGCCTGGTGGACTTCCGTCAAGCAGCCGCCGGAATCGACACCGCGACCGCCCGCGATACGGTCGCCCTGCTGGAGTCGACCGCGGAGGCGGGATGAGGATCGAACGCTACGACGGTGAGGAAGCCACCTGGGTCGAGGACGAGCTGCGGACGGTTTACCGCGAGGCGTTCGCCGAACCCCCCTACGACAAGACCGAGAAGGACGTCGAGGCGAACTTCCGGCGCTTCCGCTCCCAGGTGAAGAAGGCCGGCTTCCGCGCGGTGCTGGTCCGCACCGACGACGGCGAGCCCGCAGCCATGGCCTACGGCTACCTGCTGCCCGCCTCCACCGGCTGGTGGGACACCCTGACCGCGCCCGTCCCGGCCGAGGTCAGCCGCGAGGACGGACGCCGCACCTTCGGCCTGTTCGAGCTCGCAGTCCGCCCCGCCTGGCGCCGCCAGCGCCTCGCCGCCGCGGTGCATCACGCGCTCTTGGACGGCCTCGGCCAAGAGCGCGTCCTGCTCAACACCCGCCCCGAAGCCGAAGCAGCCAGCCGCGCCTACCGCTCATGGGGATACGAGAAGGTCGGCGAGAACCACCCCTGGACCGGAGCCGCACTGCACGACGTCCTGGTCCTGGACTTGCCCGGGTGGGACCAGACTGCAGCGATGTGAACGGCAGCGGCTGGTAGCAGCGGTCGGCTGATTGGCCATACCAGCTGATAGGCGGGTGGGGAGCAGAATCACCGGGATCATCCGTACGGGGGCAGCCGAAGTGCTGAATAGGACAGGTCACCCGTGGGCGACCCCACGGCCGCTCTGGCGGCGCCCCTCCCCGAGGGCGCCGCCAGGGCTTCCCGTTCTGCGGGACAGCGCTCCGTTGTAAATCGAGCAGGCTCGCCCGCTTTTGGTACGGAGAGTTACCCAGGCGGCCCGATCGACCCGCGCTTGAAAGTTGTACGGTCTGCGGACCGTCAGCCGATCATCCATCATGCTTGCCCAGCTCACAGCTGCCACGATGGGTGCAACGGACAGAGCTTTGGGCTGGGAAGGGCAGGAGCACCTTGAGCAATGCCAGAATCTCGGGCCGGTTCTACTACTGGTCCGACCGCGCAGTCCAGTCGCTCGCAGAGGACAACGGCGTAGAGCTGGGGGGACACCTACGGCGGCAAGCAACTGTCGGCGCGACGGTGGCTCATTTCCCGATTTCAGCCCAGGTCCAAGGCGCATTTTCGAGTGGCGAGCAGAAGACCCGCAACCGGCTGGAGGAAGCCAAGCGGATCACAGAGGCCATGGGCTCGAAAGCGACCGAAGCCCTGGCCCGGCCACCGAAGGCCCAGTGGGTCTGGACCGTGGGCCGGGTGACCCTCTCGAAGATGATCCATTACGCGAAGAACGATGGGTTGCTCTTCCACCTCCAAACCACCAATCGTGCCGGCCAGCGGATCGACCTGTGCCTCTTCGGCAGCCTGGACAACCTCCACGGCAGCGGGCCGATCGACAGTTTCACCGGAGGCTGGTACTCCTCGGCGTACCACGCTGTCCAGGAACTCCTGGAGACGCAGGGCCAGGTCAACACATCCCAGTGGGATGACCCCGAGTCCCTGTCCGTCGAAGTGCTGAGGATCGCCCTTGAAGACGGCTGGTTGCCCAACTCGCAGCCAGCGCGACCGGAGACCCGAGGTCGTACCATCCTGCGCGCGGAAGCGTGCGAGCTGATGGCCGAGGTCTACTCGGACGTAGTGCTCACCGAGGCACGTTGGAGCCTCACCGGCGATCTGAAGGGCGCCCAGCGCATCATCGTGGGTCGCCCGCTCTGGGTCCGCACCACAACCGATGACGCCGTGGTCCGGTACGCCGAACTGCGCAATGGACCACGGTGGGCCCGCTGGTGGTGGCTGTTCCAGGCCCAACGGTATCTCCGCCGCCAGCTCAACCGACTTCCGCTCGTCCATCGCAGGCAACCGAGCCTCCCGATGCCCGCGGTGGAAGAACTCGACCCTCGGCCGGATCGGACTACCGCGCCGTCCAGCGGTGACGCATAGCCTGGTAAACGTGCAGCGTGCGGCTTAGCCAGGGAGTCGCCGCAGATGACGAAGTACGTCGACGCGATGGAGCTCGTTCACCTCGCAATGCTCATCAACGCTCGGTGCCGATGAGCACAGCTGAAGGCACTCCTGCCGCCCACAAGATCATCGCTCTGTGCCCAACGCATTCCGCGCGGCGACTTGAAAGGCTCGGTCATACGGGCGCTTGGCCTCGGCGGCGGTCTTGAATCGGACATCGAAGGCCGGGAGATGGCCCGTGCCTTGGCGGGCAGCTGCCTGCGTCCAAGTCGTGAGGATCATTGACCACTCGTACATGGAGTGACGGAACTGGTCAGTCGCATCGGCAACGGCGCGAGGGCCGGCGATATTCGCTCCTGCTGCCGCCGCACTGAACTGCGTCCAAGAGCCGTGCACTTCGATGAAGGACGCTTGCCAGTCGGCAGCGCTGGTGGCTGGTTCATTCAGTTGGTCAGCCGCTGCCCATAGGTGGTTCGACAGTTGCTTGGCAGCAACGAGCAGGTCCTTGTAAGCAACTCGCCGCATCTCCTGCTGCCACTGCTGACGCTCGGCAACGTGTTGCTGCCGCAACTGGCGAGACTGGCCGAAGGCTGAGAGGAAGCCGCCTCCCAAGCCGCCGATCGCACCAACTCCCGCACCAACCACCGCTGCAAGGCTTGCGTCCACCGGGGTATTGAATCCCGTCAGCGCTCAGTCCACCAGAGCGCCTAAGTCGATTCCGGAGGCGAGGTCGAGCTTGTTGGCGAGCTACCGGGGAGCATTGGGGGCGGCGCTCACGTCCTGGTCTCCGTCCCGAAGCTGAACAGGGTGCTGGCCGCGCGGTGGAGTAGCGCCGACCCCTCCTGGAGCGCCTCGCTGGCCGCACCGAGCTGCCGGACTACGGAGGCTGCTGCCTCTTCGGGGTCAGTGCCGTCGTCCATACGGATCAGGCCCGCAGCCTGGTGGCGCCGGACTGCGACGGCCAACTGCTCCAGCGTCTGTGGGAGGCGGTCCAACATGTTCACCAACGGCTGCACGATCTCGCTGATCATCGGGGGGAACGGCAGTGAGCGTTGGTCGAACGTCTCGTGGTTGATCTCGCGTATTGCCGAGGCAGCGGACTGGGCCTGCTTGGCGCTGGGGTTCGAGGTGCTCATGTTCTGCGTCCTATCGAGGCATGTTGGTGCCGCCCGTTCAGCCGTGTGACGTCGGCAGCTGGGGCTGCGAGGAAGAGGGGCGCTCTACCAGAGGCCCAGTGGCTGGCCGGCGTTGGCAGCCAGGTGGATGCGGCGGATGATCTCCGGCTCCGTCTCACCGTTGGCGAGGCCAGCCCGGATGGCTGTGCCGATGGCGCGGGAGCGTCCTGCCGGCCCACGAAGGTCAGCCAACGGGCTGCCGGGGGTGCGGCGCCGAGCAGCCCACTCGGCCCGGTTCTCCGCAGGGTTTCCCAACCGAAGGTGTGCGGGCTGCTGGCAGGAGTGGTTGTCGCAGGTGTGGCAGACAGTGGGGCTGTCGGAGCTCCACCCCAGCCGCGGTATCACGCCGTAGGCCGCCTGGTAGCCGAACAGGTGTGCAGGGACCGTCCCCCGCCGGGACCGGCCCGGCAGTGAGGCTGCTCGGAAACTTCCGTGGCCGGTGCTGCTGATCCCTGCGATCCAGAACCAGCAGCCGTGTTTCAGCGAAGTCCGATAGACCTTGGACCGATAGCGCTCTGCCGTCCGCGGATCGCTCAGCCAGGCTGCCCACTGCGTCGCCGGGATGCGCACCGGCGACGGCTCCCCAAGAAGCGCCAACTGCTCCGGTGCTTCGGGCCGTCCGGCTCCGGCAGGCCCGCCGACCGCGGTCAGGGGGAACAGGCCCTCCGAATGAAACTCATGCGACATCAGGACCGGCGGGCGGCGCGTCTGCGGTAGGCCCAACGGAAGGCTCCGTCGAGGACGGTTCCGCTGCGGCAGTCCGGCGAGTCAGGCGCGGACGTGCTGCCTTCGCTCGTAGTCCGTCGATCACCTCTTTCGCGCGAGCGGCAGAAATGATGCGAGCCTCTCGCTCCAGGTCATCAGCGGGCACATCCAGTAGTTCCGACAGCAGCTGCGCGTCGTTCTCGAACAGGCGTAGGGCAGCGGCCACCGCCTCCCGAGCAGCCACGGCCGCTGCTTCCGCCGCCCGTGTTGCTTCTGCAGCTGCCTCCCGGGCGCTGAGTGCCTCCGTGGCGGCGAGCTCCCTGGTCTTCGTCTGCAACGCCTGGCCGGCGCGCACCCGTCTGCGGATCTCGGCCGCAGTCACCCGGACGTCCGGAGTCGTGGTCATCGTCCCCTCCACCTCGATGTCATCGCAGCCCAGGCACAAGCCGTCCACTGGAACGGACCTTGCGCTGAGGGCCTCAGCACGCACGTTAAGCGCACCTGGATGGACATCTCGAACTGGCGGCAAGAGAGGTGAGACTGCTACCGACGGAGCGAGCTGAACAGCTTTATGGGGGAATAATCTCCCTAAAATACGGATATGGTCCGCATTTGATGCTGGGGAGAAAATGAGAACGCTCACCCTAGGTCGATCCGGGTGAATAGGATCAGCGCGAGGATGCCTGCCAGGCGGCACGTCTCCCACTCGTTTATCGGACCCGAGCGCACAACCGTGCGGTCGGTGCCTTTGTGGCGCCGATTTCCCATCCCGATACTCCGAGAAGGGGTGATGCCATGCCCAAGGGCAGGCACCGGGCCGAGAGGACCCGGTTAGCACTCGCGAAGGAGGTCTTGGCCGTGGTCGCGGCCAAGTTCGCCATTGACATGATCGTTGATTATGTCGCTCGCTACGTGTAACCGGTCCCCTCGGAAAGTCGCGGCCTAGAGCCGCTTACCGCGCTTGCGCGGCGTGGGTGGGTCGGCCGTGTCCCGGCCGGCCTCCCGCGGATCTAGCCGAACTCAACAGTTAAGCTACACGGGAATTGAAACTGCGGTACACCCTTCTATTAATTTACACAATCGGGGGATGCCAGGCCACGGCCCCGTGGGTGTTGGCCTTCATCCTGCTCTTCGCCGGCTTCGAGACCACGGCGAACCTCAGCGGCAACGGCATCTATGCCTCCGGCGGGTCCTCCCTCGGAGGGGCAGGGGGCGGTGCCTCGGCTCTCCCGCCGTTGTGGTTGGGGTAGAGGGGCGGGGGCTCCCTCCTCGATCGGCCGACCCAGCAGAGCGCACCGCGCCACAGGGGCAGAAGGTCGTACGTCCGGGTCCACGAAGTCCTACGTTCCTCCGGACTTCGCGGCTTCCGGGCGCTCCACCTTCCACCCCTGCACCACGGCACGCCAGGCAGAGCCGTCCGACCGAGGAGGGAACCCCCGCCGGGGTCCGCTGTGGCCGGGGGCCGCCGGTATCTGACCCTCCGTCATGCGAAAAAGGCCAGCTCAGGAGTTGCGCCGAGTCTAGAAACCTGGTTTAATTAGAGATGTCGGAAGGGGAGGGCAACCCCCGGAAGGCACCACCTCTCACCAACGGAAGGCACCACGTGAACGGCAATGAGAATCCCAAGCTGGCCACCATCCGAGCGCTTCTCGCCCGCGCAGAGCACCCGACCACCCCGGAGGCCGAGGCAGAGCAGTGCAGGCAGAAGGCGTTCGCGCTGATGGCCAAGTACGGGATCGAGCAGGCCATGGTGGAGGCCGAAGCGAAGACCAAGGATGAGCCGACCGACCGTCAGATCGTCATCGACGCGCCGTGGGCCATGGAGCGGGTCCAGCTGATCAACCGCATTTCCCTGGCGCTGGGGTGCAAGCTGATCCACCTTGGCCCGGCGGGGAACGGCCCCGCCCGCCGAGTCCACATCTTCGGCCACCGGTCCGACCTTGAGCGCGTGGAACTTCTTTACACCTCCCTCCTACTCCAGATGACTGGCAGCCTCGCGGCTCAGCACGTCCCCTACGGCCAGAGCCCCCGCGCGTGGCGTCGTAGCTGGCTGCTGGGGTTCGTCAGCCGCGTTGGTGGCCGGATGGACGAGGCGGAGAAGGGAGCCCAGGAGGAGGCCAAGAACGAGACCACGACCACCGGCCGCAGCTCCGCCCTGGTGCTCGCCGACCGCAGGACCGCTGTGGAGAACCGGTACACCGCCGCCTATCCGAACGCCCGTAAGGGTCGGAGGACGACCATGCGCGGCACCGGCTACGGCGACGGTTGGGCCGCTGGGGGCCGCGCCGACATCGGAGGCCGCCGCATCGGCCGCAGCAGTGCCGGAGCCATCGGCTCCTGATTCACCGCCAGCAGTACCGGGGGCGGCGGTCCGCCGCCCCCGGCCATCCCAGGAGGACACAAGCCATGATCCAGAACCCCGCCGCCCGTATGCTCGCCGCCGCCGCCGACCACATCCAGCGCGTTGGCCTTTACCAGGGGGAAGGGCACCTGTGGAGGCCGGAGCAGATGGGCGACGTCGCCCCCTGCACTCCGCTGCACGCGTTCGAGATCGGCGTGCGCACCGTGCGCCCCAACCGCTTCCGTCCGGAGCCTGACGAGTGGGACGCCTTCCAAGTCGCCATTGTCCGAGCTCTGACGACCGTCTCCGACCATGTCAACGGCGTCCCCATCAGGCCGGAGCGGTGGGAGCAGCTCCAAATGACCGAGTACGGACTCCGCCGCAGCGTGCTGTGGATCTGGGGGGACGAGCCCGGCAGGACCGCCGAGGACGCCGCCGCAGCGTTCCGACAGGCCGCTGAACTGGCTAAATGTGGCGTGGATCACGTCGAAGCGACTGTTCTGCGCACTGAAAACCTGGTTTAATTAAGCATGTCGGAAGGGGGAGGGCAACCCTCCGACCGACACTCCACCGCCGCCGGGTCAATCGGCCCGGCGGCCCCTCTCACCAGTAAGGAAGAGACCATGACCACCACCGTTGAGGCTGACGCCACCCAGGCCGGCTCGGAGGCCGTGCCCGCCGCGTGGCCGACCATCGCCGTGGACGACCTGCTGGCACACCCCGGCAACGACCGCACCACTGTGCCCTCTGCCGGGCTGCTGGCGGGGGTCGAGGCCGAGGGCGTCACCGAGCCGCTCTACATCGTCCGCAGCAGCGACGATGCCCCGCAGATCATCGACGGATTCCAGCGGCTGGCCGCCGCTGTGCTGCTGGGGCTGGAGTCGGTCCCCTTCACCCCGCGCCCGGTGATCCGGATCGAGGCGCTCACCCCCCACCCGAAGAACGTCCGCGAAGACCTTGACGTGGACGATCTTGTCCCGTCGCTCCAGGAGTTCGGGTGCCGCGACCTGATCAAGATTCAGCGGGTTGAGGGCGGCGGTATCCAGGTCAACGACGGCAACCGCCGTCTATTCGCCGCGCCGCTGGCCGGGCTCACCCACCTGCCCTACGAGTGGGATGAGGACCAGGACGAGGCCGGGCAGATCCTTGGCATGATCACCAGTGCCCAGCACCGGAAGGGGCTCACCCAGACCGAGACCATGGCCGCCATGTTCAGCGCAGCCGAGGCAGGGGCGACCGTGGGGAAGATCGCCACGGCCGCAGGCGTCCGACACAAGGACGTCAAGGCTGTCGTGAAGTCCCGTACGGACGAGTCCGTGAAGAAGACGCTGGAGTCCAGCATCTACGCATGGACGTTCGACCAGCTGGCCGCTCTGGGCGAGTTCGCCGACGACCCCGAGGCCCTTGAAGCGATCACCTCGGCCGCCGAAGGCTGGAACGCCGACGACGAGGACGTTGAATGGGCGATCACTGTTCAGCGAACCCGCCGCGACAAGCGTATGCAGGGCGAGGCGCACCGCGCTGAACTGGAGAGGTCCGGCCAGCAGATCCGAGTGATGGCCGAACTGTCCGACCGGGCAACCCCGGTATGGCGACTCAGGACGCCCGAGGGTGGCCGGATCACCGCCGAGGAGCACGCCGACTGCAAGGGTCAGGTCTGGGTTCTGGAGAGCCAGGACGACAAGGAGCTGAAGCCCTACTGCACCTCCCCCACGCTGTACGGCCACGCCGAGCCGGGAGCATCCAACGGTAAGGCCGCCAGCAGCGCCGACCAGGAAGCGGAGAAGGAGGCCCGCGCTGGCGTGAAGCTGGGAAACCTGCACTGGGACGCCGCCGAGACCCGCCGCAGGCAGTGGATCAGCGACATGGTCAAGCGGCGCACGCTGTCCAAGGAGACCGCCGCAGCGCTGGCCGCGCACGTCACCACAGCCCTTGTCGATGGGACGTGGGACGTCGGGGGCAGCCTGAACGCCCACAACACCGGTGAGATCCTCGCGGGACTGCTGGGGCTGACCAAGGCCCAAGCGGCGAGCCGGAGCGGCTACACGCAGCACCTGAGCAAGGACCCCAAGCGCGCTACGCAGCTCCAGTTCGCCGCTATCGCGGCCGTGCGCGAACGCGGCGCAGGCCGGTACGCGTGGCGCACCGACGGGATGCGCTGCAACGACATCCGCACGCCAACCGGCCGATGGATCGCAGTACTTGAGGGTCTGGGGTACACGCCCACCGCCATTGAACGGGCCGTCAAGGAGAACACGGACTACGACCCGAGCGCCCGCCCGGCCCTCTCCGCAGGCCAGCAGGCCGAGGACGCCGAGGGCGACCAGGGCGAAGACGACCAGGACGACCAGGGCGACGACGCCGAAGCCGCCGAGTAGCAATCACAGCCCGCGCCGGGGGCGGGAGCCCCGCCCGCCCCCGGCCACCCTCCGAGGAGCCCCAGTGCCCCGCAGTGCCCCGACCGAGACCGCAGAGCAGGTGTGCGGCTGCTTCCGAGCCGAAGCCCAGCCCGCCCCCGCCGTTGCCGCCGACACCATGCAGGCCCGCGCCATCGCGTCGGGACTGGCGGAGTTCGGCGTCACCCCCGCCCACTGGTCCACCGCCTACGACGCCGAAGCCGCCGCCGTGCTGCTGCGGGTGGACACCCCGCGCGGACTGTTCGCGCTGGCCATCCCTGCCCCCGGCCAGCCGTTCCCGGTCTACCACCGCCGCCAGCGCGTCGGGGCCCTCGACTGCCGCCGCACCTACGGCACCACCGACAGCTACGCCGCCGCCCTGTTCGCCGCCTTCCTGCGGGACCGCGCGGCACTGGAAATCCCCGGCAGGGATGTTTGCCTCTCCGCTAGAAACCTGGTTTAATTAGTGATGCCGGAAGGGGGAGGGCAACCCCCCGACCGACATCCCCACTGCCGGGCCGACCGGCCCGGCAGTCCCTCTCACCAGGAAAGACCCGCACCCATGAGCAGTGCCAACCTCTCGTTCACCGTCCCCGCCAGTGCAGCCGGCCGAGTCCGGCAACTGGTCGAGGCCACCAACACCCGCGCAGCCCTGCACGGGTTGGAGGCGTACGCGATGGAGGTCACCGCGCCCTTCCTCGCGGACTACCACGAGCCCCGCGACGGAAGGCTGATCGGGCAGCGCCCCACCATCACCGTGACCCTTCGGGGGACCATCCCCCGTCACCAGGGCTGGACCGTGCTGGCCCGGCTGGACCATGACGCCGAGGGGGAGACGATCACCAGCCTGTTCCCCGGACTGTCTGACCGGGACGCCGCCGCCGTCCACGAGTACCCGGCGGTTGAGAACCTCTGCCATGGGTGTCGGGTGGGCCGCCACCGCACCGCGACCTACCTTGCTCGGCACGACGGCGGGGAGTTCCGCCAGTTGGGCACCACGTGCGTGGAGCCGTACACCGGACTCCCGATCAAGGGGCTCACTGCGCTGTGGCGGCTCAGCGCGCTGAAGGACTCCGATTGGGACGAGAAGGACAGCGACGGCTTTCCGGCCGATCTCCGGGTCCCGGTTGACGAGGTGCTCAGGGTGACCGCCGCTGTTGTCGCGGCCGAGGGCCGCTACTGCAGCCGTAGCGAGGAGTGGAGGCGTGTCCTCCCCACGGCCACCGCCGTTGACCACTACTTCTTCGGCCGGAATGTCTCCGCTGAGTGGCGGGCGTCGATAGACGCCGACGCTGAGGCCCGCTCGACCGCCGCCGCCGTCAGGCAGTGGGCCGACCAGGGGTACGGCACCGCAAACGACTACCGACACAAGATCGGGCAGTTGGCCAAGGGGCAGACCGTCGATCCCCGCCACCTCCCGACGCTCGTGTCCGCCATCGCGGGATGGCACCGCGACCAGGAGAAGGCCAAGGCCGACCACGCCGCCCGCAACTCCACCGCCCAGGGCACCAAGGGAGAGCGCGTCACTGTCGCGGCCACGGTGACCGGTGTGGTGGAACTGGAGGAGCGCCACTACGGGTACCACGCCCAGCGCCGCCGACTGATCAAGTTCCAGGACGAGGCGGGCAACGTCTATGTCTGGTTCAGCAGCGCTGCTGCTGCCCCGGAGAAGGGCGAGACCATCGAACTGACCGGCACCGTGAAGGATCACAGCACCTACGGCGACGTCACGCAGACCGTGCTGACCCGTTGCCGACTCACCGAGCGCCAGTCCGCCACGGTCGGAACCAAGGAGTTGCACGCCGCTTAGAAACCTGGTTTAATTAGTGATGTCGGAAGGGGAGGGCAACGCCCCTTCCAATGCGGCGGGGCCACTCGGCCCCGCCCGCCTCTCACCAGAAGGAGACTGCAATGGCCCGCACGATGACCCCCGAGGAGCGCGCCGCCTACGGTGCCCAGATGCGCGCCGAGCTGGAGTCGATCATGGACCGCGCCTACGCCGCCATGACCACCGACCCGCAGTTCTGGACCGCCGTCATGCGCACCGCCGCCGCCCTGCCCGACCGCAGTACGGGCAACGCCATCGCCATCGCCGCCCAGTGCCCGCAGGCCACCTGCGTCAAGGCGGTGGCCGACTGGCGCAAGGTCGGCCGGGGGCCCGCCAAGGGTTCGCGCTCCATTCGGATCTGGACCCCCATCAAGCGCCGTACCGACGCCAGCACCGCCGAGGGCGGCACCACCGAGGCCCAGCCGGCCCCGGCCGACGCCCCTGCCGGGTCCGCTCCGCAGCGGGTGTCCGGCTTCAAGGCCGGACCCGTTTTCGACCTCTCCCAGACCGACGGCGACCCCTGGGCCCCGCCCGCCCGCGACCACTTCCCGGCCGAGGTGCTGCGCGATGTGCTGGTCACCCAGTACCGCCGGAAGTACGCGGAGGACCCCGAGACGTCCGGCGGCTTCAACTTCGCACAGGAGACGCCGGAGAATGCTGTTCTGATCATGCTCTACGGCCACGCGTGGAGGCGCATCCCCGCCGCCGAGTGCATCGCCCCCGGCCAGCACGAAGCCGAAGTGGCGTCCGCCGCCCATGTGGCAGCTCTCATGCTCGGCATCGCTCCCGGCCCCGCCGCCATGCCGCCGCTGGCGGGCATCATCACGGACGGCAAGAAGCCCCCGATCTACGACGCCGCCGTTCGCGCCGTCGAGGCCGGGCGGATCATCGAAGCCGCCGTGACGGCCGAGGCCCGCGAACTGATCGGGGCTCTTGCTTCATAGCGAGAAACCTGGTTTAATTATGTATGTCGGCGGAGGGAGGGCAACCCCTCCGCCGACACCTCCCGAAGGCCGCAGCGGGATCTCGCCGGCCCCGGAAGCGGACGCGCCCCGCGGGGGCGCGGCTGCCTATGCCGCCGCGCTGGCGCGCGTCGGCGCGCGGGCCACTCGTCCCTCGCGTCCCGCGCTGGGTGGCTGCCCGCCGTTGGCAAGCGGACCTCCGACCTACGGCCGGAAGAACAACACTCTCACCACGAAAGACACCACCAATGACCATCGAGATCATCCACACCCGCAGTGACGGGACCCTGATCCACGGCACGAGCAAGGGCGACGGCGCCGCAGAGGTACTCAAGACCCGCGACTACTCCAGTGGCTACACCCAGCCCGCGCGCCACTCCCGCACTCTCGGCTGCTGGTACCTCCCGAACAGCCGGGACAAGCGCGCCTTGAAGACCATGCTGGAGGCACTGGCCGAGCGGTTGCGCGCCGCAGGCTTCACCGTCACCGTGACTATTCGGGAGGCCGACCGCCGAACCTTCGCGGACGCCGAGCAGGAACGGGTGGAACGGGCCGAGGACCGAGCCGAGCGCTTCGCCGGATACGCGGACAACGCTTCCACTCGATCGGATGCTGCCTGGGCGCGGGTCGGGCGGATCGCGGAGGGCATCCCGTTCGGGCAGCCCATCCTGGTGGGCCACCACTCCGAGCGCCGCGCACGCCGCGACCAGGAGCGCATGGACACCGCTGCTCGGACCAGCTTCGCCGAGTCCAAGCGCGCCGGTTACTGGTCCGGCCGGCAGCAGGCAGCGGAAGCCTACGAGCGGCACCGCACCAACCCCGGCCGCACCCTCCGCCGTCTCGACAAGCTGCGGGCCGACCTGCGCGCCGTCGAGAAGTGGCAGCACGGGCAGTCCGCCAAGGGGTACCGCCTCGACCCCACCAACCCCGAGGTCTCCGCCGAGCTGACCATCCGGCACGACGAGCTGACCGAGGAAATCACCTACTGGGAGGAGGTCATCGCCCAGGCCGAGGCGAACGGCTTCAAGGTATGGGCGCCGCAGGACTTCAAGCGCGGTGAGTACGCCCGCTACGGGGGCACCTGGTACGAGGTGCTGCGGGTCAACCCGAAGTCGGTGACCATCCCTCACATCCACAACGGGGTCGGTCGAAAGGTCGTCCGTGCCACGGACGCCGCGAACGGCTGGACGTGGACCCTGCCGTACCACGAGGTCTCCGGCCGAATGACCGCCGACGAGCTGGCGCAGAAGTTCACCGCCGCCCCCTGACCAATCACCCCAGCGCCGGGGGCGGCGGTCGCACACCTTCGCCCCCGGCATCCCGGAACGGACACCGATCCACATGCACGACGACATCCAGCAGAACGCCCGCGCGGTGCTCGCCATCGTCCGCGAGGTCAACGCCTGGCGTGACGAGTACGACCCCGGCACCGCAGAATGGCTCACCCTGTGCGGACTGGCCGAGTCCGCCGAACAGCTCGCCCTGTGGGTGGCGGACCAGCCGCTGCGGCCTGAGCCCGCCATCCAGCACAAGTCGCCGAAGGACGGCACTCGCAGCCTCGACTCGCTGTTCACCGCCTTCAGTACCCGGAATCTGCGCATGGGCCGGATAACCTGCGCCAGTTGCGAGACCGGGACCTACCGCGCTCGGTCGAGGAACACCTTCACCTGCGGGACCTGCGGAAACACCCTCGACGCGCAGGAGCTGGACCTAGACAGCGACGAGACATGGGCCGTGGACACCGACGGGACCTTGGGCAAGGTCGCCAACCCGTTGCTGGCGCACCACACCATGACCGCCGCCCTCAGCACCTGGCTCATGAGCACGGAGCGGTACGTCGAGCGCCAAGCCCTGCTGGAATTCCACCGCTCGGCCCTCGACCTCCGCACTGCGCTCAGCGTCGGCATCCCCTTCCCCGCTCGCGGCTGAGGGGGAACCGCCATGCCCATCCGCTACAGCCCGGACAGCATCGTCGTCCCCAGCGACCCGGCCGAGATCCTCGAATGGGCCGCCTGCCACATCGAGCACGTCGGCATTCACCAGGGAAACCACCTCTTCAACGGCCCAGGCCGCACCGTCACCCTGGCGTGCTGGCCTCGCGGAGCCATCCGCGTTGCCGCCGGCGACGGCCGCTTCACCAGCCAGCGCCGCTACGACCACGCCGCCATCCGGCGCGGTGAAGCCGAGGCCCTCCGGCTGTTCGCCGAGCACCTGACCGGCCACCCGATCAACGCCGACGAAGACCCGTACGCGTACAGGCGAGCCATCGACACGTGGAGCGCTGCCCCCGGCCGCACGGCCCAGGAGACCGCCGAGCAGATGCGCGCCGCTGTCCGCCAGGCGCAGGCCGCAACAGCCCGCGCCGAGCGCCTGTTCTAACCCAGTTGCTGGGGGTGGCGGTCGCCGCCCTCAGCCCGTTCACGACCCCCAGGCAGTCAGACATGCAGATCACCGTCAACCGCACGCCCACCCGTCGTGGAGCCGCCCAGCCCAGCACCGACGGCACCGCTCGAATCACCATCCCTCTGCAACTGCGGCTCAGCGCCTCCGAACTCACCCGCGCGCTTCTCGCCGCACCGGCGACTCCCGACCTAGCGACGCTGACCCCCGTCCAGACCCGGGCCGCGCTCGCCGCGGTGCTCGCCCAGCACGGCTACGCCGTGCTGACGGGGACCACCTTTGACGGTTGCGAGGAACGCCACCAGGACGCCCGCCGCGCGATCCGCGACGCCTACGGCGCGCGATTCCAGGACCACCAGGACGAGCAGCAGTTCCTGGCCGAACCCCTCCTGCTGTCCATGAGGGACGAAAGCCTGTGCGGGCAACCGTGAGCGAAGACCCACAGCCGCAGGGCGCCCGCGCCCGCCACACCCACTACGAGCGCGCACGCAACGGCGTGCTGTCCCCGTTTGGGGACACCACCGGCACCGGGCTCTGGCACATCCGAGCAGGGCACCCCGGAGGCGCGTACTCCGATCTGGGACACGAGCTCGACCTACCGGCAGAGCACACCCCCACCGTTCTCACGCGCTACGACCGCAGCGGCCGTGACGACTCGTCCCTAGGTGCCTGCTTGCGGTGCACCTGGGAGGGGAGCCGGCGCAGCGGACCCGGTGCTCTGAACAGAGCCGTCGAAGACGCACACGACCACGCCTTTCCCGGCTGGAGGACGCTGCCAACGCTGCCACCGGCGGCGGACGGTCACGGCCGTCGCCGGGACTGGCATGCCGTCGCCGGTTGCTACCCCGCCGGATGGCTCGACCGAGGAGCCCCTGTTCTGCGACCGGCGGTCGGGCGAGGCGACCAGCACCGGCCACCACACGCGGCCCGTCCCCGCTACGAACTGCGCATCGTCCGGCCAGCCGGACCGAACACCGACACCCCCGACGGGCAGGAGCCACTGTTCTGACCACACCACCCGCCACCTGAGCAGGTGGTCTAATGCAAGACCGGTCAGCCGAACCTCGGTGGGCCGGGAAAATAGGTGATGGCCAGCGCACATGGGCAACGGCGCTGGCCATCGGGCGTCCTCTCACCAAGAGAAAGACAAGACCATGGTATTTCAAGCGCCGCACGGAAATCCTGAGCCAGGCGACTACGTCAAGCTGCGGCCAGGTAACAGCGTCGGTGCCACAGAGCATGAGACCTTCGTCGTCGTGGACGACATCGCACCCGTGGCCGGACACATCGTGCTCAACCTCCCGCCCGCGCACCCCGACCAGGTGGACTGGGCCGCGGCCGTCAGTCCGGACGACATCGCGCTCTGCTTCCGGATCACCGAAGAAGGCCAGTGCAGCTGGACCCCGAACCCCGGCCCCGCAGCTGACGAGTAACCCAGCAGACCCCCGCCGACACCGAGGACGAACAGGAGCACCCAGTGCACCGCGACAACGGCCGCACGCTCTACTCGCGCGCCGACCTGCACAAGACCCACGGCATCAGCGTGCCCACCTTGCAGAACCTGTGGACCGACCGAGAGAACAACGGCCACCCTCCGGCCGAGACGGTCAACGGCGTCATGCACTGGGACGGAGCCGTCTGGGTTCCGTGGCACCGGGAGTACCTCCGGACCCGCGCCGCCGCAGCCACCACCAACACGCCGGACCTGTCCGGTGACCCGGAAGACCTACTGGGGCCGGCCGAGGCCGCCAAGGTCTGTGGCTTCGCGAACTCCGACACCATCTCCGGCTACATCAAGAATCCACCGGAAGGCTGGCCGGCCCCGGACGACTGGGATCGCCTCCCCACTCGGGACCGCCCGAAGTGGAAACGCTGGAAGCTGTGGGCGTACGTCGCCGACCGCCCCGGCCGCGGCCACGCCGGGGGCCGGCCCAGAGGCCGGAAGGCAGTCGCCTTCCCCTACCAGGGAGACCCGCGCCTCGAACTCGCCCGCACGGCCATCGCGGACAACCCCGGCGCCAAGAACGCCGAGCTGATCCCCGCCCTGCTCCCGCTGACGGAACGCGCCTACTCCCGCGCTGTCTGGAACCTGATCCTCAACTCCGCCCGCGAGAACTCGGAGGGCTGACCATGACCGACGCGCGCTGCCCGCGCTGCACCGGCCCCCTTGGCGAGAACGCCGCCAGCTCCCGCGTCACGACGGACCGGAGCATCCGGATCTGCACCTTCTGCGGCACCGACGAGGCGGACCGCGACGTCCGGGGCAAGGCCCCGATCCCGCCTCGCGACTGGCCGTTGCCTCGCTGATCTGCTCGAACCTGAACGGCCCCTGCCTACTGGCAGGGGCCGTTCAGGTTTTCCCAGAGGTAATCGCCACCGGACCGAAACGGCCTGTGGCGCCCCGAGACGGACTGCCGCTTACGGCAGTCCGAGGTAACAGCGTCTTCGGCGAGCCGCAGCAGTCCCCGCTGCTCCGAGCCCACAGCCTCCGCAGCCAACGGATGCCTTTCCGGCCCCTGTTAGCTGATCTTGATTTGAAAGGACCAAGGTATCGTCACTCCGTGACGATACTCTGACCACAACAGACCGAATCTGATCGAAGGGAGGGCGGGCCGATGGCGTGGGTAACGATGATCGGCCCG
Source organism: Streptacidiphilus jeojiense (assembly GCF_000719095.1). Classification (GTDB taxonomy): domain Bacteria; phylum Actinomycetota; class Actinomycetes; order Streptomycetales; family Streptomycetaceae; genus Streptacidiphilus; species Streptacidiphilus jeojiensis. The sequence goes on along the minus strand of NZ_JOEH01000010.1, from coordinate 162,927 downwards.
TCCGACGAGCAGGTGGAGTACCGCCTCACCGGCGGCCATGGCTGCGGCACCAGCACGACCGTGGATGCCGCCGTCCTGGTCGCGGCCGTCGAAGCAGCAGCCGCCGAGGCCGGGACCAGCATCGGCAAGCTGCTCGGTGACGCTGAGGCGAAGAGGATCTTCTACAAGGCGCGCTCAGCCCTCCGGAACGGCAAGCCCCTCAAGATCAACAGCTTTGACGCCGTGGAAGTGGCCACTGCTGCCGGTCTCAATGCCAGCGAGCTGTACGGCGAAGACCTCATGCCCGCCGCAGCAGACGGCCAGCTCGACTACCACCTCGACGCCGCCGAACGTCCCCTCGTCTGGATTGGCGAGGGACTGCACGAGTTCGGCATAGCCCCCGGCAGCACCCTCGGACCGGCGGACTTCCCCGCCGCCCGCCGTCTGATGCGCGGCGAAGACCCCCGCACCGGCAAGACACTGGTCGAACCCAAGCTCGCCATCGCCCCCGCCGCCAAGCTGCCCGCCGCACCGCTGGTCCGGGCCATCCGCAGGGCCGCCGCCGAGCAGGGCCGCAAGCCGGAATCGCTGCTCGACTCCAAGCGCAAGACCACCATGTTCGGCACGATGCAGCGGCAGGTGAACCGCTTCGGCGAGGCCCACAAGGTGCCGGTGTCCCACCTGCTCAAGCTGGCCGCCGCCGTCGGCATCGAGCCCACCGACCTCTACACCGCCAAGGCACTGGAAGCAGCCATCACCGCCGAGGCCGGCGGTCGGTTGGATGCCCGCCCCCTGCTGCGCGCCGTCGATGCCAAAGCCCGCGAACGCGGCGCACAGGCCCCCGATCTGTTCACCGCCGCCTCTGTGCGGCACCGCTACCTCCAGATTCGCGGTGAAGCACAGAAGCACCTGCGCGACCTCCCCATAGCCGTCAACGAGGCCATATCCATGGCCAAGTCAGCCGGACTGGACCCGGAATCCGTATGGGACACCGAGGAGATCAAGGTGGCCCGGCGCGAGGGCCGGGTGGAGGTCGGCAATCGCGGCGCCGACATGACCTTGGACCTGTCGAAGTCCAAGTCGGTGCTACTGGCCTACGCCGACGACGACGTGGCCGCAGACGTGGAGGCGATCTACGTTGCGGCCGGGCGCGAGGGGATCAGCGCGCTGGAAGGGTGGACCGCCTACGCGATGCGCGGCCACCACGGCGACGGCGAAGAGGCCGGAACTGTCGCCACCAGTGGCTTCTCCGGCTGGGTGATGATCCACCGCGCGGCCAGGCCAGTGAACGACGCTCCCTACGGAGACCCTCACTTCCACCTGCACGTCACCCTGGCCAACATGGTCCGGGGCGAGGACGGGAAGTGGTCCACCGTCGCCGCCGGAGGCCGCGACCTGCACCGCCACGCCCGCGCGACCCAGTCCCTGGTGAACGCACGCATCCGCCGCGAGCTCACCGACCGCTACGGCATCTCCTTCCGCCAGGACGAGCGCACCGCAGCCTGGGAGATCGCCGCGATCCCCGCCGCCACCGTCCGCCTGTTCAGCAAGCGCGACAGCCAGGTGCGCCAACTGCTCGACAAGCTCGGACTCACCTACGAAACCGCCACCCTGCGCGAACGCACCGCCGCCTCTGCCGTCTCCAAGGCACCCAAGAACGGGGAGACCGGCGTCGCGGACGACGTCCTGCGTGCCTACTGGCAGGCCGAGGGCCGCGCCGCCGGAGACGACCCCGCCGCCATCGCGGCCGAGGTCCTCCAGCAAGCGGACTCGTCCGCGAACCCCGACCTGAACGAGCTGTGCGCCATCGTCTTCGACCCGAAGAACGGACTGACCAGCCACAGCAAGGAGTTCACCCACGCCGCTGCCATCGCCGCCGTCCTGGACGCCCTCCCGTACGGCATCGGCAGCGCGGACGAGGCTGAACAGCTGACCGCAGCCGTCCTCAAGCACGCTGGCCACGCCGTCAAGCTCATCCCCCGCGGCGCCCAACACTTCTCCCACCCCGACCGGTACACCACCGCCGATGTCATTGCCGCAGAGGCCCAGATCATCACCGAGGCGACCGGCCGCCTCAACGAGAACGCCGCCGTCGTCCGCCCGCTGACGGTGGAGATGACCCTCTCCACCGTCGAGGCCCAGCACGGTCCAGGGTTCTCGTTCTCGGCCCAGCAGCGCGAGGTACTGCACCGCCTGCTGACCGCCGGGCACGGCGTGGACGCTGTAGTCGGTGTCGCAGGCTCCGGCAAGACCACCCTCATGGACGCCGCCCGCCAGGCATGGGAGGCAGAGGGACTCGTCGTCGCCGGCACCAGCACCGCAGCGGTCGCTGCCGCCAACCTGAAGGCCGAAGCCGGTATCACTTCCCGCACCATGGCGTCCTGGCTGCTCGGCCTCAGCACCGGCACTGTCAGCCTCGCGGGTGTTGACGTCCTGGTCGTGGACGAGGCCGCCATGTGCGATGACCGCGGCGTTGCCCTGCTTCTGGCCTTCGCCCAGCAGACCGCCACAAAGGTCGTCGGCATCGGGGACCCCAAGCAACTCCACTCCCCGGGCATCGGCGGGTCCTTCGCCGCGGTCCACCATGTGGTCGGCGGCCTCGAACTGGACGAGAACTTCCGGCAGAAGGACACCATCGAGCGCCGCGCGCTGGAGCTGTGGCGCGACGACAACCGGGTGGACGCACTACGCACCTTCGTCAGCACCGGCCGAGTCCACGCCCTCACCGATAAGGACAGCACCCTTGCCGCGATGCTCACCCTCTGGGCCGACAAGCGCGGCACCTACACCGACGACCACACCGCCGTGCAGCAGCTCCTCATGCTCGCCGCGACCAACGAGACCGTCGAAGAACTCAACCTCGGTGCCCGCGCCATCCGCAAAGAGCAGGGCCACCTCCCCGGCCCGGAGCACACCTATGCCCTGGCCGGCGGCCGGGAACTCGCAATCTCGGTCGGCGACCAGGTGCTGCTGCGGACCAACGACTACCGCTCACGCCTGACCCGCGGCGAGCACGACGACGTCCTCAACGGCTTCCGGGGAATCATCCGCGCCGTGGATGCCGAACGCCGAGTGCTGGTCGAATGGCGGGAAAAGACCAAGGACGGCGAGCGCGACGTCACCGAATGGGTGGACGCCGACTACATCTCGGGCGGTGGCCTCAGCCTCGGCTACGCCATCACCGGTCACAAGAGCCAGGGACTCAGCGTCCAAGACACCCTCGTCTACGGCCCCGGCGCCCAGGCGAATGCGCTGTACACCATGATGTCGCGGGACAAGCAGGAGACGCACCTCTTCCTCCCCCTTGCCGCCTACGAGACCGACGCCGACCGCGCCCGCGCCGGAGCCCCCGCCTCTGACCAGGAGCGGGTGGACCGCGCCGTCGCCGGACTCATCCGCGAGGTCGAGACCGGCACCGAGGAGAAGATGATCCTCACCGAGCTTCCGAAGAAGGATGTCCCCGCCCACCTCCGGGACATCGTGGCGGCGCTGCCGACTCCCCGCGCTCCCGGCACCGGCCAGGACGAGCCCGAAGACCAGGAGCCTGCCGAGCTCAACGAACGCAGCCCGTACACGTCGAACAGCGGACCGGTCTACGTTCCAGCCGAGCCCTTCACTGGCCCGCCCGCGAGCCCCTACACCCGCTTGGACGCCGACGGCCTCCGCGCGGCGCTCCGCCGAGCAACTGCTGCCGTGCAGGCGACCCGGGTCGCAGCACAGGAAGCCGAGTTGCGCGCCGACCAGGCAGGGCAGCAGGCAGCCGCCAATCGCGGACCCCACGTTCAGTCCCTGATGCGCCGCCGAGACGACATCACCGAACGGGCCGGGGCCATCAGGGAGATTCAGGCCGTGACGGAAGCTCTCATCGAGAGCACCGCAGCTGAACAGGCCATCCGTCAGCAGATCGGCCGCCTGCGCGAGGACCTGGCCGCAGTCAGTCGATTCGGGCGACCTGTACTCCGGGGTGACCAGCGTGAGCACGCCGGGGCGCGCCAGGCGGAACTGCTCCAGGAACTCGGCGAGGTGGTACAGGGCGTTCAACAGCTTCAGAAGCGCGCTGATGGACTCGCGGCTTCGGCAGGTTCTGCTGCGCAGTACGGCGAGGTGCTGGCTGAAGAGTCAGTGCTCAGCGAAGGCTTCGGCCCCTTGCTCCACCGCGCTCAGCAGCAGGACGTCGAGGCAGCGGCTGCGCTGAGGCGAGGGGTTGCCGCTGCACGCGGCACAGCGGCCGGCGCCGAACACCGTGCAGTCGGCCTTCGTGCTGAACTCGCTCGGCGGACAACCGCACAGGGGCCGGTCCAGGCTGAGCAGGGCCGTGCGGCCGTCAACCGATATGCACCGGCCCATGATCCCTCGACACTCGGAGAGATCGAACTCCCGTCCGGTCCCACAATGTAGTGGGAGGGCTGGTCAGCAGCGGGAGGCGGAGACGACCTTGGCGGTCATGTCCACCAATTGCCGGGCAGTGGTGGTGATGTTGTACCGGCGGGAGTTGCTCTCACCGGCGCGGATCAGGGCGTTGCGCCAGCGCACGTCGCGGGCCAGTTCATCCAGAGCGGATGCCAGGCTCGCTGGGTTGCCAGCCGTGAACGCGTTACCAGCTTGGCCCAGGGTGTCTGCCATTCCAGCGACGTTCGAGAAGGCGACGGGGAGCCCATGGGCCTGCGCCTCGACGGCCACCAGGCCGAACGCCTCCGAGCCGGCGGTGGTGAACACGAAGGCGTCGAATTCCGGTAGTCGTTCCCACAGCTGCTGGCGGGGCATGAACGGCGTGAACACCACCCGGTCCTGGAGGCCGAGAGACCGGGCGCGCTCACGGAGTGATTCTTCCTCCGGGCCGTCGCCGATGATGGTCAGCCGGTGCGGCTGATCGGCCATCGAGAGTGCCTCGATGGCCGTGATCGTGGACTTGTTGGCGTCCAGGCGCCCGGCGTGCACCAACGACAGCGGTCCGGTACCGACCGACGGTTGATCGCGTCCCCGGACGCTGCCCAGGGGGATACCCCACGGGATGACGGTGAGTCGTTCGGTGAATCGGCGGCCGGTGAGACGGTCGATGCGGGCAGCCAAGGCGGGGGTCGGCGCGACGATGCTGGCGCTTGCTGCGGCTACTTGGTTCAGGCTCTGGCGCTCTGATGCGTTGCGCTCAGCGGTCATGACGTCGGGACCGTGGGCGATGGCGATGATCGGGATGTCGCCAGCGGTCCGGGTGAAGGCCAGGCTCAGAGCGAGCCCGGGGTACTGGGCGTGGATGACATCCGGGCGGATCTTCTCGATGAGTGCACCGACCTCACGGGTCAGCTCGTCAACATAGGCGCCGTAGCCGGGGCCCTGGGGGTGCTTCGACGTGGAGAGGAGCACCAGCTGATCGAACGCATCGCCCCAACCCTGATCGACTGGTGTTCTGCCCAGGAAGGTCGTGTGGGCCTCTGGCATCGCGCGGTAGAGGTCGTTGACGAGGATCATGCCGCCGGACGAGGGTGCGGCCGGGCGGTTGATGCCGGTCAGGACATTCAGCAGCTTGGTGGTCATGCGGAGGCTCCGTTTATTAATGAAAGGTGGCTGGACATAGAAGATCGGGATTCCAGTGCCGATTTCTCTCGGGGGTTGTTGGTGGTGTTCTGTATCTCGCGCAAGCGGGGAGGTGCCCACCACGACGCCAGGTGTGGTGCGAAATCGGCCGCGATCTCATCGGCGGGATGCAGATATCCCTTGTCGTCCAGTTCTGCCGTCCATGCCCTGACCGTCGATCGGGGGTAGACGGGATTGATCCCGATTTCCCCCTTCGGGAGAATTCCATTGAAGGGTGTTGGTATTCCCTCGCTGTTCCAGTAGTCCCATGCCTCCAGCGCTTTTGCCTTCTCGAAGCAGTGGTACAGCTGGGGGTAGCGGTCCATGTACCGGATCTCGCGGAAGGTGACCTGTCCGATGAGACCGGGCGCGGCGTTCTGGAGCGTGCTGAGTTCGACGTCCTGGAAGGTGACTGCTGCCGCGTCCTGGGAGGGGTCCAGTGCGGTCCGGGCGAATAGGTGGGACAGCCGTCCCCGGACGTACTCGGCCGCCCCCGAGGCGAGGGATGGTTCGATGCGCTCGATGAGCTGGACAAGCCGGTGATGGCGCGGGCTGAAGCGGGCCAGGTCGAACAGGGCGTCCATGGTGTCCACTGCAGCGAAGGCAAGTCGCTTGTAGAGCCAGTTGTTCAGCTCCCCCGCCTGGGCACAGGCCCTGGTCTCCGGAGATGTGGAGTGCAGCATCAGGTACTCCGACAGGACCTCGAAGTACAGGTAGCCGAGGAACGGCACATGAGCCACGGCGTCAGCCAGCTGGTCGATGAAGTCGCCTGCCGCAGTGGCGCGTCCGACGGCGTTGAGCAGGGCGAGGTCGAGGAAGGGCGCGGCGGCGCGCACCCGGGCCGGCACAGCGCGGGCGAGCTGGCGGTTCTCGGCAGGGGTAAGGAAGCTCTGGTAGCGCTGGTAGGTGCGCAGGTGGATGGTGCCGAGGTGCAGGTAGTCGATGCCCTTGGGCTGGACCGGGGCGTCCGGGGTGACCTCGAAGATCATGGGAGTGAAGGACGGCTTCGTCCGCAGCAGGTAGGCGCCGAGGTTGTGGGGGCGCAGTCGCCCGCGCTGGCTGGTCAGGGGCGAGCAGTACAGGGCTCCGACCAGGCACCCGGTGGAGACGTGCAACTGTCGGCTGGCTCGGATGGCGTCGATGCTCCTGGTGGTGTGCAGGAGGTGCATCGGCTTTCCGCTGACGAGCATTTCCGTCATGGCGTTGGACCGGATCAGCCAGCCGTTGGGGGTGGAGCATTCCAAGTAGTCGCGCCATTCGCCTTCGCTTTCGGCCAGCGAAGCAGGAATCCGGCGCTGCGCAGGCACGGTGTAGTCCGTGTGGGCGTGCTCCCATTCGTTGCGCAAGGCGACTCCCGGAGTTGGATAGAGGGCAGTAATTCGGGGGGGCCTAGGATTTAAAGGGTTTCCACGTTCGGTCCGGACAGGCGGTTTCGGCAGTCGAGGACGTAGGGTGCGTTCTTCTCGATCATCGGGAGGTCGAATCGTGCATGGTCCATGAGGAGCACGACGGCGTCTGCGGCGGCGATCTCCAATGGAGTCGCGTCCACCAGGGGCACGTTCACCCTCGTGGCATCGCCAGGCTGGACGTTGGGGTCGGCGCCGCGGACGTCGGCGCCGAGGCGTATCAGAAGCTCGGCGACACGTGCCGAGGGCGACTCGCGCAGGTCAGTGGCGTTGATCTTGTACGTCATGCCGAGCAGCAGGATTCGGGCGCCCTCGACAGGCAGGTGGCGCTGGTCGAGTGCTTCCGTGAGGCGCTGCACGACGTAGTCGGGCATGTGGCGGTTCACGTCGTCGGCGAGTTCCACGAACCGGAAGGGGACGCCGAGCTCCTGCTTGACCTTCCAGGCCAGGAACAGCGGGTCGATGGGCAGGCAGTGCCCGCCGACGCCCGGTCCCGGGGTGAACCTGGTGAAGCCGAAGGGCTTGGTCGCGGCGGCGTCGATCGCCTCCCAGATGTCCACGCCGAGCGGTTTGGCCAGCATTGCCAGCTCGTTGACCAGGGAGATGTTGACGAATCGGAAGACGTTCTCGATCAGCTTGGCCATCTCGGCGACCTTCGGTCCGGAGACCGGAACCGTGGTCTGGAAGATGGTGTCGTAGAACGCCTTGATCGTGTTGAGGGACTTGTCGTCGATTCCGGACACCAGTTTGGGCGTCCCCTCGAAAGACCAGCGCTTGTTGCCCGGGGCGATGCGTTCGGGGCTGAAGCCGGCACCGAAGTCCACCCCGCGTTTCAGGTCCGAAGCCTGCTCCAGGAGTGGCAGGAGGATCTCCTCGGTGGTGCCGGGGTAGGTCGTGGACTCCAGCACCACCGTCGCGCCGGGGCGGAGGCGGCTGCCCAGCGTCCGGGCGCACGACTCGACGTAGGACAGGTCGGGCACGCCGTCCCTGAGCGGCGTGGGAACGGTGATCGCCGCGAGGTCGAAGCCGTCCAGGTCGGCAGGGTCGGCGGTGGCGGTGTAGGCCCCGGACTCCAGTACTGCGCGGAGCCGCTCCGAGGCCACGTCCTGCACGTACGACTCGCCGGCGCTGAGCTGCTTGATACGGTTCAGGTCCACGTCGTAGCCGACGACGCGGTGGCCGACCTCGGCGGCGCGCACGGCGAGCGGCAGGCCCACATAGCCCTGACCGGCGACAACAACGTCCATGACGACTCCTATCCGGGTGAGGAGCACCGCTGTGCCCCTGGTTTCTGTGGTGATGCCGGTACACAATTCGGCCGCCACCCTCGGTGCGTCGGTGCGCTCCGTGCTGGCGCAGACCCATGCCGACGTGGAACTGCTGGTCACCGACGACGCGTCCACCGACGGCTCCTGGGACCTGTTGCAGGAGCTGGCCCGCCAGGACGAGCGCGTGCGGCCGCAGGCGGCACCCGAGCAGGGCGGCGCGGCCAAGGCCCGCAACCTCGCTATGGCGAGGGCGCAGGGGGAGTACGTGGCCTTCCTCGACAGCGACGACATGTGGCTTGCGCAGAAGCTGGAGCGGCAGCTCGCGTTCGCTGCCGAGGGCGATGCCCCACTGACGTTCACCTCCTACTACAAGGTCGCTGGCGACTACGAGGGCGAGGCGTGCGACTTCACGTCGAACGGACGGCTGATCGAGGCACGCGAGTTCGTGACGTACCGGGACATGCTGGTGCAGGACCACATCGGCGCGCTGACTGCCATGTACGACCGGAAGCTGCTGGGCACCAGGCTGATGCCGGACATGCCGAAGAGGCAGGACTACGCGCTGTGGCTGTCGATCATGCGGGACGGACACCCCGCCCGAGGTCTGCGGGAACCGCTGGCGGTCTACCGGTCCGGCCGGGCCGGGTCGCTCTCCTCCAACAAGCTCGCGCTGGTGGAGCACAACTGGCGGCTGTACCGGGAGCACGAACACCTGTCCGCGCTCCGATCGACGCGGGCGCTGGCCGGAGCGGCGTGGCACTCGGTGCGGAAGTCGCGCATCTAGGCGTTCACGATGCGAGGGACGCCGGTGTGCGCAGGAGCAACTGGAGGAGCAACCGCCGGTCGGCCACCGGGACGGCCTCCTGACCGCTGTGGAGCGCCTCCCGGCCGTGCAGGAAGCGGCGCTGGTTCACGATGAGGTAGTCCCCGCGCTGGAGCATGAACGTGACCTGCCCGCGGACGAGCTCCTCGGCAAGCTGCCTGGCGGCGTCGGCGTGCGCCGGGCTCAGCTCGGACCGCACCAGCATCTTGGCGGTGAACCGGACGAACCCGTCGTCCGGGGCGGAATCGTCCAGGATCGGGAACGGCTTGTACTCCTCGCCCACGCCGTGAAGGTCGAAGAACGTCCCGTAGTGGTAGGCCGGCTCAGCCAGCAGGACGCGGCTCTCCTCCGACAGGCGGCCCACCGCGGCGTGAGCGTCGGAGAGGATGCTCGGCCCGCTGCCGAGCGGGTCAGGGCGGATGCACAGGAGCGTGGTGAAGTCCGGGGGCACCGTGGCGTTCACCAGGTCCATGTGGTGGGCATTGTACCCGACCCCGCTGGATTTGCCGGGGTCCTTCTCGACCTTTACCCCGATGTCCTTCCACAGCGGCCACCGCGGGAACGGTGAGAAGGGGACGGCCACCTCCGCCGCGAGGGCCACCGCCAGCCGCCGGAACCGGTCGCCGGTGCCCAGTGCCTCGGCGAGGTTGCCCAGACGCAGCACGGCGTATCCGCCGCCCTCGCCGGACAGCGCGTGGCGCAGGGACTCAGCGGTTTCCTTGAGCAGCGGCACGGCCCCCATCTGCTCCTGGCACTGCGCGAGCGTGCTCTCCGTGGGAAAGCCCGCGACCATGTCCCAGTCGGGGAGCGTGGCGCTGATCTCGACCAGGGCCTCTTCGAGCTCCCTCGGCAGGTCGATGAGGGTGGGGGCGGTGGTGCCGGTCTGGGTCATGCTGGACTCCTTCAGTGCCAAGATGGGTGCCGCCTGACTGCGGCGTCCTGCGGAGAGATCAGGGGAGGAGGCGCCCGACGAGAGAACGAAGCGGTTCTTCAAGCTCCGGAAACATGTCTTCGGATACGCGTTCGAGCCAAATCGCGCATGCGGCGAGAAGTGCGAAACGGCCCTCCGGGGACTCGAAGAGCGTCTGGAACGCGGCCCACACCCGCCTGGCCACCTCCGGGTTGTCCAGCGCCGAGGTGTAGAGGACGGCCGCATCGAAGCCGACCGGAGCCAACCCCCAGTACTCCCAGTCGAAGAAGTACAGCCTGGGGCCTCCGATGTTGGACCACACCAGGTCGCCGTGCGCTGCCGCCCATCGGGTCTGAGTGCTGATACTCGTCCCCAGGTGCAGCGGCATGATGAAACGCAGGTAGTCGGGCCTGATGCGGTAGCGGTCGGTGCGAACCCGGGAGATGGCGTTCAGCGACGACCGCAGGCTGGTCCACCAATAGGTCGGCAGCTCCAGCCCGTCCGGCGGCCGTCGGCTCGTGGACAGGGAGCCATTGGCAGCCCGCTGGTAGACCTCGGCCCGGTAGTAGTAGCCGTCCTGCGTCCACTCTTCGGAGTCGAGCAGACGGGGGCGCGGAACACCTGCCGGCATTGCTGCGTCGGCGGTGGCAGGTCCGTCCCAAGTGGCTTGGAATCGGGCGTTCTTGCCACCGATGACACTACTCATCCGAAGCCATAGTCCTTCGCCAACAGGTAAGTTGGCGTTGCGGCACTGCCAGCCCCAGATCAACGAGTCCGGCTGCCAGGTCACCTCGAAGTGATCGCAGGCCCTGCCAACGGCCTCGCGCATTCGCTCGCGGTCCGCGCCAGCTGACCACCCTCCGGAGAAGGAGCTGCTGAGGAACTCTGGACCGGAGGGCAGGCCGCTGAACTGCTCTGCTGGGCTGAATGTGCTCGTGGAAACGCTCATGACCTGGCTTTCTGGTCGGGACTGCTTCCACGGTGTCCGCGAGCTGTTCGCCCCGGCGGGTGAACAACTGCACCAGTGCTTGGTGTCCGGCAGTGCCGTGGAAGGCAGAGAGAAGGAGCGATCGGGAGGTTCTGCTGCGTGAGGCGGAAGCGCCGATCGGTGGGGGCGGCGAGATCCATGGGAGCGGGAGGGCTCGCCGCCCCCTCATCCGCTGGCGACCCCTTGTGCAGGGTCCGCCGGCGGGGGCGTCCTTCCCGGCATCGGATGGAACCGGCAGGAAGGAGGACTGGGTTGGCTGTGGCGTGGCACTAGCTGGCCGACGCGGTCCGACGGGGGAGGTTCGACGTGTATCCCCGGAGCATCCCGCACGTCGAACCTCCCGTGGGCAGCTGAAACTTTCCCCTCATCAGCTGCACCGTCACCGCCCTGGTGATGGAGTTGGGCACCGAGGGCGGAGTCTGGAAGCGTCCCCGCCCCGTGGCCAGCTGGCTGGGGGAGCTGAGGGCGGGGACGCGGGCAGGACACCTGGAAGGGGTTGCCTGCCACCCGCCGCGGGATGCGGCGGGAGCCCGTGGCGAGCTGCAGAGGCGGCTCGGCGGCAGCGAGCGGGATGTGCCCCGCCTGGCAGGCGTTCACGGGGTGCCTACCAGGCGGGAGACCGAGGGGCCAACGCAGGACGGTTGGACTGAGAAGATCGGCAGGGCCTGAATCGGGGCGATGTCCCAGCGGAGGGCTCTGGCGGGGAAGTCGAGGCGGTAGTCGACGGGGAAGCCGTTGGTGAGGGTCCTCCTGGTCTCCCGCTGCTTCCGGAAGAGCCAGTCATCCATCCGGTCCTCTTCGGATTCCGGGAGCAAGGACCAGAGAATGCGCAGGTCACGGTTCATCCAGCGCATGGCCTGGTCGGCGGTGTCCTGCACGGCGAGAGACTGCTCCACAACGCGTGGGACTTCGTCAGTCGTCATCGCGGTCTTGATGCACCAGTAGCGGCGCTCAACGACTAGCTGTGTCGTCGGTATCAGGCGGTCGAGCACAGCACCCCCTGGTGAACCAGGTCGGCCAGCCAGATGGGCTGGCCGATCGTGGTGGGGCGGACGCTGAAAAGCTGGTCGATTCCGCCGGCCGAGAGCTCCAGCACGTAGGGGCACCCCTGCGCGAGGGCGTAGGCAATCTGGAAGAAGCCACCGAGGCTTCGGATTTCATGCCAAATGCTGCATAACGCCTCATCGCCGAGCTGCACGCCGGAGTCGAGCAGACGGGCGAGAACCCAGTAAGCGGCAGATACGGGATCGCGGGTCTCGAACCGGGAGAGGAGGTGCGACTGCCTGCCACCGCCCGTCACGGACGCTGTCTGCACGCAGGAGAGGATGACCGGTGCTTCAGGCATCGCGAACTCCCGCCTTCTGCAAGGCGAGGTAGGCCGTGACGACCTTCCCGTTTTCGAGCATCTCGATGTCGAGTCCCGCGGTATAGCTGGAGACGATCCCCAGCCCGCGACCCTCCTCTACTTGCGCCGCCTCGGACGGCTCGCGGCTGGAGAGGAAGCGCGGGTGCCTCAAGTCGTAGTCCCTGACGTGGAGGTGGAGCCCGAGGCTTCCGCCCAGGATCGTCACCCGGCACCTCTTGACGTTGGCGTGCCGAAGGACGTTGGTGATCAGCTCGGTCAGCACCACGACTGAGTCACCTGTCAGCTCCTCCATGTCCCATGCGATCAGGAGGGCCGTAAGGAGTCTGCGCAGCCTTCGAGGAGTCTGCTGGGTGACTATGTCGATGTCCTCGACATAGCGCCGCACAGGACCTGTCGCCCTTCCGGACGATTCGGTCGCATCAGTCACAGCTGCCTCCCCTCGGCATACGAGCGCGCAAAGGATCATGTAGCGCCCTGGACTTGCCGGGGCACTCTCGGTGACGCCCTTGAATCGTCCATCTTTTGCTGAGGCAGCGTCAAGTCAGATGCCTTGGCAATTGCCAAACTTCCTGCTTCGGCATATGCCAAGGCATCTGACGGTCAGGGGGACCTGCGGTACCCTCGGCTCACGACGACAGGAGGCCGGGGCAAATGGCCAGCACCAACACGCAGTTGATGGCGAGCGTTGCCCTCAGCCGCACCCTGCGCCGCCTGCGCGAGGCCCGCGAGCTGAAGATTGTCCAGGTCGCCGAGGCCCTGAACGTGGACGATTCCACGCTCAGCCGCATCGAGAATGCGAAGCGCGCCTGTACGAAGGAGATGTTCGACCAGCTCATGGAGCTGTACGGCATCGCCGGCGACGAGTTGGCTGAGCTGACGGATCTGCATGCTTCGACGCGCGAGCGTCAGCCCACGTGGTGGTCGAAGTATGACGACGTCATCTCTGCCAACTACTCACGGTTCCTCGGATTCGAGGCATCGGCCGCGGTGACCTACGAGTACCAAGTCGCGCTGGTCCCCGGACTTCTCCAGACGGAGCGGTACGCGAGGGCCGTGACCGGAGTCGGCTTCGCCTCGCTCGGACCCGACCAGGTGGACGGTCTCACCGAGGTTCGCGGCCACCGGCAGCGGCTGCGAATCCTGGAGACGAGCCAGCCCTTGGAGTGCCATTTCGTCCTCAGTGAGGCGGTCCTGCACTTCGAGGTGGGTGGTAAGGATGTGCACCAGGAGCAGTTGCAGCAGCTCCACGACCTCTCCCAGCGGGACTTCATCGACCTGCGCGTGATCCCTTGGGACCGCGGTGCCGAGGGTACGCAGACTGGTGCCTTCGTCGTCTTCGGATTCGCCAACACCGATGTGCCGGACGTGGGCTTCAGCGAGTCGGTGACGGGCATGACACTACTGGACGACCCGCGTGACCTGCGTCGTCTTCACCGGCTATTCCGAAACCTCTCCGACAGCGCGCTCTCTGCCGAAAAAACCCGCGACCTAATCGCGCGGGTCAGGGGAGACTGATTGCTGCACCGGCGGGGGCTGCCGCGTGCGACGGACGTCGGCGTTGCGGAAGCCCACGATTGTACGCTTTCCGCCACGTAGCAGGCATGTGACTTGTCCCCCTACTTCCTCGCGGCAGAAGATAGCCTTGAGGTGGCCATACGCAACGAGAAAGCACTGGTCTGATCATGAACACAGTAGGCGAGATCTACGCAGCGGACCTCTCCGGCGCGGAGTGGAAGACGAGTTCTTACACCGGCAACAACGGCAACTGTGTCGAGATTGCCCAGATTCCGGGCAGCACCGCCGTGGCTGTCCGTGACACCAAGAACCGTCAGATCGCTGCGGTGCGTGCCTCTGGAGCCGCGTTCCAGCTCTTCACGTGTGCCGCTGCCGATGGACTGTTGCAGGCGGCGTAGTGGAAGGCGATGCCGTCGAGAAGGCAGAGCTGTATGAGGGTGGTGTCGATACAGCCGCGCTCGTGTGGTTGAGCGCTCCCGGTAGCGACCCCGAGGACCGCATCGAGGTCGCTTTCCTGGAGGATGGTCATGTTGCTCTGCGCAACCCTGCCGACCCGAATGGAACGGTGCTGTACTACACGCCCGCCGAGTGGGAGGCGTTCACCCTCGGAGCGAAAGACGGCGAGTTCGACCATTAGCGACAGCGCCAGCAGCTCAGGCCCCCTGCCCGATGAGGGGGCCTGAGCTGTTCTCGGATTCATGGTCGAGAGCCAGTGCTTACAGCGGAATCGTGTGCCCCCCGGGGTCCACGTCGGGCTGCTGCGAGGCGGTGCCGTACCTCTGCGCGTAGGAGAGACCGCCTCCCCGGAGTTGGGCGGTTGGCTCCTCCGGCTCCGGGCTGCTGCTGGGCTGTCCGCGGACTTCGATCAGTTGCTGAAAGACCCGCTCAGCGTCCGAGCGAGGGGCTCCGCTGCTGGGTTCGAGGGCAGTTGGTATGCCCTGACCCTGTAGCTCTGCCACCGCGATCATCACCGTTGCCGCGAGGCTGGTGTCTGTTGGCGCCACAAGCAGTTGACGTTCCTGGTCCCAGCGCCATTCAAGGTCCTCCAGAACGACGCGAGCCTGATGTTGCTCGTGGGCGAGTCGGGCAATCAAGAGGGCCTGCTCGTCCAGGCTGATGAGCACACTCTCCTGCTGGCTGATGGTCATGGGGTCTCCATAGTGACTACCGGGGTGATGGGTTCGACGTTCTGCGAGGGCCAAGCCGCCAGCGCGTATCTGGCCGGCCTCTGTTCGTGCTTGCCCGCGCGGCACTGCTCGGCGGATGGGCCGAGGGCCTTGTTCATTCGGGTGATGAAGCGGTCGTACTGCTCGTGCCAGACGATCGTTGAACCGGCGTCCGCGTAGGCATCGAATCGGGCGAATGCGAAGGCGGCGATCCCGTATGGGATCTCGTCGTGCAAATCCCAGCACGGGGGGATCACCTGCTGGGGCTGCCAGGCATAGGTGGTGTTGAGCCAGCGGGCCACCTGGTCAAGCCATGGGTGCAACGGCGTGCGCATCTTCGAGGGGAGGGCACCGATGTCCCAGGGAGCAGGCCGCACCAGTGCCGCGTCTGCGCTGCGTTCGGCGTGGTAGTCGAGAAGGACTGCCGGAGGCGGTGGGAACGGAGCAAGGTGCCTGAAGGGGTCCGGGTTCATGCAGCTGCACCTGTCTGCCTCATGTCCGCCCAGGTGCGGGCATGGGCGTCAACGCGGGTTCGCCTCTCAGTAGATTGCCGAGCCCGTTCGACCTCGTTCAGCCGCCTGAACTCCGCTACCTGCTGCTGGATCTCCGGCCAGCTGTCCCATGTCCACATTCCATCCATACGGGAGATCACCGGCGGCAGGTTGTCCGCCAGCACCAGGGCGAAGCCCTCGCCGAGCGCCTTGATCTCGTCCGGGCGAAGGACTGCTTCGAGGACGGCTTGGGAGGCGACCGACTCACTACCGCTGGTGCCGCTGCTGGTGGTCCGGGTCTTGCGGATGCGTTCCACCTGGCCGCAGAGGTCGGACATGTCGCGGAGGAACTGAGGGTCCTTCGCGCCGCCGAAGACCACCACGTTGTTCGTGTAGCTGGCCAGCTCGGCAGCGACATCCGGGCCGAAGCGGCTTACGGCGGAGGCCCATCCTTGGACGCCGTAGATCACGGTGATACCCCGGCCGCGCCCGTCTGCGACTCGTTGTCGCAAGGACGGGATGGGGGCGATGTTGGGAGCCTCGTCCAGGGCGGCCAGTAGCGCCGGGTCCAACCGGCCAGCGGGAGAGGCGAGGGCGTGAACCTCGGCGAGGTCGAGAAGGTCTTCCACGAGCGCCGTGGTCAGCGGGGTGACCGAGTTGGCCTCGCTGTCCTTACCGAGGACGTACAGCGTGCCGCCCGCGTCGAGGAAGGCGCGGAAGTCGGTGAGCTCGCCCTGCCCGAGAAGCGAGTCCACCACCGCTTCGTGCATGAACGGCTCCAGTGCCGCTGCCAGCGTCACCGCCGTGTTGCCGACGGTTCGGCTGTCGCCGGAGACAGAGGTCTGGAGCATCTCCGCCCAGCCGGGGCCTGCTCCGGGATGGGCACGGAGGATACCCAACGGAGCCGGGTCGGTGATCTGCCCGGCCCAGCGCAGGAGGTGACGGAGGCCGGCCCCGTCGAGGGCAGCCGCGTGGAGTTGGGCGCCAAGAACCTTGGCAGCCTGGCCGCGGTAGAAGGAGGCACCCTCGGAGGACTGCGAGACGGAGCCCGGTGTCCGCGAGCCTGCGATGAGGGCTTTCGCCCTGATCATGGCAGTCTCGGTGTCCTCGGCCCCTGCGATGGGCGACCAACGGATGCGCGGCAGGGACGGAGCGAGGCCCTGGGGGTCGAAGGCGAGGACCGGCCGCCCCTCGCTTCGGCGGGCATCCACCGTGAGTTCCACCAAGTCCGGCTTGGTCGAGGTAGCCAGCACCGGCCCGCGCCACTGTCGGATTGTGGGGGCGAAGAAGCGCAGGGTCTTGCCGGCACCCATCGGGCCGATGACCCGGGTTGCCCGGTCGGCACGGGACCACAGAGGTACACCCTTGGGCCGCTGGGAGTTGCCCAGCCGGTAGCCGAAGTCCTGCGGGTCGAACTTGTTCTTGTGCATGTGCTGGTCCAAGGGGTTGCTCAGGAAGTACGTGTGGACTTCGCCAGGTTCACGGTGGAGGCCGAGGAGTCGCGGGACACGGCGGTGAGGGACGGTCGGATGTCCGTGGCTTGCAGCACGGCCTTGGCCGACAGCTGACGACGCAAGACGCTTTTGGGGGCGAAGCCGCTGTCACGCCGGGAACGGCTGCTGCTGATCAGCAGCCACAGCAGGGCAACCCCGAAGATGGCAGCGACTACCAGCAGCAGCGGTTGGTTGCCGCCGACCGGGATCATCGGGAGGCCCGTCGAGCAGAGCGGTTAACGAGGTAGCGCATCCGGCGCCCGCAGAGGCGGCTCAGGGGGGCATCCGGCCCGGCGCACCGGGGCGGAGCCGCGTGGAAGGCCGAGTGCAGTTCCTCGGCAGCCCTCCACACCGTGCCGACCGCCGCTCGTACGCGGCCGCCTGCCTTCGCGTAGTGGCCGTGGTCGAGTAGGACTGCTAGGCGGGCGGTGCGTTCCGCGAGCGCCAGATAGTCGGCATGCAACTGGTCTATGTCGTTGCGCAGGTCGCGCCCGTAGGTCGGGAGCGCCGGGTCGAGGGTCAGGACAGTCACGGGATCGACTCCTTCGTGGTCGTGGTGAGGGAGTCGGTCAGAGGCTGGGGGCGCTGGCCGTCGAGTCCGTCATGGAGCCGCTGGAGAAGCAGAGGTGCTGCTCGGCCTCGGTCAGGAGGTGCTGGACGCCGGGGTAGATGATGTCCCCTACTTTCCAGAGGGCGATGCCGCGGCGGAGACGGCTGATGTGCTCGGCTGTCCAGGCAGGCAGCCCCAGTCGCTTCACTGTGGCCGCGGCCTCAGCCACCTTCATCGAGTAGATGACGATCGTGTCGGCCATTTTCAGTGCCGCAGCGGTCTCGGCGGAGTCGTCCAGGTCGCTCAGGTGGTGGACGATGAACACGCAGGACAGTCCGTATCCGCGGGCGAACTTCAGGAACTTCTCCAGCAAGGCGGCCAGCTGAGGCGTCCCGAGGATGTGCCATGCCTCCTCGCAGACCATGATCCGCTTCCGCTGGGCGTACCGCGGGCAGCCGGATTCCTCGGATGCCCCCAGCTGCCACGCGCCGGAGCGGGTGTCTACGGTCAGCCGCTCGTGCTTGGCCGGCGGGGCGCCGCACTCGCAGACGGGCCGCAGCCATACCTCTTCGAGGAAGACGGCGATGACGGCCACGAGGATCGTCATCGCCACGCCGCCGGAGGGCACGCGGGTGAGGTCGAACACCACCATGTCGGCGTCCAGGTCGATGCCGAGGCTGGTCGGGCCGTCGAGCATGCCGACCAGGTCGCCGGAGGCATCCGCGTCAGTTCCGCAGAGCCGGTCGAGAACGTAGGAGGCTTCGAGTCCGTCGTTCAGCAGTTCCTCGCGGCTGCGCTTCTTGGCTGCTGCGTCCGTCTCCTGCGGCGAGCGCAGTGCGGTGGCTACGTCCGTGAGGACCGGGACTCGGTCAGCATCTGCGGCCCGCCGATTGGCCTGGCGGATCGCCAGCCGAAGTGCCGAGCCGGCGAACTCGTCCAGCTGCTTGCCGAGTCCGAGTTCCACGACCGTGCGGACCAGCTCGATCTGCCGCTTGCCCGAGATCGCCGGGTCCATCGGATTGATGCGGGTAGGAGTCTGGCCACCTCCGGGGATGAACCTCACCGGGGCCTTCCCGGTGATGGCCCGGCCGAGTGCCGCCCACTCCCCCTCTTCCCGCTCCGTCTGCTCCTTGGTGTCGAGCACGACGACCTGTCGGCCGAGCCGGATCTGTCGGCCGACGTAGGTCTTGGTGAGCGCGCTCTTGCCTCGGCCGGTGTCGCCCATGATCAACATATTTCCGCCGGGAAGGCCGTCGCCGAACGCCGAGAACGGGCAGTAGATGAATGCCTTCCCGGAGTACAGCTCGCGGCCGATGATCGCTCCAGCGGTGCCCAGGGTGGGCGGGGCAATGGGCAGGTAGAGAGCCTGACTGGTGGTGGTTTCGGTGTAGAGAGGGCGCCGCGCCGTCTGGTGCGTCGGCATCAGCTGATCGAGCAGGGGAGTCACTTGATGCCTCCAGCGAAGGGAAGGGTGTTGCCGAAGGCGCGGGCGTGTTCGAGGTCGAGCCACTCGATCCGCAGGTGAGCGCCCCGTGCGCGGCTGAAGGTGGTGCGCTTCGTCCGTGCCAGCTCCTCCGGGGAACGGGCCGAGATGGTGATGTAGCCGACGACGGCTGATCCAGCGGCACCGGACTGTGCGAGCGCCATGCCGCGGGCACCGGTGGCGTCTGCCGCGATCACGTCGCGCGGGTCCACGTTCCGCCCGCGCTGCTGGTTGCGGAGCATCTCGGCCCGGTTGTTGGTGTCCTCGGCGAGCATCCGTTCGACGGCTTTGTCGGTCGGCTCCAGGTTCTGCGTGATGGCCATCGTGCGGATCACGTCAGGCATCCCGATGAGCAAAGGAGCCAAGAAGTCCGGTCCGACCGGGGCCGTCGGCCAGGAGGTGACTGCGGCCGTGGCGTGGTACCAGCTGGTGGTAGAGCCTGCGGCGCGTGCTGCCAGGTACTCGCCGTTGCGCACATCGACGTTGCGCGGGAAGGCGTGGGCGCGCGGCAGCTCGGCATCCCACAAGGGGTGGTCGGGGTCGTAGCTGTTACGGATCAGTGCGGTCAGCCGGGCCTCGTCCAAGGGAGCGATCACCGGCATGTCCGCGTCCTCGCACCGAGCCCACAGCTCATCGAGGTAGCCGGCCATCACCGCGGCCAAGCCTTCGTCGCCGCTGCCGCGGGCATCGCTGTCGGCCGCCAGGTCGCGCGTGAACTTCGCGTGCATGGTGACGTAGTAGCGGTGCTCCTCCGCCGAGGTGGACACCGCATCGGCCAGCGCCGAGTACGAGTCCCGCAGCCACTGGGGAGCTCCGGCGGTTGCCGCGGATTCGTCGCGCTGCGCGAGGTACCGGCGGTGTGCCTGCGGGTCGGACTTGATCTGCCTGGCTAGGACTTGGATGCGCTTGACCGGGTGCTCCTCGCTGTTACCGAAGGCGTCCAGCAGCTCTCGCCAGCGCTCCAGTGCGATCACCTGTTGACTCGGTTCCTTGCCGCCGAGGCCCGGCGAGGCCACCTCCAGCGTTGCCGTCACGCACCCGGCGGCGGGTTGCAGCACCACCGCCGCCTTATGCCCGCGGACGGTCACCGGCACCCAGGTCATCCCGGGCAGCCCCTCGGGGGTGGTCAGCGCGCTGTCCGGCTGAGTGCCGTCAGCCCGGGTCCCAGCCTCGACGGCAGGAGACACCCACACGCCGCCGGACCTGGCCAGCGCCCTGCGGTGGTACCGCTTGATGCGCCACCACCGGTAGACGGTGCGCCGCTGCGAGGTGCCCTTGGGCCGGTACGGAACGAACACCACCGCGAGGGAGAACAGGATCGGCAGTGCCAGCCCCGCACCGGCGAGAACGGGCATCCCGCTGAACGCGAAGCCGAGCATGACCCCAGTCGCCGCGCCGAGCCCGACGACAACCTGCTCGCCCAGGTCGCGGCGGCCGACCAGGCCGGTCGGCCGAGTCTTGCCGAACTGGTAGGTACGAGTAGCCATCAGGTGTCTTCCTTGCTGGGATTCTGCTGGGGCCGAGCGCCAGTGACTGGCGGCTGTGGTGAGGGAGGCAGCACGGCCGGTCCGGAACCGGAGGCCGTGCCGGTGGAGACAGAGGGCGTGCCGGTGGAGACAGACGGCCACTGCGGTGCGCTCAGGGGGTGGGGCTGCTGCTGGGACGGCTGACCGCCAGCGATCACAGAGCCCTGTCCCGAGGTCGACTGACCTTGCCCTTGGGCGGAAGCCGGAGGCTGGTCAGAGGTGCTCTCGGCACCCACAGGACCGCTGTTGCTCGGACTGTCCATCCCCAAGGGGCTACCGCTCTGCGGGGCAGGCCCGCCGCCGGAACTGATGACCGAGGGTGAGGCCGGGCTGCTGGGCTGGGCAGTGCTGGGCACGCTGGCTGGGCTTCCGGACTGCTCAGAGCCGCTTCCGTCGCCTGTTCCCTGGGCACCCGGTGAGCTGGTTGCCTTGTTCTTCACAGCCTTGGCACCGGCTTTGGCCACCATCGCGGCAAAGCCGACCGGGCCGCCTGCGGCAGCCGTCCCTGCACCAGTAACCCCACCAGCAGCCGACTTGGAGGCGGCTCCAGCAGCTGCCTTGGCAGCGCCGGCCGTCTGGCCTCCGCCACCTCCGCCCACGATGGCGTCCTGCATGTACGACCCCATCGCCCGGTTGGCGTGCTGAGCCGGTCCGTCGACCGCCGCGGCCGGGCCGGCGTTCTGCAGCGCCTTTCGGTCGTGGTGCAACTGGCTCATCTCGTCACCGAACACGGGCAGCCATCGGTACAGGGTGGCGGAGCTGAACACCGCCAGCAGCAGGATCAGCGCACCGACCAGCGTCGTGGACACGGTGTCCGACGTGCTGCCCGAGTTGTTGGAGAGGATGGCCCCGCCGAGCCCGAGAAGGGCGAAGAGGACCGGTTTGGTGAGCGCCAACGCGAACAGGGCGCCGAACCACTTCTTGGACCTACCCCAGAGGTCACGGTCCACCAGGCCCGCGTTGATGATCGGGCCGAGCGCCACTGCTGTGTAGATCGCTGCTGCTCGGATCAGCAGCTCCACCCACATCAGCAGCGCGCCCAGCAGCATGATCAGCTGGACCACCATCAGCTGCCCGACTCCCTGATCTGGGGACGACGAAGCCAAGACCGTGAGCATGTTCGCCAGGAAGGGCTTGAAGTTGTCCACCGCGCCGGGGGCGAATACCGAGGTCATGTCGTCCACCGCTGCGAGCAGAAGCGCAATGGCACCAGGTGTCAGTGCGTTGACGACGAACTGGACCAGGAGGAAGCCCGCTGCCTCGCTGATGGCAGTCCCCAGGCCCACGCCGCGGATAGCCCGCTTTGCCACGGCGATGAACCAGAGAGCCACCGTGATCAACGAGCTGGCCGCAAAGATCATCCCGTACTGCTGGAGGAAGTTGGCCGAGGTCAGGTTGATGGTGGTGGTGGCCTGGATCAGGTCCAACATCTTCTGGAGGAACCAGATGTTCGCGTTGGTCAGCTGCTGGAGCAGAAAGCCCATGGGATCCGACACGAAGTCGATCGCGGCCTTCGCAGAGCAGACCAGCGGGATGTAGCAGAAACTGAACGCCGAGGCCGCCGGGACGAAGATGAAGCCGATGACGATGTTGACGGCGGCCAGGATTCCGAGTCGCCGGACCCACCTCGGAGCAGGTCCGGTCCTCTCGACTCGCAGGAGGCCGGGGGCGTCGTCACGCAGTCGCAGGCGCATTTGCCGCACCCCCGATCTGGCTGAAGTCCTGCCCGGAGGAGGCGGCGGAATTGGTCGGGGAGGGCACCAGCGGATCGCCAGGGGAAACCGCCAACACCTTCCAGGTTCCGCCGGACCAGCTGAGATCGACCGTCATGAGCAGGTAGGCGATCTGCGGACGCTCGCTGTTGTCCGACCCGGCGATGCCGCCGATGGAAGCCGTCCAGAGCTGGAGGCTCGCAGACTGGTTCGAGTACGCGACGACCCGGGAGGCCAGGACCGCTGTGCCGGTCACCAGAACGCCCCCGCCCGGGGTTGTGCCGTCTGCGGCGATGCCTTGCCCTTTCTGCACCTGCTGCGCGGTGGTGTTGCCGTCCGCCCGGAGAGCGCTGGCGGCCAACGGCGCGGCCACGGCCGCCAGCATCTGGTTCCGCCAGGCATCGTCGGCGAAGTACCGCGGATCTCCCCACAGCATCGCGGCGCTGGTGGCCGCCTCCTGGGCCCCCTCCTTGGAGCGCGCGTAGGGCGACGGGTAGCCGGTCGTGTCGAGCGCGCCGCTGACGAAGGCGTCCTGGGCCTGTCCTGCGGTGAAGCCGGTGAAGTCGCCGGTGTTACTGGTCCCCTGCTGGTACTCGGTCGGCGCGACCAGTCCACTGGCAGTCGAACTCGACTCCACCTTCCAGTCGTCGGCCTCCCACACCAAGCTGACCGTCACCGACTCGAAGGCGGAGCTGGGGGCGTGGCCTCCGCTGGCACTCCCTCGGACAGCGACTGTCCACAGGCGGACCATTGCCCTGTGGATATCGAACCCCAAGACGTGGACCGAGAGCACGCCGGTGCGCGCGACGGCGTCGGTGGGAACGATCTGAGCTGAGTCACCCTTCAACTCATCGGCCGCCGAGCGGACCTCACTATCGGCTTCTTCCGTCAGAGTCGAGATGGAAGAACCGCTGGCCGCCAGCGTTGCCACTGCTGTGTGCCGAGCCGACGAATCGGTGAGGAAGGCCGTGGTGCCGCTGACGATCACGAAGTTCTGAGCGGCGGCCTTCGCGCCGGCCTCCGTCCGCAGGTAGGCCACGGGGACGCCTCCCCGGAACTGCACGTGCGCCTGCGTGCTCACCGTCGCAGCAGCCGAGGTGTTGGCACGAGCGGCAGCCGGAGAGGAAGCAGGGGTAGACGAGACCGAAAGGGCCAGCCCGGTTGCGGTGACTGCGGCGACGACCGCCACCCCGACACCCCAAACGGCGGCTGGCGAGCGCTTGCGGCGCTGTTGGGGGGCGGCGCTCTCGCGCCGCGCTATGCGCTTCGGCATGGGTCAGACCCCCATGCCGTAGACGATCGTGACCAGGGTGCCGAAGCTGGCAATCAGGAAGATGCCGACCAAGCCGCCGACCATCATCCCCTTGCCGCGGGAGCTTTCCATGGTGGAGTGGCCGCCCTCGCCAAGCCAGCCCTTCGACTTGCCGAGGCCGACGAGGAAGACCCCGGCGAGCGTGACCAGCACGGCGGCGGCGATCACGCCGAGGATGATGGTCGCGGTGGAGCCGAGCTTGCTGAACGGTCCCCAGTTGGGCGTCACTCCCGAGATGGTGCTGATTCCCGCAGCGAGGTTGGTGTGCAGGTTGGGGGAGGAAGCCAGAAGCGTGTGCATGGGTAGTACCTCTTGCGTAGATAGTTCTAGTTAGATGGCATTTCAGGCGATATGACGCATGGAAACGATCAACGAGGTCCAGTCGCTGAGCGGAGTGATCCGGACCTGAGCCCCGGTGTGCGGCGCCTCAATCACCTCGGAGCCGCCGACGTACATCCCGACATGACCTGGCTGGGCGGCAGTGCCGTCTGATCCCGCCTCGAACAGCAGGTCGCCGGGCCGGAGTTGGGAGACGGAAGTGACGGCAGTCCCGGAGTTCACCTGGTCGTAGGTGGTCCGCGGCAAGTTCACCCCGGCTGTGGCCCACGCCATCTTCATCAGGGATGAGCAGTCGCATCCGTTCTGGCCGGTGTAGGGCGCGATGCAGTCGCCGCCCCACTGGTACCAGGTCCCCAGTGCGGTCTTCGCCGCTGCGATGGCCTTGGCCGCGCCGCCGCTCGCCGTGGTGGAGGCTGAGGCTGCCCACTTCGCGGCCAGGTCGCGGATCGAGGTCACGTAGTTGCGGGTCTCCGAGTACGGCGGGATGCCGTTGTACTTGATGACCGCCCCGCTACCCGCGTTGTAGGCCGCCAGCATGTTCTCGGTGGCGTCGCCTGGTACCCCCTTGACCTCTTCGGCAAGGGTGCAGTCGTAGCCGGCCTGGGCGGCGATGGCGTCGGCCGCGTCGAAGACGTCCTTCTTGCCGTCGCCGTCGCCGTCCTTGCCGAAAACGGACCAGGTGGCCGGCATGAACTGGGCGATGCCCTCGGCGCCGACAGGGCTCACGGCCTTGGTGTTGAACCCCGACTCCGTGTAGAGCTGAGCTGCGAGCAGGCTCGCGGTGACCTGAGGGCACTGCCCGGCGTACTTCGCCACCAGCGTTCGGACCCAGGTGGGCACGGGGGCGTCGGTGGTGATGCTGCCCCCTGGCCCCGTCTCCTTGGCGGAAGCGCTGTCCGCGCCGCCGAAGGTGAGCAGGAGAGCGACGAGGGACATGATGAAGGCCGGGCTCAACACGACCGCGGCTATGGCGAGTTTCTTCATCGTCTACGCCCAGGGCAGCGCATCGACGCGCCAGCCGTCAGCGGTGAGCACCAGGTGCAGAGCGATCTGCCCCTCGCTTTGGCGCTGGTTACCCGCGTTCGGCGCGGTGGTGAGCACGAAGGTGACCCGCACCACGGCCGCCGAGGGGGTGGGTGCCGGAGCACCGTCCGGCACGCTGACGGACGTGATCGCCGTCGTCTGCCGGTCCTGCTCGGCCCGGAGCGTCTCCCAGGCAGGTTCCTGCCCCGGTCGAATCTGGGTGAGGGACTGCGTCAGGTTGCCGGTGGCGTAGGCCGCTGCTCGGACGCCCGCTTCCGCGTAGGAAGTGTCTCCGCCGTTCACGGCGTTGTGCGAGGAGTAGGCGATGGTGAACTCCCGCGCCACTGTTGAGACCGCCAGAGGGACCGAAGCCTTGGTCGGAACCGACGTAGCCACAGCCGGAGAGGGGGTTCCAGTCTCGTTGTGCTGCGGGGGTACGGCCGTTGAAGCCGCGGGTTGCGCAGGACTGGCAGTCGCCGCAGCCGGGCGGGAGCAGCCAGCGGCGGCCACGATTACGCCCCCCGCGAGGAAGATTGCGGCGGTTCTATGGACAAATCTGCTGGAAAAAGGCATAGGGAACCACAGCCTTGACATCTGGAGAGGAGATACGGAGGCCGGTGAAGCGGCGTCCGTACGGCCCAGCATCTCTACGAGCGATGGCCGTGGAGAGAGCATCACAGCAGGTCAATGGACAATGCGAACTGATGCCGGAGAGTTGGAACTTGGTACTCGGAGAGGCCAGCCTGCTACGTCGTGAGCAACCTCGTACCCGAGGAGGACCCCGCATTGGCGCCGGAATCTTCAGTGCGGTTCGGCGGAGTACGATCTCCCTTTTCAAGTAAGGGAGTTGCTACGGTGAGTGATGCCGCCCTGCTAAGTAACTGGACGCTCCGGTTCATTTCCTATCCCGTCGCGCTGGAGCGCATCGTCCACGACCCCGACACGGTGAAGTCAGCCCGGCTCCCGCATGTGGCGGGCCTTCGGCTCATGTACGACCCCCTGGACGCTGGCAACCCCCAGGAGCCGGTCAACCAGCTCGGGGGCCTCGTAGCCGAGGCACTGGGTCATCCGCACAAGGAAGAATGGCGCGGACAGCTGGGCTTCTACGTGGCGGACGCCGCAGGAGGGCCTGCTGCGATGCCTGACTCCGTGTCCAAGCGGATCGAACACGAGACCGCCGAAGCGCGCAGGAGGCTCGGCCGGAAGTAAACACGTCAGCCCTGCCTCCGGCTTGGGGGCAGGGCTGCGTTGCCTCGGCCGGCGCGGCCGATTTGATCACCCGACCGTGCGCCGTCAGCCGCAGTTCACGCAAGAAGGGCTGTGCCTCCAAAGGAGGAGCTGCACCCACGTCATTCCGCTCAGCTCAGGAGACGGCGGATGGTGTCTGCGAGGAGGTCTGCCCATGGGCCTACCAGCAGCAGAGGCGGGCAAGAGCTGTAGCTCAGGACGACCTCCCCCGCTGTCGCTCCGTTTGTGATCCCCGTGAGGAGTGAGTGGTCGAACGGGAGCCACAGCGCCGTCCCGGACGGGCACAGCCTGAGCCCCACTGAGGTCAGGAGGACGCGCGCCGTGTCGTGGTCGCGCCACTGAAGCTGAGCTGCTGCCTCGGCTTCCCGATGCCGCCGGGCGTTGAGCCGCCGGTTGGGCATCCAGCGGCGGCCGAAGGCGGGGTGGACCTCGTAGTAGCCGGCCTCCGGCGGGACCACCGTGTGCGTGGCGTAGTAGCGGGCTGTGCCGCACATCACATCGGCGTGTGCTACCTCGTTCGGTGCCAAGTCCAGGCCCGGCACGCTGAGTGTGGGCAGGGCCGTTCCGTGCGTGATGGCCTGGTTCAGGTGCTCGGCCTGGTCCTCGATGGCCATGGTTCTTCTCCACAGGTTGGGTACAGCCCGGTGGACGGTACCGCAGTACCGTCCACCGGGCTGTAGGTGATCATCTCCGAGTTCAGGGGACGACTGCGTTCGCTGTCGCCTCCCTTGCCTCTTCCTCTTCACGCAGCACGGTCACCAGCTCGCCCAGCCTGTCGTTGCTGAGGGCGACGTGCGCCCGGACGTCTGCGCTGATCGCGTCCCGGGTGATTCGGCCTGCCTTGCGTGCCGCCTCACGGGCGATCGGCAGTAGATCCACCAGCCAGTCGTCTGCCGCCTCGCGTCCGTCCATCTCCTCGTCCTGGACGAGCGGATGGTCGGCTCCGGCAGGAGCAAGGGGTTCACGGGCATGGGAATCGTCGGGGTCGGTCGTCCCACGTGCTTCCACCGGAAGAGGCGGCTGCTCTGCTGCCTGCTCTGAGGACGGGCCGGGGAGCACTACCGCCTGCTCCCTGCCGGTCGGCGGCTCAACGAGCAGTGGGGCCATGGAGTCAGCCGCCTGATCCGCAGGCTCATCGACCTGTCCGGGGCGGCCTCCGGTGTCGTCCGGGACGGATTCCGCCGTCCGGGCCATGATGATGAAGAGGTGGACGGAGCCCGCCAGGGCCAGCGGAGCCAGCATCGACAGGACCCCTACAGCCCAGTCCCCGAGATGCAGGCCCCCTGCGGTGGCTCGGACCTCATTGTTCAGGGTCACGGCATGGAGGACGTTGGCCCACAGGCTGGCGCCGGTAGCGGCCAGGAACAGGAACCAGGTGTAGACCCGGGCTCCGCGGTTGCTGTGCCGCAGGAGCATCAGCGCCCGGATGCCGTAGGCAATGAAGCCGTCGATGAAGATCGGGAAAGCCCAGGAGAGGGCCTCGCGGGTGTGGATCGCCAGGGCCATCTGACGCAGGGCGTCGTAGGAGCTGGCAAAGCCGGTCGCTCCGAGGCCCACGATCGCCAAGCGATCCCACCAGGCCATCCGGAGCTGGGTCGGAGCAACCGGGATAGGTGCTGTCCGAGCGGCCGACGTACGAGGAGCTGACATCACGCTGCACCCTGCCCGCGCCGAAGGTCCCCGCCGATAACGGGCACCAACTCGGTCACCATCTCCGCTAGGCGGCTCGCAACCCGGGCACCCACGAAGTCCGTCAGGTCCGGTCCGTTGTCATTACGGGCCGGAAGGTTGCTGGTGATCACTGTCGGCAGGCAGTGGTTATAGCGGTAGTTGAACAACCGGTACGTGATCTCCTCTGTCCACTCCGAGACCTTGGAAGTTCCCAGGTCATCGAGCAGCAGAAATTGCACAGTGCTCAGCCGGCGCAGCTCTGCCTCCGCTGAGCCCATGGTCTGCGACGGACGCAGCCGCCCGTACATGTCCGCGGAGTTGATGGTGATCAGCTCGAACCGGCGGCGGGGGCCGCCCTGCGCGACGTGCCGCAGTGCCCCGAAAGCTTGGTACGTCTTCCCCGTGCCCGTGGGGCCGGTAAGGAGCATGGTGCCTGCCGCCGTCGGATCGGCAAGCGCAGCCTCTGCCCAGGCGACGGCGCGGGGGAGCGTCACCTCGGCCATGCGATACCGGGGCGGAGTTGCCGCCTTCCAGCGGCGGACCGCATCCGATACCCGCGCTCCATGGTGCCAGGTTGGATCTCCAGGACCTGGTGCCTCAGTGTGGCGCTGGTCATCGTTGGCGGGAGCGGCTCCGGCGAGGTCGAGCCCCTTGGCAGCGATGATCCGGCTGATCGTGCGCATGGCCCCGGTGTGGGCGGCGAGGTTCGGTGCGGACATGCTCAGAAGCCGTTCTGGTAGGCGTGGGCGGAAGAATCGCGGTAGGTGTTCCAGGACCGGGACGGACCGAGCGGAACGACGTTGCTGGGGACGGTGGCTGCGGGGAGCTCCGAAGGAAGGTCGTCCCAGATGCGCAGGAGGTAGCGGGCCGACTGCGGGGGACGCTTCGGGTCCCAGCGCCTGGAGACGACCTCAATCAGGCGAGATGCGCCCCAACGGGCCGACAAGGCTGTTACCCGCTGCCACTCCGGCGGGGTGAGTCGCCATCCGACGACGATTCCGGCCCTTTCGAGTTCCGAGACCAGCTGCTGGGCTCCGGCCGGGACGCTGATGGTGGAGCCAGCTGGAGGCGGGACGGTTGAGCTAGCAAGCTGGTTGTTGTTGGTAGTACTCCCGAAGGGAGTACTACCAACACCCGTAGGATTAGAAGCAGGTTCCGTCTTTGGCTGCACTGAGTTCCAACTTTCCTGCTCCGATGCTGGGTTGTTGGCACTCGGTTCCACCGACTTGGTTCCAGGAACTGAGTTCCGTGAACGTTTCCGCAGCGCCGCCCCTTCTTCATCGGTGGAGGAGCCTAGGACGATCGTGTATTTATTGGGATTTCGACTGCCGCCGCCGGTGGTGCGGGTCAGCTCCCCCAGCGATTGAAGTTCGGAAATGCACTTCGAGATGCCTCGGACGGTCAGCCGTGTCATCTGTGATATTTCCTCCAGGGACAGGCTGACCTGACCTTGGTCATCCGCCCTGCGGGCCATCGCCAGTAGGACTAGGCGAGATCCTCGGCACGATTTTGAAAGCTTCCAGACGGCATCAGTTGCTAGGTCGCTCATTGTTTCGCCTTGGCAGGATTGGGTGGGGATTAATGCCGGTGGTGCGTGGAGAGGAATACCGACCAGCGCTACGCGGCGGCGACCTCAGGAGAGCGTGTGGGACGCTGAATCCCCTTGGCTCGCTGCTGCTGCCGGTGGCGGTAGGTCAGCTTGGCCAGATACTCCCGAGTGACGCTCAGCCCCTGGGCTACGACCTCAGCGCGGTAAGCGCTGGATGCCGCATACCGGGCTATGACCTCGGCTCGCTCCTGGTCAGAGAGCCGTACGGCAACCCCGCGCAAGGCGGACTCGACCGCATCCTTCGTGTGGCGACGCCGCCAGCTGCTACGCAGTTGCAAGCGCTCGCAGGCCAGGAGGCCGCCACAGATGCCGTACTCGTCGTCGTGCTGGAGCGCCTCGACCAAACACCGAGCCGCAACGGCCAACGGGCAGTCTGCGCATGTGTTCAAGGCGAGATTCAGCTCTCGCCCGTGCACCTTTCGGACGTGGCCGGGATCTTTGAGAGGACCGTCTGCGTCGAGAATGAATAGCTCGGTGTCCATTTCAGAACACCGTGCATCCTCGGCCCAATGTTTTCCCGGGGCATTCCGTGCCGCATCAAGCAAAGGGGAAAAGTCGCCGTTTGCGGCAGACTTAATAATACCACGCATATTTCTTTTCATGCCGCCCTTAATTTCTGTGCGGAGGGGGGTTAAGAGCGGCGGCGAGCGCGCTGCGAAGGGCGAATGTCCATAGTAGAATCCTGGATGGAATTCGCGGTAGAAGGATGCACAAAGTGCATGTCGGATATCTTCCTGAGATCGTCCTCGGTAAACTGAACAAACTTGCCCATCTTGCGATGGGGGAGCGTGGCGATTCGCTCTCTCAGCCACTTCTCCGGAACATTCAGTCGCCTGGCAGCTTCCTCGTAGCCCAGGTGCAGGCAGCCGTCGTCCGCCCCCTGTGCTGGCCGGGGGAGGGAGGTCAGCTCGCCTATGCGGGAGAACAGCTGGGCTACTGCCGCAAGACTCTGGAGGTCGGCCCCGTCCCAGGGCGCATTGGCCGGAGAGGGGGTCAGCACTTTTCCTGCCCTGCAAGAAGTGCGGCGGCCTCCAGGTCGAAGACCTGGCCATGCATGGTGGGCAGGTGTCGAGCGAAAGCCGCGGCCGGCCTGCGCTCGGTGAGGGTGGCGAAGCTCTGCTTGCCACCTGTGGGTGTAGACATGCGACACTCCTGTGTGGTGGTCGCTCCCTCGAAGCCGTGCTAGGACCGGGGGCGACCGGCTGAGGATCACCGGACTGGCACAATGGAGGGGCGAGGCCCGTTCAACAGGTGCGATACAGAAACGTACGTTAATTGTGCGGATGTATCAAGCCTGGGATGCGGACGTCTCAAACCCAATCCCGACCAGCCCGATCGTCACGTCGCAGGAGTTCAAGTGCCCCCACGCCAGTTCGACGGCAGCCGCGTACGTGCCGTACGGCGGGGGCAGGAACTCGGCCAGAAGGAACTGGGCGAGGTGGTGGGCGTCAGCGCCCCCACTGTGGCGCGATGGGAGAGCGGGGAAGACTTCCCCAAGGGCGAGAAGTTGCCCGCGATTGCAGCAGCTCTCGGGAAGCCGCTCGATGTACTTTTCCCCCATGACGGGCCGCCGGACCTGCAGCTTCTGCGTTGTGACGCTGGCCTGAGCGTGGCACAAGCGGCGGCGATCATCGGTACGAGTCGCGTCCCAGTGAGTAACGCTGAATCCGGTCGGCGGAAGCTGGCCGACGCTTACGTGACTCCCCTGGCAGAGGCGTACGGGGTGACCGAGGCTGATCTGCTGACCGCCCAAGACTGCTCGTTCGGACTTCGCCCCAGGGCCTCGCGTGACGAGCAGGCGTCCGCACCTCGCACGGTCGGCGAAAAGGTCGCCTACATCCTGCGGCATGGGTACGCGGGCCAGAAGGCACCCTCTGATGAGGACATCGCGCGGGTCGTCAATGATCACGCAGGCGGGGCTGCTGTCACCGCTGGCGATATCGTCGCGCTTCGCACGGGTGCCGTCACCGAGGTATCCGACGTGGTGCGCGCCGGCCTGGCCGAGGCACTCCAGGTTGACGCCGCGCTCTTTGAGGACGATGCCGAGGTCAACCCCGTGGCCAGGGAGTTCCTGGAGGCCCTCCGCTTCCTTGGCTCCATCCACAGCGGTCAGGTACTCGGGCTGGCTGCCCGCGGTAACCACAGGGGCCTGTCGGCAGAGATGATGGCCAACATCAACGAACTCGTAGGCGAACTGAAGATCAAGTTGCCAGAGGTGTCGGACGGGGAGTGACGCTGTGGGCAAGCCACCTCGTGAGCTTGGGCGTCCGATACGTTGCGAACCAGTGCAAGGTGGGTCAATGCCGGACTGAGGCCGGCAACGCTAAGGGACTGCGGCGTCGCCCCAAGTTGGGGCGACGCCGCAGTCCCTTAGTGGTCTTGTCCTGGGCGCCCCGACGTCGAAGACGTACGACCGCACCTCGGACTAAGCCTTGGTGAGGTCCACGCCGAGGAGCTCGGAGAGAGCGGCTACCGTCTCCCTCGGGTCCTTGTTGTGCACGCCTGCGATACCCAGCTCCTCGGCTGCCTGAACGTACGCGGCGGTGTCGTCAACGAAGATGCACTGCTCAGCCGGCAGATCCATGAGCTTGAGCGTGATCTCGAAGAGTTCGGCGTCCGGCTTGCGCATCAGGTGCTGCTCAGAGATCACCACGACGTCGTACAACTTCTCAAGCTCATAGCCCTCGTACAGGTCCCACGGAGCCAGGCCCACCGAGTTGGACAGGATACCCACCTTGATCCCGGCTCGCCTCGCGGCGGCAGCGGCGTCGATCAGCAGGGGCTCAGGCCGAAGGTCGCCAAAGATTCGGCCCATCAATCCGTCGGGGGAGACGCCCAGCATCGCGCCGCCGAACTCGTTCCACTCGGTCTGGGACACCACTCCGCGCTCCAGGTCGCTGGTGATCCGGACGCCCTCCGAGTCCTTGTACAGGGCCGTGAGGCAGGCACCCTGCGGAAGGCCCTCGCGCTGCTCGAAGGCAAGGACGGCGGGCAGTAGCGGGGTCGTGAGCACGCCTCCGAAATCGAGGATGAGGCCGGTGCGGCGATTGGACATACGGGAACTCCATTGCTGAGATTAGACGCCCATCCAGATCGGACAGCGTCGCGGACCCGGCTGCATATCGCGAGGAAAGTCACTGTCCTTCGCCGGCCTGGGTGCACTACGGGGGCGGAGCAACACTCACTAGTCCGCTCTACCCACGGTACCAGACCAGTTCATGCACTAGATGGTGCTAAATCTCACCTGCTGGTTCGAATTCAACACTGCTGGAGTGCAGGAGAAGCTCTTGAACCTGGTCTGTGGTGATCTGTGAGTAGGCCGCGCTGACCCTCGCTAGCCACGCTGCTTCACCGTCGGTGTCAACAAACGGTTTCTCTCTCAGGGGAGCCGTGGCACTCAAACGAGCCGGTTCGGTGTCGGCAGCCTGTAGCGCGGCTTTAATCCAAGCCGCTTCAGCAGCAGGCTCAGGATCGAGGTGCGAGGCAGTGATGTCCTCTGCCGTGAACATCAAATTTAGCGGAGCGTAGTAGCGCAGCTTCTCGCAAGCGTCAGCAATGTCCTGAGTCCACCGGTCCAGGCGGACATCTATAGGGACACGCATTTGCATGAATTCTACGAGGCGTCGCCTAGGTGGATACAGGCTTGTTCCAGGGAAAGCTTCTACCAGATCAAACCAGAGTGGATAAATCCCGTAGAGGGTGCGCCACGTCTTCCATCTGGCTGCCGCTGCGCGGGTAGAGGGAATGCTTGCGCCGACAGCCACGATCAGGAAGAGCAGATCCATCCATATGGACGTGAAATCCACGAGGTCTTGCACTGTGGTGGGACTCATAGGGAAGGCCACCGCAGCCCAAAGAATGGTGATGCGGGCCGCTGTATGAACCAGCCCCATCCACATCGAAATCCCCATCAAGATCAGACCGACGCGCATGCTTTTACTCTCAGCGCGCCGCGCTGCTCGCGTCCACTGGTAGCCGCAGACCGCGGTTGTGACAAGTGGGAAGAAGTAGAAAGTGGTCATGTAGACCGCTACTCCCCATTGTCCGGCATGGTCGATGAGAAAGTTCTGACTCGGCTTGTCGCGCTTAACCACGGTGAAGAATAGGATCGTGAGCAGTACAACACCGATCGCCCCCGCCTTATAGGACGCGCGGGCGATCCAGCGGGAGACTGCCACGTGCCGGGGTACAGCTGCTTCCGTGGTCTTGCCGTAGCTGGTGGCCACGTAGGTCAGCGCTGCCATGATCGCTGCTGTACTGGCAAAGTGCCGGAGAAGGGCGCTCAGATCCACGATGGGAATGTGGTCTGCTGCATTCATGGCCGCTGGCGTGTAGAGCCAAAGGGCTACTGCGAAGCCCGCATAGCCACCCCAGAGCGCTCGGCGGTGAGCATCGGCGTACCGCACTGCGGGGAATCGCCATACGGCGATGACTGTCATCACTATCGCAGTCAGATATGTAAAGTAGGACACTTAACCAGTGGATATCTGTGTCGACCGCGCGTTTGCCAGCCTAGGAGGCCGGCGGCGGGCAGCCATATTTGCCAGTAGGGGGAATTGTGCGGCAGGGATATCGCGGGGTTGGTAAGAACCCTGGCGACTGATGCCAAATTTCCTCTAGAGGCGGCGCCGTGGGTGAGCGAGTGAAGACTCTAGGAGGCTGACCATGTCATCTCCGATGACTGGCTGACGGCGTGCCAATCGCTTTATCAGCGAAGCCGAAAGCTCGGCCTGCTTTTCCTCAAGGCTGTCGAAATCTACGCGCCCTTGGACCAGAGTTGACGGGAAGCGCCGGAAAACTTCCTCTCGAATGCGTTCAGGGACGTATCGCTTGATCTCCGCAGCCGTCAAGCAGGTCCCGTGATTCAGCCATTCATGCGCCAGCTCGTGAAGGATGATGTGCTCGGTCTGATTGCGGCTTGAACGGCGGCGATAGAGAATGAGTGTGAACTCCGGCGTTTTTACTCGCAGGCCACATGCCGTTCCCAGGCCGCCGTCGGGATCATCCATCGGCACTAGCCGAATCTGGCGCCCCAACGCCATCTCGATATTTCGTACCAGCGCCTCTACGCTGAAAGGCGTGGGTATGGGGAGGCCAATCAGAAGCCTCTCGCATTCCCTCACAAGGGCGCGCTGCGAACGGCCTCTGCGCCAGGGCAT
Organism: Streptacidiphilus jeojiense; assembly: GCF_000719095.1. Taxonomy (GTDB): domain Bacteria; phylum Actinomycetota; class Actinomycetes; order Streptomycetales; family Streptomycetaceae; genus Streptacidiphilus; species Streptacidiphilus jeojiensis. The sequence goes on along the minus strand of NZ_JOEH01000010.1, from coordinate 128,319 downwards.
AGCCGCCACAAGGGCGCGCGGTGAACAACCCCGGCGCCAACGCATAGTCGCTCCCTTGAAATTCCATCGAGATGATCCGTGCCGAGCACATCCCGAAACTCGTACGCGATGCGCGAGTGGCCAGGGGCTCGTGCTTGAGGTGCGCTGCCGTCGGCAGCCGCGCCCGGTATGCCCCAATCGTACAAGGGGGTGTGCACGATCAGGACGTACGGGAATGTTGCGAAAGTCACGCGATCTGGTTCGTTCACGCTCTTGGCAGCAGATGTACTTGAGGGAGCGCGCCGACGCACTCGACCCGGCTGAGGCAGGAGACCTCAGTGGTGCGAAGGCTGAGCCTGAGGGAAGGGCCACTGACGCTGCGCGCGTCGTCCGGTCGGCCCACCCCTGGCCCCGCTGTCCACGCCCGGTCGCGGTTCCCCGCCGGTTCCCTCGCAGCTTCCCAGCCTCCGTGGCACCGTGTTCATCATGTGTGGTCGATATGTCTCTACTCGTAGCCCCCTGGACCTGGCCACGACCTACCGGGCGTCGCTGCTCGATCCGGGCCAGGAACTGGGTCCGTCGTGGAATATCGCGCCCACGGACCTGGTCTGGGGCGTGCTGGAGCGCGCCTTCGACGGCGATGGCGGCGTGCAACGGAACCTGCGCCCGCTGCGGTGGGGGCTGGTGCCGTCGTGGGCGAAGACCATGGAGGGGAGTGCGCGGATGATCAACGCGCGGATGGAGACCGTTCACGAGAAGCCCGCGTATAGGGCCGCCTTCACCCGTCGCCGGTGCCTGCTGCCCGCCGACGGCTACTTCGAGTGGGAGCCGGTTCCGGCGCGGGGCGGCGCGAAGGCTTACAAGCAGCCGTACCTGCTCTCGCCCGAAGACGGGAGCGGGATGTCGATGGCGGGCCTGTATGAGCTGTGGCGCGACCCGGCCCACCGCGATGACCCGGATGGATGGGTGGCGAGCTGCACGATCATCACTACCGAGGCGACCGACGCGGCCGGGCGGGTCCATCCGCGGATGCCGCTGACGGTCTCGGCGGAGCACTGGGACGACTGGCTGGACCCGCAGCACCAGGACGTGGCAGACCTTCGCGCCTTGCTGGAGAAGCCCGCCGCCGGGCACCTGTCTGTGCAGCCGGTGTCCACGGCGGTGAACTCGGTGCGGAACAACGGTCCGGAACTGGTCACGCCGGTCACCGCGCCGTAGCGGTCGACGGGGCGGGCGGCCAGCGGGCCGAACTACGGCCGGTCGGCCTCCCGCAGCCGCGCGGCGGCGGTGAGCATGAAGTGCGGAGAGGTCGGCATCGCCTCGGTGGTGACGAAGGCCGCGGCCGCGCTCACCTCGTCAGCAGCGACGCTCAGCTCGCCGGAATGGTCCGACAGCGTCACCCAGTCGCCGGCCTCAGCGGCGCGGGCACACAAGTCGACCAGGTCTTGTAGGCGCCCGTAGCGTTGGGCCAGGCGCTGGCCGCCCGGCGTCAGAACGTCCTCGGGCGGAGTAGTCGGTTGAGCGTTACTCATGGGGCCATCGTGATGGGTGCGCACCAGCGCTGCACCCTCCCGCGCCCTATTCTGGGAGTCCGATGAAACTCGGACGGTAGCCCCGGAGGGGCCTCCCGACGCCCCTCGGGAGGCGTGACCACCAGTGGTTACGCCAACCAGCGTCCCGACGCCCTCGGGAGGCGTGACCACCAGTGGTTACGCCAGCCGGATCGAGGCGGATCGAGCAGGGTTCAGGAGGATGGAAACAGGGGTGTTTGTCCCGGTTTTCCGGCAAAGCTGCAGGTCAGGGCTGTGCTCGGTATGGGTTCAATTCCCCTAGGCTCCACCCCATAAATGCCCTCTGACCTGCGGAAACGTGGAGTCGGAGGGCATTTCTCGTAACCACTGGTGGGCACGGCCGTGCCCACTGGGAGCTCGGGGAGGCAAGCTTGGATGCGGTCTGCTCTTGTTGACCTTACGGATTGCCTGGGATCACTATGCGCTTGACCTGCGGAAATGCGGGTCCGTGTGTCGCTATGGCGCACCCAGGTACGTACGAGACTTCCAGGGGACAGCGGGGAGCATCTCCCCTAGGACTGGAGAGCGGGCCGGGGTGCGGAGCGAGGGTGGTGCGGTCTGTCGGTGTGAAGTCCGGGGGAGGTGTCGGCCCGTACGATGGCGGTGTCCGTTGGCTGCTTGGGAGGCGCGCGATGAGCTCGATGTACCCGGAGTACGCGCAGTGGCTGCGGCAGGTGCGGCGGTCGATGCAGTTGCCGAAGGCGGTCAAGCTGCTGTTCGACCAGGGGCGTCTGTACATGTCGCCGGTGACGGAGGCTCACAGTGAGGCGGACGACTCGATCCGGCTGCAGCTGGCGGAGCAGCTCGCCGGTGAGGCGGGGCTGCACGTGACGCGGGACAAGGGGGTGCTGCCGGAGCTGGACGGCTACACGCCTGAGCCGGACGTGTTGGTGGTGGACGCGGGGGTGCTGGGTCCGGGGGACGCTTTCGTCGGTCAGGAGCATGTGCACTTCGTTGCCGAGAGCGTGTCGCGTTCCACGGTCGGTCAGGACTACGGGCGCAAGCTCAACCAGTACGCGGCGCGCGGTATCGCGGTGTACCTCATCGTGGACGTGCTGACCGGGGAGTGTGTTCTGTACCGGGAGCCGAAGGGGGACGAGTACACCTCGGCGGTGCCCTACCGCTTCGGCGAGGAGGTCGGCTTCACCCTCGCCGGGGTCGCCGTGACGGTGCGTACCGACTTCAAGAGGATCCGTTGAGTCCCGTCTATCTGGGAGCCGCTCTGACATATTGATCATGATCCAGTGCTGGGCTGTCGGCGTGTGGTTGGGATGGCCGTGGGGTCATGAACGGTGGAGTGCAGGGACGGACCCGATCGCGTGACTTCTGGTTGAGGAGCGGCCGTTGCGGGTGTCCTGGCGAACCCGGTGGTCCGGAACGGGATAAATTGGAGGTGCCGGGTCCTATTCGGCCGTATCCCTGACAGGTGCGGTCTGGGTGGGCCCGGTTCGATTGCTGGGGCAGTGCATTGCGGCGGCATCTGCCGACATGCGCCGATTCGCTGTGGGTTTGATGATGGGTGGGAGCGCGCGATCGGCGATATGGATCGCGCCCGTTCCGCTGACCCGTGGAGTGGTCGTGTTTCAGATCATCTGGATCGTTGTTGTCGGACTTGTCCTTGGCGTCCTCGCCAAACTGATCCTGCCGGGGAAGCAGTCCATTCCGTTGTGGTTGACCGTGCTGCTGGGGATCGGTGGGGCGTTGCTGGGCAATGCGGTGGCCAGCTGGATCGGGGTGGCGCACACCTCCGGAATCGACTGGATCCGCCATGCGCTGCAGGTCGGCTTTGCCGTTGCTCTGGTCGCTGTTGGCGCTCCGCTGTGGGAGCGCGTGGTGCGTGCCCGAGGAGACTCTTCGCCCGGGCAGGACACCCGCGTCTAGGAGCGCGGTCACCCGCCCGGGCGTACTTTCGCGATCGCGCGACTTGAGGAGAACAACGTGCACGAGATGCGTCCGGAACTCGCAGTGGATGCGGGCGACGTGGGGACCAGGGCCCTTGTGTGGCACATCGCGGCGGCGAAGGACTCGCGGATGCTGTGCGGGCTGGACGTCGCGGCCGCCCCCGATGTGCTGCCGCAGGAGGAGTTCGAGGTGTTCACCGAGCGTCAATGCGCGCCCTGCCTGCGCGCGTACCGACTGGTGCTGGCCGAAGTGCGCTGAGCTGCGGCCCCGCAGTCCCCCTTCCACCGCGTCCCGCAGACGCGCCGCTCACTCAGGAGTCGTCAATGGCCAAGCCGTCCACGCGCGGCCGCCGCGGTTCGCGCCCGCGCTCTTCCCCGCGGTCCGCCGGGCCCGAGGGGGTTGACCCGGCTCCCGGAACCGGATCCGCGCAGCCGCGGTCCTGCGCTTCAGTGCCGCCAGTGGATGTCGGTGTGCCGCCCATTGCGCAGGTCCCGGTCGATGGTCCCGTGCCCGTGGCGGCGGCGGTGCCCGGTGGCGCGGGGGCGCCATGGTCGCGTGGGTTGGGTCTGCCCGTGACGGCGTTGCTGGTCGCGTGCCTGGCCACCGCGCTGGCTGGGCTGCACTTGTCGCGGGCGCACGGCGCGGTGGTGGGTGCGCATGTCCTGGCCGGTGTGGTCGGGTTGGTGCTGCCGCTGGTCGCGACGTGGTGGGTGGTGCGGCCCGGGGCGCGGGTCGCGCGCCGTGGGGCGGCGAGCGCGGGATGCGTCCTGGCGTGCGTGGGCATCGCGGGAGTGGACCTGGCGATGCTGCTGTGGCTCGCCTTCGCCCACGGTGTCGCCGCGGCCTCCTAGGGCGCGTATCTCCCCTTCGGGGTTCATCGGCGGCGGCACATCGCCGACGTACGGGCCGCGTGGAGTTGGCCTGCGGTGATCCGGCCGCTTCGGGCGCTGGGGCCCGGGTCGGTGTCAGTCGCCGCGATCGGGCCGACCGGCTTACGCCGGCGGATCGTGGCGGGTCAGGGTGCAGCACCGGCTCCCCTTTCCGGGAGTGACGGCCAGGCCGGACCCTGACGGGATGGGTGGCGATGTTCGAGGTCTTGGACGCGGCGGCGGCCCGTGTGGCATTGGCTCGCCGGGCGCTGAGCTGCCCGGACTGCGTTGGTGCGCTGCGGCCGTGGGGCCGGGCAAGGCCCCGGACCGTGCGCGACGTCGGCGAGGGTATCCTGACGGTCCGTCCGGACCGTGCACGGTGCACCGCCTGCAAGGCCACGCACGTCGTGTTTGCGGCCTTGCTGCTGCCCCACCGGGTCTACACGGTCCGCTTCGTTGGCCACCACGCCCTGGTAGCAGCGGCGCGCGGGCAGGGCCGCCGGCAGATCGCGGCCGAGTTCGGAGCGCCGCCGGAAACCGTGCGCGGCTGGGTCCGCCTGGCCCGGTGCCGCGCCCAGGAGCTGCGCGCCCTCAGCATCCACGTCGTTGCCTCGGCCACGGAGGCGCTGCCCGCCCGGGTACTGGGTTGACGAGCTGGCCCACGCCGTCGAGGCCCTGGTCGCCGTCGTCGCCGCGATGCGGTTCCACGTCCGCGGCGCGGACCTGTGGTCGCAGATCGCCGTCCTGACCCGCGGCTGGCTGCTGGCAGCCAACCCCGCCTGTTGATTCACGACCGCCGTTCCGGGCTCCCGCCCGCCCAAACGCCGGAATCAGAGTCGGCACGGGCCTGCCTCGGCCCGCCAGCGCGCTGAGGGTACCCATCAGTGCGGCACGTTGCCGACGTAGACCGACACCTTGCCGACGATGCTGTCCGATCCACCGGCATCACCGTCGGCGCCGTGAGCTCCCACTTCGTCGGCATTTTCGGCGCTGCGCAACATCCAGATAGGCGATGACGACGGCGGTCCAGCTGGCCGCGTGGTGGACGCCGAGCAGTTCTGGGGCGGGCGCCCGGCAGCAGCGTCCACTCAATATCTTTATGACGTTCAGTCAAATAGGGCTTTGGTCCTTCGGTCTGCGACCTTCGTCCCCAATTTATGGCGGTACGTCCTGGCAGAGTGGAGGTCTGGTGCACCGTCACCGCAGATCAAGGCCATCCCTCCGACCCGCAGGAGTCCACGTGCAGAGCACGGCGGCGGCCCTTTCCGCCGAGGTCGCACCGAGAGTCGTCCAGATCCTTGTGCCGGCGCACAACGAGCAGGACCAGATAGGCCGGTGCCTGAAGGCGCTTCGTGAACAAACTGCATGTGCGCTTCCCGGCCTCCGCTTGACCGTCACGGTGGTGGCCGACAACTGCACGGACGCCACCGCCGCCATCGCCGCCGCCCACGGTGCCCAGGTGTTCGAGACCGAGGGGAACCGCCGCAAGAAGGCCGGTGCGCTGAACCAGGCCATCGCCCCACTGCTGCCCCGTCTCGGCGACGACGACGTCCTCCTGGTCACCGACGCCGACTGCGCACTGGACCCCGGATTCGTCGCCACCGCGCTGGAGCACGTCGACCGCGGCTACGGCGGGGTCGGCGGCATCTTCCGCGGCGACGCCGGCGGCGGCTTCGTCGGGCACCTGCAGCGCAACGAGTACGCCCGCTACGCCCGCGACGTCGAACGCCTGGGCGGGAAGTGCCTGGTGCTCACCGGCACGGCGGCGATGTTCCCGGCCGCAACCCTGCGCGAGGTCACCGCTGCCAGACACGACGGGCGGCTGCCCGCCGGGGACGGCGCGGGCGGGATCTACGACACCACGGTCCTGACCGAGGACAACGAGCTGACGTTCGCGATCCTGCACCTCGGCCACAAGGTGATCTCGCCGCCCGAGTGCACCCTCGCCACCGAGGTCATGCCGACCTGGCGGGCACTGTGGAACCAGCGCCTGCGCTGGAAGCGCGGCGCGGTGGAGAACTGCTTCCAGTACGGGATGACCCGCATCACCTGGCGCTACTGGGGCCGTCAACTCCTGACCTTCGTCGGTGTGCTGGTCACCGCCGTGTACCTGGGCACGATCGTCTGGGCCGTGGGCTTCGGCGGCGGTCTGAACCTCCACCCGTTCTGGCTCGGCGTCACCGCCGTCTTCGTCGTCGAACGGGTGGTCACCGTCAGAAAGCGCGGCTGGCGCTACATGGTTCCGGCCGCTCTGATGTACGAGCTCAGCATCGACTTCTTCCTGCAGGCCTGCCATGGAAAGGCCTACTGCGACGCCCTCGCGCGCCGCAAGAAGAACTGGTGACAACCCCGATAGGAGCAAAGGAACGTGTACAACAAAGTCGCATCCGGCGTAGGCGCGAGCTCCGCGGGCGGAGCCACGCTCGCGACAACCGGAACCAATCTGATGTGGCTGTTCCTCGCGGCGTTCGCGCTGCTCGCGGTCGGTACCGCGGTGCTGCGCATCGTGCCCCGCCGCCGCAGGCGGCGCTGAGCCGCATACCCCACCTCCCACCACGACGGCACGCCGATCCCCCGGCGGGCCGTCGCCCTTCGTCCCACGCCGATCCAGACCAGTTCTCCACCGGCGGCGTGTCCATGATGATCACACCGGGCGGCCTGCATTCCCCCGGTGGCCCTGGCCGGGCGGGGCTGACGTGGCGGGTCCGGGGGGGTGCATTGTGGGGGTGGGTGCCCGGGGGTCCGGCGCCTACGGCCCCGGCCCCGGGTAGGGGCGACGGGCCGGGGCCGAAGGGGCGTTGATGTCCGATTCCGAGACGGCGCTGCTGATCGAGGTCCTGGTGGCCGGCAGCCTGGGCGGGTTGCCGCCGTGGTGGGCGAGGCGGTGCGCGGACGCGCTGGGCGTGGACGGGCTGGGCGTGGACGGGCTCGCGGTGTCGCTGGGCCCGGACGCCGGGGCCGCGGAACTGATGTTGTTCAGTGACTAGCGCACGGCGGGGCTGGAGGACCTGCGGTTCACCGTCGGGGAGGGAACCGGGCGGGACAGTGCCCGGGGAGGGGTCGTGTGCCTGAAGCCGGACCTGCTGGCCGCGCAGCGTCGCTGGCCGGTGTTCGCCCCCGGCAGCGCTGCAGATTGGGGCGCGGGCGCTGTTCGCGTTCCCACTGGTCGGGATCGGAGTCGGCACGCTGGACTACCACCGGCACACATGCGGGGAACCGGGTGCGGGTGCGCACCGCGACGCGCTGGCGCTGGCGGATGCGTTGGCGCAGCACATCCGCACGGCCCGCCTGGACAGTGGCCGGCCCCCGGGGCAGGGCCGGGCGGGTGGACCTGCACCGCGCCCATGTGCACCATGCCGCCGGATGGTGGTGGAACAACTGACCGTGCCGCTCGGCGAGGCCCTGGTCCGCTTGCGGGCCCACGCGTTCGCCGCCGACCTGCCGTGGGCCAGGTCGCCCGCGACATCCTGGACCGCGCACTGCGCCTCGCGGCCGACCCCCGGCCCCGCTGAACCGGGGACATGGGCGGGTCCGGGGGGCCGGCCCTGGCCTCCGGCAGCGATTGGTCGGCGGTTGTGCCCACGACCCGCCGGCCGGGTCGGTCCCGGCGGATGGCTGCCACGGGAGCCGGTGCGCCGGGGTGGTCCGGACAGGGCCGGCCCTCGGCCCTCGGCCGCGATCAGGGGCACCGGCACGGGGAGTCGCGCCGGGTGTGCGGGTCGTGCCGGTCAGCTGACGCGGACCGCGAGGATCGCGACATCGTCCTCGGTCTCGACGGCGTTGCCAACGCAGCCGTCCAGAAGGTGCGCGCACAGTTCGCCGAGGTCGCCCGGTGCGGTGAGCGCGCACTGGCGCAGGCGTTCCAGGCCGGTGTCCAGGTCCTCGCCGCGGCGCTCGACCAGGCCGTCGGTGTACAGGATCAGCAGCGATCCCGGTTCCAGTCGGATGGTGCCGTTGTCGGCGTGCCAGGCGTCCTGGACGCCGAGCGGCGGGCCCTGGCCGGATTCCAGGTAGCGGGCACCGTTGTGGTCCAGCAGCAGCGGCGGGCAGTGCCCGGCGGAGGCGAGGTGGAGCTGGTGGCGCAGCGGGTCCAGGACCAGGTAGGCGGCGGTGGCCAGGTCGCTGAGTTCCATGTCGCCGATCAGGGCGTTGAGGTCTCCCAGGACGGCGGCGGGGTTCTCGCCGTCGATCAGCGCGTAGCTGTGCAGGGCGGTGCGCAGCTGGCCCATGGCGGTGGCTGCGGGCAGGCCTTTGCCCATGACGTCGCCGATCGCCAGTCCGGCCCGTCCGCGGCCCAGGGCGAGGACGTCGTACCAGTCTCCGCCGGCTTCCATGCCCCGGGCGCCGGGGACGCTGTGGGCGGTGATCTCCAGTCCGGGCACGTGCGGGAGGTGTTGGGGCAGCATGCTCTGCTGGAGGGTGGTCGCGATGGTGTGCTCGCGTTCGTACAGGCGCTGGTTCTCGATGATCTGCTCGGCGAACCGGCAGTAGGTCTCGGCCAGTCCTCGCTGGCGACCGGTGGGCCGACCGGGAACGGACCGGGCCCAGACACAGGTGCCGACCCGGTTACCGTCGCGGTCATTCAGCGCGATGGCGTAGACGCTCCGAAAGCCGACGGCCTCGCCCAGTTCGCGCAGGTAGGGCCCGGCGACCGGGTCCAGCCGGACGTCCTCGATCACCAGGGAATGGGTGGTGCGCAGTTGGGCGTCAGTGGCGTAGTCCTTCTGCGAGACGTCCTCGATCAGACGGATCTCTTCCTCGGTGACGCCGAAGAACGCCCGGTTCGCCATGGTCTGCTCGTCGTCCAGGACCCGGGCGATGCCCATCTGGGCGTCCAGCAGGTGCGCGCCCGAGCGCAGCACCTCGAAGAGGGTCTCGTCCACGCTCGCGCCGGACGCCAGCCGGTCGGTGAGCGCCCGAAGTCGCGTCATGTCCTCTAGCTGCACGCCCAGAGTGCGGTTGGCCTCGTCGAGGTCTGCCTCGACCTGGCGGCGGTGGGTCATGTCGTGCAGGTAGGCGACGGCGAGGGGCCCGTGCTCGTCGGTCCACTGCGGCTCCTCCAGCGGGAGGGCCATGATGTCGAACCACAGCGGCTGCCCGGCGGCGGGGCGGTACTGGACTTCGCTGTGGGCGGGTATCCGGTCGTAGAGGGCGATGCCCAGCGGGGAGCGGCGGAAGTCCAATGATTCCCCGTTGCGGTCGAACAGGTCACGCGTGGATTCCGTCATGGACGCTGCCTCCGGCCCGTTGCGGTCGCTGAACATCCCCACGACGCGCGTGTTGAGGTAGACGATCGACCCGCCGTCGTCCGGCGATGCGACGATCACGCCGAACGGCGCGTGCTCCATCAGGTGCCGCGCGGGAACGTTGCCGCCGTTGGCCGCAACCGCAGCCTGGGCCGAAGACAGGGGGACAGGCATCACAGGCTCCTCGCTTCTGGGGGCTTCACCTTCCATTTTACGGACATATATGGACATTTCAAAAGTGTCGAAGGTCCCCACTCGGGCCTGCCTGCGATCCGATAGGGTGATCGTTTGGATAGAGATCGCAAGAGCGCGGGCGAACGATAGGGAAGGCCAGTGACGCTTCCTCAAGGTCCGACGGCGCCTGTAGCGGCCGTCGGACCTTCGTAGGAGTGTCTCCGTCTTCGAACGTGCTGTTCAGAGGAGACGAGGTGCGGGCGACACCCGCGCTGACCGAGGCCGCCACCCGCATCCAGGACGGCGCCCTGGCGCGCCCGGCTCAGCCAGCAGGGCGACACCCTGTTCCTGGTCGACATCGTCTCCGGCTCCGTCGCCCAGTCACCCCCGTCGCCGGGGGGCTGGACCGTGCGCGAGGGCGGCCCCCGGCGCATGTGGGGGAAGATCGAGACCGTCCTGGACGCCTACGACCACGCCGAATGCCCACCGCCGGAGACCTTCCGTGTGGAGGTCGACCCGGTCGGGCAGTACCTGCGGCACCCCCGGATGCCCGAACTCCACCTGGCCCGCGGCTGACCTCACCACACGGCCCCGGCAAACGCCCTTCCCCTGAGGGCGACGTCGGGGCTGAATACCGCCCCTGACCTGCCGCCCCAGGGCCCGTCCCGCTGCAGGCAGCGGCGGGGCGGGTATTGGGCCGACGCTCGCCCCGCCCGGGTCCCCGATCCTCCGTGGACTCTCAATCCGCCAACTGAGTGAACTTCGGTGGCCCTATGGGCTGTCCGGGTGAACTGGGAAGATTAGCGTTCGAGCCTCGACCCATGCTGCCTTTCGTAATGATCGATATGTTCTTCCGCGTGGCGATTTAAGGTCTCGTCACCTGCATCCCGGGTTGTGGCACGGAGGGTTTGTCTATGCGTGGCCTGAGTGAATACCAACCGTGCTCAACTGGTGGCGATGTACGCACCATCGGGTCCGCAGCCGTTGGCGCTGTTTCGACCGATCCGTTGGCCGGCACCCTGTCCTCGGATAAGGTCTCGGCTGTCCGAGCCCCTGATGGGCAGCGGCTTCCGCCCTTCTTTCGCGCGTTGCGGGACTACAGCTTTCGCGACGCGGACTCCTGGCACACACCGGCGCACTCCGGCGGCCTCGGCTTTTCGAAGTCGCCCGTCGGTACTGCCTTCGCTGACTTCTACGGCAGGAACCTGCTGGGTACCGACGTGTCCGTCTCCCTGCCCGAGTTCGGCTCGCTGCTGGAGCACACCGGTCTTATCGGCGAGGCCGAGCGCCGGGCCGCCGAGGTCTACGGTGCCGAACTGACCTACTTCGTCCTCAACGGGACGTCGACGGCGGACCGAATCGTCGGTCACTTCGCCCTGGCTCCGGGGCAGAGCGCACTGGTGGACCGCAACTGTCACAAGGCCGTGCTGCACGCGCTGGTGCTGAGCGGAGCACGGCCCACCTACCTCATCCCGACCCGCAACGGATTCGGCCTGATCGGCCCGGTCGCCCCGGCCGAGCTGGACCACAATCCGATGCCGATCGGCCCCCATGAAGCCGGACCGTCACTCGCGGTGATTACCAACTCGACCTATGACGGTCTGTGCTACGACGCTGTCCGCGCCGCACAGCTCCTGTCACGCAGTGTGCCGCGCGTCCACTTCGACGAGGCGTGGTTCGGATATGCCCGCTTCCATCCCCTCTATGCCCGCAGATACGGTATGTCCGTCACGCCCGAGGCCATGCCGGGCCCGGACCGCCCCACCGTATTTAGTACCCAGTCCACGCACAAGATGCTCACCGCGTTCTCCCAGGCGGCGATGCTGCATGTCCGTGCTGCGGCCCGGGCACCCGTTGATGTCGAACTCCTCGCCGAGACCTACATGATGCACGCGAGCACCTCTCCCTTCTACCCCATGATCGCCTCACTGGAAGTGTCCACCGCCATGATGGACGGGGCCCAGGGGGAACTGCTGATCGACACCGCCGTCAGGCAGGCCATCGCCTTCCGGCAGGCCATGGCTGCCACCGCCCGCCGCTTCCGCTCCCAGCAGGGCGGCGGGCAGCACAGGTGGTTCTTCGGTGTCTGGCAGCCGCCGCAGGTCACCGACCCGACCACTGGCAGGACCATCGCCTTCGAGACGGCCCCGGTCGAACTTCTCAGCGGTGACCACCGCTGCTGGGAGCTGGCCCCCGAGGCCGACTGGCACGGATTCACCGGACTGGAACACGGCTTCTGCCTGCTGGACCCGCTCAAAGTGACCATCACCTGTCCCGGCATCACCGTCAGCGGAACCATGGAGCCCTGGGGAATCCCGGCACGCATCCTCGCGGCGTACCTGGAGAGCCGGGGCATCCACATGGAGAAGACCAGCGACTACACCACGCTCGCACTCTTCTCCATGGGCAGCAGCCCCACGAAGTCCGCCCAACTGCACGCCTCCCTTGTCGACTTCAAGGAGCACTACGACCATGACCGCAGCCTTCAGGACGTTCTGCCCGCTCTGGTCGCCGACCATCCGGGCAGCTACCGTGGGCTGACGCTGCGGGAACTGTGCGACGAAATGCACGACCACCTGTGCTCCAGCGGGCACACCCGGCTGCTGGACCTCGCCTACACGGACCTCCCGCTCGCCGACACCACACCCCAGGACGCCTACTACCGCGCCATGCGGCAGGGTACCCAGCGCAAGGCGCTCAAGGAGTCCGCACACCGGACCGCCGCCGCGATGATCGCGGTCACCCCACCCGGCATCCCTGTCCTCATGCCGGGCGAGAACTGCGGCCCGGCCGACGGGCCCCTGCTCCACTACCTCACCGCCCTGCAGGAGTACGACCGCGCCTTCCCCGGATTCCCCAGCGAGATCCACGGCGTCCACCGCGACAGCAGCGGCGACTACTACCTCAACGTCCTGCCCGAGCCAGGATGACACCACAGAGCCGGCCGCCCTCCATCGTACGGAACCACAGCTGAACCGGCCAGTGGATTGAGTTCGCCCGGCGTCGGGTCGGGCGAGTGGGGGTCGGGCCGGCCGCGCCGCGGAGGCAGCGCCACCACACCACTGCGGGCGGAGACGTTGGCGTGACGCTGGAAGCGGCCGGACAGCGCTGTTCCCGCGCGGGTCCACGTGCAGCTGCGGCAGTGGTGCGGGTGGTGGCGTGAACTGCAGGGCCGTCGTGCCGGCCCCGGGGGCCCGGCTGTTCGGTCGGCTCGGGTCAGCCGGTGGCGGGGGGTGGGGCTGGGCGGCGTTCGTGCCAGAGGCCCTGGGCGGCGGTGAGGGGCAGGGTCAGTGCCACGAGCAGTTCCGCCCAGAAGAACGCCAGGTAGTCCATCAGCGCGCCGGTCGGGGGCTGCCGGGGGCCGCGTTGCGCATTCCCACCAGGGCGAAGAGTGTGGCCGCCATCCATCCCAGTGCGGGCCACACGAGCCCGTGGCGCTGGCTGACCACGATCCACCCGGCGCCCAGGACCGACAGCGCCAGCGCCCACATCGCCGCCATCATGAACCAGGCGAGGATGCGGCTGGCGCGCGAACGGGTGATCCGTTCCTGCAGCGCGACGCCCTCCTCGCTCTCGTCGCCCGAGCGGGCGGTGAGGGTGAAGAAGGGGTCCACGTCGACCAGGGTGAGTGTCAGCGGCACGGAACGGTCCGCGGCCACGGCGGCGAAGCCCACGTCGGCGCTGTAGTGGTCGAAGGGGTAGTCCGAGACGGTGCCCCCGTAGAGGCTGACCGTCATGTCCCGGGCCGCGACGGGCTCGCCCGCCGCGAGGGTCATGGTCGGGGTGGTCGGTGACAGGGTCCGCACGACGAGCTCTTTCGAGGGCAGATCGCTGTCGCCCTGCGCGTAGGCGCCGCGCGGGAGCAGGACGACGCGCAGCACGGCCTGCTGGTCCACGGCGTCGACCTTCTGCACGGTCACCTCCACGTCCACCCGGTCGGTCACTGACCGGTCCCCGACGGTGGAGCCCGTCCGGCGGCCGTCGCGTTCGTTCAGGTACAACAGCAGACCCGCCGTGCACAGTGCGGGTACCAGCAGTACGCACAGCAGCCGCCGAAGCGCGGACCTGCGCCGGAGCCCCCCGCCGCTGCCTCGACTGTTCACGATGCGGCTCCTCGCCTCTGCTCCTGATGGACCCGCCGGACTGAACCAGATGCGCACGGAATGCGAGCGGATGCCGGGCGGAGATCCGGTCGCGGTGCGCTTCGCCGGAGGGCGTCTACTGATGTGTGCCGCGCCGGCTGCGCCGCAGCCGCACGAGCACAGCTCCCGCGGCGACCAGGAGGAGCCCGGCCGTGCCGATGACCGTGGCCCGGGTGGCGGAGGAGCCGGTGCTGGCCAGGCGGGGCCGCTCATTGCGGCTGGGTGACGCGGCCGCCGTGGACGCTGTCCGCGAGGGCCGGACCGTCGCGGGGGCGGTAGCTGTCGGCGTGGCGCTGTGCGAGGGGGACGGCGACGGCGGGGCTGTCGGGGTCACCGGCGTGGTGCCGCTCACCTGGGCCGAGACGGTGTAGGGAGGGTTGGGGTCCTCGTCGGCGGTCAGCGACACCGTGCCCGTGTACGGGCCCTCGGCGGTCGGAGTCCAGGTCAGCTCGATCGTGCAGGAATCGCCTGCCACCAGGGCTGCCTCCAGGTCGCACGTACCACCGGTACGCGTCACGCCGGGAGGAAGCGTCAACGGGATCCCGTCGAAGCCGGCGGAACCGGAGGCGGAGTGGTTGGCGAGGATCAGCACGACGGTCCCGCTCTGGCCGACCGCCACCTCCCCGAAGCTCCCCCCGGTGAGCGTCACGTCGCCCACCGCCCGCAGCCGCACCGCACCGGGACCGGGATATGGCGAACTGTCGGCATGCGCGGGCGGCGCGACGGCCAAAGCCGCGACACACAAGACGAGAGCCGACACGGCATGGCGCACCTGGCGTCGCTGAGATGACATGGGGACTCCCCGGGGAAGACATCGACGGAAGCCCCAGTCTCATATGGTCCTTACGCTGAAGGTCGCTTTGGGCTAAATGTGGGCGTGGATCACACGTGGACAGGGTGTGCCACCGACTCGGCCCCCCAGGGAGCCCGGAATCGGTTGTTGGCACTCGCGCCGACGCCGGGGTTCGCCGAAGTACGCGCCTGGGCGGCCGGCGCGGCTCTTCGCGGGCCGATGGACCAGCGGTCCGGCCCGCCGCCGTCTGCGAGACCGCGCCGGACCGCCCAGGCGCGACACCTGAACCGAGGGCCCCGACATTTCCGGTATCCTCTTCGGGCCGTACGGGGCACGGAGTTGTGGGGTTCGCGGTCAGTCGATGTGCTTCACCACGTCTCCGGGGTAGTCCTCCACGAACCCGTAACCGAGATCGACCGGCAGGTGGAACCTCTCCTTGCCCCGTTCGACCCATACCTCGCTCTTGAACTCGGCGGACTTCTCAGGGACGCATGGGACTGTGCTCTGGGTGCAGTACCACGGGTAGCTCGCCGTGTTGTGGTCCCGCTTGCTGCTCATGACGTAGTCGTAGTCGATCATGACGACGGCCGGGTGTCCCTGCGAGATCGTGAACTGCTCCGAGGGAGGCAGCGTGCACAGGGCCGAGATGCCCGCGGTCCAGACGTCTTTCGGTTGGTCGATCCTGCAGTCCGCTTTGCGCTCCACGCCGTCCTGGACGGATTTGAAGACCACCTCGTCGTGGATTCCCTGAAGGCCGTAGAGGTTGATGTTCGTGACGGTGTAGGGCTTGGGGACCTTGCCCGCCGCTGCGGCCTTCGACCAGTTGGAGTCCATCAGCAGTTTGGCGTGCGCCCAGCGAACGGGTTCGCCGTGGTCGTTTCCAGGCGTGAACTGGCTCAGCAGCACGGCGAAGTTCCTGCTCTCCCCCTGGCGACCGTTCACGAGTCCGGTCCGCGCGTCCCAGGCCAGGTCGGCACCCTCCTTGAAGAGGTCCTCGGGGTTGCCCGGCGGGTCGAGCCGCCAGTCGCGGGTCCTGCCGCACAGCCAGCCCCAGATCTTCTTCGCGACCGTGTAGACCAGCGCGGCCACGGCGATCACCACCCCGGCCGGCGGACAGACCGTGGCGACCATGGTGCCCGCCAGCGAGACCACGGCGACGATGCCCGATTCGAGGTCGCCACTGCTGACCGCGGAGGCCAGCGAGAACGCATCCCCCAGCCCTGGCAGTGCGCCGACCACTGTCTTGGCCACGTCCTCGGCGGTCTTGTCGGTCAGGCCGTCGTGGACGGTGTTCGCGGTGGCGACCTTCTCCGCGAAGCCGCCGATGGCATCGGCGTACTTCGTCGCCCCCAGGGCGTGCACCGCCGCGTTCTTGCTCCTCTCCGCGATCTTGGTGGTGACCTGGGACCACACCGTGGCGACGCCGCGCGTCTGCGGCGCCGGCTTGGTCGGATGCAGCGCGGCGACCAGGCTCGGGTCATCCCTGATTTCCTGGTCCAGGGCAGCGGTCAGATTCTTGATGTCGGGCAGTACCGCGTCGACCTGGCTCTTGCTCATCTCGCAGTGGCGGGTGCCGTGTTCGACGCAGTCCTCTTCGAGCGCCTGCTCCCACTCGGCGGGTGGAAGGTTCTCCCACAGCGACATCTGCTCCGCGCCGAGGTTCCCCCCGGTCGTGGCACGCGCCTGGGTGCGGGTGGAGTCGGCCAGCGACGGCGTGCCCTGGACCACCAGGGCGAGAGCCAGCATCGAACCGACCACCGCAATGATCGTCTTCTTCATGAGGGCAACCGTAATGACACCTTATGGGCTCATTCATGGAGAAACGCCGCCGCCCCTCTCAGGACCGCGTCGGCGGTGCCTCTTAGATCGCTCCTAATGGGAGGGGGTTCCGCTGCCATTCCGAGCGCCGCAAGGCCGCCCTGGGGCGGTTGCGGGGCTGGTCGATGGCCACGATCGCAGCCCGGCCCCTTCGGCGCAGGACGGTGACCGCGCCCGGCCTGCTGGAAGTCGCCGAAGAGTTGGTCGTTGTGTAGGCATGCCTGGTGAACGCGGTCGTGGCTGGTGAGCCAGTCCACCTGCGGTACCGCGCGCAGCAGTGCGCCCAGCGGAATGGCGGCCCCGGGCTGGTCGCCCCGCCGGGCGTGGATCAGGGCGCGTGCCAGGGCGGGCAATCCGCCGTGGGCGACCTGGGCCAACAGCATGCTCCGCGCCCGATGCCCCGCCTCGGGGCCTGGGTGGTCGGCGCCGGTGCTCTCATGGCGCGACTCCCTTGACCCGTGGGGCGCACGGCCCGCGCGCTGTGTGCCCTTATGCTCCCCCAACTCTACCTCTCGGCAACAATTGCCTTATGCAATACTTTCGTCATGGCAATCACTGCAGGTCAAGACCCGGGGCCCAGCGAAGAGGAGATACAGGCGTTCCAGCGTGCGACGCGGGACCTGATCGGCGTCGCCCTGCACAGCCTGGACGCGGCCGGTCAGGGCGTGTCGCTGGCGCAGATGCGGGTTCTGCTTGCTCTGCGCGACCTGGGCCGCTGCCCGTCCTCGAAGGTCGCCGGCGCCCTTGGCCTGGGCCCCTCCTCTGTCACGCGCCTGGCGGAGCGACTGGTGGTCTCGGGCCATGTGGTGCGCGGCGCCGACGCGCACCATCGCAGCGTGGTCACCCTGGAACTCAGCGATCGGGGCGCCGCCCTGGTGGAGGGGGTGTTGGCCTGGCGGCACGAGGAGTTCAAACGGATCCTGTCGCGAATCGACCCGGTGCTTCGCGTACACGCCACGCAGGCGCTCGGGGAGTTCCACGCGGTGGTCGGTGAGGCGTACGCCTCCGAGTTGCCCGGGCCGATGCCGCTGTGAGCGGGAAGGCGGCGCACAGCGTCGCGCACCTGGGGGACTTCACCGTCAGCCCTCGGATGCTGAAGATCACCGCGTGGGCGCTGCCGGTCGGCGCGGCCGGCGCGCTCGCGGCCCTGGGGCTGCTGCGGCTGATCGGGCTGGTCACCAACCTGGTCTTCTACCAGCGCTGGGACGCGTCCCTGGTCGCGCCGGGGCTGGTGCACCACCCGTGGTGGCTGGTGCTGTCCGCGCCGGTCCTGGGCGGTCTGGTGATCGGATTGATGGCCCGCTACGGGTCGGAGAAGATCCGCGGCCACGGCATGCCCGAGGCCATCGAGGCGATCCTGACCGGCGGCAGCAAGGTCGCCCCCAAGGTCGCCGTCCTGAAACCGATATCCGCGGCGATCAGCATCGGCACCGGTGGACCGTTCGGCGCCGAGGGGCCGATCATTATGACCGGCGGCGCGATCGGTTCCATGCTCGCCCAACTCCTGCACCTGACCGCGGATGAACGCAAGACCCTGCTGGTGGCCGGCGCCTCCGCCGGCATGGCCGCCACCTTCAATTCGCCCCTGGCCGCCGTGCTGCTCGCGGTCGAGCTGCTGCTGTTCGAGTGGCGCCCGCGCAGCTTCGTGCCCGTCGCCGCCTCCGTCGCGGTGGCCACCGTGTGCCGCGGTTTCCTGCTCGGCACCGCTCCCGTGTTCCCCGTGCTCACGACCGGCCTTCATCTGACCGCCCCGGTCGAGGTCCTGGCCGCGGTGGTCGGGCTGACCGGCGGGGCACTGGCGGTCGGTGCGACCTGGCTGGTCTACCGGGCCGAGGACGCCTTCGCCAAGCTGCCCTTCCACTGGATGTGGTGGCCCGCCATCGGCGGCGCGATCATCGGCGCCGGCGGCCTGGTCGAACCCCGCGCACTGGGGGTTGGCTACGACGTCAT
Source organism: Streptacidiphilus jeojiense (assembly GCF_000719095.1). GTDB lineage: Bacteria > Actinomycetota > Actinomycetes > Streptomycetales > Streptomycetaceae > Streptacidiphilus > Streptacidiphilus jeojiensis. The sequence goes on along the minus strand of NZ_JOEH01000010.1, from coordinate 109,875 downwards.
CGACCAGCTCCTGACCGGCCGCGCAACCCTCTCGCTGATCATCGGGATCCTCGTGGTGAAGACCCTGATCTGGTCCCTGTCCCTGGGCTCGGGCACCTCCGGCGGCGTCCTCGCCCCCGTGTTCATGATCGGCGGCGCGCTCGGCGCCTGGGAGGGCATGCTTTTCCCCACCGTGGTCCCCGGGTTCTGGGCCATGTGCGGGCTGGCCGCGGTCGTCGGCGGCGTCATGCGCTCACCGCTGACCGGGGTGGTCTTCACCCTGGAACTCACCCACGCCTGGCCGGCGATGCTGCCCCTGCTGATCGCCTCCACCGCCGCGTACGCCCTGTCCGCGCTGGTCCTCAAACGCTCCGTGCTGACCGAGAAGATTGCCCGCCGCGGCCTGCACCTGACCCGCGAGTACTCCACCGACCCCCTGGAGACCTTCTTCGCCCACGAGGTCATGCAACCCGCCCCGTTCACCCTGCGAGTCGACCAGGTCGTCGATGCCGAACTCCTCGAACTGCTCACCGAGGACCCGGCCGCTCGCCGACAGGCCCACATTCCGGTCCTTGGCCCCGACGGCCCGGTCGGGGTGACCACGCTGCGCCGCCTGCACCGGCACGCCGACAGCGCCCTGGTGGCGGTGGCCGGGCACACCGCTCGCCCGCTGCAGGCCACCGTCCGTCCCCACGACACCCTGCGCCAGGTCGCCTACCTGTTCGCCGAACACCACCTCAGCAGCGCCCCCGTCGTCGACACAGAGGGGCAGGTCGTTGGTCTGATCACCCTGACCGACCTGCTCCACGCCCGCCGGCACGACCTTACCGAGGAACACCACCGCCAGCGCCTCCTGCCCAACCCCACCGCCTCCCCCGAATCCGCCCCCACCACAACCAACGCGTCCGGCACCACCCGCGTGGCATAACCCGCCGGGGGCCGGTTCATCCCAGACCGGCCCCCACCTCTGCACCCGGGCCCGGCTCCTTGCCGGCCCGCCCCTTCTGACCTGTCCCAGGAGTCCGCCCATGCTCCCGCGTCCCGTCCCTGCCATTGCCGCCGAGCTGCGCGAGGCCCTGCACACCGCCGACATACGCCAACTGCGGGCCCTGTTCCACCCCCAGGTCCACTGGGCCTCCACCGGACCGGGCGACCCCGCCCGCTACGGCCGCGCCGCCGCCCTGACCTGGTACCAAGTCCGCTACGACCTCGGCGTGCGCACCCAAACCCAGGAGACCCTCAGCCTGCCCGCCGCCATCATCCTGGCCCTGCACATCACCGACCCCACCACCCCAGACACCACACCAACCCTGTACTACCGCGTCTTCCACCTGCGCGGCGGACAGATCACCCACATTCGTGACCACACCGACCGTGCCCACGCCCTCGAAGCCGCCACCCGGACCCTGCCCACCGCCATCCCCCGCTCCACCAACCCCCAGGCGACCACCGCCCAACTCCCGGACCCGGACCCCACCCGGTGAGCTCCTACGCCGGGCCGCCCGCCTTCACGCTGCACCGGGCGCTCACCGGCTGGCACATCGCACCCGCGGTCCTGGTCCTGGCCACGGCCGGCGCCGCCGCCTACCTGATCGCCCTGATCCGGCTGCACCGACACGGCACACCCTGGGCGCCCTCGCGCACTGCGGCGTTCGCGCTGGGCACTGCTGTGTGGGTGTTCACCTGCTGCGGCGGTCCCGGGGTCTACGAGCGCGTCCTGTTCACCGACCGCGCCGTCCAGTGCGTGGTCCTGCTCATGGTCGTGCCCCTGCTCCTGGCACTCGGCGCACCGGTCACTCTGGCCGCCCAAACCCTGCCGACCCGCGCGGCACAACGACTGCGCGCGGCACTGGCTGGGCGCTGCTCGCGGGCACTGATGTTCCCACTGGTGTCCACGGTGCTGCTGATCATGCCGCCCTGGCTGCTGTACTACACCTCCTGGTACCAGAACAGCCTCACCCACCCCGGCTGGAACGCCCTGTTCCACACCGGGTTCGTCGCGTTCGGCCTGGCCTACTACTGGCCCCGCCTGCAGATCGACCCCGTCGCCCACCACTACCACCCGCTGATCGGCATCGTCATCACCATCGCCGAAGTCATCTTCGACGCCGCCCTCGGATTCACCCTCGTCTACGGCCACCACCAGTTCGCCACCACCTACTGGCAGCACCTTCACCGCCCCTGGGGCATGGACCCCCACACCGACCAGCAATGGGGCGGTGCCGTCCTGTGGGGACTGGGCGACATCGCCGGCATCCCGTTCCTGGTCGCCCTCATCGCCCGCTTCATCAAGGACGAACACCAGCGCACCCGCGACACCGACACCGCCCTGGACCGCCTCGACACCCAGCACCCCACCCCCGCCAACCCGGGGACCGAGTCGGGCCCCAGGCCCGAAAACGGCGAACGCCCCTGGTGGCTGACCGACCCCCAACTCGCCCACCGCTACCGCGACCCCTCGCCCTGACCCCGGCTTCCCGCCAGGTCATAACGGCAGCTTATGCCCCCATCGACGAGCGGGGGGTACAGCAGTACAAGCCGAACGGCCACAGTCAGCAGCATGGACAACGACGTTCACGCCCCCCAGCGCGCCCACCCGGTCAAGGAACGCGCCAGCCCCCCACAGACCCCGCCCCGCAACCATCGCTTGTCGCGCCCGAGCCCGGCACTTCCCGGGCTCGCCCTCACGCTGCTGGTGGGCGCGGCCGCCACCGGGCTGGGGAACACTCTGCCGCTGGTCGGCGCACCGGTGTGCGGCATCGCGCTCGGCGCGCTCCTGGCAGTCCTGCACCGCCCCGGCCCCAGACTCTCCCCAGGGATTACCTTCGCCAGCCGCAGAGTCCTGCAGGCCGCCATCGTCGTCCTGGGCTGCCAACTGTCCCTGGCCCAGGTCCTGCACGTCGGCACCGCCTCACTTCCCGTCATGCTCGGCACCCTGGGCACCTGCCTCCTGGCCGCCTGCTGGCTAGGCCGTGCCCTTCGCATCACCGGCGACCTGCGCACCCTGATCGGGGTCGGCACCGGTGTCTGCGGAGCCTCCGCCATCGCCGCGATCACCCCGGTCATCACCGCCGCGAGCAGCGACGTCGCCTACGCCGTATCTACCATCTTCCTGTTCAACATCGCCGCCGTCCTGACCTTCCCCCTCCTGGGCCACCTGCTCGCGATGGGCCCGCACGCCTTCGGGCTGTTCGCCGGGACCGCGGTCAACGACATGTCCTCGGTCGTGGCCACCGCCACCGCGTACGGCCCCGCCGCCACCGGGTATGCCGTCGTCGTCAAACTCACCCGCACCCTGCTGATCATCCCCATCTGCCTGGCACTCGCCGCCCGCGCACGCCGCCACCGGCATCCAGTCACCCACCGCGCACCGGTCGCGGACCCGGCCCGGCTGCGCGTGTCCCGGCTGGTTCCCTGGTTCCTGACCGGATTCCTGCTCACCGCCACAGCCAACACCGCCCACGTGATCCCGGCCCCATGCCAACCCGTCCTGAACCAGGTCGCTCACTTCCTGATCACGATCGCCCTGTCCGCGGTGGGCCTGTCCACCGACCTCACCTCCCTGCGACGAGCCGGCCCCCCGCCCACTCATCCTCGGCGCCAGCCTGTGGATCATCGCCACCACCACCAGCATCACCCTGCAATCGCTGACCTGACCAGAATCGGCGGGCACTGCTGAGTGCCAGTTTCTGATCAGTTTTGGTGACCCGAAGCGTGCGAGTTGCCTCATCGGCGCGCTTGCGGTCACCAAGGTCGAGAGCGCTGCCTGGGATCACTTTCAGCAAATGATTGCTCTAAGTGAGGAGCTGGGATGCCGCACTACAGTCCGCTGCTGGTCAAGCCGATGAGGGAGGAACTGACCTCGATCGGGTTTAGGGAGTTGCTCACCTCCCAGGAGGTGGACGCCGCGATGGAGGACGTCAAGACAGACCTGACTCTGGTGGCCGTCAACGCCGTCACCGCAGCCGCGGCCGGCATGGCCCGCCCCGGGGTCCGCCTCGCCCTGGCGAACAGCTCCGGAGCCAAGGTCCCCGACAGGCTGCTGACCGTACTTCCCGGCGACGACGTGGAAGCGGTCCAGACGTTCTTCCGTCACCTCCCGGACTTCCCGCCGTCTGATCCGTCGTTCTTCCTGTTCAAGGACGGTGAAGTCGTCTACTACATGCCTCAGTACCGGATTGAGGGACGCGACCACATGGCGGTGGCCGCTGACCTCAGCGCCGCGTTCGCCGAATTCGATGAGTAGTCACGCCTGGCCATGGCCACCGGATGCGGTCCGCACAGTCTGGAATGACGCGGATGAGCCGACGAGCTCACTCGCTCCGTAGTTGAGGGCCCGGTCGCAACCGGGCCCTCAACTACGGCAATGAAGATGTCCTCGGTCCGCCGGCGGGGCCCGGTGTATGCGGGCCGTACGTCAATGGACGACCCGCTGGCGGAGGGTGACTTCTTCGAGCGCGACCTGCGATCCGCTGTGATCAGCCAGACACCGTCAACCGGCAGGCTACGGCCGGCGCTGCGCCGACCAGTTTGAGAGTGTCACCGAGTGTCTGGGTGAGGCGCCGGGGCCGACTGCTGTCCGTTCGGCTGCTACAGGCCGCCCCACTTGCAGTCGAAGACCGTGATGCGGGCGGCGATGATGTCCGGTTTTCCAAGGTCGATCAGCTCGACTGGGGCTTCGAGCCGGTAGGTCTCGCCCTTGGGCGGGAACAGGGTGAGCTGCGCGATGAGGACCATCGGTTCCTTGGTGCTCAGGATGGTCGGCTCTCCCCCTGCGTCCATTTCGAAGACGGCGGTGAACGTGAGGACGTCGCGCTGCTCGTACTTGGCTGCTGCCCGCAGCCATCGCCGCGCTGCTCGCCCTCGCTGCGCCCACCGCGCCAACCAGACTGAGCCGACCAGCCCCGACCGGTCCCCCCGATGCCGCGCTGCCTCCCGATCCCACTCGACACCGCGGTCACACGGGACTAGGCGGCGTCTTCCCCTGCTGCTCCAGAGCCTCCAGCACCTGGGGCAGGTCCAGTTCCGCGCGGGCACTGTCCGGTCCGTGTGCCGTCGCGAAACGGAACCCGCCGTCGTGCCAGAACCGCACCGCCAGGACCCGGTCCAGCAAGGTGAACTGCATGTCACCGCCGGACTCCACGTCGACCGCCCACCCGTGGAAGCGGGCCGTGGCTGACAGGTAGTGCGCGTCATTGCTCAACGGGGGTTCGGGACCGGTCATGCCTCCATGCTTGCCCCGCGACCGGCCTCGTGCCATCCGAAGCAGCTGCCAGGTACGCGTGTGCAGCAAGGGTGAACGGCGCGGCGCGGCAGCGAACAGCGCCTCGCGGTGGCCAGGACGGCACCTTGACCGTCGAGAGGCATCGCAGGACCGCCTCGGACTCCGCACTGCCCCAACGCCGGCCTGCCACCGGTCACCTTGGGACGGTGATCCACCCTGTCTGGTCGCGGCGGCGGATCGCGGTGATCAGGAGCCGACCGCCGCTGCGCCGTTCCATCTCGTCCGCGCTTGCCCTGGCCGCCACGTCGCACGAGGGATGCTCGCCGATCCGTTGCACAGCGACGAGTCCGTTCGGGTCGAAGAACTCGTACGTGCCCAGCACGTCATGATCGGGTGGCTGGCTGTTCTTGCCGAACGCGCCTGGCATGTCGTCTCCCGGACCGATGCGATGGAACCTGCCGCACCCAACCCCAACCCTGCGCGATGGAACCCCTCAAGCACGAGAGGCCATCGGTTCCCGGTAGTGCTCTGACCGGGATGGTTCACCGGTTGCCGACACGCCCGGCTGGTGGGTCGATGGGCGGAAGGTCTTGAGGTCCTCACCGGGTGGGGCAGGGGCCTCGATCGAGGTCCTCAGTGGTGGAAGAGTCTGAGTCCGGTGTGGGTGAGGGCGATCTGATGCTGGCGGCAGGCGTCCTCGACTTCGGTGGAGCGGATGGATCCGCCCGGTTCGGCGATGTAGGCGACGCCGTGCCGGTGGGCGTGGTCGACGTTGTCGCGGAACGGCAAGGCGCCGTCCGAGACGAATGCCACCTCTGCCAGGCCTGCGAGCCACTGCGTGCGCTGCTCGTCCGTCAGCTCGGGTGCAGGTGCGGACAGGGCTGTCGACAGGCGGGTGCTCTCGTCCGGGGTGAGGTCGCCCTCGATGAAGCGGATCTGCCAGTTGATCCGGTCCTGGCGCCGGGTGTCCGGCTGGAAGGCGAGTGCACGGACAGCCGGGTGGCGGCGCAGCCACCAGATATCTGTCTTCGCGCCGGCCAGGCGGGTGCAGTCAACGCGGGACTGTTGGCCGGCACCGATCCCCAGGGTCGCCCCGCCGCGCAGGTAGCACACGGAGTTAGACTGCGTGTAGCGCAGGACCGCCAGGCCCAGGAGGAGATCCTCGGCTGCCCTGGTCGGCAGCGTGCCGCATACGACGTTGTCCAGCAGAGCGGTGGACAGCGTCATCTCGTCGCGCTGCTGGGAGAGCCTCAGGCCGAACACCTCCCGTGCCTCGTGCCGCGGGGGTGTGAACGCCTGGTCCGCTTCCATGACCAGGAAGCGGCCGTTCTTCTTCTTGCTGAGCGTCGCGACTGTGCCGGGAGCGTAACCGGGGGCGATGACGCCGTCGCAGACCACGCGGGACAGCAGTTCGGCGAGCTCGGCGTCGACCGGGTGCGACACGGCGGCGAAGTCGCCGTAGGAGGACTTCGGATCGGCGTCGCGGGCACGCAGGTATGCGCTGGTGAGCGCGCCGACACTGTCGCGGTCGATGCCGTAGAGCTCGGCGGTGACGTCATCGACGGGGCCGGCCACGGCCGCACCGGCGGGCGAGACGTGCTTGAAGGAGGCAGCGGCTGGCCGGTTCAGGACCCGGCTCGCCTCCAGCACCAGTTGCCAGCTGTTGAGCGCGTCCAGCATGTTGATGTAGGACGGGCTGCCTTGCAGAACCCGGACCGGCCATCGGCCGAGCTGCACCGGCGCGATAGTCGCCGCCTCCTGCTGCGGGTTGATCCCATAGCGCAGATCCACGTCATAGCCTCCTGTGTCAGCGGGACATCACTGACGCAGGCGCCCAGGCGGTCGACGCTCACGCGGGAGAACGGCCGCTCCCCGGTGGTTCCCCACCTTCGCCAGTTGCGACCGGACACGATGCTACCCGCAGGAGCGCGCACATAGTTTCTCCGATCATGCCGCCAGCGCCAGCGGGCGTCCGCCCCACCGGATGCCCATCCGGGGGCCAGGCCACGTTCTTCCGTGATCCGGGCGCCATCAGCGGCCCTCGAAGCGGCGCAGCCCGACCCGCCGGGACAGCCAGACCAGCAGTTCGAAGAGTGCCAGTACTCCCGGCAGTGCCCACGCGGCGATGTCGACCCCGCTGTTGTCCGTGTCGGTCAGTTCCGGCGCCGTCCAGCCGTGCGGGTCGACCAGCACGTTCTCGGTCTGCCCGACTTGCGTCGGCCCGTCACAGGAGTCGTTGCCCAGTTCGGCGTGCTTGAGCGGCTTGCCGTCCACCCGCTCCAGCAGGCAGGTGTACTGCGGCCCGTGATTGCCCTGGTACGTCTTGACCGAGGGGACCCGCACCTCCACCCGCTGACCTTGGTGCGCCATCACCTCCGCCTGCAGCATCGGCCCCGGCACGGACAGTACGGCGATCCCCAGGATCACCCCGCCGACGATCAACCACCCGTTCGGCGCGGCGATGACCATCAACGTGAGGGTCGCGCCCAGCGCGACGGTCCCGAGTACCAGCCCGGGCCCACTCCAGTCGGGATTGGCGGACAGCAATGACAGCCCGAGGATCATCGGCGGACCGAAGAACGCGATCGTGGTGAGGCGACGGACCTGCCGGGACGAGGTGGCGGTGACTATTCGAGGCACGGCGTCAGTGTGACGAACGGGGGGCGCAAGGCGTAAGAGCTGGGTCTGAAACATTGGCAGATCGTCGATCTCAATGAGCACGAAGCCCGATTCCATCGTCGGCGCCGCCTCTATCGCGGATGCCATTCGCGCCACCCACGGCGGATCGGCCGCCGTAGGGAGCCGTTTGGCACGGTAGGTCAGGAAGCGCCCATCGATCCCAGGCCCTGCTGATCCAGCAGGACGGAGGTGATCATCTACGGTCGACGCTCACAGCCCTGTTCCGCCGGAGGTCGCCGACTCGTCGGCCAGGTACCTGCTGAGCAGCCCTTCTCGGTGCCAGAAAACGTCGCCGCTGACTCGGGTGCCCGGCTCGGCGGCACGAATGCGGTCGCGCGCCAGGGCCGCGACCGCAGTCGCGATCCGGTCCCGGTCGGCGAACGCAGCCACCGCGCACAGCACCAGCATGTCGTCCGCCGGCACGGCGGCCATCGATCCGAATGGCGCGGACCAGCCTTCGAGGTCCGCCTGCAGTAGCAGCCGCGCGGCGCTGCCGCGGCCGCCCGTCACGACCGTCGCCACGACCGGACAGCCAGCGGAGTCCAAGACGCCGGTCGGCTCCGCGAGCCGCTCCACGACGCCGGGCTCCAGTTGGAGGTTCGCCAGCGCGGCCGCCACGAGCGCCTGGGGTGACGCCTCCCAGGCTAGGGCGGCCGCGTTGTGGACCGGGGTGTCCAGGTCCGGCTCGCCGTCGTGTGCCGCCGGGACGGCGGGCACCACCAGCCCGGCCCACAGGCCGTCTGCCACGGGCAGACGGAACAGCTCCTGCGGGTCGTCGGGGCCCGTGCCCTGATACCGCAGGCGGCCGTCGAGCAGCCGGATCCGCAGACTCGCCCGGACCCGGTCCAGCGGGACCTGCTCCAACCACTCCTCCTGCGCATCAGTTGAACTCCACGCGCAGACCTGGTCGAAGCAGAGATCCCCCCACTGCTCCTGCGGGGCTTCCCGGCACGCGCGGGCGAGCCTGTCGAGGCGGAAGGTTCGGAGCTCCAGGTACGCGCCGGCGGCCAGCACCACACGGCCGCCGTCGAACTCCTGACCGTCGGCGCCGAAAGACGCGCATGCCTCGTCGAACTCCTCGCAGAACGCTTCGAACTCCCCTGCGTCGAAGAACCCGCACCAATGCGGAACCTCGCCGCCGCCTACGCCGACATCCGTGTCCGTCATGCCCGAGACGCTAGCGAACCGGCCCCGATCCTGTCCGCAAAGATTCCATGGCCGGGTGCGGACGCATTCCAAGCCCCATCACCGCGGAGCCGGTTTCGGCCCTCCTACCGATCCAAGGGCCCGCCGGACGGGTGAAGATCGGCCGGACGGGGTGCGCGGCGGAAGGCGGCTGCCGGATGATCGGCCCGTTCGGTGCGCGGTCCGCGCGCACCTGGAGGAAGGCACCGCCATGACCGACGTCGCATTCGTCTACGAGGCACCGGACATCTCCGAGGAGGGAGATGTCGTCACCTGGCGCTGGAGCGTGGTCAACAACACCGGCGCTCCCGTCAACCAGGTCGTGCTGACCCACAATCTGAGCCCGTGGCTGCCGGTCACCAGTGTGACCGGGCCCTCCGAGGTCGTGGGCGAGCGCATCAAGAGCCGGTGGGCGACCCTGGCCGCCGGGGAGAAGGCCACAGGCGAGATCGTCGCCACCATGCCCGAAGACCTACTGGGCGCAGTGCAGATCAATGCCCGGGTCACCTGGCAGCAGGCCTGACCCGGCGCCGGTGCCGCATTGGGGCGGGTCCGGCGCGGCACCGGGTGTGCGTCTCGGCACGTCGCTCAGAGGTCGAGCTCGTCATCCCCGGGCAGTGGGGGCGACCGGTTGCCCTTCCGCTCGGTGTGGCGGGTGAACACCCCCGGATCGTCCGTCGGACGCGCCGCCACTGCGCCGCCGGGCAACTGGGAGTCGTCGGCGTCGTCCGCCACGCCCGGGGGCCACCAAGATCCCCGCTTGTCGAGCTCACCAGTTCAGCAGCATCACCGCGGCGCTGGCGCCGCTGGCCAGGCCGAAGAGGGCGACAGTGCTGCCCCGGGCGAGGCGGCCCTGGTGGACGGCGTGAGCGAGTTGGAGGGGCAGGGTTGCCGCCGCGGCGTTCCCGATGTGCGGGAAAGTGGAGATGATCTGGGCGGCGTTGATGCGCAGACGGCGGCAGAAGGTGTCCACGAAGGGTACGGACGGCTGGTGGACACACACGAGGTCGAGTGAGGCGACGGCGACGTGCTGCTCTTTGAGCCATTGGGCGGCCTGTTCGTCCAGGCCGATGAAGGAGCCCAGGAGCGCGTCGGAGTCGACGTGGAGGCCCTGCGGGCGGGTGGGGGCGTGGTGGGGGTCGTAGAGGGTGGCGGCGGGCCACCCGGCGGAGTTGGCCATGAAGGCCGAGCCGGTGATGCCGGGGACGGGCGAGGCCTCCACCAGCAGGGCAACGCCCAGGTCGGCTCCAGTGAGTGAGGTCAGGCCGGTACGGAGCTGCTCGCGGGTCAGTTCCCAGCGGGAGAGACGGGACAGTGTCTCTCCGCAGGCGATCATCACACGGCGGTGCTGTCCGGTACGGATGAGGGCGTCGGCTACCTGGATGGCGTTGATGACGCCGTTGCAGGCGTTGCCTATGTCGAAGGCGGGACAGGACATGCCCGTCTTGGCCGCCACGATGTGGGCGTTGGCGGGTTCGCGGACGTCGGCGCTGACGGCCGCGAACAGCAGCAGGTCCACGTCGGCCGGCTTCAGGCGGGCCGCGTGCAGGACGCGGCTCGTGGCGCGGGCGGCGAGGTCGCAGGGCAGGTCCGCGGGGTCGGCGAGAGTGCGCTCGCGCAGGCCGAAGGTGCGTTGCAGCAGGCCGTCGGGCAGCCTGAGTGAGGGGCTGTGGCGGCGCAGGCGCTGTTCGATCTCGGCGGCGCCCTGGCGACCGGTGGGCAGGTGGACCGCGGCGTGGGTGATGCGGCTGTGGGCATTCATGCGCGCTCCTTCGCCTCAGCGGCCGGGCGACGGTATGCGGGCTCGGGTGGCTGCGGCCCGGTGCGGCCTTCTCGTGCGGGGGTGCGGGGCAGGCCGGTGACGGCGTGTTTGAGCCGGTCGGTCCAGGCCAGCGGCAGCAGGGCGTGGAGGGGGACGAGGAGACGGGCGTCACGGCCGACGACGTAGCGCGGGCGCGGGTGGCGGGCCGTCAGACATCTTTCGACGGTGCGCGCCACCGGTTCGGGGCCGGGCACGCGGCGGTCCACCGAGGAGAACAGCCGCGCGGTGCCCTTGTAGCCGGGGCTTTCAGGGCGACCGACGGCATCGAGGTCGCTCAGGGCCCGCCCCAGCATGGGGGTGGCGAACGCGCCGGGCTCCACCAGGCAGACCCGCACCCCCAGGTGCGCGGCCTCCACCCGCAGACAGTGGGTGAGCGCCGACAGGGCGTGCTTGCCCGCGCTGTACCAGGCGCCCATCGGCCAGGGGACGCGGCCCAGGCCGGAGGAGATGTTCACGATCCGGCCTGTGCCGCGGGCGGCCATGCCCGGCAGGACCAGTCGGCACAGCCGGGCCGGGCCCAGCAGGTTCACCTCCAGCAGGTAGCGGGCCCGCTCGTCATCGACGTCCGCCACCGGCCCCGCCTGCGGGATGCCGGCGATGTTCACCAGAGCCCACAGGCCGCCACCGGTCATCTCCGCAACCTCGGCCAGCGCCTGGCGGCACGACTGCTCAGAGGCCACGTCCAGCAGCACCGTACGCAGGGACAGGCCCCGCTCAGCGGCATCGCGCTCCAGCGCCCGGGCCTTGTCCTCGCCGCGGACCCCCGCGATCACGTCCCAGCCGGCACCGGCGAGCCGGAACACCGTCACCCGCCCGATCCCGCCCGTCGCCCCGGTCACCAGCACACTGCGCCCGCCCGCCGGCACACCCATCTCCCCACACCCTTCCGAATCCCGCATGTAGTTCGTATCGACGTACGGATCGACAAGCCGCACGGGGGCCAGCCGCGCCAAGGTCGCAGCCGGCTGCTCACAGCGCGTTCCGTGCCTGGGCACCGCGGGGGTTCAGATGGTGGTGCCTCGGATGACGCTGCCGCACTGGGGGTCGAAGTCCAGGACGCGGGCGATCTGGCTGTCGTTGTTGTAGGGGTATGCCTCGCCCTTGAAGTCCTCCTCGGTGTAGAAGGTCCAGGCTGCGCCCGCCGGTACGTAGCCCGATCGTGCTGCGAGCAGGGCGGAGGCGGGGCCGCTCACGTGTGTTTCGTCGCCGATCTCGGACTGCAGCCCTGTCTCCGGGTAGAAGGTCAGCTCGGTTGGGTCGGAGGGCCGGCGCTGGTACGGGGGCGGCCCGATCTCCTCGCCGTCCTCCCCGTAGACAGGCTGGTTGGCGGGGTCGTCGTCGGCGAGGGGGTAGTTGGCGGGGTCGTAGTCGGTGATCGTGACGTTGAAGGCCATGGGTGTCCTTGTCTCGGAGGGGAACGCGGCACACGCTGCGGTTTCCATGCTCATGCTGAGTTCCTGTCGGTGGACACGATCACCGATTTTCGTCCGCCCCGGCAGTCCGATGTGAAAAGATCTGCCCTCCGGCAGGCCTGCCCACAGCCAAGGCCCATGCAAGCCCCGTCCCCGGCACTGCGCCCAGCGCATACCCAGCCCGGTCAGCCGCGCCGCCCGCTGGGGGGATGCCGGCCTTCCTGCGGCGGCTCTGACTTCACAGTCCGCTGCCGGGCCCGCGGTCGGGCAGTACGGTGATGCGGTTCGCAGCCAAGACCCCGGCCTTGGCCTGCTCCAGTTCCAGGGACAGCTCGACAGAGACGCTGCGCAGGATCTTGGTTCTGGCCCGTTCCTCCGCGAGGTCCCTCTTCACCTTCGCCAATGCCTCCTTGAGTTCGCGGTGGGTGTCGGCAAGGTCCTGCATCGCGGTCGGCGTGGAGTTCTGGGCCTTCGCCCGGGCCTGGAAGTCCTGCACCAGATCGGTGTGCTCGTACACGATGTCGCGCCGCAGGGCGCTCTGAGTGATGAGCTCGGAGGCGGTGGGCTTGCCCGAGGGGGAGTGCAGCGGGGTGCCGGCGAGGGGACGTTCGGCGGCGGCCTTGATCGCGGCGCGGTCGTTGTCCCGGTCGCGGGGGCGGCGTCCCATCAGAGGTCCTTCCGGCCCGCGTCGCTTGCGGTGCTCTCGTGAGCGGTGATGGTGGACTGCAGCTCGGCCGCCAGGGCCCCGGCGCGGTCGCGCATGGGGCGGGGCGAGCGCCGGTCGTGAGCGGCGGCCTCCCAACTACGCAGTTCCGCCCGCCTGTCGTCGATGTTGCGGTGGGTGCAGGCGAGGTTGGCGCACGCCGAGCGGCACTCCGATTCGTCCGGGCCGTCGTCTGCCGGCAGCCCCATCGCGAGTTTCGCCAGTCGGCACGCAGCGGTCTCGACCCTGTCCGTGCCGAGAACTACGTCCGTGCAGGTCAGGCGGCGTGGTGGTACTCGTGGAGTGTTTCGCCGAGTCGGCCCCGCCGGCGTATGTCGAGGTGGCTGATTTGTCCGGATTCACTGGGGTCGATCAACGAGACCTTCAAGGTCCAGCTCGACCTCGAACGGCATCGCGGCCGAACCTCCGGCGGCGTGATCGTCCGAGTGCTTCAGCGGGTCCTCGCGCTAACCACCGCCATCTGGCACAACGAGCACACCGGCCAGCCCGTCATGCGGTCGCTGACCGCGTATGACCACTGACGCCTTGGAATCGATCATCTAGGTCCTGAAGACGGCCGTAGCACTGGGCCAGGCGCTGGCCGCCCGGCGTCAGGACGTCTTCTGGCGGAGTAGTCGGTTAAGCGTTACTCATGGGGCCATCGTGATGGGTGCGCACCAGCGCTGCTCCCTCCCGCGCCCTATTCTGGGAGCCCGATGCAACTCGGGCGGTAGCCCCGGAGGGGCCTCCCGCCGCTCCTCAGGAGGCGTGACCACCAGTGGTTACGCCAGCCGGATCGAGGCGGATCGAGCAGGGTTCAGGAGGATGGAAACAGGGGTGTTTGTCCCGGTTCTTCGGCAAAGCCGCAGGTCAGGGCGGTGCTCGGTATGGGTTCGACTCCCCTAGGCTCCACAGAGACCACACGAGATCACAGCAGGCAGCAGCACCGGAGCCCCCACCCGCAGCGCGGGTGGGGGCTCCGTCGTTCCCCGGCGTCGTTCCCCGGCTCAGGACTTCTTCCTGCGTCCCGGCTTGTCGGCGTCGGCCGGGTCGTCGGTCGCGGCGGCGTCCACCGGATCGGCGAAACCCTCGGCGTCGGCCTCGGCGGCCGCCTTGGCCTCGACGTCGGGGGACAGCGGCATCGCGTCGGCGGCGGACGCGGTGGCGCCGGTGTCGGCCGTGGCCGGGGTCGAGCGCAGCGGCAGCGGGCTGGCCGGGGGCTCCACCAGCCAGTCGGGGTTGCTCTGCTTCTGCCACCACTTCCAGGCCATCAGGCCGCCGCCGGCCACCGCGCCCAGGCCGACCAGGACCAGGAACCGCCGGGCCCGGCGGGTGCGCCGGCGGCTGTGCCGGGCGGCCAGCGCCTCGACCTCGGCCAGGGACACCTGGCCGCGCAGCACCGGCAGCGCCGCCGCCCCGCGGTCATGGGCCACCTGGGCGGCCTGGGCCGCGGCCTGCGCGGCCTCGTCCCAGGCGTGCGAGACGGCCGGCAGGGCCGTCTCCCGGGCCTGGAGCGCGGCCACGGCGGCCGACCTGCGGGCCGACCCGGCGGCCCGGCGGGTGCGCCGGGCGGCCTTGCCCACCGCGTCCTCGACCGTCGGCGGGACGTGCTCCCGCGCCTGCTCCAGCAGCGGGGTCACCCGGGGCGCCACCTTGCCGTCCACGGTGCTCTGGGCGGCCTGCTGCGCCGCGGAGGCCGCCGCCCGGGCCTGCTCCACGGCGGCCTCGATGCGCGGGGCCAGCCGCTGCCATGCCTCGTCGGTGTAGTGCGCTGCCGCGTCCCGTGCGCTCACGGCATAGGGGGCGAGCTGCTCCCGGGTCTTCCCGGCAGCCTCGCGCGCTGCGTCGATGCGGGTCACCAGTACCTCCTCCTCGATGGCGTCCGATTTCTCACCTGTCCACCCAGTTAAGGTTCATGCGCCCGGGAACGATCCAAGGCGCGCCGGTGCGGCCTCGGGGCGGACCGGCGGTACCGGACGTCTCCTCGCATCCTGCTCCTCTGCGCCGCTTTGTGCAGGGCATGGGAGGATTCCGGTGTCAGCGCAGGACTGCAGGAAGGCACATCGTGGCCGAGGAACTGTTCGCCACTCTCAGGACCAACCACGGGGACATCGAGGTCAAGCTCTTCCCGAACCACACCCCCAAGACGGTCGCCAACTTCGTGGAGCTCGCCGAGGGCACCCGGGAGTGGACCGACCCGCGTACCGGCGCCAAGTCGCAGTCGCCGCTCTACGACGGCACGGTCTTCCACCGGGTGATCGCCGACTTCATGATCCAGGGCGGTGACCCGCTGGGCACCGGCACCGGCGGCCCGGGCTACCAGTTCGCCGACGAGTTCCACCCCGACCTGGCCTTCGACCGCCCGTACCTGCTGGCGATGGCCAACGCGGGCCCGGGCACCAACGGCTCCCAGTTCTTCATCACGGTCGCGCCGACCACCTGGCTGAACCGCAAGCACACCATCTTCGGCGAGGTCAGCGGAGAGGCCGGCCGCAAGGTCGTGGACTCCATCGTGGGCACCAAGGTGACGCCGTTCAACGACCGCCCGGTCGAGGACGTGGTGATCGAGTCGGTGCGGATCTCCCGGCGGTAGCAGCCTTCTCCCGGCCCGGTCGCCCGTAGGCTTGTTCTGCGGGGGGCCGGGCCGGGAGCATGTGGTGAGAAGCTGCTGCCTGCGAAGGCACCGAGAAGGCAGGATGAGATGCTCTCCGACCAGCCCGCACCCTCCGACCGGCCGCAGGCGCACACCCTGCCCGACTGCTACCGCCATCCGGGGCGGGAGACCGGGGTGTCCTGCACCCGGTGCGGGCGTCCGGTGTGCCCGGAGTGCCGGGTCGAGGCCGCGGTGGGCTTCCAGTGCCGGGAGTGCGTGCACGGCGGCAACACGGCGGTGCGGGAGGCGCGCACCGAGTTCGGCGGGCGGCTGGTCGGCGACCGGGCGCTGGTCACCAAGATCCTGATCGGGATCAACGTGGTGGTGTGGGTGCTGGGCTGGAAGGTGCTGGACGCCAACCAGCTGGACCACCTGTACATGTGGGGCAACGGGGTGGCCGACGGCCAGTGGTACCGGATGATCACCTCGGTGTTCTTCCACACCGCGATCCTGCACATCGCCATGAACATGTGGTCGCTGTGGGTGCTGGGGCCGCCGCTGGAGCAGCTGCTGGGCCGCTGGCGCTTCCTGGCGCTGTACCTGGTGTCGGGGCTGGCCGGTTCGGCGCTGCAGCTGATCGCGGCGCCGGACACGGCGGCGCTGGGGGCCTCCGGGGCGATCTTCGGGCTGCTGGGCGCGCTGCTGGTGATCCAGCGCCGGCGCGGCTTCTCGCTGGGGCCGATCGTGGCGATCGTGGTGGTGAACCTGGTGGCGACGTTCTCGATCCCGGGCATCAGCTGGGAGGCGCATGTCGGCGGCCTGGTCGGCGGTCTGCTGATCGGGTTCGGCCTGGCGCACGCCCCGGCGTCCCCGCCCCGCAGGAGGGCGCTGGTCCAGGCCGGATCGGTGCTGGTGGTGTTCGTCCTGGTGCTGGTGGCGACCCTGGTCGGGGTGGCCGCGATCAGCTGAGCCCCGACGGTCCCGCCGGTTGTCCACAGGAGGCCCGCACGGATGTGCGGGCCTCCTGTGTGCATCCGGGTCTACCCGCGTTCACCAGCCGATTCGTACGCCCGTCTGACTCTGCGCCGGTGGATTTATGCGGCGGGGGAATCAAGTTATCCACAGATAGTCATGGTTTTCCCCACTGTGGATAACCATGTGGACAACGCTGCCGGACCGGCTCGGACCGCTTGGGCGCCCGGACGTCCTGGTCCGCGCTACTTCCACTGCGTGGATACGCCGAACCCGCCCGCGATGAATGCGAAGCCGATGACGATGTTCCAGTTGCCGATGGCCGAGATCGGCCAGGCCGCGCTGGACACGTAGTAGATGACGATCCACACGAGTCCGAGCAGGAACAGCCCCAGCATCAGTGGCGCGATCCAACTGCGTCCCGAACTCAGCCGCACCGCGGTGGCCGTGGCCGGCGGCGGGGTGTAGTCCGACTTCTTGCGGATCCGGGACTTCGGCACGAGGAGCACTCCTGTCGATGCGCTGCACTGCATGGCCCCTAGGGCGCCTGCTGAGCTGTGGGGTTGTGTGGGCAGGCGATGGCGCGGGGCCCGGGGGCACCGCATACCTCTCCAGCGTCCGTTAGCGTAGTGGCTTGCGGAGTCAGAAGGAGATAAGGGTACGTGGCAGATTCGCAAGAAGTTCCGCCCGTGACCGAAGCCGGGACCGAACCGTCACCCAGGAGCACCCGAATTGTCGGGCGTATCGCGACATGTATGGTCTTCGCACTCGCAGGATTTCTGTTCTATGTGAGTTCTCAGACCGCGCACGGAACGTCGCTCCGCAATGACGACACCCTGCTCCGGCTCTCCGATCTGATACAGCAGCGGAGCCAGG
The DNA here is from genome assembly GCF_000719095.1 of Streptacidiphilus jeojiense. Lineage (GTDB taxonomy): Bacteria > Actinomycetota > Actinomycetes > Streptomycetales > Streptomycetaceae > Streptacidiphilus > Streptacidiphilus jeojiensis. The sequence continues at coordinate 92,430 of NZ_JOEH01000010.1, read as the reverse complement.
AGAACGCCCAGGCGGAGAAGGCCGTCGCCGGGCTGCGGGCGCAGATCGACGCGCTCGCCGCGCAGCACGCCCAGAACCCGGCGGACGCCGGGCGGCTGGCCGCGCTCGAACAGCAGGCCGGGCTCGACCCGCTGAAGGGGGCCGGGGTGACGGTCACCCTGGACGACGCGCCCAGCGGGGCCACCGCCAAGATCCCCGGGGTGCCCCAGCCTCAGCCCGACGACCTGGTGGTGCACCAGCAGGACCTGCAGGCCGTGGTCAACGCGCTGTGGCAGGGCGGCGCCACCGGGGTCCAGGTCCAGGACCAGCGGCTGATCTCCACCAGCGCGGTCCGCTGCGTCGGCAACCAGCTGATCCTGCAGGGGCGGGTCTACTCCCCTCCCTATGTGATCCGGGCCGTCGGCGACCAGCAGCGGCTGCTCGCGGCCATCGACGCCAACAGCTACATCCAGAACTACCTGCAGTACGTGGCCGCCTACGGCCTGGGCTGGAAACTCGACCGGTCCGGGGCGATGACCCTGCCCGCCTACTCGGGCACGGTGGACCTGCAGTACGCCCAGGCCGGGCAGTAGCCCGGGAGTACTCAGCGGGCGCACAGGAAAAACGGACAAAACCGGTCGGTCCCGGTAGGAACGGTAAAGGCTGGCCGGGTGGCGCACCCTGTTCCGCGATCGCCCCGTACGCTGGTGCGGCAGTGACAGTCGGAGAAGGACGGCGGAGGGAGCGCGGTGTACGCCTGGATCTGGAACCGGCTGCCCGGCAACGCCCTGGTGCGCGCCTTCCTCTCGCTGGTCCTGTTCGTGGCCGTGGTGGCGGTGCTCTTCAAATGGATCTTCCCCTGGGCGGAACCGCTGCTCCCCTTCGGTGACGTCACAGTGGACAACGGCGGCACCAGCAGCGTGCAGCCGGTCGCGCCCGGGGCCACCCCGTCAGCGGGCGCATCTGCCAAGTCGTCCGCCAAGCCGTCCACCGCGCCCTCGCTCAACGGGGCCGCCCTGCCCACCTATGTGCCCCTCGTACCGACCGGAGTCGCTGCCTGATGGGTTCCCGCATCCTCGTCGTGGACAACTACGACAGCTTCGTCTTCAACCTGGTCCAGTACCTCTACCAGCTCGGCGCGGTCTGCGAGGTGGTGCGCAACGACGAGGTGACGGTGGACTCCGTCACCGCCGCGGCCTACGACGGCGTGCTGCTGTCGCCGGGCCCGGGCACGCCGGAGGACGCCGGGGTGTGCGTGGAGATGGTGCACCACTGCGCCGCGGCGGGCATCCCGCTGTTCGGCGTCTGCCTGGGGCTGCAGTCCATCGCGGTCGCCCACGGCGCCGTGGTCGGGCGGGCCCCGGAACTGCTGCACGGCAAGACCTCGGCGGTCACCCACGAGGACGGCGGCGTCTTCGCCGGACTGCACTCGCCGCTCACCGCCACCCGCTACCACTCGCTGGCGGTGGAGCGCGACACCGTGCCGCCGGAGCTGGCGGTCACCGCGTGGACCGACTCCGGCATCGTGATGGGCCTGCGCCACCGGGACCTGCCCGTCGAGGGCGTGCAGTTCCACCCCGAGTCGGTACTCACCGAGGGCGGCCACCGGATGCTGGCGAACTGGCTCGCCGAGTGCGGCGACCCGGACGCCGTGGCCCGCTCGGCCGGCCTGGCTCCGGTGATCGGGCGGGCGGTCGCATGACGGCGCTGCGCCCGGAGCGCGGCGACAGTGCCGACGCCGATCCGGAGCCCTGGCAGGAGCCGAGCGTCTACTGGCCCGAGCAGGACGGCTACGACGGCTCCGAGACGCTGAAGCTGCGGGTCCCCGACGGGGTGCTGCCGCCGGAGCCGGGTACGGCAGCGGACCTGGCCGCGGACCCGGCCGGGGCCTCCCCGGCCGGCGGGCGGGCCGAACGCCGCCGGGCCCAGCAGCGGTCCAGGCGGCGCGGCGGCTGGGCCGGGGCGGTGCTGTCGGCGCAGCCCCAGCGGCCGCCGCGGCCCAAGGTCAAGGAGAGCGTCGGCATCATCGTGGTGCGGCTGATGGGCGAGTTGTTCATCACCCTGGGCGTGGTGATGTTCCTGTTCGTCGCCTACCAGCTGTGGTGGACCAACGTCGCCGCCGACAACTACGCGCACGGCTCCGCCAAGACGCTGGAGCAGCAGTGGCAGCCGAACGGCTCGGCCGGCAGCGCGTCCAAGAGCCACCCCGCCTATCCGACCTCCATAGCCGCCGGCACCAAGTTCGCCATCATCTACATCCCCAAGCTGGATGTGATGACGCCGATCGCCGAGGGCGTGGACAAGGAGTCCATCCTCGACAACGGCCTGGTCGGGCACTACACGGGTGACCTGGAGACGGCCTTCCCGTGGGCCAAGACCGGCAACTTCGCGCTGGCCGGGCACCGCAACACGCACGGCGAGCCGTTCCGCTACATCAACAAGCTGGTCCCCGGCGACAAGATCGTCGTGGAGACCGCCTACGACTACTACACCTACACGGTGACCAGCACGCTCGGGCAGACCTCGCCGACCAACGTCAGCGTGATCCAGCCGGTGCCGCCGCAGTCCGGCTTCACCAAGCCGGGCCGCTACATCACCCTGACGACCTGTACGCCGGAGTTCACCTCCAAGTACCGGATGGCCGTCTGGGGCACGATGACCGAGGACCTGCCGAAGAGTTCCGGGAAGAAGCCCGCGGCGCTGCAGCAGGGATGACGGGACGTCGGGCGGGGCGTGCGGTCACCGACCGCAGGCCCCGCGCCCGAGGAGAACCGTTCCCATGCCGCTGTCGCCGTCCTCCCCCGGTCCCCGCCGTCCCCGCCCGCTGCTCGCCGCCGCCGGGGTGCTGGGCGAGCTGCTGATCACCCTGGGGGTGCTGCTGGGCCTCTTCGTCGTCTACTCGCTCTGGTGGACCGACGTGGTCGCCGACCGGAGCGCGGACGGCGACGCGGCCAGGGTCCGGCAGTCCTGGGCCGCTCCCCCGGCCGAGGCGGCCGGCCCGGGCGGCGCGGCGGACGCCCGTCCGCCGGCGCCGCGGGTGTACCGGGCCGGGGACGGGGTGGGCTTCCTGCACATCCCCAAGCTGGGGAAGGACTACGAGGTGCTGATCAAGATGGGCACCCGCACCGACGTCCTGAACGAGGGCGTGGCCGGGGTCTACCAGCAGCCCTACGCCGCCGCGATGCCCTGGGCGGGCTCCGGCAACTTCGCCATGGCGGCGCACCGGGACGGCCACGGCGCCAAGTTCCACGACCTGCCGGAACTGCGGCCCGGCGACAAGGTCGTCGTGGAGACCCGCTACACCTGGTACGTCTACACGGTCGACCGCACCCTGCAGCAGACCAGCAAGTACGACGTCGGCGTCACCGCACCGGTCCCCGCGGAGTCCGGCTACCGCAGGCCGGGCCGGTACCTCACGCTGACCACCTGCACCCCGGCCTACACCTCCCGCTACCGCATGGCCGTCTGGGCCTCGCTCACCCGCACCCAACGCGTCGACAAGGCCCGCGACCTCCCTGCGGAGCTGCGCTGACGGTCAGTCGGCGATGCCGGCGAAGGCGACGATCTTCTCGATGCGGACCCGCACCAGCAGTTCGCCCGGGACGCCGTTGCGCGCGCCGTAGGCCTCGGCCCGGTCCTCGCCCATGTAGCGGGCGGCGATCCTGGTCGCCCAGTGCCTGACCTCCGCGAGGTCCTCGCTGAGCACCGCGCGGCCCTCGGCGACGGCGAAGGAGAACGGCGGGCGGTCGTCGTCCACGCACAGCGCGACCCGGCCGTCCCGGGCCAGCGTGCGGCCCTTGACGGTGGCCTTGTTGGTGTTGAAGACCAGGTCGTCCCCGTCCAGCAGGAACCAGATCGGCGCGAGGTGCGGCCTGCCGTCGGCGCGGGTGGTGGCGAGCTTGCCGGTGCGGGTGCCCTCACTGAGGAAGGCCCGCCACTGCGGTTCGGTCATCGGGGTAGCCATGCGCCCATGATCGGACAGCCGAACGGATCACGCAGGAGGAAGGCCGAACAGGCCCGAGGGGCCGTGGACGCCTGGTTCGGCGTCCACAGCCCCTCGGGGTGGTGCGGTGTCCCTGCGGCTGGGTCAGGGGGCACACAGGCTCGGATCGGATCCGACGGGGCCAGAGGTCACGGGTTGTTGCCGCCGTTCTGGCCGCCCCCGTTAACCCCCCCGAGAATGCCTGTGGCCCCCGACTGAGGGCTTGACGACGCCGAGGCACTGTCGCTGGGGGCGGAAGAGCTCGGCTGGGCCGGGTTGATCACCAGGTTCACGTTGGCGCCCTTGTCGACCTGGGTTCCCGACTGGGGCACGTCCTGGCCGTTGACCTGCTCGGAGATCACCGCACCGGCTTCGTAGTTGGTGTTGAAAGTGGGGCTCACCGTGGTCAGCGGGTTGAGCCCGGCGTTGGTCAGGGTCGTCTGCGCCGAAGTCCCCTGGCTGCCGACCAGGTACTGCACCGTCACCTGCGCCTTGCCGGTGGAGACGATCAGGTTGATCGTCGAGCCGAGCGGCTGCTGCGAGTTGGCGGCGGGGTTGGTGCCGATGACCTTGTTGTTGTCGATCGTGTCGCTGGACTGCGAGGTCTGGGTGCCCAGCTGGAAGCCGGCGGCCTCCAGCGCCGAGGTGGCGTCCTGGACCGTCTTGTTGGAGACGTCCGGGACGGCCTTGGCGGCTGCGCCGGTGCTCAGGTGGACGGTGATGGTGGCGCCCGACTTCAGTTGGGTGCCGGCCACCGGGTCCTGGGTGCAGATCTTGCCCTTGTCGGCGGTGTTGGGGTCGCAGGAGATGGAGTTGCCCTGGACCACCGTGATGTTGCCGCCGGCGTTGGTCACCGACGTCTTCGCGGAGGCCAGGTCCTGGCCGACCAGCTGGGGCGCCGCCACGGTGCTGCTGCCGCTGCCCTTGAACATGGACGTGGCCACGAAGTAGGCACCGACCAGGACCAGCACCGCGGCGACCGCGAGGATGATCCACGAGGTGTTGCGGTTCCCGCCGCCGCTGCCGCCGGCCTTGCGGCGGTCGCTGCGGCCGCCGTAGCCGTCGTCGTAGCCCGAGCCGCTGTCGTAGCCGTCGCCGCCCACGTCGTAGCCCTGGCCGACGCCGGGCAGCAGGCTGGTCTGCCCGGCTGCGCCCGCCGTCTGCGGCATGGCCGTGGTGCGGCCGTACGGGTCGGCCTGCTGGCCGTAGCCGGCCATCTGGCCGGCGCCGTAGGCGACGGTCTGGGCGGCGGCGACCGGGAGGCCGTCGAGGGCGCGCTCGATGTCCGCGCGCATCTCGTCGGCGCTCTGGTAGCGGTAGTCGCGGTCCTTGGCGAGCGCCTTCATCACGATGGCGTCGTACTCGGGCCGGATCTCCGGGTCGTAGACCGAGGGCGGCTGGGCCTCCTCGCGGACGTGCTGGTACGCGACCGCCACCGGGGACTCGCCGACGAACGGCGGGCGCATGGTGAACAGCTCGTAGAGCAGGCAGCCGGTGGAGTACAGGTCGGAGCGCGCGTCGACCTGCTCGCCCTTGGCCTGCTCGGGGGAGAGGTACTGCGCGGTGCCGATGACCGCCGCGGTCTGCGTCATGGTCATCCCGGCGTCGCCCATGGCGCGGGCGATGCCGAAGTCCATCACCTTGACGGTGCCGTTGCGCGTCAGCATGACGTTCGCGGGCTTGATGTCGCGGTGGACGATGCCGTTGCGGTGCGAGTACTCCAGCGCCTGCAGCACGCCGGTGGTCATCTCCAGGGCGCGCTCGGGCAGCAGCCGCCGCCCGGAGTGCAGGAGCTCGCGCAGCGTGGACCCGTCGACGTACTCCATCACGATGTACGGGATGGAGATCCCGTCGATGTAGTCCTCGCCGGTGTCGTACACGGCGACGATCGAGGGGTGGTTCAGCGACGCGGCCGACTGTGCCTCGCGGCGGAAACGGGCCTGGTACGACGGATCGCGGGCCATGTCGGCCCGCAGCGTCTTCACAGCGACGGCGCGTCCGAGCCGGATGTCGTGGCCGAGGTAGACCTCTGCCATGCCGCCGCGTCCCAGGACGCCGCCCAGCTCGTACCGGCCGCCGAGGCGACGCGGTTCTTCCATGGTTCCAACCCTCTCCCTCGCCAGTGCCGAGGTTGATCTGTCGGTCCTGCTGCGGTCTGCGGTCATGGCACCGGTAGGGCACACCGCTGCTTGCGGATACGCTACCGGGCCCGGAGCCGGTTCCGACGCGGGAGGGGCAGCTTGATATGAGACCGGTATCGAGTGTCGGCGGTTCCCGGAGGGGCTGAACCGGGCCGGCGGCAGCCGGGTGACCGGTCACTTGCCGAGCGCGGCCTCCATCATCTTCTTGGCGATCGGCGCGGCCAGGCCGGAGCCGGAGATCTCGTCACGCTGGGCGTTGCTGTCCTCGACGACCACGGCGACCGCGACCTGCTTGTCGCCCATCTTGGCGTAGGAGACGAACCAGGCGTAGGGGTTGTCGGAGTTGTTCTCGCCGTGCTGGGCGGTGCCGGTCTTGCCGCCGACGGTGGCGCCGGAGATCTGCGCCGGGGTGCCGGTGCCGTTCTGCACCACGTTGACCATCATGGTCTGGATCTCCTGGGCGACCTGCGGCGTGGTCGCCTGGGAGAGCACGGTCGGCTTGGTGGTGTCGATCACATCCAGGTTGGCCGAGCGCTCCTGGGCCACCAGGTAGGGCTTCATCAGGGTGCCGTTGTTGGCGATCGCGGCGGCGACCATGGCCATCTGCAGCGGGGTGGCCCGGGTGTCGAACTGGCCGATCGAGGACAGCGCGTTGGACGGCCGGTTGATCGCGGTGTCGTAGTTGCTCTTGGTGACGCCCACCGGGATGGTCAGCGAGGAGCTGTTGAAGCCGAACTTCGCCGCCTCGGCGGCCATCTTGTCGTTGCCGACCTCGTCGCCGATCTTGGCGAAGACCGTGTTGCAGGACACCTTCAGCGCGTCGTTCATGGACACGTTGAGACAGTTGTCGCCGGCCTCGTTGACCAGCTTGGTGGAGGTCTGCGGCAGGGTGTAGGGGTCGGGCGAGTCGGTCTTGGCGTTGATGTCGGTGATCACGCCGTTCTCCAGCGCTGCCGCCGAGGTGACCAGCTTGAAGGTCGAGCCGGGCGGGTAGGTCTGCCGCAGCGCCCGGTTCAGCATCGGCTGCGACTTGTCCGCGTTGAGGCTGGTCCAGGCGGCCTGGTTGTCGCTGCCGGCGATGGACGACGGGTCGTAGGACGGCACGCTGACCAGGCCGAGGATCGCGCCGGTGGTCGGGTCCAGGGCGACCGCCGCGCCCTTCTTGCCGGCGCTGGTGAAGGCGTTGTACGCGGCCGTCTGCACCTTGGGGTCGATGGTGGTCACCACGTCGCCGCCCTGCTTGGGCTTGCCGGTGATCAGGTCCAGGGTGTTGCGGATGAACAGCCGCGAGTCGTTGCCGCTGAGGATCGGGTTCTCGACGTTCTCCAGCAGGTTGCTGCCGTAGACCTGCGAGGAGAAGCCGGTCACCGGGGCGTAGACGGGCCCGTCGGTGTAGCCGCGCTTGTACTTGTAGGTGTTGCCGTCGACCTCGATGTCCTTGGTGACCGGCTTGCCCCCGACGATGATCTGGCCGCGGGGGTAGCTGTACGCCTCGATCAGGCCGCGCTTGTTGTTGGTGTTCTTGTCGAGCGAACTCGCCTGGACGCCCTGGACGTAGTTCACCCTGATCATCAGCGCGAGCACCAGGACCAGGCAGAACACCGAAACCCGGCGGATGGGTTTGTTCACTTGCCTGCTCCTCCTGGTACCGGTCAGTCAACTACTGTCTACACGCCCATCATGACGGTCCCAGCACCTGGGTCGGTTCTGTCGCGGTCTCCGGCGCCGGGGCCGGGCGCCGGGCCACGTCGCTGATCTTCAGCAGGATGGCGATCAGCGCCCAGTTGGTGATGACCGAGGACCCCCCCTGGGCCATGAACGGCAGAGTCATACCGGTCAGTGGGATGGTACCGGTCACGCCTCCGGCGACGATGAAGACCTGCAGTGCGAAGGCCCCGGACAGGCCGACCGCCAGCAGTTTCCCGAAGGGGTCGCGGGCGGCCAGGGCGGTCCGCAGTCCTCGTTCGAACAGCAGCGCGTAGAGCAGGAAGAGGGCCATCAGCCCGGCCAGGCCCAGCTCCTCGCCGATGGTGCCGAGGATGAAGTCGCTCTTGGCGGCGAAGCCGATCAGCCAGGAGTGGCCCTGGCCGAGTCCGGTGCCGAGGACGCCGCCGGCGCCCAGCGCGAACAGCGACTGACCGATCTGGCCCACCCCGCCGCCGTTCGGGGCCGCGGTCAGCGGGTGCAGCCAGTCGGTGATCCTGGACTGCACATGGGACTCGGTGGTGGCCACCGCCCAGAAGCCGAGACCGGCCATCAGCAGGCCGAAGAGGATCCAGCTGGTGCGCTCGGTGGCCACATAGAGCATGATCACGAACACCCCGAAGAACAGCAGCGAGGTGCCCAGGTCGGTCTCGAAGACCAGGATCAGCAGGCTGAGCAGCCACACCGCGATGATCGGCCCCAGGTCCCGTCCGCGCGGCAGATACAGGCCGAGGAAGCGGCGGCTGGCCAGCGCCAGTGCGTCCCGCTTGGCCATCAGGTAGCCGGCGAAGAACACCGGAAGCACGATCTTGACGAACTCGCCGGGCTGGATCGAGAAGCTGCCCACGTGGATCCAGATCTTCGCGCCGAAGTCCGAGGCCCGGGCCGGCATGAAGGCCGGGATCGCCAGCAGCACCAGCGCGACCAGGCCGGCGATGTAGGTGTAGCGCTGCAGTAAGCGGTGGTCCTTGAGCAGCACCATCACCCCGATGAACAGGGCGATGCCGAGGCCGGTCCAGATCAGCTGGTTCTGCGCGGCCGGGTAGTTGCGGGCGAGCTGGCGGGCCTTGTCCAGGCGCCAGATGAAGACCAGGCCCAGGCCGTTCAGCAGGGCGGCGATCGGCAGCATCAGCGGGTCGGCGTAGGGGGCGAAGCGGCGTACCGCCAGGTGCGCCAGCAGCGCGAACAGGCCCATGCCCAGGCCGTACTCCAACGTCCCGGCCGGGATCCTGCCGTCCATGGCCAGGCCGGTGTCGGCGTAGGCGAACAGCGGGATCAGCACCGCGAAGACCAGCAGTACCAGTTCGGTGTTGCGGCGGTTGGGGGCGCCCTGCGGCATGATCGTCGCGGTGCCGGTACCGGTACCGCGCGGGACGCGGCCCCGGGCGGCGGGGGCGGTCATGTTCCGACCGCCCGGGGCGTCGCCGCCCCGGGCCCGGAGATCCTGCGGTTGCTCAGGCGGCGACGCACTGGGCAGCCAGCTGTTGCTGCTGTTGGGTGCTCAGGGAGGAGGAGGCCGACGGGGAGGGGGTGGTGGCCGCGGCGGTCGCGGAGGCCGAGGCGGAGGGCTTGGCGGAGGCGCCGGCGCTCGGGCTAGCACTGGCGGTGCTGCCCGGCAGGGTGCCGGCCTTGACGGACTTGCAGACGTCCGCCTGGGTCTGCAGCGCTGCCAGCTGGGTCTGCGCGTCCTTGAGGTTGGCGGTGGTGATGGTGTTCTTCACATGGGTCTGGTCGATCTGCGGCAGATCGGTCAGCTGGACCGTGGAGGGCTGGTAGACCTTGGACAGCTTGAGGCCGGCCAGGTTCTGGTTGACGCCCTTGTAGATCGCCACGGTGCTGCCGTCGGCGCCGATGAAGTACTGGGTCTGGGTCCAGCGGTAGCCCAGGTAGCCGGCGCTGCCGATCAGCGCCAGCACCACCAGCAGCACCACGGTCGGTACGGCCCAGCGCCTGCGGCCGGTGCGCTCCCGGCGGCGGCTGCGCCGGCCGCCCTCCTCGGGGAGGTAGTCCTCCTCGTCCTGGGCGTAGCCGTCGGTCTGCTCGCCGTACCCGGCGTCCTGGTAGCCGGCCTCCTGGTATCCGCCGTCCTGGTGCGCGCCGTCGGTGGAGCTGTCGTAGCCGGCCTCGGCCACGGCCACGCCGCCGGGCTGCTGCCGGCGTCCGAGCGAGGCGGCTCGGGCCGCCGGGGTGTTCGCCATGGTGTGGTGGCTGATCGTGGGCGGCCCGTCGGCGACCGCGCCCACCACCACCGGGGTGTCGGTGAAGTGGCCGGCCATGGTGTCGCCGTCGGTGACGTCCAGGACGTCCGCGACCACGCAGGTGATGTTGTCCGGGCCGCCGCCGCGCAGCGCCAGCTGGATCAGCTCGGCGACGGTCTGCTCGGGGGCGTAGTAGCTGCCGAGGGTCTCTTCCAGGGTCTGGTGGCTCACCACGCCGGAGAGGCCGTCGGAACAGATCAGATAGCGGTCCCCGGCCCGCACCTCACGGATCGACAGGTCGGACTCGACCTCGCCGGTGCCCATCAGCGCGCGCATGATCAGCGAACGCTGCGGGTGGGTGCTGGCCTCCTCCTCGGTGATCCGGCCCTCGTCGACCAGCCGCTGCACCCAGGTGTGGTCCTGGGTGATCTGCGACAGCGAGCCGTCGCGGAGCAGGTAGGCGCGGGAGTCGCCGATGTGGATCAGCCCGGCGCGCTGGCCGTCCCAGAGCAGCGCGGTGAGCGTGGTGCCCATGCCCTCCAGCGCGGGATCGCCCTCGACGAGCAGCCGCAGCCGCTCGTTGGCGCGGTCGGCCGCCTGGCTCAGTGCGGTCAGCGGGTCGGTGCCCGGCACGTCCTCGTCCAGCTCGACCATGGTGGAGAGGACCTCGGAGGAGGCCACCTCGCCGGCCGCCTGGCCGCCCATGCCGTCGGCCACGGCGAGCAGCCGCGGACCGGCGTAGCCGGAGTCCTCGTTGCCCTCCCGGATCATGCCCTTGTGCGACCCGGCGGCGAAGCGCAGCACGAGGCTCATGTGCCGTCCGCCCCCTTCCCTCGGTCCCCTGCGCGATGCCCCGGTGCAGCGTGCGTTGATGCATCGTACGGTGCCCGGCGCCGGCTGTCCGGGCGCGGGTGCGCGGAACCGCTGCCGTCGCCGTGCGGGTCGGGGACGGGGGGCTGCTGCCCATGCCTCATGCGTGACTACTTCCGCAGCTCGATGACGGTCCTGCCGATGCGGATGGCCGCGCCCGGCTGGAGCGGGGTGGGGCTGGTCAGCCGGGTCCGGTCCAGGTAGGTGCCGTTGGTGGACTGCAGGTCCTCGACGATCCACTGGCCGGTCTGGTCGGGGTAGATCCGGGCGTGCCGCGAGGACGCGTAGTCGTCGTCCAGGACGATGGTCGAGTCGTGGGCCCGGCCGAGGGTGATGGTCTGGCCCTGGAGCGCGACGGTGGTGCCGGCCAGCGACCCCTGGACCACCACGAGCTGGGTGGGGGCGCCGCGCCGCGGCCGGCCGCCGCCCTGGGTCTGCTGCCCGCGGGCCTCGCGCTGCGGCGGGGGCTGCTGACGGCCCGTCGGTGCGGCGGCGGCGCCGTTGCGGCGGCCGGCCGCCGCGGTGCGCTGCACGACCTTGGTGCCGAACAGGTCGCTGCGGATGACCTGCACCGCGACGATGACGAACAGCCACAGGACTGCGAGGAATCCCAGTCTCATGACGGTGAGGGTCAGTTCTGACATGTGCCCCGCGTCACCCTTCGGCTTGCCGGTAGACGATGGTGGTGCTGCCCATGACGATCCGTGAGCCGTCGCGCAGCGTAGCGCGCTGGGTGTGCTGTCCGTCGACCACGATGCCGTTGGTGGAGCCGAGGTCCAGGACCATCGAGGGCGAACCGATCCGGATCTCGGCGTGCTTGCGGGAGACCCCGGGGTCGTCCACCCGGATGTCGGCCTCGGTGCTGCGGCCCAGGACCACCACCGGCGTGCTCACCTGGTGGCGGTCGCCGTTGATCTCCAGCCAGCGCCGGGTCGTGGTGCCGGCGCCGTAGCCGCTGCCGGGCAGCGGCCTGACGTTGTTGTGGTCGGCCCCGGCGGCGTCGGGGCGGACGGCCGGCGGGGGCGGGGAGCCGGGCTGCACCGCGGGGAAGGCCGGCGCGGTCGGCGGCAGCGGGGGCACCTGCGGCTGCCAGGCCTCGGCCTGCCGGCCGCCGTAGGGCTGGCCGGCGCCGGGCTGGCCGCCGTAGGCGGGCTGCGCGGGCCGGGCCGGGGGCTGCTGGTACTGCTGCGCGTAGGGGTCGGCGGCCGGGGGCTGGGCCTCGGGGGCCGACTCGATCCGGCTGCGGACCCGGTACAGGCCGGTGTCCAGGTCCGCGGCCTGCTCCAGGGCGACCTTGAGCGGGCCCATGAAGGAGTAGCGCTGCGCCTGGGCGTATTCGCGGACCATCCCGGCCAGTTCCCCGCCGAGCTGAGCGGCGTAGGGGCTGAGCCGCTCGTAGTCGTGGGTGCTGAGCTCCACGATGAAGTCGTTGGGGACAACGGTGCGGTCGCGGTTCCAGATGCTGGCGTTGTTGTCGCACTCGCGCTGCAGCGCTCCGGCGATCTCCACGGGCTGCACTTCGGACTTGAACACCTTGGCGAAGGCGCCGTTGACGAATCCCTCGAGTCGCTGCTCGAACTTCTTCAGGGCTCCCACGGGGCACCCCCTTCCATCGGGCGTTCTGTCTCCGCCGCGCGGGCGCGCGGCGGCAGCATGCTTGTCGTCCTACTGATCGTATCTACGCCCGGGACCGACGTGCGGTTCCTCCGGGTAAGGAGGCGGCCACGTGGGGTCGGTCACGGCAGGACGGCGGTCTTGCAGCGGGTCACTGTATGAAGAATGCCATTGCGAGGGGCCCGACCGGTACGAGTCGGGGCGTGCAGGCTGAGACGTACCCGCAGTCGGGGGTGGTCATCCGTTGATCACCCGTTCGGCTTGGGCCCGACCGCCCCGCGGGCCGTCCCCGGCACGGTAATGGGTGGGCAGGAGCACCCCTCCGACGTGCTAATGTTCTTCTTGTCGAAAGGCGCTGCCGCAGAAAGCAGAGGCGGTGGAGCCGACGACAACACTCACTGCGCGAGTGGCGGAATGGCAGACGCGCTGGCTTCAGGTGCCAGTGTCCGAAAGGGCGTGGGGGTTCAAATCCCCCCTCGCGCACAACGGTCCCGCAGACCTCAGGGTCTGCGGGACTTCTTGTTTCCCGGCAGTGTCTGTTCCCCGGCACTGTGTTCCTCGACACCGCGGGAACGGACGACGGCCCCCGGCGGTGCGCCGGGGGCCGTCGTTCCTGTCCGGTTCGGACGGATGTCAGCGGCGGGTGCCGCAGTCGGGGCAGAAGGCGGCGCCCTGGGGGACCTCGGCGTTGCAGGAGCTGCAGTGGTCGGCCTGGGCCAGGCGGTGGCCGCAGCCGGGGCAGAAGCGGGCGCCGTGGGTCTCGGTGCTGCACTGGGGGCAGACCAGTTGGCGGCGCTGGCCGGTGTCGAAGGAGGCGGCCTGGGCGCTGCCGGTCTCGTAGGCGCGCTGCGAGACCGCGTCGTTGAGACCGCGCTGCTGGGCGGCGAGGGCCTCGGCGGCGGTGTCCGGGGCGCAGTTGAGGCACAGGCCCTGGGCGGCGTTCCAGCAGCGGCCGCAGACGTAGTTGGTGCAGCGGCCGCAGCGGTTGAAGTGGACCTTGGCGTCCTCGATGGACTTCTGGAAGGCGGCGTCCTTGGCCGGGCCCCAGTTGGCGCCGACCAGCCCGCCCAGCGCGCTGGTGGCCTCGCTGCCGGTGCGGCCGAACGCGCCCCAGGCGCTGCCCACCACGCGGTCGGCCCAGCCCGCCACCCGCCCGCTGGTGTAGGGCTCGAACGCGGAGCGCCAGGTGTCGTGGCAGCGCCAGCAGGAGAACTCGAACTGGAACCCGGCCCCGGTGCCGTGCTGTTCGCACAGGTCACGGTAGTTGTTTGCGAAGTAGATCTCGTTGCTCATGGCGCTGCTTCCCCCACACCCTGCTGTACCCGGTCGGATCCCCGCAGGCACAGATTGGCACAACGGCACGGCGGAGGGCACGGGTCGACGGATGTTCCGTTCCGAACCGTTATGTCCGCCGTGCCGTTGCGGGGTTGACGCTGTGCCAGGTGGTGCCGCCGGTGCTCGGGACCGCGGCTAGCGGTCGGAGAGCAGGGTGCCGCCGGTGGCCCAGTTCTCGGCGGGCAGTTCGTCGATGGTGACCCAGACCGACTCCGGCTTGTTCCCCATCACCCGCACGTAGGCGTCGGTGAGTTCGCGCACCAGGGCGCGCTTCTGCTCGTCGGTGCGGCCGGTCAGCTGCTTGACCTGGATGAGCGGCACGGTGCTGGCTCCTGGGGGGAGAGGGGGGACGGGACGGGTCGGTCAGCGGGCCGCTTCACCGGCGAGCGCCTGGAGGTCGTCGGCCCGGGCGCCATCCTCGCCGATGGAGCGGGCCACCGGCGCGGCGGGTGCGCTGTCGCGCCGTCCGGGCAGGAAGGCGGCGAGCAGCAGGCCGATCAGCACCGCGCCGACGGCGATGGCGAAGGAGAGCCGGAAGCCCGCCATGTCGGGCACCGCGCGGCCGGCGAAGGGGGTGGTCAGATGGGCCAGCACCATGCCGATGACGGCACTGGAGACGGAGGTGCCGATGGAGCGCATCAGGGTGTTGAGGCCGTTGGCGGCGCCGGTCTCGGACGGGTCGACCGCGCCGATGATCAGGGCGGGCAGCGCGGAGTAGGCGAAGCCGATGCCGGCCCCGATGACGGTGGTGATGATCAGCACCTGCCAGACCGCGCCCATCAGGCCGAGCCCGGCCGCGTACCCGGCGGCGATCACGGCCATGCCGAGCAGCAGCGAGACCTTGGGGCCGCGGGCGGCGGTGATCCGGGCCGAGAGCGGCGAGACCAGCATCATCGCCACGCCCATCGGGGCCATGCACAGACCGGCGACGACCATGGACTGGCCGAGTCCGTAGCCGCTGGCGGTGGGCAGTTCCAGCAGCTGGGGCAGGACCAGCGACATCGCGTAGAAGGAGACGCCGATGGTGATGGAGGCGAGGTTGGTCAGCAGCACCTGGCGGCGCGCGGTGGTGCGCAGGTCGACCAGCGGGTCGGCGATGCGCAGTTCCATCACGCCCCAGAGCAGCAGGATGGCGACGGCGGCGGCGAACAGGCCGAGGGTGGTGCCGCTGCTCCAGCCCCAGTCGCTGCCCTTGGTGATCGGGAGCAGCAGGGCGACCAGGCCGGCCGAGAGGCCGACGGCGCCGATGGTGTCGAAGCCGCCGGGGGTGCGCAGCTTGGACTCGGGGACGGTGGCCAGCACCAGGCCCATGGCGACGACGCCGAGTCCGGCGGCGCTGAAGAACAGCACATGCCAGTCGAAGTGCTCGGCGACCAGTGCGGCGCCCGGCAGGCCGAGTGCGCCGCCGATGCCGATGGAGGAGCTCATCAGGCCCATCGCGGAGCCGAGGCGCTCGCGGGGGAGTTCGTCGCGCATGATGCTGATGCCCAGCGGGATCGCGCCCATGGCGAAGCCCTGCAGGGCGCGGCCGACCACCATCGGGATCAGGCTGGAGGTGAATCCGGCGATCAGCGAGCCGAGCACCATCAGGGCCAGGCTGACCAGCAGCATCTTCCGCTTGCCGTAGAGGTCGCCGAGGCGGCCCATGATCGGGGTGGCCACGGCTCCGGCGAGCAGGGTGGCGGTCATCACCCAGGTCGCGTTGGAGGTGCTGGTGTGCAGCAGCGCCGGGAGCTGGGCGATGACCGGGACCAGCAGGGTCTGCATGACGGCGACCACGATGCCCGCGAAGGCGAGGACGGCGACGATGCGGCCGGTGGGGGCCGCCGTGGCGGGCTGTTCGGGTATCGCGGGCGTCATGCAGGGGCCTCCGGGGGTGCGGGGATCAGGGATACATGCATGGTGAATGCAACTTGCACTCTGCATATTCCCGAACCATGCAACCCGAAAGGGGCGCGGGGAACTGCGCTGCCAACCATGCACCTCCGTAGAGGGCTGGCAGTGCAGTTCCCCGCGCCCCCAAAAAACTCAGACGGTGCGCTCCGATGTCGGGTCGAGCGCCGCGGCCCCGCCCCGTGCGGCCGGGACCGAGCCCGGGGCCGTGACACGGCCCAGCGCGCTGGGCCACCACAGGCGGCGGTCCAGGTCCATGGTCAGTGCGGTGACCAGGATCGAGCGGACCACCAGGGTGTCCAGCAGCACGCCCAGGCAGACCGCGAAGCCGATCTCGGCGAAGCCGACCACCGGCAGCGTCCCCAGCACCCCGAAGGTGCTGGCCAGGATCAGTCCGGCCGAGGTGATCACACCGCCGGTCGCGGCCAGCCCGGCGAGCGCGCCGCCGCGGGTGCCCCGGTTGAAGGACTCCTCCCTGACCCGGGTCATCAGGAAGATGTTGTAGTCGATGCCCAGCGCCACCAGGAAGACGAACACGAACAGCGGGAAGGAGCTGTCCTCGCCCTGGAAGTGGAACAGGTGGGCGAAGGTGAAGGAGCTGACGCCCAGGGCCGTGGCGAAGGAGAGCACCACCGTCGCGATCAGCAGCAGCGGAGCCACCACCGCGCGCAGCAGCAGCGCCAGGATCAGCAGCACCACCACCAGCACGATCGGGATGATCAGGTAGTCGTCGTGCCGCGAGGCCCGCTTGGTGTCCAGCTGCACCGCGGTGTTCCCGCCCACCTTGGCCTGCGCCCCGGGGACGGCGTGCTCGGCGGCCCTGACCCGGTCCACGGTGTCCTGGGCGGCCTTGCTGTCGGGTGCGGAGGACAGCGTGCCGGTGAGGTAGGCGAGATCGCCCTTGACCACCGGCGGGTTGGTCGAGGCGATGCCCTGGACCCCGCCCAGCACCGACTGGGCCTGGGCCGCTCCGCCGGCGGTGGTGATCACGATCACCGGTGATCCCGAGCCGGCCGGGAAGTGCTCGGCCAGGACGGTCTGGCCGACCACCGAGTCCGGCTTGCCGGTGAAGGAGCCGGCCGTGGACAGACCGTCGGCCTTCAGGCTGAACAGGCCGAGCGCCAGTGCCCCCAGCGCCAGCGTGGTCCCGATCCAGACCAGCCGCGGGCGGCGGGAGATGCCGCCGCCGACCCTGGCCCAGACGCCGCTCTCGGTGGGCTCGGCGGTGCCGAAGGCCGGCTTGACCGGCCAGAAGATCCAGCGTCCGCAGATCACCAGCAGGGCCGGCAGCAGGGTCACCATGGCGGCCAGCGCGACCGCGATGCCGATGGCGCAGACCGGGCCCAGGCCGCTGGTGGAGTTCATCCGGGCGAACAGCAGGCAGAGCATGCTGACCGCGACGGTCGCGGCGCTGGCGATGATCGCGGGCCCGGCCCGGTGCATGGCCTCGGCCATGGCCTCGTGCCGGTCCTCGTGCCGGCGCAGCTCCTCGCGGTAGCGGGCGACCAGCAGCAGGGCGTAGTCGGTGCCCGCGCCGATGACCAGGACCACCAGGATCCCGCCGCTCTGCGCGTTGACGGTCAGTCCGGCGTGCTTGACCAGCAGGTAGATGACGGCCTCGGCGGCGGTCAGGGCCAGCCCGGAGGACAGCAGCGGCAGCAGCCACAGGGTCGGGCTGCGGTAGGTGAGCAGCAGCAGCACGACGACCACGCCGAGGGTGGCGTAGAGCAGGGTGCCGTCGATCCCGGCGAAGGCCTTGCTCTGGTCGGCGCCGACCCCGCCGGGCCCGGTGACGTGCACGGTCAGGCCGGGGTCGCCCTGGGACGCGGTGGCCCGGAGCTTGTCGACCGCCGGGGTGAGGTTGTTCCAGCCGCCGCTGGCCATGTCGATGGGCACCACGGTCTGCAGGGCCTTGCCGTCCTGGGACACCAGTGGTCCGGTGATCTGCCCCTGGACGTGCGGTGCCGAGGCGAACGAGGCGGCGTCGGCGGTGGCCTTGGCCTTGTCGGCGGCGGTGATCCCGGAGTCGCGGACGTAGAGCACGACGGCCGGGGCGCTCTGGGTGCTGGTGAACCGTCCCTCCAGGTTCAGCACCTTGGTCGACTCGGCGCTACCGGGCAGCCAGCTCGACGCCTGGTTGTCCTCGGCGTTGGTGAGCTTGCCCGCCAGCGGCGCGAGCACGAGCAGCAGGACGATCCAGGCGGCGAGGACGACCCACTTGCTCCGTCTTCCGCAGGGCAGGGCGGCGAGCCGCCGGGCGAGGTTCATTTGTGTGTATCCCCCAATTAAACGCGATACATCGCGAGTCGTGTCTCAACGATGTGGCGTCGGCGCGGACGGTGTCAAGCACCGCAGGTCCGCGCGGTGGGATCGCACGATGCGTCACCCGGCGCTTCAGGTACGGGCGTTGTAGAGCGCGAGATAGGACGCGAAGCGCTCCAGGTCGTCGTCCGGCCAGTCGACGAGGCGGTCCAGGAAGGCCTGGTGCCGCCGCTCGCGGACGTCGGCGAGCAGTTGCTCGCCGGCTGCCGAGGGGCGGATGATCTGGCCGCGCAGGTCCTCCGGGTCGGCGGTGCGCTCGACCAGGCCGAGCTTCTCCAGAGCGGCGATCTGCCGGCTGACGGTGGACTTGTCCAGCAGGAAGTGGGCCGCCAGGTCGGTGCCCCGGCAGCCGCCGCGCTCGTGCAGGTGGTCCAGCAGGGTGTAGGTGACCAGGGTCAGCCCGGGGTGGATCTGCGCGGTCACCGAGCGCGCGCGGCGGGCCACGGCGGTCAGCTCGCGCTGGATCGAGTCGATCGACTCGGAGCGGGCGGAGGCGGTGCGGGCGGGGGTGGGCGTCGGCATCAGGACTCCTTCTTTGGTTGCATAGTACAACCAAAGAGGGAATTGTGCAGTCCGACCCGTCAGCCGCGGTGCGGCAGCGGCAACTCGAACCAGACCACCTTGCCGACCGCCTTGCGGCTGGTCCCCCAGCGCGCCGACAGATGGCTGACCAGGCTCAGTCCCCGGCCGTCCTCGTCCAGCGCCTCGGAGGGCTCCAGCGACGGCAGGTTGTGGTCGTCGTCGCTGACCTCCACCAGCAGTTTGCCGACCCGCATCAGCTGCAGTTCGACCCGGTCCTTGGCGACCCGGAGCGCATTGGTCACCAGCTCGCTGACCAGCAGCTCGGTCGTCTCGCTCAGCTCCTGCAGGCCCCACAGCGCCAGCTGCTCACGCACCATCAGCCGGGCCCGGCGCACCTCGGTGGAGTCGAGCTGCAGCGACCAGGAGATCACGTCCTGCGGCGGGATGCCGTCGAAGCGGGCGATCAGCAGGGCCAGGTCGTCGCTGCGGTCGTCGGTGTGCAGCCGCTCCAGCACGGTGTCGCAGACCTCGTCCGGGCTGCGCCGCGGATCGACGATGTCGCCGCAGAGCGCGGCCAGCCCATCGCCTATGTCGCCGCCGCGCATCTCCACCAGGCCATCGGTGCACAGCACCAGCATGCTGCCGTCGGCGACCTTGATCTCGCGGGAGGCGAACGGCACCCCGCCCACGCCGATCGGCGCGCCGGAGGGGATCTCCAGCAACTCGCCGCGCCCGTCCGGATGGACCAGCACCGGCGGGACGTGCCCGGCGCTGGCCAGGGTGCAGGTCCGGGCGATCGGGTCGTAGACCGCGTAGAGGCAGGTCGCCAGGTGGTCGTCGCCGAGCCGCTGGGAGAGGTTGTCCAGGTGCCGCAGGATCTGGCCAGGAGGCAGGTCCAGCGCGGCCAGGGTCTGCATCGCGGTGCGGAACCGGCCCATCGCCACCGCCGAGTGCAGGCCGTGGCCCATCACGTCGCCGACCACCAGCGCCACCCGGCTGCCCGGCAGCTGCACCGCGTCGAACCAGTCCCCGCCGACCTCGGCCCGGCGGTCGCCCGGGATGTAGCGGTGCGCGATCAGCACGCCGGGGATCTTCGGCGGACGGCTCGGCAGCATGCTGCGCTGCAGCGTCAGCGCCGTCTTGGCCTCCATCCGGTGCAGCCGGGCGTTGTCGATGGACAGCGCGGCGCGGGCGGCCAGCTCGCGCAGGTACGCGGCGTCGGTCTCGTCGAACGGCGGCTGGTCGGCGTTGCGCAGCAGCGTCAGGATGCCCAGCACGGTGCCGCGGGCCGCCAGCGGCAGCACCAGCATCGAGCGGCCCTCGAACAGCGGCGCCAGCAGGCCCGAGCCGCGTCCGGCGGCGCACTCCTCGGCGACGGCGGCCTCGACCACCGGAACCAGCACCGGCTGGTTGCTCTGCAGGGCGAGCCCGGAGGGGGTGGTCCTGGACAGCGAGAACAGGGTGCCCTCGTGGACCTGGTGCTCCCAGCCCGCCAGCGACTCGCTGAAGGCGCGGGCCACCCGGCGCAGCTGGGTCTCGTCGTCGGGGCGGTCGCGCGGCAGCTCGGTGTCGACGATCAACCGGTCGCGCAGGTCCACGCAGGCGAAGTCGGCGATACCGGGGACGACGACCTGGCACAGCTCATGGACCGTCACATCCAGGTCCAGGGTGGTGCCGATCCGCGCGCCGGCGTGGCTCAGCAGCCGCAGCTGCTCATTGGCGGGGTCGGCGGCGGGCAGCGGCACCGGGGTGCTGCCGTCGGCGAGGCCGGGCGGGAGCAGCAGTGTGGGGACGGTCGGAGGGCCGCTGAAGGGACCCTCCTCGGTGCCGGGCCGGCGCAGCCTGACACCGACCGGACGCTCGGCGCGGGCCGGCTCGCTGTAGCCCTGCTCGCTGTAGCCCGGCTCGGCAAGGCCCTGGTCCCCGTAGTCCTGCCGGCTGTGGCCCTGGTCGCTGCGGGGCTGGTCGCTGCGGGGCTGCGGGAACTCCTTTAGCCGTCCGGTGCGCGGGTCCTCGCCCTGCCAGCCGAGCGGGGCGTAGGTCGACGAGGGGTGGTCGTCCGGGAACTCCTGCGGCAGCACCGGCAGGCGCAGGGTGCCGTCGATCAGCAGCGCGGGCGCGCCCCCGGCGACGATCTGCCCGATCAGCCGCAGCCGCCGGTCCTCCGAGGTCCGGGGCAGCACCGTGGTCAGCCGCTCGGCGCTGCGGGACGAGTCGGCGGAGCCGGTGGAGGTGCAGCGGGCCGGCGCCACCTGGATACCGCCCGCCCCACTGGCGGCCGTGGCCGCGTAGGGCAGCAGCTGGTCGCCGAGGGCGATCCGCGGCCCGGAGGCCCGCAGCGGTCGGGCGTCCGCGGCCAGCACCAGCAGGCTGCGCCCGACCGGCTCGATCAACCGGTAGGCCCAGCACAGGATGTCGACGGCCCGGCCGTCGCGGTCGGTCACCAGCAGGTCGCCGGACCAGGCCGGGGTGTAGGAGGTGAGGTCGTCCAGCCGGTCCAGGGCGTTGCCGAGGCGGCCGCTGGAGGAGCCGCTGGAGGAGGCGCCGGAGCCGGTGGCTGCTGCCGGGGCGGTCCTGGCCAGCGGGAGCAGTCCCGAGGCGGGGCGGTCGAAGACGTCGTCGCGGCGGTGGCCGAAGACCTCCTCCGCGGCGCGGTTCCAGTGGCACACCCGTCCGTCGGGATCGATCATCAGCGCGGCCAGCCGGACCACGGCGACCACGCCGGGCGGCGCGGGGCGTGCCGGGTCGGCCGGCGGCGGGGTGACCGGATTCGCCGGATGCTTGGCCCCGTACGGGGCAGGAGAGCCAAGGGCGGAGTCGTTCAGGGCAGCCTTGCGCCGCCCTCGCTCAGGAGCCGCGAAGGTCTCTTCCGCCATACTCACCCTCTCTCGCGCACCTGCCGCTCCGAGCGCCGGCACCTACTGGAATACCCCAGGCAAGCATGAAACCTGCCTCCGCTGCCTGACATCGGGGAACATTTGGCTCGGCCAGTGGTGCACGCGGGCTCGCACGCCCTAGTGTGCGCCCTCAAGCACAACCCGGGGACAGTAGGGTGACGGGGCTGGCACGCGGGACAAACAACAAGCAGTGAGGTTGCGAGATGGCTGCCGACAGTCCGGTCCGCTGGATCGATCCGGAGGAGCAGCGGCTCGAGGAGCAGATCGCGCAGACGGAGGCCCGCTGGGTCGACGCCGAGGTCGAGGTCGAGACCCTGCGGGTGGAGCTGGACAACTTCGCGCTGGTGCACCACCAGCGCCTGGGCCCGATGTACGTGCGGCTGGACGAGCTGGACGCGTTGATCGCCGAGGCCACGGCGGCCAGGACCGGCGACCCCGAGGACATCAGGCGGGCCTTCGAGGCCCGCAACGTGGTCGAGCCGATGCCGGACCTGGAGGCGTTCTTCGCCGAGGCGGACGCGGCGGCCAGGGGCGAGTCCGACGGCGGGGCCGAGGGGGGCGGGACCGAACAGCCCGTCATCCCGCAGGCGCCGCAGCGGATCCGGCCGGACAAGGAGGCCCAGCGGCTCTACCGGGACCTGGCCCGCAGGGCCCACCCGGACCTGGCCCAGGACCCGGCCGAGCAGGAGCTCCGCGGAGCCTTCATCGCCAGGGTCAACGAGGCCTACGCGCGCGGCGACGTGCTGGCCCTGGCCGCGCTCGCCGAGGAGTGGGCCGGCGAGACCGGCGACAACGGCGCCCCGGCCGAGGGCACCCCGGAGCGGCTGGCCTGGCTGCGGCAGCGGCTGGACTGGCTGACCGCGCGGCTGCGCCGGATCGAGGAGACCCGCGCCGAGCTGGTGGACAGCCCGATGGGGCAGCTGCTGATGCTGCTGCCGGACGACCCCGACGCGCTGCTGGAGGTGCTGGCCGAGCAGCTGCTGGAGTCGGTCTCGACCCGGCAGGCCGAGCTGGACCGGCTGGTCGGCACGGTCTGACCGCCGTCGGCGACAATCGACGTACACCACTACCTAACCGAACTGCCGACGTGCGCGACCGCGACACCCGACCTCTGGAGAGTCAGATGTTCCACGCCTCCGTCCCCACTGTGGACGCCGCTTCCGTGCCCGCCGAGGGCGCGCTGCTCGACGTCCGGGAGCAGGACGAGTGGGAGGCGGGCCATGTCGATGGGGCGCTGCACATCCCCATGGGTCAGCTGATGGCGCGGATCGAGGAGCTCCCGGAGCAGAAGCTCTACGTGCTGTGCCGGGTCGGCGGCCGCTCCGCCCAGGTGGTGCAGTACCTGGTGGCCCAGGGCCGGGACGCGGTCAACGTCGACGGCGGGATGTACGCCTGGGAGGCGGCCGGGCGGCCGATGACGAGCGCGGACGGCAACCCCTTCGTGCTGTAGTCCCGGTCGGCCTCTTGCAGGGAATCGCCTGTGCGGGACATGTCCGGTCCGTCATGCTGGCCTGAGTGGACAACCAGCGCAAAGGGGCCAGATGAACTACGCACGACCGGTACTCCGCACCGACCGGATCGAGCTGCGCGCGATCGGTCCCGACGCCGCCGAGGAACTGGCGAGCGGCGGGGGCGGCGGGTTCAGCTGGGTCCCCGACGGCCCGTTCCAGGGCACCAGGGACGCCTGCAGCAGTGTGGTGCGCGCCGCCGAGGGCGGCGTGTTCGAGCCGGAGTGGGGCGTCTTCGCGATCGTCCGGCTGGAGGACGGCGCGGCCGTCGGCGGGGTCGGCTTCCACGGGCCGCCCAGCCGGGGCAGCGTCGAGATCGGCTACGACCTGGCCGCCTCGGCGCGCGGCAACGGCTACGTCACCGAGGCGGTACGGCTGCTGACGGCCTATGCGCTGGCCGGCGCCGGGGTCGGCCGGGTGGTCGCACACACCGAGCCGGACAACAAGGCCTCGCAGGCCGTGCTGCTCCGGTCCGGCTTCCAGCGGGACGGGGTCGCCGACGACGGGCTGCCCCGCTTCGTGCTGTTCCCGGAGGGGCAGTCGACGACCCGTCACATTGGCAAGCAGGCGGAGCGGCCGGTCAACCGGTCAGAGGTTCCGCAGTAGCGTCACCGGGGACTCCACCGCGTCGGCGACGAAGCGCAGGAAGGCTCCGGCGACCGCTCCGTCGCAGACCCGGTGGTCGAAGCTGAAGGACAGCTGCACCACCTGGCGGACGGCCAGTTCACCCTGGTGCACCCAGGGTTTGGCGGCGATCCGGCCCACCCCGAGCATCGCCGCCTCGGGGTGGTTGATGATCGGCGTCGAGCCGTCGACGCCGAAGACGCCGTAGTTGTTCAGGGTGAAGGTGCCGCCGGTGAGCTCGGCCGGCCCGAGCCGGCCCTCGCGGGCGGACGCGGTGAGCCGGGCCAGCTCGGCGGCCAGCTGTCCGGTGCTGAGCAGGTGCGCGTCCCTGACTACGGGGACGGCCAGCCCGCGCGGGGTCTGCGCGGCGAAGCCCAGATGGACCGCGGAGTGGCGGCGGACACCGGTGGCGGCCCCGTCCGGGCCGGTCACCACGCTGGAGTTGAGCTCCGGGTACCTGGCCAGGGCCGCGGTGCAGATCCGGCCGAGCAGGGCGAGCAGTCCGAGGTCCAGGGTCCGCCGGGCGGCCAGGAGTTCGGTGGCGTCGGCGTCCACCCAGCAGGTGGCGTCCGGGATCTCGCGCCGGCTGCGGGAGAAGGTCTCGGCAGCGATCCGGGCCACGCCGCGCAGCGGGACGACCTCCTCGGTCGGAGCAGCGGTCGGAGCACCGGTCGGAGCGGGGGCCGCTGCGGGGGCGGCCTGAGGGAGCGTCACGTCGGCGCGCATGATCAGGCCGTCCGGGCCGCTGCCGGTGACGGTGGCGAGGTCGATGCCGTTCTCCCGGGCCAACCGGCGCACCAGCGGGGAGATGACCGCGGGGACGGGGGCCGGAACGGGGGCAGCTGTGCTGACGGCGGTGGTGACCCGGCGGCGCCGGGTGCCGGACGACTCGGTGGTGCCATAGCCGACCAGGACGTTGCCGGAGCCCTCGGCCGGGGCGTCCGTCGGCTCGTCCGGTGCCGCCGCCACCGCGACGGTGACCAGCGGTGCGCCTACCGGCACCTCGGCGCCGGCCTCGCCGAAGCGGGAGGTGACCACGCCCGCGTAGGGGCAGGGCACCTCGACCACGGCCTTGGCCGTCTCCACCTCGGCGACCGGCTGGTCGACCTGGATCACGTCGCCGACCTCGACCAGCCAGCGGACGATCTCCGCCGAGGTCAGGCCCTCGCCCAGATCGGGCAGCGGGAACTCGCGCACGGAAGGCATCGGGGCGATCACTGCTCCCACTGGAGTCTCGTTCATCATTGCTCCCACTGGAGCCGGCCTACGGCGTCGAGGATGCGGTCCACCCCGGGCAGGTGGTGCTGTTCGAGCATCGGCGGCGGGTAGGGGATGTCGAAGCCGGTGACCCGCAGGACCGGGGCGGCCAGATGGTGGAAGCAGCGTTCGGAGACCCGGGCGGCGATCTCCGCGCCCACCCCGGCGAAGCCCGAGGACTCGTGCACCACCACCGCGCGGCCGGTGGCCCGCACCGCCGCGGCGACGGTCTCGTCGTCGAACGGCGCCAGGCTGCGCAGGTCCACCACGGCCAGGTCCCAGCCCTCGGCCTTGGCGGCCTCGGCGGCCTCCAGGCAGACCGGAAGTGACGGACCGTAGGTGATCAGGGTGGCCGAGGTGCCCCGGCGGCGGACCACCGCGCGCCCGATCGGCTCGACCGGGGCCGGGGCCTCGGCCGACCAGTCCTCCTTGGACCAGTAGAGCCGCTTGGGCTCCAGGAACACCACCGGGTCGTCGGAGGCGATGGCGGCCCGCAGCAGGCCGTAGCCGTCGGCGACGGTGGCCGGGGTGACCACGTGCAGTCCGGGGGTGTGCGCGTAGTAGGCCTCGGAGGAGTCGCTGTGGTGCTCCACGCCGCCGATCCCACCGCCGTAGGGGATCCGCACCGTGATCGGCAGCGGCATCCGGCCCGCGGTGCGGTTGCGCATCCGGGCGACGTGCGAGACCAACTGCTCGAAGGCCGGGTAGGCGAAGGCGTCGAACTGCATCTCCACCACCGGGCGCAGCCCGTACATGGCCATGCCGACAGCGGTGCCGAGGATGCCGGCCTCGGCCAGCGGGGTGTCCAGGCAGCGGTCGGCGCCGAACTCTGCGGCCAGGCCGTCGGTGATCCGGAAGACCCCGCCCAGGGTGCCGACGTCCTCGCCGAGGATGTGCACGGACGGGTCCTCGCGCAGCGAGTCGCGCAGGGCGCGGTTGAGGGCCGAGGCCAGGGTGGTGGCGCCGGCCGCCCGGGTTCGGGACGGGGTGGCGGTGGTCATCGCTGGTCCTCCGTCGCGGCCTCGGCGGCCAGTTCGGCGGCGAGCTGGGCCGCCTGCTCCCGCAGCTGCGGGGTGGGCTCGGCGTAGACGTGTTCGAACAGCGACATCGGGTCCAGATCAGGTTTCACGTGAAACAACGTCCGCATACGATCGGCCAGCTGTTCGGCCTCGTCGGTGGCCGCGGCGACCTCGGCGTCGCCGATCACTCCGGCCTCGCGCAGATGGCGCTCCATCAGCGTCAGCGGGTCGCGTGCCTGCCAGTCGGCGACCTCCTCGGCGCTGCGGTAGCGCCCGGCGTCGTCGGCGTTGGTGTGCGCCTCCAGACGGTAGGTGACCGCCTCGACCAGCACCGGGCCCTCCCCCGAGCGGGCGTGCTGCACCGCCTCGCTGAGCACGGTGTGCACAGCGACCGCGTCATTGCCGTCCACCAACCGGCCCTGGATGCCGTAGCCGACCGCCTTGTGGGCCAGGGTCGGCGCCGCGGACTGCTTGGCGAGCGGGACCGAGATGGCGTAGCCGTTGTTCTGGACCAGGAAGACCACCGGGGCGTTGAGCACCCCGGCGAAGTTCAGCGCCTCGTGGAAGTCGCCCTCGCTGGTGCCGCCGTCGCCGACCAGGGCCAGCGCCACGGTGGAGTCCCCGCGCATCCGGGCGGCGTGGGCCAGGCCCACCGCGTGCGGCGCCTGGGTGGCCAGCGGGGTGGACAGCGGTGCGACCTGGTGCTGGTAGGGGTCGTAGCCGCAGTGGGCGTTGCCGCGCAGCAGCGTCAGCGTCTCCAGCGGGTCCACGCCCCGGGAGACCACCGCGAGGGTGTCGCGGTAGCTGGGGAACAGCCAGTCGCCCGGGCGCAGCGCGCCGGCCACGGCGATCTGGCAGGCCTCCTGGCCGGTCGAGGCGGGGTAGACGGCCAGCCGGCCCTGCTTGGTGAGGGTGGTCGCCTGCTGGTTGAAGCGCCGTCCGACGACCAGGCGCCGGTGCAGGTCGCGCAGCAGTTCGCGGCCGCCGGGGGAGTCCACCGTACGGCGCAGGGCGGGTGTGCCCAGGACGCGTACCGGCTCGCGGTCGGGCAGCAGCGGTGCGGGGTCACGGCGCGGGCCGTGCGCATCCGGCGTCCAGGCAGCCGCCAGGTCATGATCGAGAACGGTCATCGGGCTCCTCCGGTACGGGCCACTGCTCCCTACCGATTGTTCGGTCGATTGATCGAATCGGCTACTGTCACGAGCAAGTGGTGGACAAACGGCTGCTCCCGCGCTGTGCTGGAATCAGGGTGTCCACCTGGGGAGGCGAAAGAACCGTGCCCGCTGAACAGATGGCCGGATCGGGTGAGCCCCGCCGGACCCGGCATGCGCCGCTGCCCCCGATCCGGTCGGGCTCGGCCGCCGAATGGATAGCCGAACGGGCGCGCCAGCGCTCCGCGTCCCCCGCCGTGCCCGGATCGGTCGGCGGCCGGGCGGCGCATCCACCGGTGCCCACCGCGCGGCCCTCGGCGGGCCGGGGGGACTCCGACCGGCGCGGCAGGAAGCCGGCCGCTCCGCCGCAGCCCGCCGCTCCCGCTCCGGGTGACGGGCGGGGCGCCGGCGCGGGCTCGGGTTCGGGTTCGGGGGAGGCGGCCGGAGGGTCGGGCGCCGGTGGCGGCTCCGACCAGCGCCAGCTGGACCGGATCGACCGGGCCATCCTGCGGCTGCTGCAGCAGGACGGGCGGGCCTCGATCCGCTCGGTCGCCGAGCGGGTCCATGTGTCCAGGGCCAATGCCTACGCGCGGATCGCGCGGATGGTGGAGTCCGGCGTGATCAGGGGGTTCACCGCGCGGGTGGACCACGAGCGGGCCGGGCAGGGGGCCTCGGCGTACATCACCCTGAAGATCGTGCAGAACTCCTGGCGCACCGTCAGGGGGCAGCTGCTGGAGCTGCCCGGGGTCGAGCACATGGCCCTGGTCAGCGGGGAGTTCGACGTG
This sequence comes from Streptacidiphilus jeojiense, assembly GCF_000719095.1. Taxonomy (GTDB): domain Bacteria; phylum Actinomycetota; class Actinomycetes; order Streptomycetales; family Streptomycetaceae; genus Streptacidiphilus; species Streptacidiphilus jeojiensis. The sequence goes on along the minus strand of NZ_JOEH01000010.1, from coordinate 64,629 downwards.
CTGATGCTGGTGCACACGGTGGACAACCGGGCCCTGCGGGAGCTGGTGCTGAACCGGATCCAGGCGATCCCCGAGGTGCTGGGCACCCACACCCTGCTGGTCTTCGACGAGACCGACCGGACGCCGGTGCTGCCGGACTGACCGTCCGGTGCCCGGTGCCCGGTGCCGTCCGCAGCTCGCCGCCTGCCGCTCAGGGCGCGCGCAGACCGCCGAAGGCGAGCAGGGTGACCGCGTCGGCGATGTGCTGGACGGACTTCTCGTCCGGGCCCGGCCGGTACCACTCGATCAGTGAGTTGATCATGCCGTAGAGCAGCCGGGTGGCCAGCCTGGGCTCGATGTCGGAGCGCAGGTCGCCGTCGCGCACGGCCTCGGCCAGCAGCTCCGCGACCCGGTGGTCGTAGGCGCGGCGCTGCTGCAGCGCCCACTGCTCGGTGGCGGTGTTGCCGCGCACCCGCAGCAGCAGGGTGACGTACGGCAGTTCGGCGGCCAGCACCTCGGTGGTGCGGCGCACCACGTGCTCCAGCCGGTCGACCGCGCGGCCGGTGGTGGCGGCGGGCTCGTCCAGGATGCCGAAGAGCCCGTCCAGGGCCCGGCCCACGGCCAGCCGCAGCAGTTCCTCCTTGCCGCGGACGTGGTGGTAGATCGACGACTTGCTGATCCCGGCGGCCCGGGAGAGGTCCTCCATGGAGGTGCCGTCGTAGCCGCGCTCGTTGAAGACCCGGACCGTCACCGCGAGCAGCGTTTCCACGGTGTACGCGTCACGGCGCTGCACGCGCGAGTTGTCGACCATGGTGCGCAGCCTAGCGGCAGCCATCGGAGTGGCACCCCGGGAGAGATAGTTGTACAGTCATAACGGTTATAGAAGTCAAACTGATGAAGTGGGTCGCCATGCCGGAAGCCGACACCTCGGTGGACACCGGATCACTGCTGAGCGCCCGAAGGCGCTTCCTGGTCCTCGCCATCTGTTGCATGAGCCTGTTCATCGTCGGGCTCGACAACACCATCGTGAACGTGGCGCTGCCCTCCATCCAGCGCGATCTGCACGCCTCGGTCTCCGGGCTGCAGTGGACCATCGACGCCTACACCCTGGTGCTGGCCAGCCTGCTGATGCTGTCCGGCTCCACCGGCGACCGGATCGGCCGGCGCCGGACCTTCCAGGCCGGTCTCGCCCTGTTCACCCTGGGCTCGCTGCTCTGCAGCCTCTCCCCCAGCCTGGGCTGGCTGATCACGGCGCGCATGATCCAGGCCGTCGGCGGCTCGATGCTCAACCCGGTGGCGATGTCGATCATCACCAACACCTTCACCGACCCGCGCGAGCGCGCCCGCGCCATCGGCGTCTGGGGCGGCACCGTCGGTGTCAGCATGGCGCTCGGCCCGGTCCTCGGCGGGCTGCTGGTCGGGTCGGTCGGCTGGCAGTCGATCTTCTGGATCAACATCCCGGTCGGCATCGCCGCGCTGGTCCTGGCCGGCCGCTTCGTGCCCGAGTCCAAGGCCGCCAAGGCGCGCCGGGTGGACCCGGTCGGCCAGCTGCTGGTGATCACCCTGCTGGCCTCGATCACCTACGGCATCATCGAGGCCCCCACCGCCGGCTGGACCTCCGCACAGACCATCGGCTGCTTCGCCCTCGGCGTGGCCGCCCTGGCCGGGCTGCTGGCCTACGAGCCGCGCCGCGACGAGCCGTTGATCGACCTGCGCTTCTTCCGCAGCGTCCCGTTCTCCGGGGCCACCGTGATAGCGGTCTGCGGCTTCGCCGCGCTGGCCGGCTTCCTCTTCCTGAACACCCTGTACCTGCAGAACGCGCTCGGCTACAGCGCGCTCAGGGCCGGTCTCTACACCCTGCCGATGGCGGCCATGACGGTGGTCTTCGCACCGCTGTCCGGACGGATCGTCGGTGCCCGCGGTCCGCGGATCCCGCTGATCGTCGCCGGGATCACCATGTCCGCGAGCGGGCTGATGCTGACCGGGCTCAGCCTGACCACCCCGGTGGCCCAGCTGATGGCCGCCTACCTGCTGTTCGGCCTCGGCTTCGGCATGATCAACGCGCCGATCACCAACACCGCGGTCTCCGGGATGCCGCGCAGCCAGGCCGGGGTGGCGGCGGCCGTCGCCTCCACCAGCCGTCAGGTCGGACAGTCGCTGGGGGTCGCGGTCATCGTCTCGGTGGTCACCTCCTCGGTGCACGGCTCCGCGGGCGCGGCGGCCTTCACCTCGGCCAGCCACATCGGCTGGTGGATCACCGTGGGCTGCGGGCTCGCGGTGCTGGTCCTGGGCGTGCTCACCACCGGGGCCTGGGCCCGGGGGACCGCCGCCCGCAATGCCGCCAGGCTCAGCGAGCCGGCGGCCGTCAGGACGGAGGTCGCCGCATGACCACTGCCGCAGAGGACGGGCAGCAGGGGGTCGACGCTGCCACCCGGGCCTACCGGGTGATGCGCGAACTCGTGCTGGAGGAGGACGAGCGCATGGTGCAGCTGGCCGAGGTGACCGGCATGAGTTTCATCCGCAGCAAGGTGCTGCGGCGGCTGGCCGCCGGGCCGATGCGGATGAGCGAGCTCACCGCGCGGCTGCGCACCGACAAGCCGTACACCACGCTGGTGGTGGACGACCTGGAGCGGCGCGGTCTGGTCGTCCGCAGCGTCCATCCCGACGACCGCCGCTGCAAGATCGTGACGAACACGCCGGCCGGGCAGGAGATGGCGGAGCTGGCCGAGTCGATCCTGGCCCGGCCGCCGCAGCGGCTGCTGGCGCTGGACCAGGAGGAGCTGGCGCTGCTGGAACGGGTGCTGGGGAAAGTCGTGGGGGCGTCCTCGTCCACCCCTTGAACCGACCGATCATTCGGTTAGTCTGAGTTCCGGCAGTGCAGCCAGGACTCACTGAGGAGTGCCCCCATGTCCCAAGAGATTCCCCACGAGCTGATCGACCGGCACCAGGCCACCCTGGACGCCGCGCTCGCCGCGCTCGCCGCCCGCGACTACTGGTCGGCCTACCCCGAGTCGCCCCGGGCGTACGGGGAGCCGGTCGGGCTCGACACCCTGCAGGGGCGGGAGCTGCTGCTGGACCAGCCCGGGACGGACGGGCTGGTCGGGCCGGGCCCGGAGCAGGGCGGCGAGCAGTCGCCGTTCGGCCCCGCGCTGGGGGTGAGCTATCCGCACGCCGGCGATCCGGAGGCGCTGTTCGCGGCCGCCCGGGCCGCGCGCCCCGGCTGGGCCGCGGCCGGACCGCTGCTGCGGGCCGCGGTCTGCATCGAGATCCTGGCCCGGATCAACGCCCGCTCCCCCGAGTTCGGCACCGCCGTGATGCACACCACCGGGCAGGCGGCCGGAATGGCCTTCCAGGCCGGCGGCCCGCACGCCCAGGACCGCGGCCTCGAAGCGGTGGTCTGCGCCTACGCCGAGCAGACCCGGCTGCCGGCCCGCGCCGAGTGGACCAAGCCGCAGGGCAAGCGCGACCCGCTGCGGCTGGTGAAGGAGTTCACCGCGGTGCCGCGCGGCACCGCGCTGCTGATCGGCTGCAACACCTTCCCAACCTGGAACGGCTACCCGGGCCTGTTCGCCTCGCTGGCCGCGGGCAACCCGGTGCTGGTGAAGCCGCACCCGCGGGCCGTGCTGCCGCTGGCGCTGACCGTCGCGGTGGCCCGCGAGGTGCTCGCCGAGGCCGGCTTCAGCCCCGACGTGGTGCTGCTGGCCGCCGAGCAGCCCGGGGAGGGCCTGGCGAAGACCCTGGCGCTGCACCCGGACGTGCGGATCGTCGACTACACCGGGTCCAGCGAGTTCGGGAACTGGCTGGAGGACAACGCCCGCCAGGCGCTGGTCTACACCGAGAAGGCCGGCGTCAACACGATCGTGGTCGACTCCACCGCGGACTACGCCGGGATGCTCGGCAACCTGGCCTTCTCGCTGGCGCTGTACAGCGGGCAGATGTGCACCACCCCGCAGAACCTGCTGCTGCCCAGGGCCGGTCTGGAGACCGACCAGGGGCACAAGACCTTCGCCGAGGTCGTCGCCGACCTCGGCCGCTCGCTGGACCGGCTGCTCGGCGACGACGCCCGCGCGGCCGGGCTGCTCGGCGCGATCGTCAACCCGGGCGTGCTGCAGCGGCTGGAGCAGGCGGAGAAGGGCGAGTACGGCGAGCTGCTGCTGGCCCCGCGCGCCGTCGCGGTGCCGGACTTCCCGGACGCGGTGGTCCGCACCCCGGCGCTGGTCGGTCTGGACATCGCCAGGGACGCGCTGCCCGGGGAGTGCTTCGGGCCGATCTCCTTCGTGGTCGCGGTGGACTCCACCGCCCAGGCCGTGGAGCAGCTGCGGGACACCGTGCGCGAGCGCGGGGCGATGACCGCCGCCGCGTACACCACCTCCGCGGAGGTGGAGGCCGCCGTGGTGGACGCCTGCCTGGACGCGGGGGTGTCGCTGTCGCTGAACCTCACCGGCCAGGTCTACGTCAACCAGACCGCCGCCTTCTCCGACCTGCACGGCACCGGCGCCAACCCGGCCGCCAACTCCGCCTACTGCGACGCGGCCTTCGTGGCCTCCCGCTTCCGGGTCGTCGAGGTCCGGCGCGAGCTGAGGTAGTCCGCTCGGGAGGGTTGGGAAGCAGCAACCTGTCAAGGACGCGTACGGACGACTGACGCAGTGCCTGCTGATGTACGGCGACACCAGGGCTCAGACTCTAGGGAAACTGGTGAACGCCCCTCCGCTTCCGAGTTCGGGCGACCGACTCCGGAGCAGGGATACCAACCATGACGCTCACGCCGCAGGGGCCGCACGGGGATTCTCCCGTGCGGCCCCTGCCGTCTGCGGCTGTCAGATGTGCAGGGCTTCTGTTGCGCCTTTTACATCCTGTACCTGGATTTCGGGACGCCGCGTGACTCAGGGTGAGCGGTGATGCGGATCACGTTGCCAAATGACGTGAACGATAACGATTCCGCTGTCGAAGCCGCCTAGAAGCCTGGAAACCGCAGCTTTTCGTCCTAGCCTCTGTCCCCATCCCCCTTCCGTGCCGCCTGAAGAAAGGCCACATCACTCCCATGAAGGGCCTCAGCCTCGAAGACCTGGCGCGGTTCACCAACCGCACCCGCGCCCGTTCCACCGCCGCCGCGATGAGCCGCCGCTCCCTGCTCCGGGGCGCCGCCGCGGGCGGCCTCGCCGTGGCGGGCGCCGGAGCGCTGTCGGCCTGCGGCGTCCAGGGGCATGTCGTCCCCGCCGGCGCCAAGGCGACCGGACAGGCGGGGAAGGACTACTCGGCCACCGAGAAGAAGGTCGTCTGGGCGACCTGGCCGGCGTACATCGACATCCAGGACGACAAGCACCCCAGCGTCCACCCGACGCTGAACGCCTTCACCAAGCAGACCGGCATCCAGGTCGACTACCTGGAGATCATCAACGACAACAACGACTTCTACACCAAGGTCGACCCGTACCTGGTCAAGGGCATCGACACCGGGTACGACGTGATGGTCGTCAGCGACTACATGGTGGCCAAGTACATGACGTACGACTACCTGCAGGAACTGGACCTGGCCAACATCCCCAACCACGCCAACCTGCTGCCGAGCGTGCTCAAGGACCCGGTCGACCCGGGCCGCCGCTTCTCCATCCCCTGGGCCTACGGCTTCACCACCATCGCGTACAACACCAAGCTGGTGAAGACGCCGATCACCTCCATCGCCGAGGTCTTCACCCGGGCCGACCTGCACGGGAAGGTCTCGCTGTTCAGCGAGATGGAGGACACCGTGGCGATGGCGCTGCTCGCCCTCGGGCACAACCCGGAGCAGTTCACCGACCAGCAGTTCAACGAGGCGCTGGAGTACGTGCGCAAGGCGCTGAGCTCGGGCCAGGTGCGGGCCTTCACCGGCAACGACTACCTGAGCGACTTCCAGAACGGCAACACCGCGGTGACCATGGCCTACTCCGGCGACGTGGCCCAGCTCGGGGTGGACTACCTGGTCACCCTGAACCTCCCCAAGGAGGGCCTGCTGTCCTGGTCGGACAACTGCGTGATCCCCAACTTCGCCCGGCACAAGACCAACGCCGAGAAGATGCTCAACTACTACCTCCAGCCGGAGGTGGCCGCCGAGCTGGACGACTACATCGACTACGTCCCCTCGGTCGAGGGCGCGGTGGCGGCGCTGCAGAAGCTGGACCCGGAGACCGCCTCCTCGCCGCTGATCGTCCCCACCAAGCAGATGGAAGCCAACGCGCACGGCTTCATGAAGCTCACCATCGCCCAGCTCGACGACTACACCAGCCGTTTCCAGCAGGCCATCGGCCAGTAGGCCGCCCGCCCCCGTTCGACGGACACCTCACCGACGCCGACGCGAAAGAAGAATCTCGATGGGCTCCACTGACGTACTGGGCCGGACCGAGGGCGGCGACCTCCGCCTGGTCGGCCTCACCAAGCGCTTCGGCGCTTTCACGGCGGTCGACAATCTCGACCTGACCATTCCTCAGGGCTCCTTCTTCGCCCTGCTCGGCGCGTCCGGCTGCGGCAAGACGACGACACTGCGGATGGTCTCCGGCCTGGAGGACCCGACGGCGGGTCAGATCTTCCTGGGCGACCAGGACGTCACCGACGCCAAGCCCTACCGGCGGCCGGTCAACACCGTGTTCCAGAACTACGCGCTCTTCCCGCACCTGGACATCTTCGAGAACGTCGCCTTCGGCCTCCGCCGCCGCGGCTTCAAGAGCGTCAAGCCGCAGGTCGAGGCGATGCTGGAGCTGGTCGAGCTGGGCCACCTGGCCAAGCGCAAGCCCACCCAGCTCTCCGGCGGCCAGCAGCAGCGCATCGCGCTGGCCCGGGCGCTGATCAACGAGCCCCAGGTGCTGCTGCTGGACGAGCCGCTGGGCGCGCTGGACCTCAAGCTGCGCCGGCAGATGCAGATCGAGCTCAAGCGGATCCAGACCGAGGTCGGCCTCACCTTCGTGCATGTCACCCACGACCAGGAGGAGGCCATGACCATGGCCGACACCATCGCGGTGATGAACCACGGCCGGATCGAGCAGTTGGGCTCCCCCGCCGAGCTCTACGAGAACCCGGCGACGACCTTCGTCGCCAACTTCCTCGGCCAGTCCAACCTGATCCCCGGGACGGTCGAGACCTCCACCGACGACGTGGTGACCGTCTCCGCGCACGGCCGCAAGCTCACCCTGGACGCCAAGCGCTGTCGCTCGGTGTCGGGCAAGGTGATCCTGGGTGTCCGTCCGGAGAAGGTTCAGCTCGCGGTGAGCGAGGCGGACGTCCCCAGCGGGTTCAACGCACTCGGCGGCACCGTGTCCGACGCCTCCTTCATCGGCGTCTCCACCCAGTACCTGGTCAAGCTGCCCTCGGGCCAGGAGATCTCGGTGTTCGAGCAGAACACCGGCCGCGCGATCCAGCGCCCCGGCACCGAGGTCTTCGTCTACTGGGATCCCAGCCAGGGCTTCGGCCTCGACGGCAGCCAGGACATCGGGGCGGGCGCGGCCCTGGACGAGGAGGGCGCCGCGTGAGCAGCACCGCACTGCTGGACAAGTCCGACCCCCCGGCGGCCGGGGCGCCGCCTGAGGACCGCAAGCCGCGGCGCAACTTCACCCCCTGGGTGCTGCTGCTGCCGGGTCTGCTGTGGCTGATCCTGTTCTTCCTGGTCCCGATCCTCACCTCGGTGTCGGCCTCGGTGCAGACCGGCAACTTCGACGACGGCTTCAAGCTGACCTGGCACTGGGCCAACTACGTCGACGCGGTCAAGCCGTACTGGCGGCAGTACCTGCACTCCGGGATCTTCTCGGTGGCGACCACGGTGCTCTGCCTGGCGCTGGGCTACCCGGTGGCGTACTTCATCGCCTTCAAGGGCGGCAAGTGGAAGTCGCTGCTGATGGCCCTGGTGATCGTGCCCTCCTTCACCAGCTTCCTGATCCGCACCATCGCCTGGAAGACCATCCTGGCCGACAACGGCTTCGTGGTCCGGATCCTGAACGACCTGTACATCCTCAAGATCACCAGCAAGCTCGGGATCACCGTCGGCACGCATGTGCTGGCCAGCCCCGGTGCGGTGGTCTGCGGCATGGTCTACAACTTCCTGCCGTTCATGATCCTCCCGCTGTACACCTCGCTGGAGAAGATCGACCCGCGGCTGCTGGAGGCCGGCAACGACCTCTACTGCGGCACCTTCCAGACCTGGCGCCGGATCACCCTGCCGCTGTCCATGCCCGGCGTGATCGGCGGCACCCTGCTGACCTTCATCCCGGCGATCGGCGACTACATCAACGCCCAGCTGCTCGGCAACGCCAACACCGGCGTGGTCGGCCAGAGCATCGAGAACCTGTTCCTGCGCAAGACCGACGGCTACCCGGTCGGCTCGGCCATGTCGGTCATCATGATGGTCGGCACGCTGGTGCTGGTCATGATGTACATCCGCAAGGCCGGTACGGAGGACCTGATCTGATGGCGACTCAAACCGCAGTCCCGGCCCCGATCGCGCCGGCCCCGCTGAAGATCCGCCGCCGCAGCCCGCTCGCCTGGATCGGCGACCACGTGCTGCTCGCCGCCACCGTGGTGATCTTCATCTTCATGCTGCTGCCGAACGCGGTCATCCTGGTGATGTCGTTCAACCAGCCGATCGGCAAGTACGACTACACCTGGAACCAGTTCTCCACCGAGGCCTGGGCCCACCCCTGCGCCAACCAGGCGCTGTGCAGCAGCATGGGCCTGTCCCTGGAGATCGGCCTGATCGCGACCGTGGTCTCCACCGCGCTGGGCACGATGATCGCCTTCGCGATGGTCCGGCACCGCTTCAAGGCCCGCTCCGGCATCAACGCCCTGCTGTTCCTGCCGATGGCCGCCCCCGAGGTGGTCATGGGCGCCACCCTGACGGCGCTGTTCTTCAACACCATCGGCCCCGGCTCGCTGGGCTTCTGGACCATCACCATCGCGCATGTGATGTTCTGTCTCAGCTATGTGGTGGTGACGGTCAAGTCCCGGCTCGCGGGCATGGACCCGACCCTGGAGCGGGCGGCGCAGGACCTCTACGCCACCCCGACCCAGACCTTCATGAAGGTGACCCTGCCGCTGGTGGCCCCGGGCATCGCCGCCGCCGCGCTGCTGGCGTTCGCGCTGTCGATCGACGACTACATCATCACCGCGTTCACGGCCGGCCAGCGCACCACCTTCCCGATGTACATCTTCGGCTCGGTGCAGCGGTCGTACCCGGCGCAGATCAATGTGATCGGCTCGATCATGCTGATCGGGACCATGGCGATCATCGCCGTGTCCACGATCCTGGGACGGATGCGGGCGACGCGTCGGTAGTTCCGCAGGTCGACAACGTGCCCTGTCCCGCCGGATGTTCAGCGGGACGGGGCACGTCGTGCGTTGGCCGCCGCGGTGCCGAGTTCGGTGCGGCGGTAGCGGATCTCGTGGCGGTGGCGTTCGCCGACCACGAAGCCGGCGTCACGCAGGACGGTCAGGTGCTCGGAGACGGTGCCGGGGGCCAGCGCGTAGCGGTGCGCCAGGAGTTGGGTGCTGGCCGGGGTGTCCAGGCCGGTGAGCAGGGTGGCGCGGGTACGGCCGATGAGGCGGGCCAGGGCGGCGGTGCCGTCGGGACTGCCGTCCGGGGTGCCGTCCTTGGACGCGGACGGGCGGGACGGCCAGAGGGTGCCCAGGCCCCGGACCGGATAGACCACGGTGGGCTGCCAGGGCGGGTCCACGATGACCACCACCTCCTGCCACTTGAAGGCGCTGGGCATCAGCACCAGCCCCTCGCCGTCCAGGTCGCGGTGGTCGTCGTCGCCGCGGACCCGGGTGAGCACGTTGTCCTGCCAGCGCAGCATCGGGTGCAGCTCGGCGAACAGCCGGTCCAGGCCGCCCTCGGCCAGGCGTCGGGTCTGGAACGCCACATCGGCGTCCAGCAGTGCCCGCACCCGCGGCCACACCGGTTCGACCAGGGTCGTCCAGGCGGTGCGGATCAGCCCGGTGAGCATCGGCAGGACCAGTTCGGGATCGCCCAGCAACAGCCGCCCGGTGGCGGTTCCGGCCGCGCCGGGGGTCTCCCGGAGCGAGCGCGCGATCTCGGCGTGGACCTGCCCGGGCGGGGTCGCGGCGATCCGGGTGAGCTCGTCCTCGAACCTGGCCTGCGGACCGGTGGGCGGCGGGGAGAGGAAGTCGGGGGTGTAGCCGCGGCGCGGCTGCAGCAGGGTGAGCGGGCGCAGGTCCAGGCCGTCGGGGCCGTCCAGGCGGGGGCGGACCGAGTCCAGCCAGGGCCGGTGGTGGTCCGGTGGCTGCTGGCCGCTGGTGACCCGCACGGCGGACAGCGTCTCGAAGGCGGGCGAGACGGCGAATCGGCACCGCCGCAGGTCAGCCGGGCTGAAGCGGAGGGTGACGGCGATGGCGGGCTCCGGGGTCGGCGCTGAGTGATTCGGTCTGAACCTAATCACTGGCGCGCGGACCGGCAAGGTCGCCAAGCTCTCCCCATGACCACCACGGAGACAGGCACCACGACCAGCGCCACCGCCGCCATCAGCACCGAATGGGACCGGCGCAGCATCGCGCTCTGGCTGGAGTTCCCGGATCTGCCGGAGGAGGAGTTCCGGGTCCGGCACGAGAAACTGATCGGCGAGCTCCCGGAGGGCCACCCGGTGCTGCTGTTCGAGCGCGGCGCCTTGCAGGACTCCACCGGCCACTCCGACCTGGCCGTGCCGCTCTACCAGCAGGCGCTGGCGGCCGGACTCGACGGCGAGCGGCGGCGCCGGGTGGTGATCCAGATGTCCAGCTCGCTGCGGAACATGGGGCGCCCGGCGGAGGGCGTGGCGCTGCTCCGGGCCGAGCGCGAACGCGGCTCGGACCACCTGGACGACGCCATCAGCGCGACCCTGGCGCTCTGCCTGGTCGACACCGGGCACGAGCGCGAGGCCGTCGCGGAGGCGGTGGCGGCGCTCGCCCCGCACCTGCCCCGCTACCAGCGGTCGATGGCGAACTACGCCCGGCTGCTGATGGAGCCGGAGGAGGAGTAGCCGCAGGGGGAGTAGCCGGACGGACGTAGTGTTGGCCGGGTGACGGACGAGACGCAGGTGACCCGGGCAGCGGCGCGGTGGCGCACCGAGGAGGCCGGGGGCGGTGTGCTGCTGGACGGCTTCCACGCGGTCAAGCACGCACTGCGGTTCGGCGCCGAGGTGACGTCGGTGCTCACCAGCGACCGGGCCGGGGTGGCCCGGCTGGCGGCGGAGCTGGCCCCCGACGTGGCGGCCCGGGTCGACGCGCTGGCGGTGGAGGTTCCGGGGGCGGTGCTGCGCGAGCTCGTCCCCCGGCTCCACCCGACCGGCATCGCCGCCCTGGCGGTACGGCCGGCACGCGCCGCCAACCTGGCCGCACTCGCCCGGCGCCCGCGGCAGGCGCCCGTCGTCGTCCTCGACAACCCCCGCAACCTCGGCAACATCGGCGCCGTGGTCCGCCTCGCGGCGGGTTTCGGTGCGACCGGCGTGGTGACGACGGGCGACGTCGACCCCTGGCACCCGACCGTGGTCCGGGCCGGCGCCGGACTCCACTTCGCCACCGCGGTCGAGCAGATGACCCTGGATCAGCTACCGCACGGCCCCCTCTACGTCCTCGACCCGGAGGGCGAGGACATCCGTACCGTCCCCTTCCCGGACGATGCCCTGATCGCCTTCGGCTCGGAACGGCACGGCATCTCCGACGAGTTGCGGGCCATGGCCACCCGCGTGGTGTCGGTACCGATGCGCCCGCAGGTCTCCAGCTTCAACCTGGCGACGAGCGTGGGGATGGGACTGTTCCACTGGATGTCGGGCGGGGGTCAGGGGCTGGGGGCGTAGTAGCCCTCCAGGTCGGCGATGACGTCCACGGTGCCGTTGTAGTTGTAGACGGTGATGTAGCCGCTGCTGTCGACGGGAACGGTGGCCAGGACGGGTCGGGTCTGTCCCGGGACCAGATTGAGGTTGGAGGACCTGGGCGTCTTCCCTCCGCCGTAGGCGATCACGTAGGTCGACTTGCTGCTGCCGGTTCCGGTCAGGTTGACGTTGACGGCGGTGGTCCCGACCGGGATCCCATGGGTACCGACGACCTTGATCCGAAGGGTGGATCCGGTACCGAGGTGGTGGTTGCCGATCCTGGTGTCGGCGACGCGGGTGGGTGTGAGCGGTACGTAGTCCGCGCCGGTCACCGCGTTGGCTGATCCGTAGTCACGGATGAAGTAGCCCTGGGCGTCCACGATCAGGCCGACATGCCCGGAGCTGTTGTAGAGCGTGTACGCGTCGTCGCCGGGGACCACCGCCAGATTGGACGTCGTGCGTCCCGGCGCGTAGTTCAGGTTGGAGACAGCGGGACGCGTTCCGTCGGCGGGCATGGCCGCCACCCATCCGCTGGAGTCGGCGTTGAGGGATGTGAGATTCAGTACCATCGCGGTCCCGGAGTCCGATCCGCCGGCCAGCCCCATCGCGGTGACCGACCACCCGGCACCGAACGGCTTCACGATCAGTCCGTCTTCGCCGGGACCGTTGCGGATGTCCAGATCCCGCACAGGAGCGGCGAACGGTACGTACTGACCGGCCGAGCTCATGGTCCAGGCGGTCGAGTAGTAGCCCTGGACGTCCGCGATCAGATCGACGGTGCCGAAGGCGTTGTAGAGGTCGACGTAGCCGTCCTTGCCGACCGGGACGGTGACGAGGTTGGGATTGGTCTCCCCGGCCTTGAAGTTGAGATTGGAGCCGACGGCGGGGCGGGTGGTGCCGTCGGCGTAGGCGACGACCCAGCCACCGGTGCTGGAGTTGGTGTCGGTCACGTTCATGGTGACGGCGCCCACGTCACTGATGGGGACGCCGGCCACGCCCGCGACCTTCAGCCGCAGCACACCGCCGGGACCGACCTTGTGCTTGGCCGCTCCCGTGCCGTTGCGGGTGTCCAGGATGCGCGTGGCGGGGACGGTGACGTACTGGCCGCCGACAGTGATCTTCCTGGTGAACGGTACGGTCCGGCCGCCTTCGTCGCTCACCGTTCCGGTGACGGTGTAGCTGCCGGGTGCGGCGTAGGTGTGCACGATGCCATCTGGGTTGTACGCCGGGATCGTCACCGGCGCGCTGCCGTCACCGAAGTTCGCCGTACCGCCGCTGAACAGCCAGGGGCTGGTGATCCTCCCCTTGACGGTGGCGCTGAGGCCGTTGGTCGTGAGCGCGACGGCCTCGACGAGCGGCCCGGGGGCGTTGACGGTGACTGACGGGTTGGCGTAACTGCGTTGCTCACCGCTGGGGAGGGTCGCGGTGACGGTCGGTCGGAAGGGGCCGCCCACCGTCGGGTAGGTGTGGGTGGCGGTGGGAGTGGACGAGGTGCCGGCGGGGGAGCCGTCGCCGAAGTCGATGCTGTACCGGGCCGTCGTCCCCCAGGGGTTGTAGACCGTCGCGGAGACCGTCACCGACAACGGGGCCGGTCCGGCGGCCGGCGACACCCGCGGAATCAGTCGGAAGGGGTCCTGGTACTCCATCGCGCCACGGTCGACGTAGCCGTCGGCGGAGCCGGTGTTCGCCACCTCGGGGTCGTCGACCCGGGACAGACCGCGGTAGTCGGTCGGGGACTGGCCGGGCGCGTCGGCGGCGCCCGAGTCCACGATCGGGGACCCCTCGGCGATGAGCCCGCTGTCGCCGGTCCGGCCGGGCAGGCCGTCGATGTCGTGCTGTCCCTGGTCGGCGGCTGCACGGAAGGCGGCGACCGAGGTGTACGAAGTGCCTCCCCAGTCGTACTCGACGCCCGACCGGTCCGCGGTGACGGCGTTGTAGTCGGCGGTGAAGCCGCCCGTCGACCCGGCCGAGACGCTGATGGCGGGCTGCGTCGCGGAGGTGGTCATGTCGTGGGGGATGACGACGGTGTTCTCTATCGATCCGGTCGACGTTCCGGTGACCGCGACCCCGCCACCCATGCTCGTCAGCGTGTTGCCCGCGACCTCCAGGTCGCTCACCCCTGACGCCTGGATGGCGGACCCCACCGAGTCGATCACCTCACTCGCCACGACCACGTGCGAGGCCCCCGACTGCACAGCGATCCCGCTGCCGGAGACGTACTGGGCCACGGCGTGGGAGATGCTCACGTCGGAGGAGGATCCGTCGACGGTGATTGCGTCCACGGGGGCGGAAGACGGTGCGTAGATGCTGTCGGAGCCGGACACATCGGTGCGGTCGAGGGTGATGTGCTCTGAGCTGATCACGCTCACCGCAGTCCCGGCCGAGGACAGCGACAGATGGTCCAGCACCACGTACTGGACGTCCTTGAGGGTGAACAGGCCGGTGCTGGAGGCAGTGCCGGCAGCGGTGCTGACGGTGGTGTCCGCACTGCCCGGTACCCCGCCGGTGAAGGTGATGGGCGCGCCGGCGGTACCGGAACGGCTGATGACGACGGGCGACGTCGGCTGTGCGGAGTTAATGATGTGGACCGTCTGCCCCGGGCCCACGACGTCGGCGGCATCCTGGATCGCGCAGAAGGGGATCGTCTGTGTTCCCGGGCCGGAGTGGCTGCAGTTGCCGGCGAAGCTGTTGACGTACAGATCGGTGGCCGGACCGTCGGCGGACGCAGTGCCTGCGCCGAGAGCCCCGAGGAGCAAGGCCGTCACGGGCATGGCGATGAGCGCGGGCCGGCGAAGCATACGGAGGTCCCCCCAGGAACCGAACGTGTGCACCAGTACTGCCTGTGTGCACGATAGTTCGGATGACGTATCTACGATCGTGGATCGTAGCAACACCGCGGGGCTCTCGGACAGCAATTTCACATGTCCGCAGGGCTAGCCGGCTTCCACTCCCATCTCCTTGAGCAGGGCGGCGATCTCCTTCGCCGTTCCCAGGACCCGAGCCTGACCGATCTTCAGGGAGAGCAGCCCAGCCGACACCGGGGCCTGCGGCGGGGTCGGGCCCTGCGGCGGGGCGGCCGGGGTCTCCGGCTCGCGGGGTGCGGCGAGGCGGCGGACCACGTCGACGAAGCGGATGGTGCCGCAGCTGCGTACGCTCCTGCTGCCCCTGATGCCGACGCGCTTCACCTCCGGGCAGCGGAAGTACGGTCCGTAGGGCGGCCCGCTGTCCTCGCTGCGCTTGGGCACGCAGACTTCCGTACGCCCGTGCGGGCAGTGAACGGAGCCGTCGGTGAGGACGCGGAAGTCACTGTCCTGGATTCCGTCGATCCGGGCCACCAGGTCCACCGGCTGATGCCCGATGGCCTCGGCAAGGGTCTCGGCCATACGTCGGCGTTCAGCGGCGAGATCGGTGTCCCCGCGGCGGAGGGAGGGGAGGAGCTGGGTGGTGACCCACGTCTGGAAGGGCTGGGCGGAGGGTTTGCGGGAGCGCATGATCAGCGTGTACAGCCCGCTCTCGCTGACCACGCCGAGCAGCGGATTTCCGCGCTCGTAGCTTTTCCGACCTGCGCTTTTGTCCTTACCCTCACTTGAAGTGAGGGTTACCTCGCGCAGATCCACGGTCTGGGTCTCGTGCTGCTGGACGATCTGGTTGGCCCAGCTCGGATTGGACCGGCCCAGGATCCGACACACGTCCGCCGTGACGAACCAGGGCTCGCCGTCGATCATGATGACGCGGATCGGCTGCCCGGTGGCCGGGAAGGCGGAGTGCTGCAGGGTCGGCTGTTCGGTGTGTTGCATGACGTCCCTCTCAGGTGAGTGGTGCTGACGTCATGAGCAACGCGATTGTCAGACCGTGGTCACTCCTTCGGCGGAGTGCGGTCGTTCGGTACCGCGCGTGAACGCATGTTTCACGAGGGTGGCGAGGGGGGTGGCGAAGCGGGAGATCCGGTTGCCGGTCCGGACCAGGAACCAGGTGGGCAGGAAGACCGCGTCCGCGCTGATCATCGCCAGCGAGAAGAAGGGCAGTCCCAGGGTCACCGCGATGGCGGCGTGCTCGGTCATCATCAGTACCAGCAGGACGTTCTTGATCCGGCGGTTGAAGACCAGGAACGGGAAGGCGACCTGCACGATGACGGTGCCGTAGCTGATCAGGAAGACCGGGATCGGGTGCGCCGAGAGCTGCTGCGACAGTCCCGGCCAGGGGTTGAAGTAGTCGAGGTGCAGCGGGAAGTAGAGCGCGGTGCCGCCCTGCCAGAGCGAACCCTGGATCTTGTACCAGCCGGCGGTGGCGTAGATGAAGCAGACCTCCACCATCACCACCAGCATCGCGCAGTTGTGCAGCATGGTCGCCATCGCGTCCAGCACGGCCCGGGGTTCGCCGTCCGGCGCACGCCGGTCCAGCAGCCACCATGCTCCGCTGAGCAGCCAGAACGCCCAGAGGACGGTGCTCCACGTGTACAGCCCCGGGCTCAGTGTCCCCATCCCGCCGGGGTCGGTGAGCTGGGTGAACAGCAGGGCGAGGCCGAGTACCGACCAGAGCGCCACGCCGGTGCGGTCCACCCGGTCCGGGTGCAGCCGCCGGCGTCGGGCGTCCAGGGACCAGACCGTGCCGCAGCGGGTGAAGGCCAGGTAGATCGCCATCAGGTGGATCACGTTGTCGCCGCCGTCGCCGATCAGGACGCTGCGGTTCTGGATCGACAGCACGCACACCAGGAACAGCACCGACATGGCGCGGGTGCGCCAGCCGAGCATCAGCAGCAGGCTCACCACGATCGCGGCCGCGTAGACGGTCTCGAACCACCAGCGGCCGCCGGACCAGGCCAGCACCGTGAAGGCGTGGTTGCCGGCGAGCATCTGCCGGGCCAGGTCGAGGCTCCAGGCCGAGCGGTCGCCGTACAGGACCCGGCGGTGCGGCCACTCGCGGAGCAGGAAGCCGCCGAAGCACAGGGCGAAGCCGATCCGGACGACGGCGGCCTGGTAGGGCGCGAGGACCCGTCCGGTGAAGGCCGTCCAGCCGGTGAGGCTGCTGCTGCGCACGGTGGCGAGCACGCCGGTCGATGCGTTCATCCGTGGATCCCGAGGCCGGTGTAGTCGTCGTCGGAGACCGCCCACCACTGCAGGGTGACGTAGCTGGTCTGCTTCTTCTGCGCGGCGGCGGTCCAGGACGGTCCGGTGACCGGGGTAGTGGCCGAGCGGAACTCGATCTGGATGATCTGGTTCCCCTGCCAGTCGCGGCTGCCGATCCGCTGCAGGGCGATGCGCTTCAGGTACTCCTTGGACAGCGGGCCGCCGGTGCCGAGGGAGGTCTCGCCCGGGAGGTTATGCCAGGAGGTGTAGTAGTCCCAGGCCCGGCGCAGCTGGTTCTGGTTCAGGTGGCTGGGTGCCGGGTTGCCCCTGACGGCTGAGATGTCCTGGGCGGTGAGGTCGTACCAGCCGGACTCGGCCCGGCTGCCGTCGGGCGCGAGGGTCTGCACCCTGGCCTCGACGGCGATGTTGTTCTGCAGCGGATTGGGGGCGAAGAGCTGCCAGTTCTGCTCGAACTCCGGCAGCACATGGGAGTTGATCGCCGACTGGTAGCGCTGCGAGGCGGGGTTGGAGGGGGCTATGGAGAGGAAGACGGTGCCCAGGTGCCAGGCGGTGGCGACGATCAGGGCGGTGGCGGTGAGGGCGAGGGTGATCAGGGCGGGCAGGGACCAGAGGCGGGGGGTGCTGCCGTCCGCGGCGAGCGCAGGCACAGGCGTGGACGCGGTTGCCGGTACGGGCTCCGGCGTCCGGTCGGCGGCCTGCTCCGGGGTCCGGTCCGGGGCCGGCCGTTGCGGAGGCACTCGGGGGCCCGGCGGGGCGAGGCCGGGTATGGGGTCC
The DNA here is from genome assembly GCF_000719095.1 of Streptacidiphilus jeojiense. Lineage (GTDB taxonomy): Bacteria > Actinomycetota > Actinomycetes > Streptomycetales > Streptomycetaceae > Streptacidiphilus > Streptacidiphilus jeojiensis. Next base: position 46,964 of record NZ_JOEH01000010.1, on the reverse strand, counting down.
CGGTCCTGCGGCGTCGCCGCCGCCTCGTCCGGCGCGGCACCGTCCCGCGCGGCCTGGTTCGGATGGTCTGGCACGCTTGTCCGCTCGCTCGCTGAGGCTCTGTCCGTCCCGAACGGTACTGACCCTGTGGTGCCTGTGACAGGGAGAGTGGACCATTGACCGGTTTAGTGGGTATGCCGGAATCGGCAGGTTGCCGCCGCGGCGCCGTGGCCCTTCCCATCCACTAGAACCCGTTCTAATCTGACGGTCCGTCATGGGGTCGGGCAGCAGGGGCTGCAAAGGCAGCAAAGGGGAGAGAGCCGTGGACTTCACCTTCACCGAGGAGCAGCAGGCCGCAGTCGAAGCCGCCCGCGCGGCCTTCGCCGATGTCGCTCCGGACGGTGTGCCCAGCCCCGCTGTCAATGCCGATCCCGTGGCCGCGGACATCGACCGGGAGCTGTGGCAGCGCCTGGCCAAGTCCGACCTGCTGGGCATCGCACTCGCCGAGGAGTACGGCGGTTCGGGCCTGGACCCGGTGGCCTGGTGCCTGGTGCTGCGCGAGTCGGCGCGGGTGCTGGCCCGGGTCCCGCTGCTGGAGACCGGCGCCGCCGCGCTCGCCGTGCAGCGCTACGGCAGCGAGGCCCAGCGCCGGCAACTGCTGCCGGAGGTCGCCGCGGGACGGCTGCTGCTCGGCGTCGCCCCGCACGGCCGCACCGGGCACGAACCGGCCGACCAGGGCGTACGCGCCGTGGCGGCGGACGGGCCGACGGGGTCCCCGGGCGGCTGGATCCTGGACGGGGTGCAGACCGGGGTGAGCGCCGCCCAGGTGCTGGACCGGATCGTGGTGCCGGCCCGCTCCGACCGGGGCACACTGCTGCTGCTGGTGGATCCGCACGCCCCGGGGGTGGAGCTGCGCCGCCAGGTCACCGCGCACGGGGAACTCGCCGCGGAGATGGTCTTCGACGGCGCCAGGGTCGACGCCTCGGCGCAGCTGGGGGAGCCGGCGCCGGACGCCGCCAACTGGCTCCACCTGCGCGGACTGCTGATCGTCGGCACGGCGGCGCTGTGCCTGGGCCTGGGGGAGCAGATCCTGCGGATGACCGCCGACTACACCGGCAAGCGCCAGCAGTTCGGGCACCCCATCGCCACCTTCCAGGCGGTGTCGATGCAGGTCGCCGACCGCTACATCGACCTGCGGGCGATGGAGGTCACGCTCTGGCAGGCGGCCTGGCGGATCGGCCTCGTCGCCGCGGCGGACGGCACGGACGACCCGGAGCGCATCCCGCTGGCCGCGGACCTGGCCACCGCCAAGGTCTGGTCGGCCGAGGGCGTCCGCTCGGTCGCGGCCTCCGCCCAGCACCTGCACGGCGGGATGGGTGCGGACCTCGACTACCCGCTGCACCGCTACCACGCCTGGGCCAAGCACTTCGAGCTGTTCCTCGGCCCGGCGGCCGCCTTCGAGGACGAGGTCGCGACGGTGCTGGCGGAGCACCGGCTCTGATCCGGGGCCTCGGAGTGGATCCATACTGGTCGGATGGACGACGGGCTCGGTGCGTACGACGCGGTGGTGCTCGCCGGCGGTGCGGCCCGGCGGTTCGGCGGTGCGACGGACAAGGTGGCGCTGGAGGTCGACGGCACCGCGCTGCTGGACCGGGTGCTGGCCGGCTGCGCCGGTGCCCGGAGCACGGTCGTGGTGGGTCCCCGGCGGCCGACCGGCCGGCCCGTCGGTTGGGTGCGCGAGCAGCCGCCGGGCGGCGGACCGGTGGCGGCGGTGGCGGCGGCACTGCCGTCGGTGACCGCGGACCGGATCCTGCTACTCGCCGCGGACCTGCCGTTCTTCGAGCCGGCGACCGCCGCGGTGCTGCTCCGCGGGCTGGACGGAGCCACGGACGGATCGGCTGACGGAGCGGTGGACGCCGCGGTCCTGGTCGACGCCGGCGGTCGCGACCAGCCGCTCGCCGCCGCCTACCGCACCGCCCCGCTGCTGGCGGCCCTGACGGCGCTGGGCGAGCCGGCCGGCCTTCCGCTGCGGCGCCTCGTCGGCGGCCTGACCACCCGTCGGATCGCCGATCCGGACGGCGCCTCGCTGGACTGCGACACCTGGGACGACCTCGCCCGAGCCCGTGCTCACGCCCGCGCCCGGGTACCGCGAGGGAAGTGACACGACAGCGAAACGTTACCTTGCACGCTCCTGACCCTGGGATCGGCGACGATGGGACGGTGCTGAATGACTGGATCGCCGAAGCCAAGACCGCACTGGGGATCGACCTGGAGGTCGACGTACCCGGTCTGCTGGACATGACCAAGGACGTGGCCCATGGCGTGGCCCGCCCCGCCGCCCCGCTGACGGCGTTCCTGGTCGGCTATGCGGCGGCGCAGGCCGGCGGCGGCGCCGGGGCGGTGGCGGAGGCCAACAGCAAGGTTGTGGCGCTGGTCGGGCGCTGGGTCGCCGAACAGTCGAGCGCCGAACAGTCGAACGGCGGGGCGTCGAACGGCGGGGAGTCGGGCTGATGGGTGGTGAGGAGAGCACCGATGGGGACCTGCTCGACGCCTATCCGTTCCTGGTCCGTACGGCCGTGGTGAGCGGCGCGGGTGCGGCGGAGGGTGCGCCGTTCGACTACACCGCGCCCATTCCGGAGCCGGGCCGACCGTCAGGGACCGGTCGGCACCCCGGAGCCGGGCCGGCGACCCCCGCGCCCTACGACTACGCCGCCGACGAGGCCGCCGGTGCCGGGGCCAAGAGCAGTCCTTCCGGGCCGCTCGGCTGGGCACAGGCGCGTGGACGGGCTCTGCGCGCCGTGGTCCGGCCGCTCCCGCCGGTGCGACTGCCCTTCGCCGACGCGCTCGGCGCGGCTCTGGCCGCCCCCCTGGAAGCCCTCACCGACCTGCCCGCCTTCGACACCTCCGCCATGGACGGCTGGGCGGTCTCCGGCCCCGGCCCGTGGCGGATCGGTCCGGCCCGGCCCGACAACAGCGACCAGTTGCTCGCCGGTCGCGGCAGCACCGTGCCGCTGCCCGACGGCACCGCCGTGCGGATCGCCACCGGGGCGCAGCTGCCGCCGGGCGCCACCGCCGTGCTCCGGCGCGAGGACGGCGGTGTGCGCCGCGACCGCAGCGGCGCCGAGCTGCTGCACGACCGCGGCGGCAACCCGCTGGAGCAGGGCCGGGACATCCGGCCGCGCGGCCAGGAGTGCCGTACCGGAGAGCCGCTGCTGCCGCAGGGCACCACGGTCACCCCCGCCGTCCTCGGCCTGGCCGCGGCGGCCGGCTGCGACCTGCTCACCGTGCACCGCCGTCCCACCGTCGAACTGCTGGTGCTGGGCGACGAACTGCTGGACTCGGGGCTGCCCGGCGCGGGGCGCACCAGGGACGCGCTCAGCCCGCTGCTGCCGCCCTGGCTGCGCGCCCACGGCGCGCGGATCAGCGCCGTGCGCAGGGTCGGTGACGACCTCGGCCTGCTCCGTGACGCGCTGCGGCGCAGCCCCGCCGACGTGGTGGTCACCACCGGGGGCACGGCGGCCGGACCGGTGGACTACCTGCACCGCGCCCTCGCCGAGGTCGGTGCGGAACTGCTGGTCGACGGTGTGCGGGTGCGCCCGGGCCACCCCATGCTGCTGGCCGCGCTGCCGCCGGTGGAGGGCCGGGACAGGCCCCGCCACCTGGTCGGGCTGCCCGGCAATCCGCTGGCGGCGGTGGCCGGGGTGGTCACCCTCGCCGAACCGCTGCTGCGCGCCCTGGCCGGCTTCCCCCGTACCGCGACCTATCTGGTCGAGGCCGCGGTACCGCTGCCGGGGCATCCCACCGACACCCGGCTGCTGCCGGTGGTCCTCCCCGAGCGGGGTGCGGTGCCGCTGGCCTTCGACGGTCCGGCGATGCTGCGCGGGCTGGCCCTGGCCGAGGGCCTGGCGGTGGTGCCGCCCGGCGGGGTCGCCGCGGGCACCCGGGTGGAGGTACTGGAGGTCCCCGCGGGATGAGCCCTGTGAGCCGGACCGGGCGCGCGGGCGGTGACCGGCGCAGGGGCCGCGGTCGCGGCACGGGTCGGACCGGCCGGGACCCCGGCGAACTGCAGCTCCGTCAGATCCTGCTGCCGGAACCGGCGGCGTCGCCCTCGCAGCAGGTGCGCCGCCGCTTCGTGCTCGCGCTGCTGGTCATGGTGGTCACCATCGTCGTCGTCTGGGTCGGCCGGGACGGCTACCACGACAACGCCCACGGTCACCTGGACCTGCTCGGCGCCGCCTACTACGCCACGGTCACCCTCTCCACCACCGGGTACGGCGACATCACCCCGGTCAGCGACAGCGCCCGGCTGGTCAACATCCTGGTGATCACCCCGCTGCGGGTGGTCTTCCTGATCATCTTGGTCGGCACCACGCTGGAGGTCCTGACCACCCGCACCCGCCAGCTCTGGCGGATCAAGCGCTGGAAGGCCGCCATGAGCCAGATGAGCCAAGGGACCGCCGAGGGACACGTGGTGGTCGTCGGATACGGCACCAAGGGCAGCAACGCCGTGGAGACGCTGCTGCTCCAGGGCGTCGCCAAGGAGCGGATCGTGGTCGTCGACCCCCAGCACAAGGCGGTCGAGGCCGCCAACGAGGACGGCCTGGTCGGCATCCTCGGCGACGCCACCCGCACCGAGGTGCTGCGCCGCGCGCAGGTCGAGCGGGCCGACCGGATCATCGTGGGCACCCAGCGCGACGACACCGCGGTCCTGGTCACCCTGACGATCCGGCAGCTCAACAAGCACGCCACGGTCGTGGTCGCGGTACGGGAGGACGAGAACGCGCCGCTGCTGCGGCAGAGCGGCGCGACCGTGGTGGTCACCAGCTCCAGCTCGGCCGGTCGCCTGCTCGGGGTCTCCACCCTCAGCCCCAACGCCGGCGCCGTGCTGCACGACCTGCTGACGGTCGGCAACGGACTGGACGTCATCGACCGCCCGGTCGGTCCCACCGAGGTCGGCGGCCATCCCCACGACTGCGGGGACCTGGTCATCTGCGTGGTCCGCGGCAACCGCAGGCTGCCCTACGACGACCCGGAGGCCGCCACGCTCCGCTCGACCGACCGGATCATCGCCGTCAGGCGGGCCGAACCCCAGCCGGTCTGACCCGGCGCGGCCGGCCTACTTCCCCGACTCGGGGTCGACGATGTCCTGGGCGAACACCATCCCCAGCGGCTCCGGTCCGATGTACTGCTGGCAGTTGCAGGGCCGGGCCTCGTACTGCAGCGGTTTGCGCTTGGCGTCCCAGGCGGTCGGCGCCTCGACCGTCTCATGGCACTTGCCGCTCCGGTCGTGCTTGGCCAGGTGGTGGGTGCAGCCGCAGATCGGCTCGGGCGGGCGGTTGGCCGCGTCGATGGCGAGCTGGCGCTGCTCGCTCGCCTTCAGCAGCTCCAGCTTGCGCTCGTGCCGGGTGCGCAGGCTGCTCTGCATCAGCTCGCCGAGCCGCCCGCCACCGACGATCACGGCGGGGATCAACAACCACAGCCAACCGCCCATGCCGGACCTCCCGATGAGAGCGCTCCTGGCATCCCAGCTTATCCAGCGTCAGCTTCCGTCCGGCAGTGCTGTGTGACGCCTGCGTCAGGGGGCGTCCAGAGTGCTCTCGCCCAGACCGTCGAGCCGGGTGCTGAGCAGGACCCGGCCGTCCTTGTCGCGGACGACGACGGTTCGGTGGGTCCCGCCGGCCCCGGTCGGGGTGATCACGGCATGGCCCCGGCCGTCCAGGGACGCCGTCACCGGGGCACCGCCGTCGAAGCTGACCGAGGCCGATGCGCCGCCCTGGTAGAGGATCTCGACCGGGGACCGAGCGGTGTCCGAGACTTGGTAGTTGTCGCGCACGCCCAGGTAGCTGGCCAGCCCGGAACGCGATGCCGGGACCAGCCGGGCGCCGCCTCCGGTGGGTGCGTCCTGTCGTTGGCCGTCGGCTCCGGCGAACAACTGCAGGGTGCCGCCGCGTGCCTGGATCTGGACGAGTACCGAGTCCGGGCCGATGGAGGCGGAGGCTCCGGTCCACAGCAGCTGCGGATGCAGCGCGGTGGCGTCGTGGACGCCGAGGTCGGACTCGCTCTGCAGGATGAACTGGATCATCTGCCTGGCCCGCTCGGTGACCGGGTGACCGTAGGCCCTGACCATGGAGTCGATCAGCCCGACGGGAATGTTGAGGTCCTGACCGGCGCCGGGCCCGACCACCTCGTCGTCGACGAGCTTCGATCCCGCGTAGGCTCGCAGCCGAGGCCTGGTCCCGTCGTCGACGACCGACACCACCCCCATGCCGCCGGTCAGCGGCAGCGGGCGGTACGGCTCGCGGACCGCGGTGCCCCGGGCCGTCCAGTCGACGTCGGGCGAGAGCTCGACCCGGTCCACCCCGGGGGGCGGGAGCACCAGCTCCACGGTCCTGGTGCCGATTTGGAACTGGCCTTCGAGCAGGGTGTTCGGTGCGACCCCGCCCCAGCGGGACGCCGTCCCGTTCGTGCTGAACCAGTACTGGGCGTCGGTCGCGCTGACCGGGGCCACCACGACAGCCACCGGGACCCCCTGCACGTGTCCGGCGTACACCACGTAGGTGTCGGCCACCGGCACCTTGAGGTCGACGGCCGCAGCCGTGCGGGCCCGGGAGGTGACGGAGGAGTCGTCGACCTGGTCGCCGAGGACCGGCCAGGACTGCATCCAGGTGCGGATCGCGGGGGACCAGTGCGCCGGATCGGCGGGCACCCCGCTGCCCCCGTGGCCGACGCCGGGGACCCCGAAGGCGGCCATGCCGGTCGCCGCGAGGACGGCGGCGCCGAGTGCGGCCCCCTGGGCCAGGCGACGACGCCGGACCCGCCGGCGGAACCGCTCGTACGGAGCCGGGGCGGTGTCCAGCGGTCCGGCCTGCCGGGCCAGCGCCGCGCGCAGCTCGGTCTCCATGTCGTGGTGTGAGGGCAGACTGGTCACGGCGTGCTCCTTCCGGTGGCGGGCTGGCGGGGGATCAGGGTGCTGACGGGGTCGGTGCCTTCCGCACCTCCGGGGACTTCGGGGCCGAGCAGGGTCCGCAGGTGCCTGATCGCCGCATGGGACTGGCTCTTGACGGTCCCCACCGAGCAGCCGAGCGCATGGGCGGTGTCGGCCTCGCTGAGGTCCTCGAAGTAGCGCAGCACCAGCACGGCGCGCATCCGTGGCGGGAGCTTCCTGACGGCCCGTGCGAGTTCGTCCCGTTGGGCGTGCGCGGCCTGTCCGTCGGCGCCGCCGTACTCGGGCACGGAACCGGTGAGCACCTCCGGGACCCGGCGCCGGCGCCACCAGGTGATGCTCAGGTTCACCATGATCCGGCGGACGTAGACCTCCGGTGCGTCGGTCCGCTCGATCCGGCGCCAGTGCCGGTAGGCCCGCATCATCGCGCTCTGCAGCAGTTCCTCGGCCCTGCCGTGATCACCTGTCAGCAGGTAGGCGGTGCGGAGCAGACGGTGCCAGCGGTTGCTGTAGAACTCGCGGAACTCCGCCTCTGACTGTGCATTCACGCGTCCCCCATCTTCGTCGTCACCCCATCAGACTTCTGCTGACCCACCGCGCGTTGGGTGCCCGGGGAAGTATTTCTGCGGGGCCGCATCGGGTAGCGTCCGAAGCATGCGAGCGATCACGATTTCAGAGCCGGGCGGTCCCGAGGCGCTGGTCCTGGCGGAGGTGCCGGATCCGGAGCCCGCTGCGGGCGAGGTGCTGGTCGAGGTGGCCGCCTCGGCGGTGAACCGGGCCGATGTGCTGCAGCGCCAGGGCTTCTACGATCCGCCGCCGGGGGCCTCGCGCTACCCCGGCCTGGAGTGCTCGGGGCGCATCGCCGCGCTGGGCGCGGGGGTGTCCGGCTGGGCGGTCGGCGACGAGGTGTGCGCGCTGCTGGCCGGCGGCGGCTACGCGGAGAAGGTCGCGGTACCGGTCGGCCAGCTGCTGCCGCTCCCTAAGGGAGTCGACCCGGTCAGCGCGGCCGCCCTCCCGGAGGTGGTCTGCACGGTCTGGTCCAACGTCTTCCAGGTGGCGCACCTGCGGACGGCCGAGACGCTGCTGGTGCACGGCGGGAGCAGCGGGATCGGGACGATGGCGATCCAGTTGGGCAAGGCGATCGGCGCCAGGGTCGCGGTCACCGCTGGCAGTGCGGAGAAGCTGGAGGCGTGCCGCGCGCTGGGCGCGGACGTGCTGGTCAACTACCGCGAGCAGGACTTCGTCGAGGCCGTGGGCCCCGACGGTGCGGACGTGATCCTGGATGTCATCGGCGCCAAGTACCTGGACCGCAATCTGGACGCCCTGGCGGTCAACGGCCGTCTGGTCGTGATCGGTATGCAGGGCGGTGTCAAGGCCGAGCTGAACCTGGGCAAGCTGATGGCCAAGCGCGCCGCCGTCGCCGCCACCGGCCTGCGCGCCCGGCCGCTGGCGGAGAAGGCCGCGATCGTCGCCTCGGTCCGCGAGCACGTCTGGCCACTGCTCGAGTCCGGCACCGTCCACCCGGTCATCGACCGCATCCTGCCCCTGGCCGATGCGCCCGAGGCCCACCGCCTGATGGAGAGCAGCACCCACATCGGCAAGATCCTGCTCCAGGTCTGACCGCGCGCGTCCGACGCTCCGCATCCTCCAGTCGGCCCTGGTAATAGCCGTCCGAAATGCCGTATATGGCCGTATATGTAATGGTCACAGTGACAGCGGTGGTCGGGTGCGGGTCGGCTGGGCTCCTTTGCGAGGGGTGGGTCGGCGGCGGTCTGGAGGGTGCGGCGTATGCGTGTGTCCTCGCCCTCCGCTGTCGTTCGGGCCACCGCGCTGGTGCTGGGGGTGGGGGTGGCGCTGGCCGTCGGTCCCGCTCCTGCGGCCGTCGCCGTCGGGGTCGCGACGCGGGACCGTGCGCCGGCGCCGTACTGGCCCGACACTGTGGTGGTGCGGTTGCCGGGCGGCGGGGAGATCCGGCTGGTGTGGCCGGGGGAGATGGTCTGGACGGAGCCGGCGCTGTCGGGCAGTGGTGACCCGGTTGCGACGCCCTCCGCCGGCCCGACGCCGACCGCCACGGCTTCTGCCGCCGCTTCCCCGACACCGTCCACCACGCCCTCGGCGAAGCCCTCCGCAACGCCATCCGCCAAGCCGTCCGTAAAGCCGTCGGCCAAGCCCTCCCCGTCCCCCTCCCCCGCGAAGCCCGCTGCGCACCCCAGCGCTGTGGCGCGTCCTTCGGCGAGCCCGTCGGTCCTCCCGGAGCCGGTGCTCAGCGCGCTGTTCCCGGTGGTCGTCCCCGGGCCGTACCAGGCTCCGGTCGCTGCCGCCGCGGACGCCCCGGGCGCCGTCCACGCGCCGGCCGGGGCCTGGTCGCGCCACTCCCGGCCGTCCGACGACCAGAACCCGGGCCGGACGGCTCCGAGCCCGGGCCCGCCGCCGCTCGGGCCCGGCGCGCTGGCGGCGAAGCCGCTCCCCGGCGGGCCGGTCGCGGCGCGCCCCTCGCCCGCGCGGGACCTGCTGAACCGCAGGCTGCTGCCGCTCGGGGTGGGTCTGTCGCTGATCGGCTGCGGGGCCGCGCTGTTCGGCTGGAGGCTGCGCCGGATGTAGGTCCGGACGCAGTGGCGGTTCCGCTGCCCCCGCATCCCGACCCGCACAGGTGTTCTTGGCGCTGCCGCACCAAAGTCGGCTCGTTGGGGCAGAATGACGGCTATGAACAGCCCGAACCCGCGGCCCGAAGACGGCCCCCATGGCCCCCAGGTCCTGATCGTCGGCCCCGACGGGATGCCCGTCGGGGCGCTCCCGGGCGGAGCCCGCCGCCCGGCATCGGAGGAGGGGGCGGCCGAGGGCGAGTCCCGCGAGCTGCCGATCACCGAGATGGTCGAGCAGCCGGCGAAGGTCATGCGCATCGGCAGCATGATCAAGCAGCTGCTGGAGGAGGTCCGCCAGGCGCCGCTGGACGAGGCCAGCCGGGTCAGGCTCAAGGAGATCCACGCCAGTTCGGTCAAGGAGCTGGAGGCGGGCCTCGCGCCGGAGCTGGTGGAGGAGCTGGAGCGGCTGTCGCTGCCCTTCACCGAGGAGGCCATCCCCAGCGAGGCCGAGCTCAGGATCGCCCAGGCGCAGCTGGTGGGCTGGCTGGAGGGCCTGTTCCACGGCATCCAGACCGCGCTCTTCGCCCAACAGATGGCCGCCAGGGCGCAGTTGGAGCAGATGCGGCGGGCGCTGCCGCCCGGCCAGGGCGGCCTGGAGGACGGCGACGACGGCCAGGGCCACCTCCGCTCCGGTCCCTACCTCTAGCCGGACCGCAAGCCGGGCCTCCGGCCGGACCCACGCCCGGACCGGTCACGGACCGGATTCGGTCCGATGGCGCTGCGCCGCATGTCCGTACGGCCCGCTAGCCTGATCCCCTGACGCCGTGGGGGAGAAGAGAAGACAGATGAGCGAGCAGGGCACCACCGGGCAGAGCGGCGCAGCGGGACGAACGGTCGGTCACGGCCGCTATCTGCTGCGGGAGTTGCTCGGGCAGGGCGGGATGGCGACGGTCCACCTCGCGGACGACACGGTTCTGGACCGTCCGGTGGCGGTGAAGAGCATGCTCGGCAACATGAGCGCCGAGCCCTCGTTCCGCGAGCGCTTCCGGCGCGAGGCGCAGGCCGTCGCCCGGCTCAACCACCCCAATATCGTCTCGGTGTTCGACAGCGGCGAGGACGTCAACGAGGACGGGGTGCATGCCCCCTTCATCGTCATGGAGTACATCGAGGGCGGTTCGCTCAGCTCGGTGCTCAGGGACGACATCGCCACGCACGGCGCCATGCCCACCGACAAGGCGCTGAAGATCACCGGCGATGTGCTGGCGGCCCTCGGGGCCTCGCACGAGCAGGGGTTGGTGCACCGCGACATCAAGCCCGCCAACGTCATGCTGACCAGGCGCAACACGGTCAAGGTGATGGACTTCGGCATCGCCAGGGCGATGCAGTCCGGGGTGACCTCGATGACGCAGACCGGCATGGTCGTCGGCACCCCGCAGTACCTCTCGCCGGAGCAGGCCCTCGGCAAGGCCGTGGACGCCCGCTCCGACCTCTACTCGGTCGGCTGCCTGCTCTTCGAACTGCTCACCGGGCGGCTGCCGTTCGAGTCGGACACCGCGCTGGGCATGGCCTACCAGCACGTCCAGGACACTCCCCCGGCGCCGTCGTCCTTCAACGCGGCGGTCACCCCGGCGGTGGACGCGCTGGTGGCGCGGGCGCTGCGGAAGGACCCCGGGCACCGCTTCCAGTCCGCCGACGAGATGCGCGGGGAGTGCGAGCGGCTGGCCGGGGCCGGCGGCGCCAACACCCCGCTGATCATCGGCGAGGGGCCGCGGGTCACCAACATCGGCGGCTCCGGCGCCAACGCGGTCTTCCCGCCCGCGCAGGGCCAGCTGGGCACCATGCCCCCGCAGCAGCAGCCGTACCAGCAGCAGCCGATGCCGTCGATGCCGATGCCGCAGCCCTCGATGCCGGGCACCCCGCCGCCGCAGAACTACGTCCCGGGCCCGACCCCGCCGCCGTACGCCCGTCCCGGTGTACCGACGCCGCCGCCCACCCCGTATCCACAGGTAGGTATGCATCAGGGCGCACAGACACCGCCGCCCTACCGGCCGACGCCCGCGCCCACTCCGCGGCCGACCCCGATGCCGCAGCCGCCGCGCCCGGGGACACCGATCCCGCGTCCGACGGGTCGTCCGATCAACCCGGGCCAGCAGGCGAACACCCCCATCCCCAAGGGCGGTCGGGGCTGCGGCGCCGCCGCGGCGGTGGTCGGCGTGATCGTGGGCGTGCTGGTGCTGCTGGTCCTGATCCTGGTGCTGGCCCTGCAGAACAACGGGTCCAACTCGAGCACCAACGGCTCGGGCCGGCCGGGACCGGTCGCTGTGGCCCAGGCGGGGGACGGTTCACCCGTACTGGGCTGAACCGGGCCCGGGCCGGGGCCACACGATGATCGGTGGACACGTGAGCGGCGAAAAACCAGTAGCGTGCACCTGATGGGTCCTACCGGTCGGCGCATCGTGTGCGGAGTGTGAGCGGCCGGCCGGGCACGGGTGATCCTCCGGCCCCGAGCGGAATGCGGGAGCGGTGCACAGGCGAACGACCGACGGCGGAGAGTAATGGCAGACAACGAGCAGGCCGACGGCGGGGCAGGCACCGGACCCGGTGACCCCGAGAGCGGCGGCCCGGGCGAGACCCCCACGGTCGGCCATCCGATGATCGGCGGCGCCGGCACCCCCGGCGGCTACGGTGCCCCCGGCTACGGCGGCGGCTACGGCGACCCCGCGCAGACCCCGGTCCAGGGCAGCCCGTTCCCCGGTGCCCCCGGCCAGGGTCCCGGTGCCGAGGAGCCCTCGGTCAGTTCCACCAGCGGTCTGTCCGTCTTCGGCGAGGGCCGCTACCGGCTGACGCACCGTCTGGGCCGGGGCGGCATGGCCGAGGTGTTCGCGGCCAGGGACGTACGGCTGGGCCGTACCGTCGCCATCAAGGTGCTCCGCCCGGAGCTCGCCGAGGACACCACGGCGCGGATCCGCTTCACCCGGGAGGCGCACTCGGTCGCCTCGCTCAACCACCACGCCGTCGTCGCGGTCTACGACACCGGCGAGGAGGCGCAGCGCGGGGAGACCGTCCCCTACATCGTGATGGAGCTGGTCGAGGGCCACACGGTCCGCGAACTGCTGCAGGGCGACGAGCCGCCGCCGGTCAGCCAGGCCCTGATCATCACCGCCGGGATCCTGGAGGCGCTGGCCTACAGCCACCGCCACGGCATCGTGCACCGGGACATCAAGCCGGCCAACGTCATCATCACCAACACCGGTGCGGTCAAGGTGATGGACTTCGGCATCGCCCGTGCGCTGACCGGTGCCACCAGCACCATGACCCAGACCGGCATGGTCATGGGCACCCCGCAGTACCTGTCCCCGGAGCAGGCCCTCGGCAAGTCCGTGGACCACCGCTCCGACCTCTACGCGACCGGCTGCATGCTCTACGAGCTGCTGACGCTGCGTCCGCCGTTCACCGGCGACACCCCGCTGTCGGTGGTGTACCAGCACGTCCAGGACCCGCCGGTGCCGCCGTCGCAGGCCAACTCCCGGGTGCCGGCCTCGCTGGACGCACTGGTGCTGCGCTCGCTGGCCAAGGAGCCGGACGACCGCTTCCAGAGCGCCGACGAGTTCCGGGCCCATGTGCAGCACGCCCTGCGCACCCTGGGCTCGGCCACCGGTCCGACCGAACTGCTGCCCAGCGCCGCGGCCGCCGCGATGGCGCCGACCGTCGTCGGCCGCACCGTGGGCACCCCGCCGATGGGCACCCGGGCCATGCCGGCCGACCCCGGCAGCCCGGTCCCGCCCCGCTACCAGGACCCCAACGACGGGGCCGACGAGGGGGACGGCAACCGCCGGGCCCTGTTCGCGGTGGTCGCGGTGCTGGTCGCGATCGCGGCGATCACCATCGGGGTGGTGCTGGCGATGCAGAACGGCAGCAACAACTCCCCCGGGGCCTCCACCAGTTCGTCGGCCCCGGCGACGCCCTCGGACACGGTGTCCTCGCAGGCGCCGACCGAGTCGACGAGCCCCTCGGACAGTCCCACTCCGAGCACCGAGCCGCCGAGCACCTCGTCGTTCACCGGCAACCCGACCCCGACCGGCAGCAGTTCGGCCTCGGCGTCGAGTTCCGCCAGTGCGAGCGCCAGTGCCTCGGCGAGCGCCTCGGCCTCCGCTTCCAGCAGCCCGAGCGCGCCGGCCAGCCAGACGCCCACCGGCGGTGCCAGCAGCACGCCGACCGGGAGCACCACCCACCAGGCCGGCGGCGACCCGTCCGGCTCCAACACCCCGCCGACCTCCTGAGCGGCCGGCGTCAGTTCACGCAGGCGTCGAGTACCTGCTCGTACTCCTGGCACCACCACACCAGCTGCGCCGCCGCCGCCGGGAACAGCGGGTCCGCCCGCTCGTCCCGGCGCTGGTAGCGCCAGCGCAGTATCCAGAAGTCGTTCAGCCGCTCCCACCAGACCCGGTGCACCGCCGCGGCCAGGTGCTCCGGGCTGCTGCCGGAGGCCTCGCGGTAGCCGCGGGCGTAGTGCCGCACCCGGGACAGGTCCAGCACCCCGGTCTCGGGGTGGTTGAAGAACAGCGTCGAGGCCCGGACCGCCTCCTCGGCGCAGGGCTTGATGCCGAGCCGGTCCCAGTCCAGCACGGCAACCGGGGCGGCGTCCCGGTAGAGCAGGTTCAGGTGGTGGAAGTCGCCGTGCACCCAGCCGGAGGGCGGTGCCGCGTCCGGCTGCGGCCTGCGGTGCCGGTAGCCGGCCAGCAGCTCGCGGCGTTCCCGCAGCCGCTCCCTGGCGAGGGCGTCGAAGGGCTCCTGCGGGGTCCGCAGCTGGGAGCGTTCCAGCAGGTCGGCGATGGTGCGCTCGGTCTGGGCCGGGTCCGCGCACGGCAGCGAGCGGGGCTGCGGCACCGGCGGGTGCAGCTCGGCGAGGGTGGCGTGGATCCGGCCGAGCAGGGTGCCCAGGGCGGTGCACTCCTCCCGGTCCAGCGAGCGGCCGGTGCGGTGGCCCCCCTCGACCCAGGGGAACAGGGCGTAGCGGCGCCCCCGCAGCAGCACGCTGCTGCGGCCGTCCCTGGCGGTGAGCGGGGGAGCGGTCGGCAGCCCGCGGTCGCGCAGCGCCGCTATGGCCCGGTGCTGGGCGGCGATCGCGGCGCCCGAGGCGTGCCCGGCGTCGTCCAGGTACTGCTTGAGGAAGTAGCCGCCGTGCGGCCCACTGATCCTCACCCCTCGGTTGAGCAGGCCCTGGCTGACCCGCTCCACCGTCAGCTCCGGGTAGGCGTCGGGGAGGTCGTAGCGCTGCAGCACCCCGGCGACCGGGATCCCGTGCACCCGGTCCAGCAGCCCCGCCCGTGTCTGAGCCTGCGTCACGGTGCTGATGGTACTGCTGATGCGGCTGGGAACAGTGGCCGCTTGACAGCAGCGGGCCCGGGCTGATCCGGCGTCCGGTGACGCGGCGTCCCGGGTGCGGTCAGCGCTCCTCGGCGTGCATCTTCGCCACGTACGCCGCGGCCTGGGTGCGGCGCTCCATGCCGAGCTTGGCGAGCAGGCTGGAGACGTAGTTCTTCACGGTCTTCTCGGCGAGGTGCAGCTCGTTGCCGATCTGCCGGTTGGTCATCCCCTCGCCGATCAGGTCGAGGATCCTGCGCTCCTGCTTGGTGAGCCCGCTCAGCCGCTCGTCCTCCTGGGAGCCCTCGCGCAGCCGGGCCAGCACCTGGCCGGTGGCGACCGGGTCCAGCAGCGACTTGCCGGCGGCGACGTCGCGGACCGCCGAGAGCAGGTCGGTGCCGCGGATCGCCTTGAGGACGTAGCCCGAGGCCCCGGCCATGATCGCGTCGAACAGCGCCTCGTCGTCGGAGAACGAGGTGAGCATCAGGCACTTGATCTCCGGCTGCTGCGAGCGGACCTCGCGGCAGACCTCCACCCCGCTGCCGTCCGGCAGCCGCACGTCCAGCACGGCCACGTCGGGACGGGTCGCCGGGATGCGGACCAGCGCCTCGGCGGCGGTACCGGCCTCGCCGACGATCTCGATGTCGTCCTCCAGCGAGAGCAGCTCATGGACGCCACGGCGGACGACCTCATGGTCATCGAGGAGAAAAACCCTGATATGCCCGGATTGTGTCATGGCACAAGATTCGCACAGCGCCCCTCGGCCCATGCGGGAGGAATGCCGGAAAATAGCCTGATTTGCCACGGGCCGGGGTACCTGGAGGTTACGAGGACGTCCTACCAGCGGAGCAGTGGGCTCTTCCGCTGGGTAACGTTCTCCTGCAGGATCAGGGCACACCTACCGCCGATCCGCACCCAGCGCACACCCCGCGCGAGTACGGAGACGGCGACCGGACCGGTGGCCGGTACTGGCCCTAACCCAGGGACACAGGCGGAGACCGGAGAGACCGAGGAGTGAACGTGACCGTCGACAGCACGGCCGGGGCGCCCACCACCGCCCCCGCCGCAAACGATGGCCCCGCCGACGCGGGCCCACCGGAGCTGGTGCAGCTGCTCACCCCCGAGGGGGAACGGGTCGAACACCCTGACTACTCCCTGGAGACCACTCCGGAGGAGCTGCGCTCCATCTACCGGGACCTGGTCCTGGTCCGCCGCTTCGACGCGGAGGCGACCTCGCTGCAGCGCCAGGGCGAGCTGGGCCTGTGGGCCTCGCTGCTGGGCCAGGAGGCCGCCCAGGTCGGCTCGGGACGGGCGATGCGCCCCACCGACTACGCCTTCCCGACCTACCGCGAACACGGTGTGGCCTGGTGCAAGGGCGTGGACCCGCTGAACCTGCTGGGCATGTTCCGGGGGGTGAACCACGGAGGCTGGGACCCGGACGAGAAGAACTTCCACCTCTACACCATCGTCATCGGCTCGCAGACGCTGCACGCCACCGGCTACGCGATGGGCATCACCAAGGACGGCGCGGACGACGCGGTGATCGCCTACTTCGGCGACGGCGCCTCCAGCCAGGGCGACGTCTCCGAGGCCTTCACCTTCGCCTCGGTGTACCAGGCCCCGGTGGTGTTCTTCTGCCAGAACAACCAGTGGGCCATCTCCGAGCCCACCGAGAAGCAGACCCGGGTGCCGCTCTACCAGCGCGCCTCCGGCTTCGGCTTCCCGGGCGTGCGGGTGGACGGCAACGACGTGCTGGCCTGCCTGGCGGTCACCCGCTGGGCGCTGGACCACGCCAGGACCGGGCAGGGCCCGGTGCTGATCGAGGCCTTCACCTACCGGATGGGCGCCCACACCACCTCGGACGACCCGACCCGCTACCGGATCGCCGAGGAGCTGGAGTCCTGGAAGCTCAAGGACCCCATCGAGCGGCTGAAGGCCCACCTGGTCCGCGAGGGCTGGGCGGACAGCGCCTTCCTGGAGTCGGTGGAGGCCGAGAGCGAGCAGCTGGCCCGCCGGGTCCGCGAGGGCGTGCGCACCATGCCGGACCCCGACCCGTCCTCGATCTTCGAGCATGTGTACGCGGAGGGGCACGCCCTGGTCGACGAGGAGCGCGAGGGCTACCTCGCCTACGCGTCCTCGTTCGCGAGCGCGGCGGCTGAACTGACGGACGGGGAGGACGACTGATGGCGGTCGAGACCGGCACGAAGAAGTCCTGGACCATGGTGCAGGCGCTCAACGAGGCGCTGCGCCGCTCCCTGGACGAGAACCCGAAGACGCTGGTCATGGGCGAGGACGTGGGCCGCCTCGGGGGCGTGTTCCGGGTCACCGACGGACTGCACAAGGACTTCGGCGAGGAGCGGGTGATCGACACCCCGCTGGCCGAGTCCGGCATCGTCGGCACCGCGATCGGCCTGGCCCTGCGCGGCTACCGCCCGGTGGTGGAGATCCAGTTCGACGGGTTCGTGTACCCGGCGTTCGACCAGATCGTCACCCAGCTGGCCAAGATGCACGCCCGCGCGCTGGGCCACATCAAGCTCCCGGTGACCATCCGGATCCCGTTCGCCGGTGGCATCGGCGCGGTGGAGCACCACAGCGAGTCCCACGAGGCGTACTTCGCCCACACCGCGGGCCTCAAGGTGGTCGCCCCGTCCAACCCGGCGGACGCGCACTGGATGCTGCGCCAGGCCATCGCCTCGGACGACCCGGTGATCTTCCTGGAGCCCAAGCGGCGCTACTGGGACAAGGGCCAGCTGGACCCGAACGGCGCCCCGGAGCTGGAGCTGCACCGGGCCAGGGTCGCCCGTACCGGCACCGACCTGACCCTGATCGCCTACGGGCCGATGGTCAAGGTCTGCCTGGAGGCGGCCGAGGCCGCCGCCGAGGACGGGCTGAAGCTGGAGGTCGTGGACCTGCGCTCGCTGTCCCCGGTCGACTTCGACACCCTGGAGCAGTCGGTCAGGCGGACCGGCCGCGCCGTGGTGGTGCACGAGGCCCCGGTGTTCCTGGGGATGGGTGCCGAGCTGGCGGCGCGGATCACCGAGCGCTGCTTCTACTCGCTGGAGGCCCCGGTGCTGCGCGTCGGCGGCTACTTCGCCCCCTACCCGCCGTCGCGGGTCGAGGACGCCTTCCTGCCGGACCTGGACCGGGTGCTCGACGCCGTCGACCGCGCCATGGCCTTCTGAGGGGTTGAGGAGACGTCATGACGACAGCAGTCGAGTCGGTACGTCAGTTCAAGATGCCCGACGTGGGCGAGGGACTGACCGAGGCCGAGATCCTGAAGTGGTACGTCCAGCCCGGTGACACCGTCACCGACGGACAGGTGGTCTGCGAGGTCGAGACCGCCAAGGCGGCCGTGGAACTGCCGATCCCCTTCGACGGGGTGGTCCGCGAGCTGTTCTTCGACGAGGGCACCACGGTCGACGTCGGCCAGGTGATCATCACTGTGGCCGTCGAGGGCGGCGCCGCCGGACCTGTCCCCGAAACGGGGACAACCGCGGCAGCGCCCGTCGAGGCCGAGCCGGAGCCCGAGCGCCGCGAGGTGCTGGTCGGTTACGGACCGCGCTCCGGCGCCTCCCGCCGCCGCCCCCGCAAGGTGGCGCTGACCCCGCCGGCCTCCGTCCCCGCGACGGCGCCCGTCACGGCACCCGTCGCGGCTCCGGCCCCGGTGGCCGCCCCGGCGCCCGCCCCGGTCGCCGAGGAGCGTCCGCTGGCGAAGCCGCCGGTGCGCAAGCTGGCCAAGGACCTGGGCATCGACCTGCGCACGGTCACCCCCACCGGCCCGCACGGCACCATCACCCGCGAGGACGTCCACGCCGTCGCGGCCCCGGCAGCCGTCCCGGCGCCGGCGGTCGCCGCCGCGCCCGTCCCGGCCCCGCCGGTCCTGGCCGTGACCAGCGGCGACGGCGACCTGCGGGTCCCGATCAAGGGCGTCCGCAAGGCCACCGCGCAGGCCATGGTGGCCTCGGCGTTCACCGCGCCGCACGTCACCGAGTGGGTGCAGGTCGACGTCACCCGCACCATGAAGCTGGTGCGCAGCCTCAAGGCCAGCGGCGAGCTGGGCCCGAACGTCAGGGTCAGCCCGCTGCTCCTGGTCGCCAGGGCACTGCTGACCGCGATCCGCAGGCACCCGGAGGTCAACTCCGCCTGGGACGAGGCCAACCAGGAGATCGTGGTGAAGCGCCGGATCAACCTCGGCATCGCCGCGGCCACCCCGCGCGGGCTGATCGTCCCCAACATCAAGGACGCGGGCTCGCAGAGCCTGGCCGAGCTGGCGCAGTCGCTGACCGCGCTGATCGAGACCGCCCGCGAGGGCCGCACCTCCCCGGCGGACATGCAGGGCGGCACGGTCACCATCACCAACGTCGGCGTCTTCGGCGTCGACTCGGGCACCCCGATCCTCAACCCGGGCGAGGCCGCCATCCTGGCCTTCGGCCAGGTCAGGGAGCTGCCCTGGGTGCACAAGGGCCGGGTGGTGCCGCGCCTGGTGACCACCCTTGCGCTCTCCTTCGACCACCGCATGGTCGACGGCGAGCTCGGCTCCCGGGTGCTCGCCGACACGGCGGCCATCCTGGAGCAGCCCAAACGCCTCATCAGCTGGGGTTGAGCGGCTCAGCCACGTACGAGTGAAGGCCTAACGGGTGACGCGTGGTCGCCCGGGGCCGCTGGGTACTCCTTCGCGGACTGCGTTGTCCACAGGCGGAGGAGTACCCCATGCGACCCAGGGCCCGTGCCTTGGTCCTGTCCGTTTCGGTGCTGCTGATGGTGCTCGCACTGCTGGCCCGGGGGCCGGTGCGGGCCGAGGCGGCCGGCAGCGGATCACTGGTGGTGAACAACGGGGATCCGGCGAAGCGGATCACCCTGGTCCTGTTGGGCGACGGCTACACGGCCGCCGACCTGCCCCGCTACCGGGCGCAGGCGGCGGCCGTGTGGCAGGCGCTGACCGCGGTGGAGCCGTTCCGCACCTACCAGCACTTCTTCGACGTCCGCCGGGTCGATGTGGTCTCCCAGCAGTCTGGGCTGCGCCAGGGCTCGCCGCTGGGCATGCACTTCGGCTGCGACGGCATCACCCGGCTGCTGTGCGCCGACGACGCCGCGGTGGCGTCCAGGGCCGGCGAACCGGCCGGACCGCAGTACCTGCTGGCGCTCGCCGACTCGGACCGGTACGGCGGCGAGGGCGGCGGGGCGACCACCACCCTGGCGGCCGGGTCCCCGGACGCCCCGAAGATCATCCAGCATGAGATGGGCCACACCGTCGGCGGCCTGGGCGACGAGTACGACTCCGCGCCCGCCGACAGCTCCTACCCCAACCTCTCCGCCGCGGACGCCGGGGCGATGCGCGCCGACCGGGTCAAGTGGTGGCGCTGGCTGGGCGCGGCCGACCCCAGCGGCGGCACGGTGGGGGCCTACCGCAGCGGCAACGGCCTGTACCGGCCGACCAGGGACTCGATCATGCGCACCCTCGGCGGGGTCTACAACCTGCCGTCCCGGGAGGCGGTCATCGAGTCGATCTACCGTCAGGTGTCGCCGGTCGACCGGGCCACGCCGGCCGCGGGCGCGGTGGCGGGGCTGCCGAAGCTCCAGGTCTTCCCGCTGCCGCTGGCCGGCGGGCGGCGGCTCCAGGTGACCTGGCGGCTGGACGGCCGTCCGGCGCCGGCCGCCGCCGTGGCCGGCGACACCCTGGACGCGGGCCGCCTCGGGCTGGCCCCGGGACAGAGCGCCGTGGTCACCGTGACGGTCCGGGACACCACCCCCTGGGTTCGGGACGAGGCGTTCCGGGCGACCGGGATGACCAGGACGGTCACCTGGAACCTGCACGGCTGAGGGCCCCGGCGCTCGGGGAGAATTCATCCCACCATAGGATGCCAGCACTAACAGGGCTCAGTCTCGGGCGGTCGCCCCCGGAAAGTTGGAGCATGTCTGCCGACCCAGCCGTCGCCGCCAACGAGCCCGCCACAGCAACCGCCACCGCTTCCGCGTCCGTCCAGGCGCTCCGGACCACCGTCCCGGTCCCCGGCGCCTGGGCGGCCTGGGGCATCGGCGTCGCCGTCTACGTCCTCGCCGTGGTGCACCGCACCAGCCTGGGCGTGGCCGGGCTGGACGCGGCGGCCCGCTTCGGCATCGGTGCCTCCGCACTGTCGACCTTCTCCATCCTCCAGGTGCTGGTCTACGCCGGGATGCAGATACCCGTCGGCCTGCTGGTGGACCGGCTGGGGCCGCGCCGGGTCCTGAGCACCGGACTGCTGCTGCTCACCGCCGGGCAGCTGGGCTTCGCCTTCTCCACCGCCTTCACCCCGGCGCTGGTGTCCCGGGCGGTCCTCGGCTGCGGGGACGCGATGACCTTCGTCAGCGTGCTGCGACTCGGCTCGCGCTGGTTCCCGCCCCGCCGCAACCCCTTCATCGCCCAGCTCACCGGGCTGGTCGGGACCCTGGGCAACCTGGTCAGCACGCTGCTGCTGTCCCAGGTCCTGCACAGCGCGGGCTGGACGCCGACCTTCGCCACCACCGCGCTGCTGGGCCTCGCCGTCCTCGCGCTGGTGCTGCTCTTCCTCCGGGACACCCCCGAGAGCGCACGCCGGGCCCCGTTGTTCCGGTCACCGGTGGTGGCCGCACCGGACGGGCTGACCGAGGCGGCCCCGGCCGTCGCGGCGGTCCGGCTGCCGCTGCGCGAGCAGATCGCGGCGGCCTGGCGCGAGCCCGGGACCCGGCTCGGCCTGTGGGTCCACTTCACCACCGCCTTCCCCGCCTCGGCCTTCCTGCTGCTCTGGGGAATGCCGTTCCTGATGTCGGGTCAGGGGCTGTCCAGGGCGATGGCGGGATCGCTGCTCAGCCTGGTCATCGTCAGCGGTATCGGCTTCGCGCTGCTGTTCGGCCAGCTGGTGTCGCGGCGGCCCGGGGTGCGCACCCCGCTGGTGTTCACGGTCGTGCTCGGCACCGGCGCGCTCTGGGGCGTGGTGCTCGGCTGGCCCGGCGACCACATCCCGATGGGGCTGCTGGTGCTGCTCACCGTGGTGATGGGCAGCAACGGCCCGGCCTCCCTGGTCGGCCTCGACTACGCGCGCCCGGTGAACCCGCCGGAACGGATCGGGACGGCCTCCGGGATCGTCAACATGGGCGGCTTCATCGCCGCCGTGCTGGCGCTGTTCGGCATCGGCCTGGTGCTGGACCTGCTCACCCCCGGCGGCGGCGACGGCTACACCCCGCACGCCTTCCGGATGGCCTTCTGCATGCTCTACCTGCCGATGGTGCTGGGCCTGACCCAGATCCTGCGGCTGCGCCCGCAGGCGGCCCGCCGCGAGGCCGAGCTCAGGGCGGAGCGGTTCGAGGCGGAGCGGATCGGGGCGGAGCGGCTCAGGGCCTGAGCCGCCGCAGGCGGGTTCAGGGGGTGACCGCGAAGTTGTCCAGGATCCGCCGCCCGAGCGCCTCGTCCCCCTCGACCTTGACGTTGGCCGACTCCCACGCCACCCGACCATTGCCCAGCCGTCCGCAGGCCAGCCGGGCGAAGGTCTCCCAGTCGGTGGTCAGCTGCACCGCAGGGGCCAGCGGCACGGTGGTGTCCACGCTGCCGAGCCCGTTCTCGTCCACCCGCACCGTCCGCATGAACTCCAGCGGGCCGTGCACGTCGAAGACCACGGCGGTGCCGGCCGGGGCGCCGGCCAGCTTGGCGACGGCCTTCGGCAGCATCTCGATCAGGTTGTCCCGGCTCACCACGGCGGCCGGGGAGTCCAGGTTGCCGGGCTTGCGCAGGGCGCGGCGCAGATCCTGCTCATGGGTCCAGACGTCGAAGGCCCGGTTGCGGAGCAGGTGGTAGTAGGGGATCTCCCGGCTGTAGGGGCCCATCGGCCAGCGGACCTCGTCGGTGGGCTGGTAGCGGGTGTTGTCGCGGAGCGCACGCGAGCGCCGGATGATCGTGTACTCCAGCTCCGCCGTCATCTCCGGAGCGGTGTGGCAGCGCCGCTTGTCGACCGGGACCTCGCAGTAGCGGGTGAACTCGTCGACGACGTGCCGCAGGTCGCGCGGCAGGGTGTGGATCGGACGCGGGTCGCCCAGCAGCTCCGTCTCCATGGCGATGACGTGCGAGACCACGTCCCGCACCGACCAGCCAGGGCATTCTGTCGGACGGTTCCACTCACCCTCGGTGAGGGGCGCCACCAGCTCGGAGACGGCCTCGATGGACTGGGTCCAGGCATCGGCGTAGGCCTGGACTATCTGCGTGTCGGTCACGTCTCTTCTCCGGTTCGCCGAGGGCGGCGGTGTGGATTGGTGTGCGGCGTTGACGATCTGACGCGGCCCGCTCCCCGTGCTCCGGTCGCTGAGCGGTGGTGCCGTGCAGTGACCAGGGCCGATCGGACCGACGAAAGCGCTAGTGGCACGTTACGCTCACCAGTGTTACCGGGTCAGCGCTTTCACATGTTGATCGCACCGATCGTAGTCCGCTCACCTGGGAGGGTGACAACGTGCGCGCCTCGCTCATCCAGCTCGACATCGATCCCGCGGAGTCCCCCGAGGACCGGCGGACCCGTACCGCGGCCCTGGTCCGCGGGCTGCACGACTCCGATCTGGTCCTGCTCCCGGAGCTGTGGCCGCTCGGCGGCTTCGCCTATGACGCCTGGTCAGCGGGGGCGGAGACGCTGGACGGGCCGACCGCCGAGGCCATGTCGGCGGCCGCGGCGGACGCCGGGGTGTGGCTGCACGCCGGTTCGATCGTGGAACGCGACCCCGACGGGCCCATCTTCAACACCTCGCTGCTGTTCTCGCCCAGCGGAGAACTGGTGCACACCTACCGCAAGATCCACCGCTTCGGCTTCGACAGCGGGGAGGCCGTCGCCATGGGCGCCGGCACCGAGATCGTCACCGCGGCCACCCCCTTCGGCACGCTCGGCCTCGCCACCTGCTACGACCTCCGCTTCCCGGAACTCTTCCGGGCCCTGCTGGACGCCGGCACCGAGATCCTCACCATCCCCGCCGCCTGGCCCGCCCGCAGGGTCGAGCACTGGACCCTGCTGGCCCGCGCCCGCGCGGTCGAGGAGCAGGCCTACGTCCTCGCCTGCAACAACACCGGCACCCACGGGGGTGTACCGCAGGGCGGCCACAGCCTGGTGGTCGACCCCTGGGGCAAGGTCCTCGCCGAGGCTGGCGAGGCCGAGGAGATCCTCACCGTCGACCTGGACCCCGGCCTCGTCGCCAAGTCCCGCGCGGACTTCCCGGTCCTGCGGGACCGCCTGATGGGGATCCCGGCACCGGTCGAACGGGGCTGACCAAAGCGGGCCGCGCCCCTAGGGCTCTGCAACTGGCTCAGTTGCACATGCTTTTAGGGGCGCGGGGAACTGCGCGAACACCAACCAGGCACCTCCCGCACCTTGTCAGCCGACCGCATCCGCCAACGCACGGAACAACAACACCGTCGACGCCGCCCCCGGATCCAGATGCCCCACACTCCGGGGCCCGAGATACGACGCCCTCCCCTTCCGCGCCTCCATCGGCACGGTCTCCTCCGCCCCGCCCTCCGCCGCCCCCGCGGCGAACTGCGCCGCCGCATCCAGCGACCCGCCTCCCGCGACGGCGAACTCGAACCCCGCCACGGCAGGGATCCACGCGTCCAGCATGGTCTTGTCACCACCCCGCGCCCCGCCGAGCGCAGCGATCGCATCGCGCCCGGCGCCCAGCGCAGCGCCCACCTGCTTGCCGTCCGCGCCCCCCGCATCACCCAGCGCCTTGCCCACGGCCCGCAACGCACTGCCGTACAGCGGACCTGACGCCCCGCCCACGCTGGACACCAGCGTCCTCCCGGCCAGCAGCAGCACCGCCCCCGGCAGCGACAGCTCCCCCGCGGCCGCCAGCGCAGCGCTCACCGCGGTGAAGCCCCGCACCATGCTCACCCCGTGGTCGCCGTCGCCGATGGCCGCGTCCAGCTCGGTCAGCCGGTCGCGCTCGTCGAGCACCGCCGCCGCCGTCCGCGCCATCCAGTCCCGCGCGGCGTCCGCGTCCAGGAGTTCCAGCCCGACCATCGCCTCACACCCCCCAGCGCAGTGCGGGGGTGTTCACCGGGGCGTCCCAGAGCGTCAGCAGCTCCTCGTCGGCCCGGCACAGGGTGATCGACACCCCGGCCATGTCCAGGCTGGTGACGTAGTTGCCGACCAGGCTCCGGGCGATCCGCACGCCCCTTGCGGCCAGCACCGAGGCCACCTCGCCGAAGACGATGTACAGCTCCAGCAGCGGTGTCCCGCCCAGGCCGTTGACCAGCGCGATCACCTCCTCGCCGGGGTCCAGCGGCTGGTCGTCGAGGATCGCGGCCATCGCGTCGGCGACGATCTGCCGGGCCGGACGGATCTTCTCCCGGCTGCGGCCGGGTTCGCCGTGGATGCCGACGCCGACCTCGATCTCGTCCTCCGGCAGGTCGAAGCCGGGACGGCCGGCGGCCGGGGTGGTGCAGGAGGTGAGCGCCACCGCGAAGGACCGCGAGGCGGCGTTGACGCGCCGTCCGGTCGCCGCGACCTCGGCCAGGCTGCCGCCGAACTCCGCGGCGGCGCCGGCCATCTTCTCCACCAGCAGGGTGGCCCCGGTGCCGCGCCGACCCGCCGTCCAGGTGGAGTCCTGGACCGCGACGTCGTCGTCCACCAGCACCGTCTGCACCGAGATGCCCTCCTCCTCGGCGAACTCGGCCGCCATCCGGAAGTTGAGCACGTCGCCGGTGTAGTTCTTCACGACGAACACGACTCCGGCGCCGCCGTCCACGGCCTTCGCCGCGGCGAGCATCTGGTCCGGCACCGGGGAGGTGAAGACCTCGCCGGGGCAGGCGGCGTCGAGCATCCCGGTGCCCACGAACCCCCCGTGCAGCGGTTCGTGTCCCGACCCGCCGCCGGACACCAGGGCGACCTTGCCGATCCTGGTCTGCGCCGCCCGGGTGATCACCCGGGCCTTGGTGTCCACGCTCAGCCCGGGATGCGCGGCGGCGATCCCGGCCAGCGCATCGGTCACGACCTCGTCCGGCGAGTTGATCAGCTTCTTCACGGCGGCTCCTCAACAGCGGCAGGGCCTAGCATCAGCGCACATGAGCGCAATTGATGGTGGTTCAGGTGGTTCAATCACGCCGGTCGGCATCGTACTCGTGTCGCACAGCCCTGAGCTGGCATCCGGTCTGCGTGATCTGCTGGCGCAGCTCTGTGCCGGCCTGGTTCCGGTCGCCGTGGCGGGCGGCACCGACGACGGCCGCCTGGGTACCAGCTATGCGCTGATCGCCGGGGCCGTCGCCGAGGCGGACCGGGGCGCCGGCGTGCTGGTCCTGCCCGACCTGGGCAGTTCGGTGCTGACGGCGCGTATGGTCCTGGAGGACCTGGAGCGGCAGGACGTGGTGCTGGCGGACGCCCCGTTCGTGGAGGGCGCGGTGGCCGCCGCGGTGCTGGCCTCGACCGGTGCGGCCCTGGCGGAGGTGCTGGCCACGGCGCTGGACGCCCGGCTGATGCCCAAGTTCTGAGCCGACGGACCGTCACTTCCCCCGGGTCAGCGACAGCAGTTCCCGGGCCGGTCCCGCCGGGCGTGTCCCGGTGGGCCAGACGGCCCGGAGCGGGCGGCTCAGGTCCAGGCCGGTCAGCGGGACCGGGACCAGGCGGCCCCGGGCCACCTCGTCCGCCACCGCCAGCTCGCTGAGGACGGCCGGTCCCGCGCCGCTCACCGCCGCGGCCTTCAGCGCCGTGGTGGAGGCCAGCACCAGCAGCGGTGCGGCGGTCCCCCCGTACGGCGCGAGGGCCCGGTCCAGCACCTCCCTGGTGCCGGACCCCTCCTCGCGCAGGACCAGCGGCGTCGCCGCCAGCTCCGCCCCGTCGACCGGTCGGCGCCGGCGCGCCCAGGGATGGCTCGGGCCGACCACCAGGTGCAGCCGGTCGGCGGCGATCCTGACCTCGTCCAGCCCGGCCGGGGTGCGCAGCCCCTCCACGAATCCCAGGTCCGCCTCCCCCGCCAGGACCTGCGCGGCGACATCGGCGGAGTTGGCGGCGCGCAGCGTCACCGCGGTGTCCGGGAGGGCGGTGTGCAGGGCCATCAGCCAACCGGGCATCAGGTACTCGGCCACGGTCATGCTGGCGGAGACCCGCAGCCGGGTGTCGCGGCGCTCGCGCAGCGCGCCGATGCCGGCGTCCAGCGCCTGCGCGGCGGCCAGCACCGGGGCGGCCCACTCGGCGACCAGCGAGCCGGCCTCGGTGGGGCGCGAACCGCGGGGCGAGCGCTCCAGCAGCGCCACCCCGATCTGCCGCTCCATCCCGGCGATCCGCGCGGACGCCGCCGGCTGGGTGACCCCCAGCTCGGCCGCGGCCCGACCCAGGCTGCCCAGGCGGATGACGGCGAGCAGCAGCTCCAGCGCGCCCAGGTCGGGGACGCGGTGCGAGAGGTGCGTGTGGGGCAGGGGAGGGGAGCCGCTCATGGGTCCAGGGTAGGCCCCGCTCATAGAGGGCGCTTATGGGCTCATAGCGACGGAGCCGCTACCGCACGGCCGCCCGCGGCGCGACGGTGGAACCATGTCCACCACCGCCACAGCCCACGCCTTCCCCACCCCCGCCTCCGGGACCCTGCTCACCCTGCCGGGACGCTTCGGGCCGAACTGGTACGCGGCGGTGATGGGCACGGCGATCGTCGCCAACGGCGCCCATGCACTGCCCGGGACGGCCCGCAGCGGCGCGCTCGCCGACGCGGCCGCCGGGGTGTGGCTGCTGTCGCTGCTGCTGCTCGTCGCGCTCGCGGCGGTCCGCCTCGCCGCGCGCCGGCTGCCGCGGCGGATCCGGGCCCTGGACGACCCGGCCACCGCGGTGTTCCTGGGCTGCCCGCCGATGGCGATGCTGGCCGTCGGCGCCGGAGCACTGGGCGCGGGCGCGCCGCTGCTCGGGCCCGGTACCGCGGTCGCGCTGGACGCGGTGCTGTGGACCGGCGGAACGCTGTACGGACTCGGGGTCGCGGCCCGGGTGATGTACCTGCTGCTGGACCGCTACCGGGTGGAGCGGGCGGCGGCCGCGCCGACCTGGCTGCTGCCGGTGGTCGCCCCGATGGTCTCGGCCGCGCTCGGCCCGGCGCTGATCCCGCATCTGCCCGCGGGCCAGGCCAGGGACACCCTGCTGGCCGTCTGCGTCGCCCTCTTCGGTGCCAGCCTGCTGGCGGTGCTGACACTGCTGCCCGGGATCTGGAGCCGTCTGGTCCACGACGGACCGCTGCCGATCGCCCTGGTGCCGACCCTGTTCCTGGTCCTCGGCCCGCTGGGCCAGTCGGTCACGGCCGTCACCCAGTTCGCCGTGGCCGACCCCGCGATGCGCGGGTTCGCGCTGGTCTACGGCACGGCGGTGATCGGCTTCGCGCTGCTCTGGCTCACCGTCGCCGGAGCGGTCACCCTGCGGGCGCTGCGGTCCGGCATGCCCTTCGCCATGACCTGGTGGGCCTACACCTTCCCGGTCGGCACCTGCGTCACCGGCACGGCCGGCCTCTGGCACCTCACCGGTCTCGACCTCTTCGCCGCACTCTCGCTGGCCCTGTACGCCCTACTCCTCACGGCCTGGACCGTGGTGGCCTTCCGCACGGTACGGGGCCTCACCGCGGGGGCACTGCTGCCGGCCGTCTGACCCACCGTAGATGGCTGTTCGCGCAGTTCCCCGCGCCCCTAGCAAGTGCAACTGGGCCAGTTGCAGCACCTAAGGGGCGCGGGGAACTGCGCGAACAGCAACCACCTACCGCGTGCACCTACCGCTTAGGCCGCCAGACGACGAGCGCACTGCTCTGCTGCACCTGCTGATAAGGCACCAGATCCCGCCGATACGAAGCATGCACAGCCGCCTCGCGCTGCGAAGCCGCCACGCCGGCCGAGGCGACCTCGCCCTGGAGCTCGGCGACCCGCGCCTGCAGCGCGGCCACCTGGTTCTCCAGCTCGATGATCCGCTTGATCCCGGCCAGGTTGATGCCCTCCTCCTGGGACAGCCGCTGCACCTCGCGCAGCTGCTCGATGTCCCGTGCGGAGTACCGCCGGCCGCGCCCGGCCGTACGGTCGGGGCTGACCAGGCCGAGCCGGTCGTACTGCCGCAGCGTCTGCGGATGCAGCCCGCTGAGCTGCGCGGCGACGGAGATGACGTACACCGGCGTGAGTTCGGTCAGCTGGTAGGCGACGCCGCCGCCCCGCGGGGCCCCGCGCCCCCGGCCGGAGCCCGGCAGGCCGCCGCCCAGCCCCACACCGATCGACTGGGACTGCCCGGCCGAGCCGGTTCTCTTGCCGTCCATCACCTCAGGCCTCCTCTGCCGCCTTGAACAGTGCTGCTCTCGGGTCGTCCTCGGCCGTGGCCTCGCGGTACTTCTCCAGGGCCGACAGGGCCTCGCCCTCGGTCTCCGGCGGAACCGCGACCTCCACGGTCACCAGCAGGTCGCCGCGGGTGCCGTCCTTGCGGACCGCGCCCTTGCCGCGGGCCCGCATCGTACGGCCGTTGCCCGTACCCGCGGGGATCTTGAGGCTGACCGCAGGACCGCCCAGGGTCGGTACCCGGATGGTCCCGCCCAGCGCCGCCTCGGGGAAGCTCACCGGGACGGTGACGGTCAGGTTGTCGCCCTTGCGGCCGAACACCGGGTGGTCCTGGACGTGCACGGTGACGTACAGGTCGCCCGGCTGGCCGCCGCGCTCGCCCTGGGCGCCCTTGGCCTTGAGCCGGATCCGCTGGTTGTCGGCGACGCCGGCCGGGATCCGCACCTGCATGGTGCGGGCCGAGGTGGCGCGGCCGCTGCCGTGGCAGACCTCGCAGGGATCGTCGACGATCAGCCCGCGGCCCTTGCAGTCCCGGCACGGGTCGGACAGTGCGAAGCTGCCCTGGCCGCGCTGGACGTGGCCGGTGCCGACGCAGGTCGGGCAGACCCGGGGGGTGGTGCCGGCCTTGGCGCCGGTCCCCGCGCAGGTCTTGCAGGCGGCCTGACTGGTCATCCGGAGCGGGACCGTGGTCCCCTCGACGGCCTCCATGAAGCTCAGCGTGACCTCGGACTCCACGTCCGCGCCGCGCCGCGGCTGGGCCGTACGGGTGCCGCCGCGGTTGAAGATGCCGCCGAAGACGTCACCCAGCCCGCCGCCGCCCCCGGAGCCGCCGAAGGTGCCGGACTGGCCGCCCTGGCCACCGTTGAAGAGGTCGCCGAAGTCGAAGCCGAAGCCGCCGGTCCCGCCGCCGCCGGTACGGAAGCCGCCGTTCGCGAACAGCGCCCGGGCCTCGTCGTACTCCTTGCGCCGCTTGGGGTCCGACAGCACGTCGTTGGCCTCGGAGATCTCCTTGAAGCGCTCCTCGGCAGTGCGGTCGCCCTTGTTGGCGTCGGGGTGGAACTCCCGTGCCAGCTTGCGGTAGGCCTTCTTGATCTCCGCGAGGGTGGCGTCCTTGGGCACGCCGAGGACCTTGTAGTAGTCCTTCTCCACGAAGTCCTTGCTGCTCAACGGAATCGCCTCCTTCCCTCACAGATTGCACTCATGGAAAATCCGCTGTCGGGGATGGTGCCGTGGGACCGCACCCCGGAGCATGAAGCTCCGGCATACGGTCCCACGGGCGCCACCGGTTCAGTCCTCGTCGCCACCGTCGCCCTTGGCGCCGGCCGACTCGGCCTCCGTGCTGCCGCCCTCGGCCTCGCCCGAGCCGCCCGGCTCGGGCTCCGCCACGGCGACGCGCGCCGGCCGGATGATCCGTTCACCGATCTTGTACCCGGGCTGCAGGATCTGCACGCACGTGGTCTCGGTGACGTCGGACGAGTAACTGTGCATCAGGGCCTCGTGCAGCTGCGGGTCGAAGGGCTCGCCCTGCTTCCCGAACTGCTGCAGCCCGAGCTTGGAGACCACGGTCTCCAGCGACTCGCCCACGGACTTGAAGCCGCCCGTCAACTCCTCGTGCTCGCGCGCCCGGCCGATGTCGTCCAGCACCGGGAGCAGGTTCTCCAGGAGCGCGGCGACGGCGATCTCACGCACCGTCACCCGGTCCCGCTCGACCCGCTTGCGGTAGTTCTGGTACTCGGCCTGGAGCCGCTGCAGGTCCGCGGTGCGCTCGGCGAGCGCCTTGCGTGCCTCGGCCAGCTCCTCAGCGCCCGACGCTGCGGCCTCGGGGGCTCCGTCGTTCCCGGAGCCCTCCTCGGCCTTGGCGGCGGAGTCGGCGCCGGGCTCCTTCTCGTCGCCCTGCGTCTTCTCCTCGGTCACTGCGCACCGCCCTCGCGCTTCTCGTCGTCGACGATCTCGGCGTCCACGACGTCGTCGTCACCGGCGGCGGCGTCCTGCGGGGCGTCGGTCGGACCGCCGGCGGCGGCCGCACCCTCGCCGGCCTGGGCGTAGAGGGCCTGGCCGAGCTTCTGCGAGGTGGCCGAGAGCTTCTCGGTGGCCTCGCGGATCACGGCGCTGTCCTCGCCCTTGAGGGCTTCCTTCAGCTCGGCGACCGCGGCCGCGACCTCGTCCTTGACCTCGCCGGGGACCTTGTCCTCGTTGTCCTTGACGAACTTCTCGGTCGTGTAGACGAGCTGCTCGGCGGTGTTGCGGGTCTCGGCGGCCTCGCGGCGCTTGTGGTCGTCCTCGGCGAACTCCTCGGCCTCGCGCATCATCCGCGCGATGTCCTCCTTGGGGAGGGCCGAGCCGCCGGTGACGGCCATGCGCTGCTCCTTGCCGGTACCGAGGTCCTTGGCGGAGACGTGCATGATGCCGTTGGCGTCGATGTCGAAGGTGACCTCGATCTGCGGCAGGCCGCGGGGGGCCGGCGGCAGGCCGGTCAGCTCGAACATGCCGAGCTTCTTGTTGTACGCCGCGATCTCGCGCTCGCCCTGGTAGACCTGGATCTGCACGGACGGCTGGTTGTCCTCGGCCGTGGTGAAGATCTCGGAGCGCTTGGTCGGGATCGTGGTGTTGCGCTCGATCAGCTTGGTCATGATGCCGCCCTTGGTCTCGATGCCGAGGGACAGCGGGGTGACGTCGAGCAGCAGGACGTCCTTGACCTCGCCCTTGAGCACGCCGGCCTGGAGGGTAGCGCCGATGGCGACGACCTCGTCCGGGTTGACGCCCTTGTTGGGCTCCTTGCCGCCGGTCAGGTCGCGGACCAGCTCGGCGACGGCGGGCATCCGGGTGGAACCGCCGACCAGGACCACGTGGTCGATCTCGGACAGCTGGATGCCGGCGTCCTTGATGACGTTGTGGAACGGGGTCTTGCAGCGGTCCAGCAGGTCCGAGGTCAGCTGCTGGAACTGGGAGCGCGAGAGCTTCTCGTCCAGGTGCAGCGGGCCCTCGGCGGAGGCGGTGATGTAGGGCAGGTTGATCGTGGTCTCGGTCGAGGACGAGAGCTCGATCTTGGCCTTCTCGGCAGCCTCACGCAGACGCTGCAGGGCCATCTTGTCCTTGGACAGGTCGACGCCGTGGCCGTTCTGGAACTGCTTGACCAGGTGGTCCATCACCCGCTGGTCCCAGTCGTCACCACCGAGGTGGTTGTCGCCGTTGGTGGCCTTGACCTCGACGACGCCGTCGCCGATCTCCAGCAGCGACACGTCGAAGGTGCCACCACCGAGGTCAAACACCAGGATCGTCTGGTCGTCCTTGTCCAGGCCGTAGGCCAGGGCGGCGGCGGTCGGCTCGTTGACGATGCGCAGGACGTTCAGGCCCGCGATCTCACCGGCCTCCTTGGTCGCCTGCCGCTCCGAGTCGTTGAAGTAGGCCGGGACGGTGATGACCGCGTCCGCGACCTTCTCGCCCAGGTACGCCTCGGCGTCGCGCTTGAGCTTCTGCAGGATGAAGGCGGACATCTGCTGCGGCGTGAAGTCCTTGCCGTCGATGTTCACCTTCCAGTCGGTGCCCATGTGACGCTTCACGGACCTGATGGTCCGGTCGACGTTGGTCACCGCCTGGCGCTTGGCCACCTCGCCTACGAGGACCTCGCCGTTCTTGGCGAAGGCGACGACGGACGGTGTGGTCCGGGCGCCCTCGGCGTTGGTGATGACGGTGGGCTCACCGCCTTCGAGGACGCTGACGACAGAGTTCGTCGTTCCGAGGTCGATTCCGACCGCACGAGCCATCGTGGAACCCTCCAGAGGGGAAGTTGAGCTTGACGGACTCAAGCATGCCTTGCGGATCTCGCTTCGTCAACAGAGCTGAGTGGAGCGGACTCAACTTTATATAGCCCATACACCGAATGGCCTCATGTGACCGGCGGCATATGAACGGGGACTCGCCGTGCGGGGTAGGGTCCCGCTGACCGTGCCCGCCGGTCCCCGCCGGTTCCCGGCTAAGTTACCGACCGGTACACTCAGTGGAACTGTCATGGCCGCCAGGCCGACCCACCGGCCCACGCAGCCTCACGCCAGCCCTAGGAGACGGAGCGATGCAGCTCGCCGCGATCGTGATCTCACTGGTCACGACACTGGTCGGTACCGCGCTGGCCGCGCGAGCCGCCCTTTACATCTACACCTTCGTCAGGCTCGGCGCAGATGTGCCGGCCGGGATGCGCACCGGCAACCCGGCGCAGCGCGTGAAGACGGTGGCCAAGGAGTTCCTCGGCCACACCCGGATGACCACCTGGGGCGTGGTCGGGGTGGCCCACTGGTTCGTGGCCACCGGCTTCTTCTGCCTGGTGCTGACCCTGGTGACCGCGTTCGGCCAGCTGTTCAAGGCCGACTTCGCGCTGCCGGTCATCGGCAACTGGTGGCCGTACGAGCTGTTCGAGGAGGTCGTCGGGCTGTTCACCACGCTCGGCATCC
Organism: Streptacidiphilus jeojiense; assembly: GCF_000719095.1. Taxonomy (GTDB): domain Bacteria; phylum Actinomycetota; class Actinomycetes; order Streptomycetales; family Streptomycetaceae; genus Streptacidiphilus; species Streptacidiphilus jeojiensis. Next base: position 13,391 of record NZ_JOEH01000010.1, on the reverse strand, counting down.
TCACCCTGATCGTGATCCGGCTGCTGTCGCTGCCCGGCCGGGCCGGCCGCAAGAGCCGCTTCGCCGGGTCGATCGCCTGGCAGGCGTTCTTCGTCGAGTACGTGATCCTCGGCATCGGCATCTGCATCCTGATGCTGCGCGGCCTGGAGGGCGCGCTCGGCGGCGTCGGCCACTACGAGGCGGCCTACGCGGTCAGCTACCCGATCGTGCTGGCGTTCAAGGGGCTCAGCGCCGGGACGCTGCAGAACCTGATCTACCTCTTCGCGATGCTGAAGATCACGATCTCCTTCACCTGGGCGATCACCATCGGCCTCAACCCCTCGATGGGCGTGGCCTGGCACCGCTTCCTGGCCTTCTTCAACATCTACTTCAAGCGCGAGGAGAGCGGCGAGGTCGCCCTCGGCGAGCTGCTGCCGATGACCTCCGGCGGCACCCCGATCGACTTCGAGGACCCGGCCGACGACGCCGTCTTCGGCGTCTCCCAGGTCGAGCAGTTCTCCTGGAAGGGCCTGTTGGACTTCTCCACCTGCACCGAGTGCGGCCGCTGCCAGTCGCAGTGCCCGGCCTGGAACACCGGCAAGCCGCTGTCGCCCAAGCTGCTGATCATGAACCTGCGGGAGCACGCCTACGCCAAGGCCCCGTACCTGCTCGCTGGCGGCGGCAAGGACGCCGAGGGCAACGAGACCGCCACGGCGGAGCAGCTGGCGAACGTCCCGGCGGCGGCGCTGGCCGAGGCCGAGCGCCCGCTGATCGGAACTGCGGAGGAGAACGGGGTCATCGACCCCGATGTGCTGTGGTCCTGCACCACCTGCGGCGCCTGCGTGGAGCAGTGCCCGGTGGACATCGAGCACATCGACCACATCGTCGACATGCGCCGCTACCAGGTGATGATCGAGAGCTCCTTCCCGACCGAGGCCGGGACCATGCTCAAGAACCTGGAGAACAAGGGCAACCCGTGGGGCATGGCCACCAAGGCCCGGCTGGACTGGGTGAAGGAGCTGAAGAAGGAGACCGGCATCGAGGTCCCGGTCATCGGCGAGGACATCGATCCGGCCGAGGTCGAGTACCTCTACTGGGTCGGCTGCGCCGGCGCCCTGGAGGACCGGGCCAAGAAGACCACCAAGGCCTTCGCCGAGCTGCTGCACACCGCGGGCGTGAAGTTCGCGATCCTCGGCAAGGAGGAGTCCTGCACCGGTGACTCGGCCCGCCGTCTGGGCAACGAGTTCCTGTTCCAGATGCTCGGCGCCCAGAACGTGGAGACGCTGAGCACGGTCCTCGAAGACGCGCCGGTCAAGCGCATCGTGGCCACCTGCCCGCACTGCTTCAACACCATCGCCAACGAGTACCCGCAGCTGGGCGGCCACTTCGAGGTCATCCACCACACCCAGCTGCTGCAGCACCTGATCGACGAGGGCAAGCTGGTCCCGGTCAACCCGGTCGAGGGTCTGATCACCTATCACGACCCCTGCTACCTGGGCCGGCACAACAAGGTCTACACCCCGCCGCGCGAGATCATCGCGGCCGTCCCCGGACTGCGCAACGAGGAGATGCACCGTCACAAGGAGCGCGGCTTCTGCTGCGGCGCCGGCGGCGCGCGGATGTGGATGGAGGAGCGGATCGGCAAGCGCATCAACACCGAACGGGTGGACGAGGCGCTGTCGCTCAACCCCGACATCATCTCCACCGCCTGCCCGTTCTGCCTGGTGATGCTGTCCGACAGCGCCAACGGCAAGAAGAGCGAGGGCCAGGCCAAGGAGAACCTGCGGGTGGTGGACGTGGCCCAGCTGCTGCTGGACTCGGTCAAGGCCGTCCCGGAGGCCCCCGCGGCCCCGGCGGACGACCAGGAGCCGGTGCCGTCCGCCTGACCCGTGGCCGGGTGCCGGGCGGTCCGTCTGCCGGGCCGCCCGGGCCTGCCGGGCCTGCCGGGCCGCGTGACCCGTACCCGGGTGCGCGTCTGTGCGCCGGTGCGTGTCACCCGGGTGTGACGGTGTCACAACTGCGCTGCAAGCGGCCGCTGTCGATCACTGCGATGGGGACAGCGGCCGTTGTGCGGGTACCGTCCATACGTGCGCAGCAACAGATTCAGCTTCGGCAGGGGCGGCGGCCGGCAGATGCCGGCGGCGCCGCCCCCCACTCCTGAGCCGGACCGCTACGACGACCAGCCGGGGCACACCAGGGCGTTCACCGTCCAGGTCCCGGACGGGGGGCCGGGGCAGCCGTCCTACTACGGTGCCGGCGACGCTGCCGGTGCCGGTGCCGGCATGGCCGACACGAACGGGTCCGGCGGCGGCACCACGCATGTCACCACCTACCGGGCCGGCACCGCTCACCCGCAGGTCAGCGCCGCGCGGCTGGCCTGGCGCCCGCTGCTGGCCGGAATCTTCCGGCATCCGCACCGCACCTTCGCGCAGATGCGCGGGCACCAGGTGTGGGCGGTGGCGCTGATCGTCTCGGCCGTCTACGGGGCGCTCGCGGTCTTCGGCTTCGGGGACACCCGGGACTCGGTGCTGAACTCGACCTTCTCGCTGGCGCTGACCTATGTGCTGTCCAGCGCGGTCGGCATGATCATCGCCGGACTGATGTTCGGCGGGGTCACCCATGTGCTCGGCCGCAGGCTGGGCGGGGACGGCGCCTGGGCGCCCACCATCGGCTTCGCCATGATCATCTCCTTTGCCACCGACGCGCCCAGGCTGCTGTTCTCGCTGTTCCTGCCGTCGGACAACGGGTTCGTCCAGCTGCTGGGCTGGTTGACCTGGCTGTACTGCGTCTGGCTGCTGACGGCGATGGTGCGGCAGCTGCACGACCTGCCGTGGGCGAAGGCGGCGGGGGCGGCGTCGATCCAGCTGATCCTGCTGCTGGTCGTGATCAAGCTGCCGACACTGAGCTGACCGGCGCCGGGATCAGGCAGGATGGGGCGGGTACGCCCCATCGACCTGTGCCTCATTAACCTCTGCGCTGTTGCCCCGCGCCTCGTTGCCCTGTCCCAGGAGAACCGCGATGTCCCACCCCGTCACCACGTCCACCCAGGTGAGCTTTCCGGCCGGGGCGGTCGAAGGCCGCTCGACCGTCCTCTCCGTCGAGCCGCTGCCGGCCGGCGGCTACGCCGTGGTCACCGCGGAGACCCCGTTCCACCCGCTGGATCACAGCTGGCCCGACCAGCCGGCCGACACCGGCACCCTCGGCGGGGTCGCCGTCCGCGACTGCGTGACCGGTGCGGTGGGCCCGGAGGGGACCCTGCTGCTGGGCACGGACATCCCGGTGCGGCGCGGCGAGGAGGGCTGGGCCTGGCTGGTCGTGCACATCACCGACGAGCCGGTGGCCGTCGGCGCCGAGGTCGAGTTGCGGGTCGACGCCGAGCGCCGGGCCGCGCTCAGCGCCGCGCACACCGGCTGCCACCTGCTGGCGCTGGCCCTCAACGAGGCCCTCGCCCCGCGCTGGCGCAAGGACCCGGGCCGCACCGACGCCCTGGGCCACCCGGACTTCGACAGCCTGGCGATGGACAGCTCGCGGATGGACGTGAACGCCAGCACCGACACCTACCGCATCGGCAAGTCACTGCGGAAGAAGGGCTTCACCGCGGACGACCTCGCCGCCGAGCTCCCGGCGCTCACCGAGGCCGTGAACGCCCGGCTGGCCGCCTGGGTCGCCGCCGACGCCCCGGTCCGCGTCGAGGCCCCGGGCCCTGAGCTCACCGCCCGCCGCCGCTGGGCCTGCGACCTGCCCGAGGGCAACGCCTCGATCTTCTGCGGCGGCACCCATCTGCACCACCTGGGAGAGCTGGCCGCGCTCAGCACCGAGCTGCGCCTGAACGAGGACGGCAGCGAACTGGTCGCCGTCACCACGCCGAAGCGCCGCTGAGGCCTGGCCCTGGGGGCTGCTCGCTCAGATCTTCGACTGGTGAAAGTTGAGGTACGAGCGTGACGGCGTCGGCCCGCGCTGCCCCTGGTAGCGCGAGCCGTACTTCTCCGAGCCGTACGGGTGCTCGGCGGGGGAGCTGAGCCGGAACAGGCACAGCTGCCCGATCTTCATCCCGGGGTAGAGCTTGATCGGCAGCGTGGCGACATTGGAGAGCTCCAGGGTCACATGCCCGCTGAAGCCGGGGTCGATGAAGCCCGCGGTCGAGTGCGTGAGCAGCCCCAGCCGTCCCAGCGAACTCTTGCCCTCCAGCCGCGAGGCGACGTCGTCGGGCAGCGTGATCACCTCGTAGGTCGAGGCCAGCACGAACTCACCCGGGTGCAGGATGAAGGCGTCGTCGCCGTCCGGCTCCACCAGCCTGGTGAGGTCCGGCTGTTCGACCGAGGGGTCGATGTGCGGGTACTTGTGGTTCTCGAACACCCGGAAGAACCGGTCGAGCCGTACGTCGATACTGGACGGCTGGATCATGGCCGGGTCGTACGGGTCGATGACCACGCGACCGGACTCGATCTCGTTCCGGATGTCCTTGTCTGAGAGCAGCACGCCACGAGGTTACGTGCACGGACGGGCCCCCGCCCAATCCGGCGGGGGCCCGCTTGACGTATCGCGCTCCCTCGGGGCGCTCAGGCCAGGAACTCGGCGGCCTCCCGCCGCAGCGCCTGCTGGATCTGCTCACCCGTGAGGGTGCCGAGATCGGCCGGTACGGAGCTGCGCAGTCTGGCGCAGAGGGGACACCGGATGAGCCGGCCTGGGCCGAGTCTCCCGGGCCCGAGATTCTGCAGCGGGAACGTGGCGGTGCTGAACAGGTGCCCCTCGGCACAACGGACGACTGTGCGCTCCATTGCTTCCTTTCCCCATCGGACGACGTGCCGTGCCCAACCGCGCGGGCGGTGGCCGACCAGGGCCAACTCGCTCTGCTGCGCTGGTGGTCCGGGGTGTTCGACCGACTGCGTCGCCCGGGGACGGCGTTGTCACATTAGGGGATGTTCCGGACATCCAAGCCCATGGCACGCCGACCGGAAACCACCTCGATACCCACCCCGGAACCCGCCCGCCACAGTACGCCGCAGCGCCCCTCCCCCACCACCCGCCGCACCCACGCCGCGTCCGCGAAAACATCACCCGTCCGAGGGCTTGCGGGAGACCCGGTGCGGACACCCGCACGAGACCGTCTCCGAGAGATTCCACCCCGCCCACACGGTCGGTGCGACCGACCGGGGCCATGGGGTAGAGTAAAGCTGTCGGCCCTACCTGACGGCCGATCACGCGGGTGTAGTTTAATGGTAGAACATGAGCTTCCCAAGCTCAGAGCGCGAGTTCGATTCTCGTCACCCGCTCCAGACAAGCCCCCTGGCCGACGGCCCGGGGGTTCTTTGTTGTCCGTGTTCGGCGCCTGGCTGTCAGGTGGCGGGCAGTTGGTAGGCCAGGACGTAGGCGTCTGAGGCCATGAGGGTGTCGCAGACCTCCACCGGGCGACCCTCGGTGTCGTAGGCCGTGCGGATCAGGTGGATCACGGGCACCCCGGCGGCCAGGCGCAGCGTCTTCGCCTCGTCGGGGGTGGGCATGCGGGCCCGGATCTCCTCGTCGAAGTGGTCCAGGCGGTGCCCGAGTTCTTCGAGGCGGGCGTAAATCCCCCCGGGGCCGGGGTTGGGCTCGGCAATGGGTGTGTTCCGCGCCAGGTCGAGCGGGAGGTAGGAGATGGCGAACTCGACCGGCCGCCCGTCCAGCAGGTATCGACGCCGGCGGGTCAGGACTTTCCGCACACCGCCCAGGCGTGTGGCGATGTCCGGTGAGGGCTTCTCCTCCCGCACCACCAGGCCATCGACCTCCGGACGGCTCCCCGCGGCTTCCGCTTCTGCGGTGAAGGCCGCCTTGCCCTGCTCACGGTGCCGGCGCGCGAAGCGGTCCGAGGCAAGTCGCCGGACCGGGGGACGCGGACGCACGAACACGCCCTTTCCGTGCTCGGCGACGACCAGCCCCTCTCCCTGGAGGATGGAGATCGCGCTGCGGACGGTCATCCGCGATGCGCCGTAGTGCCCGACCAACTCGGTCTCCGAGGGAAGCTTGTCGCCCTCGGCGAAGCGTCCCGTGTCGATTGCCTCGCGGAGCTGGTCGGCGATCTGCCGGAACACGGCGCGGTCGCTGGTTGGGTCCAGCGCACCGAGCAGGCCGGAGGAGAGCGGCGGCATGGGATCTCCTACAGATATCTAGACGAGTGGCTGAGCATAGTTGCTACGGTGGGGGAGCCCAGCAATTCGAGGGGACCAAGCAACGTGACGGCTGAAGCTGATCGCCCGCACTCCGTGAGTGTCGCCGGGGTCATCGTCGATGACCGGGGCCACGCGCTTCTGGTTCAGCGACGGGACAACGGTCACTGGGAGCCGCCGGGCGGTGTGTTGGAGCCGGGCGAGACCATCCCCGATGCCCTGCAGCGCGAGGTGCTCGAAGAGACCGGCATCAAGATCGCACTCCCGGCGACCCTCACCGGCGTGTACAAGAACATGACCCGCTTGATCATTGCCATGGTCTTCCGCTGCGAAGCGATCGACGGCGATCTGACCACCGGCGACGAGACCCGAGCCCTCCGCTGGGCCACCCGCGACGAGGTCACCGACCTTGTCGACGAGGCATACGCGATCCGTGTCCTGGATGCCCTGGACGCAGCATCGCCGCCCGCAGTCCGAGCACACGACGGCGTCAAACTCATCTAGCCCGAACCCACTACCCATGGTGGCCTACCAGCATAAAGGAACTTGTATGGACGAGTATATGAGTTGTCTGCGGGTCTGGGGGCTCAGTTGCCCAGGATTTCCAGAGGAAATCGGCCGGGCCCGCCGCTGGGTACGCGAAATCCTGGGCGAGCAGCCGTACGTCGACGAGGCTGTACTGATCGTCAGCGAGCTCGGCACCAACGCCCTCCGCCACACCGCCAGCGGGGAGCCCAGCGGCGCCTTCCACGTGGTTCTCGCCCTGTCGAAGCACGCACTCGCGATCTCGGTGACTGACGACGGGAAGTCCGACACCAGCCCGGAGATCAAGCACCCCGGTTCCGAGGCGACGCAGGGCCGAGGGCTGGACATGGTCTCCCTCCTGGCCACGCACTTCGACGTCCGCCCAAGTTCGCATGGCCAGACCGTCACAGCAGAGCTTGTTATGCCGCGATCCGCCCCGGGGAGTCTGCCGTGCTCCTGACGCTGGACCGACTCCACTGGTTACGCGAATCGCCCCTCAGCACCGGCTATTGGTGCGAAGCGCTCGCCTACTCGCTCCACGACAGTCGAAGCTTCTGGCTCGGCTCGACCAGCACGCCACCGAACCCAGCACGTCCTTGAACAGCCCGACGCCGCAGCCACCAGGCCGGCGCATGCATGGCTCCGCGACAGCGCCGAGCACGAGCGGGCGCTATTCGCCCTGGCCCGCGGCGAGATGTACACCCTCTCGATCTGCGAGGACACCACCCGCTACATCCTGTCGGCCCGCCCCACCAGGAGTACCCAGTGAACTCACCCGACGTACTGACCCTCCACCCTGGCTACTTGTGCGAGTGCTGGACACAAAGCCCAGCCACCGGAGGGCGCCCCGCCGTTGTCGCCGGGTTCCCGTTCAGAGCAGCCACCGCCAGTGAGGCCGTCCGCTGGATCCGGGGAGTGGTCAGGACGGTAGCCCTATCGCTTGACCCCGATGAAGTCGAAGGCGCATTGAGCTGGATCCGCTCGGGCTACATCGACGACATCGAAGCCTTGAACCGCAACCAGCCATGTGCTGTAGACATCAGCTATGCAGACACCCGCATCAGATGGACAGTGCGGCCCGTAGTCTTCCTGCCGATGGTGGACCTGGTGATCGCGTAGGTTCGCCAGGTTGGTGATCGAGCCCAGGCGCGGTGACTTCCGACCTCAGAGATCCGCCCCATGGGATCATCAGCTGGAGACACAGATGCCGAAGGATGACGATGAAGACACCGCGGATACGCCTCGGCAACGATGACGCGTGGGTGGAGCTGATTCAGACCGGCGGGGACAATCAGACCGGCGAGGAGAACTGGCGGGTCACTGCCGATTGGTGCTCCTGGATGACGGCCGACTTCCCCGCGTACCTCAGCGTCCAAGAGGCCACTGACTTCGCCGCCCGGATGCTGTCCCACCTACGTCAACCATCGGGCCAGCGCTTCTCGGCAGCCGTTACCTCCGGCCGTAACAACCCGCTGACGCTCACCGCCGAGCCCGTCGAGGATGGCTATGCCTTCTTCGTGCATCTGACGCCCCACGGCGACGACAACGTGTGTCACCTGCAGATGGAAATCAATCCGATCGACACCACTGAACTTCGCAACATGTTCGATGCGCTGCAGGCTTCATTGATGGTCACCTCATAGATCGGCAGTCCAGGCCGTGACCTTGAGGAAACATCAGCTGGAGCGGATGGCCGATCAGTGCGCGACCCAGAGCATCGATGGAGCAGACGGCAGCCGGGCATGCTTGACGGCGTGAGTGCCTACAGCAGTGACCAGAATCTGAACGTCACCGACGTCACTGGAAACGGTGTCGAGGTGGACGTCGCTACGAACCTACTGAATGGCACTGTCCGCCTGTCGGTGCTGTGGACCGATGAGATCCACCTGAGCCCGGACGATGCCGAGCATGTGGCTCAGGCCCTGTTCCGCGCCGCCGAGCGAGGACGCCGACTGGCCGAGGCCCGCACACGAAGAGCCGGGCCCCCGTCCAGGGCGCCAGCGAGCGGTATCGGCTGACGCCGACCTGTGGCATCAGCCGAAGTAGGACAAGCACGTTGAGGCTCGTGAGTAACAACATTCTCTACGGGTTCAAGGCACCCGGCGTCGCACGCTCCGCCGGGCGCGCGGCGCGGCGCGCTCGCGCCTGCGCTCCTAATGGGGCCGTAAGTCGTCTCGCTGGTGGACTTCGTAGGACTCGTCGGCGTGACGTTGCTGGGGATGGTCGCCGCCATGAGGTGATCCGTATTCGCTCCGGAGGCGTTGACCTCTCAAGACAGAGCCGGCCCCTCATGCGTGCGGGCTGTCCTCAGCGTCCTTGGGGGCGCGCGGCCCGGCCCCGCCGTTCCGCGCGCCCCATCCACAGCACAGCCGTTAGCGTCGTGGTCCAAGCCACCTGCAGGGGTCACCTCTCAACTGATCCGGGAACCGGGAGTTCCCGCAACTGACCGAGGGCCCTGCGGGTCGCTTGGATTGCGAACGGCTAATCGGATGACGGGCCCCTCAGTCCTTCCATTAGGGAGACGCGCATCCCACACGGCTGTGACCAGAACAGATATCAGCGCGACCAGGAGGAGGAATCGATGCCCCGAGTGTTCTGCGGGATCGACTGGGCCAGCGATCACCACGACGTGGCCCTGATCGACCAGGACGCAGTCCTCTTAGCCAAGCTCCGCATCGATGACACCGCAGCCGGACTGGCCCGCCTGCTGGAGCTGCTGGCCGAACACGGCGACAGCCCGGAGTCCCGGATGCCGGTGGCCATCGAGACCTCCCACGGCCTGCTGGTGGCCTGCCTGCGCGCGACCGGCAGACCTGTCCACGCGATCAACCCGCTGACCGCGGCCCGCTACCGGTCCCGCTACACCCTGGCGGGGAAGAAGTCCGACCACCTGGACGCCAAGGTCCTGGCCAACATCTTGCGCACCGACATCGCGGAGCACCGGCCGCTGCTCGCGGACAGCGAACTCGCCCAGGCCATCACGGTCCTGGCCCGCGCCCAACAGGACGCCGTCTGGGACCGCACCCAGGCCGGCAACAGGCTCCGCTCTCACCTGCCCCAGTACTACCCCGGCTTTCTGCCCGTCTTCGCCCACTTCCGCGAGGGCATCGCCTCACCCGTCGCCCACACTGTGCTGGCCGCCGCCCCCACCCCTGCCGAGGCCGCCCGCCTGACCCGGACGCAGCTGCGCTCCCAGCCTAAGAAGGCCGGCCGCCAGCGCGAGATCGAGCCCGAGGTCGAACGCCTCCACACGCTCCTGCGTGAACCCCAGATGCAGCAACCACCCCTGGTCGAACAGGCCATGGGCACCAAGACCCGCGCCTTGCTGCGACAGTTCGACGCCGCCTGCACCAGCGCCGACGAGCTGGAAGCCGCGACTGTCGCGTCCTTCGAGACCCATCCGGACGCCGAGATCATCACCAGCTTTCCTGGACTCGGATCACTCACCGGCGCCCGGGTCCTGGCCGAGCTGGGCGACGACCGCTCCCGCTTCGCCGACGCTCGCGCCGTCAAGGCCTACGCTGGCGCCGCCCCCATCACCCGGGCGCCTCGGGCAAGAGGACGACCGTGCTGGCCAGGCACATCAAGAATCAGCGCCTGGCTGCCGTCGGCTACCTCTGGGCCTTCGCCGCCCTGACCGCCTCCTCAGGCGCCCGAGCCCACTACGACCGCCGCCGAGCAGGCGAGGAGCGACACACCGCCGCCCAACGCAACCTGTTCAACCGCGTGCTCGGCTGCCTGCACCACTGCCTGACCCAGCGGATCCTCTACGACGAGCAGACCGCCTTCCCCAACCCGCGATCGACCCCTGTCGCAGTATGACCCCATCGGAGTGGCGCCAGAACTCACTGCGGGTTGCTCTGCTCCTTCTCCGCCAGTTCGTGCCGGTTGCCTAGGAAAGCGGGGCCGCAAACGGCCGGAAGGTGCTCAACCACAATCGCGGCCGCCGTCTCGGCGCTCTCGGCAGGACCGACGCTCTGCTCGCGTGAGGGTCCCGCCACGAGAAAGCCCCCGCCCTTCAGCGGGGCAATGTATGGAATGTCCCACGTCGGAGGATGTTCCGTGCACCGGCTGAAGTGCAGCTCCCACATGCCGACCCAGGGAAAGAGCTGCCGCAACCGAGGCTCCGCATAGGCCGCCTGCACCAGTGCGCTGTCCACCCGGTCACTGCGGAGCAACTTCTGCCACGCTGCCTCGGTGACATCCCCGCCCGCATCGTCCGTCGTCATGACCTGCAGTGTGCCAAGTCCCAAAGGCATCGTCACCGCTCTTGACTGATCAACCGCATCGGATGTCTGTCTTCGCCCCGCGCCGGCACGGCTCGCCACCCCGCGCGCCCGCAGGAAATAGGCCCAAGGGCATGCCAGAGAGACGCCCACCAGTGCCCAGGCAGCACGAGGGTCCACGTCCAGGACGATGCCTCCGGCGGGGGTGCTCCGGCTTCGGGATGGCCACGGTCCGACCGGCGGCCACCGTGGGTTCATGGCTGAGGTGGGGGGATGGCAGCAGGCGGGAGTATGGTTCCTGCGGAGTTCTTCGCGGCCCTCGGCTTGCCGACTGCTACGAGCCCGACTCAGGGAAACGGCTCGCTGGATTCTCGCTCCAGTGAGGCGGCTTCCAGGTGCCAGCCGTTGCCTGCACCAGCCACTCTGCCAGGGTCTGGTTTTGTAGCCAGGCCTCACCATCCTCGTTCCACCACATCGGTGCAGCCGGGTCGCGGAAGTCCACCATCGACCAACCGGTGCCGCCCCAGTCGTAGATCGGTACTACTCCGGCGGGTATGCGGCCCTCAGGGTCGGGACCGGCTTCGTACAGTTCCGCGAGGTCGATGAGGTCGCCTTGGTAGGTGCGTCCACCTCGTACACCGACGATGCCGTCATTGGGACCGAATCCGCCGTTGGCGAGTTCGGTGTGCAGGTGACGAAGCAAGGGCGGTAGCGGGTAGCCGATGATCGCCTCAGCATCTGCCATGGCTTGCTCCGTCGCAGGGGCGGGCAAATCCTTCCCCTGCGCGGCCTGACGCACCGCATCCACAACCTCGTCGTCCGTCACTGGCGTGTGGTCGTTTGCCAAGGTGGATCCTGTCCAGGATGTGCAACTCTGCCAAGGACTCTCGGGCCGTCACTGGGCCGTGCGAGGGTGGCCAAAGGTGCACAACGACGACAACCGCCGATCACTCCCCGGCAGGTCAGGGGATTGATCGGCGGTTCCATCCCAGGTCAGAGATCCGGGGTGTCACTTCCTCGGCATCTACTCCTCTGGCAGGTCTTCGATCACCATCAGAGAGCCGTCAGGCTCAAAGCGCAGTACACGAGAGCGGTCTTCGGATACTCGATTGGGCGGCTCGGGCCGAAGCACCTGGCATCGCTCTTGGAGGAGATCAAGGGCCTCATGAAGGGAACACCCCTGCGACTCACGAATCGTCCTGAGCGCGTGGATCATGTGACTGTCCAAGATGTCGCGATCTACACTTTCGGGCAGCTCTGTCATCGCTCCTCCGGATGGGTTCATTGCAGTAGAGCTAACCGACTCCGTCCCAGTCAACTGAGTTGAGGGGCCTGCCTTGTGCTCGCACCAGATGCGCACCAGAAGCGGCGGTGATCCACGGTGAGTTCCGGCCCTTCGTTGGCGGATGGCCGCAGTCCGTCTACCCCATCACAGCAGGTCAGGAGTCATATGGGCTCGTGACCTGCTGTGATTCCCAAGCTCAGGGTGTCATCGGTCGAGCATCCGCAGCACCCCGTACAGTCGACGGCCTGCAGGAGGCGATGACAACCACGGTCCACGCGACAGGCTCTGGCGCTTCCTCCGGCGGCCGAGCTTCCATCCATTCAAGGACCCGAGCTGCGCTCTCGTAGCTTTCGAACAGGCCGCCAGCGTCGAGACGCAGGCCCAATTCCTCCCACGCGCGCGCCTCGTAGCTGTGGCACATCCATGAATGCATCATTGAGACGCCATACTCGACCCCCACGACGTCGAAGCCCAACGGCTCGGAGTCCGCGGGCATGGACGCTCTCGCGGCCACCAGGTCGAAAGGCGTGGGGGAAGAAGTTCTCCCCGTTACTGAAGGGGGTCGACCCCAGGGGGCTCCGTGTTCCTCCAAGAAGACACGAGCGTCGTCGCCCACCAGACCTACAGCCAGCAGTCCCTCCGAGGATGGGCACTGCGCGTGGGCCCGATCAGCGTCAGTTCGGTTGATGTACCAATCCCAAAATTCGGGTCGCGGCAGATCCCTTACGAGGCACCTGCTGATCGCTAGGAACTCGGCCGGCACGAAGACAGGGTCCTGCCAGGGCGCGCGTTTGGTGCGCATGGCAGGCAGATATCCGCAGCGGACGATGTCATCGGCGCGTTCGAAGGCCATGAAGCCATCCAAGCCCAGGCACCTCGCTGACACCAGGCGTCGATCATCAGCGGACCGCCGTTTGGCCGTGCGGGGTAGCCAACATCGCTCAGTAACGACAGCCGTCGACAGGTGCCGGTTGGTAGCCCAGACTCCGTTCACGTCCGTCGATAGGATCGGGCCCTCCACTCTCTCTGGCGGCGGGTGCGTGAGAAACAGATCTTGGAGTCGGCGATCGCAGGGGGGGATGATGACGCGCGAACTGCAACTGGTGTGGGAGCTGAATGGCCACGGGTGGGCAACGGGTCACGTCTGCTGGCGTGGTGTATTGACGGCCAGTCGGTGATCTGGTTGTGAGGTTAGGCGGTGAGGGCGGTCGGGTCGGTGGTGTCGGTGGGTTG